>CAVVTD010000006.1:0-116163 GCA_963751065.1 uncultured Actinomycetes bacterium
GCCAGCTCGCCGGGATAGACGAACACCAGCCAGCCGCTCTGCACCTTGCGCAGGGCCTCGACGCCCGCCGTGGAGAAGCCGTAGCGCCCGGCCGACGCCGTCCACGCGTTCCTCAACCCCAGGCGGCGCACGATCTCCGCCGCTGCCGAGTTGTCCGTGAACAAGCGCACGGCGGGCGAGCTCGAGGTGCCGCCCGGCGTGGCGATCGTCACGCGCGTGCCGCCGCGGTCGGCGCCGCTCAGGCGCTTGCGCAGGCTCGAGAACGTCCGGCTCATGTCGCGCAGTGCGGCCTCGGCGCCCTTGGGCTTGCCGACCGCCTTGCCCAGCGCGCGGAAGTCCTTGACCATCGCGTCGAACTGCGCGCCGTCGGCGGTGCTGCCCGGGTACGGGTTCGTCACGAGCACCTTGGCGATCTTGCGCAGCGTCTTCAGGCTCGAGCCGGAGCGGTAGCCGGGCACGACGATGAGGTCGGGCTCCAGGTTGGCGATCCGCTCGAGGCTCGGTTCCTGGCGGCGGCCGACGTCGGTGATCCCACCCGGCAGGCCGATCGACACGTACGTCCGGTAGCCGCCGAGGTCGGCCGCGCCGACCGGCTTCATGCCGAGCGCGCGGAGGTTCTCGATGGCGTCCCACTCGAGCGCCACGATCCGCTTCGGGGCGGCGTGCGCCACCGGCACGAGCAGCCCGGTGACGAGCGTCGCCAGCAGGCTCGCGCGAAGTACGTGTCTCAGCATCGTCTTGCTCCTCATCGCAGCAGGGTCAGGTCGCGCCTGACGGGCACGCCCGACGCGGGGGTCAGGATCACGCGCGTGCGCAGCGTGCGGCGCTCGGCCAGCCGCTTGCGCGCGATCGGGTTCAGGGTCAGCCGGACGGTTTTCGCGGTGCCCGCCGCGACGGTGTAGGTCGCCGGCTTCGCCAGGGTCAGGATCCGGCCGCGCAGCGTCGGCGCCGAGCGCAGTGAGACCCGGCCGCGGCACGCGTCGGATCCGGCCGGGCAGGCGATCGATACGCCCACGCGCGCAGCCAGCGCCTTGAGCTTCGTCGAGGCGATGCGCGCCTTCGGCTTGCCCGCGACGACGGGGGCGTCGGCTTCGAGCCCGGCGAATGGCGCCGCCACCGCGGGGGTGAGCGCCTTGAACGGCGCCGCGGTGCTGCCGGGCTGGCAGTCCATGACGAAGCGCAGGTTCGCGAGCTTGGGCTTGACGACGATGCTGCCGCTCACTGCGACGAGGCTGTCGTTGAGGCCGACCGGCAGGTTGGGCAGCGTCCCCGGCCCGGCCTGCGAGAAGGCGACCGGGCCCGTTCCGTCGGCCGTCCAGGTCGTGTTCGGGATCGGGATCGTGACGACGATCGGCGTGCCCGAGGTGAACGCGCCCGCGGCGTTGACCTTGATCGTCGTCGAGGCGGTCACGCTGAGCTCGCGGACCTGCGTCG
Organism: uncultured Actinomycetes bacterium; assembly: GCA_963751065.1. Taxonomy (GTDB): domain Bacteria; phylum Actinomycetota; class Thermoleophilia; order Solirubrobacterales; family Solirubrobacteraceae; genus CADCVQ01. The sequence goes on from CAVVTD010000006.1 coordinate 1,435, forward strand.
CCGGCGTTGCGTGAGCGGCGGCGATCGCCAGCCAGACGCGCGAGGGGATCTGGTTCAGGCCCGCCTTGAAGATGCCGAGGTCGTAGCCGGTCTTCGGCAGCGAGGCCGGCAGCGCCGCGGTGATCGAGGCGCCCGACAGCGTCGCCGTCGCGCCGGCCGCGACGTCGCGCGGCGAGCCGACTCCGCTGAGCTTCACGGCCTGGTCGCGGTACTCGCCGTTGACGCTGTACAGGCAGGCGTTCGTCGTCGTGAGGCTGCCGGCCTGCGCCGGTGCGGCGACGGCGACGGCGACGGCCAGCAATCCGCCGGCGATGGCGACCCAGCTTCGGACGTGCAGTCTCATCGCTTGTGTGTTCCTCCCGATCTGCGGATAAGCAGGCTGCCCAGGGTGCTCGCAACAGGCGACCCTGGTAGCCTCTGTTAGGAGACCCTAACACTTTGGGGCGGAGACCTTGACACGACGGCGGCAACGCGATCACGAGGGTCCTCGGGCCGCGGCGGTGCACCGCTCGCGACTTCGGTCGCGTGCGCGACCGAGGACTATCATCTGCGCCGTGGCGCACGCGCACGGGCACTCCGTCGATGACTATCTGGAGGCCATCTACTTCCTCGTGTCGCCGATCGGGGAATACCAGCCCGCCGAAGGCTCTCCGGCCAACGCGGCGCGCGTCGCGGACATGCTCGGCGTCTCGCGCGCGGCCGTCGGCGAGATGCTCAAGCGCCTGGGCAACGACGGCCTGCTGCAGCGCGATCGCGGCCGTGAGCTCGTCTTCACGAAGGAGGGCACCGCTCGCGCCGAGCAGGTCGTCCGCAACCACCGCATCATCGAGCGCTTCCTCACCGACTTTCTCGGCTACAGCGCCGGTGGCGCGCACGAGCACGCCGACGCGCTCAGCGACGCGTTCACGCCGGACATGATCGAGCGCATGAACGAGCGCCTCGGCTTCCCCGATCGTTGCCCGCACGGCTGGCCGATCTCACCCGAGGCCGAGCGCGCCGAGAACGCCGATCTGCAGTCGCTGGCGGAGCTGGGCAACGGCGATCGCTGCGAGGTCATGCGGCTCGTCGAGCACGACGGCGACCTGCTGCACTGGTACTACGACCAGGGTCTCGTGCCCGGCGCGAAGCTCACGGTGCTCGACGTCCAGCCCGCGGCGGGGCTGCTGACCGTGAAGCTCGGGGCGGGCAAGAGCGCGTCCGAGCAGCTCATCGCCGACAAGGCCGCTCGCGGCCTCATCGTGCGCGCCGTCAAGTAGACCCCTCGGCACAGGTCGGGTTGCGTGTTAGGTTCCCCTAACCGTGAGCGGCCCAGACCATGATCGTCAAGCTCTCCTGACCCCGCGATTGAGGTACGGTTGGCGTCCGTGACGCTGCCGGCGACCTCCGCTGAGCACCCGGGCGATCTTCGGTCGGCCCGCCGTCAACGCCGCGAGTCGGCGGCCACCACGTACTCACGCCGCATGCCGATCGTGCTCACCGGAGGCGAGGGGATGCAGGTCCGCGACGCCGACGGCCGGGTGTACCTCGACTGCCTGGCGGGCGCGGGCGCGCTCGCGCTCGGGCACGCGCACCCGGTCGTCGTCGCCGCGCTGCGCGCCGCGCTCGACAGCGGCGTGCCGCTGACGACGCTCGACCTCGCCACCCCGCTGCGCGACGCGTTCGTCGAGACGCTCTTCGCCGTGCTGCCGCCGTCGCTGCGCGGCGGCAAGATCCAGTTCTGCGGGCCCACGGGCGCCGACGCGGTCGAGGCGGCCGTGAAGCTCGCGCGCACGGCCACCGGGCGCAGCGGCGCGATCGCCTTCGGCGGCGCCTACCACGGCATGACCCAGGGCGCGCTCGCGCTGTCGGGCGCGCACGCGCCGAAGGCCGCCCTCGGCGCGCTCGGCGCCGACGTGCAGCACCTGCCGTTTCCGAGCTCCTACCGCTGCCCGTTCGGCGCGGGCGGCGAGCGCGGCGCCGAGCTCTGCGCGCGGGCCCTGCGCTGGGCGCTGAACGACACGCACAGCGGCATCCTGCCGCCGGCCGCGATCCTCGTCGAGCCCGTCCAGGGCGAGGGCGGCGTGCACCCGGCCCCGCCCGCGTTCGCGGCGGCGGTGCGGGCGGCGGCGACCGCGGCCGGCGCGGTGCTCGTCGCCGACGAGGTCCAGACCGGGCTCGGGCGGACCGGGGCGCTGTGGGGCTCGGACGGCATCGGCCTGGACCCCGACGTGCTCGTGCTCTCCAAGGCGATCGGCGGCGGCCAGCCGCTGGCGGTGATCGTCTACCGCGCCGAGCTCGACGTCTGGGAGCCGGGCGCCCACGCCGGGACGTTTCGTGGCAACCAGCTCGGCCTCGCCGCCGGCGCGGCGACGATCCGCCATGTCGCCGAGCACGACCTCGCGACACACGCCGGCGCGATGGGGGCGCGCCTCGTCGAGCTTCTGCGCGAGCAGACCGACGGGCTGGCCGTCGTCGCCGAGGTGCGCGGCCGCGGGCTCATGGTCGGCGTCGAGCTCGTCGATCCGCGGCGCTGCGACCACGACGGCGTGCCGCGGCCGGACGGCGCGCTGGCCGCCGCGGTGCAGCGCGCGATGCTCGACCTGGGCGTGCTCGTCGAGACCGGCGGCCGCGACGGGGCGGTCGTGCGCTTCCTGCCGCCGCTCATCGTCGCGCCCGAGCAGATCGAGCGCATCGCGACGGCCTTCGGGTCGGCGGTGCGCAGCGCGGCGGCGCGGGCGCGATGATCGCGCCGGCCGCCGTGACGGAGCCGTTGTTCCTGACGACGCAGCCGGAGTCCCACGAGCAGCTGCGCGTCCACGCGCTGGCCGTCGCGGAGGCCGTCATCGGCGCCCGCGGCAGCGAGCGTCCCTTCTCGGGCGCGGACCCCGCCGCCCTGGCGCGCACGATCGCGGCGATCGATCCCTGTCCGGAGGAGGGCGTCGCGCTCGGCGAGCTGCTCGGACAGGTGCGCGACGACGTGCTCGCCCACGGCGTCGACGTCTCCGACCCGCGCTGCGCGGCGCACCTGCACTGCCCGACGCTGCTGAGCGCGGCCGCCGCCGAGCTGGCGATCGGCGCGACGAACCAGTCGCTGGACTCCTTCGACCAGGCGCCGGCGGCGACGCTCGTCGAGGATCACCTCGTGCGCTGGCTGGCGGGGCTGCTGGGCCTGCCGGCCGCCGCCTCGGGCGTGCTGACGAGCGGCGGCACGGCCTCGAACCTGCTCGGCCTGCTGCTCGCCCGCGAGCGCGCCTGCGCGCGGTGCAGCGGTCACCGCGCCGGCGCCGGGCTGCCGGCGCAGAGCGCGCGCTGGCGGATCGTCGCCTCGAAGGCGGCGCACGACAGCGTGCGCCGCGCCGCCGCCGTGCTCGGGCTCGGCGCCGACAGCGTCGTCGGCGTAGCCACCGACGCGCGCGGCGCGATCGATCTGGCCGCGCTCGACGCCGTGCTCGCGGCGCTCGGCCGGGCGCGGCTCGAGCCGATCGCGCTCGTCGCGACGGCCGGCACGACCGACCTCGGCGCGATCGACCCGCTCGCCGCGCTCGCCGAGCGCGCCGCCGGATGCGGCGCCTGGCTGCACGTCGACGCCGCCGTCGGCTCGGCGTTCGCGCTGTCGCCGCGGCTGCGCGGGCGACTGGACGGGATCGCGCGGGCCGACTCGGTCACCGCCGACCTGCACAAGCTGTGGTTCATGCCGATCGGCGCCAGCGCGCTGCTCGTGCGCGACGTCGCGCTGCTGGACGCCGTCCATCACCACAGCGACTACCTCAACCGCGCCGAGGACGAGGCCGACGGCGTGCTCAACCTCGTCGGCCGCTCGCTGGACACCTCGCGCCGCTTCGACGCGCTGAAGATCCTCGTCGGGCTGCGCAGCACCGGCCGCCGGCGGCTGGCCGCGATGGTCGAGGGGCTCGTCGCGCTCACCGAGACGGCCGCCGGGCTCGTCGACGCGCACGGCGAGCTCGAGCTGCTCGCCGATCCCTCGACGGTCATGGTCGTCTTTCGCTGGTGCGGCGTCGTCAGCCCGCCCGGGCGCACCGACGGCGATCGCCTGGACGCCGTCAACGTCGCCGCCCAGCGCGCGCTGCTGCGCTCCGGGCGCGCGATCGTCGGGCGCACGCGGCTGGACGGGCGCGTCGCGCTGAAGCTCACGCTCGTCAACCCGCTCGCGCGGGCCGAGGACGTCAGCGGGCTGCTCGAGCTCGTCGCCGAGGCCGGGCGTGCGGCGTGGCGGGACGGGGCGTAGCGCGATGCGCGGGTCGCGACCGGCGGCCACGGCCGCGCACGCGTCGCGCGCGCGGGACGCCGCCGTGCGGGTGGCGAGCGAGACGCTGCTGAACTGCTCGATGCGGGAGGGCGGCGCGTGGGTCGTCCGGCCGGCCGCCGAGCTGCCCGAGACCGCGCAGCACGGGCGACACCCACGTGGCGGAGCTCATGCTGACCGGGGACAGCCGGCTGCTGGCCGGCATCCGTCACCTGTCGCCGACGGGCCGCCATCGCTTCCGGCTGCCCGTCGTCGTGGCGGTGGACGGGCGCATACCGGTTCCCGCGACGCTCGAGCGCCTGGCCGGGCTGCTCGTCGGCGAGCTCGGGACGGACGGGGCCGACCCGGGCCCGCTGCTGGACCGCGTCCACGCCAGCGCCGGCGCCGTGACGACGTTCCTCGCGGCCCGCCACGACGAGGTCGACGCGCTGTGGAGCGCGCGGCCGCTGAGCTTCGTGCGCAGCGAGCAGGCGCTGCTGCTCGGCCACATGCTGCACCCGACGCCGAAGAGCCGCGGCGAGATGAGCGAGGCGGCGCTGCGCGCGTACTCGCCCGAGCTGGGCGTGCGCTTCCAGCTGCACTGGCTCGCCGTCGACGCCGGGCTCGTCGAGCACGACAGCGCGACGGGCACGCCGGCGCCGCAGCTCGCCGAGCGCCTGCTGCGCGACGACCCGGCGGTCGACGGCGCGGCGCTCGACGCCGCGCTCGTCGGGCTCGGCGAGCGGGTTCTGCTGCCCGTGCACCCGTGGCAGCTCGCGCACCTGCGCGAGCACGACGCGGTCGTCGCCGCGCTGCTGGCAGGACGGCGCGCTCATGGACCTCGGGCCGCTCGGCAGCCCGGTCGCGCCGACGACGTCGCTGCGCACGGTCTGCCACGAGGACTGGCGCTGGCAGCTGAAGTTCTCGCTGCACGTGCGCGTGACGAACTCCCAGCGCGTGACGCTGCCCAAGGAGCTGCGCCGCGCGGTCGAGGCGGCGCGGCTGGCGGCGAGCTCGATCGGCGCGCGCGCCGCCGCGCTCGCGCCGGACTTCGTGCTGCTGCAGGACCCGGCCTACCTCACGGTGCGCCACGGCGGCGAGGTCATCGACGGCCTCTCGGTGCTGCTGCGCGACAACCGCTGGCGCAGCGGCGCCGGCGCGGCGCCCGACGTGAGCGCGCTGACGACGCTCTGCCAAGACCATCCCTTCGGCGGGGTCAGCCGGCTGGCCCGGATCGTCGCGGCGCTCGCGCAGTCCGGGTCGCGCTCGCAGGCCGAGGTGGCGCGCGAGTGGTTCGGCCGCTACTGCGACATCGTGGTCGTACCGCTGCTGCGGCTCTTCATGCAGCTCGGCCTGTGCATGGAGCCCCACCAGCAGAACGTGCTGCTCGAGCTCGAGGACGGCTGGCCCGCGCGCGCCGTCTGCCGCGACAGCCAGGGCTACTTCCACCGCGCGGCTGCGCATGCGGACATCACCGCGATCATGCCCGGGATCGGCGAGGCGAGCGAGTCGATCTTCCCCGAGGCGCTGGCCGCCGAGCGGCTCGTCTACTACCCGTTCGTCAACAACGCGCTCGGCGTCATCGGCGCGCTCGGGGTGGCGGGCTGCGCCGACGAGCGCGTGCTGCTCGGCGACCTGCGCGCAGTACTCGCGCGCGAGCGCGCCGCGGCCCGTGGCGCGAGGTACCCGGCGACCCTGCTGGATCGCCTGCTCGACGACGCCGCCTGGCCGTGCAAGGCGAACCTGCGCACCCGCCTGCACGACATGGACGAGCTGACCGGCGACATCGCGACGCAGTCGGTCTATGTGACGATTCCCAACCCGCTGCGCCCAGGCCCATGACGCAGGTCGCGCTGCGACCGCTGGAGCGCGACGGCGACTTGGCGCTCGTGCACGGCTGGATGCAGCAGCCTCACGTCGCGCCGTGGTGGGGGCTCGACGGGCCGGTGCAGCGGCTCGTCGAGCACCTGGACGCGCAGCCCCACGCGCAGTCGTGGATCGGGCTGGAGGACGCGCGGCCGTTCGCCTACGTCGAGACGTACGCCGTGGCGCAGGACCCGCTGTGCGCGCACTACGCCGCCGGGCCCGGCGACCGCGGCTTTCACCTGCTCGTCGGGCCGCCCGAGCTGCTCGGCAGCGGCGCGGCGCGGCGGCTCGTGCGCCACGTTTTGGCGCTTCTGCTCGCCGAGGAGGACACCACGCGCGTCGTGTGCGAGCCCGACGTGCGCAACGCCCGGATGCTCGCGTTCTGCCGCGGCCTCGGCGCGCAGCAGCTCGACAGCTTCGACTTCGACGGGCGCCGCGTCGCGCTGCTCGCGTGGACGCAGGGCGCGCCGGTGGCGGTGGCATGACGGCCTGTCACGACGTCATCGGCGTCGGCATCGGGCCGTTCAACCTCGGCCTGGCGGCGCTGCTCGACGGCGTCGAGGGCGTCGACGCGCAGCTGTTCGACGCGCGGGAGGCGTTCGCCTGGCACCCCGGGCTCCTGCTCGACGAGGCCGAGGTCCAGGTGCCCTTCCTCGCCGACCTCGTCACGCTCGCCGCCCCCACGAGCCCGCACTCCTTCCTCGCCTACCTGCATGACCGCGGGCGTCTGTACCGCTTCTACTTCCACGAGCGCCTGCACGCCTCGCGACGCGAGTTTCAGGCGTACTACCACTGGGCCGCCGAGCGGCTGCCGAGCTGCCGCTTCGGCGCGCGGGTGGAGTCGGTCGTGCCGTGGCCGGGCGGCGGCTGGTCGGTGCGGCTGGCGGACGGCGAGGAGCACCGCGCGCACGCGGTCGTGCTCGGCGTGGGCACCGCGCCGGCGGTGCCGCGGTGCGCCCGGCCGCTGCTGGGCAGCGATGTCGTGCACACGGCCGACTACGCCGATGCCCGCGCGGCGGCGTTGCGGGCGCGGCGCGTGACGGTGCTGGGATCGGGCCAGAGCGCCGCGGAGGTCGTCGCCGACCTGCTCGACCACGCGCCGGGTGCGCGGGTGGACTGGTTCACGCGCAGCGCGGGCTTCCTGCCGATGGAGTACTCCAAGCTCGGCCTGGAGCACTTCTCGCCGGAGTATGCGGCGCACTTCCACGGCTTGTCGCAGGAGCGCCGCGACGCGCTGCGCGCCGGCCAGGACCTCCTCTATAAGGGGATCTCCGCGGACACGAGCGCGCGGATCTTCGACACGCTGTACCGGCGCAGCATCGACGGCGGCGAGCCCGACGTCGGCTACGCCGCGCGCTGCGAGCTGCGCGAGGTGGGACGGGCGGCGGGCGGCGCGCTGCGGCTCGTGCTGCACCACCTCGACGCGGACGCGACGTTCACCCACGAGACCGATCTGCTCGTGCTCGGCACCGGCTACCGCGACGCGCCCGTGCCGGTCCCGGGGCTGGCCGAGCTGGCGGTGCTCGACGCCGCCGGCCGCCCGGTCATCGAGGCCGACTTCCGCGTCAGGCTGCGGCCGGGCTGCGCCGGCGGCGACCGCGCGCTGTTCGTGCAGAACGCCGAGCTGCATTCGCACGGCGTCGGCGCGCCCGACCTCGGCCTCGGCGCGCACCGCAACGCGACGATCGTCAACGCGCTCTGCGGGCGCGAGGTCTACGCCGTGCGCGAGCGCAACGTGTTTCAGACCTTCGGCGCCCCGGCGGGCGCGGGCGCAGCCGCAGCCCGTTCGCAGCAGTCCGCCGGTGGGATGCACGCGGCATGACCGGCGTGCTCGTCGACGCGCTCACGCGCGAGCGCTGGGAGCAGGTCAACCGCGAGCTCGTCGCCAAGCTGCTGACCGAGCTCTCCTACGAGGACGTGCTTGCGCCGGCGTTCGAGGAGCTGGCCGGCGGGCGCCGCGCGTTCACGCTCGCGCTCGGCGAGCGGCTCGTCCTGCGTTACGAGGGCCACCGCCGCCCGCTCGGCGACTGGCGCGTCGAGCCGGCCTCGCTGCGCGCGCGGCTGGACGGCGCCGCCGTCGACCTGCCCGACGCCGCCGACGTCGTCGCGCTCGGAGCGCCCGCCGTCGGCGCGGACCCGTCGACCGCGGCCGGCCTCGTGACGGAGATCGCGATGACCGCGCTCGCCGATGTCATCGGCGCGGCCGACGCGCTGCCGGCCGCCGAGCTGCTCGACCTCGACCCGCTCGCGCTGGAGTGCGAGATGCGCGGGCACCCGTGGATCGTCGCGAGCAAGGGACGGCTCGGCTTCGGTGCCGGCGACCTGCTCGCCTACGCGCCGGAGGCGGCGCGGCCGCTGCGCCTCGGCTGGCTCGCCGCGGCCCCGTCGATCGCCGCTGCGCGCACCATCGACGGGCTCGATCACGCGACGGTGGTGCGCGAGCAGGTGGGAGAGGACGACTGGGCGTTTCTGCGCGATCGAGCGGCGGCCGCGGGGCTGGATCCGGACGAGGCTGCCTACCTGCCGGTCCATCCCTGGCAGTGGGAGCACCGCGTGCTCGCGCTGCACGCGGGCGCCATCGCGCGCGGCGAGCTCGTGGCGCTGGGGACGCTCGAGCACCGCTACCTGCCGGGCCAGTCGATCCGCACGGTCGCCGACGTCGACCACCCGCGCAGGCGACACCTCAAGCTCGCGCTCTCGATCCTCAACACCTCCGTCTACCGCGGCCTGCCGCGCGACCGCACGCTCGCCGCGCCGGCGCTGACGCAGTGGTTCACCGGCTGCTGCGCGGGGGACCCGTTCCTGCGCGAGACCGGGCTCGTGCTGCTCGGCGAGGTCGCGAGCGTGAGCGTCGCGCACTCGGCCTTCGAGGCGATCGCCGGCGTGCCCTACCAGCACACCGAGATGCTCGGCGCGATCTGGCGCGAGCCCGTCGGGCCGTACCTGCGCGCCGGCGAGCGCGCCATCACGCTGGCCGCGCTCATCCATCGCGACGGGGCCGGCGTGTCGTTCGCCGAGCTGCTCATCGCGCGCAGCGGCCTGGGCGCCGAGGAGTGGACGACCCGTCTTCATGCGGTCACGCTGCCCCCGCTGCTTCACGTGCTCTACCGCTTCGGCGCGACGTTCTCTCCCCACGCGCAGAACTGCCTCGTCGTGCTGCGCGACGACGTGCCGGTGCGGCTCGTCGTCAAGGACTTCGTCGACGACGCGATGATCAGCTCCGAGGCGCTGCCCGAGCTCGAGGACATTCCGGCCGAGGTGCGCGCCGCGCTCGGCGACGGGATCGAGGCCGCGCTCCTCGCGCAGTGGATCCAGTCGGGCCTGCTCGTGTGCGTGCATCGCTACCTCGCCGAGATCCTCGAGGAGCGCTGCGGCCTGCCGGAGCGCGCGTTCTGGGCCGCCGCCGAGCGCGCGGTCGGCGGCTACCACGAGCGCTTCGAGGACGAGCTCGGCGCGCGCTTCGACCTCTTCGACTTCGAGGCGCCGGCGTTCGTCAAGCTCTGCCTGAACCGCGTGCGGATCCTCGGCCGCGGCTACGCCGACGATACGCAGCGCCCGGTCGCCTCGGCCTCGGGCTGGATCGACAACCCGCTCGCGCCGGCCCACGAGGCGGCGCGATGATCGGCCCGCCGCCCGTCGTCCCGCTGCTGTCCGAGCTGGCCGCGTACGCCGAGCACGAGCCCGCGCTGGACCGCCGCCTGTGGGCGCGGCCGGTCGTGCCCGAGCACGACACGGAGCTCATATGGACGTGGATGCAGCGCCCGCACGTCGCCGAGTTCTGGGAGATGGCGTGGCCGCGCGACTGGATCGCCGACTACCTCGCCGGCCAGGTCGCCGACCCGGCGCGCAGCCCGTACCTCGGCTTCGTCGATGAGCTGCCGATCGGCTACCTCGAGGTCTACGACCCGCACCGCGACGTCCTGGGCGCGCACGCGCCCGTGCGGCCCGGCGACCTCGGCGCGCATGTGCTCATCGGCGACGAGGACAACCTCGGGCGCTACAGCGTCGCGCTGGGCCGGGCGACGGTGCGGATGCTGTTCGGGCGCCCGGGCGTGCTGCGCATCGTCGGCGAGCCCGACGTGCGCAACGAGAACTTCCTCTCGCTGCTGGCCTTCCTCGGCTTTCGCAAGCACTCGGAGATCGACCTGCCCGACAAGCGCGCGGCGTTCATGGTCTGCGAGCGCGCCGATTTCGAGCGCCTGGCCAGCCGGCGGCGGCGGGTGACGCGGTGAGCGACGCCCCCGCGCTGGCGCTGACCGGCGTCGTGAAGGCTTACGGCCGCGGTGGTCCGCCCGCGCTGGACGGCGTCGACCTCGTGGCCGCGGCCGGCCGCGTGACCGCGCTGCTCGGCCCCAACGGCGCTGGCAAGAGCACGCTCGTCTCGCTCGCCGCCGGCCTCATGCGCCCCGACGCCGGCGAGGTGCGCGTTCTCGGCGAGGACCCGGCGGCGGGCAGCGCGCACATCCAGCGCCAGATCGGCCTGGCGCCGCAGGAGATCGGCGTCTACCCGCAGCTCAGCGTGACGACGAACCTGCGCGCGTTCGCCGAGTTTCACGGCGCGAAGCCGCGCGCCGCGCGTGTGCGCGCCGCCGAGCTGCTCGAGCCGTTCGCCTTGGTGGAGCTGGCCAACCGCCCCGCCGGCCGTCTGTCGGGCGGCGAGCAGCGCCGCCTGCACGCGGCGATCGCGCTCGTCAACCACCCGCGCCTCGTGATCCTCGACGAGCCGACCGCGGGTGCCGACCCGTCGACGCGCGAGCACATCCTGCAGGCGGTGCGCGACCTGGCTGCCGAGGGCACCGCGGTGGTCTACACGACGCACTACCTGCCCGAGGTCGAGCGCCTGGACGCCGACATCGCGCTGCTCGAGTCCGGCCGCGTCATCGCGCGCGGGTCGGTCGCCGAACTCGTTGCCCGCCACGCCGCGCAGGCGCCGCCGCCGGTCGTGGTCGCCGCGCCGCCGCGCGCATCGCTGGAGACGGTCTACCTCGCGCTGACCGGCCGCACCACCGTCGAGCCCGACCCCGTGGCCGCGCCGTGAGCCCGCTGCGCGCGGTCGTGCGCAACGAACTGCGGATCCTGCGCTACGACCCGGTGCCGCTCGTGCTCCTCATCGGCATGCCGATCGTGCTCATGGTCCTGCTCAGCCAGTCGCTCGGCCGGGTGCTGCTCTTCGAGGGCTACGACGACACGCCGGGCTCGATGCACACCGCGCCGGGCATGGCCTGCCTGTTCGGCTTCTTCTCGATCGCCATCGTCGGCTTTGCGATCTTCCGCGAGCACGGCTGGCGCACCTGGCCGCGGCTGCGCGCGGCGGGCATCGGCGGTCCGGCGCTGCTGCTCGGCAAGCTCACCGTGCCGGCCGGCCTGCTCGTGCTGCAGCACGCCGTCCTGTTCGGTTTCGGCGTGGTCTTCCTCGGCTTCAAGACCAACGGCGCGTGGCTCGCCGTCGCGCTGCTGGCGCTCGCATTCGCGCTGATGATCCTGTCCGCCGGGCTGGCGGCGGCCGCGCTGCTGGAGACCGTGCAGCAGCTCAACGCGGTGACGAACCTCGGCACGATGGTGCTCGGCGGGCTGGGCGGGGCGCTCGTCCCGGTGCGCGAGCTGCCCAAGTGGGTGCAGCCGATCGCGCCCGCCTCGCCCGTCAACTGGGCGATGGAGGGCTACCGCGACGTGATCCTCGACGGCGGCGGGGTCGGCGACGTCGTGCTGCCGCTGGCGGCGATGGGCGGCCTGACCCTCGTGCTCGTCGCGGTGGCGCTGTGGCGGCTGCGCCACGACGCGCCGAAGCGCACATGGGGCTGACGCCGGGGCTGCGATCATCGCGGCGCCGTGATCCTCGACGCCTTCAGATCGGTCGACGAAGCGCTGTCGGAGGCGATCGTCGATCTGCGCTGGCGGCCGCTCACCGAGGTCATGCTGCTGCTCAGCGCGACGTGGGTGAAGAACCTCGCGTTCGCGCTCGCCGCCGCCGTGGCCGATCTGCGCCGCCGCCGGCCGCCGTGGTCGGCGGTGCTCGTCGCGCTCGCGACGCTCATCGCCGGCATCGTGGCCAACCTGCTGAAGACCGTCTTCGACGTTCCGCGCCCGTTCGCCGAGGGGCTGTGGTCGGCGCTGGGCTCGCTGCCGTCGACGGGTTCGATGCCGTCCGGCCACGCCGCCACCGCGTTCGCCGCCGCGACGGCGCTGGCCATGATGTTTCCCCGCTTGCGCTGGGCCGCCTACGCCCTGGCCGCGCTGATCTGCGTGTCGCGCGTGTACCTCGGCGTGCACTACGTCAGCGACGTCGTGGTCGGAGCGCTGCTCGGGGCGCTGATCGGCGTCGCCGTCGTGCTGGCCGGCCGCCGCCTCGTCCCAGCGGCTACGGCGCGCTGAGCAGGACGACGGCGGCGGCCGTCGGCGGGTCGTGGCTGAGCGAGAGGTGCGCGCGCAGCGGCGCGGCGAGCTCCAGCTCGGCTGCGAGCTGCTCCAGCGCGCGCGCCACGTCGCCGTGTAGGCGCAGCGCGGGCCGGCCGTGACCGTCGTCGACGACCTCGATCTCGCGCAGGTCGATCGTCGCCAGCTGGGGCGGGCGGCCGGCGCGCGCGCCCGACCACGCCTTGACGAACGCCTCCTTGGCGGCGAAGCGGGCGGCCAGGCGCTGGACGCGGATCGCCTCCGGGGCGCGCGCGTCGCGCTGCTCGCGCTCGGTGAACGTCGCGTCGACGAAGGCGGAGGCGGTGTCGGCGAGCTGGTCGGCGAACGTCGTCGTCGTGACGATGTCGAGGCCGACCGCGAGCGTCGTCAATCCGTCCCCGTCCCCCCGTAGGACCCGTCGGCGCGCAGCCGCGACGACGGGTCGGTGAGGAGCGCGGCCTCGGCCTCGCGCGCCGCGGCGGGGTCGTTCGTGCCCAGGCGCCGGTCGCTGCGGCGCACCGCCGCCGGCCGCCCGAGGCGGGTCCGCAGGCGCTCCTGGACGCCCTCCGCGCGGCGCCGGCCCGCGCGCCGCAGGTAGTCCGCGCGCTGCGCCGCCGGCACGGCGGCGAGGAACGTGTCGGGGTGCGCGATCGCCAGCAGCGCGGAGACGTGGCCGAAGCCGAGGCTCGTGACGAGCCCGGCGCGCAGCGGGGTGGCCAGGCGGACCGATCGGTCCCCGACGGTGAGGAAGCGGTTCTCGCGCAGGAGCGGATCAGCGGATTCGAGATTGCGGTTGCCGGGCACGAGGCCCGACTCCATCATCCGCAGCATCCCGTCGACCTGCCAGGCGGCGGCGCCGCCCTTGGCATGGCCGGTCACGGTCTTCTGCGAGACGACGAGCAGCGGGTTGCCCGGCGTGCGCCCGAGTGCGGTCTGGATGCGCTCGTGCAGGTCGGCCTCGTTGGGGTCGTTCATCTCCGTCGAGGTGTCGTGCTTGGAGACGACGGCGATGTCGTCAGCGGTGAGCCCGTGGCGCGCGAGCGCGCGGGCCAGCGGCGAGTCGGCGCCGCCGAGCGCGGCCGCGAGCACGCCCATCCCCGGCGCGGGGATCGACGCGTGCACGCCGTCGGCGAAGCTGCCCGCGTAGGCGAGCACGCCGCGCACCGGCAGGCCGAGCCTCAGCGCGACGTCGCCGCGCACGACGAGCAGCGCGCCGCCGCCCTGTGCCTCGACGAAGCCGCGACGCCGCACGTCGTTGGCGCGCGAGGACTCCTCGGGCGCGATGCCCATCGCGTCGAGCTCGTCGCTCGACGCCGTGGCGCCCATGTCGCCGAAGCCGACGAGCCCCTCGGGCGTGAGGTCGTCGAAGCCGCCGGCGAGGATCGCCAGGGCCTTGCCGGCGCGGATCTTGTCGTGTGCCTCCTCGAGCGAGACCGCGGCGGTCGCGCAGGCGGCGACGGGATGGACCATCGGCCCGTAGGAGCCGAGCACCGACTGCACCGCGTGCGCCGCGACGACGTTGCCCAGCGACTCCTGCAGCCGGTCGGGCAGGCGCTCGCCGCCGAGCAGGTGGTCGAGCAGCAGCCGGCGCAGCGACGCCATCCCGCCCATCCCCGCGCCCTGCGTGTTGCCGACGAGCGCGGGATGCACCTCGGCGAGCAGCGCCTCCGGCGTCAGCCCGGCGTCGGAGAACGCCTCGACCGTGCAGGCGAGGTTGACCAGGGCCATGCGGTCGGCGGTGGCGAGCAGGTCGGCCGGAATGCCGAAGCGCGCCAGGTCCAGGCCGTCGGGCAGCTGGCCGGCCACGCGGCGCGAGTGCGGCGCGCTGCGCGGGACGCGGATCTGGGCGCCCTGGCGCAGCAGGACGTACCACGTGCCGGCGGCCGGGTCGAGGCGCGCCTCGGCGTGCTCGGGGTCGGCGGCGGCGAACGCCCGCGCCTGCGCCTCGTCGGCGACCGCGATGCGCGCGTCGGCGGGCAGGGCGAGCGCGCCGAGCACGGTCATCCCGCTCGCGTCGACGGTCTCGTCGTCGCGCAGCGAGCGCACGCCGATCCGCGCGGCGACCGCCTCGCCGTAGCGCGCGGCGAGATCGGCCTCGGGAACCTCGTCGCCGCCGGCCGCGTCGACGTAGCGGCCGCGGTAGCCGTCGCGCTTGTAGGAGACCAGGCCGCACATCCACGCGAGCTCGCCGACCGACGCGGGCGACAGCGCGCCGTCGACCTCGAGCTCGAAGCGTGCCGCCCCGCTGCCGCAGGGGCCGAGCTCGCCGGTGCCGACGATGACGACGAGGTCGGCGGGGTCGAGGGCGAGGTCGTCCGCGATCGCGCCGCGGGCGAGCTTCGCCGTGTCGGTGTCGACGCTCGGCAGGGCGGCGATCGTCAGCTCGCGCGCGGCCGGGCGGTCGACCTCGCCCGCGCGCTCGCGCAGCTCCGCGGCGAGCGGTGCGAGCGCGCCGGCCGTGTCGCCGATCGCGCCCAGGCCGCCGGTCAGGTCGATCTGCACGGGCGCGAGCGCCGCCCGCTCGCGCAGCGGCCCCGGGCCGGCCAGCGCGCACAGCAGACGGCCGGCCTCGGCGGCGGAGAACGTCCGCACGCCCAGGCGCTCCTCGACGAGCTCGGCGAGCGCGTCGCCCGCCGCCATCAGGCCAGTGCCGCGCACCCAGCCGATCCGCGGCGCGACGATCCGCACGCGCGAGCCCCACGTCGCGTGCTCGCTGTGCCAGCGCGCCAGCAGGACCTCGAGCGCCGCCTTCGTCTCGGCGTAGGCGCCGTCGCCGCCGAAGCCGCCGTGGTTGGGGGACAGCGGCAGCAGGATCGTGGGGGCCGGCGCCCCCTCGATCGCCCCGGCCGCGATCGCGCCCACGAGCCGCTGCACCCCGAGCAGCTGCAGGCGCAGCGCCAGCTCGGAGCCGGCGCCCGCGTCGGCGGCGTCGCCGGCCGTGGGGATCGCGGCGAACGGCGCGACGATCGTCGGGTGCAGCGGGTCGATGCGCAGGTCGGGTCGCCCGCGGGCGTTTGTCTGCGGATCGGCGAGCCAGGCGGCCAGCGCGTCGATGTCGCCGAACGACGCGAGGTTCGCGGGCAGGACGTGCAGCTCGGCGCCGGGGCCCGCCGCCTCGCGGTACAGCTCGCGATACCAGCGCCGCCGCGCGGGCGTGTCGGTCGAGGTCGCCACGACGACGGTGGCCCCGCCGCGCAGGAGCCGGCGCACGAGCTCGGCCGCGATCGACCCGGGGCTGGCGCCGGTGACGAGCGCGGTCTCGCCGCGCAGGTCGGGCGGGTCGATCAGCGCGTCGGCCACCTCGGGCGGGACGAGCGCGCGCAGGTCGTCGGGGCACGGGTCGGGCGTTGCGCGACCGCCGGCGACCGCGCGCAGGGCCTCGGCGAGCACGCCCTCGCAGCGGGCGGCGAGGAACTCGGCCATCCGCGCGAGCACGGGGTCGGCGCCGTGCGCGGCGACGCGCCGCAGCGTCGCCTCGTCGAGCTCGCCGCGCAGGCCGGCGTGGTAGGCGGCCACGAGGTCCCAGCGCGCGCTCGCCCACGCCGACGCGAAGCGCACGTGGCGGCGGTGGTCGAAGCGCGGCGCCACCTCATGCGCACGGCCGGGGCCGAGCTCGTCGTCGAGCAGGGCGAGGCGCTCGCGCTCGGGGTCGGGTTCGGGCGCCGCCACATCGGCCACCGCGGCGGTCACCACGACCCGCTCGGGCGGCGCGGGCGCGACCGTGGTGTCGGCGGCGGACGCCGCCATGGGAGCGGGCCGCACGAGCGCGATGCCGAGCGCCTCACCGGTCAGCGCGGCGGCCGCGTCGACGAGCGCGCGCCCGCTCGCGGGGCTCGTCGCGGCGGCCTCGACGAGACGGCCGAGCACGCCGCCGCGCGCCGACGGTCCCGTCCGGGTCTCGAGCGCGAGCAGCGCGAGCACGTGGTCGGTGAGACCCGGGCCGAGCCCCCACGCGCCCGCCAGGTGCGCCGCCGCGTCGGCGCGCGACAGGCCCGAGCGCCCGAGCGCCCGCGCCAGCCCGGCGGCGACCGTGTCGCGCAGATACGGGCCGGGAAAGCGGTAGCGCGCGCCCTGCTCGCGCAGCGCGGCCACGAGCTCGCCGACCGGCTGCTGCGCCACGCCCTCCCCGCCCGACAGCCCGAACTCGCGGGCGAGGTCGAGCAGGACCTGGTTGCGCCGCGACGAGGCGCCCTGGAAGAGCTCGTCGAGCGGCTCCTCGTCGTCGAGCTGCTCGGGCCGCACGCGCGCCTGGGCGGCGAGGACGAGCCGCAGTGCGGTGCCGGCGTCCAGCGGCCGGTCCGCGGGCGCGTGTGTCCCATCGTCTTTTGGCGATTGTCTAGCAGTGTCTAGCCGTGGGCTAGACACTGCTAGACGCTCCGCAGAAGAGGGTGGGTCATCGGCGGCGTCGATCGCGACCGGCGCCGGCGTCAGCGCGAGCACGGCGTCGCGATCGCTCTCGACGTGCAGCAGCTCCGGCCCGGCGCCGGGCGGCTCGAGCTCGGCGAGCGTCAGGCGCATGAGCCCCGTGAGCACGGGCGCTCCGGCCGGCCCCAGCTCGACGATCCGCCGCGCGCCGAGCGGCCCGAGCAGCGCGCGCTGCGTGCGCACCCACTGCACGGGCGAGGCGATCTGACGCGCGAGCAGGTCGATGAGCTGGGCGCGGGCGTCGCCGTGCGGATCGACCTCGAACGGCCGGCCCGTGACGTTCGGCACCCAGCGCCCGACGAGCCGCCCGGGGTCGACGGCCCCGACGAGACCCTCGAGCTGCGCGCGCAGCGGCGCGACCGCCGGCGCCAGGCGCGACGAGTGAAACGGGACGTCGATCCCCGGCAGCACGCGCACGGCGTTCGGTCCGATCCGCGCCGCCAACGCGGCGATCGCCGCAACGCTGCCCACGACCGCGTACTGGCGCCCGAGCGCGTTGTGGTTGACGAGCTCGAGCTCCGCCTCGCCGCCGACCAGCGCTTCGAGCTCCTCGACCGACAGCCCCGCCGCCGCCGGGTCGACGACGGCCATCCGGTCGCCCGAGGCGCCCGCCGCGTCGCGCACCACCTCGCGCTGCATGAGCTCGCCGCGCGCGAACACGACCTGGAGCGCCGCCTCGAGCCCGAGCACGCCGAGCGTCACGAGCGCGGAGAACTCACCCACGCTGTGGCCGGCGGCGAGCACGTCGTCGTCGCTCAGCGCGCCCGCCTCGCGCAGCTCGGCCACCTGCGCCGCGTGCAGCGCCACGAGCGCCGGCTGGGCAAGCTCGGTGCGGGCGAGGACGCCGTCGGGATGGCGCAGGACGCGGCCGTCGGCGAGCCGCAGCTGCGTCGGGTTGCGCTCGACGACGTCGAGCAACGAGAAGCCCAGACGCTCGCGCGTGCAGGCATCGACCCGCTCCCACACGAGCCGCGCGGCGCGCGAGCGCGCGCGCCCGTCGGCACCGAGGCCGCGGCGCTGCACGCCCTGGCCGCAGAAGGTCAGCACCATGCGCGGCGGCGCCACCCACGCCTCGCCGGTCGCGGCGAGCTCGCCGTCGGCGAGCAACGTCACCTCGATGACCTCGAGGCCCTCCTGCAGCGCGATGCGGGCGGCCTCCAGCTCCAGCGCGGCGCCGAGCGCAACCGGCGCGACGAAGGCGATCCGCCAGCGGCGCAACGCGCTCGCGTCGCGCCCGCAGACGTCGTCGATGACGAACGCCGAGGCGCGCGCCGCCGTCCAGGCGCCGTGCACGATCGGCCGCGCGAGCCCACCCAGCCGGGCGGCCAGCACGCAGCGATGCAGCGGGTTGTGGTCGCCGGCGACGCGGGCGAAGGCGTCCATGGCGGGCGGCGCGCTGTCGTCCGCGGCGGCCAGCGGCACCCGCGGCCGGGCGTGTCGAACGGGCGCGGCGACGCCGGGATCGTGCGTGCGCGGCGCGTGGTGAAACGCCCGGTGCTCGGTCACCGGCGCGGCGCCGAGCGTCATGAAGTCCGCCTCCACCACGGCGAGCGCGCCGCGCTCGGACGTCAGCTCCGCGCGACACGTCATCCGCGTCGGCGCGCCGTCGGGATCGTCGAGCGCGACGACGCGCGCCTGCACCCGCCCGCGCTCGCCCGGCGCGGGCGGCCACGCGGGCCCCGGCACCACGCCATGCCCGACGTGGACGAGCTCGGCGAGCCGCGCGGCGAACGGCGCGCTCGACAGCAGGCCGGCCAGCGCCGGCCAGGCGAGCGTCAGCGCGAGGTCGACGCCGACGCCGTCGTGCTCTGCGCCGGTCGCCGCGCGGTGCGCGGACGCCAGCTCCGCCGAGCAGGCCCACGCGGCGTCGACCGGCGCCAGCGGGTCATCGGACGCAGCACTGCCCGCCCCGAGCACCTCGCGCGCGAAGGCGATCGTCCCCGCGTCGCCGTCGACGGCCGCAAACGCGGCGGCGCCGCACGGCGCCCAGCGCGTGACGAGCGACGCCGGCGCGCCGTCGAGCGCCGGCATCGACACGCGCACGACGACGACGCCGTCCTGCGCGGCGACATGCAGCCGCTCGCCCGGCCCTCCGGCCGGCAGCACCTCGACGTAGGCCAGCCCGCCGTGCTCGTCGGGCGCGGCGTGGACCTCGTCGCCGGGGACGACGACCCGCCACAGCGGGTTGGGCAGCGCGCGCCCCTCGGCCAGCAGCGACGGCGCCGCGCAGAACCCCGCGACAAGGCCGTTGTAGCCGGTGATCGCCCCCGCCAGCGGCGCCGGCACGAGCCCCGGATCGGCCAGCCGGTCGCGCCGGCTCACCGCGCCGCCGGCCGCAACCACGCGCGCCATCGCCTCGGCCTCGAAGCGCGCCAGCAGCTCGCCGACCGGCTCGTCGGCGCGCGTGATGCCGGCGACCGAACGCGGCCCCGGGATGACGAACACGCCCTCGGCGCCGAGCCGGTCGTCCTGCGCCTGCCACAGCGCGTCGGCCATGAACCAGCGCCGCACCTCGCCGTCGAGCACCGGCACGAAGGGGACGGGCTTGCCGGGCCGGTCGCAGACCTCGAGGAAGAAGTCCGCGTCGGCGGGGTGCAGCAGCGTCGTGGCGGCGGCCGGGAAGGCGGCGCAGAACGCCGCCAGCGCGCCCGCCGGATCATCGAGCTGTGCGCCGCGCGCGACCGGCAACCCACCGCCGGGGATCGGCCCGGCCTGCAGCGGATGCAGCCGCGCGCCGAAGCGCAGGTACAGCGCCAGCGCCCGCGCGCGCCACGTCGGGTGTCCCCACGCCCCGTCGTCGTAGCGCCCATGGCGCCCGGTCGCGCAGCGCTCGGTGAAGCGCGCGAGCAGCTCGCGGTAGGTCATCGCCTCCCCGTCGCCGAGGTAGGGCTTGGCCGTGTCGGCCAGCGCGGCGATGATCTCCTCCCGCCGGGCGTGCACCGCCGCCGCGTCCCCGGCCACCCCCTCCAGCAGGTGCGCCGCGCGCGCCGCCGCCGTGTCGAGCAGGTGGATGTCGGCGTCGAGGTGGCTGCGTGCCGACGTCACGCCGCCGGCGCGCGCGCCGCGCAGGACCCAGTCCTCGCTGCCGCCCGCGGCAACGAGCGCCGCCTTCACGGCGGGCGACGCCGCCGCCTCCCGGCAGGCCATCGCCGCGGTCCCGACGAGCACCGCGTCGACCGGCATCGCCGGCTCGTCGTGGGCCAGCGACCACGTCCCACAGAGCAGGTCGGCGGCGCGCGCCGGGTCGCCGACTCCGCCGCCCACGCAGAGCAGCACGTTCTCGCGGGCGCGCAGCTCGTGGTAGGTCTCCAGCAGCAGCTCGTCGAGCTCCTCCCACGAGTGATGACCACCGCCGTGGCCGCCCTCGAGATGGACCGCGATCGTGTGCTGCGGCCCCGCGTCGGCGATCGCCAGCACCTGGCGGACCTGCTCCACGGTGCCGGGCTTGAAGGCGTTGAGGTGCAGTCCCGCGCCCGCCAGCTCGTCGAGCAGCGCGAGCGCCTCCTCGACGTCGGGCACGCCGGCGGAGACGGTGAGGCCGGCGAGCGGCGCCCCGCCGCGGCGCGCCGCGACGACGAGCCCGTCGCGCGCGACGTGCAGCTCCCACAGATGGCGATCGAGCAGCAGGGTGTTGAAGACGACCTCGCGCCCGGGCTCGAGCAGCTCGCGCAGCTCGGCGATGCGCCGGTCGAAGGTCCAGCGATCGGGCTGGCCGCCGCCCGCCAGCTCGGCCGTGTAGCCGGCGTTCGCGGCCGCCGCGACGATCGGCGCGTCGCTCGTCGTCGGCGTCATCCCGGCGAGGATCACGGGCGGCCGGCCGGTCAACCGCGTGTAGCGCCCGTCGAGGTGGCGCCGGCCGCCGGGCAGCTCGACGACGCGCGGCGCAAAGGTCGCGTAGCGCACGTCGGGGCCGCTGGGAGAGGCGCCCGGCGAGCTGAGCCGGCGGCGGCCCTCGGGCGACGCGAGCCCGAGCGTGCGCGCGCCGTGGCCGCGCAGGTTCTCGGCGGTCAGCGTCGCGACCTCGGTGCCCGGGCCGAAGTCGAGCACCCAGTCGGCGCCGGCATCGGCCAGGCAGGAGGAGACGATGTCCCAGCGCACCGGGGACACGAGCTGCGCGCTCGCCACGGCGGCGGCCAGGTCGCCGGTCGCGCGCAGGTCGCGCCCGTCGCCGGGCGACAGGACCGCCAGCGCGAGCGCCGCCGGATCGGGCAGCAGCCCCGGCTCGGCGGCGAGCTGCGCGCGCAGCAGCGCGCAGGGCTCGCGCAGGCCGGGGGTGTGAAACGCGACGTCGACGCCCAGCGGCGTCCAGCCGAAGCGCAGCGGCGCGCCCCCGCGCCGGCCGCGCTTGCGCGCGGCCGCCTCCGCCCGCGCCTGCGCCGCCAGCCGCGCGTGCAGCCGCGCGAGCGTCGCCGGGGGACCGCCGACGACGATTCGCTGCGCGCCGTTGACGAGCGCGACGGCGGCCTCGGCGCCCGTGCCCACCTCAACGTTCACGTCATCCAGCAGCGGCGCCAGGCGGGCCAGGCGCACGCCGGAGATCGCAACGAGCGGCGGCTCGGGCCCGGCGTGCGCGGCGAGCGATGCGTGCGCGCCGACCGTCCACGCCAGCCGCACGTAGCGCGCGAGCAGCGCGTCGCCGACGCCGCCGGCGCCCGCCTCGGCGACGAGCAGTGCGGCCAGCAGCCCCTGCGAGTGCCCGGCGGCGGCCACGATCGCGCCGGCCGCCATCGCGTCGCGCAGGCCGTCCTCCCACACCGCGCGCCACAGCAGCGCCTGGGTCGTGAGGTTCAGCGGATAGGAGACCGCGGCCGAGCGCAGGTAGGCCGCGGGCGGCGCGCCGTCGGGATCCTCGGTCCACGCGACGAGGTCGAAGCCGTGGCGAAAGCGGCCGCCGGCCTGGCCCGCCGGCGAGGCGGCGGCCTCGGTGAGCACGCCGGCCGCGACGGCCAGCCCCGCGCGCAGGTCCGGCCGCTGGGCGACGAGCGTCGAGAGCTCCGCGAGCGCGTCGGCGCCCTGGCCGGCGAACGTCACGGCGGCCCGCCGGCTGCCGCTGCGCAACTGGCCGAGCAGCGAGGTGGCGGACGCGGCCATCGCTCCTGCAGCCGACGGCGCTCCGGTCGCTTCAATCACGTATTCGGGGACCCTAACTCGCTTGCCGAATTCAGGCAAGCGGCCTTGTCATCAGAAGGTCGCCGATCCTGACAGGATCCTGCTCATGGCCCGACCCGCCCCCGCAGCCGGCGACGATGCCGCGCTCGCCCAGACGCTGGCGGCGGCGCGCGCGCACTTCGGCGGATGGGACGTGCTCGGCACGCGCCTCGGCGCGCCCGACGACTGGCTCCCCGCGACCGAGCTGATCCGTCCCGGCCCCCGCCTCGACGACCTGCTCGCCAAGGCGACGGCGACGGCGGGCACCGACCGGGCCGACATCGGCGCCACGCTGCTGGCCGAGGGCTACGCGTTCGCCCTGTCGCTGCGCGCGGTCGGCACGCTGCTCTTCGGCACGCGGATTCCCGCGATGGCGCCGGACGAGCTGCGCCTGGAGTTCGCCGCCGGCGACGCGACGATCACCGGCGTCGCCTACGCAGGCGGCGCCTACGGCGTGGCCGCCGACCCGTGCGCGGGCGATCCCTCGCTCGCCCTCCTGCCCGACGAGGACGCGCTGCTCGCCCAGCTGCACGCCGAACTGCAGGACCACCTCGAGCCGTTGCTCAGCGCGATCGCCGACGCCACCGGCCGGCCGCTGCGCGCGCTGTGGCGCAGCGCGGGCGACCGCCTCGGCGGAGCGTTTCTCTGGCTTGGCGAGGTCGTCGGCATGCGCGAGCGGGCGTGGGACCTCGGCACGCGCTGCATGCAGGCCGGCGGTCCGCTCGCCGTCGGCGCCGGCTTCCGCGTCCTCGAGCACGCCGGGATCGCCGAACCCACGCGAAACCGCCGCAGCTGCTGTCTCATCTACCGCGTCGCCGGCAACGACACGTGCTTCACCTGCCCGCTGACCAGCGAGGCGATGCGTCGCGAACGGCTGGCGGCGCGCGCCGCTCAACCGGCTTGACGTTTCCTGTTAGGACGCCCTAACGTGCGGTCCATGACCTCGACAGCCTCTCACCGCCTCGGCGCCGTCTCGCTGGCCGCGCTCGCCGCCGCCGGCGTGACCGCCGCGCCGTTCGCCGCGGCCGCCAAGCCGAAGTCTCGCGCGCT
The DNA here is from genome assembly GCA_963751065.1 of uncultured Actinomycetes bacterium. Classification (GTDB taxonomy): domain Bacteria; phylum Actinomycetota; class Thermoleophilia; order Solirubrobacterales; family Solirubrobacteraceae; genus CADCVQ01. The sequence continues at coordinate 24,539 of CAVVTD010000006.1, forward strand.
GAGCGCCTCCGGCGAGCTCGTGCGCACGTCCAAGCCCGGACCGCTGACCTCCGTGCAGGCCGGGACGGTGAAGGGCAAGCCGTTCGGCAGCGGCCGGATGGTCCTGAGCTCCAAGCTCAAGCAGGCCACGGTGACCTCGAGCTTCACGCTCACGACGAGCGCCGGCCTCGTCCGCGGCCGCGCCACCGCGCGGCTCACGCTCGACGGCGACACCGCCACCTACAAGGGCACCGCGACGATCACGAGCGGCACCCGCCGCTACCGCGGCGCGACCGGGTCGAACATCCGCTTCACCGGCGTAGGCCCCGTCAGCGCCAAGCGCACGAAGATCACGCTCAGCGGCTTCGTCCGCTACTAGCCGAGCCGTCGCACAACGACCGCGCGCCGGCTGAGGGCCGGCGCGCGGGTGCTCGTTCTGCGTCGCCGCCTAGCGGCGCAGCGTCCCGGCCTTCGTCACGTTCGCTCCGGACTTCGGATCGACCACGACCTTGACGGCCAGCTTCCCGTTGCGCTTCAGCGCCGCGCTGCCGGCGCTCGACAGCGCGAGCTTCACCGTGCGCGACTTGCCCTTGAGGTCAAACGACGCGGTGCGCGTCACGCTGATGATCTTGCGCGACTTGCCGACCTTCACCGGGGCGACGGAACGCAGGCGCACCGTGCCCTGGCAGCGCGCGCCGGCCTTGCAGCTCAGCGGCACGGACACGGTCGATCCGGCGAGCTTGATCGACCCGATCGTCGCCCGGCGGGCCACCAGCGTCGCGGCCGGCGGCGGCGGCGGCGTCGTCGAGCCGGCGCCCGTTCCGGCCGCGCCGGCCAGTCCCTGCGGTCCGACCGGTCCGGCCGGCCCGGCCGGCCCCGTGTTCTCGAGGTCGAGGTTCAGCCGGATGACCATCGCGTCGTCGCCGGCGCCGCCGGCCACGGCCTTGTAACCGGCCACGGTCGCTCGCGTGTCGCTCTCCGTATCGCTGAGGCCGAAGAACGCGTCGCCGGTGCCGCCGAAGTCGACCTTCTGCACGCCGCCGTCGGCCCACGAGGTCTCGTACTGCCCGTTCGGGCGCAGCAGGTAGACGGCCCCGATCAGGTCGCCGGCGCGCTGCGCGCTGCTGCCGGCGATGACGATCCGGCCCTCGGACGTCACGTTGATGTCGCGCCCGCGGTCCTCCTGGCCGATTCCGGCGTCGTAGCGCGTCACGCCGCCGGTGCCGAAGGTCGGGTCGAGATCGCCGTTGGCCTTGAACCGGTAGGCGACCATGTCGACGGTGCCGCCGGCGGCGCCGGTGTTGCCGTAGCCGGTGGCGACGTACCGCTCGCCCTCCTGGATTGCGATGTCGTAGACCTCCGAGAAGGCCGGCGCCGGGCCGAGCGGGGCGCCGGTGGCGATGCCGTCGCCGCTGTAGCTCGTGTCGAGCGCGCCGTCGGGCATGAAGCGGTAGATGGCGGGCGTGTTGGGGATCGCCGGCAGTGCCGGCGGGCCCGTCACGGCGCCGGCCGAGCCGTAGCTGCCGGCGACGATCTTGCCGCCGGTCGTGAGCTTCGGCCGGCGAGCGTTGTCGTTGAGCAGGCGGCCGCCGACCGTGTTGCCCGCGATCGAGATGCCGGGCACGCCGCCCGCGCCGCCGCTGAAGCTGGCGTCGAGAGCGCCGCTCGTGGTGAGCTTGATCATCGCCACGTCACGGTCGACCTTCGCCGGGACCGCGGCGATGTCGGTGCCACGCGAGGCCTCGATGATGACCGTGTCGTCGGGGTTGATGAGCGCGCCCCAGGCCTGGTCGGAGACGAGCGTGTTGGCCGCCGCGTCGCCGTTGGTCATGTTGATCCGGCTCACGCCGGCGATGGCGGTGTCGGGCGAGTTCGCCCCGCCGTAGCTCGTGTCGAGTGTGCCGTCGGCGTTGAAGCGCACCGCGTACACGTCGGTGTCGCGGCTGTCGGGGGCCCCCGCGGGGGTCTCGGCCTGCCCGGTGATGACGATCTTGCCGTCGGACTGCACGAGGATGCCGCGAGCGATCTCCTGGGTGCCGGTGGGCGTCGCCGGGAACGTCGCGTCGGGGTTGGCCGGCGGCTGGGCGAACGGGCCGGGGCGCACGTTGATGCTGGCGACGCCGTTGACGCCGAACTCCGCGTCGCGCGAGCCGTCGGAGCGCAGCTTGGCCAGTGCGAACAGCTGGTCGGGGGAGCCGGGTACCGTCGTGAAGCCGGCGGCGTAGGTCGTGCCGCCCGGACCGGGGGTCGAGCCGAGGAAGCGGTCACCCGATGTCGCCGACATCGCGACCGCGGCGATGCCCCCGACGCCGTAGGTCGGATCAAAAGCTGCCTGGGCCGTGCCGCCGGCCGGAACAACGGCGCCCAGCGTCAGTGCTCCAGCGAGCAGCTTGGCGTGTGTGCTTCTCATCTGCGTGACCTTTCGGTAACCCTGCCCCTGATGTATGACGCCTGCCGAGCAACCGAAGTAAGGTCCCCCTAACAAGCGGATCGTGGGCAACCTACCAGAGGTCAGCACCACGTGTTAGGGTGCCCTTATGAACCTGCATTGGGCGCCTTTACTCACGTTGGTCGCGATCTTCGTTGCCGCGTCCGCGAGGCCCGCCGCCGCGGGCACCGCCGAGACGCCGAACGCGTGCAAGTTCAGCTATGACCAGGAGTACCGCACACAGGCCGTCTCGATCACGGCGTCCGCGCCGGCCGCGGCCGACGCCGGCCAGTCGTTCACGCTCACCGGCGAGCGCCTGGAGGTCAAGCTGCGCGAGCAGCTCGCCAAGGACGCCGCCGCGGTCAACCTCATCCCGTCCGACGGCAGCACGGTCAACGTCGTCACGAAGACATGGATCGCGCTGAAGGGGACGAACACGCGCGAGGGCACCCAGGTGATCGGTCCCATCACTGTCACCGCGACGACGACCGCGCTCTACGACGAGAGCTCGCAGACGATCACGGCCACGCCGTGGCAGTACACGCCGCCGAAGCTGCCAGACACGACGTGGACGAGCACCGGCGGCAACATCGAGTTCAGCCAGCCAGGCGCCGGCGCGATCAACGCGGCGTTGGGGCAACTGCCCGTCGGCGGCGGGGGCAGCCCCATGGCGGTGGCCGGCAGCGCGGTCGTCCAGGCCAACCTGCCGGGCGGCGCGAACTTCTACATGGACTGCTCGCCCGGCGAGACGAACATCACGCGCCCCGAGGCCGGTGCCGGAACGTCGTTCACGCCGCTCGTGGCGGCGCCGTTCGCCGCCGTCACCGTGGCTGGCCAGGCAACGAACCCCGGCGGCACGCCGCCGCCGGGCTCGGGCGGTGGCGGCGGTACGGCGACGCTCATCGCCGGTCGCGTCAGCTCGACCTCGCTGGCGGCGAAGGCCGGCAAGGTCAAGGTGCGGGTCAGCTGCCCGGTGGGCGGCGCGGACTGCGCGGGTCGGCTCACGCTGCGGACGCGTTCGAAGGTCAAGCTCGGCTCGCGCAGGAAGGTCGTGACGCTGGCGCGCACCGTGAAGTACGCGGTCGCCAAGGGCAAGGCGAAGACGCTCACGCTCTCGCTCGGGCTCGACGGCAAGAAGCTCGTCAAGCGCAGCCGCACGCAGAAGGTGACGCTCGTCCTCAAGCCGTCGACCGGGAAGTCGGCGACGAAGCACCTCACGCTGCGGCGCGGCTGACCGCGGCGGCTACTTCAGCAGCCGCGACAGGCGCCGGTCCTTGAGCACCTTGCCGCCCGTCTGCTCGGCCGGGCAGTAGCACATGACGTAGTCCTCGTAGTGGACGGCCTCGATCGTCTCGCCGCAGCGCGGGCACGGCTCGCCGGCCTTGCGATGGACCTGCAGCGGCAGCGGCAGCTTGTCGGGGATCGGCAGCTTGACGACCCGCTCGTAGTGCTCGAGCGCGCCGTCGAGCACGGTCGCGATCGCCTCGCGCAGGGCGAGCGCCTCCTCGTCGGTGAGGTCGTTGCCGCGCTTGAACGGCGAGAGGTGCGCGGTCCAGAGGATCTCGTCGACCCACGAGCGGCCGATGCCGGCGATGACGCGCTGGTCGCGCAGCAGCGTGTGCAGCGGGCGCGGCGCCTTCAGCAGCGCCTTGAGGTCGTCGGGCGGCTGCGGCCAGGCCTCCGGGCCGAGCGTGGCGATGAGCTCCTCCTCGTCGATCCGGTCGGCGGGCAGCAGCTTCACCCAGGCGGCCTGCTTGGTGCCGAACTCGCGCAGGCGCAGCTCGCGCGGACGGTGCTCGCCGTCCTCGGCGATCCGCAGCAGCAGCCGCGACGTGCGATCGCGCGGCCCGGCGCGCTTGTCGTAGAGCTGCAGGCGACCGGCGCTCATGAGGTGGATGAGCAGCGCCAGGCCGCCGTCGAACTCGACGACGAACTGCTTGCCGCGCCGCCCGACCGCGGTGATCGCCCGGCCCTCGAGCGCCGACAGCGGCGGATCGAACGTCTTCAGGGCGTTGATCCCGGGCGCCTGCGCGGACTCGACCACGGCGCCGCGCAGCGCGGCGTCCAGCCGGCGCGCGGTGATCTCGACCTCGGGAAGCTCGGGCATGGGGGCTGCTCAAGCGTAGACCGCGCGGGTACGTACGCTCCGACGCGCATGAGCAGGCAGCGACTGGCCATCATCGGGGGCGACGCGGCGGGCATGAGCGCGGCGGCGACCGCGCGCCGCCGTGACGAGGACCTCGAGATCGTCGCCTTCGAGCGCGGGCCGTACACGTCCTACTCGGCCTGCGGGATCCCCTACTTCGTCAGCGGCCTCGTCGAGCAGGCCGATCGGCTCATCAGCCGCAGCCCCGACGAGCACCGCGCCAACGGGATCGACGTGCGCATGCGCTGTGAGGTCGTCGCGATCGACCTCGGCGCGCGCCGGCTCACCGTCCGCTCCGAGACCGGCGAGGAGTCCGGCGAGCCGTTCGATCAGCTCGTCGTGGCGACCGGGGCGCGGGCGGTGCCCCTGCCGATCCCCGGGGCGGAGGCGATCGAGCCGGCGCAGACCGTCGGCGCCGCCGAGCGACTGCGCGCGGCGCTGGAGCGCGGGGGCCGCAGCGCGGTCGTCATCGGTGGCGGCTACATCGGCCTGGAGATGGCGGAGGCGTTCGCCGACCGCGGCCTGCGGGTGACGATGATCGAGCAGGCGTCCCAGGTCATGGCGACGCTCGACGCCGACATGGCCGCCCACGTGCAGGACGCCGCCGAGGCGCACGGCGTGCGGGTCGTGCTCGGCGCGTCGGTCGAGGAGGTCGTCCTCGACGACGCCGGCGCGCCGGTCGCCGTGCGGACGTCCGACGAGACGATCGACGCCGACCACGTCGTCATCGGCGTCGGCGCCAAGCCGGTCGTCGACCTCGCCGACGCGGCCGGCCTCCAGGTCGGCGACAGCGGCGCGCTGCGCGTCGACGACCACCAGCGCTGCCCCGGCCACGACGGGGTGTTCGCCGCCGGGGACTGCGCCGAGAGCCACCATCGCGTGCTCGACCGGCCGGTGAACATCCAGCTCGGCACGCACGCCAACAAGCAGGGCCGCATCGCCGGCGCCAACGCGACCGGCGGCGATCTGCGCTTCCCCGGCGTGATCGGCACGGCGGTGTCGAAGATCTGCCGCTACGAGGTCGGGCGGACGGGGATCTCCGAGCGCGAGGCGGCGGACGCGGAGATCGACGTCGTCAGCACGACGATCAAGGACCGCACGCGCGCCGGCTACTACCCGGGCGCGGGGCCGATCTGGGTCAAGCTCGTCGCGCAGGCCGGCAGCGGGCGGCTGCTCGGCGGGCAGATCGTCGGGGTCGAGGGCGCCGCGAAGCGCATCGACGTCCTCGCGACGGCGGTCTGGGCCGGGCTGGCCGTCGACGAGCTCGCCCTGGTCGACCTCTCCTACGCGCCGCCGTTCAGCGGCGTCTACGACCCGCTGCTCATCGCCGCCCGCGCGCTGGCCAAGCAGCTGTAGCCCGCCGCCGGGCTACTCGGCGATGAGCGCGAGCTCGCGCGGGCGCAGCAGCACGAGCAGCTCGCCGCGGCGCTGGGTGCGCATCCGCACGCCCGCGACGCCGCCCTTCTTCATGTCGACGTCGCCGCCGGTGAGGTCGTGCACGACCTGCACGAAGTCGGGGTTGTGGCCGACGAACAGCACGCGCTTGTCGTCGCCCGCGGCGTGGGCGAGCGCGAGCGCGTCGTCGACGTCGAAGTCGCTCGACAGCGCGTCGTCGACGACGAAGTCGCAGCCGAGCTCGAGGCAGGCCAGGCGCGCCGTGTCGAGCGCGCGGATGCGCGGGCTCGTCAGCACGAGCTGGAAGGTGACGGCGAGCTTGGCGAGCGCGCGTCCGGCGGTGCGCGACTGCACCTCGCCACGCTCGGTGAGGCGGCGATCGACGTCGGGCCGCGCGTCGTGCGGCTCGGCCTCGCCGTGCCGGAGAAACCAGAGTTGCTGCGCCATGGCCGGAAATCTAGTGGGCGTCTGGACTTCAGACCGGCTTGACGCTGATCCAGCTCTTCACGAGCGGGCCGGCGCGCTCCGCGACCGGCTCGCCGAAGAGCGTCGCGCATCTCGGCGCGGCGCAGCAGCTCGATCTCCTCCCACGCGCCGGCCACGCCGAGGCGCCAGTACGGCCGCCGCACCGCGGGCGGCAGCCAGTGCGCGAACGGCAGGAGCGCGTGCGGCTCGATGGGAAACGAGAACGCCGGGGTCTGCACGTACCAGCCGCGCGCGACGCGGCGCAGCTCGGCGGCGAACGCGGCGCGCTGCGGCGGCGCGATGTGCTCGATGACGCTCGAGCAGTAGGCGAGGTCGAACTCGCCGTCGGCGAACGGCAGCCCCGCGAGGACGTCGGCGACGACGAGCGGGCCCGGATACTCCGGCCGCGCGACGAGGTCGACGCCGGTGATGTCGTGGCCGGGCGCATTGCGGCGCAGGCCGAGCGTGCCGCAGCCGATGTCGACGATGCGCGTCTCGGGCGTCGCCCCGGTGAGCGCGAAGAGCCGGTCGTGGCGGCGCGCGCGCGCCCGCAGCGCGACGGCAGAGGCGGCACGCGCGCGCCAGCCCTGCTTCGACGTCGCGTAGAGGTTCTCCGAGGCGCGGCGTGGCACGGCGGTTAGCCTAGGCTCCGCCGGGGATGAGCGAGCTCTACACGCCCGAGAACCTGCTCGACCGGATGAGCGACCCGGCCACGCTCGCCGCGCAGTACGAGCGCGGCAAGCGCCGCGAGCGTGAGCTGCTCGACCGCCATCTCGGGCTTGCCGGCGGCGACGCGCTGTCGGTCGGCTGCGGCTGGCATCCCGGTCGCCACCTGCTGCCGCGGCCGCAATGGCGCCTCGTGGCGGCCGACATCGACCCCGCGCGCCCGGCCCACGCCGTCGCGCAAGGGGAGGCCGACGAGGGGCTGCAGGGCGCGGCCGGCCGGCTCGACTCGCTGCCCGACGGCTCGTTCGACGTCGTCCTGCATCGCCTCGTCCTGCATCACGTCGCCTACGCCGGACCGCTCGAGCCGGTCATCGCGGAGGCCTTCCGGTTGCTGCGCCCCGGCGGCGCGCTCGTGGCGATCGAGCCGAATGTCCTGCACCCGGTGGGCGCGGCGCTGGCACTGGCCAACCGCGCCGGGCTCGGTGTCCGCGTGCACGGCACGCCCGACGACATCCCGCTCTCGCCGCGGCGCCTCGCCGCCGCCGCGCGTGACGCGGGCCTGCGGCCGGACGTGCACGCCGTCTCCTACGCGTGGCGGCGGCTGCCGGTGCGCGCCCAGCGCGCCGTCGGCGCGCTGGACCGCTTCGGCTCCCAGCCCGGCGCGCGCTGGCTCGGGCACACGTTCATGCTCATCGCGCGGCGCTGACGCCGCTCAGCGTCAGCCGGCGGTGTACCACGTGACCGGCGAACCGCTCTGGTTCTCCCACGTCAGGTTCCAGCGCCGGTTCTTCCGCCACGTCGAGCTGACCGTGAAGTAGCCGCGCGAGTCGGTCTTCACCGTGCGCAGCTTCTTGAAGGCGTTCCTGCCGTCGGCATACGTGATCGTCGCCTCGACCGAGCCGCGCGCCGGCCGCACGTAGCCCCAGATCGAGACCTTCGACCCGGTCCGCTTCACCGCCAGCGGCAGGCGGAACGCGGCGAGCGAAGGCTTCGCCTTGCCGGTGGAGAAGCGCAGGCCGGACTCGAAGCCGCCGTAGGTCGGCTTGCCGTCGGGGCCCTCGCCGGGATCGGAGTCGGTCAGCAGGTACTGCGAGAACGCGGCCACGCGCGGGTTCGTCCAGGCGATCCGCTCGGAGATCGCGCGGTACTGGACCTGCTGGGCGAGCGAGACGCCCTGCTGCTCGTCGGGCACCGACTGGATGCCGAACTCGGTGAGGTAGATCGGCAGGCGCTTGGTCAGCGCGCCGGCGCGGCGCGCGCGGTCCAGCGCCGAGGTCAGGCGCGAGAGCACGCCGATCGTCACGTCGTCCTTGCCGACCGGGCCGCTCGGCTTGAAGTACGGCCCCTGCCGCGTCGTGTAGGCGTGGTGGGCGTAGCCGTCGGCGTCCAGCGCGGCGCACTTCGGGCGCTTCTTGTACCTATTGTCGAGGCACAGCATCCCGCGCAGGAAGCGCAGCGGCGGGACGACGTTCGAGTTGCCGCGCGGCGACGTCTCCGCCAGCAGGATCGTGTCGTCGCCCTGGCCGGCCTTCTTCAGCCCGCGCTGGCCGGCGAGATACAGGTTGCGATAGATCGCCGGCGAGAGCGCCTTGCCGCCGTCGCCGTACTGCGGGCGCAGGAACTGCGGCTGGTTGGGCTCGTTCCAGATCGCCCACGTGTCGACCTGGTCGCCGAACTTGCGCCCGACGGCGGTGAGGAAGGCGGCGAACGCCGACGTGCTGGGGCGCGTGCGGTCGTCGAGCTTCTCCGCGGTCGCCCACGTCGGCACCGGCCCGGTGACCGTCATGAGCACCGACCAGCCGCGCTCCTTGATCGCGGCCATGAGCGGGACGTACTCGCCCCAGTCGTAGGCGTCGGGGTCGGTCGGCTCGAAGTTCGGGCGCGTCTTGTTGTCCTGCCCGGGCGAGACCGTGCGCCAGTTGAGGATGACGCGCAGCGAGCGCACGCCGAGCGAGTCGATCTCCTTCAGCGCCGCGGCACGGGTGGCGGGGTTCATGAGGTCGCGGGGCGCCTCGAAGGTCAGCGACTGCGAGCGCGAGGCGCTCGCGTTTGGCGCGAGCAGCACTGCGAGCAGGATGGCTATGGGAATGAGTCGGCGCATTGAGAACGTCAACCAACGTAGCGCGGCAAGGTTGCGCGACCCTGGGCGCGGCCGCGCTTGCGGACCATGCGCCGCACCGGTCAGAGTCACTCCGCGATGACCACCGCGCTGGCCCCCGACGACATCGTCGCCACCCACGCGGCGGCGGCCTCACACGAGCGCGAGCCGCTCGTCGTGACCGAGCCGCTGCTGGCGTTCCTCGCCGAGCACGGCCTCGCGCCCGCGCCGGCCGGCGAGCTCGCCGTCGAGGCAGTCGGCGACGGGCACTCCAACGTCACGCTTCTGCTGCGCTGCGCCGGCCGCGAGCTCGTCCTGCGCCGCCCGCCGCGCGGGCCGCTGCCGCCCACCGCCCACGACGTGCTGCGCGAGGCCCGCCTGCTGCGTGCGCTGGCGCCGACCGCCGCGCGCGTCCCGGCCGTGCTCGCCGTCGGCGACGACCCGGCGCTCATCGGCGCGCCGTTCTACGTCATGGAGCGCGTGGCGGGCGACGTCGTCACGACGAGCCTGCCGCCGGCGCTCGACACGCCGGCCGAGCGCCGGCGGGTCGGCGAGGAGCTCGTCGACGCGCTCGTCGAGGTGCACGCCGTCGACTGGCCGGGCGCCGGGCTGGCGGACTTCTCGCCGCGGCCGGAGGGCTACCTCGAGCGCCAGCTGCGGCGCTTCGGCGGGCTGTGGGAGCACCACCGCACGCGCGAGCTGCCCGCCGTCGAGCGCGTCGCCGCGTGGCTGGCCGAGCACCGGCCGATCTCCCCGGCGCCGACGATCGTGCACGGCGACTACCGCCTCGGCAACGTCATGTTCGCGCCCGGCGCGCCGGCGCGCGTGGCCGCAGTGTTCGACTGGGAGATGGCGACGATCGGCGATCCGCTCGCCGACGTCGGCTACCTCAGCGCGATGTGGGTCCAGTCCGACGACCCGCCGCTGGGCATGTTCGAGCTCTCCGCCGTGACGCGGGGCGCGGGATTCCCGACGCGCGACGAGCTCGTCGCGCGCTACGAGCAGCGCAGCGGGCGCTCGGTGACCGACATCCGCTGGTACCGCACGCTCGCCCTCTGGAAGGCGGTCGTGTTCATGGAGGGCAACTACCGTCGCGCGCTCGCCGGCAGCACCGACGATCCGTGGCTGCATGGCTTCGGCGAGGGCGTGGTGGCCCTCGCCGAGCGAGCCGAGCGGATGGCGCTGGGCTAGATGGTTGAATCAACCATCTAGGCGGCCTTCGGGCCGTCCTCGCCGTAGAGCGGCTTGGCGCCTTCTTCCTCGCCATAGGTCGGGCCGTCGCCGCCGTCGGTGCCCGTGGGCCCCGTGTCCTGGCCGCCGGAGGCCGGCTGCGTCGCGGGCTCCGTGGACTCGCCGTACTTCGGTGCGTCGCCCGGTGCGCCCGGCTCGCCGTACTTCGGCGTGTCGCCGCCGGCGTCCTTGGCCTTCTTGTCGGCCATCTTCTGCTTGGCGGCGTCGACCTGTTCGGTGAACTTCCCGCGCGCTTCCTCGATCTTCTCGCGCGTCTTGGGGTCGTTGGCGAAGGTCTTCGCCTTCTGGAGCATCTCTTGGCCCTGTTTGGACTTCGCAACCTGCGTGAGCTTGTTTAGGAGGGACATGCCACTCACGTTACCGCGTGCGGTCATCCTCTATTCGCCGTCTCAGCTCGCGGCCGCGGCCGGCCGACACCGCCCGGGCGGCGCGCCGCTCGTCGAGCGCGACGCCGCCCGCCGCCGCCAGCTCGAGCAGCTCCTGGCGCTCCTGGCCCTCGCGCGCGCTGCGCAGGAACAGCCAGCAGAACAGGCACAGCGTGAGGATCGAGCCCTCGACCATCATCGTCGAGCCGGCGATCACCTGGTCGGTGTGCGGCGAGATGTCGTGCGCCCGCTCACCCGGCGCGTAGACGTCGAAGAAGACGTCATTGCTCCACACGAAGACGTTGGCCAGCACCGTCGAGGTCAGCCGCACGACGACGATGTAGATGAGCTTGGCGAAGTTGCCGAACCACGCCGGTTTGGGCAGCGGGCCGAGCAGCGCCATCCACATGTTGATCCCGAGGCCGACGAAGAGCATGTGCTGCACGGCGTGGACGACGTCGTTGTTCACCGCGGCCTCGTGCGGGCCGGCGAGATGCCAGAAGAACAGGTCGGCCGCCCAGAGCCCGAACGCCGGCACGGGGTGGGCGAGGTGGCGCAGCCAGCCGAGCGCCGACGTGCGCAGCAGCGGTTGCAAAAGCGGCCCGGTCAGCCCGAGCACGAGCAGCAGCGCGCCGATGTCGGCGATCAGCAGGTGCTCGGCCATGTGCGCGGCGAACAGCTCGCCGGCGAGCGCGCCGAGCGGCGAGACGAGCGTCAGCGCGATGAGCGCCAAGCCGCTGTAGAAGCACGCCCGCCGCCAGCCGGGCACGGGCCTGCCGTGCGCCGCCAGGCGCCGCGCGCGCACGAAGTACATGAGCCCGAAGGCGAGCGCGGGTGCGAGCTGAAGCGGCTCGATCGACACCAGCGCGGCGGCGGTCGGAGGCATGCGCCGAAGGCTGACAGGTAGCGCGCACCGCAGGCGCGGCGCGCGCTACGACCCGGGAGCTACGCCTTCGGCTTGGAGATCGCCGCGAACGCGACGAGGTCCGGCGCCCGGCGCACGATCCCGAGCTTGCGCGCCGTTCCCTTGGCGAGGTTGATCTTGAAGAGGCGAGAGCGGTCGGTGCCGGGGCGCTTGGCGAGCACGTAGGCTTTGCCGTCGCGCGGGGAGATGTCGAAGCCCAGCGGGCCGGCGAGGTTCACGCCGAGCGCGCCGACCGTGGTCAGCACCCCGTCGTTCGGCGGCGCCTGGATCGCCAGCACGTCGCGGCGCGTGTCGATGACGTAGAGCGTGGTCATCGTCGCGCCGGCCGTGCTGTTCGTGTACGCCGCCCCGAGCGCCAGCGGTGCCGAGCCCGCATTCGGATCGCCGTCCTTGTACTTCAGCGTTCCGTCGGTGAACGCCACGGCACCCGTGTCCGGGTGCAGGCGCAGGTTCTGCCCGGTGCCGGAGACGACCCGGATGCGATCCACCGTCGGGTTGAAGTCGAAGCCGAAGGCGTTGCCGGCCAGCGCGGGCATGAACGGGCCGCTGCCGATCGGCGTGGCGATCGCCCGTGTGCGCTGCACGCCGTACAGCCGGCTGCGGTTCGTCAGCGCGACGAGCCGGCGACCGGACGGGCGAACGTCGAGACCCACGACCCGCTCGCCGGCCGCCAGGCCGGTCAGCGGCTTCGTGCGGGTCCACCGCTCCGGGCTCGCGCTGTCGAACGTGTAGAGGCGGTTGGCCGAGTCGGCGGCGACGAACCGCTCGGCGAGCGCGGCCGGTGCGAACACGGCGGGCGCCGCGAGCGCTGCTGTGGCGATCAGAACGGTACGACGAAGCATTGGGCCTCCGGGAGTCGGTGTGCCATCGCTACTTCGTCTGCTCGCGGCCTGCGGTTCACGACGACGACGTCTCGCACGACCCGTGACACGATGGGCGCCGCCGCCGTGAGCCTGCCGATCGTCACCCCGCGCCTGCACCTGCGCCCGTATACCGCGGCGGACATCCCGCGCATCCACGCCGTGCTGTACGGCGACGAGGAGGCGGCGGAGCTCATCGGCGGGGTGTCGAGCCCGGACCGGACGCGCGCCACGATCGAGGAGTACATCGACGGCCAGGCCCGCGACGGGTACGCGTTCTGGGCCGTCGTGGAGCGCGCGAGCCGGCTCGTGATCGGAGAAGCCGGGCTCAAGCCGTTCGTCGACGGCAGCGGGGAGGTGGAGCTCGGATACGCGTTCGGCGCGGCGTGGTGGGGTCGCGGCTACGCCACGGAGGCCGGGCGCGCCATCGTGGCGGAGGCGTTCGGGCCGCTCGATCTGCCGCGCGTGGTCGCGGTGACCCGCGAAGAGCACACCGCATCCCAGCATGTGCTCGCCAAGCTCGGGTTCCTGCCGGCCGGGCGACGCGAGGTCTACGGAGCCGACATGCCGTACTTCGTGCTCGAGCGCGGCTGACGCGCGTTTACGCGCCCGCGGCGATCAGCACGACGCCGGTCAGCGCGACGAACACGCCGACGCGCTGCACGCCCTGCACGCGCTCGCCGAGCAGCAGCGCGGCCATCATCACCGTGACGACGGGGTACAGCGAACTTGCCACGGCGACGCTCGACAGCTCGCCCATCGTCGACGCGACGTTGAAGAGCGCGTTGGCGCCGAGGTCGAGCAGCCCGATGCCCACCAGCGCGGCGAGCGCCGAGCGTCCCGGGCGCGCGCCGCCGCGGCGCAGGACGAGCAACGCGACGAGCGCGATGATCGGAAAGCCGGAGACGCGCGAAAGCAGCAGCGTCCAGGCGACGTCCGCGTCGGAGCCGATCCCCGCGAGCACGAAGTACGTGCCGAAGCCCAGGCCGGCGATGATCGCCAGCACGATGCTGCGCCGCTGCTCGCGCGGGCCGATGGTCGACTCGTCGTCCTCGCGCGAGGCGAGCACGATGCCGACGACGGCGAGCGCGAGCCCGAGCGAGCCGGCCACGCCGGGCTCGTCGCCGAGGACCAGCCCGGCGATCACCGGCACCGACACGCCCGTGGCCGCGATCGGCGCGACGATGCTCATCGTGCCGATGGCCAGCCCGCGGTAGAACGCCGACAGCCCGACGATGCCGACCAGCCCGGCGGCAAGCCCGGCGAGCATGTACTCCGCGTCCGGCGGCCCCGTGCCGCGCGCCGCGATGAAGACGAGCATGATCGCCAGCGACGCGCCGTACGTCACGGCGAGCACGACCGGGACCGGGAGCGAGCGGCTCTTCACGCCGCCGAAGTAGTCCGAGAGTCCCCACAGCACCGAGGACATCAGTGCCAGGCCGATTGCCAGCATGCCGGAGCGAGCCCTATGTCATCTTGTCGCGCGCCGGCCGGCGCGCTGCCTCAGCGCCGGCCGCGGCCGTAGATGAGCCGCACGCCGCGGAACAGGAGCTTCGACATCGCGGTCTTGTACGGGAACATCTGGATGTCGTTCTTGAGGTGCACGCGGCTGATCATGATCGACTGCTGCTTGGTGTACTTGCGGATCCCGCCGGCGCCGTGGCGGGTGCCCAGGCCGGAGGCCTTCCAGCCGCCCATCGGCAGCTCGACCGCGACGTAGTTCAGCAGCGCGTCGTTGACGCAGACCGCGCCGACCTGCAGGCGCCGGGCCAGCCGCTCGGCGTTCTTGCGGTCGCCGCCGAACACCGCGCCGGCGAGCCCGTACGGCGAGTCGTTGGCGAGCGCGAGCGCCTGCTCGGCGTCGGCGACCTTCATGATCGGCAGCGTCGGGCCGAACGTCTCCTCGGTCATGGCCTTCATCGTGTGGTCGACGTCGACGAGCACGGTCGGCTCGTAGAACATCCCCTTGCCGGCGCGCCGCTTGCCGCCCGTCAGGGCGCGCGCGCCCTTGGCGATCGCGTCGCGCACGTGCTCCTCGACGATCTCCAGCTGCTTGGGGAACGTCATCGCGCCGACCTCGGCGGTCGCCGGGCCGGTCGACTCGCCCTGGCGCAGCGCGCCGACCTTGTCGACGACCTTCTGCACGAACTCGTCGTAGACGGGCTCCTCGACGTAGACGCGCTCGATCGAGATGCAGGTCTGGCCGGCGTTGAGCATCGAGTAGTAGACGGCGAGGTTGGCGGCGCGCTCGAGGTCGGCGTCGGACAGCACGATCATCGGGTCCTTGCCACCGAGCTCCAAGCCGGCGGGTGTGAGCGTCTGCGCGGCCCGCGCGGCGACCTTCCTGCCGGTCTCCGTGGAGCCGGTGAACATGATCATGTCGACCTCGTCGACGAGTGCCGCGCCGGTCGCGCCGCGGCCCGTGGCGACCTGGAAGACGCCGTCGGGCAGACCGCTCTCGGCGAGCCCCTCGGCCAGCAGCAGCGAGGTCAGCGGGGTGACCTCGGAGGGCTTGAGGATCACGCTGTTGCCGGCCAGCAGCGCCGGGATGCAGTCCCCGAACGAGTTCGTCAACGGGTAGTTCCAGGGGCCGATGATGCCGACGAGGCCGATCGCCTCGTAGCGCACGACGAGCTTCTTGCCGATGACGGCGAGCGTCGTGGCGCGGATCTTCTCGTCGGCGAGGAACTTCTCCGCGTGCTTGGTCCAGAAGGCGATCGCGCCGCCGGCGTAGTTGATCTCCGCCATGTAGGCGTCCTCGTAGGTCTTGCCGGTCTCCGAGACGATCGTCGCGACGACCCGGTCGGCGTTGTCCATGACCCACTTCTGCATGCGCTTCATGACGCGGGCGCGGCCCGCGAAGCCGAGCGCCTGCCAACCGACCTGGGCCTGGCGTCCGATGCGGGCGAGCTCGGCGACGCGCTCGGCGGAGAGGTCGGCGACGTGGGCGATCGTCTCACCGGTGGCGGGGTTCTCGACGGCGATCTCGGCTCCGGCGCCGTGGCCGTTGGTGCTCTGGGCGACGGTGGTGTCCGCGCTGGCCATGTCAGGTGCTCCCTCGGGGGATTGACTCGTCAGTCAACCAGCCTAACGGCTAGCTGATCGCGCCCGACGCAGCGAGCGCGAGCACGGCCGCGCCGAGGGCGACGCGGTAGGCGACGAACACGGCGGTCGTGTGCGTCGTGAGGAAGCGCAGCAGGAAGGCGATCGAGACGTAGCCGCTGACGAACGCGAGCACGGTGGCCACGGCCGTCGGTCCGATGCCGACGCCGCCCTCGGCGGTCCCGCCGACGACGTCGCGCATCTCGTAGAGGCCGCTGAGCACGACCGCGGGGATCGACAGCAGAAAGGAGAAGCGCGCCGCCGCGACGCGGTCGAGGCCGAGGAACAGGCCGGCGGTGATCGTCGCGCCGGAGCGCGAGACGCCGGGGATGAGGGCGAGGGCCTGGGCGAAGCCGATGACGATCGCGTCCTTGCGCGTGATCGTCGACAGGTCGCGCTCGCGCTTGGAGACCTTCTCGGCGACGAGCAGCAGCAGGCCGAGCAGGATGAGCGTCGTGCCGATGAGGTAGAGGCTGCGGGCGCCGTTCTCGATCTGGTGTGAGAAGGCGACGCCGAAGATGACGATCGGCACCGTGCCGGCGATGAGGTACCAGCCCATGCGCGCGTCGAGCTCCGAGCGGCGCGAGCGGTCGCGCAGCGAGGCCAGCCAGGCGGTGGCGATCCGCCAGAGGTCGTGTCTGAAGTACAGGACGACGGCCGCCATCGTCCCGAGCTGGATGACGGCGGTGAACGCGGCCCCGGGGTCATCCCAGCCGGCAAAGGCGGGGACGATGCGCAGGTGGCCGCTGCTCGAGATCGGCAGGAACTCGGTGAGTCCCTGCACGATCCCCAGGACGATGGCTTGGAAGAGGTCCAAGCCTCGGGTGGCTGGTGGCTACTCGCCGAACTCGATGTTGGCGATGTGCGTCGGCTCGACTGGGCGGTCGGCGCCCTGCGTCGGCGCCTTCTCGATCTTGTCGACGACGTCCATGCCGTCGACGACCTCGCCGAACGCCGTGTGCTTGCCGTCGAGCCAGGGCGTCGCGTCGGCGGTGACGATGAAGAACTGCGAGCCGTTCGTGTTCGGACCGGAGTTCGCCATCGCCAGCGTGCCGCGTACGAGCTTGTGGTCGTTGAACTCGTCGTCGAACTTGTAGCCCGCGTCACCGGTGCCGGTGCCGTAGGGGCACCCGCCCTGGATCATGAAGTCCTTGATCGTGCGGTGGAAGATCAGGCCGTCGTAGAAGCCTTCCTTCGCGAGCTTCTTGAAGTTCGCCACCGTCTCGGGTGCGTCCTCGTCGAAGAGCTCGAGGATGATGACGCCGGCGGTCGTTCTCATGGCAGCTGCTGACATGCGCCGCAGGTTAGTAGGTCGAAGTTGTCAGGGCGTTCCGCGCAGCGTTACGTTGCCGATCGCGACGTGCGGATCGTCGGGGTCGGCGGCCTGCCTGATGTGCAGCAGCAGCAGCTGGACCTTCACGCCGCCGCCCTTGCCCTTGAGCAGGATCGGCTCGCCGTCGAGGACGAACTTCTTGTCGGTCAGGTGGATCCAGCGCTTGTCGATGACGTCCTCGGGCAGCTGCTTGGCGCTCTTCGCACCGTAGATCTCCAGCGTGAAGCCGTCGGTCGGCGTGTCGAGGCGCAGCGAGCGCAGCGCGTAGGGCTTGCCGAGGTCGATGACGAGGCCGGCGTCGATGGGCTGGCCGTCGGCGGGCACCGTGACGTCCCAGACGGTGTCGGTCTTGGCGTCGATCGCGTCCTCCGGAGGACCGAACTCGGCGCCCGCGCGCTTGATCGGGTCATACGTCCGGGCGGCGTCCTTCTTGAAGGTGATCGTCACGGCCTCGGTCGTGGCCGCCGCCGTGGTGCCGTTCGAGCCGGTGCCGGTGCCGGTGCCGGTGCCCGTTCCGTTGCCGTTGTTCGCCGCCGGAGGCGGGGTGACGGCCGGCGGCGTGACGGCCGCGGGCGGGGTGACGGGCGGCGGCGTGACGGGGGTGTTCGTCGCGCCCTGCGCCGGGTTGGGGGTCGGGACGAGCGGCGTCGGCGGCGGGGCCGGTGGCGCGGTCACGCCAGGGCCGGTCGCGCCGGGCGTGACGACGCCGGCCGGCGGGACGGCGGCCACGGTGTCGGGCGCCGCGACGACCGGCGCGGCCGAGCCGGCGGGCGGTGCCGAAGCCGTGCGCTCGGCGTCGCTGGTGAGCGCCGCGTAGGTGGCGATGAGCGCGCAGCACAGCAGCAGGGCGCTCAGCCCGACGACGGTCGAGGCGGCACGCCAGCCGGGCTTCTGGCCGAGGCGGCCGGGCGCGGCGGTGCCGCACTCCAGGCACCAGTCCTGCCCGCGCTGCATGGCGGCGCCGCAGGTCTCGCAGGCGAAGTCGGGGGCGGTGGCGAGAACGGCGTCGTCGGGCGGCGACGAGCCGTTCGCGCGGGTGGCTGCGCGGTCTCTCAGTTGCACGTCAATAGAGGGTAACGCCGCCGCCCGGGCCGGGTTGCGCTTGCCCGCGGACGCGCGCGGTCAGCTCTCGAGCGTGCCGGGATCGGCCGGCACGTCGACGGCCTGCTCGCGCAGCGCCTCGAGCGAGACGATCTCCAGCGCCCGCTCGTGCGTCGACGCGAGCACGACGTACGACGCGGCGCCGTCCTCGTAGGCGCGCAGCCAGTTGACCGCGGTGACGCACCAGCGATCGCCGGGGACGAGGCCCGGGAAGCGGTACATGGGCATCGGCGTCGAGAGGTCGTTGCCGATGCTGCGCTGGTGGGCGAGGAACTCCTCGGTGACGACCGCGCAGATCGTGTGGCTGCCGAGGTCCTCGGGGCCGGTGCTGCAGCAGCCGTCGCGGTAGAAGCCGGTCAGCGGCTCGGTGCCGCAGGGCTCCAGCTCATCGCCGAGGACGTTGCGTTCGGACATCGATGCGACAGTAACGCGCGGCCCGGCGGCGCGCGATCCGTTGGCGCGGTGCGTGCCCCTCGGACGAGGGGCGGGTGACGCTAGACCTTGGCGGGCTCGACCCGGATGCGGCGTCCGCGCACGCGCTCGCCGTCGACCGCCGCGGCGATCCGCTCGGCCTCGGCGGCCGGTACGGAGAGAAACGCGAAGTGCTCGAGCACCTTGACGTCGCGCACGGCCTCGCCGTCGATCTGCGCGGCGTGGGTGACGGCGCTGACGAGGTCGGCGACCTCGATGCCCGCGGCGCGGCCGCCGGCGACGATGAGCTTGGCGTACGCCTCGTCGCCGTTGCGCGAGATGTGCGGCTTCGTGTGGCGGCGCGGCTTCTCGGCGACCACGACGGGCTCGACCGGCGCGACGGTGGCGCCGGCCTCCCAGGGCGAGACCTTGACGCCGGTGTGGCGCTCGATCGCCTCGAGCTCCTTCGCCTGCTTGGGCTCGACGAACGTGATGGCGCGCCCGGCGCGGCCGACGCGGCCCGTGCGGCCGATGCGGTGCACGTAGACGTCGGGCGAGCGCGGGACGTCGAAGTTCACGACGTGCGTGACGGTCGAGATGTCCAGGCCGCGGGCGGCGACGTCGGTGGCGACGAGGATCGGCACGCGACCGCCCTTGAAGCCGAGCATGACGCCGTCGCGCGAGCCCTGCGACATGTCGCCGTGCAGCGCCTTCACGTTGAAGCCCCGGTCCTTCATCTTCTTGTACAGCTGGTCGGTGCGGATCTTCGTGCGCGCGAAAACGATCGCCTGGTCGGGCCTCTCGGCCTCGAGCACCTCGACGAGCTTGTCGGCCTTGTCGGCCGTCTTGACCGTGAGCTGGAACTGCTCGACCGAGTCGACGGTCATCGTCGCGGACGCCACCTTGACGTGCTCGGGGTCGTAGAGGTAGTTGTCGGCGAGCTTGCGGATCGGCGGCGGCATCGTCGCGCTGAACAGCGCGGTCTGCCGGCTGTTGGGCGTGAGGCGAAGGATCTTCTCGACGTCTTCGAGGAAGCCGAGGTCGAGCATCTCGTCGGCCTCGTCGAGCACGACGAAGCGGCAGGAGTCCAGCACGAGCGAGTGGCGGCTGATGAGGTCGAGCACGCGCCCGACGGTGCCGACCACGATGTGCCCGCCGGCCTTCAGCTGCGCCTGCTGCGTGCGGATCGGCGCGCCGCCGAAGACGGCGACGACATCGGCGCCCTTGCGCCGCGCGTACGTGCGCAGGGCCTGGGTCACCTGGATGCACAGCTCGCGCGTCGGGGTCAGGACGAGCGCCTGCACCTCGGGCTCGCTGGGGTCGATGTACTCGACGATCGGCAGGCCGAAGGCTGCGGTCTTCCCGGATCCCGTCTGGGCCTGTCCGATGACGTCGCGGCCCTCGAGCATCGGCGGGATCGCCTGCTCCTGAATCGGACTGGGCTTCTCGTAGCCGACGTCCTCGAGCGCCTCTAGCGTGCTCTCTGAAAGTCCAAGATCGGCGAATGTGGTCACGCACCCAGCTTAGTCGGTGGTTTGCGGTCTCCCATCGCGTGCACGGTCCCCGGCTCAGGCCTCAGCCGCCGAACTCGGCGATCACCTCGTAGAGCATCGGCAGCGACGGTCTCCACTCGACGCGTGCCGCCGATGCCTTCACCGCGTCGATGTCGAGGAGCCCGCGCTCGCGGGCACGCGCGAAGAGCGCGCGCAGCTCGTCGCGCGTCATCTCCTCGGCCATGTCGACGAGGGTGCGGGCGATCGACGTGCAGGGGATGCCGTCGACGACCGCGACGTCGTCGGGGTGCAACTCGGGGACGCGGTGGATCACGACCCTGGGCGGGGCCGGCGGCAACGCCCGCGGGTCGTCGGGGTTGCCCGGCACCGTGATGTGGATGGGTTCGTCGTAGAACATGGACCCATCGTCCGCGGGTCCGTGTAACAGAACAAGACGGCTTTGCCACAACTTTGTGACAAAGCTGCTGAGGCTGAGCCTTACCGCGCCAGACGGTCGCTGGCCGCCGCCCGAACCGACGCCGCCTGCGCGCGGTCGCCGGTCAGCTCGTCGAGTCGCTGCGACGCCAGCCGCACCCGCCGGTCGACGTACGTCGCCGCCAGCCGGCGCGTGTCGGCCTCACAGTCCCACAGGCAGTCGACCGCGACGTCGCCGCCGAAGGTCGGATCCGACGCGGCCAGCGCGTCGACGATGTAGCGCCGCCCGTAGGAGTAGGGGATCTCCTCGTACGCGCGCAGCAGCTCGTCGAACGGGCCGTGCACGCCGCCGCGGGCGAGCGCCTGGGCCAGCGAGCAGATGACGTAGACGTCACCGTCGAGGCCCTCGTCGAGCTCGCGCGTGAGCGCGCGGCGAGCGGGCCCGAGGTCCTGGTCCTCGGCCCACGTGGCGAGCATCCCGGCGGCCTTGCGCCGCCGCGCCCAGTCGGCCGACCCGAGCCAGTCGTGGGCGAGTGCGCGCGTCTGCGAGATCGGCATCGCCTCGAGCGCCAGCGCGATCGCGCCCTGCAGCTTGCCGCGCTCGGCGTGGGTCGTGGCCTGCTCGGCGATCTCCAGCAGCTCGCTGCGCCCCTGGCGCCCGAGCGCGAGGATCGCCGCACGGCGCATCGGGACCTCCGGGTCGCCCGCCGCGGCCAGCAGCAGCGCGACGTCGGGCGCCGCGGTGCGCGAGGCGAGCTCGTCGGCGATCTGCGTCCAGCGCGAGTCCTCGGCGATCTGCAGCAGCTCGGCGGTGCTCATCTCGCGCGGGCGCACACGCGTGCGCGCCGGGGCCGCCGGCGGTGGCGCGCCCCGCTCGCGCGCCGCCCGGCGCTTGGACGAGGCCGACGCCGCGGCCGGCGCTCCCGATCCGCCCGCGCCGGTCTTCGTCTCCAGCGCGAAGGCGCGCGCGATGCGCGGGTTCTCGACCGACCACATCGTCCACGGGCGCTCGCGCGGATCCACGCCGGCGAGCGCCTCGGCCAGCGCCTCGTCGGTGGGGAAGCGCTCGGCGAGCACGGTGTCGAGGCCGCCGATGACCTCCGGCCACGCGGTCGCCGCGCCGAGCGCGTCGTACTCGCCGACGAGGCGCTGCACCGCGCGCGTCCAGTAGCGCCCGTAGCCGACGTACTCGCGCAGCACGCGGCGCGCGTCGGCGTGGCCGCGGACGGCCATCCGGCCGAGCATGCCGATCACGTCGTACGTCGTGTCGGCCGTGTCCTCGTCGCTGTCGCGCAGCCACAGCTCCAGCGCGGCCGTGCTGAGCTGCAGGTCGAGCGCCAGCGTGGCGTGGTAGTCATCCCGGTCGTCAAGCTGGCGGTCCCAGCGCGGGTCGTTGAACACGCAGTGCATGAGCAGCGCGTGGGCGATCGTGCGGTCGGCGTCCAGCGCCCACAGATAGCCCGACCCCAGTCCGCGCTGCAGCTTGCCGAGCGGATCGGTGGCGTCGGCGAGCGTGGGCACCCCAGGTCTCACCGGACGATCGTGCCAGGGATGGCACGGCGGCGCGCGCCGCGACGTGGCGCGTCGGGAGCCGTTGTTGCCGGTGCGCTGTGCCAATCTGAGTGCATGCCCGCTCGCTCAGCGACGTACCGGCGTCGTGGCCCCGACGGCCCCGCGCCGATGAACACACTGCTCGACGGGGTCGCGAGCGCCGTCAACCGGTGCGTCCGCAGCGGGCGCGCGCCGGTCGTCGCCGCCGCCGCTGCCGTGCCGGTCGCCGTCGGGCTGATCGCCGCGCGCAAGAAGCTCGGAATGCATCCCGCGCTGACGCTGCCGCTCGGCTGCGTCCCGCCGCTCGGCCTTGCAATCTCGGTGCCAAAGGGCCGCAAGCGCAACCTCGCGGTGGCGGCGGGCTACATGCACCTGTTCAAACTCGGTTGGGAGCTCCCCTACGACGAGCCCGACAAGCTGCGCAAGCGGCTGTGGATCGACGAGCCGATCCGCTTCGACACAATCGTCGGGCTCGGCGTACCGCCCGGTCTGCGACTCCAGCGGGCGCTGCGCAGGCCCGGCGAGGTCACCGCGCTCGACAAGGCCGTCACCCTCGTCTACGGCTCGTGGTTCGTGCCGCACCTGCTGTTCGGTTATCTGTTGGCTCGCCATCCGGAGTACACGGCGCGCGCGGGGGGGCGGCTGGCGGCCGCCTATCACCTTACGTGCCCGTTCTACTTCTTCGCGCCCGAGGCGCCGCCGTGGTGGGCTTCGGAGAAGGAGGGCCGGATGGACGGCGAGATCGAGCGCGTCGCGCGGCTCGTCGTCTGCGACATCCTCAAGCGCCCGCCGCCGAAGGACGGCGCCGTGCCCGGCAACCCGTGGGGCGCGATGCCCTCCGACCACATCTCGTCGGCGGCGATCACCGCCATGGGCCTCGCCGAGATCGGACCGGTCTACGGGGCGATCGGCTGGACGTACGCCGCGGCGGCCGCCTTCGCGATCGTCTACCTCGGCGAGCACTACGTCGCCGACGTGATCGTCGGCCTGCTCGTGGCCGAGACGGTGCGCCGCGCGGAGCCGCTCGCGGCGCCGTTCGTGCGCGCGGTGGCGCAGGCGGTGCAGTAGAGCGACGGCTGAACGTGCGCGGCTACCGTCGCGGCCCGCGCGCCTGATCCAGCCGCCGGCGGTCGCGCTTCGTCGGGCGCATGCCGAGGTCGGCGCCCGGCGGCGGCGACTGCAGCCGGCGAGCCTCGGCCGCGGCCTCGCGCGCGGCGACGCTGTCCGGCGTCTCGCGGTAGAGCGCCTGCGCCTCGACCGCGGGACCGCGCCGCTCGGAGATCCCGCGCACGATCACCACCCGCGACGTCTGGCCGATCGTCACCTCGAGCTCGTCGTCGACCGCGACGTCCTTGCTCGGCTTCACGCGCACGCCGTTGAGCTGCACGCGGCCGCCCTTGACGGCGTCGGCGGCGAGCGAGCGGGTCTTGAAGAAGCGCGCCGCCCAGAGCCACTTGTCGATCCGTGTGGACTCCATCGCGGTCGATGATGGCAGGCCTATCCTGGACCACCGGATGGCGATCGCGGCGGCGGACCTCAAGATCAGCTATCCGCCCGACCTGCCGGTCAGCGCACGCCGCGACGACCTGCTCGCCGCGATCGCGGCCCACCAGGTCGTCATCGTCGCCGGCGAGACCGGCTCGGGCAAGACGACCCAGCTGCCGAAGATCTGCCTCGAGATCGGGCGCACGGCGATCGCGCACACGCAGCCACGGCGGATCGCCGCCCGCACGGTCGCGCAGCGGATCGCCGACGAGCTCGACGTGCCGCTCGGCGGTGCCGTCGGCTACAGCGTGCGCTTCGACGACCAGTCCAGGAAGGAGACGCTGGTCCGGCTCGTCACCGACGGCCTGCTGCTCGCCGAGATCGGGCGCGACCGGCTGCTGCGCCGCTACGACACGATCATCATCGACGAGGCCCACGAGCGCAGCCTGAACATCGACTTCCTGCTCGGCTTCCTCAAGCAGCTGCTGCCGCGGCGCCCGGACCTCAAGCTCGTCATCACGAGCGCGACGATCGACACGGCGCGCTTCAGCGAGCACTTCGACGGCGCGCCGGTCGTCGAGGTCTCCGGCCGCACGTTCCCCGTCGAGGTCCGCTACCGGCCCGCCGCCGAGGAGGACGACCCCGTCGACGCGATCGGCGACGCCGTCGAGGAGCTGCTCGACGACGCGCCCGGCGACGTGCTCGTCTTCCTCTCCGGCGAGCGCGAGATCCGCGACACCGCCGAGTCGCTCGCCGGCCGGCTCCGAGACGACGTCGAGATCCTGCCGCTCTACGCCCGCCTGTCGCCGGCCGAGCAGCAGAAGGTCTTCAAGGCGCACACCGCGCGCCGCGTCGTGCTGGCGACGAACGTCGCCGAGACGTCGCTCACCGTCCCGGGCATCGGCGCGGTCGTCGACCCGGGCACCGCGCGGATCAGCCGCTACAGCGCGCGGCTGAAGGTCCAGCGGCTGCCGATCGAGCCGGTCTCGCAGGCGTCGGCCAACCAGCGCAAGGGCCGCTGCGGGCGCACGTCGGACGGC
This sequence comes from uncultured Actinomycetes bacterium, assembly GCA_963751065.1. Lineage (GTDB taxonomy): Bacteria > Actinomycetota > Thermoleophilia > Solirubrobacterales > Solirubrobacteraceae > CADCVQ01. The sequence continues at coordinate 49,068 of CAVVTD010000006.1, forward strand.
ATCTGCATCCGCCTGTACTCCGAGCAGGACTTCCTCGACCGGCCGGCGTTCACCGATCCGGAGATCCTGCGCACGAGCCTCGCGTCGGTGATCCTGCAGATGGAGTCCCTGCAGCTGGGGCGGGTCGAGGACTTCGGCTTCCTCGATCCCCCGGACCGCCGCCAGGTGCGCGACGGCGAGAAGCTCCTGCACGAGCTCGGCGCGCTCGACCTCGACACCGACAACCCGCGCAAGCGCCTGACCCGGCTCGGCCGCCGGCTCGCCCAGCTCCCGGTCGACCCGCGGATCGGGCGGATGGTCCTGGAGGCCGATCGCAACGGCTGCAGCGACGAGGTCGTCGTCATCGCCGCCGCGCTGTCGATCCAGGACCCGCGCATCCGGCCCGCCGAGAAGCGCGGCGAGGCCGACGAGCAGCACGCGCGCTTCGTCGACAAGGAGGCGCGCTCGGACTTCCTCGCCTACCTGAACCTCTGGCGCCACCTGCGCGCGCAGCAGAAGGAGCTCTCGCGCAACGGCTTTCGCCGGATGTGCCACGCCGAGTACCTGCACTACATGCGCGTGCGCGAGTGGCAGGACCTCGCCGGCCAGCTGCGCCAGGCGCTGCGCAACGTCGGCGGCACGATCAACGACGCGCCGGCCGCGCCCGACGACGTCCACCGCGCGCTGCTCGCCGGGCTGCTCTCGCACGTCGGCCTGCGCGACGCGAGCGCGCGGCGCGAGTACCTCGGCGCGCGCGGCGCGCGCTTCACGATCTCGCCGGGGTCGGCCTTGGCGCGCAAGCCGCCGACCTGGGTCATGGTCGGCGAGCTCGTCGAGACCAACCGCCTCTACGGCCACACCGCGGCGGCGATCCAGCCGCGCTGGATCGAGCCGCTCGCCGGGCACCTGCTCAAGTGGACGTACTCCGAGCCGCACTGGGAGCGCAAGCGCGGCTCGGTCGTGGCGACCGCGCGGGCGACGCTCTACGGCGTGCCGGTCGTGGGCGCGCGGACCGTGCCCTACGGGGCGATCGATCCCGGTGCTGTCGCGCGAGCTGTTCATCCGCCACGCGCTGCTGGAGGGCGACTGGGAGACGCGCCACGGCTTCCTGCAGTGCAACCGCGAGCTGCTCGAGGAGGTCGAGGAGCTCGAGCACCGCGCGCGCCGGCGCGACATCGTCGCCACCGAGGCCCAGCTCTACGACTACTACGACGCGCGGATCCCGCAGAGCGTCGTGTCGGGCGCGCACTTCGACCGCTGGTGGAAGGACGCGCGGCGCCGCGATCCGCAGCTGCTGCGCTACACGCGCGAGCTGCTCGTCGGCGACGCGGGGATCGACGAGGCGGCGCTGCCCGACGTGTGGCGCCAGGGCGAGCACGAGCTGGCGCTGACGTACCGCTTCGAGCCGGGAACCGAGGACGACGGCATCACGGTGCATGTGCCGCTGCACGCGCTGGAGGGGTTGCGCGCGGCCGGCTTCGACTGGCTCGTGCCGGGGCTGCGCGAGGAGCTCGTCGTCGCGCTGATCCGCTCGCTGCCGAAGGAGCTGCGCCGGCCTCTGGTGCCGATCCCGGAGACGGCGGCCGAGGTCGTGACCGGGCTGCGGCCCCGTCGCGGCGCGCTGGTGGCCGCCGTGGCGCGGGAGATCGAGCGCGTGCGCGGCGTGCACGTCGAGCCGTCGCAGTTTCACCTCGCGCGCCTACCGGCGCACCTGCGGGTGCGCTTCGCAGTGCAGGACGGCGCCGGCGAGGTGCTGGCCGCCGGCGCGGACCTCGACGCGCTGCGCGCGCAGCTGCGCCCGCGCCTGCGCGCCCAGCTCGCCGCGGCGACCGCGCAGTACGAGCGCAGCGGGCTGAAGGACTGGACGATCGGCGAGCTGCCGCGCAGCGTCGCGCTGCCCGGGACGGGGGAGAGCGTGCGCGCCTACCCGGCGTTGGTGGACGAGGGCGACAGCGTCGCCGTGCGGGTGTTCGAGACGCCGGGCGCGCAGGCGGCGGCGATGCACGCCGGCACGCGCGCGCTGCTGCGCCACGTCGTGGCCTCGCCGTTGCGCGGCGTGCAGCGCGGGCTCGGCGGGGGCGCGGCGCTCACGTTGGCGGGCGCGCCGCACGGGGGCGCCGCGGCCGTGCTCGGCGACGCGCTGAACGCCGCCTTCGACGAGCTCATCGCGTCGGGAGGCGGGCCGGCCTGGGACGCGGCCGGGTTCGCCGCGCTGCGCTCGCACGTGGCGGCCGGCCTTCCGAAGGCGACTGCCGCGATCGCGGTCTCCGCGGTCGCCGTGCTCGACGCCGCCGCCGAGCTGCGCGCGCGCCTGGAGGACCTCCCGCCCGACCCCGCGCTGCAGCCGGCGCGGCTCGACGTCGCCGGCCAGCTCGGCGGCCTCGTCCACCCGGGCTTCATCGCCGCCGCCGGCAGCGACCGCCTGCCCGACGTCGTGCGCTACGTGCGCGCCGCCTCACGCCGGCTCGAGCGCCTGCCCGACGCGGTCGCCGCCGACCGCGACCGCATGAACGCGATCCACCGGCTCGAGGCCGAGTACCGCGCCCGCGGCGGCCGCGCCGCCGCGCCGCAGGTGCACTGGATGCTCCAGGAGCTGCGCGTCGCGCAGTTCGCGCAGGGCCTGGGCACGCGCGGCGCGGCGTCGGCGAAGCAGGTGCGGCGGGCGCTGGCGCAGATCGGTGGCTAGATGGCGTAGCGATCGCCGCGCTCGCTGCCACGCAGATCTGGCCGCCCACGGCGGTACCGCGCACGGACGGGACTGAGCGGTCTCCTATACGGGGCGATCGGGCGGGCGTAGAGTCGGCCATCGGGCCGCATACAGGCCCCCGAGGATCGACCCGAAGGCGTGATCCGATGACGATCTCCGTTGCCCGCCGGTTGCCAGGGCGCCGCTTGGCCGCGCTCACCGCCCTCGCCGCCGTGTCGTTCCTCGCGGCGGCGTATGAGCCAAGCGCCCAAGGCGCGGCGAGCACGCCGCGCTTCACGAACCCGACGCAGATCACCAACCCATGGCTGCCGATCAGCTCGATCCGCTCGGCCGAGTTCGCGGGCACGAAGGACGGCGCCGCGATTCGAACGATCAAGACCCGCAAGAACGCCACGAAGGCGTTCACGGTCAACGGCCGCACGGTGCGGGCCGTGATCGTCGAGGACCGCGCCTACGAGGATGGCGTCCTGCACGAGATCGCGTTGGACTACTTCGCCCAAGCCGACGACGGAACCGTCCACTACCTCGGCGAGGACGTCGACAACTACGCCGATGACGGCAAGACGATCATCAACCATGACGGCGCCTTCCTCTACGGCGTCGACACGAAGACGCTCGGCGTGGCGATGCCCGCCGATCCGCAGCCCGGCACGCGCTTCGTCTTCGAGAAGGTGCCCGGGCAGGGCTCGGAGACCAACCGCGTGAGCACGCTCGATGCGACCGTCACGGTTCCCGCCGGCACGTTCTCCGGCGCTCTGGAGATCGAGGGCTACCTCAGCCCCGGCGGCGAGCGCGAGACGAAGTGGTACGCGCTCGGCATCGGGACGATCGACGAAGCCGACAGCGAGGGCGCGGTCGGCCTCGTCTCGTACAAGAGCGGCTGAGCCGTCAGCCCGTCCCGGCGGCCCTGGTGGGCCGTCTAGGTCGTCGGATCAGCTGCGCAGCCCGGATGCCCGCAGTGGCAGACGTGGCCCTCGGCTTCGCCGTGGCCGGCGTGCTCCTTGCAGTGGTCCGAGCAGAAGCCGTCCTCGCGCGCGGCGCAGGTGCAGCCGGCTCCTCCACAGGTCTCCTCAGCCATGTCTCGCTCCCGTTCGAAAAGTTGCGGTTGCCGTTCTGGGGACCCACCTACCCCGGCGAGCTGCAAAACGACACCGTTCAGCCGGGCTTGACCGCTGACAGCGCCGGGTAGGTGCGCTTCGACACAAACCCTTGAGGAGAGAGGAAGGCCATGTCGACCAGCGCGCCCCAGATCGATTGGAAGGCGGTGGAGCAGTCGCCTGAGTTCAAGGAGCTCATCGCGGCGCGGCGGCGCTTCGTGCTGCCGGCGACGATCTTCTATCTCGCCTGGTACATCGGCTTCATCCTGCTGGCCGGGTACGCGCCCGACTTCATGGCCGAGTCGGTCTACGAGGGCCTGACCGTCGGCTATTGCCTGGCGCTGACGCAGTTCGTCATGGTCTTCACCCTCGGCTACCTGTACCTGCGCCGGGCCGACACGGTCTATGACCCGCTCGCCAAGAAGGTCGTCGACAGGGCGCTCGGCGCCAACCCCGCCGGCAACCCCGCCGCCCGGACCGATCCGGAGGCCCTGCGATGACGATCATCGCCGCCGACGTCAACGTCGAAGCACTCGTCATCTTCGCGATCGTCCTGTCGATCACGCTCGTCGTCACCTACTGGGCGTCCAAGCGCATGACCGGCGCCAACGTCTTCTGGGCCGCCGGACGCTCCATCAGCGGCATCCAGAACGGCCTCGCCATCTCCGGCGACTACCTGTCCGCCGCGTCGTTTCTCGGCATCGCCGGCCTGATCTTCATCTTCGGCTTCGACGGCTTCCTGTACTCCGTCGGCTTCCTCGTCGCGTTCCTCACGGTGATGTTCCTGCTCGCCGAGCGGATGCGCAACGCGGGCAAGTACACAATCGCCGACGTGCTCTCGTTCCGTCTGCGCGAGCGCCCGGCGCGTGTCGCCGCCGCGCTCGGCACCCTGAGCGTCGCGGCCTTCTACCTCATCGCGCAGATGGTCGGCGCGGGCGTCCTCATCCAGGCGCTCGTCGGCATCGACTTCTCGCTCGCCGTGCTCATCACCGGCGTGATGATGCTCTGCTACGTCATCTTCGGCGGGATGCTGGCCACGACGTGGGTGCAGATCATCAAGGCCGTCCTGCTCATGGTCGCGATCTTCGTGATGTCGGTCTTCGTGCTCGAGCGCGTCGGCTTCAACCCGATCGAGCTCTTCAACCGCGCGGCGGAGAACACCACGGACGAGTCGACGTTCAGCCTCGGCCCCGGCACGTTCCTCTCCAGCCCGATCGACACCGTCTCGCTCGGCATCGCCCTCGTGCTCGGCACCGCCGGCCTGCCGCACATCCTCATGCGCTTCTTCACGGTCCCGGACTCCAAGGCGGCGCGCTCGTCGGTCGTCTACGCGATGTTCATCATCGGCATCTTCTACGTGCTGACGACGTTCGTCGGCTTCGGCGCCCGCGCGCTGCTCGGCGAGGAGGGCGTCGCCGCGGCGGGTACGGGCGGCAACCTCGCGGCGCCGAACCTCGCGCTGTTCCTCGGCGGCGGAGAGGGCACGTTCGGCGGCGACCTGTTCCTCGCGATCGTCGCCGCGGTTGCCTTTGCGACGATCCTCGCGGTCGTCGCCGGCCTGGTGCTGTCGGCCTCCGGCGCGGTGGCGCACGACATCTGGTCCAACGTCATCCGCAAGGGGCATGAGTCCGAGCACGAGGAGGTCCTCGTCGCCCGCATCGCCGCGGCCTCGATCGGCGCCCTGGCGATCGCGATCGCGATCATCGGCGGGGAGGGGCTGAACGTGTCGTTCATGGTCGGCCTCGCGTTCGCCGTCGCGGCGAGCGCGAACTTCCCGGCGCTGCTGCTCGCGCTCACCTGGCGGCGCTTCAACACCGCGGGCGCGGTGACCGGCGTGGCGTTCGGCGTCGTCAGCGCGATCGTGCTCGTGATCATCTCGCCGAAGGTCTGGCCGGGCGCGGACGCCGAGGGCGGCGCGCTGTCGTTCTACGACCTCGCCAACCCCGGGATCATCTCGATCCCGCTCGGCTTCATCGGCTGTTGGCTGGGCACGATGCTCTCGACCGAGCGCGGCAACGAGCGCGAGTTCGCCGAGCTGCGCGTCCGCGCGGAGACGGGGCTGGGAGCCGAGAAGGCGGGCGTGGTGGCGCGCGAGAGCGAGGGCGCGCCGGTCTGAGCCTGATTCAGCCGGAATACATTCGCCACACCACCCGCTGAGCGGGCACGCGGTGACCATGATCGTCTGAAGGCTCAAGTCCCGGCGCCACGGCGCCGATAGAGACCTCGAAGGCACCCCTCTCCTTCACCTCCAAACCCCTCCCAACCAAACCAGCCCTACCCCAGCTCCTCTCCTCCTCAGCCAAGGGCCCGCGGTCGCCGACCGCGGGCCCTTGGTGTTTTCGGCTGTCTACAATCAGGCCGGTGCCGCTCTACGTCTACAAGCGCGAAGACGGGACGACGATCGAGATCCAGCACTCGATCCACGACGACGCGCTGACCGTGTGCCCCGAGACCGGGCAGAAGATGGAGCGCGTGCTGCAGGCCTTCGGCTCGGCGCAGCTGCCCAATCGCTTCTACAGCGAGGGCATGACGCGCAAGGGCACCTGGCCGTAGCTCACGCGTCCGCGTCGCGGGTCGCCGGGTCGTGGGGTGGCTACGCCGCGGGATCGAGCGTGACCTTGCCGGTCGTCCGGCGCGCGGCGAGGTCGGTCTGGGCCTGCGCGGCCTGCTCGAGCGGGTAGGCCGGGCCGGTCACCACGCGTAGCTCGCCGCGCGCGACGCGCGCGAACAGGTCGGCGAGCGCGTCGTCGATCATCTCCGGGTGCCGGAGGCAGTGAAAGAACCAGAAGCCGACGACCGCGCGCGAGTGGCGCATGAGCGAGCCGCTGCGCACGGTGTTGTTCTCGCCGGACGCGATCCCGTAGACCACGAGCCGCCCGAACGGCGCCAGCGCGTCGAGCGACGCGTCGAACACCGCGCCGCCGGCCATCTCGAGGACGACGTCGACGCGCTTGCCGAGGTTCGCCTCGACGAGCCGGTCGGTCAGCCCCTCGGCCGCGCCGTCGACGGCGGCGTCGGCGCCGAGCTCGAGCGCCAGCGCGCGCTTCGCCTCCGTCGAGGCGGTGGCGATCACGCGGCCGGCGCCCAGCGGCTTGCCGAGCTGCACGGCGAGCGAGCCGACGCCGCCGGCGGCGGCATGCACGACGACGGTCTCGCCCGGGGCCACGCGAGCCGACGTGCGGTACAGATGCCACGCCGTCAGGCCCTGCAGGACGAGCGCGAGCGCGGTCTCGTCGTCGACCGCCTCCGGGATCGGGAACGTCAGCGCGCCGGGTGCGGTGGCGTACTCGGCGTAGCCGCCCGACCCGCACAGCGCGACGACGCGCTCGCCGGTGTCCTCGCGCACGCCCGCGACCTCCGAGCCCGGCACGAGCGGCAGCGTGTCCTTGGCGAGGTACGTGTTCGTGCGCCGGTGCGTGTCGGCGAAGTTCAGCCCCGCGCGCGTGACGCGCACGAGGACCTCGCCGTCGCCCGGCTCGGGCACCGGCAGCTCGACGAGCTCGAGCACCTCGGGCCCGCCGTACTCGGACATCTGGATGGCGCGCATGCGGCGAGGCTACCCCGCCATCACGCGATCGATCATGTCGCTAGGGTCGCCCGCCATGAGCGTCACTGTTGTCGGATCGATCGCGTTCGACGCGGTTGGAACACCGCACGGCGGCCGCGAGCGCATGCTCGGAGGCGCCGCCACGCACTTCTCCCTCGCGGCGTCGTTCTTCGACGAGGTGCGCGTCGTTGGCCCCGTCGGAGACGACTTCGGCGAGGAGGAGTACGCCGTCCTGCACGGCCGCAACGTCATAACCGACGACATCGAGCAGGTGGCGGGCGGCAAGACGTTCTTCTGGAAGGGCGTCTACGGCGAGAACATGAACTCGCGCGACACGCTGGAGACCGATCTCAACGTCTTCGAGCACTTCGATCCCAAGCTCTCGCAGGCCTCGATGGACTGCGACGTGCTCTTCCTCGCGAACATCTTCCCGGCGCTGCAGCTCAACGTCCGCCGGCAGTGCGAGAAGGCGAAGTTCGTCGCCCTGGACTCGATGGACCTGTGGGTGAACATCGCCCGCGAGGCGCTCGTCGCGGCCATCTCCGAGGTCGACTGCGTGATCCTCAACGACTCCGAGGTCGAGCTCTTCACCGGCGAGCGCGAGGTCGTCGCCGGCGCGCGCAAGATCATGGAGCACGGGCCGTCGTCGATGGTCGTCAAGCTCGGCAAGTACGGCGCGGCGCTCGTCACCGCCGACGACTCGTTCTGGATCCCCGCCTTCCCGGTCGACTTCGTCGCCGATCCGACCGGCGCGGGCGATTCGTTCGCCGGCGGCTTCGTCGGCTGCATCGCCGCCCACGACGGCGAGGCGACCCCCGACGTGCTCAGGCTCGCGATGGCCTACGGGACGGCGGTCGCGTCCTTCAACGTCGAGGAGTTCGGCACCGAGCGCGTGGCGCGCCTGACCGGTCCGGAGATCGTCGAGCGCGTCCACGAGCTCAAGCGCCTGACGTCGTTCGAGACGCCGGACGTGGTGCTCAAGGACTGAGCCGCGCGGCCAGAACGACAGCGGGGCCCTCTCTTCGGGCCCCGCGTTGCGTCGTCTTCTGGAGGGACTGTCGTGACTAGCCGAGGAAGCCCGTGGCCGTGACGGCCTTGAGGATCGCCTTCTCGGACTTCGGCTTGTCGAAGTCCGCCGGGGCGGGCAGGTCGCCGTTGATGAAGCGGATCCAGGCGGCGTGGCGCGCCTCGACGGTGGCGATCGTGCCGGCGGCGGAGAGTGTGCCGGGCACGAAGATGTTCTTGACCTGGCCGAGGTAGGCGTTGACACCCGTGTCCTCGAGCACCTGCGCCGTAGCGGCGAACTTCGCGGCGCCGGTCGCGTCGCCGAAGTCGAACTTCGGCGACTTGACCGCCTTGGAGCCCAGCGCGCCCTTGAGGAACGTGACGTGCTTGGCCTCGTGCTTGGCCACCGTCTCGGCGAACGTCTTCAGCGGAGCGCTCGAACCGAAGGCTGCATTCGCGACGGCCTCCTTGTAGAACGCGGCCTCGAGGTACTCGAGCGTCAGCGCGTAGTTGAGGATCTTCACGTCGTTCTTCGCCGACCTCTTCGTCGTCGAGATCGCGGCCTGCGCGCTGCTCAGCACGCCGGTGAACATCGCGCTGCCGACGAGCAGACCGCCACCGGCGAGCACGCCCTTCTTCAGGAAGTCGCTGCGGTCCAGACCGGCGGCTTCGGCGGCGTCGCGGATGGCGCCGTCGGCGTCGACCATTTCAACGTTGAACGAATGAGACACAGGTAGTTCTCCTGGTGAGGGGATGTGCTAGCGGACGGTGATGCGGCCGGCCATGCCCGGGTGAAGCGTGCACACGTAGCGGTACGTGCCGGCCGAGGTGAACTTGCGCGACTGCGAGCCGGATGACCGGACGCCGATCGACTTGAAGCGCTTGGGGCCCTTGCTCACGACGTTGTGCCCCGTGGTGTCATCACGCCAGGCGAACGTCACCGTCGTGTTGCGCGCGATCGACAGGTTCTTGGGCGAGAACGCGATGTTCTTCAGCGTGACGGTCTTGCCGCCCGCCGCGGTGGCGGCGACCTGGCCGCCGATGACGGCCAGGACGATTGCGCAGAGCGCGAGGAGGGCGAGCAAGCGTGGCTTCATGGGGCCTACAACGGAGTTGGCCGCGCGGTGGATCACGCGCTGGGCGCGTGGGAGAGGGCGCCCGACCCTCGTCTGGCGCAGCCGCGCTCAGTTCGCGGCCGGCAGCGAGGAATGTGTGCCACACATCGTGCGCGCCGCCCGCCGGACGGGTACGCTGACCGGAATGTCCGCGGCCTTCATCTTCCTGATGGTGATCCTGAAGATCCCGATCTTCATGCTGCTCTACATCGTCTGGTACGCGATCAAGTCGCCGCCGGAGCCGGAGCCCGTGACCGGCGAGGACGGCGGCACGAAGCGTCCGCTGAGCCCGCGCCCGCGCCATCCGCACCCGCGCCCGGCGCTGCCGCGCAACCCGCGCCGCGGCCCGCACGGCGCCCCGCAGCTCCCCGCGCCGGCGCGCACGCGCCGGCCGGTCGTCGCCCGTGCGCGCCGTCTCGAACCCCACCGCTGAGCGGATCCGCGCCCGCCGCCCGGGGCACTAATCTCAGCGGGCCATGAGCGCCCCGAGCTCCGTCCTGTCGGACGGCACGATCCTGCGGCTCGTCGCGGCGGGCACGATCACGATCAGGCCGTGGGATCCGGCCATGGTCCAGCCCGCCAGCGTCGACCTGCGCCTGGGCAACACGTTTCGCGTGTTCCACAACCACCGCACGGCCGCGATCGACCTCGCCGCGCCGCCGCAGAACCTCACCGAGCAGATCCAGATCACCGACGACGAGCCGTTCGTCATCCACCCCGGTGAGTTCTGTCTCGGGCGCACGCTGGAGTGGGTCGAGCTGCCCGACGACGTCGTCGCACGAATCGAGGGGAAGTCGAGTCTTGGCCGGCTCGGGCTCATCGTCCACGCCACGGCGGGCTTCGTCGACCCGGGCTGGAAGGGCACGCTGACGCTGGAGATCACCAACCTGACGCGCGTGCCGATCAAGCTGTGGGCCAACAAGCCCATCGCGCAGCTGTCGTTCATGACGCTCGACGCTCCGGCCCTGCGCCCCTACGGCCATCCCGAGCTGGGCAGCCACTATCACGGCCAGGTCGAGGCGACCGAGAGCCGCTACGAGGGCGGCCCGGGCGCGTCGCGTTCGACGCCGCCCGTGCGATAGGCTCGCCGCCGCCTCATGAGCCTGACCTTCAGCACGATCCTTGCCGCTGCCGAGCACGGCGCCGCAGCCGCCGGCGAGCACGGCGCCGCAGCCGAGGAGCATCACGACGAGACGCCGTTCTTCGTGGCGGGCGCGATCCTCGTCGTCTTCGCCATCGCCATCAGCATCTTCGGCTTCAAGCGCCCGGACTTCCCCGGCGACGCGAGCGCCGCCCGCGGCGTCATGGCGCTCAGCATCGCCCTCGTCGCGGCGGCGGCGTTCAGCATCGTCTATGTCTCCGCCTGACCCCGACGACGGCTACGCCATCTCCTACAAGGTGCTCGAGCACGGCACGCCCGTGGTCGATCGCGACGGTGGCGAGGTCGGCGCCGTGCGCGAGGTGCTCGAGAACAAGGCCGAGCACATCTTCGACGGGCTCGTGCTCGACACGCCCGCCGGCCAGCGCTTCGTCGACGCGCCCGAGGTGGCGCGCATCGCCGAGCGGCGCGTGACCCTGACGCTCGACGCCGAGGGCGCCGCGGCGCTGCCCGAACGCGACTCCGCGGGTGCCCCGACGTTCCGCGCCAACGCGCGCGGCGGGCGTCTCAGCCGCTTCCTCGGCGGCGGCTGGAAACGAGAATGATTCTCCCGTAGCAGGATTTTCACACGCGGTTCGCGCTTGAAGGCGCTCGCTTGGGTGCATAATCGGTGGCAGATGAGCGATACGAACGACACGAAAGCCGCCACCGCGACCGTTCCCGAGAGCAACGGCGCTGACGCAGGAAGCGGCGAGGACACGCTGACCATCGTCGACAACCGGACCGGTCGCAGCTACGAGATCCCGATCGTCGACGGCACGGTTCGCGCCCTCGACTTCCGCGCGATCCGTACGTCCGAGGACGACTTCGGCCTCATGACGTACGACCCAGCCTTCATGAACACGGCAGCCTGCCGCTCCTCGATCACGTACCTCGACGGCACGAACGGCGTGCTGGAGTACCGCGGCTACCCGATCGAGCAGCTCGCTGCGAAGTCGACGTACCTCGAGGTCGCCTACCTGCTCGTGTACGGCGAGCTGCCGACGGCCTCCGAGCTGGCCGACTGGCAGCACAAGATCACGATCCACACGTTCGTGCACGAGAACATCAAGGAGTTCATGGGCGGATTTCGCCATGACGCCCACCCGATGGGGATGCTGCTCGGCGCGACCGGCGCGCTGTCGACGTTCTATCCGGACGCCAACGACATCGACGACGCCGAGAACCGCGACATCCAGACGATCCGGCTGATCTCCAAGATGCCGACGCTGGCGGCGTTCGCCTACCGCCACGTGCAGGGGCAGCCCTACGTCTATCCCGACAACGACCTCGCGTACTCGGGCAACTTCCTGAACATGATGTACAAGATGACCGAGCTGAAGTACGAGCCCGATCCGCGGCTGGAGCGGGCGCTCGACATCCTCTTCATCCTGCACGCCGACCACGAGCAGAACTGCTCGACGAGCGCGGTGCGCTCGATCGGCTCGGCGAAGCCAGATCCGTACTCGGCGGTCGCCGGCGGCATCGCCGCGTTGTACGGCCCCCTGCACGGTGGCGCCAACGAGTCCGTGCTGCGGATGCTGCGGCGCATCAAGCACCGCGACAACATCCCGGACTTCGTCAAGGGCGTGAAGGAGGGCAACCAGCGCCTGATGGGCTTCGGCCACCGCGTCTACAAGAACTACGACCCGCGGGCGCGCATCATCAAGAAGGCGGCCGAGGACGTCTTCGAGGTCACCGGCCGCAACCCGCTGCTCGACCTCGCCCTGGAGCTCGAGCAGATCGCGCTCGAGGACGAGTACTTCATCGAGCGCAAGCTCTATCCGAACGTCGACTTCTACTCGGGTCTCATCTACGAGGCGCTGCGCCTGCCGGTGGCGATGTTCCCGGTGATGTTCGCGATCGGGCGCACGAGCGGCTGGATCGCGCAGTGGCGCGAGATGGTCGAGGACTCCGAGCAGAAGATCTCGCGTCCGCGGCAGATCTACACAGGCGAGCGGTCGCGCGACTACGTGCCGATCGACCAGCGCTGAGCGCCGGCGCCCGGACCGGACCGCCCGCGCCCGCCCGCCGCCCGCACGCTCGGGCTACCATCGCCCGCCGATGCCGTACACCGTCACGATCCGCGTCGGTCCGAAGGTGCGACGCACGCGCCACGCGCAGCTCGCCACGGCGATCGACACGCTCGAGATGGAGCTGACGACGCTCGGCCCGGCCGCCCGCCGCGGAACGCAGCGGGCGCTGACGCGTGAGTACGCGCCGGGCGACCAGGTGGCGGCCCGCGGGGAGCTGTCGGGCCCGTCGCGCCTCATGCCACGCGTGCGGGGCGGCGCCGACGTGCGCGGTGACGGCACGATCGCCGTCTACCGCGGCAAGGTGCGCCGCGAGCTCATCGAGTGCGAGCGGGGCGAGCGCGCCTTCGACGCCCTGCGCCGTACCCTGGGGGCATGACGGTGACCTCGGGACGGCTCGTACAGCAGAACGCGGATGAGTGGACGCCGGTCGTCATGGACTACGTGGCGGTCATCGACCGCAGCGCGGAGGAGCTGACGGCGCAGTTCGGCTGGACCTGGGTGACCGGCGAGGAGGAGGGGCTCGGGCGGATGGCCTACGTCGGCCTCGCCTACGACGGCCGCTCGCGGTTCGTGCTCATCGCCTCCGAGGCGCACCCGGAGCGCGGCGTCGCGCTGGAGGCGCCGCAGGGCGAGGATCCGTCGGACGCGCGGGCGGACTTCCTCGCGGCGCTGGAGCTCGAGCCCGACGTCTTTCTCTCGATCCGCGAGGGTGGCTGCTGGTTTGAGCGCTGGGACGACGCGAAGCCGTTTCGCGTGCGTGACGTGTAGCTGAGTCTTTGTTTGCGGGCTGTCGCCGGGCGTGGGTGGTGGGGCCGGCCTGCTGGAACTGCATCTCTGACGGGTGTGGGTTGGCGGGGGTGGCGGCGTTTCGGCCAGGGCCGGCCTCGTAGCGGGGGCCGATTGGCTGATCGGAAGCGGTGTGTCGAATAGTTCGCGGCGGACGCGAATGATTCGACACACCGCCTTGGCCGGCGGGGACCCGGTCGAGTTATGCACGTGGTGCATGTACAAGTCGACCCGACCGCTCTCAGACGCAGACCCCGGACGCGACGCCAGCGCCTCCACAACTCGCACCCGTCAGACCATATGGACGTCGGTTGATCGCGTCTGGTGGTGGTGTGAGGGTCGGCACCCGCGCATGAACGTGCGCGGGTTGAGGGTCCGGGGGTGGCCCGGGCCCGACCGCAATCATGGGGGTGCCGACATGGCACAGGTTCGCAGTTGGGCGGGGCTTGATGTTCACCGCGCGAGCGTCGTCGCGGCGACGATGGATCGCGAGTCGGGGGAAATGCGGGTGCGCCGGTTGCCGGGCGAGACGCGCGACGTCGTGGCGTTTTGTGCCGCGCTGCCGGGCCCGACACGGGTGGCCTATGAGGCCGGGCCGACGGGGTTTTCGCTCGCGCGGTCGCTTATGGCTGCCGGCATTGAGTGCGTGATCGCGGCGCCGGGCAAGATTGAGCGCCCATCCAGTGACCGTGTCAAGACCGACCGGCGCGACGCCGAGCGGTTGTTGCGGCTGTTGATGATCGATGGGCTGCATCCGGTGCGCGTCCCGAGCACCCGGGAGGAGGCGCTGCGCGATCTCGTCCGCGCGCGTGAGGACGTTCGCGGTGACCTGATGCGCGCGCGTCACCGGATGGGCAAGCTGCTGCTGCGTCACGACGTGCGCTTCGATGGCACCGCGCAGGCGTGGACGACGCATCACCGCAGGTGGCTGGGCACGGTCGATCTCGGTGACCGTGGCGCACAGGTCACATTGCTGGACTACCTCGGCGCGATCGACGCGCTGCTGGTGCGCCGCGACACATTGGAGGCGACGATCGACGAGCTCGTGCCCGACTCGCCGTGGGCACAAACGATCGGCCGGTTGCGTTGCCTGCGCGGCATCGACACCCTGACCGCGGTCGGGCTGTGCGCGGAGATCGGCGACTGGCAGCGCTTCGCCAAGGCCGGTCAGCTGATGAGCTACCTCGGCTTGGTGCCGTCGGAGAACAGCTCCGGTGAGGCGCGCCGCCAGGGCGCGATCACCAAGACCGGCAGCGGGCACGGCCGCCGGCTCTTGGTCGAGGCGGCCTGGCATTACCGCCGAGCGCCGGCCAAGGGCCAGCCACTGAAGCGTCGCCAGGCCGGCCAGCCCGCGCACGTCCTGGCGATCAGCTGGGCGGCGCAGCAGCGCCTGTATCGCACCTGGCAACGACTGGACGGCGAGCGCGGCAAGCGACGCACGATCGTCGCGGTCGCCGTCGCTTGCGAGCTCGCCGGCTTCTGCTGGGCGACCGCGAACGCCGACTAACAGACGGCCTGCACTACGTCGGTCAAGAAGGGCGGCGGGAACACTGCGGCACCCACGCGCGAGAGTATCCGCGACATCTCTGTGAGCAACCACCCCGGGTGGCCACGCTCGATCTCAGACGGCGGGCTCTCACGACGAAATCCGGTCCTGCGGCCAAGGAAGGATCCGCGCATAACAGCCTGACCGCGCGTCGCGCACACTCGCCGCACCCGCCGCCCCTCTTGACCGACACCGATGCCCGCCCCCTGCCGCGGGCATCCGGTGCTGCCCACTTGACAAACCAACATCCATAACAGAGATGCAGTTCGACCACGCGGCTACGAACGCATGGCTGTGCGAAGCGCACCGCGCCGGTTACTCCAGCGAGAGCTGCCCCGCGTACGGCCCGCGCCCGCACAGACACGCCGCCCCGCACCGCGCACCGAGCTCGATCGCCTCCGCCAGCTCCATGCCCGCGCCCAACCCGTACGCGAGCGCGGCGGCGAACGAGTCGCCGCAGCCGTAGGCGTCGACCGGCGGACCGGGCAGCGCCGTGGCCGCCCACGAACCCGACGTCTCGCCGCGTCCATGACCCGCCGAGCTCGCCGCGCGTGCTGACCACCCAGCGCGGCGGCGGGTCGAGCATGCCGGGCTCGTACGCTTCGCCGGGATCGCTCGCACTGCGCACGAGCACGTCGAGGCGCACGCCGGACTCGGCCAGCGCGCCCATCGCGCGCGGCGTGGCCACGAGCATGTGCGCGGCCGCGCGCCGCGCGCACCGCATCGGCGTCGCCGCCGGTCAGGTAGATCGCGTCGAGCTCGGCGAGCGCGTCCCACGGCAGCGGGTCGGCACGCAGCGGCACGATCCGTTCGCCGAGCACGGTGATCGTTCGCTCGCCCGCGATCGTCGAGGAACGTGAACGCGCGCCGCTGGGGGCTGCGGCGGACGCGCCGCCGCGAACAGCTCGACGCCGAAGCGCTCGCGCAGCGCGCGCTCCGCCGCCTGCGCCGCGTCGTCGTCGCCCAGCGCCGTCAGAAACAGCGCCGAGCCGGCGAGCTTGCGCAGCTGCACCGCCGCCACCGAGCCGCCGCCCGCCGGCTCGAAGAACGACTCGCGCGCGTGGACGATCTCGCCGGCCGCCGGCACCCGCTCGACGACCGCGAACTGCACCCACTCGACGTGGCCGACGACGCCAACCCGGGTCACGACGAAACGCTCAGCCGCCGCTGGAGTTCAGGCGGCCGCCGGGCTTGGCCTCCTGCACCTGCGGGAAGCGCCCGTTCGTGCCCTCGAACGGCACGACCCCCTGCACGCGGCAGCCGGGCGTGTTCGTCGGGAACTTCTCGCCCTCGCCGGTGTTGTTGCAGTCGAAGCTCGGCAGGATCATCTTCTCCGGGTCGCGCGCCGCGTCGGGCCGGATGTACGCGTTGCCGCGGTTGGACTTCGTGCGCGTCAGCGGCGCCGGCAGCGACTCCGCGCCGGTCATGATGATCTGCGGCAGGACGTGGCCGTTGCTCTTGGAGCCCGGCACCGTCGCGCGCTTGCCGTTGAGCGTCGAGGCCGGGATGGCGAGGAAGTCCGACAGCTTCGTCTGGTTGAACTCCAGGTAGCGCAGCAGCGGGTTGAGCTGCTGCAGGAACGGGCCGGTCGCGGCGAACGTCGGGTCCAGGCCGCGCAGCACCCGCGACAGCGCCGGCAGCCCCTTGTCGCCGGCCGTGATGAGCGGGTCGAGGTTGTCGAAGAGGTTCTGCAGGTCGGGCGACAGCTCGCGCAGGGAGACGAGCGTGGGCTGCAGGTCGTCGAGCACCGGGTCGAGGTCGCGGATCAACGGCTCGGTGTTCACCGAGAACGTGCGCACGCGCGTGAGCGTCGCCTTCGTCTCGTCGAGGAACGTCGGGAAGATCCGGATCGAGCTGGCCAGCGCGTCGCGCCGCTCGGAGAGCTCGCCGAAGAGCTCGTCGTTGCGCTGCACGAGCGTGCTCAGCGCGCCCTCGTCGCGCGTGATCTCCTCGAACGTCTTGCCGGCGTTGCGCACGAGCTCGCGCAGCGCCACCCGGCGGTCGTCGAGCACCTCGGCCACGTCCTGGGCGTTCTCGGCGAAGATCGGGAGGTTGCCCAGCGCGTCGCTCAGGTCGCGCCCGCGGCCGGCGCCGGCCTTGGCCGCGCTGGCCTGCCACTCCTGAAATGCCTTGCGCGTCGGCTCGTCGAAGATCCCGAACAGCTCGTCGAACTCGACCGCCGACTTGACCCGGCCGTCGGCCAGCCGTCCGCCCTCCTTGACGTCCTCCGCGCCCCGGCTGCCGGTCGTGACCTCGACGTACGTCTCGCCGAGCAGCGTCTTCTGGCGCAGGATCGCCCGCGCGTCGGCCTTCATCGGCGCGTACTTGGAGTCCAGCTCGAGCGTCGTGAGCAGCTTGTTGCCGCCCGGCGCCAGCTCCTTCTTGACGACCTTGCCGATCTTCACGCCGGCGGTGCGCACGTCGGCCTGCTCGGCGAGCGTCGCCGCGTCGGTGAAGGCGACCTGCACCCGGTAGCCCTGCGGCTTGAGCGGGATCGGGCCGCCGAAGGCGAGCCACAGGAACAGCAGCAGGCCGAAGCACGTCAGCGCGAAGCCGGCGATGACGACGAGCTTCCCGGGGGTGGGGCCTTCGGTGTTCATCGCGGCCTCATCCGCCGTTCGCGCGCACGGAGCGCCGGACGCTCAGGGAGCGGGTCGTGGGGTTGGAGCAGACGGTGGCCAGCAGCGGCGACAGGCCGAGCGCGAACTCGAGCTGCGGGAAGTCGTTGACGAGGCTCGTCAGCGTCGTGCAGGTGCCGGTGAGGAAGATCGGGCGCATCGGGCCGTTGGCGTCGTCGACGTTCTGCAGGTTCGTCGTCTGGTGGGCGAGCCAGGCCAGGTGCCAGAGGTAGCCCTCGTCGCGGCCGGCCTTGTCGGGCGCTTCACGACCGTTCTGGTTGTAGCCGAGCATGTTGCCGAGGTCGTTGAGGACCTTCGCGTTGCGCTGCAGCTCCGGGAACGTGCGGCCGAGGCCGCGCGCGGCGGGGGCGAGATCCTTGACCACCGGCACGGCCTTGCGGACGAAGGGCCGGATCTTCGTGCGCACGATCGGCGTCGCCTCGCGGGCGAACGGGCTCACCGCGGCGTTGACCTTCTCGAGCTCCCGGACGGCGGGCAGCAGCGCGCGCGTCGTCGGCCCGAGCTCGTCGGCGAACGGCGTGACGGCGTTCAGCGTCGCGGTCGCGGTCTGCAGCGTCGGCGCGAGCTCGCCGACGGCGTCGCGCAGCGCGGCGTCCTCGGAGGCGATCGCCCGCAACGTGCCCGAGGCGCCGCGGACGAGGCGCGTGAGGTCCTCCGGGCGCTTGGCGAGCTCGCCGTTGACCTGCGACAGCGACGTGACGAGCCGGCGCAGCGCGATGCGCTCCTTGGCCACCTCGCGGTTGACCCGGCCGAGGTCGCGCACGGTCGGGCCGTAGCGCTTGAGCACCTCGGCGAGCGCGGGGCCCTTGTTGCGCAGGCCCTCGCCCGCGCCGTTGGCCAGCAGCGTGAGGTAGTCGCGGGTGCGCGCGTCGAGCACGGAGAGGATCTCGTCGAGGTCGACGTCGGTCAGCGAGTTGGCGATCGGGATCGTGAAGCCCGCCTTCACCGGATCGCCCTGCTTGCCGGGGAAGACCTGGATGTACATGTCCTTCAGGCCGGTGCGCGGGCGCAGCTGCGCCTTCGCGTCGCGGTGGATGAGGTCGGAGTACTCCTTGTCGATGTCCAGGCCGACGAGCGCCCGCCCGTCCTTGAGCGTGACCTCGGCGATGTCGCCGATCCGCACGCCGGCGACCTGCACGGTCTGGCCCTGGCCGGGGGTCACCGCCTGCGCGGTGTCGAGCTCGACGTTGATCCGCATCGGCGTGTCCTCGACGAGCGGGAAGCGCAGGCGCTGCTGGTCGAGGATGTAGCCGCCGACGACCACGGCGATCGCCACGAGCACGAGGATCGCGGTGAACGGCAGGAGGTTCTTGCGGATGATGCGGGTCATCGCTGACGCACCCGCTTCAGCGCCCGCGTGAGCTGGGCGGTGAGCCCGTTCTTGGAGGCGACCTTGCGGATCTCGTCGAGCGTGATCGCGCGGTCGAGCACCTTGATGTCCGAGCCCTTGGCCTTCAGCTCCCTGCGCAGCACCGCCACGGCGGCCGACTGCGCCTTGGACTCGCGCGTGCGCGACGCCGCGCTGTTCGTCGGGACGATCGGCGGCGGGCCCTTGGGGATCGAGCGCAGGTCCGGCGGCTCCTGCGTCTCGCAGGGCACGTCGGGCTTCAGGGGCGGGCGGTTGCGGATCGGCGGCGGGTTGTTGCCGACGATCGGCTCGGCGACCGTGCCGAACAGGCCGTTGCCGAGGTTCAGCGTCTCGGCGCCGCCCGCGCCCTGCACCTTGAAGTACGGGCCGTTGGCGTCGAACGAGCGGCTCTCGCCGGCGAGGCCGGGCAGGAACTTCGCGAAGTCCTGGTAGACCGGCCCGTGGGTCGGGAACGCCTTGTCCTCGATCTGGTCGTCGCCGAGCGGGACGATGACGTTCGTCAGGCAGCTCGACAGCGCGCGCAGCTCGCTGAGCACCGCGACGCCGGTCTTCGCGACCTGGGCGAGCGGCGGGGTGGCGCTGCGCAGGTTGCGCGCCAGCGAACCGAGCTCGCGGTCCTGCACGAGGCCGCGCAGCTGCTTGACCAGCGGCAGCGTGGCATCGACCGTCGGCCCGAGCGAGCGCACGCCGGGCCGGGCGTCGCGCGCGAAGCTCTGCACGTCGGGGAACGCGTCGTTGAGCGAGTCGAACGCCGGCGTGGCGGCGCGCAGCGTGCGCGGCAGCTCGCCGACGGCGCTGGTCAGCGCGCTCTCGCGGTCGGCCAGCGCGCCGGCGGTCGCGCTGAAGTCGCTGATGAGCGCCGTCAGGCGGCGCGGCTGGTTGATCGCGTCGGCCGTGACGCCGCCGTCGCGCACGAGGTTGCCGAGGTCGTCCGGGCGCTTGCCGAGCAGCGCCTCGGCCACGATCGCCGTGAACTTGTACGCGGCCGGCTGGTCGGGCAGCGACTCGTTGAACGCGCGCGCGCCGCCCGCGTCCTGGGCCTTGCCGACCTGCGTGAAGACCTCGCGCAGGTCGTTGCGCGTGTCGCTCTTCAGGGCGGAGAGGACCTGGTCGAACTGGACCGGGCTCGCCGTGCGGTCGACGCCGATCGTCGCCCCGTCGTCGAGCTCGCCGGCGCGCGGCGTCCCCGGCGCGAGCTCCACGAAGAAGTTGCCCTCCAGGAAGATCCGCGGGCGGATCTTCGCGCTGGCGTCCTCGTAGAGCGGCAGCCCGTTGTCGCGGATGGCGAGCGTCAGCGTCGACGAGCGCGCGCCCGGGCTCGTCGCCTCGACGCCGGTCACCTTGCCGACCTCGACGCCGGCGATCCGCACCGGCGAGCCCTTGTTGATGCCGCTCGAATCGCGGAAGGCGGCCTTGACCTCGTACGGGCTGTTGATGAGCGGGACGTCCTTCGTGAAGCCGAGGTACGTCACGATGACCGCCACGACGATCACGGCGATGCCGACGGCGAAGGCGCTGGGTCCGCGATCTCTTCATGGCGCCACCGACGGCGCGATGCCGTTGGGCTCGGGGGAGAAGCTCTGACCGTCGGGGATCCGTGCGAGGCCCTTGAACGTCGGCCCCTGCGCGCCGGGCGTGCGCGCGTCGAGGACGTAGTTGCGGTCGGCCGCGAAGCCGGTGGCCTGGCGCTTGACGTACCCGCGCTGGCCGGCCTCGCAGTCGGCGCTGCCGTCGGGCGCGACCGCTGCGTTGTAGAGCTGGTCATGGAACTCGACGCCGTCGCCGAACAGCGCGTGCTGCACCGGGTCGACGTGGTCTGAGTTGGCCGGCCGCGTCGCGCCGAAGGACAGCAGCGAGTTCTCCTGCTCGAGCGGCGCCAGCTTGACCTGCACGCGCTGCACGGTCCCGGTCGCGTCCTCGTCGGAGATGTGGTCGGCGATGTTCGTCCAGAAGTACGTGAAGTAGTTGCAGACCGTCACGTGCGGCCCGGCCCAGCGCAGCGTCGGGTTCAGCGTTCGCATCGTGTCGGTCAGGCCGGCCAGCGTGATATCGGTCGTCGGTGACTTGGCGAGGTCGCGCAAGGCGCGCAGGCTGCCCTCGAGGTCCTCGGTGAACTCGGGCGCGCGGCGCAGCACCGGCGTGCCGGCGGCGAGCGCGCGGTTGACGGCGGGCAGGCTCGCTCGCAGCTCGCGCGCGGTGCCCTGGACCTCGTCGGAGATGCCCGCCAGGCGGACGAGGAACGGCCGCGTGTCGGGGAGCGTCTCGATGCCGGTCTGCAGCGTGCCGGGCGAGCGCGCGATCGTGCCCTTCAGTGCCTCCGGGTCGCGCGACAGCGCCTCGAACGTGTCGGCCATGCCGGTGAAGCCGCGCGCCAGCGGGTTGGCGACGGGCGCGAGGACCCGCGTCACGTCGCCGGTCTCCCGGATCAGGCGCACGAGCCGGTTGTCGGGGTTCGACAGCGTGCGCATGACCGGCGCGAGGTCGCCGAGCAGCTCCGGCGCGGCGTCGAGCGTACGGTTGATCGCCGCGCCGCGGCCGGCCAGCGCGGTGCCGAAGTAGTCGAGGTTGCGGTCGACGTTCTCGCGCGTGGGCTCGTCGAAGATCGAGAAGAAGTCGTCGAGCTCGGGGCCGACGGCGTTGGACCGCGTGGCGATCGTCGCGCCCTCGGGCAGGGCCTGGCTCGACGTGCCGCGTACGAGCTCGACGTACTTCAGGCCGAGTGCCGAGCGCGGGCGGATGCGGACCGTCGAGTCGTCGGGCACCGGGGCG
Source organism: uncultured Actinomycetes bacterium (assembly GCA_963751065.1). Taxonomy (GTDB): domain Bacteria; phylum Actinomycetota; class Thermoleophilia; order Solirubrobacterales; family Solirubrobacteraceae; genus CADCVQ01. The sequence continues at coordinate 70,801 of CAVVTD010000006.1, forward strand.
GCGGAGGTGTCGAGCTTGATCGTCAGCTGGGCGCCGCTCTTGCTGCTCGGCACCGGCTCGATCTTCGTCACCTGGCCGACGCGGAAGCCGCCCTCGCGGACCTCGTTGCCGACCACGAGCCGGGCGGCGTTCGGCGTGTCGACCTTCAGCTCGAAGGCGGGCACGAACGGCAGGCCCTGGTTGGCCTGGTAGGCGAGCAGCACCGCGGCGACGATGACGAGCACCGTGACCGCCCCGACGAAGGCCGGGTTGGAGGCGACGGACGGCTGGCGGCGGCGGCCTCTCATGGCCCGAGCAGGTAGTCGAGGAGGTTGCGTTCGCTCTCGCCGGACGAACGCGACTGGTTCTTGGACTGCAGCGCGGGCGGGAGCTTGTCGGTGATGTTCGGCGGCAGCAGCCGGTCGAGCAGATCACGCGGGTCGAGCTTCAGCGACGGGGGCGGCGGCGGGGGCGGGGCGGGCGTCTCGCTCGGCGCCGGCGCCGGGGCGGCGGGGGTCTCGGCCGGCGCCTCGTCCTCGCCCTTGTCCCGCGACGCCTTCGGCTTGGTCGGCTTCGTGCGCGCGACCGCGCCGGTCGTCACGCCCGGCTGTGTCGGGCCGAGCCACTGCTTGCAGTGCTCCGTGCGCTCCTTGTTCTCGATCGCGGTCTGCGCGTTCGTGTACTGCGCGCACTCGTTGAGCAGGATGTTGAGCTTCAGCAGGAAGCCCTTGGAGTCGTAGATGTTGATCGCCTGCGACTGGACGAAGAAGTACTGCAGCAGCGCCTCGAGGCCGGTGAAGCCGGCGCCGGTCGGGCTGAGCCGGTTCGGCTCGGTCGCGCGGCCGCGGTCGTTGACGGTCTCGAGCACGAAGCGCAGGTTGCGCATCGGCTCGGTGCTCACGGTGCCGAGCGAGCGCAGCTGCTTGACGGTCGAGGCCGCCTCGGTGACGGCGCTGATGCCGGTCTCCGACGCACGGCCCAGGCCGCGCACCGCGGGGCGGGCGGAGTCGGCGAACGGGCCGAGGCGCTTGAGGAACTCGGTGAGGTCCGGGGACGCGCGGCGCAGGTCGCGCAGCGCCGGGGTCTGCAGGCGGGCGGTCGTGCCGAGCTCGGCGAGCGTGGGGCGCAGCTCGCGCAGGAAGCCCGGCAGCTTGTCGACCGTCGAGGCGAGCGCGCTCGCGCGGCTGGCCGAGGCCTGCGTCGTGTCGCCGGCCTCGCGGACGAAGCGCGCCACGTCGCGGCGGTTGCGGGCGATGCCGTCGAGGACCGTGTCGGCGTCGCGCGTGAGCTGGTTGAGCGTGCGCCGGTTGGCGTTGAGGATCCGCAGGACCTTCTCGGTCTCGCGCAGCGCGGGGACGGCGCGCCGCAGCGTCGTCTGCACGTCGTCGCCGCGGGCGGTGAAGCCGATGCCGAGCTCGGTGAGGATGAGCCCGAAGCGCTCGCGCGCCGGCCGGCGCAGGATGTCGAGCACGAGGTCCGGTGAGATCGTGCCGGCGGTCTGCTCGACGGGGATCCTGTCCGGCGCCGGGCCCGGCTTCGTGCCCGGATCGCAGTCGAGGTAGTACTCGCCGATCAGCGACTGCGGTTTGACCTCGCAGAAGACGTCGGAGCGAAACCCGGCGAAGCTCGGCTTCGTGACCTCGATGGTGGCCAGCGCGCGCGCCGTCCTGCGCTCGATGCCGAGCTTGCTCACCTTGCCGATGACGACGCCCGACGAGCGCAGGTCCGAGCCCACGGTGAGCCCGAAGGCGTTGTCGAGGACGACCGTGTAGCGCTGCTCGTCGGCGGCGCCCGCCGAGGTCGCGGCGAGCAGGACGGCGCCCGCGAGCACCGCGGCGAGCGCGAGGACGGCCAGGGTGGGGCGCAGGCGCAGGCTCATGGGCCGATCGGCACCTGGCTGGCGTCGCAGTTGAAGTCCGGCGAGGGCTTGTAGGGGTTCGCGCCGTCGGGCGCGCGGCGCTCGATCGAGCCCGGGCAGCGGTTGTTGCGGCCCGGGTGCGTGCCGGCGGCGAGGATGAGGGTGCGCAGCTCGGCCGGGATCGGCAGCGCGTTGAGCGCCGGGCCGAGCGTGAAGCCGTTGAGCTGCAGGCCCGCGCGCGAGAAGTTGCCGAGCGCGTCGTAGGCGCCCGTCGTCGAGAAGTCGTCGAACCAGCCGACGAGGTCGGGCGCGTAGGGGCGCAGGAACGCGACCTGCTTCGTGATGCCCTCCAGCGCCTTGATCGTCGTCGGGAAGGCGCCCGGCCGGTCGGCGCCGTTGCGCTGCGCGGTCTGGTTGGCGATCTGGTCGAGCGCCGGCTGGCGGCGCAGCAGCTCGACGAGGTCGTTGTCGGCGCCGGGGCTGCGGACGGTCCGCGAGAGCTCGCGCACGGCCGGCCGCGCGTCGCGGGCGAACGGGCGCAGCTCGTCGAGGAACGGGATGAGCTTGTCGCGGACGACCGGCTTGGCGTCGTTCACGAGCGGGTCGAGGTCGTCGAGCGCCGCGCGCAGGTTGACGAACGTCGTGTTCGCCTTGCGCATGACGTTGGGCAGCAGGCCGACCGCCTCGCCGAGCGCCTCGCCGTTGGAGGTCAGCGCCGAGGTCGTCGTGGCGAGGTCGCGGGTGAGGTCGCCGAGCACGCCGTCGCGGGCCGAGACGTCGGTCACCAGGCGCGAGGTCTCGACGATGAAGCGCTCGAAGTCCGGCGTGTTGCGGTTCAGCTCGGCGAACAGCCGCGCCGAGGAGGACAGCGCCGGGTTGAGGTAGCGCAGGGCCTCGTTGGCCGCCTCCTCGTTGCCGGCCTGGAAGTCGCGCAGAAACGCCACGCTCTTCTGAACGCCCTTGCGCGCCTCGGGGTCGAACGTGTCGAAGATCTGGTCGAGGTCGACCGCCGCCGCGGTGTTCTCCGTCGGCAGGCGCCCGCCGTCGCGGATGTCGGCGCCGTCGGCGCCGCCGAGCTGCAGGTCGACGTAGCGGTTGGCGACGCCCGACAGCGAGGTCTGGCGGATGATCGCGCGCGTCCCGCGGCGCAGCGGGTGATAGCCGTCGCCGTCGATGTTCAGCGTGACCTGCGCCTTGCCGTCGTCGGTCAGCCGGATCTCGCCGACCGAACCCACGGTCGTGCCGCTGACCTTCACGGCGTTGCCCTTGACGAGCTGGCTGGCCGTCGTGAAATCCGCTTTTACGGAGTATGGGGTGCCGCCGGCGAAGACGAGCACGAGCGCGACGATGAGGACCGTCGCGAGTGCCGCGACCGCCACGAGGACCGGTCCTCTCCCCTCCCTAGGAAGCACTAGAGCCTCATCCTGCCAGGGTCAGGGCTCCGGGGCGCCCGGTTGAGGCGAAACTCACAAGACCAACGTCGCCCCGTGGGCTCGCAACCAGCGTCGCTGAACGTCGTAGTCGGGGCAGTGCTGGCGCACGAGCGCCCAGAAGCGCGGCGAGTGATCCATGACGCGCAGGTGGCAGGCCTCGTGCCAGACGACGTAGTCGAGCACCGCCTCGGGCGCGAGCAGCAGGCGCCAGTTGAAGCTCATCGCCCCGGTCGTCGAACACGATGCCCAGCGCGTGCGCTGGCCGCGGATCGAGAGCTTGGAGTACGAGGTGCCGAGCTTCATGGTGGCCTGTTCGAGGCGCGGGGCGATCTCCCTGGCTGCGGCACGCCGATACCAGCGCTCGATCGCGGCGGCGGCCTGCTCGGGATCGCCGGGCACGAGCAGCGTGTCGCCCTTGCGGTGCGCGCGCGTGCGGCCCGGCTGCGGCGTGACGTCGAGCTGCACGTCGAGGTAGGGCAGCGTCGCGCCGCGGGCGGCGATCTGCTCACGGACGGCGCCGGCGATGCGCAGGCGGCGCTCGATCCACGGCCGCAGCTCGGCGATCGCGGCCGGCGCGGCGCTGGCCGGGCTGCGGCGGGGCAGCACGACCTCGACGGCGCCGGTGGCGTCGACGCTCACGCGCACGCGGCGCGCGCGGTCCGAACGGCGGATGCGATAGGCGAGCTCTGGCGACGACATCAGTGCTTCGTCTCGTAACAGGCCACCCGGAACGCCGGGCGCCGATCACCGCCTGGCGGCGTCCTCGGACGCTCGATGGCCCAGAGGGCCACCTTCGGTCCTGCGTCCTTGCCAGTCGGCGCCGGCATCCCGGCGATACGGGCGTCTGTCACGAGACGAAGCACTGCGACGACATAATGGCCCTCGTGGAGGCCAGATCGATCGTGGTGCTACCACCCGCCGTCCGTGATCCGTTCGAGGTCTACGTCAACGGCGTGCGCCAAGAGCGCGGTGAGGACTACGTCGTCGACGGCGACCGGCTGCTGTTCGAGGCCGAGCTGAAGAAGGAGGGCAAGCTCGGCGCCTGGCGCTGGTTTCTCGGCGCGTGGGGCGTGGGGACCTACCGCCAGGACGACTCGGTCGACGTCAGCTGGGACCGCAACGGGCATCCCATGCTCGTACAGGGCCTGGACATCGCCCCTCCGGAATAGCTGGTTGACCCGGTCGAGGGGTAGGCCGCGGCGATGAACGGATCGCCGGCGGCGGACGAAGGTGGCGGCGGTCGCGCGAGCGCGATGCTGCTCGCGCTGACCGTCGGCCTCGTGCTGGCGGACTCCTCGGTCGTCACGCTCGGCCTGCCGGCGATCCTGCGCGAGTTCGAGGCCACGGTCGACGGCGTCGCCTGGGTGCTGATCGCCTTCAACCTGGCGCTCGCGCTGTTCGCGCTGGGCGGGGCGTGGCTGTCGCGCGGCCGCGCGCGCGGCGCGTTCGCGGCCTCCGTCGTGCTGTTCGTGCTCACCTGCCTGGCCTGCGCGGCGGCGCCGTCGCTCGAGGTGCTGATCGCGGCGCGGGCGGCGCAGGGGCTGTGCGGGGCGGTCGTCGTGGCGGCGGCGCTCGAGCTCATGGTGCGCTCGGTGGGGCGCCGCCGGGCGATCGCGCTGTGGGCCGGAGCCGGGGTGCTGGGCGCCGCGATCGGCCCCGCGGCGGGAGGCTTTCTCACCGAGCTGCTGTCGTGGGAGGCGATGTTCGCGCTGCAGGCGCCGCTTGCGCTTCTCGGCCTGCTCGGGCTTGTCGGCGCGCGGGAGCAGCCCGCCGCCAAGGCTGCCCCCTCCGCGCGCCCTGCGGTGGCGCCGCTCATTGCCCTCACACTGGCCAGCGCCGCTCTCTCGGCCGCGCTCTTCCTGCTCGTCATCCTGCTCATCGAGGGCTGGCGCCACTCGCCGGGTGAGGCGGCGCTGGCCGTCACGGTCATGCCGGCCGCCACGCTGCTCGCCGGCGGCTGGGCGCGCGACCGCCACCGGCTCGTGCCCGCGATCGCCGGGATGCTGCTCGTGGCGGGCGGCCTGGCCGCGCTCGGCTATCTGCCCGGCGCGGCCGTCGCCTGGACGTTCGCGCCGCAGGTGGCGATCGGGCTCGGTCTGGGGCTGGCGCTGGCGACGCTGATCGGAAGCAGCGTCGGCGAGGCGGGCGCGGTCGCCGGGCCCGCGGCGTGGACGATCGCCGCCCGCCACGCCGGCATCGTCATCGGCCTGCTGCTGCTGACGCCGATCTTCACCGCCGACCTCGACGAGGTGAGCGCCCCGGTCCAGCAGGCCGGCTTCGCCCGGGTGCTCGACGCCCCGATCTCGCTGCCGGAGAAGATCGACGTCGCGCGCGAGCTCGACCGGCAGGTGGACGCGAGCGCGGGCGCGCAGGAGCTGCCCGACCTCGACGCCGCCTTCGCGCGCCTGAAGGTCGACGCCGACGAGCGCCCGGCGGTGGACCGCCTCCAGGCCCAGCTCGACGACGAGCTCGACCGCGGCGCCACCGACGCCTTCAGCCGCTCCTTCCGCGTGGCCGCGCTCCTGGCGCTGCTGGCGGCGGGCGCCGCGCTGCTCGGCGCGTTGCGCCGGCTCGGCGCCCGCGGAGCGCCGTCGTCGAACGGCAGCACGACCCGTTCGCTGGCCGTCGCGGTGCCGGGCGCGGCGGCGGCCGCGACGCTGCTCGTCGCCGCCTACGTCGGGCTCGGCGGTGGCGACTTCGCGCCGCGCGCGGTGGCCGATCCGTGCGCGCAGCGGGCGCGGCCGGCGGGCGTCGAGCGCCTGCAGAAGGTCACGCTCGCCGTGCTCGACGGCACCGCCTGCACGCTGCGCACGCCGCGCGAGACGCTGCTGCGCACGCTGCTCGAGCGCGGCCGTCCGCCCGGCGTCTCGGAGGACGAGCTCGTCGACGCGCTCGGCGACGGCATCGACCGCGCCCGCGACGAGCGCGCGCTCGGCGCGTTCGAGGCGACCGGGCTGCGCGTCGCGCTGAGGGCCAGCGGTGCGTTCGGTGTGGTCGGGCTGATCCTCGGGGACTGAGGTCGGGCGCGCCGCGCCGTGCGCTTCGCGCCTGACCGATGAGTCGATGAGCTCGCACCAACTGCATCGCTGAAGGGGTGAGTTCGAGGGCTTCGCAGCGCGTTGGGCGAGGTGACGCCCGGGGCGTGAACGAGTGACGGATCGACGACCGGAGTGCGCTGATCCGTCACCTATGCACGCATACCGTGCACGAGTGACGGATGGGCGGGACGCGCGCATCGATCCGTCGCTCATGCATGCTCATTTTGCGTCGCACGATTGAGCCCGAGTCGGATTTGCCACGGCCGCGCAACCAGCCATCGGCTGCGGCTGGGTAAGGTGCGCGCGTGCCGGTCGACCTCGATGCCCTCCTCCAACCCTGGTTTCAGGCGATCCTCGACGAGGCCGGGCGGCCGGCGCTGTTCGACGCCCACACGCACTTCGGGCAGAACGACCCCGACACGTTCCGCCAGACCGCCGAGGAGCTGCTCGCCGAGCTCGCCAGCATCGACGCGCGCGCCCTCGTCTTCCCGATGCACGAGCCCGACGGCTACACGGCCGCCAACGAGGCGGCGCTCGCGGCCGCCGCGGCGTCCGGAGGGCGCCTCACCGCGCTGTGCCGCGTGCAGCCGCGCGCCGAGGGCGCCGTCGCCGAGGCGCGGCGCTGCATGGACGCGGGTGCGGCCGGCATCAAGCTGCACCCGCGCGCCGAGGCGTTCGGCATGGAGGAGCCCGCCGTGCGCGACCTCATGGCGCTGGCCCACGAGCGTCGCGCCGTCGTGCTCATGCACGCCGGCCGCGGGATCCCGGCGCTCGGCGCGAACACGATCCACTACTCCGAGGAGTTTCCCGACGCGCGGATGATCCTCGCGCACTGCGCGATCTCCGACCTCGCCTGGCTCGTGCGCGAGCTGCCGTCGCATCCGAACGTGTACATCGACACGTCGTGGTGGCATCCGGCCGACATGCTCGGCGTCTTCTGCCTCGTCCCGCCAGGCCAGGTCCTGTGGGCGAGCGACTCGCCGTACGGGCGGCCGCTGGCCAGCGCGCTGCAGTCGCTGCGCTGCGCGCTGGAGGCCGGGCTGAGCCACGAGCAGATCGCCGGCGTCTTCGGCGGGCAGGTGGAGCGCCTGCTGACCGGCCAGGCTCCGCTCGACCTCGGTCCGGCGCCCGGTCCGAGCCCGCCCGTCGACATGCTGCTCGACCGGGTGATCGCGCACCTCACCGCGGCGATGGGCCGCGCGATGGCGGGCGGCGACCCGGCCGAGTCGATCGGCCTCGCGCGGCTGGCCGCCGGCGTCGGCGACGACCACCCGAACGCCGACGTCTTCGCGACGATCCTCTGGCTGCTCGATCTCTTCGAGGAGCACATCGCGCCGCCGGCGCCGGGGCGCGCCTTCCCGGAGGCCGCGCGGCTCATCGTCACCGCGCTCATCCTCGCGCGCACGCCGCGCGCGGCGCTCCCGCCGGAGATCGCCGCCAAGCACGGCGACGCCAGCCACGCGCACGCCGCGCGCGGCGAGACCGCGAGCTAGTTCGCAGGGCCGAGCGCCCAGCGCTCGGTCTCGCCGTCCTCCTTGGTGACCATGCCGGTCACCTCGAGATGGCGCAGGTAGGCCAGCACCTCCGGCAGCCACCACCCGGCGGTGAGCTGCGAGAGCTCCTCGCCGTACAGCAGCGGCACGATGTCGTAGGCGGTGATCGGGCCGTGGCCGGCCACCGCCCGCCGCACGCGCTCCAGGCGCTCCGCCACCAGCGCCCGGTTGGCCTCGATGTGCGCGCGCACGTCGGCGAACGTGCGGCCGTGGCCGGCGAGGGCCAGCCGCGCGTCGAGCGCGTCGACGCGGTCCAGGGAGCCGAGGAACTCGCCGACCGGGTCGGGCGTCCAGCCGTAGTCGAAGTACAGCGACACACGGCCGAGCAGGTGGTCGCCGGAGATGAGCATCCGGTGCTCGGGCTGGTGCAGGCTGACGTGCGAGGGCGCGTGGCCGGGCGTCTCGGTCACGCTCCACGGGCCGAGGTCGGTCTCGACGACGACGCCGTCGACGAGCTCACGATCGGGCTCGACGAGGCGCGCGATCCCGCTGCCGCGCTCGCGCGCCGAATCGGACCACTGGCGCAGCGGGTCGATCGGCACCCCGCTCTGGCGGGCGACCTCGAAGCGGCGCGCGAGCCGCGTCTCGGGGTCCTCGATGGCCGCGCGCATGTGGGCGTCGGCCGGGTGCATCCACAGCTCGCAGCCGCTGGCGTCGACGACGCTCGCGGCCTGGCCGTAGTGGTCGGAGTGCGCGTGCGTGCAGACGAGCAGCCTCACGTCGCGCAGGGCCAGCCCGGCCTGGGCCATCGCGCGCTCGAGCTCGGCCAGCGAGCCGGGCTCGTGCAGCCCGCAGTCGAACAGCACGACGCCGTCGCCGGCGGCGATCGCATAGGCGTTGCAGTGCGGGATGCCGGGCCACGGCAGCGGCAGGCGCAGGCGCCAGACGCCCGGCACGACGCGCTCGCCGCGACCGAGCTCGCGGCGCCGGCTCGTTGAGCTCATGCGCCGGACGATATGGCCGCTAACGTTGGATGCACCATGGGCAAGCGCAATCGGGGAGCGGGACGCATCTCGGCGCCGAGCACGGACTACCGCGACGCGGACGGCAACGTGCTCACGCTGAAGGGCTCGATGTCGCCTCTCACGCGGCGAAAGTACGCGTCGACCCTGCACAACCAGAAGGTCTCGACCGACGACTCGTGGCACCGCGCCGTCGAGTTCCTCTTCGAGCGGCTCGTCGAGCGCTGGGAGGTCTACGGCGTCCCGACCGAGGGCCAGCAGGACCTGCTGCGCCGCTACCGGATCGCGACAACGGACGAGAAGCGCTGGATCCGCGACGTCCTGCGCGAGCACCTTGCCGACAACTTCCCCGACGTGGAGGCCCCGTAAGTGACGACCGAGACCGACCCCGCCGTGCCCGCGACCGACATCCCGCAGCGGCTGCTGCTGGGCTCCGGCCCCAGCCCCGTCCCGCCGCGCGTGCTCGCGGCGCTCGCGCAGCCGACGATCGGCCACATGGATCCCGCCTTCGCCGAGGTCATGAGCGAGACGATCGACCTCCTGCGCCAGGCCTTCGCGACCGAGAACGTCGCCACGCTGCCGATCTCCGGTACCGGCAGCGCCGGCATGGAGGCGCTCGTCGCGAACTTCGTCGACCCCGGCGACCGCGTCGTCTGCGGCGTCAACGGGCTCTTCGGCGTGCGGATGGCCGACGAGCTCGCCCGCGCGGGCGCCGAGGTCGTGCAGGTCAAGGCCGACTGGGGCCGGGCGATCGACGCCCGAGCAGCTCATCGAAGCGGCGCAGGCGGGCGACACCGCCGCGATCGTCGTCGTCCACGGCGAGACGTCGACCGGCGTCGTGCAGTCGCTCGACGGCCTCGCCGACGTCTGCCGCGAGCGCGACGCGCTGCTGCTCGTCGACTGCGTCACGTCGCTCGGCGGGCATCCGCTGCGCCTCGACGAGGCCGGCGTCGACGCGGCGTTCTCCGGCACCCAGAAGTGCCTGAACTGCCCGCCCGGCCTGGCCCCGTTCACCGCCGGCGAGCGCGCGATCGCCAAGCTCAAGGCGCGCGAGAAGCCCGGCCGCTCGTGGTACTTCGACCTCGCGCTCGTGCTCGAGTACTGGAGCCCGGGATCGGCCGCCCCGACCGGTGCGTCGCCGGCGCGTGCCTACCACCACACCGCCCCGATCAACATGATGTACGCGCTGCGCGAGGCGCTGCGGATCGCGGTCGGCGAGGAGTGGCTGCCGACGACCTGGGAGCGCCACCGCCGCGCCCACCACGCGCTGAAGGACGCGCTCTCGGTGTTCGGCTGCGAGCGCCTGGCGCCGCGACGGCGAGCAGCTGCACCCGCTGCTCGCGGTCTCGCCGCCGGACGGCGTCGACGAGGCGGCAGGTCCGCCGCGCGCTGCTGCTCGAGCACGGGATCGAGATCTCCGGCGGCCTCGGGCCGCTCGCCGGCAAGCTGTGGCGGGTCGGGGTCATGGGCATGGGCGCCCAGCGCGAGCCGCAGGAGCGCCTCGTGACGGCGCTCGCCGAGCTGCTGGGAGCCGACCCCGCCGAGCCGCTCGCCGCGCTCGCCGAGGGCTGGCGGGCCTAGGCCCGCCGGCGGCCGCCTCGTATGGCGATCGACGCCGCGGCGTTCGCGGAGCTGCTGGCCGGCTACTGCCTGGAGGTGCAGCCCGGCCAGGAGGTGCTCGTGCGCTCGACGTCGCTCGCGGCGCCGCTGCTGCTCGAGGTCCAGCGCGCGATCCTCGAGCGCGACGCCTGGCCGCTGCTGCGCGTCGAGCTGCCGGGCGCGACGGCGGGCTTTCACCGCCACGCGCTCGACCGCCATCTCGACCTGTACCCCGAGGTCGCCTACGCCGAGGTCAAGAAGGCGCACGCGATGCTCGGCATCCAGGCGCCGGAGAACACCCGCGCCTTGGTGGGCATCGACCCGGCGCGGCTGGCCCGCGCGGCGCGGGCGCGCAAGCCGCTGCGCGAGCAGACGATGAAGAAGCGCTGGTGCTCGACGCTGTGGCCGACGCAGGCCGGCGCCCAGCAGGCGGGCATGAGCCTCGAGGACTTCGAGGCCTTCGTCACGCGCGCGCTGTTTCTCGACCAGCCCGACCCGGTGCGCTCCTGGGGTGAGCTGCGCACGTTTCAGGCGGGGCTCATCGAGCGCCTGAAGGGCGCACGCGAGCTGCACATCGAGGCGCCCGGCACCGACGTGACGCTGAACGTCAAGGGCCGCACGTGGGTGAACTCCGACGGCAAGCGCAACATGCCGAGCGGCGAGGTCTTCACCGGGCCGCACGAGACGAGCGCCGAACGGGCGCATCCGCTTCGGCGTGCCGTCCTCGCCCGCGGGCGTCGACGTCGCGGGCGTCGACCTCGAGTTCCGCGACGGGCTCGTCGTGGCCGCGGCGGCCGAGCGCGGCGACGACTACCTGCAGCGGGCGCTGCAGACCGACGAGGGCGCGCGCCGGCTGGGCGAGATCGGGATCGGCACGAACTTCGGCATCGACCGGGCGATCGGCGCCACGCTGTTCGACGAGAAGATCGGCGGGACGGTGCACCTGGCGCTGGCCGCTCGTACCCCGAGACCGGCGGCAAGAACGAATCGGCCCTGCATTGGGACCTGATCTGCGATCTGCGCAGCGGCGGGCGGCTCACCGCGGACGGGGTGGTCGTCGTGCAGGACGGCCGCTTCGCGCTGTAACGGGCGCGCTGGCGGGTAGAGGCCGAGGCCATGATCTCCTACGAGCTGCGGGCGGCGTGTCTGGCGGTCGCCCTGGCGGTCCTGCTCGCGGCAGGGGCGGCGCCCGCGCAGGCCTACGACGAGCGACCCATGCGCCTGCCGGCGACCGGCGGCCCGCGGCGGCGGCCGCGTCCGCATCCGCCGAGCCGGCGAGCTGGCTCGTCGCGGCGTCGCCGGCGGGTGCCGCCCGCGCGGCCGCGCTCGCGCCCCGCTTCGGCGCGCGCAGGCTGCGCACGGGCGCCGTGTACCGCGTGGCGACCGTGCGGGCGCGGGCGTTCGCGGCGGCACTGCGCGCCGCCGGCGCCCTGCGCTACGCCGAGCCCAACGTCGCGCTGCGCGCGCCAGAGCGCGCTCGACGCCACGCCCGGCGGCTACGCGCGCGGCTACGTCGTCGATCCCGCGCTCACGCCGCCGGCGCCGGGCGCGGTCACGATCGCCGTCGTCGACGACCTCGCCGACATCACGCACCCCGACCTCGCCGGCCACACGACGCAGCCCAACCCCGGGCCGGTCCTCGCAGCGCACGGCACCGAGGTCGCGTCCGCCGCGTCGGGCGCGCTGAACGCCTTCGGCGTCGTCGGCGTGTTCCCGGGCGCGCCGGTGCTGTCGGTCGGGCTGCCGCTGAAGATCACCTGCGCCGACGCCGCCAACGGGATCGTCGCGGCCTCCCGGGCGGGCGCGAAGATCATCAACCTGAGCATCGGGTCGCCGGCGGACTGCACGACGCTGTTCGGCGCCGTGCAGATCGCCTTCGCCCGCGGCAGCCTCGTCGTCGCCGCGTCGGGCAACGAGTTCGGCGAGGGCAACCCGGTCATCTTCCCGGCGGCCTATCCGCACGTCCTGTCGGTCGCCTCGCTGAACCCGTCGCTGGCGCCGTCGTTCTTCAGCACCTCCAACGCCGCGGTCGACGTCGCCGCGCCGGGCGTGCAGATTCCCGTCGCCACGCCGGGCGCGTTCGACACCGAGGACGGCGTGCTCGACGGCGTCACGCTGGCCAGCGGGACGAGCTTCGCGGCGCCGATCGTCTCGGGCGCCGCGGCCTGGCTGGCCACCGCCCGGCCCGACCTCACCAACGGCCAGCTCGCCGACACCCTGCGCCGCTCGGCGCGCGACGTCGCCGCGCCCGGCTACGACACGAACACCGGCTTCGGCCTCGTGAACCTCGGCGCCGCGCTCGCGCTGCCGGCGCCGGCGCGCGACGTGCTCGAGCCCAACGACGGCATCACGTTCGTCAACGGCTCGGTGTTCACCCAGCCCGACCCGTACGTCTGGCGCGGCACCGGCAAGCGCACCTTCGGCGGCAGCGCCGACCAGGTCGAGGATCCGTACGACGTCTACCGCATCCGGCTGCCGCAGGCGCTCGCGCGCGCAGATCCGCCTGCGCCCGGGCTTCGGCAACCCCGACCTGTACATCTTCCGCGGCAGCGCGCGGTCGATCGACGAGGACGAGAACATCGTCGCGCGCTCGCGCAGGACCGGCCAGAAGACCGACTCCGTGACGATCCGCAACCCCGGCCGCACCGCGCGGCGCTTCTACGTGGCGATCGGGCTGGGCAACGCGGGCACCGGCCTGAACGCCTCGTACAACCTGCAGTTCCAGCGGCTGAAGTACCGCTGAGCCTCAGTCCGGCGTGGCCGGCACCCACGCCGCGCGCATGTCGACCCGCGCGCCGCGAAACGGCACGCCCTCGGCCTCGAGCAGCGCCCGCTGGCGCTCGCCCTTGGCCAGCGAGCCGTCGGCGCGCACGACGCGCTGCCACGGCAGCGCCGGGTCCTCGTTGGCGGCGAGCACCGCGCCCGCCTTGCGCGGCGCGCCGGGGCAGAGGTCGCCGTAGGTCGTGACGTGCCCGTGGCGGGATCGCGCGCACGAGCGCGAGGATCTCGTCATCGGTCGGCATCACCGGCGAGGCTAACGGTCGACGTTCGTCCGCTCGCCGGCGGCAGACGCAACACTCACCCGGGTCGCGCGTTGAAGGATCGTGTGCCGCGTCGCGACCCTCATCGTGCTCGGCCTGATGCTCGCGGCGCCGGCCGTGGCCGGCGGCGCGCGTCGTCACGAGCGTTCGCGCGGCGCCATCGTCGCCGGGCCCGCGCTGTCCTCCGACGGCCGGCTTGTCATCGGGCAGCGGCTCGGCAGCGGGGACATCCCGGCGGTCGTCGTCGACCCGAGCGGCGCGCGGGCGCCGCAGACCCTCGCCACCTTCCCGGCGGCCCCCGCGGACCGGACGTTCACCGCGCTGACGCTGACCGGGACGGGCGGCGTCGTCGGCGCCCAGGTCGACACGCGCGTGTTCAACGACCCGAGGACCGGCGGCGCGGAGACGCGGGCGAGCACCGGCCGCAGCCTGCTGCCGAGCGCGGTGCTCGTGACGTGCCGTCGCTACTCCACCTCCGCGCGCGGCGTCCAGGTGGCCGGCGGGACCGGCTTCGCGGCCACGATCGGCGACGAGTGCAGCGCGATCGGCCGCACGGTGCGCGTCCACGACGCAGGTGGCGCGGTGCGCACGCTCGCGGTGGCGCCGGGCGCGCAGCCCTCGCTCCTGCGCGCCGCCGGCCCGTACGTCGCGTGGGCCGAGACGGCACCCGGCGTCAACGCCGTCGTGCTCGCGCGCGCGGCCACCGGCGAGGTGATCATGCGCGCGCCGGTCAGCGGGACTCGGCGCGGAGGACATCGGCCTCGGCGGCGACGGGACGATCGCCTGGATCACGCACGAGATCAGGCGCGGCTGTACGGGGCTGCTCACCTTCGCCTCCGCCGCGCGGCCGGAGCCGCGAACGCTGGCCGCCCCCGATCTGCTGTGCCCGTTCGGGACCAACGCGTACGCGTCGCACGGCTCGCTCGCCGTCGCCGGCGGCCGCATCGTCTACCCCTCCAGCCCCGCCTACGCCGTGATCGGCACCGGCGGCGCGCACACGGTCGGCGAGCTGATCGCCACGAACGGCGCGCCCGGCCCGATCGCCTTCGACGGGCGCACGCTCTACGGCGTACGCAGCGAGTGCGACGGCGACCGCCTGCTCGCCGTCGACGTCACCGTCCCCGGCACGCCGCCGGCCGCGATCGCACCGGACGGCCCGGACTGTCCCGCTGCGCTGCGCGGCTCCACCCGCCGCCGCCTCGACCCCCGCACGCATGCGCTGACCGTCCCGCTCTCCTGTCCGGCCGGCTGTCGCGGCACACTGCGCCTCGTGCAGACGCGCCGCCTGCGCGAGCGCGTCGCCGCGCGCGCCGACATCTCCGGCCGCGGCGCGTTCAGCGTCCGCCTGCAGCCCGCGCGCTTCGCCAGCGCGCTCGCCGCCTGCGGCAACGGCGTGCGCCTGCGCGCGACGCTGTACCGCGACCACCTGCCGGCGGTGAGCGCGTACCCGCGCCGGCCGCTGCAGCTCGGCGTCCTGCGCGCGCGCTCGAGCGGGCGCTGCCGGCAGGTGGCCGGCCCGCCGTTCGAGCGCCGCGCGACGATTCCGTAGCCGGAGGAGGAGCGGACTTGCACAATGGCGCCGTTGGCGCCACTATGGCGCCATGGCCAAGAGCATCCAGATCAAAGATGTCCCAGAGCAGACGCACGCGGTTCTGCGCCGGCGGGCGGCGGCCGCTCATCAGTCGCTGCAGGAGTATCTGCGCAGCCGCCTGATCGCCGAGGCGAGCGCGCCGACCGTCGACGAGGTCCTCGAGCGGGCCGGCGGCCGGGCGGGCGGTTCGGTCCCGTTCGTGGCGGCCACCGAGCTGCTGCGCGAGGAACGTGCTCGTCGTTGACGCCAGCGTTCTTGCGCCGGCGCTCGCAGACGACGGCGCCGACGGCGACGTTGCGCGTGCGCGCCTGCTCGACCACGCGCTGGTCGCCCCCGAGCTGATCGACCTCGAAACGCTCTCGGTGATACGCCGGCAGCTGCGTGCCGGCGCGCTCGACGTCCGCCGCGCCGAGCTCGCCCGGTTCGATCTCGTGCAATTGCCGCTGCGCCGCGCCCCGCATGCGCCGCTGCTGGCGCGCTGCTGGGAGCTGCGGGACAACCTCACCGTCTACGACGCCGCCTATGTGGCGCTCGCAGAACTGCTCGACGTGGTGCTGGTCACCGCTGACGCCCGTCTCGCCCACGCGCCCGGACCGCGCTGCGAGATCGAGGTCCTGCAGTTCAGGGCTGTAACCGGCCGGACATCGCGCCGCTGAGTAGGCTCGACAGGTGCAGCGCCACACGAAGATCGTCGCCACGATCGGCCCCGCCTCGCGCGATCCCAAGACGCTCGAGCGGATGGTCGCGGCGGGCATGGACGTGGCGCGGCTGAACTTCTCGCACGGCACCGCCGAGCAGCACGCCGAGACCGCCCAGCGCGTGCGCAACGCCGCGGGCCGCGTCGGCCGGCCGGTCGCGATCCTCCAGGACCTGCCCGGCCCGAAGCTGCGCATCGGCGCGCTGCGCGACGACCACGTCGACCTCAAGCCCGGCGACCGCGTCGTGTTCGCCTGCGGCGAGGACGGCGTCGGCGACGCGACCCGGATGTCGGTCGCGCGGCCCGAGCTCATCGGCGCGATGAAGCCCGGCGACGTCATGTACCTCGCCGACGGCAGCGTGCGGATGCGCGTGCGCGACGTGCGCGCGGAGGCGATGCGAGCTCGAGGCCGAGGTCGAGGTCGGCGGCGCCGTCGCGTCGCGCCAGGGCCTGAACATCCCCGGCCCGCTCGAGGAGCTGCCGACCGTCCCCGAGGAGGACCTCGCGCACCTCGCGGTCGGCGAGAAGATCGGCGTCGACATGGTCGCGCTGTCGTTCGTGCGCTCGCCCGAGGACATCGCGTTCCTGCGCGAGCACACCCGCCTGCCGCTCATCGCGAAGATCGAGAAGCCGCAGGCCGTCGAGCGCGCCGAGGAGATCATCCGCGCCGCCGACTGCGTCATGGTCGCGCGCGGCGACCTCGGCATCGAGCTGCCGATCGAGCGCGTGCCGATCGTCCAGAAGGAGCTGCTCGCCTGCGCGGGGCGCCTCGCGCGCCCGTCGATCACCGCGACGCAGATGCTCGACTCGATGGTCGCCTCCACGCGGCCGACGCGCGCCGAGGTGGCCGACGTCGCCAACGCGATCCTCGACGGCACCGACGCGGTCATGCTCTCCCAGGAGACGGCGATCGGCGCCTACCCGGTCGAGGCGATCGCGATGATGGCCTCGATCGCCACGACGACCGAGACGGCCGCGCCGTACCGCCGCTGGAACGAGCACCGCGTGCACCGCGACGCGCGCGATCCGTCCTACACCGTCGCCTACTCGGTCTGCATGGCCGCCCGCGAGCTCGAGCTCGACGCGATCGTCGTGCCGACGCTGTCGGGCCGCTCGGCGCGCCTCGTCTCCGCCCACCGCCCGACCGTCCCGATCTACGCGCTCTCGCCCGGCCGCGAGACCGTCCGCCGCTGCGGGCTGATGTGGGGCGTGCGCGGCGAGTTCCTGCGCAAGCACTCGGTCACCGAGGAGCTGCTGCTCGACGCCTGCCGGCGCGTCGTCGAGCTCGGCTGGTGCTCGCGCGGCATGCGCGTCGCGGTGACCGCCGGGCTGCCGAGCGGCGTGCCCGGCTCGACCTCGCTCTTTCAGGTCCAGCAGCTGTAGCTGCGCGAGCCGGCCGCCGCTGCGCACGGCTGCGCTCGGCGCGCAGCAGCACGACGCCGGTCAGCGCCATCACGACGAGCGCCACGATACGCGATGATCGCCTCCGGCGAGGCGAGGTCGTCGAGCGAGCCGCCGAGCGCGGTGTAGGCGAAGGCGCGCGGCGCGACGCCGATCGCCGTCGCCGCCGCGAACGCCGAGCAGGCTGACCCGGGTCAGGCCGGCCGCGTAGTTCACGAGCGAGTACGGCACGCCGGGCGCGATCCGCGCGTAGAGCACGGCCCAGAAGCCGCGCCGCTCGATCCACTCCTGCACCGGCGCCAGTCGCTCGCCGGTGAGCGTCTCGACGGCGTCGTGCGCGACGAAGCGCGCAATGCAGAACGCGAGCACGGCGCCGAGCGTCGCGGACGCGATCGCCACAGGCGTGCCGAGCGCGGTGCCGAACAGCAGGCCGCTGGCCCCCGCCAGCAGCGGGCCGGGGAACAGCGCGCAGGTCAGCAGCGCGCTCGTCAGGATGAAGATCGGCACCGCCGCGGCGCCGAGCGGGTCGATGGCGTCGCGCACGCGGTCCGACGAGAGGCCGCCGCTCGTCGCGACGAGCGCGAACACGATCCCGAGAGCGGCGACGAGCGCGGCGATGCGCCAGCGGGCTGCGCGCCGGGTCACGCGGCGCCGCGCACGACCGCCGCCGGCGGGTGCGCGGCGTAGAACTCGGCCTCCTGGCGGCCGAGCTCGGTGACCGGCTCATCGCCGTAGATCCACTCGCGGGCGATGCGGTGCCAGTTGCCCTGAGAGCGCAGCTGGCTCATGACGGCGAGCGTGAGCATCTCCAGGCGCCGGCCGAAGAGATGGTCGGGCGGCAGCGTCTCGTGGCGCATCTTCGCGAAGTGCGAGGAGCGCGGGTCGGACATCTCGATCATCACCTCGGTGGCGATCTCCGGCGTCAGCGCGACCTCCTCGTCGTCGAGGTACCACCACGTCATGTCGCGAACCTGCTCGAGGATCCCCTCGGGCGTGTACAGCTCGGGCTTGGCGATGAAGCCGCCCTCGTGCAGGTGCGCGATGAGCGCCTCGCCGTCGCCCTCGCGCGCGATGCGCTGGATCTTCAGCTCGAACTCGGCGATCTCGGCCGGGATGCGCTTGAACAGGCCGAAGTCGAAGAACGCCATGCGCCCGTCGTCGAGCAGCAGCGAGTTGCCGGGATGCGGGTCGCCGGAGAACTGGTGGTGGCGGTACATGCAGCCGAAGTAGAAGCGGTAGACGATCTCGCCGAGGCGGTTGCGCTCGTCCTGGGGCAGCTGCTTGAGCTCCTCGAAGCCGCGGCCCTGGACGAACTCGCTGACGATGACCTTCTCGTGCGAGAGGCTGGTGATGACCGCGGGCACGACGATGAACGGGTGGTTGCGGTACAGGCGCGCGACCGTGCGCTGGTTCTGCGCCTCGAGCTCGTAGTCGAGCTCCTCGTCGATGCGCGAGCGGATCTCGTCGCCCATCGCCTTGGGATCGAGGCCCGGCGCGACCATCTTCATGAGCCGCAGGATGATCCCGAGGTTCTGCATGTCGGCGCGGACGGCCTGGGCGACGCCGGGGTACTGCACCTTCACGGCGACGTCGCGCCCGTCGTGCAGGCGCGCCTTGTAGACCTGGCCGATCGAGGCCGCGGCGATCGGCACCGGGTCGAAGGTGTGGAAGACCTGCTCGATCGCGCTCGCCGTACTCGCCCTCGATGACCTTCTTCATGTCCTTCCAGCCGACCTTCGGCGCGGCGTCGCGCAGCTCGGCGAGCTTGGCCTGGAACTCCTCGCGGTACTCCTCGGGGACGAGGCCGACGTCGAGGAACGACATCACCTGGCCGAGCTTCATCGCCGCGCCCTTCATCGTCCCCAGCGCGGCGACGATCTGCTCGGCGGTCTCGAGCTGGCGCTTGGCCAGCGCGGCCTCGCGGCTCTCCTCGCTGCGCCGCGCGACGTTGCCCGCGCGCGTGCCCATCTGCTTGGCCGCCTGCGTGGCGGCGAGCTTGCCGACCTTCGAGGAGCGGCTGAGCCGCGAGGTGGGGATTGCGTCCTTCTTGGCCATGTCGCGCGACGGTTCCGGGCCGAGGCTCGGAGTACCGTGCTACCCGGCGGTGCGTTCGACGCGCGAGCCGGGCACGATGTCGTCGCGGCCGTCGGGCCAGCGCACCCAGGCCTTGTGGCCGCCGTCGTAGTCGTCGCCGAAGACGACGAGCGTCGCCGGCTTGCCCTGGACGGTGACCTGTTCGTCGCCCTCGGGATCGAGCCCACGCCAGACGCGGATGAACGCGTTGTTCTCCCACTCGTCGCCGATCGTCGTCGGGTCGGTGTGGCCGGGATGCACCTCGGTGGCGTGGTCGAGGCCCATGAGCGTGTCCATGATCGACGCCTTGATGTCGGCGTAGGACGTGCTGCCGGGCGCGTTGACGCCGCCGACCGAGTTCTTGAAGAGCGTGTCGCCGGTGAAGACGTGGCCTGCGACGGTGAAGTTCAGCATGCCCTTGGTGTGCCCGGGCGTGTGAACGGCGTCGACGTCGAGGCCGCCGATGGTCAGCGGCGCGAACGGCTCGGCGTCGAGCGGCTCGTCTGGGTGCGCGAGGATCACGATGTCCGGATAGCGCTCGGTGACCTCGTCCAGATCGCAGACGTGGTCGTGATGGTGGTGGGTGAGCAGCAGGTGCGTGACGTCGACGTCGTTGCGCTCGGCGGCCTCGAACAGCGGCGCCATCGGGCCGCCGGCGTCGACGAGGAACCCCGCCGCTCCGGGCTCGCTGGCGACGAGGTACGTGTTCGTCAGAAAGCCGTCCGACATGGAGCGTTCGATCAGCATGGACCTGAGGGTAACGTGTGGCTCATGCCTGCCAAGGAGCTCATCCATACGTGTTATCGCATCGGCGACATCGATCGATCAGTCGCCTTCTACGAGGCGCTTGGGTTCGAGGAGCGCGGCCGCAAGCCGATCCGCGACGAGGCCATCAACGTCTTCATGGGCCTGCCCGGCGACGGCGATCGCCTCGAGCTGACCTACAACCACGGCGTCTCGGAGTACACGCACGGCAGCGGCTACAACCACATCGCGCTGACGATCGACGACATGGAGGAGACGCTCAGCGCGCTGGCCGAGCAGGGCATCGAGCCCGAGAAGCCGCCGTACCGCGTCCGCGAGGGCGGCTCGCTGCTGTGCTTCGTGCGCGATCCGGACGACTACCGGATCGAGCTCATCGAGCGCCACTCGTAGCGGCGGCGCCGGCTACGCGAACAGCTCGTCCACGCTCGGCGCGAAGCCGGGCAGGATGTCGTCGAGGTCGAGTCGCTGGGCGCCCGCGAGGCGCTCAACGGCTGCGCCCGGCCGGTGCACGGTCACGCGGCGCTTCGTCGGGTCGATGATCACGACGGCGCGCGTGCCGGCGTCCAGCCAGGAGCGCGTCTTGCTCTCCACCTCGCCGCGCCGGTCCCCTGGAGACGTCACCTCGAACGCGACGTCGGGCGGACCGGGCCAGTAGCCGGCAGGGATGCCCGTCGCCTCGACGCGCTCGCGCGAGACAAAGCTCGCGTCGGGCGCGCGGACGGTGTCCGGATCTGACTCGAGCACGAAGCCCGTCTCGGCCCCGAAGACCCGTCCGAGGCGACGGGGCAGGACGTGCGCGGTGAGCAGCCCGCAGATCTGTGCTGCGAGGACTCCGTGCAGTGCGCCGGCCGGCTCCATCTCCACCAGCCTTCCGGCAATGAGCTCCGTGCGGTACGGCTCGTGGCTGTATTGCAACAGCTCGTCAGCGGTCATGGCGCGAAGCGCGGCCATCGCATTACACCTTACGCCGCTCGGAGCACGGCGCACAGCGTGCCCGCGACGCTGGTCGGGTCGGTCTGGAGCTGGCGATCCGTACAGCGCAGCACCCGGTAGCCGAGCGCGAGGAGGTGCCCGTCGCGGGCACGGTCGCGCTCGAAGGCAGCGAGCGTGAAGTGCGTGCCACGCCCGTCTGTCTCGACGATGACGCGCTGCTCGGGCCAGTAGAAGTCGACCTCCTTGCCCTCCACGACGTGGTTGACGAACGGGTGCTCGATCCCGTGGGCGTCGCACATCGAACGGAACAGCGCCTCGAGGTCTGATCGGGTCAGCTCCTCGTGGCGGTACAACGCGAGCGCCCGTCGCAACGGCGCGGCGCCGGGGTGGTTGGGATGGCGCGCGCCGTCAGTGTTGCGGCGACGTCGAGCAGCGTCCGGGCGACCGAGGTGACGGGGATGCCTCGATGTGTGGTGATGTCCGTGGCGGTGAGCGTGCCACAACGGTGGATGCGCAACCCGTCACGCTTCTTGCGGCCGGCGCGGGTCGGCACGGTCACGTCGATCCATACGCCGGCAGCGCGGTGGCGCAGGCGTGGCTGAGGCCGGCATCGTCGCCGCACGCCAGAACTGCGGCCATCCACCTGGCCTCGCGCGTGAGCGGCGGATGTCCGACGGCGTAGACGCCGCGATAGACGCAATGCAGCCAGCCGATCCGCAGCCGGTGTTCGATGGCGCTGCGCGTGAGTCCCGCCTCGACGAGCTGGCGGCGGCTTACGACGCCGTGTTGGCGGGCCGCGTGGGCGGCGACAACAGCATCGGCTCGGGGCTGGTCGACTTCTACACGCACTACGTGCATAAGGCGGCCAGACCTCGAAGTTCGCCCCCCAGCGCCGCCCGGCGCACGACGTCGGGTCGCCTTGTACACGCACCACGTGCATAAGGCGCCCCGACGCCCACCGAGCCCATCTCTAAGCTCCACTCGTGCCACAGGAGCGCACGGCGGTCATCGACATGGGCTCGAACTCGTTTCGGCTCGTCGTCTTCACGGCCGCCGACGGCTGGTGGAAGCGCACCGACGAGATCTACCTGCCGGTGCGCATCGGCGAGGGGCTCGACGCGACGGGCAAGCTCGGCAAGGCGCCGATGAAGCGCGCGCTGGAGGCCGCCGACGTCTTCGCCCACTTCTGCTCGGCGACCCGCATCACCCGCGAACAGATCCAGGCCGTCGCCACGAGCGCGATCCGCGACGCCTCAAACCAGCAGACCTTTCTCGATCGCGTCCGCGAGGAGACGGGGCTGCACGTCAGAGTCCTCAGCCGCGAGGAGGAGGCCTACTACGGCTACCTCGCCGCGGTCAACTCGACGACGCTCACCGACGGCGCCGTGTTCGACCTCGGCGGCGGCTCGCTGCAGCTCGTCGAGGTGAAGAGCCGGCACCCCGGCCATCTCGGCTCCTGGCCGCTGGGCGCCGTGCGGATGACCGAGCACTTCCTCTCCGAGGACGATCCGCCGTCGAAGAAGGCGCGCAAGGCGCTGCGCGCGCACGTGCACGAGACGCTTGCCAAAGACGCCGGATGGCTGGCGCGCTCCGGTCGCCAGATCGTCGGGATCGGCGGCACCATGCGCAACCTCGCCGCCGCGATCCAGGCCCAGATCGGCCTGCCCTCGCTCGGCGGCATCCAGGGCTTCGAGATCCACCGCGACGATCTCGACGACCTCATCGAGATCCTCGCCGAGCTGCCCGCCGACGAGCGCGGCGACGTCAAGGGCATCAAGTACGCGCGCGCCGACCTCATCCTGGCCGGCGCGATCGTCGTGCAGACCGTGCTCGAGCACGGCGAGTTCGACGCGATCACGGTCACCGAGGCGGGCCTGCGCGAGGGCGTCTTCTTCAGCCAGCACCTCTCCGGCGACCCGCCGCTGTTCGACGACGTGCGCGCGGCGAGCGTCACGAACCTCGCCGCCCGCTACCAGGTCAGCCCCGAGCACACCCAGCACGTGGCCACGCTGGCGCTGACGCTCTTCGACGAGCTCGCCGAGCTCGGCCTGCACCCCGGCGATCGCTGGGAGCGCGAGCTGCTCTTCTGCGCCTGCGTGCTGCACGACATCGGCATGTCCGTCGACTACGACGACCACCACAAGCACTCGAGGTATCTCATTCTCAACGCCGGGCTGCCGGGCTTCGATCCCCGCGAGGTCGCGCTCGTCGCGCAGGCAGCGCGCTATCACCGCAAGGGCATGCCGAACCTCGGCGAGCTCGCGCCGCTGGCCGGCGACGGCGACGACGCGCGCCTGGACCGCCTGTCGATCCTGCTCAGGCTCGCCGAGGACCTCGAGCGCAGCCGCGACCAGAGCGTGCGTGCCGCGCACATCGCCGCCGGCAACGGCACGATCCGCCTCGAGCTCGAGGCGGAGGGAACGGCGTCCGTCGAGCGCTGGGCGGCGCAGCGCGAGGTCGAGCTCTTCGATCGCGCGTTCGGCAAGGAGCTGCAGGTGCAGAGCGCATGAGCCTCACTCAGGGCGGCGGCCCGCTCGGCCGCACGACGGCGCACACGAACTACACGATCGAGTCGCCGGCGCACAAGATCCTCTTCGAGCCCGACGCGCGCCGGCTGCGCGCCTACGTCGGCGACACGCTCGTGCTCGACACCCGCCGCGCGCATCTGCTGCACGAGACCGGGATCCGGCCGGTGGCCTACGTGCCGATCGAGGACCTCGACCAGGCGCTGCTGGAGCGCACGGACACGACGTCGCACTGCCCGTTCAAGGGCGATGCGTCGTACTGGTCGCTGCGCGTCGGCGACGACGTGCGTGAGGACGCCGTCTGGGGCTATGAGACGCCTATCGAGACCGCCCTCTGGCTGCAGGGCTACGTCGCGCTGTATCCCGGCCGCGTCGACCGCTGGCTCGTCGAGGACGAGCCGGTCGCCGGCGGCCTGCGCGACCCCTACCACCGCGTCGACGTGCACACGAGCTCGCGCGCGGTCAGGGTCACCGCCGCCGGCGAGCTCGTCGCGCAGAGCACGCGCCCCACGCTTGTCTTCGAGACGAGCATGCCCGTGCGCGCGTACCTGCCGCGCAACGCCGTCGTGGCCGGCCACCTGCGCCCAAGCGACACGACGACGACCGACCCGTACATCGGCGACGCGATCTACTGGCACGTCCACGCGGGCGGCGAGACGCTCCACGACGCCGCGCACAGCTACGAGCTGCCGCGTGCGGAGGCGATGAAGATCGCCGGCCTGGTCTGCTTCAGTGGCGAGGGCGTCGAGGTCGAGCTCGACGCCGGCTGAAGCGGCCTACGGGTCTTCGCGCTCCCGCTCGCCGTCGCGCTCCCGCTCGCCGTCGCGCTCGCGCTCGGCCGGCGGCGTGCCGACCGGGACCATCGCCGGCTGCGTCGCGACGGCGTCGAGCATCTCGGCCGCCTCGGCTTCCTTCTCCTCGAGATGGTCGCCGTCGCAGAGCACGCGGAAGTTGCCGGTCTCGCCGTCGTCGCCGTGGATCGTGATCCCCGGGAGGACCTCCTCGCCCTCGTCGAAGCCGAGCCGCTCCATGTCGAAGTGCGACAGCCCGATCCCGTGCGCGGTGTGCGTCGGGTTCTCACGGTCGTGGGAGTTCAGCGCGATCTGAAAGGCGCGCAGGTTGGCGGCGATCTTCTCGGTCGGGCTCAGCATCGCTGCCGTTAACCGTAGCGCGGCGTATCCTCCCGCGCCATGAATCGGGTCCCGTGGTGGGTGTGGGTCTCCGCCACCCCGATGGGGCTGGGGGCGTGGACGCCGATCGTCCCGGGCAAGCAGCGCGGCCGCCCGCGCTGGATCGCCGCCGGTGTGCTGTGGAGCGTCGTCGTGTTCGTCGGCTGGGTCCTGGCGATCGTCAGCGACGGCGGGGCCGGAGGCGGGCTGCTGATCATCCTCGGCTGGGTCGGCGCGCTCGCCACCACGCTGACGATCCGCCCCGCGTACGCCAGCGAGACGGCCTCCTCCTTCGCGCGCGAGCGCGAGGCCGCCGAGCAGCGCCTGGAGGAACGCCGCGAGGGTCAGCGCATCGCCGCAGAGCAGCCGGACCTCGCGATCGAGCTTGGCATCGGCCGCCCGGACCGCCCCGGTGCGCGCGCCGCGGGGCTCGTCGACGTCAACAACGCGTCGGCCGCCGCGCTCACCAGCCTGCCGGGCATCGACGAGGCGCTGGCCACCCGGATCGTCGAGCTGCGCGCCGAGCTCAACGGCTTCGCGTCGGTGCACGAGCTCGGCGGCCTCGTCGACCTCGACGGAAACGCCGTCGAGCGCCTGCAGGACCGCGTCGTCTTCCTCCCGCGCTGACGCGCTAACCCGCGCCCACGTCGTCGATCAGCACCCCGGGGTTGAGCAGCCCGCGGGGATCGACGGCGAGCTTCGCCGCGCGCAGCGCCCCGGCGAAGGCGTCCGGGCGCTGACGGTCATACCACGGCCGGTGGTCGCGGCCGACCGCGTGGTGGTGGGTGATCGTGCCGCCCGCGCCGAGCAGCGCGTCGCTGACGACGGCCTTGATCTGCGCCCACTGCGCGACCTCCTCGCCGCGCCGCGCCGGGGCCAGCACGGTGAAGTACGGCGCCGCGCCGTCGGCATAGACGTGCGAGATGCGGCAGGTGATCCGCCCGGCCGGCCCGATCGCCTCGCCCGCCGCGGCGATCACCGCGGCATGCAGCCCGGCGAAGCGCTCCCAGGTGACCGCGGTCTCGAACGTCTCGCTGAGGATCCCCATAGCGACGAACGCGTCGCGCAGGTAGGGGGCGCGGAAGAACGCCGCCCGCCAGGCGCCGACGGCGTCGCCGCTGCCGGCCGGATCGCCGGCGAAGCGCGGCCGGCGCACGGCCGCGTCGTCCCACTCGCCGCCGGCCTCGGCGCACAGGTGCAGCGCCCGGTCGAGCAGCTCGCCGACCGGCATGACCGCCTCCGACGCCCCCTCGAAGCCGAGCACGAGCAGCGACGCGTTGCCGTCGGAGGCACCGGTCATGCGCGCCTCCTCGGCATCGATCAGGCGGCAGTTCGACGGCCGCAGGCCGGACTGCGCGATCGCCCGCAGCGCGTCGATCCCCGCGGCGAACGTCGCGAACCGCACGGCGGCGAGCGAGTTGGCCTGCGGGCGCGGCCGGACGCGCACCCACGCCTCGGTGAGGACGCCGAGGATGCCCTCCGAGCCGAGCAGCATGCGGTCCGGCGAGACGCCCGCGCCCGATCCGGGCAGGCGCCGCGACTGCCACTCGCCGGTCGGCGTGATCGCGCGCACCGACTCGACGAGGTCGTCGACGCGCGTCTCGACGGTGGCGAAGTGCCCGCCGGCGCGCGTCGCGATCCAGCCGCCGAGCGTCGACAGCTCGAAGGACTGCGGGTAGAAGCGCATCGTCAGGTCCAGCGCGCGCAGCTGCTGCTCCAGACCCGGCCCGGTCGCGCCGCACTGGATGAGCGCGGCGCGCGAGACGTCGTCGATGCGCAGCACGCGGTCCATCGCCGAGAGGTCGAGCGACACGACGCCGTCGAAGCGCGCCGGGCACCTCGCACTGCACCCCGCCGGTCACGCTCGTCCCGCCGCCGTAGGGGACGACGGCGAGGTTCGGCGTCCGCGGCCCACTCCAGGACGGCCTCGACGTCGCGCTCGCCGCGCGGGCGCGCGACGACGTCGGGCGGGAAGTCGAAACTCGCCGTTGAAGCCGCGCACGACGTCGCTGTAGGACTTGCCCCACGCGTGCGAGGCGCGCGCGTACGTGTCGCTCGCGCAGATCGCGCTCAGCGCCTCGGGCGCCGCGACGCGCGGCGGCGGGAGGTCGACCTCGTCGAGCGGCACGGGCTCGCGCACCTCGCCGTCACCGGCGATCCGCAGGTGCTCCTCCAGGCCCGGCGCGGCGACGCGCAGCTGCGCGGTCGACCAGCCGTCGTCCTCGTAGCCCCAGCCCCAGTGCTTGCGCCGGCGCATCAGTGGTCGGGCCGGATCAGACGCACGCTGCGAAGATAACCCCAACCATGACGACCGTCTCCATCTTCTCCGCCTCCATCGGCGCCGGGCACGACGTCCCCGCCGAGGTCCTGGCCGGCGCGCTGCGCGAGCGCGGCGCGCAGGTCGATGTCATCGACGGGCTGCCGATCTCCGGGCCGGTCATGCGCGCCGTCATCGGCGGCGCCTCCTCGGGCGGGCTGGACACCAGAGTGGGCAGCGTCCTCTTCGAGGCCGGCTACACGCTCAGCACGCGCCTGACCCCGTTGCGCAACGCCGGCATGCGCGGCATGGAGCTCGTCTCCCGCAAGCGCTTCGCGGCGTACTTCGACGCCCACCCGAGCGACGTCATCGTCTCGACGTATCCGATCTGGACGGAGCTGTTCGGACGCATGCGCCTGGAGGGGACGCTGCAGACCCCCGTCGTGGCGGCCATCACCGACCTCGCGGCGCTGCACTACTGGGCGTCTCCCGGCGTCGACCTGCACCTCATCACGCACCCGGAGTCCGAGGGCGAGGTCCGCCGCTGGGCGGGCCCGCACACCCGCGTGCAGGCCGTCCACGGCCTGACCTCGGACCCGCGCTTCACCGATCCGCCCGAGCGCAACGTCGCCCGCGAGGCGCTCGGGCTCTCGACGCGCGGCTCGCTCGTCGTGGTCTCGGGCGGCGGCTGGGGCGTCGGCGACCTGAGGGGCGCCACGGACACGGCGCTGCACTACAGCGCCGGGACGGTGATCGTCCTCGTCGGCAACAACGAGAAGGCGCGGGCGCGGATGGAGGCGGCGTACGGCGCCAACGAGCGCGTCCAGATCTGGGGCTTCACCGACAAGATGCTCCTGCTGCTCGCGGCCGCCGACGTGCTCATCCACGCGACGGCCGGCCTGACCGTGCTCGAGGCGCTCATGTGCGACACGCGCGTGATCTCCTACGGCTGGCCGCGCGGTCACATCCGCTTCAACAACCGCGCCTACGAGAAGCTCGGCCTCGTCGCGGTGGCGAAGACCCGCCCGCAGCTCGCCCACGCGCTCGTGCACGCGATCAACGCGCCGCCGCTCGGTCCCCAGCTTCCCGAGCTACCCGCCGCCGCCGACCTCGTGCTCGGCATGGCCGAGCGCGAGCCGGCTCACGCCGGCTGACGCGGCCAGCAGCGCGCTGCCGGCGATGACGAGCGCCAGGCCGCACACGAGCAACGGCGCGTCGCCCCAGCGCTCGCCGATGACGAGCGGCGCGAGGGCGACCGGCACCGCGACCTGCCCGGCGAGCACGATCGGCGCCACGCGCGCGGCGCCGCGGCGCTGCAGCACCGCGCTCTCCGCCGCGACGGCGGCGATCCCGCCGCCCGCGGCGAGCAGGCACCAGACCAGCGCCGGAAGCGCCTCGGGCAGCGCCCGCGCCGCCTGCGCGGCGGCGAGCGCGGCGAGCGCGTCGGCGGCGACCGCCGCCGCCAGCAGCCCGATGGAGCCCGAGCGCTGGGCGCGGGGGACGAACGCGCTCAGGGCCAGCAGCCCCAGCGCGCCCGCGACGAGCAGGAAGGCGAGTCCGGGGGCGGCGTCCTCGCCGCGCTGCGGGTCGGCGAGCGCGATCGCCGTGACGCCCGCGATGATCGCGAACACGGCGCCGATCTCGCGGCGGCCGACGTGCTCGCCGAGCACCGTCGCGCTGAAGGCGAGCAGGCCGAGCAGGCCGACGGCGAGCAGCGGCTGCGCCAGCGAGAGCGGCACGTGGCGCAGCGCCAGCACCTGCAGCCCGAATCCGGCGAGGCCGAGAACGATCGCGCCCAGCCAGACGGGCCGCGCGGCGAGCCTGCGCAGCGCCCCGAAGCTCGCGTGCGCCATCGTCGGCACGGCGCGCACCTCGAGCGTCTGCAGGACGTACGAGGCCTCGAAGCAGGCCGCCGCCGCGAGCGTGAGCAGGATGCCGGTCAGCATGGGCGCGCCGTGAACCTACGCCGACTCGCGGGTGGCGTGGGCGCGGCGGGGCTCGTCGCCTGGGCGGCGCCGGCCCCCGCCGCGCACCTGCCGGCGCTGTGCGACGTGCTCGGCATCGCGCGGCGCCTGCCGCTCGGCTCGGGCGCGGTCGGGCTGACGTTCGACGACGGGCCGCACCCGCGCGGCACGCCCGCTGTGCTCGCCGCACTCGCCGCGGCCGGCGCCCGGGCGACGTTCTTCGTCGTCGGCGAGCAGCTGCGCGCGCATCCGGGCGTCGCGCGCGAGATCGTCGCCGCCGGGCACCGGCTCGCCGTCCACGGCGACCGCCACGTCTGCACGAGCCTGCGCACGCGCCGCGCGCTGCGCGACGACCTCGACCGCTGCGCGCTGCTCGTCTCCGAGATCGCCGGCACGGCGCCGACGCTATACCGCCCGCCGTACGGGATCTTCTCCCCGCTCGCGCTCGCCGAGGCCCGCCGCCGCGGCTGGACGGCGCTGCTGTGGTCGGCCTGGGGGCGGGACTGGCCGGCGCGCGCCACGCCGTCCGGGATCGCCGCCCGCGCGACCCGCTCGGTCAGCGAAG
Organism: uncultured Actinomycetes bacterium; assembly: GCA_963751065.1. Classification (GTDB taxonomy): domain Bacteria; phylum Actinomycetota; class Thermoleophilia; order Solirubrobacterales; family Solirubrobacteraceae; genus CADCVQ01. The sequence continues at coordinate 100,204 of CAVVTD010000006.1, forward strand.
GCGACGTCGTGCTGCTCCACGACGCCGACCACTACGCCTCGCCCGGCTCCTGGGAGCGGACGGCCGCCGCGCTGCCGCTCATCCTCGAGGAGCTGCAACGCCGCGGACTGCGCGCCGTCGCCGCCGTCTAGTCCGCTGCGGGGCGGTAGTACAGCGGCGGGCAGGAGTGGTTCCGCGCCACCCAGTCGCTGTTGGGCAGGTCGTCGCCGGTCCCCATGATGCGGTGGCACGGCTGGTCGTAGACGCGCCCGGTCGAGCGCTCCAGCCAGTCGAAGACGATGTACTTGTACAGGCCGGAGACCATCCCGTCGGGCACCTCGAGATGGCCCGGGAACTGCGTGTCGAGGACGGTCCGCGCGAGCTCGTTCTTCCACGCCACGATCTCGGGCAGGCGCTCGGTCTGCACGAGCCCGATCGCGGCCGTGAATTCGCTCATGCGGAAGTTCAGCCCCGGCTGGGCGTGGTCGGGCTTGCCGTAGTTGCGAAACCCGCGCGCGAGCTCGATGAGCTCGGGATGGCGGGAGACGAGCACGCCGCCCTCACCGGTGGAGACCGTCTTCGTGGCGTACATCGAGTAGATCCCCGCGTCGCCGTACGTGCCCGGCCGCGCGCCGTTCCACGACGCGCCGTGGGCGTGCGCGCAGTCCTCGATGAGCTTGACGCCACGGTCCGCGCACAGCGCCGCGATCGCCGGCGCGTCGAAGGCGATGTGGCCGCCGATGTGGACGAGGAACACCGCGGCGGGGTCGTGGGCGTCGATCAGCCGCTCGGTCTCGGCCAGCGACAGGCACAGGTCGTCGCGGCGGCAGTCGCCGAACACCGGCGTCGCGCCGGCGGCGAGCACGGCGAGCGGCGTGGCCATGAACGTGTTCGACGGCACGACGACGTTGCGGCCGCGCACCTGCGCCCATTGCAGCGCGGCCAGCGCGCCGCCGGTCCAGCTCGAGGTCGCCACGGCGGGCAGCGCGTTGTGTGCCTCCCAGGCCGTCTCGAAGGCCTGTGTCAGCTCGCCCTCGCTCCAGCGGTTGGAGTCGATGACCCCGTCCCAGAGCTCGTGCAGGCGCGCGCGATCGCGCTGATCGAAGCCGATCGCGAACCGCTCGTGGTCGGGCCTGACCCCCGGCGGCGTCAACGCTCGCCCTGCTCGGCGAGCTCGAGCTCGCCCCGGCGACCGCTCGCCGAGGCCAGCAGCACGAAGCCCGCGCCGGTCAGCGCCAGGGCGAGCAGCGGCAGGTTGAGCTGGTGCATGTCCAGCACGCCCGTGGGCTGGGGCGGGATGAGCAGCGCGGCGCCGACGGCGGCGGTCAGCCAGACGGCGACCTTCGCCTGCGTCGAGCGCGTCGACAGCGTCGCCACGACCGCGAGCACGGCGACGACGATCACCGTGTGCATCTCGTCGGCGAGCAGCCCGATCGAGATCATGAGGTAGCCGTAGACGATGAGCGCCAGGACGCCGCTGACGGCCGACTGGGCGTGGGAGGCGATCGCGCGCCCGGGGCGCGAGGCGCGGATGCGGGCCGGCAGTGGCGGCGCGGGCGCGGCGACGGCGACGGCGGGCGCGTCCGCCGCCTGCGCAGCGACGGCCGACCGGGCCGCAGCGTCCTCGATGTGCCAGGCGACGTAGCGCTCGACGCCCTCGGCGAACGACGTCTGCGGGCGCCAGCCGAGCTCGGCGGCGGCCCGCTCGCCGGACACCGTCGCGCCGGCGAAGTCCGCCGCCCGGCCCGGGGTGTGGACGATCGGCACGTCGCCGATCGCGCTCTTCACGGCCTCGGCGATGTCGCGGACGGTCGTCTCCTCCTCGCCGACGAGGTTGTAGACGCGGCCTGCGGCCTCGGGGCGCAGCGCGCGCACGACGCCCTCCGCGAGGTCCTCGACGTAGACGAAGCGGCGCGACTGCAGCCCGTCGCCGGCGATCGTGATCGGGTCACCGGCCAGCGCCTTGTTGACGAAGATCGGCAGCACGGCGGCGGGCCGGGCGCGCGGGCCGTAGGGGATGCCGAAGCGCAGGATCGTCGACGGCACGTCGTAGAGCTCGCCGTAGGAGCGGCAGTACATCTCGCCCGCGAGCTTCGTCGCCGTGTAGAGGTGGGAGGGCAGGCCGAGCTCGGAGTCCTCGTCGACCTCGGTGGCGCGGACGTCGGAGTAGACCCAGATCGTCGAGGCGTAGACGACGCGCGCGCCGGTCGCGCGGGCGGCTTCGAGCACGTTGAGCGTGCCGCGCGAGTTCAGCGCCTCCGAGCCGGTCGGGTCCTTGGCGACGAGGCCGACGTCGGCCGCGGCGGCGAGGTGGATGATCACGTCGCAGCCACGGGCCGCGGCGTTGATGTCGGTGGGATCGAGCAGGTCGCCGATGACGTACTCGCAGTGCTTGCGACGAGGCTCGCAGCCTTCGCGCACGTCGAACACGCGCGCCTCGTGGCCTTCGGCCAGCAGCCGGTCGACGACATGGGACCCGATGAAGCCCGCTCCGCCGGTGACAAGTGCTCTCATGGACCCTCGCTCCGCCGTCCGGCGGGTTCCGCTGGTTGCTCGTACATAGGGGGAACGCGCGCATCCCCTGTGACCCACGCGCGGGGTGCAGTCTCTCATGCGGGTGGCGTGCGTGCCAGTGGCCCTGCCCAACGGTTCACAACCGGCGGAACTATCGTTGGGGGCATGCAGCAGCCGGCGATCCTCGCCCGCGGCCACTGGCCGGCCGACCGGGTCCACGCGCGCTGGCGCGACGAGCAGTACGACGCGCCGCAGCCCATGGTCGACGCTGCCGACGCGGCGATCGCCGCGCTGCGCGAGCGCGGCTCGCCGAGCCACGACGGGCTGTCGGGCCGCCTCGTGGCGCACGCCGAGCGCGGCGAGGACCTCATGCTCGAGCTGCAGCCGGCCCGCTGGGCGCTGCGCCTCGTCGACGGCGATGCCTCGCAGTCGATGGCGGCGCTCGCCGTGACCCGTGCCGCCGACGGGCGCTGGCTCGCCGGCCGCCGCGCGGCGTGGCTGTCCTCGTGGCCCGGCCGCTGGGCGCTCGGCGCCGGCGGCGCGGTCGACGTCGGCGAGAGCCCCGCCCACACGCTGACCCGCGAGCTCGACGAGGAGTGGTCGGTGCAGCCCGAGCGCGTGACGGTCGAGGCGCTCGTGCGCCTGCCCCACCGCCTCGTCATGGTCGTCGGCCTCGCCTGGCTGCCCGACGGCGCCGAGATCACGATGGACGACGAGCACGACGACTACGCCTGGTGGCCGGCGGACGTCGCCGACTGGCCGCAGGAGGCCGACGAGCCGCTGCGCCGGATGGCGGCCATGCTCGCCGCCCACACCGCATGAGCGGCCTGCTGACCTTCGGGCGCCTGAAGTGGGGCTCGTTCATCCATTCGGCCGTCTACACGGTGCTGCTCGTCGTCTGGCTCGTGCCGGGCCTGTCGGGCTGGGAGGCGATCTTCGGCATGGCCCACGGCCTGGGCTGGATCGCCATGTCGCTCGCCTGCCTCGCCGCGCTGCGCCTACGGGTGATCGACCTGCGCCTGGCGGTCGCCGTCGCGGTGCTCGGCGGGATCGGCCCGTTCATCGGCTCCTATGAGTTCTGGCGCCAGAGCCGCGCGAACGCGGCAGGTGCTCCGCCGGCCGGCGAGCCCGCGCCGACCGGCGCGTGACGCGGCGCCGCGCGTTCAGCCGGCGGCCAGCTCGAGCACCGCGACGCTGACGGCGCGCGTGATGTCGGCCCCGTAGGCGGCGTCGATCACCGCGTCGGCGTTGGAGTGGTAGTTCGGGTTCGGGTCGGCGTCCGGCTCGCCGGGCCGGTTGGGGAAGAAGTCCTCGCTGACCAGCACGGCGGGATAGCCCTGCTCCTGAAAGGACGCATGGTCGGAGCGGTTGATGGCGCCGTCGAAGCGCGTGGGATCGCTGCCGCCGGTCGGCGTCGTGCCCGTGTAGACCTGCGCGGGCGGCAGCGCGCCCAAGCGTGCGGCCGCGCGCGCGACGACGGCGGCCAGCGGCGCGCTGAGGTCGCGCACGGCGGGATCGGTGAAGCCGGCGTGGACCTCGAACGTGCGCCGGTCGTCGGAGTTCCAGCCGATCATGTCGACGCAGATCACCGCGGCGATCTCGGCGCCGGTCGCCTTCAGCGACGCCGCGTAGGCGCGGCTGCCGACGAGGCCGGACTCCTCGGCGTTGAAGAAGCACAGCCGCACGGTGTGGTGCGGCCGCGCGGCCGCGGCGGCCACATGGCGTGCCATCGCCAGCACCGCCGCCATCCCGGAGGCGTCGTCGTCGGCGCCGCGGGCGGGCCCGCCGGCGGGGTCGAAGCCGGGGTCGCGCGCCGCCGTCGAGTCGAGGTGGCAGCCGACGACGACGAGGCTGGCCGCCTCGCCCGCGACGTCGGCGATGACGTTGTGCAGCTGCCTCCGGCCGAACGTGAACTCGTGCGCGACGGGTGCCAGGCCGAGCTCGCGCAGGTCGTCGAGCAGCGCGCGCACGGCGCGCGCGTTGTCGGGATGCGAGCTGTGGCGCGAGCGCACGGGCGGCCCCTCGCGCAGGGGCGCCGCGCCCGCGTAGCGATCGACGTCGGCGCGGAAGGACTGCGCGGTGACCGGCGCCGGCTCGGGCTCGGCGAGCGCGGCGGCGGCGTCGTCGGTCGTCAGCGTGAGCGCAGCCGCCGCCGCCCGGGCGCGGGCGACGCGCGCGGGGCGCACCAGCTCCGGCGTCGGGGTCAGCAGGCGGAAGTGCCCGTGCGCGCCGTGCGCCGGGATCTCGTCGGGGCTCGTGTCCGCGTCGAGCGCGAGCAGCGCCCGGCTGCCGTCGGACCACAGCGGCGCGTAGCCGGCGAGGGCGGCGTCGGCGTTCACGCCCTCGTCGAGCTGGACGAGGAGCGCGTCCTGGACCTCGTGGCGCAGCGCCAGGGGATGCACCGCGATACCGGCGTCCGCCGCCGCCTCGACCGCCTCGCCGGCCAGCACGGCGAACGCCCACGCGCCAACTTCGCCGCGCTCGATCCAGTACGGGACGACCCCGGTGACGGCGCGCAGGGGGTCGAGGTCGCCGGACAGGTGCGCGAACTGCAGTCTGTGGCCCAGCAGCCGCGGCAGTGCCAGCGCCGGATGCCCGACCGGCTCCCAGCCGGCCTGCGCGGCCTCGTCGCGCAGGACGCGATCGGCGGCCACGAAGACGTGCGGGCCGGTGCCCGCGGGCGGCCCGAGGCCGTCCAGCGGCGCGATCTCTTCGATGAGCGGCAGGATCTCCCGCAGCGCGCGCACGGCGTCGTCGTCGAGCGCGGCCAGCAGGACCAGACGCACGGGCGCGTGCATCTGGCCGGCCTCGGCGAGCACGCCCTCAAAGCCCGGCAGCAGGCGGGGACGGCCATCCGCGCCGGCCGGCGCGAGGGCGAGATGATCGAGAACGACATCGATGGAGCCGGGGGTCGTCATGCGCGGGTGCAACTCCCTCCGAGGGCGGGTGTACGCCTAAGTGATGGCTGATCTTGTCGCAGGCGGATACCCGGTTCACGTGGGACCAGGGACCTTCTAGAGTGGACACCAGGCCATGGCCGTGAACACGACAGTTCAAGTGACGCTCCCGGCGATGGGCGAATCGGTTCGCGAAGGCACCGTGCTCGAATGGCACAAGCAGGAGGGCGACACCGTCGAGGCCGACGAGACCATCGTCGACGTGTCGACCGACAAGGTCGACGCGGAGGTCCCGTCGCCCACTGCGGGCACGCTCGTGAAGATCCTCGCCGCCGAGGGCGAGACCGTCGCGGTGGGCAGCGTGCTCGCCGAGATCGCGCCCAGAAACGGCGGCGCTCCGTCGGCGGCCGACGCCTCTGAGACGACCGCGCCCGAACCTGCGGCCGCCACCCCCGCCGCGTCCGGCGCGGGCAACGGCGATGGCGATGGCGCGACCGCTGCTGCGGCCCTCGTCGACATCGTCACGCCTGCCGGCGGCGAGTCCGTGCAGGAGGGAACGATCCTCGAGTGGTCCGTGGCGGTCGGCGACGAGGTGCAGGAGGGCCAGACCGTCGTCGAGCTCTCGACCGACAAGGTCGACATGGAGCTGCCCGCCCCGGTCACCGGCACGATCGCCGAGATCCTCGCCGAGGCCGGCGAGACCGTCTCCGTCGGCCACGTCATCGCGCGCATGCAGCCCGGCGCGATCGGTGGCAACGGCGCATCCGCCACCCGCCCCCCGCAGGCGGCGCCCGCTCCCGAGCCATCCGATGCGGCTGCGCCTGCCACCGAGCCCAAGGCCACACCGGCAACCCCGGCCGCCGACGGCAACGGCGCCCCCGCCTCGCCGGTCGCCCGCCGCGTCGCCGCCGCCGAGGGCGTCGATCTCTCCGTGCTGCACGGCAGCGGTCCCGCCGGGCGGATCACGAAGGCCGACGTTCTCGCCGCCACGGCCGCCACGGCCGCCCCGCCGGCGCCCGCCCCGCCGGCGCCCGCCCGACCGGCCGCCAAGCCGGCTCCCGAGCCCGCCCACGCCGGCACCACCGAGCTCAAGGGCGGCGCCGCGATGCTCGCCCGCTACATGGAGGCCTCGCGCGAGATCCCGACCGCGACCTCCATGCGCACGATCACGGTGACGGCGATGACCGCCCGTCGCGCCGAGCTGAAGTCTGCCGGCCACAAGATCTCCTTTACGCACCTCATCGCCTACGCGGTCGCGCGCGCGGCGACCGAGCAGATGCCGGTCATGGCCCACCACTTCGCCGAGATCGACGGCAGGCCGCACCGCGTCGACGACGGCGCCGTCAACCTCGGCATCGCCGTCGACGTCGAGAAGAAGGACGGCAGCCGGACGCTCATGGTGCCGGTCATCCGCGACGCCGGCCGCCGGACGTTCCCCGAGTTCCTGGACTGCTTCGGCCACCTCATCGCCCGCGCCCGCGAGAACAAGCTCACCGCCGACGACCTCACCGGCGCGAACGTCACGCTGACGAACCCCGGCGGCATCGGCACGAACGCCTCGGTTCCGCGCCTCATGGCCGGCCAGGGCACGATCGTCGCCACCGGCGCCATCGGCTACCCCGCCGGCCTCGCCGCCGTCGGCCAGATGATCGGCGCCGAGAAGGTCATGACGATGACCTCGACGTACGACCACCGCGTCATCCAGGGCGCCGAGTCCGGCCGCTTCCTGAAGGTCGTCGAGGAGTACCTGCAGGGCGAGCACGGCTTCTACGAGCAGCTCTTCCACGAGCTCGGCTCCCAGCTCGGCCCGGCCCCCGCGCTGCCCGCGCCCGCCGCGGCAGCCGCGGTCGCGCGCGACGCCGCCACCGCGCCCGTGGCACCCGTGGCGCACCCCGACGAGGAGCTCATGGGCGCCGTCCAGGCCGCGGTCTCGCTGCTGAAGGCGCACCGCACGCACGGTCACCTCGCCGCGCGCCTGGACCCGCTCGGCCGCGAGCCCGAGGGCGATCCGGCGCTCGACCCCGCGCCGCTCGGCCTGACGCCCGAGATCATGGCCCGCATCCCGGCGAAGATCCTGCGCCTCGACGTGCCGGGCGCCACGCTCGCCGACGCGCTGCCGCACCTGCGCGAGACGTACTGCGGCACGATCGCCTACGAGATCGAGCACATCGCCTCGCACCGCCAGCGCACCTGGCTGCGCGCGGTCATCGAGTCCGGCGAGTTCCGCACGCCGCTGAGCGCCGACGAGCAGAAGGCCCTGCTCAAGCGGCTCATCGAGGTCGACGCCCTCGAGCGCTTCATGCACAAGGCCTACCTCGGCCAGAAGCAGTTCTCGATCGAGGGCCTGGACATGACCGTGCCGATGCTCGACGAGCTCATCCAGCTCTGCGCGCTGCACGGCGGGCGCGAGGTCGTGCTCGGCATGGCCCACCGCGGCCGGCTCAACGTCCTCGCCCACAACCTCGGCCGCCCGTACGACACGATCTTCGCCGAGTTCGAGGGCGCCTCGACGCTCGAGGCGGTCACGACGATCCCGCAGGGCGGCACCGGCGACGTGAAGTACCACCACGGCGCGCAGGGCTCCTACCAGCTGCCCGACGGGTCCTCGATCCTCGTCAACCTCGAGTCCAACCCCTCGCACCTCGAGTACGTCGGCCCGGTCGTCACCGGCGCGACGCGCGCAGCGCAGACGACGCGCCTGGGCCCGCACGCGCGCCGCGACGTCGCTTCCGCCGTGCCGATCGTGCTGCACGGCGACGCCGCCCTGCCCGCGCAGGGCGTCGTCCCGGAGACGCTCAACCTCCAGGCCCTGGACGGCTACTCGGTCGGCGGCACGCTGCACCTCGTCCAGAACAACCAGGTCGGCTTCACGACTGATCCCGACGACGCGCGCTCCACCCGCTGGGCCTCGGACGTCGCCAAGGGCTTCGACGTGCCGATCATCCACGTCAACGCCGACGACGTGGCCGCCTGCGTCGCCGCCGTGCGCCTCGCCTTCGCCTTCCGCCGCGAGTTCGGCCACGACGTGTTGATCGACCTCATCGGCTACCGGCGCTTCGGCCACAACGAGGCCGACGAGCCCGGCTACACGCAGCCCGAGCAGGTCGCGCGGATCCGCCGCCACAAGCGCGTCGCGGAGATCTGGGCCGAGCAGCTCGTCGCCCAGAACGTGCTCACCTCCCAGGAGGTCGAGCAGCAGAAGGACGAGGTCTGGTCGGAGCTCACGCGCCTGCATCAGCGCCTGAAGGAGCAGATCAAGCAGGCCGAGGAGGTCGGCCAGGTCGACCAGCCGACGGGCGAGTACACGCTGGACCGCACGCCGTCGCCCGACGTCAGGACCGCGGTCAGCGCCGAGCGCCTGCGAATCCTCAACGACGAGCTGCTGCGCGTCCCCGACGGCTTCACCGTCCATCCCAAGCTCGTCAAGCAACTCGAGCGCCGGCGCGACGCGCTCGGCCCCGACGGCGGCATCGACTGGGCGCACGCCGAGTCGCTCGCGTTCGCGACGCTGCTCACCGAGGGCACGCCGATCCGGCTGACCGGCCAGGACGTCGAGCGCGGCACGTTCTCCCAGCGCCACGCCGTGCTGCACGACGCCAAGACCGGCCAGACGATCTGCCCGATCCAGTTGCTGCCCGGCGCGCTGGCCCCGTTCGAGCTGCACAACTCGCCGCTGAGCGAGGTCGCCTGCCTGGGCTTCGAGTACGGCTACAGCGCCGAGGCGCCCGAGACGCTCGTGCTCTGGGAGGCGCAGTTCGGGGACTTCGTCAACTGCGCGCAGGTCATCGTCGACCAGTTCATCGTCTCCGGCCTGGCGAAGTGGGGCCAGACCTCGCGCCTCGTCCTGCTGCTCCCGCACGGCTACGAGGGCTCCGGACCCGAGCACTCCAGCGCGCGGCTGGAGCGCTTTCTCACGCTCGCCTCCGAGGGCAACATCCGCGTCGCCAACGTGACGACGCCGGCGCAGTACTTCCACCTCATCCGCCGCCAGGCGCGGATCGCCAAGCAGCGCCCGCTGATCCTCATGACGCCGAAGTCGCTGCTGCGCCTGCCGCAGGCGACGAACCGCATCGAGCACCTCTCCGAGACGAAGTTCTTCCCTGTGCTCGCCGAGCCGCGCGTGCCGCCCGAGTCGGTCAAGCGCCTCGTGCTGTGCACCGGCAAGATCTACTACGACCTCGTCGGCCACCCGGCCCGGGCGGACGCCGGAGGCGGCGTCGCCGTCGGCCGCGTCGAGCTGCTCTATCCCTTCCCGCAGGCCCAGATCCTCGAGCTCATCGAGAGCTATCCGAACCTGGAGGAGGTCGTCTGGGCGCAGGAGGAGCCGCGCAACATGGGCGCCCGCGCGCACATGTTCCCGCGCCTTATGCAGATCCTCCCCGAGACGCTGAAGTTCGGCTACATCGGCCGGCCCGAGCGCGCATCGCCGGGCGAGGGCTACCCGGCCGCGCACATCGCCGAGCAGTCGCGCATCGTCGAGACGGCGCTCGACCTGGCGGTCCCGGTCTCGCTGTATCCGCGCAAGACGCCCGGCGAGCGCTAGATCGTCCGACCGTCTCGGTCGTGGCGCCGCTGCGTGAAGGGTTACCGTGTCGCGCGGCCATGGATCGGCACCTCGGCGCACGGCGCGCACCCTGCTCGTCCTCCTGACGGTCGGCGTGCTGCTCGACGCGCGCTGCCCGCGCTCGGCGCTGAGCGCAGCGGCAACGGGTTCGCCAACACGATCGACGGCACAGCGTCCAAGGACCGCATCCGCGGCGCCGGCTCGCGCGACCTGCTGCGCGGCCTGGGCGGCAACGACCTGCTCAGCGGGGGCACCGCGTCCGACCAGCTCTACGGCGGCGACGGCGCCGACAGCCTCGACGGCGGCTCGGGCAACGACAAGCTCGTCGGCGAGGAGGGCAACGACTTCCTCTACGGCTTCACCGGCAACGACCGCCTCGACGGCGGCCTCGGCAACGACCGCCTCGACGGCTTCGACGGCGACGACACGCTGCGCGGCGGCGAGGGCAACGACTTCCTCGGCGAGTCACGCTTCGGCGACGACCGGCTGCTCGACGGCGGCCCCGGCGAGGACGTCCTGATCGGCAACGCCGGCGCCGACCGCCAGATCCTCGGCGGCGACGGCGACGACCTGCTGTCCGGCGGCACCGGCAACGACGGCCTCGACGGCGGCGCCGGCAACGACATCCTGCTGCGCCGGCACCGGTCAGGCCAACGGGCTGCGCACGCTCGGCGGGCCGGGCGACGACATCCTCGTCGACACGGGCTCGGGCGACATCGACGGCGGCGACGGCAACGACATCCTGTGGATGGCGAAGGACGGACTGGCGACGCGCATGTACGGCGGCGACGGCGCGGACACCCTCTACGTCGGCGCCTCGGCGACGGTCGTCGACTGCGGTCCGGGCAACGACCGCGTGCTGCTCTCCGGCTACGCCGACGAGACGATCCGCGTCGGCGGCTCGCCGACGACGTTCACCGACTGCGAGCAGCGCACGACCGGAGCCGACCTCGGCCAGGCGCCGTCGCTGCTGGGGTCGCTGGGGCGCTGGAACAGCCTCGGCGTGCCGCTCGACGCCGAGCTCGTCCTGCGCGCCGCCTCCTACGAGCTGCTGTCGAACTGCAACCTCGCGCGCCGGCGCTGCCTGGCCGGCGATCGTCCGCAGCGGATCCTCGGCACGAGGCGCGCCGACGTCATCCGCGGCGGCGGCGGCGACGACTTCCTCGAGGGCGCGCGCGGCTCTGACCGGCTGTACGGCGGCGACGACGAGGACTCGCTCTTCGGCCGCACCGGCAACGACAGCCTGGCCGGCGGCAACGGCGACGACGAGCTCGAGGGCGGGCGCGGCGACGACGTGCTGCGCGGCGGCCGTGGGCGCGACCAGCTCAACGGCGGCTTCGGCCACGATCGCCTGCTCGGCGGGCCCGGCGCCGACACGATCCGCGCCGTCGGCGGCAGCACCGACGTCATCGACTGCGGCGACGGCACCGATCGTGTCGAGAAGGACGCGCGCGACCGCTCGCGCAACTGCGAGATCGTGCTCTAGGGCCACCGACGTCTGCACGCCCAGACAGCATCGCCGAGCGCTGCGCCTGACGCCGCGGACGCGCGCGCCTCTGCGCTGACGGAAGCGCCCCTGCAGCCACCAGGCCAGCGCGCCCGCGATGACGAGGTCGACGGCCAGCGCGGGCGGCCCGCGCCAGTCCTCGCTGACGAGCAGCACGATCGCGAGGTGGACGACGGTCACCGGCAGCAGCGCGAGCAGGATGCTGTGCGAGCGAAAGCCGGCGAAGTGCTCGCGCAGGCACAGCTCGGAGACGACGACGACGAGCACGCCGACCCCGGCGAGCAGCAGGGCGGGCGCGCCGGCGAAGCCGATGAGGAAGATCACGATGCCGACCGCCATGCCGATCTCGGTGAGCGGGAACGGCGCCCAGATCGCGTCGGGGCGCGGCACGCCGTCGCGGACCTCGAGGCGCGAGGGGTGGCGCGGCGCGGTGCTCGGCGCGGTGTTCGCGCGCGCGGCGCGCGGGCGCCGTGCGCGTCGGCCGGCCGCGCGCGGCGCCGGCGGCTGCGCGTCGCGGCCGCCCGTGCGCGCTGGCGCTGCTTCTTCTTCGCCCGGCTCTTGCTCATCCGCCCGCCGACCGCTCCCGCGCGAACGCCGCGAACCAGTCCAGCGCCGCCGGGTTGGCGAGCGAGTCGCGGCTGGCCGCGCGCTCCGGGTCGGCGCCCGCGAGGATCCGCTTGACCGGCACCTCGAGCAGCTTGCCCGACAGCGTGCGCGGGACCTCGGCCACGGCGTAGACGTCGTCGGGCACGTGGCGCGGCGAGCAGTCCTCGCGGATGCGCCGCGCGATCGCGGCGCGCAGGTCGTCGTCGAGCTCCGCGCCGTCGCGCAGCACGACGAACAGCGCCATCCAGCCGTCGACGTCGACGACGAGCGCATCGACGACCGCGTCGAGCGCGAGCACCGCCGAGTAGATCTCGCTCGTCCCCATCCGCACGCCGCCGCGGTTGATCGTCGAGTCGCTGCGCCCGTAGATGACCGCCGTCCCGCGCGCCGTGATCTCGATCCAGTCGCCGTGGCGCCAGACGCCGGGATACATCTCGAAGTACGCCTCGCGCAGCCGCTCGCCGTCGGGGTCGTTCCAGAACGACAGCGGCATCGACGGCAGCGGCTGGGTGATGACGAGCTCGCCGACGGCGTCGATCAGCGCGCGGCCGTCGCTCGTCGAAGGCGTGCACGTCGCAGCCCAGCGAGCGCGCCTGCAGCTCGCCCTCGTAGACGGGCAGCAGCGGCACGCCGCCGACGAACGCCGTGCAGACGTCGGTCCCGCCGCTCGTCGAGAACAGCCACGTGTCGCGAGCCGAGCTCGTCGTAGATCCAGCGAAAGCCCTCCGGCGCCAGCGGCGAGCCGGTCGAGCCGACGCTGCGCAGCGCGCTGAGGTCGCGCGCGCCGCCGCCGCCGGTGAGACGCCCGCCTTCATGCAGCCCGCGATGAACGCCGCGCTCGTCCCGAAGCACGTGATGCCGCGCCTCGGCCGCCAGGTCCCACAGGCGGTCGAGCGTCGGCGCCGCCGGGCTGCCGTCGTAGAGCACGATCGACGCCGGCGTGAGCAGCACGCCGACGAGGAAGTTCCACATCATCCAGCCGGTCGTCGTGAACCAGAACGCGCGGTCGTCCGCGTGCATGTCGAGGTGCAGGTTCTGGTGCTTGAGCTGCTCGAGCAGGATCCCGCCGTGGCCCTGGACGATCGCCTTCGGCAGGCCGGTCGTGCCGCTGGAGTACAGGACCTAGAGCGGGTGGTCGAAGGCGACCGGCGCGAGCTCGAGCTCGGCGTCGCCGGCGTCGCCGAGGAAGCCGGCCTCCCAGCCGCTCGCCGTCGAGGTAGCCCAGGCGCACGAGCGTCCCGCCGACCTCGGCGTGGATCTCGCTCGACCACCGCGCTGCGGTCGAAGTCGCGCCCGCCGTAGCGGTAGCCGTCGACGGCGAGCAGCACCGTCGGCTCGATCTGCGCGAAGCGGTCGACGACCGAGCGCGCGCCGAAGTCCGGCGAGCAGCACGACCAGACCGCGCCCAGGCCGGCCGTCGCGAGAAACGCCGCGATCGTCTCGGGGATGTTCGGCATGTAGGCGACGACGCGGTCGCCGGGGCCGACGCCGCGCGCGCGCAGCCCGGCCTGGATGCGGGCGGTCAGCGCGCGCAGCTGCCCCCACGTCATCGCCTCCAGCGGGCGCAGCTCGGAGGCATGGCGGATCGCCACCGCGTCGTCGTCGCGGCCGCGGAAGATGTGCTCGGGATAGGAGAGCGTGGCGCCCGCGAACCACCGCGCGCCCGGCATCTCGCGCGCTCGAGCACCTGCTCGGGGGCGCGTGGAAGCGGACGTCGAAGTACTCGGCGATCGACGACCAGAAGCGCCTCGACGTCGCCGACCGACCAGCGCCACAGCTCGTCGTAGTCCTCGACCTCGACGCCGTGGTAGGCGGCGAGCCAGTCGATGTAGGCGCGCAGGCGGGTGCGCTGCGCGAACGCCTCGGAGGGCTCCCAGAGCGCGGCGGCTTGCGGCGCTTCACGCCGCAAGCCTACGGCTGAGCCGGGCGTCGCCCTGGCGCTCGCCGGTCGGTAGAGGCTGCCCTCGAACTCGACCGTGACCTGGTCCTTGACCTTCAGCGCGCCCATCATGGCCGAGAACTGCTTGATGCCGAAGTCGTTCTGGCTGAGCGTGGGCTGCCGCTGATCTTGTCGCCGCTGACGCTGATCGGGACTCGACCGAGTTGCTCGAGCCGGCGATCGAGAGGTCGCCCTTGGCGTTGCCGCTGTCCATCCACCTCGCTGGAGGTGAACGAGATCTGCGACGAGCCGAGGACCTTGCCGTTGATGCTCTTCTTGATGTCGGCCTTGTCCTTGTCGCCGAGCGGCTTGGCGCCGCCGGCGCCGGATACGACCTCGACGGAGCCGGGGTCGGCGGTGAGCTTGATCGAGGGGCTGTCGCCGCCCTCGACCGTCGCCTCCCAGCTGTTGACGACGAGGACGAGGTCGTGCCCCGTCTTCGCGGCGGCGCCTTCCTTGCCTGTCTTGACCTTCAGCGAGCCGTTGCTGGGTCCGATCTTGTGCGTACCTTCCGGAATTGACATACGACTGACAGTACCCGCGCATGTGCGGATGTACGCCGCGGCGCGTCGCGTAGCCTCGCTGGATGCCCTGGTTTCAGCGCGAGATCACGCTCAAGCCGCGCCCGCGCGGCGTGCACCTCGTGACGAGCGAGATCGTCGACGCGCTGCCCGAGCTGCGCGAGCTGCAGGTCGGCCTCGCGCACCTCTTCATCCGCCACACGTCGGCGTCGCTGACGCTCAACGAGAACGCCTCGCCCGACGTGCGCCGCGACTTCGAGACGTGGTTCAACGACGCGGTCCCCGAGGACTTCGCCTGGACGCACACGCTCGAGGGCGCCGACGACATGCCCGCGCACATCAAGGCCGCGCTGATGGGCTCGTCGCTGAGCCTGCCGATCGCCGGCGGCCGGCTCGCGCTCGGGACCTGGCAGGGGATCTACCTCTGCGAGCACCGCGACCGCGGCGGCGCGCGCTCGCTGCTGGCGACGCTGTGCGGCGAAGCGCGCGCAGGCAGCTGCCGCCGCGCGGCGGCACCGTAGCGCTCGGCGCGGAACTCGCGGATGTCGTCGGGCACCTCGCGCGAGCGCACGCCGGCGGCGGGCGCGAGCAGCTCGGGCTCGAGCGCCGTCTCGAGCGCGCTCCGCGCCCTGCTCGCCGCCCGGCGCTCGACGCGGTAGGCGTGCGTGCCCGGCCGCGAGGAGACGATGCGCGCGAGCTCGGTCGCCCTCGAAGAGCAGGCCGACGCCGTCGTCGGCGCCGTAGCCGTCGGGGATCGTGCCGCGCTCGACCGCGTCGAGGTAGGCGGGGCGGCGGACCGGGTCGCCGTCGTAGTGCACCGACAGGCTGCCGGGCAGGAAGCCCAGGCGCGGGCGCCGGCTCGGGCGGCGCCCGTCGAGCGCGTGATGCCGTGCTCGAACCAGCACATCGCCGCCGGCGCTGAGCCCGGCGAGCACGACGCCCGCCTCCCACGCCTCGCGCAGGATCGCGTCGAGGCCGTGCTCGCGCCAGATCGCCAGCAGGTTGCGCATCGAGCCGCCGCCGACGTAGACGATGTCCTGGCCGAGGATCAGCGTGCGCAGGTCGGCCGGCTCGTGCTCGAGGCGAAACAGCGACAGGTGGCGCGCGCGGCAGGCGCGCGCGCCGAACGTCGACCGGAACGCGCCGATCTGGCCGTTGGGGTCGCCGCTGGCCGTCGGCAGGAAGAGGATGCGCGGCTCGCGGGCGCGGGCGAGCGAGAGGATGAAGTCGTCGAGCGCGGGGTTGTGGGGCTCGGAGGTGAAGCCCCACCTCCCATGGCGAAGATCCTGCGGGTCGGCCACTACGCGGCGGAGAGGGTCCGCGACCCGCCCAGCCAGCGAACCTGCAGCGCCACCTCCGACAGCTCACCCCCGACCTCCTCGACCCAGAACGCGGTCGCCTTCGGGCGCGAGGAGACGACGCGGGCCAGCGAC
>CAVVTD010000007.1:0-289695 GCA_963751065.1 uncultured Actinomycetes bacterium
AGAGTCCGCTTTGCTCCTTCCCCGACCGGCGCGCTGCACATCGGCGGCGCACGCACGGCGCTGTACAACTGGCTGCTCGCGCGGGGCGCCGGCGGGACCCTCGTGCTGCGGATCGAAGATACCGACCGCGCGCGCTCGACCCCCGAGAACGTCGAGCACATCCTCGAGGCGCTGCAGTGGCTCGGGATCGACTACGACGAGGGGCCGATCAGCCAGGTCGCGCGCTCCGATCGCCACCAGGAGGTCCTGCGGCGCCTGCTGGACTCCGGCCGCGCGTACCGCTCGACGGCGACCGGCGACGACGTCAAGGCCTACAAGGCGCAGCACGGCGCCGAGCGCGGCTTTCGCGGCGCGGACGAGGGCGAGGGCGCGGTGCGCCTGCGCGTGCCCGACGAGGGCGCGACCGTCGTGCACGACGTCATCCGCGGCGACACGATGTTCCAGCACGTCCACCTCGACGACCCGGTCATCGCCCGCGCGGACTCGAGCGTCCTCTACAACTTCGCCGTCGCCGTCGACGACCTCGACGCCGGCATCACGCACATCGTCCGCGGCGAGGACCACCTCTCCAACACGCCCAAGCAGCTGCTCGTCGTCGAGGCGGCCAACGCCGTGGGGATCGGCACCGAGGCCGGCCAGCCGGTCTACGCCCACCTGCCGCTGCTGCACGGGCCTGACGGCAAGAAGCTCTCCAAGCGCCACGGCGCGGCCTCCGTGCAGGAGCTGCGCGACGCGGGCTACCTGCCCGAGGCGGTGCGCAACTACCTCGCGCTGCTCGGCTGGGGCGACACCGACGACGAGACGATCCTCTCCACCGAGCAGCTCATCGAGCGCTTCAGCCTCGAGCGCGTCTCCAAGAACCCGGCCCAGTTCGACGAGCGCAAGCTGCGCTGGCTCAACGGCCGCTATCTGCGTGAGCTGCCCGTCGAGGACCTGACCGCGCGCCTGGAGGCGTACACCGGCCACGACGGCCTGCGCGATGCCGTCGAGATCTCGCGCGAGAAGGTGCAGACGCTGGCCGACTTCTGGCCGCTGGCGGGCTTCATCTTCGACGGGCCCACCGAGGGCGAGGCGGCGGACGCCGCACGTGAGAAGTGGCTCGGCGAGGACGGGCGCGCCGCGCTCGCCGACGTGCGCGCCGCGCTGGAGGCCGTCGAGGAGCCGTTCACGCAGGACGCGGTGCAGGCTGCCCTGGAGGGCGTCGTCGCCGCGCGCGAGGCCAAGCCCAAACAGGTCTTCCAGCCGATCCGCGTGGCGCTGGCGGGCACCGCCGTCTCACCCGGCATCTTCGAGACGGTCACGGTGCTGGGGCGCGACGAGACGCTGGCGCGGCTCGACGCCGCGCTGGCGCACATAACGAACTGAGAATTGGGACTCAACCATTCGTCTATAGCTGCCGATACCGGGTGTGCCCCGACGATCCCGATCAGAAAGAGGGACCGCCCGAAATGATCACCTCGCCCGCACGGACTGCAACAGAGTCAAGCAGCGCGCCCGTCCAGCGCCATCACAATGAGGGCCACGGCCGCCGGCTGACTGCTGCGTTCGAGGCGCTCGAGGCATTTCCCGCTCTTGCCGAGTCGCGCAACCGCCTCCTGCGGCTGGTCAGCGCCGACCGCATCTCCCCTGCCGACATCGTTGCCACCGTCGAGTCGGACATCGCGCTCGTCGTCGCCGTCCTGCGCATGGCCAACCAGCTCGACGAGCGCCGCCGCGGCCGCGTCGAGTCGGTCGTCAAGGCCGTCGAGATCCTCTCCCCGGAATCCGTCCAGGCGCTGGCCAGCAAGGCGCGGACATTCGACTTCTTCGAGCGCTCCTCGGTGTGGGACAGCGCTCCCGAGCGCTTCCGCCTGCACGGCGTCGCCACCCAGCGCGCCGCCGACCGCCTCGCCTCCGAGGCCGGCTACGAGCACCGCGACCGCCTCATGGTCACCTCGCTGCTGCACGACATCGGCAAGCTCGTGCTCATGCACGCCTACCCCGGCTACCCGGCCCAGGTCCACGGCGACGCCAAGACCCCCGAGGAGCGGGTGCACCGCGAGCGCCGCGACCTCGGCGTCGACCACGCGCTCGTCGGCGGCGTCCTCGCCCGCCGGTGGGGTCTGCCGAGCGCGGTCGCATCCGCGATCGAGCGCCATCACTCCGAGGACGCGACCGGCGAGGCCGCCTTCGTCCGCCTTGCCGACATGCTGGCCCACTACGCCCAGGGCGGACAGGTCTCGCCGAACTCGCTGCTGAAGGTCGCGCGTTCGATCGGCCTCGGCCCGACCGAGCTGCGCGCGGTCATGTACGACCTGCCCTACCCGACCTCCGGCCGTCCGCGCCAGATCGATCCCTGTCCGCTGTCCGGGCGCGAGGTCGAGGTGCTCAAGCGCCTGGCCGAGGGCAAGGTCTACAAGCAGATCGCGGCCGAGCTTCAGCTCTCCACCTCGACCGTGCGCACACACCTGCACAACATCTACGGCAAGCTCGGCGCCGTCGACCGCGCGCAGGCCGTGCTCATCGCTACCGAGCGCGGCTGGCTGTAGCCGGCTCGGCCGCCCGCAGCGGCCAGGGCGGCCCCGGCCGTCCGCCGCGCCGGCGCGCCGCCAGGACCCAGGCGAGCGCCACGAGGCCGATGCCGATCGCGTCGATCGCGACGTCGACCGGTGTGCCGTGGCGGCCCTCCACGAAGTGCTGATGGACCTCGTCGCTGATCGCGTAGGCGATCGCGATGACGCTGGCGAGGATGGGGCGCCGCCAGCGCGTCGCGCGGACGAGCGTGAGCGCGAGGACGGCGAAGATCGTCACGTGCGCGAGCTTTCGCAGCACCGTGTCCCAGACCCCCAGGCCGGAGCTCAGGTCCGGCGTCGCCGACAGCGCGAAGATCAGCGCCATGATCGCCAGGGGCGGCGCGTATCGACCGATCGCTCCCATAGGCTGAGCGTAGAGTGAGGGCTGCCCGATGATCTCGATCACGACCAAGTCGCCCTACGCCCTGCAGGCGCTCGCCGAGCTCGGCCGTGCCCGCGGCGACGGCCCGGTGCCGATCGGCGAGCTCGCGCGCCGCCGCGACATCCCCGTCCAGTTCCTCGAGCAGCTCTTCGCCACCCTCCGGCGCGCCGGCGTCCTGAAGTCCCAGCGCGGCGTCAAGGGCGGCTACACGTTCGCCCGCCCGCCCGGCGAGATCACCGTCCTGGAGATCGTCGAGCTGCTCGAAGGCCCGCTCGGCCGCGACGCTCAGGGCATCTTCGGCGACGCAGCGGGCGCGGCGCGCGACGTGCTGGCCGCGACGACCATCGCCGACGTGGTCGAGCGCGAGGCCCGCGCGGCGGGCGTCGCGATGTACCACATCTAGGGCCGTATCTGCCGAGAGCCGGCATTCTTGCGGCACGGCCCGGAAACTGCTGGGAACCGGCGGAGCGGCGAGAACGCCAGCTGAGGCCGACTCGCCGTCGCTCGAGGGCCAGTTTGAGTGTCACACGCCGGCCCAGGGGGTGGTTCCTGGCCGTCCTCAGCGGGTCGAACCGCGCGTCTGGCGCGTCCGGAGCGTGGGCTACCGTTTGTGTATTCCGTGCTGCGGTTCGTCCATCTATCTGACATTCACTTCACGTCCTGGGTCGCCGGCGAGCAGCCGACGGTCAACACGGCGCCAGCGATGACCTCCTCAACGACCTGAGACGGCTCAAAGGCCGAGCACGGCCCGCCGACGGCGTACTCATAGTCGGCGACTAGCGGCGCGCGGATAAGCCGGATGAGACGACCGGGCAGGGAGTCATCGGTCCGTGGCGAGATCGTGGACTGCGACGAGGCACGTGGCATGCGTCCCGGCAACCACGACGTGAACCGGGACGCGCACTCGCTGCTCAACAGCGGCCTGCGCGAGTCTTTGAGGGCGGTACCGCCGGCGCACGTCGAGTCGCTGCTGCCTCGGATGTTCAGCGACACGCAGGTGTCGGAGATCCTGCACGCCCCGTTTACGGCCTACAACGATTTCGCGAAGCCCTACAACTCGGCCACGACGGCGGAGTCGCCGGTTCCGCCGCCCTGGGAGCTGGAGCTCGACGGTCGCCCGCTGTTGATCGATGGCGTCAACAGCGCGCTGGTCTGCGACGAGCGCGACAGCCATAAGCAGAAGCACCGCAAGGTCGTTCTCGGCGTGAACCAGTTGGTCGGGCTCGCGGACCATCCGGACGCCATCTCGATCTTGATGTGCCACCACCCGGTTCGCTGGCTGCGGGATGCGGATGCGGTGCGGCTGTGGCTGAACCGTCCCCACGTGCTACTGACGGGCCACGAGCACAAGTTCAAAGTTAAACACAGCGCCGATGAGCGCAGCCTTCACATCGCTTCCGGTGCCGTCAATCCGGAGCGTTCGGGGGCAGCGTGGGCGCCGGCCTACAACATCCTTGACCTTGAACTCGACGGCGACGCCCTAGTCGTCTCGGTCTCGGCGCGCTTGTTTGGCGAACGCGCGATGTTCGAACCTCCCGCGGGCCAGTCCGAACCCGATATCTATCGGGTGAGGCTCGGCGAGGTATCGAGCGATCCGCCGGACAAGCCGGACCCAGGTGTTCCGATCGAGCCGCCGCGATCGACGGGCGACCGCGACCTTGTGTTTGACATCCTCACGGCCTCGCCTGACATCCGCGCTGCGGCCGCCCGCCGTGTCGGGCTACTCGCCGACGGTGAGGGCCTCGTCGGCGACGCCGCCGAGAGGCGCGTTCTGACCAGCGCGCGGGACCGGGGACTGCTGGAGGAGTTTGCTCAGGCGGTGCGCGAGGAGACGCGCAGTGGCTGACCAGCTGACAAAGTGGCTGCATGGTTTCACTGCGGGGTCAGGCGTTCGCGAGTCTGCGATCAGAGCGGCAGGCCTGGGTCTGCGCGGCGGGTCAGCTGCGGAGGCGCTCGATTTCGTCTGTGCGGCCTGCGGACTTCCCTGCGGCGCCGCCGAAGGGCGCATCAATGACGCGGTGCACGGGCACGATGCCTCCTTCGACGCCAAGCAGCACGTCGCCCAAGCACAGATCGCGGCCGCCTGGGTCGTCGCGTCGATCTTGCAGCCTCCCGAGGATGAGTCGCCGGGCCCCTCCGTCGTTGTCGCCGCGCTTGGCTTACTGTCGGCCGACTTCCTCAACAAGCGTCCGCCGCAGCACGAGCTGATAGAGATGGCGTGGACCGCCCTGCGTGCGGCCTCCGAGCGTGACCGCGAGCGGCCGCGTTTGCCTCAGCCGAACCGCTCGAAGGCGCTTACCGATCACAAGCCGTTCACCGAGGGCGTGCCTGTCACGGGCACGGAGCTCAACCGAGTGCTGAGCGTCACCCGGACTGCGATGCAGACAATGTCACTTTCGGTTGGTCGCCTACGCGACGCCGCTGCGCAGAATCTGAAAGCAGACGCGGAGGAGCTTGACATCCTATGGTGGATGTTCGGTGGACGCCGCGACGGAGACGGTGAAACGTGGAAGGAGCTCGGGTCGGGCGCTGGCATCCTCGCTGGCGCGGGCCTCGCAGATCTCACCCGCTTCGACACGCCGATCGCATCCGCCGATACGCTTTTGCAGCGGGTGCTCGACGACATCCCACCGGCCGACGTTTCCGAGGCCGTAGCGTCCGCCGTGCAGATGGTTAGCGCCTCGGGAGACGGGCTGGTGCATCCGCTGCTGCCGCTTTACCGTGCCATGCGCGAGTCCGACGGGGTTGAATCGGTGAACGGCCAGGTTGACCAGTGGCGTCTTGGCGAACAATTTCTGAGAGAAACTCTGTTGATGCGGAGGTATCTGTCCTGATGAGCGAGCCTGCCGGCGAAGAAGCCACTGACTTGGACGAAACCGAGGTTGCCCCGGGCGAAGAGCTCGAGGAGATCGAAGAAGTCGCTTCGGGGACTACTCCCACCCGGACCGAGGACCTGCAGCTGTCAATCGAAAATGCCGAACCGATCGCAGGGCGCCGCGGGATGACCGTCACCCTGGTCGCAGGAGAAGCCAACACAGGAAAGACGTCTCTGTTGACCGGCGTCTGGCGCCAGTGCCTTCAGACGGGCGGCGTCGGCAAGTTGCGCTTCGCCGGCACGTGGACGGCCCTCGGGTTCGAGCGCCGCGCCTGGCTGACGAGAGCGGCGGCCAAGCAGGACGCGTCGACGACACTCAGGACCTTTCAGGAAGACAACGGCTTTTTGCACCTTCGGTTGGCAGACGGCACGGATCTCCATGAACTATTGCTGAGCGACGTCGCCGGCGAGACGTTCAAGAACATCCGCAAAGGGGCGACGTTCGGGCAGGCGCTCAAGTGGGCCGGCCGGACCGACAACGCCGTCGTGCTCGTCAGCGGCGCGGCCGTCAACAACAACGCGACGCGGTCGACAGCCCTTGCGCACACCCGGACTCTGCTCAAACAACTGCGGCGACTTGAGCCTGCTCCGCGGGTAGCCGTGGCCTTGACCATGAGCGACATGCTCGACGAATACGGGCGCGCACGATGGGACGCTGAGAAGGTTGCGCTGGTCGAACTGGCCAAAGCGGTGCATGCGGACGCCCAACTGTTTGAGACGGCCGCGCAACCCCAGTCAGGCGAAAGCCCTGAGGGTCTGGATCGGCTTGTCGAATGGCTCACCCAACCGAAAGACGCGTCGGCGCAAGTGGAAGCGGATCCGGTCGAGCAACAACGACCTGAGCGGACCGCAGGAAGGGTCCGATGACGGATCGGCAGAGCGTTGTGATGTTGGGCCTCCCTCAGACGGGCAAGTCCGCATATCTAGGGACCCTCTGGCACTGCGTGGAGGAGCCCTCGGTAACCGAAGTCAGGGAAGCCGATCTTCCGGGAGACCTCGACCACGTGCAGGCCTTGGCGGCGGCTTTGCGGGCCTTGGAGAAGATCCCGCGCACGCACCGTGAGGACGAGTACGACTTCGATGCGCCGGTCGCATTCGCCGACGGCAAGACGGCCCGGTTGAGGGTGCCGGATCTGTCAGGGGAGCACCTTCGAGACATCGTCGAGCAGCGCGTGCTGACGGAGCGCCTCCAGACGGAACTCGATAACGCAAGCGGCGTGATCTTCTTCCTGCACCCCGCAGAGATCGAGCCGCCTATTGGGATCGGGGTGGCCAACGTCGTAAGCGAGCCCGCGCCTGCCGCCGCGGCAGGCGGAGAGCCCATGTCCGCCTTGCCCGAGGACGTGGCGCCGGAAGACGAGTTCGAGAACAAGCGGGCATGTACGGCGGCCTTGGTGATCGACTGTCTGGAAAACATCCTTGAGGCAATGAGCGGCCGCTGGCCAGTTCGAGTCGCGGTTGTGGCATCAGCGTTCGATCTGACGAAGGATGTAACGCCGGACGAGTGGCTTGAGCAGCGACTGCCAGCCGTTCGGTCGTTTCTGAAGTCGAACTCGGATCGAGTCGCGTGGACGATTTTTGGAGTCAGCGCGCAGGGCGGCGCGCGGAACGATCGCCACGCGCTACTCGACAAAGACCTCCACGACCGGGCCTACGTGCTGTCAAGCGAAGGCGACAAGCTAGATTTCAGTGCGCCCATTCGCTGGGCGCTCGCATGGGAGTAGTTCACCAAGCGCTACTCGGGTACGACCACGGGCATCGGTTGCTCGCGTCATCACGCAGGCTGCCCGGGCACATCGTCTCCGATTTGGTCGCGGTCACGGACACACGCCCTGGGCCCTTCCGCGCCCTGACAGCTGTCCCTCTGCCGGACATCGGTGTCTTCGCCCTCTGTGCCACCTGGTCGGACCCCTCATCAGAGCGGGCGGGCGCCGTTTGGGCGCACGTATTGCTCGTGGACGATCAACGCATCCGCGACAGCGACCCCACCCCATTGGTCGAGCTCTTGCGACGCCCAACGGCCTCGTTTGAGAGATCGGCCTACAACGAACCGCTGCCGGTGCCGAAGCTTGGCGGGCCGAACCACGGGCCCCGGGAAGCTGATGTCGATGCGGACGCGCTGGCAACGGTCGCTGCTGCCGCATATGCCAGCCGCAACGGCATCTGTGTGGTCCCGGATGCGCGCAAGGCGGAGATGGCCGCCTTGACGCACGGTCGGCTCAGTGGCCGGCGCTGCGAGCCAGCTTCGCATTCCGCACGAGGGTCCGCGCTCGACCGAACCCGCGCTTTGGCCTCACGATTGTCGAACGGCCCGACCCTCACCACGAACTGATCTCAGGACACGGGCACAGCGATCGGCTCTGGCTCATGGCGCTAGCGAACGAGCTCGTCCATGGCACGCAACCCGCCGGGTTTCTCGCCTGGTGCCAGAACTTCGGACCGATGGAGCCATCCCGACCCGGATCGGTGCGGGCTCTCGGGCGACTCTGGACGGCGGCCAGCGCCAAAGACCTCGACAACACGCTCGACCAGCTCACGCTGCGTTATCCGCGACGGGAAGACGGAGTTGCGCTCAAGCACGAACTGCTGACCGGACGGTCGAACCGATGGAACGCAAAGGATCCTGCGCTGTTGCTGGCGCTCATCCGATGGGCCGGGGAGCCATTTGACCCGGCCGACCTGAAGGTAACCGCAAGGGTGGCCACCCAAGCCCGTGTGGGAGCTTGGCGCGAAGTCGTCGCCGCGTTGCCGCCGGAGCCTGTGCCCCGTGAATGGCGCGCCTGCATCGTCAAGGGTCTGAGCTGCCACCCCGATCCGCACATGCCGGCGGCCGTGTCAGAGAGGCCCGGGTGGGCCATTGAGATCCTGGTCGCCTCGGGCCTCGCAAGCGACTCAGCCGCGTGGGACCTGCTCGACGAGGCTACGGTGCTGCGTGCGTTCGAAACGACCTCGGGTCCCGAAGCGAGCAGCGTCCTGGTGGCGCTGCTGAACTCCCGCCATGCGGGTCGTGTACTGCGGACCCTCAGCGACTCAGACGTCGCGGCGGCCATCGATCGTATGGATGACGAGCGCGTCCGCGGCATCGCTGATGTCCTCATCGACGCCGGTGTACTCAGAGCAGCCCGGCCCGCGCTGACGATCCGCCTCGCGGCTGCGGGAGCGGAGCTTCCGACGGGTCTTCTGGTCGACTCGTTGCTGGCTGAGCCGGCGCCAAAGGATCGACGCTGGCGCCAAGCTGCGATGCAGGCTAAAAAGCTCGCCCCGCCGTCCAGGATTCTTGCTTTGGCCGACGCGGGGGCCCCGGTCGGACCGAAGGAACTCAGAACGGCGCTTGACAGGACCCGAAGCCGGCCCGACGACCGCTGGTACCGGTTCGCGGTGCAAGCAATGCGAGATGATCCGAAGGCTCTCGAGGTGGTCTTCGGTCCGCTACACAGCGCCATCACCGCTGATCGACTGCCGCGAGACCTGTGGCAGACCTTGGATGTGATCACCCCCAAGGCCCACGATCCTGCCCGGCGCTTGCGGCTGCTGCTCATTAAGCGCATTCGCGACGAGAAGTGGTCGAAGGGGAGGACGAGCAAAGCGGTTCGGGACGCCGGTCCGTACGGGAAGCAGATCCTTCAGGACCTCAACGGAGACGCACCGCTCGTCAAGTTGTTCAAAGCGGTCTTCAAGGTGTTCTGAGCCCGCGCCATGCAGTCGAGCGTCGAGTTGAAGTCGCTGTGATCCGCATTACCGACTGACCGAGGATTCGCACGGAGGAACGAGTCAATTACGCCACGAAGGCGCCTAGGGTCCCTGGCCACCCGATGGCCCCAGTAGGGCACATGTCGTACGCGGAGGCCACCCATCGACCCGGCACCACATCTGGGGCCTAAGCCTAAGCGCCGATCAACCCGTCTCGGGCGCTCTCGCCGCGACGGCGAGATTGGCCCGCAGGTGCTGCACGAGCTGCTCGTGCGTGAGCCGGTCGCTGCGGTTCAGGGCGCGGGCCTCGGCGGGCGTCAACCGGGCGACCGCATCGTCGGGCATGCCTCCGTCGAGGCGCACCAGGACCGGCGGTATGACGTCGGAGGCTGACGGTCGCTTGCGCGCCACGCGAGGCCCCTTCCGTTTCAGGAGTAGCCCCACGAGTCTCGCGACGCGCCGCCGCCGTCCCCACATGAGCCCTGTGGCAGCCAAGCTAGCACCGAGACATGCGGTGGTGGGCGCGGAGGGGTAAGTCTCTTATGAGGGATCAGCCAGGCGGGGGCGGCGCGATGGGCCTGACGTGGCGCGGCTCGTAGAGGTCGAGCTCGCCACCGCCGGGGATCTGCAGCGCGGTCACGAGCCCGAAGCCCTCGTCGCTGACCGGCCGCGTGAACTGCGCGCCCTTCGCGGTCAGCTCCGCCACCGTCGCGTGGACGTCGTCGCACATGAGATACAGCTCGTGCTTGGGCTCGCCGTCGGTCGGGTGCACGGCGAGCTCGGCGGGCGGCAGCGCGAAGATCAGCCAGCCGCCGCCGGCGTCGACGCAGTCAAACCCGAGCACGTCGCGCAGGAACGCGCGCGCCCGCTCGGCCTCAGAGCTGAAGATGATCGCGTGGGCGCCGTTGATCACGCCGCGTCCTCCGCGCTCGCGTCCACGCGTGCCACCACGCGGCGCTCGTGCGTGCCCACGCCGATCGCGCGCTCGCCCTCGCACACCTCGACGTCGAAGCGCAGCTTGCGCTCCTCCACGATCTCGCGCAGCGCCGCGCGGACCGTGCACTGGGCGCCGTCGAAGGCCGCCGCCACGTGGCGGATGCAAACCTCGAATCCGACGGTCGCCCGCCCCGCCGGCAGATGCTCGAGCGCGAGCATCGCCGCGCAGCGCTCCATCTTGCCGATCATCGCGGGCGTCGCGAGCACGGCGACGGGGATCGTCCCGCCGACGTCGGTCAGCAGCGGGCCCTCGACCGTGAACGATTCGACGCGCTCGGCGATCATCGTCCGCGACCCTAGATGGTTCCAGTACGTTGGCGCCATGGGGCCGCCCGGGATGGACTTCCTCGCCATCCGCGCGCAGTCGCTCCAGCACGTGCGCCGGTGGAAGCTCGCAGATCCCGGGTCGCTGCCGCTGCACGGCGACGAGGACTTCGCGTGGATCCGCGACGCCGGCGCGGTCGCCGATCGCTGCCACGCCCTCGCCGCCGCGCTCGCGCTCACGCATCGCGCCCCCGTCGCGACCGTGCGCGGCGCGATCGACGACAACGGCCTCGAGCCGTCGCTCGCTGCCCGCGAGAAGGCGCTGCTGGCCGTGCTGGAGGGCGAGGCCGAACCGGATGAGGACGACCTGCAGCAGCTGCTCGTCGACATCGCCTGGCGCGAGGAGGCTTTGCACGCGCTGCTGTGGTCGCTCGGGCTCGTCGACGACCTGCCGCCGGACGAGATGTGTCCCAAGGCGCCCGCCTACGAGCGGCTCGCACCCGACCTCAACCCCGCCAACGCGCGCGGGGTCCCGCGGCTGAGGCCGCTCGCCGAGCTCGCGGCGATGCTCGACCTCTACTACCTGCTGCACTGGCACGCCCGGCGCGCGCAATACCACGGCGACGTCTGGGATCACCACATCGCCCCGGGCGTCGTGCTCGAGCGCCGGCGCGCGCTGGAGTGGCTCTTCCAGGACGCGCCGTGGGACGACGTCGACCTCGCGGGCTGACCGCGGGCCGAAAAATCAGAGCCGGAAGCGCAGGACGACCTCGGTGCCGCCGGCCGGCGCCTTGCGCACCTCGAAGCACTCGGTCTCGTGCGCCATGAGACACAGCCCCAGGCCCATGCCGGGACTGT
Source organism: uncultured Actinomycetes bacterium (assembly GCA_963751065.1). Taxonomy (GTDB): domain Bacteria; phylum Actinomycetota; class Thermoleophilia; order Solirubrobacterales; family Solirubrobacteraceae; genus CADCVQ01. Next base: position 11,618 of record CAVVTD010000007.1, read on the forward strand.
CGGTGCGCGGGATCAGGCCGATGCCCTCGTCGCGGACGTGGACGGCGAGCAGCCCGTCGAAGCTCGGCCGGACGATGACGCGCACGTCGCCGGCCTCGTCCTCGGCGCGGTCGCGATAGGCGTGCTGGATGGCGTTCGTGGCCGCTTCGCTGACGGCGAGGCTGATCTGCAGCAGGACATCCTCATTGGCGCCGAACTCGCTGGCGATGTCGCCGACCGCCTGCCGGATGAGCGCCACCTGCGAGGGGCGGGCCGGGTAGCGCACGTCGAGCGCGGTGGCCTGCTCGGTCAACGACATGCTCGAGGCGTACCCGGGGCCGGTGCAAGCCCAACATTGTCGTGCCGGACACGGCGCCGCGCGGCGGGGTACCGTACGGTGGTGACGAGAATCCCGGTCAGCATTGCCGACTATGTCGGCCGCACCCCGATGCTCGAGCTGACCCGGATCGCGCCGGAGGGCGTGCGCCTGTTCGGCAAGCTCGAGTCCTTCAATCCCGGTGGCAGCGTCAAGGACCGCATCGGCGTGGCGATGATCGAGGCCGCCGAGGCCGACGGGCTCATCGAACCCGGCCGCTCGACGATCGTCGAGGCCACCTCGGGCAACACTGGCATCGCGCTGGCGTTCGTCTGCGCGGCCAAGGGCTATGACCTCGTCCTGACCCTCCCGCAGGGCATGAGCCGCGAGCGCGAGGGCCTGCTGCGCCTATACGGCGCGCGAGTGCAGATCACCGAGTCGCTGGGCGGGATGAACGAGGCTGTCGACGCGGCGCGCGCGATGGCGACGAACCCCGACGTCTTCCTGCCCGACCAGTTCTCCAATCCTGCCAACCCCGAGGCGCACCGCCGCACGACCGGGCCGGAGCTGTGGGAGGCGCTCGACGGCGAGCTCGACGTGCTCGTCTGCGGCGTGGGCACCGGCGGCACGATCACCGGCGCGGGGGAGTACCTCAAGGCGCGCAACCCCGACCTGATCGTCGTCGCCGTCGAGCCCGCCAGCTCGGCGGTGCTGTCGGGCCGCACACCCGGCCCGCACAAGATCCAGGGCATCGGCGCCGGCTTCGTACCGCCGGTCCTCAACCGCGAGATCATCGACGAGGTGGTTGCCGTCGACGACGAGGACGCGATCGAGACCGCGCGCCTCGTGGCCCGCCGCGAGGGCGTGCTCGTCGGCATCTCCTGCGGCGCCGCGCTGGCGGCGGCGATCGCGGTCGGCCGGCGCCCGGAGTCCCAGGGCAGGCGGATCGCCGTCGTGCTGCCGGATTCCGGCGAGCGCTACGTCTCCACGCCGTTCTTCGCTCCCTAGGCGAATTTCCCGCAAACTCGGGAAGAGATCGCCGGATCTCCGCCTCAGTACGCTCTCAGCAATGTTCGGTCTAGGGACCCTCTCGCGGGTCGTCGGCGAGGTCCGCCGCGATGTCGCCGCCGCACATGCGCGCGACCCCGCCGCCCGCGGCGCGGGCTCCGGCGAGATCCTCACGAGCTGGCCCGGCGTCCAGGCCCTGCTCGCCCACCGCGTCGCGCACGGCCTGCACAGCGTCGGGGTGCCGATCGCGCCGCGCACGCTGTCGATGCTCTCGCGCACCTGGACGGGGATCGAGATCCACCCGGCGGCGCGGATCGGTCAGGGCTTCTTCATCGACCACGGCGCGGGCGTCGTCATCGGCGAGACGGCGCAGATCGGCAACGACGTGACGCTCTACCAGGGCGTCACGCTCGGCGGCACGGGCTTTCAGACCGGCAAGCGCCACCCGACGCTCGAGGACAACGTGACCGTCGGCGCGGGCGCGAAGCTGCTGGGCGCGATCACGGTCGGGCACGGCGCGAAGATCGGTGCCAACTCGGTCGTCATCCACGACGTGCCGCCGAACTCCACCGTGGTGGGCAACCCGGGGCATCCCGTCCGCGTGGAGGGCAAGCGCCCCGAGGGCCCGGACACCGACTGGATCCATCTGCCCGACCCGATCGCCGACGCGATCACGCGGCTGTCGACGCGCATCGCCGAGCTCGAGCGCGAGGTCGCCGGGCTGTCGGGCGCCGAGCGCACGGTGGCCGACGTGCATCCGCTGCGCCCGGCCCACGGGCCGAGCCCGGCCGGCGGCTAGTACCAGACGCAGCGCGTGCGGTGGCGCGGGCGCGCCTTGTACGCCGGCGCCTGGCCGCGGCTCCACAGCCAGTTGTCGAGCTCGTGCTCGCTCGTGCCCACGCGCCGTGCGATGAGCTCGCAGGCGTGCACGGCGCAGGCGCGGATCTCGCGCTCCTCGGGCCCGGCGGGCAGCAGCCGCCCGGCGTCGATGTGCTCGGCCAACGCGGCGTCGTAGCGCAGCACGCCGTCGCAGCGCAGGACGTGGGGGACGAGGTTGTCGGCGAAGATCGTCAGGCGGTCGAGGTCCTTGAAGCGCGCGACGCCCGCCAGCGCGAGGTTCGCCGGGACGATCTGCGCGCGTTTGTAGAAGCCGCGGTCGTCGAAGAGCGCCATCGAGCGCGCGAGCTGCGCGGCAAGGGTCTGCGCCGACCCGCGCGCCGCGCGGACGACGCGCAGCGCGTCGCGTTCGCCGAGAAAGACGCCGAGCGCGCGCAGCGCCTGGGCGTAGAGCGCCATGAGCTCGTGGTCGCGGGGCTGGCCGAGCGTATCGGCGATCTCCTCGGTGCCGAGGGTGCGCAGCTGCGCCGGCGTCCACGGGCCGTGCGCGCGGAAGCGGTCGGCGAGTCCCCAGGCGACCGTGAAGTAGCCCGATGAACCGGCGCGCTTGCGCAGGGTGGGAAACCAGCCCGAGCCGAAGTTCACCGTGTCGAGCGTGAGGAAGTACGCCGCCACCTGCGCCTCGGAGCCCTCGAGGTAGTGGCGCACCGGATCCAGCGCGGGCGGCGCGGCGGGCGCCACCGCGGCGACCGCGTCGAGATCGATGGTCACCGACTGCGCGGTCGCGGCGATCCGGGCGCAGGCGGCGCGGACCTCGTCGGTGAGCTTCGCGGCCATGGCCGCTTCCGGCCGTACCTTCAGCGGCGTGCGAAGTCGAGCGTCAGCGTCGCTCCGCCCGGCATGTCGATCATGGGGGCGCCGAGCACGAGGCCGATGCCGACATCGCGGGCGCGGCGGCTGAGCAGGATGCTGCGGTGGATCTGGCTGCGCATGAGCATGCGCACCATCTGCCGCGGCGAGGAGCGCGACTTCCAGCCCATCGCCAGCGCCTCGTCGACCCACCCGGCGCCGCCCTTGAAGTAGCCCGTCTTCAGCACGCGCTGGCGCGCGGTCGTGCCGTCCGGGCTGACGTGATCGAAGTAGTTCTGCGCGACCATGTCGGTGCTGTGGGCGACCGCCGCGCTCGACAGCGGCGCCGAGAGGCGTACGGCGCGCAGGCCGCGGCGCGTACGCTCGGTGTTGACGAGGCAGAGAATCGCCTCGTTGGACTGCGCCAGCGTGCCGGACTTCGTCGCGGCGGCAGCGCGCGCACACCCGGCCTGTGCAGCAGCCCCGGTGCTTCCCACCCAGCATCCCAACAGCACGACAACGGCTGTCGCGAGCGTGACCCCGCGCGACATGTCCAACCCCCTCGAAACGGCGAAGCCGCGAGTATAGGTACCCGCCCGCCGGCATGCACGTCGGCGGCGACGCCGCCGAGTACGTCAGCGGCTGCCGTAGTTGACCGTGAGCGTGGTGTTCGTGTCCGACGAGGTCGGCAGCGGATAGCCGAGCACGAGGCCTGCGCCCACGTCGCGATACAGCCTGCTGAGGGCGATCTTCTTGTGCGGCGGATGACCGAAGAGCTTCTTGGCGAGCCGCGCGGGGGAGGCGTCCGCCCCGGCGCCCAGCACGATGGTCTCGTTCAGCTGACCGCGCTTGCCCTTGCGGAAGTAGCCCGTGCGCTGGACGCGCTTGCGGGGCGTGGCGCCGTCGCGGCTGGTGTGCGAGAAGAACTGGTGGGCGACCATGTCCTTGCTGTGGGCGACGGCCGCCTTCCTCAGCTGGAACGAGAGGCGCAACGCCGGGATGCCGCGCTTCGTGCGCTCGGCGTTGATGAGGCACACGAGGCCGGTCGTCGCCTGGGCGAGCGTGGCCGGCGTCATGCCGGATGCGCGCATGCGCATGCCGCGGCCGGCCCGGTTGCCTCCGGCGCCGGGCCTATGCTCAAGGTGGATGCCAGACACCGCCTCATCGGACCGGATCGCGGACCTGCTCGCCGGCCTCAACCCGCCCCAGCGCGACGCGGTGACGCACGGCGAGGGGCCGCTGCTCATCCTCGCCGGCGCGGGGACAGGCAAGACGCGCGTGCTCACGCATCGGATCGCGTTTCTCGAGCACACCGGGATGGCGCGGGCCAACGAGATCCTGGCGATCACGTTCACGAACAAGGCCGCGCAGGAGATGCGCGAGCGCGTCGAGGTGCTGCTCGGGCGACGCACGCGCGCGATGTGGGTCATGACCTTCCACGCCGCCTGCGCGCGGATGCTGCGCGCCGAGGCGGAGAGGCTCGGCTACACGCGCCAGTTCACGATCTACGACCAGGCCGACTCGCGCCGCCTCGTCAAGCGCTCGCTCGACGAGCTCGGGGTCGACACGAAGCGCTACACGCCGGGCGCCGTCCACCACCAGATCTCCGACGCGAAGAACAAGCTGCGCGACAGCGAGACCTACGGCCAGCTCGTCGGGTCCTACTTCGAGCAGACGGTCGCCGACGCGTACCGCATCTACGAGCGCGAGATGCACCGCATGAACGCGATGGACTTCGACGATCTGCTCGTCAACGCCGTCAACGTCCTGCAGCTCTTCCAGGAGGTGCGCGACCGCTACAGCACCGCGTTTCGCCACGTGCTCGTCGACGAGTACCAGGACACGAACGCCGTCCAGTACCGCTGGCTGCAGCTGCTCTCCAGCGAGCACCGCAACCTCGCGGTAGTGGGTGATGATGCACAATCGATCTACGGCTTTCGTGGAGCAGACATAAAATATTCTAAGTTTCGAGGAGACGTTTCCGGACGCCCACGTCGTCAAGCTCGAGCAGAACTACCGCTCGTCGCAGACGATCCTCAGCGCCGCCAACGCGGTCATCGCGCACAACCGCGAGCAGAAGCCCAAGTCGCTGTGGACGAACCTCGGCCAGGGCGAGCCGATCAAGATCCGCGAGCTCGACGACGAGCATGCCGAGGGGCGCTACGTCGTCGGGGAGATCGAGCGGCTCGTCGACGAGGGCGCCAGCCGTGCGGAGATCGCCGTCTTCTATCGCACGAACGCGCAGTCGCGGGTCATCGAGGACACGCTCGTGCGGCGCGACATCTCCTACCAGGTGATCGGCGGCACGAAGTTCTACGAGCGCGCCGAGATCAAGGACGCGATCGCCTATCTCACGGTGCTCGGCAACCCGCAGGACGTCGTCTCGTTCACGCGGATCGTCAACTCGCCGCGGCGCGGGATCGGGCAGACCTCACTCGGCCGCGTCACCGCCCACGCCGACGCGATGGGCATCTCGATCTGGGAGGCGGCGGCGAACGCCGACACCGTGCCGGGCCTGGGCACCGCCGCGGTGCGCGCGCTGACGCGCTTCATGGAGACGATGGAGATCCTGCGCGAGCGCGTCGAGCAGCGCGTGCCGATCGGCGACCTGCTCGAGTCGCTGCTGCACGACGTCGGCTACATCGACGCGCTGAAGGCCGAGCGCACGATCGAGGCGCAGGGCCGCGAGGAGAACCTCGCCGAGCTCGTCGAGGTCGCGCGCGAGTTCGACGCCACGGCGGAGGAGGGGGAGAACACGCTCGACGTCTTCCTGCAGGGCGTCGCGCTCGTCGCCGACGCCGACACGCGCACCGACGACGAGGGCCTCATCACGCTCATGACGATCCATAACGCGAAGGGGCTCGAATACCCCATCGTGTTCATCGCCGGCATGGAGGAGGGCGTCTTCCCGCACTCGCGCGCGCTCGACGAGGGCGGCCTGGAGGAGGAGCGCCGCCTCGCCTACGTGGGCGTGACGCGCGCGATGAAGTCCCTGTACCTCACGAGCGCGCGCCGGCGCGCCGTCTTCGGCGCGACGCAGTACGGCCTGCGCTCGCGCTTTCTCGACGAGATCCCGCGCGAGCTGACCGACCGCGCGGACGAGCCGCGCATCCGGCCGGGTGTCGCGGCGCAGCGGCCGGGGTCGTGGGCGTCGTCGCAGGCGAGCGGACGATCCGAGCAGCCGGTGCCCGCGTATCGAATGGGCGACGATGTCTCGCACGCCGCGTTCGGCGCGGGCGTCGTCACCGGCGTCGAGGCGGGCGGGATCGTCGTCGTGCGCTTCGCCGGCGACGGCAGCGAGCGCAAGCTCATGGCCGAATACGCTCCGATCACCAAGCTCTGACCAGAAGGATCGAACGACATGGCGGCCGAGATACTCGATGGGAAGGCGATCGCCGCGCAGGTGCGGGCGGACGTCGCGCGCGACGTCCAGGCGTTCAGCGAGCAGCACGGCGGCCAGGTTCCCGGCCTGGCGACGATCCTCATCGGCGACGACCCCGCGTCGGCGGTCTACGTCAAGGGCAAGCAGAAGGCGTGCGCCGAGGTCGGCATGCAGGGCTTCAACTTCCCGCTGCCGGCCGACGTCTCGCGCGCCGAGGTGGTCGCGCTCATCGAGCGCCTCAACGCCGACTACGAGGTGAGCGGGATCCTCTGCCAGCTGCCGGTCCCCGACCACCTCGACGGCGTCGAGCTGACCGGCCTGATCGACGCGAGCAAGGACGTCGACGGGTTGACCCCGGTGAGCGCCGGGCTGCTCGCGCTCGGCCGCGAGGGGCTGCGGCCCTGCACGCCGTCGGGCGTCATGCACCTGCTCGACGTCGCCGGCACCGACCTGTCGGGCGCCGAGGCGGTCGTCATCGGGCGCTCGAACCTCTTCGGCAAGCCGATGGCCCAGCTGCTGCTCGGCGCCAACGCCACGGTGACGATGTGCCACTCGCGCACGCGTGACCTCGCCGCGGTCTGCCGCCGCGCCGACGTGCTCATCGCCGCTGTCGGCCGGGCCGAGATGGTCAAGGCCGACTGGGTCAAGCCCGGCGCCACGGTCATCGACGTCGGGATGAACCGCGTCGACGGCAAGCTCGCCGGCGACGTCGACTTCGCCGCCGTCAAGGAGGTCGCGCGGGCGATCACGCCGGTGCCCGGCGGGGTCGGCCCGATGACGATCGCGTTCCTGCTGCGCAACACGCTCAAGGCGGCGCGCCTGCAGCGCGCCGCCGCGGTGCCGGCCTGATGGACCCGCGCCGGCTGCGCAGCGGGGAGCTGCTGGCTGCGGCGGGCGCGATCGGCCTCGCCGTCGTGCTCTTCGTCGACTGGTTCGGGGGTGAGTCGGGCTGGTCGACGCTGACCGTCGGGCGCGGGCTGCTCGTGCTGACGATCGCGCTCGCGCTGACGTTCGTCTTCATCACGCTGAGCGCGCGTGCGGTGTCGATGGCGACGTCCTCGGCGACGGTCACGGTCGCCTGCGGCAGCCTGACGCTGCTGTACCTGCTCGTCCGGGTCGGGATCGACGAGCCCGGCGTCAACGCCGTCGTGAGCGTCGATCTCGGCGCCTACCTCGGCCTGCTGTGCGTCGCCGCGATCATCGCCGGCGCCTGGCGGGCGATCGCCGACGAGCGCACCGGCAGTGCGATCTCGCTGCAGCAGACCGAGCGCGTGCTCGCCGTGCGCGGCGCGGCGCGCCCGGCGCCCCCGGAGCACGGCTCCGGTAGCGCGGCGCCCGGCAGCTGAGCTTGTCCGTGCGGCGCGCAGGGCGCGGCGCGCTCGTGGCCGGCCTGCTGGCGGTGCTCGTCTGCGCGCCGGCGCTCGCGCGCGTCGAGGACGGCGGCTTCGGCAACGACCGCGTGACCGGCACCGCCGGCGCCGATCGGCTCGACGGCGGCTCGGGCGACGACCGTGTCGACGGTCGCGGCGGCAACGACCGCCTCGACGGCGACAGCGGCAACGACCGCGTCTACGGCGGCACCGGCAACGACCGGCTCGACGGGGGCGACGGCGACGACCGCGTGCTCGGCGGCGCCGGCCATGACCACATCGTCGAGGCGGGCTTCGGCAACGACGTCCGGCTCGACGGCGGGCCGGGCGACGACTACGTCGACGGCAACCGCGGCACGGACCGGTTGATCGTCGGCGGGGAGGGCGACGACATCCTGCGCGGCGGCAACGGCGACGATCGCCTCGACGGCGGCCCAGGCGACGACGTGATCGCCGGCGATGCGGGCGTCAACACCGTCCGCGGCGGGGACGGCAACGACATCGTCCTCGTCGACCACGACGACTACTTCGCGAACGATCGCATCGACGCGGGAGCTGGCAACGACCTGGTCGTGTTCACCGGTGGAGCGCGCTTTCTCGACTGCGGCCCCGGCATCGACACGATCGCGATCTACGTCAACGTCATAAGCGCCGAGGAGGCGCAACGAACGGCGGCCGAGACGCTGCGTTACAGCGGGGTCAACTGCGAGCGCGTCGACCTGAGGGCGCGCGACCGGCTCGGTCGCGAACCGCGCGAGATCGACATCGTGACGAACGCGGGTCGTGCGCTGGGCGGTGGCGCTCCCACGGGGACGGGGAAGGGTGCGACGAACGGACTTCATCGCAGCACCGGGACGCCGGGGCCCGACCGGATGGTGGTCGAGTCGCCGGCCGGTGGCCTGCACATGATCAAGCCCTACGTCGACGCCGCCGGCACGTTCAGGTTCTTCGCGATGCGCGGCGGGTCGCCACGCTCCGAGCGCGACCTCATCTTCGGGGGCGCGGGCAACGATCTCATCGACACCGGGCCCGGCGCCGACCACCTCGAGGGCGAGGCCGGCGACGACACGCTATACGGCCGCTCGGGCAACGACGCGCTGTACGGCCGCACCGGGAACGACCGATTGTCCGGCGGGCCGGGAAACGACCGCCTCGAGGGCGGCCGCGGCACGGACCGGTTGCAGGGCGGGGCGGGCAGCGACCGGCTGAACGGCGGGTTCGATTCCGATCGCCTCGAGGGCGGCGCGGGCAACGACCGCCTGACCGCGCGGGGCGGCGGGCGCGACGTCGTCGCCTGCGGCAGTGGCCGCGACGTCGCGATCGTCGACCTGGGCGACCGCGTGAGCGGCTGCGAGCGCGTCGAGCGTCGCTGAACCGGCGGCCTCCTAGAATCGACGCCGATGATCGACCGTGAACAGGTGCTGCACGTCGCGCGCCTCGCGCGCCTGGAGCTGACCGACGACGAGGTCGGCCGGATGAGCTCCGAGCTGTCCGCCGTGCTCGGACACATCGAGAAGATCGGCGAGCTCGACCTCGACGGGGTCGCGCCGACGACCCACGTCGTCGAGGTCTCGAACGCCCTGCGGGCGGACGTCGTCGAGCCGTCGCTGCCGCACGAGTTCGCGCTCGCGAGCGCGCCGGCGACCGCGAACGGCGGCTTCCTCGTGCCCAGCCCGCAGGCCGAGGAGGTCGGCGAGTGACGAGCGCCACCGACCTCACCCACCTGACCGCGGCCGCCGCGATCGACGCGATGGCAGCGCGGCGACTTCAGCGCCGACGAGCTGTTCGAGGCCTACCGCGCCGCCGCCGCCGGCGACGAGCTCAACGCGTACCTCTGGGTCGCCGACGCGGCGCCCGCCGCGCCCGCCGTCGACGGCACGCCGCTGGCCGGCGTCCCGCTCGCCGTCAAGGACCTCTTCTGCACAGCCGGCGTGCCGAGCCAGGCGGGCTCGAAGATCCTCGAGGACTACCGCCCGCCGTACACGGCCGGCGTCGTGGCGCGGCTCGCCGCGGCCGGCGCCCCGCTGCTGGGCAAGACCAACCAGGACGAGTTCGCAATGGGCTCCTCGAACGAGAACTCCGCCTTCGGGCCGGTGCTCAACCCGTGGGACCGCACGCGCGTGCCCGGCGGCTCGAGCGGCGGCAGCGCCGCCGCCGTGGCGGCCGGCTCGGCGCCGTGGGCGCTGGGCACCGACACCGGCGGCTCGATCCGCCAGCCCGCCGCGCTGTGCGGGATCGTCGGCTTCAAGCCGACGTACGGCACCGTCAGCCGCTACGGGATGATCGCCTTCGCCTCCTCGCTCGACCAGGCCGGCCCGCTCACGCGCGACGTCACCGACGCCGCACTGCTGCTGGCGCACATGGTCGGCAAGGACGACCGCGACTCGACCTCGATCGGCTTTCCGGGCGCGATCGCGCGGCCGTCCGCGCAGCGCCTGGACGGGATCCGCCTCGGCGTCCCGGAGGAGCTGTCGGGCGAGGGCATCGGCATCGAGGCCGGCGTGCTGGCCTCCTTCCATGCCACGCTCGAGCTCGCCGAGTCGCTCGGCGCGACCGTGCAGACCTGCCGGCTGCCGCACGCGCAGCACGCGCTGAGCGCGTACTACGTCCTGGCGCCCGCCGAGGCGTCCTCGAACCTCGCCCGCTACGACGGCGTGCGCTACGGCATGCGCGTCGAGAACGGCGGCCTCGTCGGGATGTACACGAAGACCCGCAGCGACGGCTTCGGCGACGAGGTCAAGCGGCGCATCATGCTCGGCACGTACTCGCTGTCCAGCGGTTACTACGACGCGTACTACGGCCGTGCGCAGCGCGTGCGCACGAAGATCTCCGACGACTTCCGCGCCGCCTTCGCGGACGTCGACCTCGTCGTCACGCCGACCTCGCCGTCGGTCGCATTCGAGCTCGGCGCCAAGACCGCCGACCCGCTGTCGATGTACGTCAACGACTACTGCACGGTCCCGATGTCGCTCGCCGGGATCCCGGCGATCTCGATCCCGAGCGGGCTCAGCGACGGTCTGCCGGTGGGTTTCCAGCTCGCCGGGCCGGCGTTCAGCGAGAACCGCATCCTCGAGGCGGCCTTCGCGCTCGAACAGGCGATCGGGTTCGACGGCTCGCCGGCTCTCGAGGACGGGGCGGCGGCATGAGCGAGTTCGAGCCCGTCATCGGCCTGGAGATCCACGTCCAGCTCGCGACGAACACGAAGATGTTCTGCGGCTGCGCGCTGTCCTTCGGCAAGCCGCCCAACACGCTGACCTGCCCGACCTGCCTCGGCCTGCCCGGCACGCTGCCCCGCGCCAACGCCCGCGCGATCCACTTCGGGCTGATGATCGGCCTCGCGCTGGGCTCCGAGCTCGCGCTGCGCTCGATCTTCCACCGCAAGAACTACTTCTATCCCGACCTGCCCAAGGGCTACCAGATCAGCCAGTACGACGAGCCCCTGTGCCGCGGCGGGCACCTCGGCGACGTGCGCATCCACCGCGTGCACCTCGAGGAGGACGCGGCGAAGCTCATCCACGCCGGATCCAGCGGGCGCATCCACGGCTCCGACGCCTCGGTGGTGGACTTCAACCGCGGCGGCACGCCGCTGGCCGAGATCGTCACCGAGCCCGACGTGCGCTCCGCCGCGCAGGCGCGCGAGTGGCTGACGCTGCTGCGCACGACGCTGCGCCGGCTCGGCGTCAGCGACGTGAACATGGAGGAGGGCTCGCTGCGCTGCGACGCGAACATCTCGATCCGGCCGGTCGGCTCGCACGAGCTCGGCACGAAGACTGAGCTGAAGAACATGAACTCCTTCCGCTTCATCGAGCGCGGCATCAACGCCGAGGTCGCCCGCCAGGAGGCGATTCTGCGCTCCGGCGGGCACGTCGAGCAGGAGACGCTGCACTTCGATCCGCGCACGGAGGCGATCACCTCGCTGCGCTCCAAGGAGCAGGCGCACGACTACCGCTACTTCCCCGAGCCCGACCTTGTCCCGGTCGCGATCTCCGAGGAGATGCTGGCCGCCGCGCGCGACGCCATGCCCGAGCTGCCCGCCGCCCGCGAGGAGCGCCTGCAGACGCTCGGCGTCAGCGCGGCGAGCGCGCGCCAGCTCGCCTGGCGCACGGAGCTCGGCGACTACTTCGAGGCGGCGCTGGCCTCGGGTAACCCGCGCCCGGGCGGCGACGGTATCCAGCCCTTGGCGAACTGGGTCTGCAACGAGCTGGTCGCGCGCGTCGGCGAGGACGACCCCAACGCCTCCAAGGTGCGCCCCGACGCGCTCGCCAAGCTCGTGGCGCTCGTCAGCGAGAAGGCGGTCACGGTCGGCAACGCCAAGCTCGTGCTCGACCGCCTCGTCGCCGAGGGCGGCGACCCGTCGCAGATCGTCGACGCCGAGGGCCTCGCCGCGATGGCCGGCGGCAGCGACGAGCTCGAGCCGATCGTCGAGGCTGCGCTGGCCGCCAACGCCGACGCCGCGGAGAAGATCCGCACCGGCAACATGAAGGCGATCGGGGCGATCATCGGGCACGTCATGCGCGAGACGAAGGGCCGGGCCGACGGCGGCGAGGTCACGCGCATCGTGCGCGAGAAACTCGGAGTCTGATGGCGCACCGCGTCGCGCTGGCGGGACTGGTCGGCCTCGCCTGTGCCGGCGCCGGCTCGGCGATCGCCGCCCCGTCCGATGATCCGACGCCGCCGACCGGCACCTTCAAGATGCCCGGGCTGACGCTGCGGATCGAGCCCACGCAGGTCGCATCCGGCGGCCGCGAGGAGATCGTGTTCAGCGCCGCGCTCACCCGCAAGCTCACCGCGGGCACGCTCGAAGTGACGCTGCCCAAGCCCTGGCTGGAGCGCTCGCCCGGCAACGGCGCGACCCACGCGCGCGTGCCGCTGAAGGGCAGCGCCTCGACCGGCCGCGTCCGGGTGCGCCGCACCGGTCGCGTCGTGCGCTTCTCCTTCACGAAGGCCCGCCGCGGCGACACGGGCCGCTACACGGTGATCGATCGCACGCTGGGGCCGGGTACGTACCGGGCCCACTTCGCACTGCGCGGCGGCGACTACCAGTCGGTGACCGGCCTGGCGAGCGTCGTCGTGCTCGGGCCGCCGGTCCGCGTGCCCGAGCCGTAGTCCGCTCCAAGAAGGCGCATCGCCGCCGCCTCGCGACCGTAACCTTCAGCGTCCCGGCTGCGCCCAAGGAGGCACTCGATGTCGAAGCTCATCCGCATGGACCACACCGGTCACTCGACGCTCGCCGAGTGGACGCCCGACGATCCGGCCGCCGTCGAGGCCGCGGTCACCGCGTTTCGCCGCGAGCTGGACCGCGGCTACCTGGGGATGATCAGCACCGGACCGGGCCATGCCGAGCACGTCCGCGAGCTGCCGGTCGGCGCGCCCCTGGTGATCATGCGCCTGCCGATCGCCGGCGGCTGAGCGCCGCGGCCATGGCGACCGTTGAGCTTCTGCCGGAGGTCGCGGCGGTGCACTGGCGCTCGCGCGTCGACGCCGCCCGCCTGGCGCGCGACGGCCGGCTGTGGACGCTGTGCACGATTGCGCACGTCGTGCCGTTCGCGGGCTTCGCCGCGCTGCTCATGCTGCTCAACCCACTCGCGGTGCCCGTCGCGCTCGTCTGCCTGGCCCACTCCTGGGTCATCCCCGAGCTCTACGCCCAGCGCGGGGCCAACGTCCTGCGCCCGCGCGGCGCCGCGGCGCGCGCCGCCGCTGCCGCGGACGGCGGCGCCGGTCCGGAGCGGCGCTCGGCCGGCCTGCTCGGCGACCTCCTCGGGCACGAGGCCCGCGACCTGCACGCGCGCACCGGCCTCGTCCTCGAGCCCGGTCGTCTCGGCACGTGGCTCGTCGGCGAGGCGGGCGCGGTGCTGCTGCACGGCCGGCGCCGGCGCGCGTACTGCTACTGCGTGAAGGTCGACCCGGGGCAGGCGGCGGCGAGGGAGCTTCCCTCCGGCGATCGCGTCGCCCACCTGCTGCTCGCCCTGCGCAGCGACGAGGCCGGCTTTGCCACCGTCGCCAACCTCGCGTTCTCCGGCGCGCGCTGGCGGCTGCGCCGGCGCATGCGCGCCGACATGCGACCCGCGCTCGATGCAGCGCTTTCGCGTTCCGACAGCGCGTCGAGCGGCACGGCCTGAATCCGGGACAGCGGGCCAATGCCCGCGGCGCGGCGCGGGCTCACGATGATGGGCATGCCCGACGCCAACTCTGACCTCACCCGCCGCGCCCTCGTCGAGGTCGCGGCTGCCTCACCGGCGACGTCGTCCAAGGATCCCGTCGTCCGCCGTTACCGGCTGGCGCGCGTGCCGCTCTACACGAGGCCGGCTCCCGCGCTGGATCGCTTCGCGCACCTGCGCAGAAGCTACGACTAGAGGTTTCCCGGCCCGCCGCCGGGACTCGCCTGCCACCCCACGACCCCCGTATCCGAAGGCCCGCACGCGCCCGCTTACCGGGGAGGTACGCTTGAAGGTATGTCCACCTCCTCACCTTCACGCGGCGCCTCCCTCGGCAAGCGGGCGCTGGCGCTCCTCGTCCTGCTCGTCGCGGCCTGGATCATCTTCAAGGTCGTCATCGGGGTCGTCACCGCGGTCGCGACGGTCGTCGTGGTCGTGCTCGCGATCTTCGCCGTGATCTGGGCCATCCGGGTCCTCTGATCAATCCGTCTCGATGGCCGGGGGCGCCTACGTCGTCATCGCGCTGAGCTTCGGCCTGGCCGGCGGGATCGTCGGCAAGCTCAAGGGCAGCTCCTTCTTCATCTGGTTCATCATCGCGACGGTCGTCCCGGTGATCGGGCTGATCACCGCGATCGTCTACCGCTCCGAGCGCGACGAGCTGCGCCGCCTGTGCCCGACGTGCGGCCGGGTCTGCAAGCTGCACGACGCGCTGTGCGTGCGCTGCGGCACCGAGCTCGAGTACCCCGAAGAGCCGCTCGCGCCAGAAAACGCTGCCGCGGCAGCCCGCTAACCTGCCCTGTTGATGCCGGCCACCGGGGCCGGCCTGTCTTTATGCCGAGAGGAGGTCGTGATATGCGCGCGGTTGACGCCATCATGGAGTGCTTGAAAGCAGAGGGTGTCGACGTCGTATTCGGCCTTCCCGGCGGAGCGAACCTTCCGACCTACGACGCCTTCGTGGACGCCGGCATCCGCCACGTCCTCGTGCGCCACGAGGCCGGCGGCGGCCACGCCGCCGAGGGCTACGCGAAGGCGACCGGCAAGGTCGGCGTCGCGTTCGCGACCTCGGGCCCCGGCGCGACGAACGTCGTCACGCCGATCGTCGACGCGATGATGGACTCCGTCCCGACGGTGTTCATCACCGGCCAGGTGCGCACCGACCTGATCGGCACCGACGGATTTCAGGAGACCGACACCCTCGGCATCACGATGCCGGTCGTCAAGCACTCCTTCCAGATCCGCTCCCCGCTGGAGATCCCGCGCGCGATCCACGAGGCCTTCCACATCGCGCGCAGCGGGCGGCCGGGGCCGGTCGTCGTCGACATCCCCGTCGACCTCAGCCGCGCGGAGCTCACCTACGAGCCGGTGACCGACATCCACCTGCCCGGCTACCAGCCCACGGTGGACGGCAACACGAAGCAGATCCGTCAGGCGGCGAAGGCGATGGCGTCCGCGCGCCGGCCCGTGATCTACGCGGGCGGCGGCGTCGTCAACGCCAACGCGTCGAAGGAGCTCGTCGACTTCGCGACGAGCGACAACTTCCCCGTGACCTGCACGCTCATGGGGCTCGGGGCGTTTCCGGCGCCGCACAAGCAGTGGATCGGCATGCTCGGCATGCACGGCACGCGCACGGCGAACTACGCGATGGACGAGGCGGACCTCATCTGCTGCGTCGGGGCGCGCTTCGACGACCGCATCACCGGCAAGCTGTCGGAGTTCGCGCCGCACGCGAAGTTCATCCACATCGACGTCGATCCGGCCGAGATCTCCAAGACGGTCCCGGCCCACATCCCGATCGTCGGCGATGCCAAAAGCGTCCTGGCGAAGCTCGTCCAGGAGTACCGGGCGCTCGACGTCGACCCGTCGCGCATCGACGAGTGGTGGCAGAAGATCCGCGGCTGGCAGGAGAAGCATCCGCTCGGCTACACGGACTCCACGGACTCCGAGATCAAGCCGCAGTACATGGTGCAGGCGCTCTACGAGGCGACCGGCGGCGACGCGATCGTCACCTCCGACGTCGGCCAGCACCAGATGTGGGCGGCGCAGTACTACCACTTCGACCAGCCGCGCCGGTGGATCAACTCCGGCGGGCTGGGGACCATGGGCTTCGGCCTGCCGGCGGCGCTCGGCGCGGCCGTCGGCTGCCCGGACCAGACGGTGGTCTGCATCGCCGGCGACGGCTCGATCCAGATGAACATCCAGGAGCTGGCCACCTGCGCCGAGGACAAGATCCCGGTGAAGGTGTTCATCATGAACAACGGCTATCTGGGCATGGTCCGCCAGTGGCAGGAGCTGTTCTGGGACAAGCGCTACTCGCACGTCGACATGGGCTCCTACCCGGACTTCGTCAAGCTCGCCGAGGCCTACGGGGCGACCGGCATGCGCTTCACGGACAAGGCGACGCTCGTCGACGACATGAAGGCGGCGCTCGCGACCGACGGTCCGGTCGTCTGCGACGTGCGCGTCACGCGCGAGGAGAACACGTACCCGATGATCGCGCCCGGCCAGGCCGCGCGCGAGATGGTCGGCTGAGGGGGGTGACGGTCATGGGAGAGCCTGGAACCAAAGAGCTGCTCAGCCTCGACGACCTCGAGGCCGCGGGCAACCTGCACAGCGGGCGCAAGCACATCCTCTCGATCCTCGTCGAGAACAAGGCCGGTGTCCTGACGCGCGTAGCCGGCCTGTTCGCGCGGCGTGGCTACAACATCGACACGCTGACGGTCGGCCCGACGGAGGACGAGCAGTACTCGCGCATCACGCTGACGTTCGACGGCGCGATGCACTCCGTCGACCAGGTCACCAAGCAGCTGCACAAGCTCATCAACGTCCTGAAGATCCGCGATCTCGAGCCGGCCGACACGGTCGCCCGCGAGCTCGCGCTGTTCAAGGTCGCCGTCGAGGGCGCGCAGCGCGCGGAGGTCATGCAGATCGCCGACATCTTCCGCGGGAAGGTCGTCGACGTGACGCGCCGCTCGGTGATCGTCGAGATCACCGGGACGACCGACAAGGTCGAGGCCTTCGAGCGCATGGTCCGGCCGTTCGGGCTCATCGAGATGATGCGCACGGGCGAGATCGCGATCAGCCGGGGCCGCGGAGAGACGTAGAGAGATGGCTGGTTCCACGACCGGAGCCGCCAGCTGCACGCGTCTCGCGGCGCAGGATCGCCACGGACCGAAGGAGTCCGTGCCGCTGGCACTGTCCACCTTCGCCCCGCGGCGCCCTGCATCCGCGATACGCGCACATCTGACGGCACCGGCCGCGGAACCAACCATCGGCTGATGGCGCGCGGCGCCTCGTCGTCGTCCGGCGCTGATGCCGGTCGCCGCAGCGGGGCGCCGCAGCCGTCATCCGTTCCCGCCCACCCCCGTTCGCGCTCGGAGCGGGCGATCGCCGGCGCCTGCGCAAGCGCCTCGAGCAGGCGGTCAAGCGCGCGCGCCGCGCCGGCGGCGACGGCGGCGGCGTGCTCGCCGCGGTGACGTTCCCCGTCGCGCACGACGTCGACCCGTCGGCGGTCGTGTTCGCCTCGCGGCGCCCGGGCGAGCCGTGGTTCTGCACCGAGCAGCCCGACCGCGACCGCGCGGCGGTCGCCGCACTCGGCTGCGCGGTGGCGCTGGAGGCGCACGGGGCGGACCGCTTCACGTCGGTTGCGGCACGCTGGCGCAAGCTCGCCGCGGCGGCGCTGTGCGACGGCGCCGACGGGCGCGGGGCGGGACTCATCGCCAGCGGCGGCTTCGCCTTCGCGCCGGACGGCGGCGAGAGCCCACACTGGGCGGGCTTCGCCCCGGCCTCACTACACGTCCCCGAGGTGGCCCTCGCCCGTACCGGCGACGATGTCCAGCTCACGGTCGCCGCGCTCGTCCAGGCCGACGATACAGCCGACGGCGTGCTCGCGGGGATCGATCGCCGCCTCGGCGAGCTGCGCACCACGCCGCTGGCGCTGCTGGACCCCGATCCCGTCGGGCGCTACGTCGTCGCGGCCAGCACGCCGCCCGAGCACTACGAGGACGCCGTCGCGCGCGCAGTCGAGCGCATCCGCGCGGGGGCCCTGGAGAAGATCGTGCTCGCGCGCGAGGTCCTGGTGCACGCGCCCGTCGCGCACGACGTCGCCGCGATCTTCGGCGTGCTGCGCGAGGGGTTTCCGTCCTGCCACTGCTTCTGCGCCGGGCGCGGCGACGCGGCGTTCGTCGCCGCCAGTCCGGAGCTGCTCATCCGCCGCGAGGGCATGCGGGCGAGCACGCTGGCGCTCGCCGGCTCGACGCGCCGCAGCGCCGACCCGTCGGTCGACGACCACCTCGGCGAGCAGCTGCTGCGCTCCGACAAGGACCGCGACGAGCAGGCGATCGTCGCGCGCCGCATCGAGCGCGCGCTGCGTCCGCACAGCCTGTGGGTCGCCGCCGCCGAGGAGCCGGTGATCGTGAAGATGGCGAACATCCAGCACCTCGCGACGCCGATCCGCGCCCAGCTCGCGCGGCCCGTCGGCGCCGTCCGGCTCGCCGGGCTGCTGCATCCGACGCCGGCCGTCGGCGGCGAGCCGTTCGCCGTCGCCGAGCCGCTGATCCCCGCGCTGGAGGGCCTGGATCGCGGCTGGTACGCCGGGCCGGTGGGCTGGACGGACACCAACGAGGACGGCGAGTTCTGCGTCGCGCTGCGCTGCGCGCTGCTGCGCGGGACGGTCGCACGCTGCTACGCCGGGGTCGGCGTCGTGCGCGACTCCGACCCGGCGGCGGAGCTCGCCGAGACCGACGTCAAACTTGGCGCGTTGCTGCCCGTCCTCGCCGGCTGAGCGCCGCGCCCGCCGCCGCAAGCGCACCCGGCGCGACACGCTGGGCCTGCTGGGATACTCGCGCGGGCGTGGCGCGTGAACGCTTCCGAGTCCGGCCCGCTGTAGGGTTCGAACTCGGCGCGTTGACATTCGCGCAGGTTTCCGTAACGGTCTGCGCTACGGACTCAGGGGAGCAGTTCGGTGCCGCGAGGTGCCGGCAGGTCAAATATTCGAGTGGGAGGTATCTCTATGGGCACGCTTGCCGCAAAAGTCGGCGTCGCGTTCGGGGCGTTCTATGTGGCGTTGGGAGTCGTCGGCGTCTTCGTCACCGGGTTCGGCGGCGCGCTGACGGGCGAGCAGGGCGATGCGATCCTCGGCATCAGCATCAACCAGTTCCACAACATCGTGCACTTCGGCATCGGCGCGTTCCTGATCGTCATGTCGCTGCAGAAGAACGACGCGGCCGCTGAGGGCGCCGTCATGGGCGTGGGGCTCTTCTACGTCGTCGCGTTCGTCATCGGCGTCATCGCGAGCGACAACCTCACGATCATCGGCATGCGCGGCGAAGGCGACCCCGCGAACTTCTTCCACCTGCTCAGCGGCGTCACGCTGCTCGTGGTCGGCCTGCTCTCCAGCGCGGCGACGGCGCAGTCGATGAAGCGGCGCGGTTTGGCGTAGCGCCTCCGGCGGCCTGTGGCCGCCTCTGGCGCAAATTACATCGGGCGGGCCCGCGGGTCCGCCCGTCGCATGTCCGGGAGCAGTCCGGCCGCGGGCCGGGCGTCGTCGTCGAGCGCCCCGGCGAGCACGTCGCCGGCGAGCGCCGCCACTTTGGCCGCGCGCGCGCCGGCGTCCAGGCCGTCGGGCGGGCAGCCGCGCGGGCGGCGGATGCGGGCGACGACCTCGCCGTCGAAGGCCAGGCGCGCCTCGTCGGCGCCGAGCGCGCGGTCCGTGCGCACGGCGATCCGCGCGCCGAGCGCCGCGGCGTCGATGTAGAGATCATCGAACGCGTCGAGGCCCGGCGGGCCGTGCAGCAGCGCGTAGGCGGTGAGGTAGGGGATCGAGAACTTCGCCTCGAGGGCGTCGCGTACGCCGTCGAGCGCGGCGGCCTGGCGCGAGATCGGGTGGACGGTGACGATGATCACGCTGTCGCGCGGGGGCGGCCCGCCTGCCAGCAGCGCCGCGTCGATGGCGCCGTGGGTCTGCAAACAGCAGGGATAGGCCTTGATCCAGTTCTCGTCGATCGCGCCGCGTGCGGCGAGCATCGCGTCGAGCGTCGCCGCGCTCGTGGCCACGCCGAACGCCTCCGCGAAGCCGCCACGGCCACCGGTGATCGCCGCCGCGTCGACGCGGGCGCCGGCCGCGGCGAGCCGCGCCGCCTGCACACCGGCGGCGGCGGCCAGGCCGACCTGCAGGGCCTTGCCGTCCGAGCCGAACGCCGCGCGCAGCCCGCCCGCGCGCAGCAGGCCGAGCGCGATCGCCGTGCGCGTGCGCCCGGCGTCGAGCTCGAGCAGGTGGGCGGCGGCGACCGCAGCGCCGGCCGCGCCGCAGACCGCGGTCGGGTGCCAGCCGCCGTCGTAGAGCGCGGGATGGCAGGCGCGGGCGAGGGCCCCCATCGCCTCGAATCCCGCGGCATAGGCATCGAGCGCGGTGCCGACATCGGCACCCAGCTCGGCGCCGAGCACGAGCGCCGCCGGCGCGGTCGCCGCGCTGAGGTGCGCGAGGCCGGGCGCGTACGTGTCGTCGAAGTCGAGCACATGTCCCGCCGTGCCGGCCGCCGTGACCCGCTCGAGCAGCCCGTCGCCGGCCGCCGCCGCGGCGCGCGCCGCCGGCTCGTGCGCGCCGCGGTGCGCGCAGGCCAGCCAGTCCAGCAGCGCAGGGCGGTAGGCGGCGCGCGGGTCGGCCTGCGGCTCCGGCGGCTCTGGCGGCTCGGCGGCCATCGCTCGCTATCCGGTGAGCGCCGCCGCGATCGCTGCCTGCAGCTCGCGGTGCAGCGCGACGTTGGCGCCGCGCTCGGTCGCGACGCGGATGATCGTCGTGCCGTCGTGGGCGAGCCCGTCGTGCAGCGCGTCGCGCAGCCCGGCGAGCGTGGTGACGTCGGCGAACGCGCAGCCGTAGAGCGCCGCGGCGTGGTCGAAGGGCAGGCCGTGGGGCGTCGCGACGTGCTCCTCGAAGACGTCGCGCGCGCCGGCGATCGGCAGGAACTCGAAGATCCCGCCGCCGTCGTTGTCGAGCAGGACGATCGTCAGCGCCAACCCCAGGCGCCGCGCGGCGAGCAGGCCGCCGATGTCGTGCGCGAGGGCGACGTCGCCGATGAGCGCGACGACCGGGCCGCCGGCCACGGCGGCGGCGCCGAAGGCGCTGGAGATCGTGCCGTCGATCCCGTTCGCCCCGCGGTTGCAGAGCACGCGCGGCGCGTCCTCGCGCACGGCGGTGAACGCCTCGACGTCGCGCACGGGCATGGAGGAGGCGACGAACAGCGTCGCGTCGCGCGGCAGCTCGGCGGTCAGCGTGCGGGCGACGCGCGGCTCGGTGAGCGCGTCGCCGTCATCCTCCAGCCGGGTGTCGATCGCGCCGGCCGCGGTGGCGTCGGCGGCGCGCCATGCAGCGAGCCAGTCGGGGTCGGCCTTCGGCGTGTGGGCCGCCGCGGCGGTCAGCGTCGGCGCCGCCGCGGCGGCGAGCACGACGTGCAGGGAGGCGGCCGGGTCCTGCCATGCGCCGTGCGGATCGAAGCCGAGCTGGGTGACGTCCTCGCCGAGGCCGTCCAGCCAGCCGCGCAACGGCTTGGAGGTGGGCAGGTCGCCGCAGCGCACGACGAGATCCGGCCGCCGGGCGTCCGTGAACTGCGCCAGGCGCAGGAGCGCGTCGTAGTGCGCGATCGCCGCGCCGCCGCGCCGCGCGCCGCTCAGCGGATCGGCCAGCAGCGGCCAGCCGAGCTGCTCGCACGCGGCGGCGACCGCCTCCAGTCCCGGCTCGGCGCGTCCGGCGACGACGATCGGCCGGTGCGCGTCGCGCGCGACGACGGCGAGCGCGCGGCCCGCCGCGGCGTGGTCCTCGCCGGGGGTCGAGCGCAGCACCCACGGGCGTCCGCCGCTGCGCCCCGGCTGCGGATCCTCGGGCAGGGCAGCGGGCGGCAGCAGCGGCTCGCGCAGCGCGAAGTTCAGATGCACCGGGCCGGGCCGTCCCTCCAGCGCGGTCCAGACGGCGCGGCAGGCCAGGCCGCGCATCCAGCGCGCGCGCTCGGGCGTCGCGTCGTGCGTGCCGACCTCGAAGAACCACTTCGCGGCGGTGCCGTAGAGCTTGATCTGGTCGATCGTCTGGCCGGCGCCGACCTCGCGCAGCTCGGGCGGCCGGTCGGCCGTGAGCACGATGAGCGGCACGCGCGCCTCGTGGGCCTCGATCACGGCGGGGGCAAGGTTCGCCGCCGCCGTGCCCGACGTGCAGGTCACCGCGACCGGCCGGCCGCCGAGCTTCGCCGCGCCGAGCGCGAAGAAGCCGGCGCAGCGCTCGTCGATGTGCGAGAAGCAGCGCAATCGCGGCTCGCGGACGAGGGCGAGCACGAGCGGCGAGGAGCGCGAGCCCGGCGAGGTGCAGGCCTCGCGCACGCCGCAGCGCGCGAGCTCGTCGGCGAACGCGCGCAGCAGCAGGTGGGTGTCGGGGCGGGCGGGCATGATGGAGGGAGTGCCCGAGCCGCTCCTCCTCCTGCACGGCTTCACGCAGACCGGGCGCGGCTGGGATGAGGTGGTGCGTCACCTCGACGGCGAACGCTACCGCGCGCTGGCCCCCGACATCCGGGGCCACGGCGCGGCCGGCACGCGGCGGCCGATCGACTTCGACGTGTGCGTCGCCGACGCGGTGGGGCTCGTCGCGGGGCGCTTCGCGCTCGCGGGCTACTCGCAGGGCGGGCGCCTGGCGCTGCACGTCGCGCTCGCGCATCCCGAGCGGGTGACGCGGCTCGTGCTCGTCTCGGCCACGGCCGGGATCGACGACGACGGCGAGCGCGCACGCCGGCGGCACGCCGACGAGGAGCTGGCGACCTGGATGGACTGCGACGGCCGGTTCATGACCGAGGTCGCCGACCGCTGGGGCGACGAGCCGCTGTTCGCCACCCAGAGCGCCGAGGTGGCGGCGGCCGCGCGGGCCGATCGGCTCTCCAATCACCCCGCCGATCTCGCCGCCGCCCTGCGCGGGATCGGCACCGGGGTCATGGCGCCGCTGTGGGACCGGCTCGGCGAGCTGACGATCCCCGTCGCCGTGCTCGCGGGGGAGCTCGACGGCAAGTTCGTGGCGCTCGGCGAGCGGCTCGCGGCCGCCCTGCCGCGCGCGGCGCTGACGATCGTGCCCGGGGCCGGCCACGCGCTCCCACTCGAAGCGCCGGCGGCGGTGGCCCGGGCGCTCGAGGGGTTGCGGGGTGAGGGTTCAGGCGCCATCATCACGTGACGGTCGGCCGGTGGGTGCGGGAGCTTCGGAGACGCCAAGTTCGGGGAGGCGTTCAGGGGATGCAGTCGCGCCTGGAGGCCGGCCTTGGCCACGGCATGGAGGCCGACCCGTCGTCGCGAGTCGTCATGACTGACGACTGCGCTCCACCACCCATCTGACGCGATCGAGCCGAACGAGCCATCCGCTGCCCAGGACCGCGATGCGGAGCTGCGTCAGCGCCTGCGCGAGGCCCTGGCCGAGCGCGACCGTCTCGACATGGTCCGCACGCAGCTCTTCGAGCAGCTGCAGCGCAGCGTCGAGAAGCAGCGCCGCGTGCGCGAGGGCCACGAGCAGCAGCTCGCGCGCGCCGAGGGCCAGATCGCCGAGCTGGGGCGCCAGGTCGCGCGCACCCAGCAGGAGATCGAGACCCTGCGCGCGCGGGAGGAGCGCGAGGCGCACGAGACGACGTCGCGGATCGCTCGCGAGGTCGGCCGCATGCGCACCGAGCGCGATCGTGAGCGCGAGCAGGCGGCGCTGCTGTCGGGCCGCCTGGACGAGGAGGCCGCCGCGCGGGCGCGCGAGCTCGCCCGGGCGGAAGCGCTCGACACCGAGCTCGCCGAGCTGCGTGCGCAGGAGGCGCGCCACACCGCGCGCGAGCAGGAACTGCAGCAGCGCCTCGCCCAGGCCACCCGGGCGATCCACGCCTCCGGGTCGCGCGCCAGCCAGCTGGAGGCCCGGGCGAGCGAGGCCGAGCGCGCGGCGGCGCAGGCGCAGGAGGCCGCCGAGACACGGATGGAGGAGGCTGAGCGGGCCGCCGCAGAGGCGCGCGTCGAGGCCGCCGCCCAGATCACGCGAGCCCGCGAGGAGGCGGCCCGGCTCGTCGACGAGACCCGCCGGGGCTGGTCGGAGCGCCTCGACGAGCAGCGCGCGCACCGCGAGCGCTCGGAGACCGAGCTCACCGCACGCGCCACCGAGCTGGCGGAGGAGCTCGAGCGGGCCAGGCGCCGGACGAGCGAGGTCGAGCGCGCCCTGCTGAGCGTGACGCGCGAGACGGACGCGCGGGTGGCGGAGGTCGAGGCGGAAGTCGTGCAGGCGCGCGACGCGGCGGCGTTGACGGAGCACGCGCTCGCGGAGGCCGAGGCAGCCGCGTTGCTCGCGCGGGAGGCGGCCGCGGCGGCAGCGGCGCTGGAACGCGAGGAGGCCGACGCGGCGATCCAGCGCTCGCAGGCGGAGGCCGAGGCGGCACTCGCCCAAGCCCGGGACGAGGCGGAGGCGAGGCTGGCGCAGGCCCGCGAGGAGGCCGCGGTGGCGCTCACGCAGGCGCGGGAGGAGGCCGCGGCGGCACTCACCCAGGCCCGCGAGGAGGCGCAGACGGTTGCCGGCCAGGCGCGCGCGGACGCCGACGCGCGTGTCGCTGAGCTCGAGCGCGCGGTCGCGGATGAGCGCGAGCAGATCAGGCGCGAGCTGCCCGAGGCACGCGCCGAGGCCGCCCGCGAGCTCGACGCCGCGCGCAGCGCGGCAGCCGAGGAGCTCGCCGTGCAGCTCGCCGCGCGCGAGCAGGCCGAGGCCGATCTCGCCGCCGCGCGGCAAGCGGCCGAGCGTGACCTCATCACCGCCCGGGAGGCCGCCGAGGCGCGCTTCGCCGAGCTGGAGGCGGCGGCGGTGCAGCGGCGCGAGGCGTTCGACGCACGCGTGGACGAGCTCGAGCAGGCCGCCGCGCAGGAGCGCGAGCGCTCCGACGCGCGCACCGCGGAGCTCGAGCTCGCGGCGGGCCAGGCGCTCGACGAGCTGCGCGAGTCCTCGCGCGCGCAGATCGCGGACACGGTGGCCGAGCGCGAGCGCGCGGAGGCCGAGGCGGGCGAGCGGATCGCGGCGCTGAGCGACGAGCTCGCGCAGGCAAGGCGGGCGACGGAGGAGGTCGAGCTCGCGCTGGTGATCGCGCGCGAGGAGGCCGCAGCACACGCGGCGCAGCTCGACGCCGCGGCGGTGCAGCAGCGTGAAGCGCTCGAGGCGCGCATCGCCGAGCTCGAGGCGGCGGCGACGCGGGCGCGGGAGGCGGCGGACGCCCGCGCGGCGGAGCTCGAGCGGGCCGCCCAGGAGGCCCGGGACGAGGCCGCGCGCGAGCTCGTGGTGGCGCGCGAGCTGGCCGACGCCGAGCAGGCGAAGCTGCGCGAGGAGGCCGAGGCGGCGCTCGCCGGCGCGCGCGAGGAGGGGGCCCGGCGGCTCGCCGACGCGAAGGCCGCGGCGAAGGAGAGGCTCACCGAGACGAAGGCAGAGGCCAAGCGCGTGCTCGGCGAGGCGCGCGCGAAGGCCAAGCAGGAGCTCGCGGAGGCTCGCGCCGAGGCCGCGCGCGAGTCCGACGAGCTGCGCGCGCTGTCGACGGGCGAGCTCGACGCCGCCAACGCCGAGCGCGAGCGGGCCGAGCGCGAGGCGCAGGCGCGGATCGCCGAGCTGACCGAGGCGCTCGAGCAGGCCCGCCGCGACGCCGAGCTGGCACAGGAGGATTCCGCCATGCGCACGGCGCAGCTGCAGTCCGAGGCGGCGCTGGCCCAGGCGGCGCTCACCGCGCGGATCTCCGAGCTGGAATCCGAGGCCGCCGCGCACGCCGAGCAGTCGGCCGCGCGGATCGCCGAGCTCGAGCTCGCCGAGGCCCGTGCGCGCGACGACGCGGCGGCGAAGCTCGCGGAGGCCGAGTCCGCGGCCGTCGCGCTAGGCGAGGAGTTCGCGGCGCGGCTGGCCGAGGCGGAGGCGGCGGCGGTCATCCAGCGCGAGGAGTTCGAGGCACGGCTGGCGGAGGCGGCGGCGGCGGCGGTCGCCCAGCGCGAGGAGTTCGAGGCGCGTCGGGTCGAGCTCGAGGCGGCGGCCGGCGAGCAGTACACCGCGCTCGAGGCGCGTCTTGCGGAGGCCGCGGCGGCGGCCGAGCTCCAGCGCGAGGAGCTCGCCGCGCGCGAAGCCGAGCTCGTGCAGGCGGCGGCGCAGGAACGCGAGGAGGCGGCCCTCGTCCTCGCCGCCGAGCGTGAGCGGGCGGCGACGGCGCTCGCCGAGGCCCGGGAGCAGGCCGCCCGCGAGGTCGACGAGACCCGCCGCGAGCTCACCGAGCAGCTCGAGTCCGAGCGATCCGAGCACGAGCGCACGGCGGCGGAGGCGGCGACGCGTGAGGAGAGGCAGAGCCGGTCGCTCGGCCAGACGCGCATGCTCGCCAGCGAGGCCTCGCGCGCACTCGTCACCGCGCGCCAGGAGTTCGCGGCGAAGCTCGAGGAGGCCGAACTGGCCGCGACGCAGGCGCGCGAGGAGTTCGCGGCACGGACGGGTGCGCTCGAGGAGGAGGCGGTCCAGGCGCGGGAGGCGGCCGCCGCAGAGGTCGCCGAGGTGCGCGAGGCCGCCGCCGCCGAGCTCACGCAGGCGCGTGAGGAGGCGGCGGGCGAGCTGAGCCGGGCGCGCGAGGAGGCCGCGCGGGAGCTCGCTCGGACCCGCGACGAGGCCGGGGCGCGGATCGCCGCGCTCGAGGACGTCGCGCACCGCGCACGCGAGGAGTCCGACGCGCGGATCGCCGCGCTCGAGGCGGCGGCGGTGGTCGCGGCCGAGGCGGCCGCGCACGAGCTCGAGCTGGCGCGCGAGGGCTCGGGCGCCGAACTCGCGGCCGCCAAGGTGGACGCGGATCGTAGGCTGACCGACATGCGCGAGGAACTCGAGGCGAAGATCGCGGAGCTGCAGGCGCAGGCCGCCGAGGCAGCCGAAGCGGCCGAGCGCGAGCTCGCGCTGGCCCGCGAGGGGTCGGCCGCCGAGCTGGCGGCGGCGCGCGAGCAGGCCGAGCAGGAGCTGACGCACGTGCGCGACGAGCTCGCCGCACGGGTCGCGGAGCTCGAGGCGGCGGCGATCATCGCGGAGGAGGATGCCGAGCAGGCGCTCGCGCTGGCCCGCGAGGGGTCGGCCGCGGAGCTCGTGGCGGCTCGGGAGGAGGCCGCGCGCGAGCTGACGCGGGTGCGCGAGGAGTCCGAGGCGCAGGTCGCCGAGACGGCGGCGCGGGCGGCGCAAGCCGCGCAGGACGCCGAGCGCAAGCTGACCGAGTCCGACGAGCGCTCCGAGCGCGCGCTGACCCAGGCCCGCGCGGAGGCCGACGCGCAGCTCGCCGCGGCCCGCGCGGAGCTCGAGGCCGAGCTGACCCGCACCCGCGACGAGCTCGCCGCGCGGATCGAGGAACTGGAGGCCCAGGCGGCACAGGCGGCCCAGGACGCCGCGCAGGAGCTCATGGACCTGCGCGCGACCTCGGCGGCCGAGCTCGAGCTGGCGCGCGAGGGCTCGGGCGCGGAGCTCGCCGCCGCGCGCGAGGCGGCCGAGCGCGAGCTCACCGGCCTGCGCGAGGAGTCCGACGCGCGGATCGCCGAGCTCGAGTCCGCGGCCGAGCAGGCGCGCGAGGAGGCCGACCGCGTGCTGGCCGAGGCCCGCGCCGAGGCCGAGGCCGAGCTGACCGGCACCAAAGAGGAGCTCGAAGCCGAGCTGGCTCGCACCCGCGAAGAGCTCGAGGGCGAGCTGAGCCGCACGCGCGAGGAGCTCGAGGAGCGCGTCGCGCTCGCCGAAAAGCCGGTCGTGGCACTGCGCGGGCAGCTCGAGGCGACCGAAGCCGAGCGCGACCGGCTCAGCGAGCGCTACGAGTCCGAGCAGTCCGCCCGGGCGCGCGAGGCGGACGAGGCCGGCGTTCGCCTCCAGCAGCTCGAGGACGAGCTGGCGGGCACGCGTGGCGAGCTGACGGAGCGCACGAGCGAGCTCGAACGCGCGCTGGCGTCGGTCAACGCGGAGTTCGCCGCGATGACCGCGCGCTACGAGGAGGCGCGCACTGAGATCCGCCCCCGCGCGGCGAAGCGGATCGCCGAGCTCGAGGCCGAGCTCGACACCGAGCGCCAGCAGCGCTCCGAGCTCGAGCTGCGCGCCCGCGAGGAGCTCGCGCGCGTCCAGGCGGCGTTCGACACGGCGGTCGCCGAGCACGAGGTCGCGGTCGCCCGCCACCAGACGGCGATGGAGGAGCAGGAGCACCTCATCGCGGGGCGCGAGCGGCGCGCCGAGGAGCGCGAGCAGCAGGCCACCGAGATCGTCAACCGTCTGGCCCGCACGGAGGCGGCGCTGGCGTCGACGCTCGCCCGCCTGCGCGCCACCGAGAAGGAGCGCGAGCGGGCCGAGCAGGAGATCGTCGAGCTGCTCGAGTTCCAGCGCCAGTCGGCCGAGAGCGAGCAGATCGAGCGTCGCGCCGCCGAGCGCGAGCGCCGGCGGCTCGCCGACACCCGGCGCCGCCTGACCGCGCTCGACGAGCGCCTGTCGGAAGCGATCGAGCGCACGCCGCTCGTCGTCGGGCGTGACGAGCCGGCCGCCGGGCCGGCCTTCGCGGAGCCGTCCGCGGATGCGCAGCCGGACTCCGGCAACGGCGGCCCGCGCTGGCCCGGCGAGATCCCGCCGGCATCGCGCGCCCGGGATTAGAGGGTCCATTTCGCCGCCGGCACCGTTCTCGGGCGGACGATCGGCAGGCGCGGGCGCGGCCGGGAACGCGCGGACGTGAAGGTAGACTCGGCTTCGGTGACCTTGCCCGACGAAGGACCCGAGCAGCGCTGGCGACGCACCGTGCGCAAGCGTCCGGCAAAGCTGAAGCTGGGGCGGCTGCTGCGCGATTTCGGCTACTCCGAGCTCGACGACGACGTCGCCGACGCGATCGAGGCGCGGATGGCCGGCGTCGGGCTGGCGGTCCGCCCGTCGCTGCGCGAGGCGGCCGCCGACGAGATCGTCACCGTCTACCGGCCCCACGGCGCGGACGACGACGGTGCGGCTGCGGCGCCCCGCCCGCGCGAGGCCGCCGCCGCCGCGCCCGAACGGCCGCGGCCCACGTCACGCCGCGCGAGCGATCCCGACTCGACGCGCGCGATCTCCGACCTGAAGGGCCAGCTCGCCGACGCCCGCGCCGAGTCCGCGCGCCTGCGCACGGAGCTTGACAACCGAATTGCCGCGATGGCGGACGCCGACCGGCGGGCCCGCCAGCGCCTCGCCGAGCAGACGGCGGTGGTCGATGAGCAGGCGCACCGGCTGGCCGAGCTGAGCGGTCTGCTCAACGAGACGCGCGCGGCGCTGGCCGAGGCTCGCGACGAGATTCGCCGCGCGCTGGGCGACCTGCCGGCCGCGGTCATCGAGGCACCCATGGAGGTCGGCGGGCTGTCCGAGGAGGAGGGCTGGCTCACTGACGCCGACGAGCCGCGGCCACCGTCGCCGGTGGAGGCCGCGGTGTCCGCGATCGCCTCGCCGGTCGACGAGCCGGACGAGCTTGCGCCGGATGCCGGCGATCTCGGCGAGCTTGTATCAGGCGCCGACGCCGACGCCGACGCCGACGCCGGCGCCGACGAGCCGGCCGCCGACCTCGACCCGCTCCCGATGGACGACGTCTTCGCGGACGCCGCCTCGGCGGGCGACGAGCTCCCCGCGGCAGGCGCCGAAGCGCCGCCCGCCGACGATGACGACCTCGTGTTCGAGCCCGAGCTGCCGGTGGCCGCCGCGGAGGCGTTGGCGCCCGAGGTGCCGGCGGAGGAGGACGTGTTCGAGGTGGAGGCCGAGGCACCGGCGCAGGACGAGGTGTTCGGCCTCGAGCCTGAGGCGCCGGCGGACGAGGACGTGTTCAGCCTGGAGGCCGAGGAGCCGGAGGACGACGACGTCTTCGGCCCGCTGCCCGAGGCGTCGCCGCCCGGCGATGGCTTCACCCTCGAGACCGAGCCCGCGCCGGAGACCATCGTCCGCCCGGCCACGCCGGCGCGGCGCTCGGGCTTCTTCACCCTCGAGCCGATGCCTCCGCCGCCCGACGACGTCCCGGTCTCCGAGGCCGATCCTCCGCCCGCCTCCGCAGACGCGGCCCCGGAGGAGTCCCCGCCCGACGACGAATGGCGCCTCGACGACGAGCCGGCACCGGCCGGGCCGGCCGACCGGCCGCCGGCGGGGGTGTCCGCCGAAGCGGATGACCTCACCTTCGCCACCACCGCCGACGACTTCGACGAGCCTGCGCCGGCACCCGTGCCCGAGCCCACCGCCTGGACGGACGACGCGCCGGGCGCTTTGCCGCCGCCGCCGCCCCTGCCGCCCTCGCCGTTCGCCGACGAGCTTCCCGCCCGCCCGCCAGAGCTCGGCGAGCTCCCGTCGCGTCAGCCCGCCAAGCGCGGGCGCATGGCGCGCGGTCGCGGGCGCTGGCAGGGCACCTGCTCGGTCTGCGAGCGCTTCCCCGAGGTGTCGCGTCGCAAGGACCTCGAGGCCGCCGGATGGCAGCTCGACGGCGACTTCCCGACGTGCCCGCAATGCCGCGGGCTCGCCTAGTCCCGCTCATACCGTCGTGCTGAGCCGCCTCGTCGCCGCCCTGCTGGCGATCGGCGCGCTCGAGGAACCCCAGCCCCAGCGCAGCTCCGCTCGCGCGTCCGCCGCGGCGCCGGCACTGACGCTGCGCCAGGCGGTCGGTCAGCACATGATCTTCGCCTACGACGGGCCGGCCCCACCGGCCGCGCTGCGACGCCGTATCGCCCGCGGGGAGGCGGCCGGCGTGATCATCTTCGCGCGCAACGTCCGCTCGGCCGGCGAGCTGCGGGCGCAGATGCGCCGCCTGCAGGCGATCCGCCGCCCGGCCGGCCTGCGGGCGCCGCTCATCGTGATGGCCGACCAGGAGGGCGGTCCCGTGCGGCGCATCCCCGGCGCGCCCACCCGCGCGGCGGCCGACGTCGGCTCCACCGCGCAGGCGCGCGCCGACGGCGAGGGCGCGGCGCGCACGCTGCGTGCCGCCGGCATCAACATGGATCTCGCGCCGGTCGCCGACGTCGGCCGCCCGGGCGCGGCGCTCACGCGCGAGCGGCGCACGTACGGCCGCTTGCCGGGCGCCGTGGCGAGCCGTGCCGGCGCGTTCGCCGCCGGTCTGCGCCGCGGCGGCGTGCGCGCCACCGCCAAGCACTTCCCCGGCTTCGGCGCGGCCGCGATCAACACCGACAACGCCGCCCAGCGCATCGATACACCGCTCGAGACGCTGCGCAGCACCGACCTGCCGCCGTTCGCGCGCCTCATCGACGACGGCATCGACGCGGTCATGCTGTCGACCGCGGCCTATCCGGCGCTCGACGACCGGCCCGCGGCGTTCTCACGGCGATGGGTCAGCGGCGAGCTGCGCGAGCGCCTGGGCTTCCGCGGCGTCGCCATCACCGACGATCTCGGCACCCCGGCCGTGGCGGCCTTCGGCTCCACCCGGGCGCGCGCCGTGCTCGCCGTCGAAGCGGGGATCGACCTGCCGCTGTTCGCCTCGAGCTACCAGGCCGGCGCGCAGGCGGCCGAGGGCCTGCTCGCCGCGGCCGGCGACGGCCGGCTCGACGCGAGCGCGCTGCGCGAGCAGGCGCGCCGCGTCCTCGCGCTACGAGCGCGTATACGACGCTAGGTTCACGTCCAGCCAGGCGGCGGCGGCCGCCCACGCGCGGCTGGACGGGTTGATCGGGTCGCGGTGCCCGCCCGGCGACTCCGTCAGCGAGACGACGCCCCCCGCCGCGCGCGCCGCCGCGGCGTACTCGCGCGAGCGCTCGACGGAGACCGTCTCGTCGTCGACGCCGTGCACCATGCCGACCGGCACCTCGAGCGGCAGGCGGCGCATCGGATCGGCCTGCGCCCAGCGGCCCGGGACGGCGGTGAGCCCGCCCCCGAGCAGGTCGCGGGCGGGCTTGCCGGCGGCCTCGAGGTCGCTGACGGCGGCCAGCGCCGCGACGCCGACCGCCCGCACGAGCGGCGCCGAGCCGACCGCGCCCGGCGGCAGCCAGGCGCGCCCCGCCGCCCACAGCGCGAGCTGCCCGCCCGCCGAGTGACCGAGCAGCGTCACGCGCTCGAGGTCGAGCGCCGGCTCTTCGAGCAGCGCGAGGTGGTCGATCGCCGCCGCGACGTCCTGGAAGGTCTGCGGCCAGCCGCCGCCGTCGCGGCCGAGACGCCGGTACTCGACGTTGTAGGCGGCGTAGCCGCGGCGGACGAGGTCCAGGCACAGCGGCCGCATCACCAGGCGCGTGTACGGCGGCTGCCAGTAGCCGCCGTGCAGCATGACGACGACCGGATGCGGAGCGCCGTCGCGTGGCATGTGCAGGTCGGCGACCTGGCGCGGATGCTCGCCGTAGTGGATGCGGCCCGGCGGGCGGCGCAGCGCTGCGCCGGCGATCCGCAGCGCGAGCGTCATCCCAGCAGCCCCGGGCCGCGCGGCACGGCGATCGCGCCGTCGCGCACGGCGAACGGGTGCTCGACGTCGTCGAACAGGTCGAGCGTCGAGAGCCCGCACGCGGCGTCGATCCGCAGCGCCGCGGCGGCGTGCAGCGCGGCGGCGATCCCCAGCGGCCCGTCGAACGTCGACGCGACGTAGGGCTCGGCCCCCGACGCGCGCACGAGCGTCGCGCAGGCCAGCAGGGCGGAGATCCCGCCGCAGCGCCCGAGCTTCAGGCAGACGGCGTCGGCGGCGCCCGACGCCAGCGCGCCCGGCTCCGACGCGGTCTCGTCCATCGCGATCCGCACGTGGACGCGTTCGCGCAGCTCGCGCAGCCCGGCCAGCCCGTGGACGGGCTCCTCGACGAGCTCGAGCCCCGCCGACGCGAGCACCTCGATCGTCCGCACGGCCTCCTCGACGGTCCACGCGCCGTTGGCGTCCAAGCGCAGCAGCGGCTCGGGGCCGAGCGCCGCGCGCACGGCGGCGACGCGGCCGGCGTCGTCGCCGATGCCGACCTTGAGCTTCACGCAGCGAAACCCGGCCGCGCGGGCGGCGTCGGCGCTCGCCGCCGCGCCGGCGCGATCCGCCGCGCCGATCGTCGCGTTGACGCAGATCTCGTCGAGCACGTCGTCGGTGAGCAGCCGCGCGACCGGGCGCCCGGCGCGGTGCCCGGCACGATCCCACAGCGCCATGTCGACCGCGGCGAGTGCCTGGGGGAGGTCGTCGGCGGCGCGGCAGGCCTCCAGCAGCTCGCCGCCCTCGAGCGCGTCGCCGTCGCACAGCACGGCTCGATAGGCCTCGAGCGCCGCTCGCGCCCGCTCGGCGCTCACGCCGTCGTAGTCCTCCAGCGGGGCGGCCTCGCCGCGGCCGGCGATGCCGTCGGCGCCCTCGATCTCCAGCTCGTAGATGTCGCGCTCGGCGACGGCGCCGTAGGAGGTCTCCAGCGGGCTGCGGAAGCGCAGCGTGCGCTGCTGGATCGTGACCCGCACGGCGCTGCGTCCCCGGGACTAGCTCGCCAGCACGCCTGCGCTGAGCAGCACGCAGAACGCGAGCTGCAACATCCCGGTCTGCGCGAGCGTCTCGTTGAGCGTCGGCCCGTCGGCGTGGGTGCGCACGGTGCGGGCGAGCCGGACGGCGAGCGGCAGGGTCAGCCATGGCAGCAGCAGCCACGGCGACAGCGAGCCCATGAGCCACGGCAGCGGCGCGACGGCGTATGCGAGGTACACCATGAGCCCGTACACCGTGCGCGCGCGCTCGCGCCCGAGGCGGACGGCGAGCGTGCGCTTGCCGGCGCGCTTGTCGGTGTCCATGTCGCGCACGTTGTTGACGACGAGGATCGCGGCGGCGAGCAGCCCGACCGGCACCGAGAGGACGAAGGCCTCCCAGGGCCATTCCTTGAGCTGGGCGAACGTCGAGCCGGTCACCGCGGCGACGCCGAAGAAGAGGAAGACGAAGACCTCGCCGAGGCCCTCGTAGCCGTAGGGCTTGGGTCCGCCCGTGTAGAGGACGCCCGCCGCGATGGAGGCGACGCCGACGAACAGCAACTCGATGCCGGCCGTGAACACGAGGTACAGCCCGCACACGACGGCGAGCCCGAACGTCACGTACGTCGCGATGAGCACCTGCCGCGGCGGCACGAGGCCACCGGCGGTGACCCGCACCGGACCGAGGCGGTCGTCGGTGTCCGCGCCGCGCCGCGCGTCGGAGTAGTCGTTGGCGAGGTTCGTCCCGATCTGGATGAGGATCGAGCCCAGCAGCGCTGCGATGAACGGCCCGACGCGGAAGATGCCGGCCGCACCGGCCAGCGAGGTGCCGACGAGCACCGGCGCGACGGCCGCCGGCAGCGTGCGGATCCGCGCGGCCATGAGCCAGATGCGCAGCGACGAGGTGCTCGAGGCGGTGGCGGCCATGCGCCGCAGACTATGGCCGCTTGGGGAACTTCGAGAAGTCCGGCCGGCGCTTCTCGCGGTAGGCGTCGCGGCCCTCCTGCGCCTCGGCGTTCTCGTAGAAGAGGAGGTTCGCGTCGTGCGCGAGCTGCTGGATGCCGCTGAACCCGTCCTCGCTCGCGTTGAAGCTCGCCTTCACGAGGCGCAGCGCGAACGGCGACATGGCGAGCATCTCGTGACACCACGCGACGGTCTCCTCCTCGAGGCGGGCCAGCGGCACGACGGTGTTGACGAGCCCCATGTCGAGCGCCTGCGCGGCGTCGTACTGGCGGCAGAGAAACCACATCTCCTTGGCCTTCTTCGGCCCGACGAGCGAGGCGAGCAGCCCGGCCCCGAAGCCGCCGTCGAAGGAGCCCACCCGCGGGCCGACCTGACCGAAGCGCGCGTTGTCGGCGGCGATCGTCAGGTCGCAGACGAGGTGCAGGACGTGGCCGCCGCCGATCGCGAAGCCCGCCACCATCGCGACGACCGGCTTGGGCAGCCGGCGGATCTGGATGTGCAGGTCGGTGACGTGGAAGCGCCCCACGGCGCCGGGCTTGGGGTGGGCGGGATCGGGGTCCATGAGGTAGCCCGTATCGCCGCGCACGTTCTGGTCGCCGCCCGAGCAGAAGGCCAGCTCGCCCTCGCCGGTGAGCACGATGACCCCGACCGACGTGTCCTCGCGGGCGCGCTCGAGCGCCTGTGAGATCTCGACGATCGTCTGCGGCCGGAACGCGTTGCGCACCTGCGGCCGGTCGATCGTGATCTTCGCGATCCCGTCGCCGCTGAGCTCGTAGCGGATGTCCGTGTACTCGCCCTCGCCCGCCGTCCATTCGGTCGCCATGGCGGTGCAGGTTAGTTTCCCCTGCACTCATGCTCGTCGAGGCCTGGCTTCATCGCGCCGCGCGGACCCGTCCCGACGCGGTCGCGCTGCGCGCCGACGACGGCGCGCTGACCTACGCCGAGCTGCACGAGGCCGCGACGCTCGCCGCCCAGCGCCTGAGTGCGCTCGGGGTGGGCCCCGGTGATCGCGTCGCGATCGCGCTGCCCGCGCGGCGCGCCTTCGTCGAGACCCTGCACGGCTGCCTGCTGCTCGGCGCCCCGGCGGTGCCGGTCGACCTGCGCTCCAAGCCCGCCGAGCGACGCGCGCGCACGCACGGCTGCGTGACGGTCGTCGACGCCCCGCTCGACGGGTTCGCCGACGCCGGCGCTCCGCTGCGCGACACCCACGACCTCACCGCGCCCGCGATCGTCGTGCACACGTCGGGCACGACGCGCGGCCCGCGCGCGGTCGAGCTGACCTACGGCAACTGGCTGTGGAGCGCGCTCGGCTCGGGGGTCGCGCTCGGCGTCCGGCCCGGCGACGCCTGGCTGTGCACGCTGCCGCTGTCGCACGTGGGCGGCCTGTCGATCCTCGTGCGCAGCACGATCTACGCGACGAAGGTCGTCCTGCACGAGCGCTTCGACGCCGAGGCCGCCGCCGACGAGCTCGCCACGCGGGCGACGCTCGTGTCCGTCGTCCCGACGACGCTGGGGCGCCTGCTCGACGCCGGCCTGCGCCACCCGCCGCACCTGCGCGCTGCGCTCGTCGGCGGCGCGCCGATCACGGCGACGCTGCTCGATCGCGCGGCTGCCGCGGGCGTGCCGACGGTCAGCACCTACGGCCTCACCGAGGCCTGCTCGCAGGTGACGACCGGCGGGCCGCCGCTGTTCTGCACACGCGTGAAGATCGGTCCCGCCCGCGAGATCCTCGTGCGGGGACCGACGGTCGCACCGGGCGCCCTGTCGGCGGACGGCTGGCTGCACACCGGCGACGAGGGCGCGCTCGACGCCGCGGGGCACCTGACCGTCACCGGCCGGGCCGGGGACACGATCATCTCCGGCGGCGAGAACGTCGCGCCGGGCGAGGTCGAGGCCGTCCTGGAGAGCCATCCGGCGGTCGCCGAGGCGGCCGTCCACGGCGTCGCGGACCCCGAATGGGGCGAGCGCGTCGTCGCAACAGTCGTCCTCCGCGAGGGCGACACCGCAACAGTGGACGAGCTACGCGGTTATTGTCGTGTCCGACTCGCGGGATACAAGGTGCCGCGAATGTTCAGATTCACCCACGAGCTACCGAGAACGGTCTCAGGGAAGCTTTTGCGCCGATCTTTGGAGGAATGAATGTCACGCCTGGGCCGCCGTCGTCGCTCGTTGACCGTTGTCGCCACAACATTGCTGGCGCTGGCGGTGCCTGCCGCGGCGCACGCGGCCACCTATACCGTGAAGACGGGCGATGGCATCTGCGGCGGGGGCGACCTCGCCTGCGGCGGGCTCAAGGAGGCCGCCGAGGCCGCCGCCGCGGGGGACATCTTCAACGTCGCGACGGGCACGTACGCATCGGCGACGTTCACGACGAACGTCGAAATCCGCGGCGATCTCGGGTTCGTCGTCGACGGCACGATGGAGTTCGCCGGCGGTGCCGTCTCGAAGCTCTCGAAGGTCGCCATCGCGACCGGCGCGGGCAACGCCCCGGCGGTCTACGTCAGCGGTGGCGGCGGCCTGGAGATCAGCGACGCGGTCGTGGTCAGCCGTGACGGCTTCGGGATGTTCATCACCTCCGGCCTCGGGAACAAGATCGTGCGCTCGGTGGTCGCCACCGGCGGCCAGGCGACGGGCGCGATCCAGGTCCAGACCGGACCGGGCACCGGCGGCCAGACGTCGCCCGACACGGCGGTCACGATCGACTCGACGGTCACCTATGGCGGCGGCGCCGGCATCCGCGCGTTCACGCGCAACAACGAGGCCGAGGCGCTCGCCGGCAACGGCGCCGGCGACATCACGCTCACGCTGCGCCATGTCACCGCGGCCGGCTCGTCGAACGGCATCGACCTCGACTCGAGCAACGCTCGCAGCCTGATCGACCTGTCCGCGATCATCCCGCAGATCACGACCTACGGGCACATCAGCGCTTCGGTCACGGACTCGATCGCGCTCAACAACCGCGCCGTCAAATACGAAGGCTTGCTGAACCTCGGCGTCCTCCTCGGGGCCAACACCGCCGATCTCGTGCGCACACGCACGCTCGAATCGGCCGACCCCGCGACGCTCTTCCTCGATCCCGCCAAGGGCAACTTCCGCCTGCGCCCGGATGCAAACGCGGCGATCGGCCAGGGCGGCTTCACGCCGGGCGAGTCGACGACGGACATCGACGGCGAGGATCGCTCCGCGGCGCCGACCGACCTTGGCGCCGACGAGTACAACAACGCCGCCCCGGTCGCGAAGATCGCACTCGCGACGGCCACGCCGCGAACGACCCAGCCCGTGACGTTCGACGGCCGCGGCTCGGCCGATCGTGACGGTCAGGCGACGATCGCCGAGTACCGCTGGCGCTTCAGCGACGGCACGGCGACGACCACGACGCAGCCGTTCGTCCAACACGCGTTCGCCGCCGAGGGCGACGCCGCGGCCGGCCTCGTCGTCGTCGACAACAAGGGCGCCGCGAGCACGGAGGTCGCCGTGACCTTCAAGCTCATCAACGGCGTCGCCCCGGCGGTCGGCATCGTCAAGCCGAAGTCCAAGCAGACGTTCCGCACGTTCACGACGACGACGAAGACCGTCACGAAGAACGGCAAGAAGGTCAAGGTCAAGACCCGCAAGCGCACGAAGATCGTGATCGCGGGCCTGTCGAAGGCCAAGGTCGGCACCACGACGCGGATCCTGCTGACGCTGCAGAAGACGAAGTCGACGACGTCGACGAAGCAATGCCGCTACTACGACGCCCGGCGCGGCCTGCGTCTCGTCTCCTGCTCGAAGCCGATCCTCATCACGGCCCGGCTGATCAAGGACAGCACGAGCGGCGAGTGGACCTACAGCGTGCCGACGACGCGGCCGCTGTCGCCCGGCACGTGGAAGGCGTCGGCCTTCGGCGTCGACTCGACCGGTGCGTTCGGCAACTCGGCCGATCCCAAGGCCACGACGGTCAATTTCACCGTCAAGAAGTCGTGATGGTGAACCGCTCATAGAGGTGCGCAGGAAGGTCGTCGCCTTCGCCGTCATGATCACCGCGCTCGCGGTGCCCGGCGTGGCGAACGCGGCGACCTACCGCGTCGCCGCGGGCGGTGGCGGGTGCGGCGGCGGCGACACGACGTGCGGCACGATCGCCGCCGCGGCGGGCGCGGCCGGCAGCGGCGACGCCGTCGACATCGCGCCCGGCACGTATACCGAGAACGCGACGTTCGACGCTGCGGTGACCGTGACCGGCTCGAGCGACGGTGCCGGCGTGATCGTCAACGGCACGCTGACCTTCAGCGCCGGCGGCTCGGCGCCGAGCGTCCTGCAGAAGCTCATCGTCGCCACCCCGGCCGGGTCCGGCCCCGCCGTCGTCGCCAGCGGCGCCGCGGGCACGGTCGTCCGCGACGCGGTGCTGCTGAGCGCCGACGGGCCCGGCATGTCGATCACGGACGGCTCGCTGAACAAGCTCACCCGCAGCTCGGTGCTCGTGGCCGGCGCGAACGCGACCGCCGTCTCGCTCGCCCTCGGCACCGCGAGCGCGACGCTGAAGATCGACTCCAGCGTGATCAGCGGCGGCGCCTCCGGGATCGGCCTCGCGGTGAAGACCGGCATCGGCACGCTCGTCTCGGCGGGCACGGCGACGGTCAGCGCGCGCCACGTCACGATCGCCGGCGCGGCGACCGGGATCTCGCTGGACTCCAGCTCCGCGACCGGGCTGCTGTCGGCCCAGGGCAGCATCGCTGTAACCGCGAGCGACTCGATCGTCCAGGGCGCCACGCCGACGAGGTCCAACGCCGGCCTGCTCGGCCCGCTGCTGCCGCCGAACACGGCCACGCTGACGCTGGCGCGCACGGACCAGACCACCGCGGCGGACGCGCTCTTCGCGAGCACCGCGCGGCGCAACTACCAC
Source organism: uncultured Actinomycetes bacterium (assembly GCA_963751065.1). Taxonomy (GTDB): domain Bacteria; phylum Actinomycetota; class Thermoleophilia; order Solirubrobacterales; family Solirubrobacteraceae; genus CADCVQ01. The sequence continues at coordinate 50,743 of CAVVTD010000007.1, forward strand.
CTGCGCGCCGACGCGCCGGTCATCGACAAGGGTGGGCCCGCCGAGAGCGGCGACTCGGAGACCGACCTCGACGGCCAGCCGCGGATCGCCGGTGCCGCCAGCGACCTCGGCGCCGACGAGTTCGGCAACACCCCGCCGACGGCGATGATCGAGCTGAAGACCGCCGTACCGCGCACCGGCCAGCCGGTGACGTTCGACGGCACCGGGTCGAGCGACCGCGAGACCGCGATCGGCGGCCCGATCGCCGAGTATCGCTGGACCTTTGGCGACGGCGTCAGCGTGACGACGGCGACGCCGACCGTCGAGCACACGTACTCCCGGGAGGGAGCGCTCGTCGCCCAGCTCATCGTCGTCGACCGCCAGGGCGCGGCAAGCACGCCCGCGGCGGTGCCGGTCCGGCTCTCGCCCGGGACCGTCCCGACGGTCGTCATCAACAAGCCCAAGGCAAACGCCAAGCTCGCGCTGCTGGCCAAGAAGCGCAAGGGCGCCAAGCGGCGCGCCCGCGCGAGGATCGCCTTCGCCGGCACCGCGAAGGCGGCCGCCGGCGTCAAGAGCGTCGTGCTGACGATCGAGAAGCTCGGCACGTCGAAGAAGACGTGCACGTGGGTCGACAAGGCCAAGGGCCTGGTGAAGACGCCCTGCGCCAAGCCCGTGCTCATCAACGCCAAGCTCGCCAAGGGCAAGTGGAGCTACACGGTCGCGAAGAAGGTCAAGCTCACGAAGGGCTCCTACCGTGTCAGCGCCTACGGGACCGACGCGACCGGCGGCTTCGGCAACGCGGCCGCGACGAGCAAGCGCATCGTGCGCTTCTCGCTGAAGTGAGCGGGCCGGCGTCGTGACGCCGATCGATCCCGACGACTACCGCGCGACGAGCTGCGAGCGCTGGGCGTCCGCGGCGAGCGGCTGGGGCGCCCACCGCGAGGTCATGCAGGCCGGCTTCGAGCCGGTCTCGCACTGGATGGTCGACGCGATCGATCCGCAGCCAGGACACCGCGTCCTCGAGCTCGCCGCCGGCCCCGGCGACACCGGCTTTCTCGCCGCCGAGCTCATCGAGCCGGGCGGGACGCTGATCAGCTCCGACGTCGTCGAGGAGATGGTCGAGCAGGCGCGCGCGCGCGCCGCCGAGCTGGGCGTCGTGAACGTCGAGTTCCGCACCATCGACGCCGAGTGGATCGATCTCGCGACCGCCGACCTCGACGGCGTGCTCGGCCGCTGGGTCTACATGCTGCTCGCCGATCCGGCCACCGCGCTGCGCGAGACGCGCCGCGTCCTGCGCCCCGGCGGCCGGGTCGCGCTCGCTGCCTGGGCCGACCCTGCGGAGAATCCGTGGGCCTCGGTGCCGGTCGGAGAGCTCATCGCGATGGGCGCCATCGACCCGCCCGACCTCGACGAGCCGAACATGTTCGCCCTGCGCGACCCGCAGCGCATCGTCGAGCTGCTCGAGGAGACCGGCTTCGAGGACATCGTCGTCGAGCAGGTCCCGATGGTCTTCCGGTTCGCCAGCCTCGATGACTGGTGGGACACGCAGCTCGACATCTCTACGACCCTGGCCGGCTTCGTGCGCGCAATCACCCCGGCTCAGCGCGACGACCTGCGCGACGCGGTCGACGCCCGACTGGCGCGGTACGTCGCCGCCGACGGCTCGGTCGCCCTGCCCGCGCTGACGCACGTCGCTGCGGCCGGCGCGTAGCGCGGCGTACGAAAGGCTCGCAAATTGCGAGGGTTTCCTGCGGTTGGTGGGGCGAGAGCCTTCCCGCGCTGGACTTGTTAGGGCAGAAACCACGGGTCCGTGATCAGGGAGGGCGCGATGCCACGCGGGAGAGGGGGGCCGGCGACGGCGCGGCGACGATAGGCACTGGCGACGGCGGCGCGCGACCGTGGGGGTTCTGGCGGCGATCAGCACGCTCCTGCTGAGCGCGCACACGGCAGAATCCGCTCGCGCCTGGACGTACGTGATGCGCAACTGCCGCGTGCCGGGGTACGCGAACGCGCCGTTGGGGCCGTGGCGGACAATCGTTGGCGTCAACATGGCCGTCGACGACGCCTGTGCGAGCGGCGGCGGTGTGAGGTTCAACGCTGTGGGCACTCGCGAGTTGTCCCCGGACGCAGCGGCAACGCTTGCGTTTCAACGACCGCTTGTCGGTCCACGAATCGCGATTGAGCTCGTGAAGGTTTCGCTGTGGGTCGACGCACGACTCGGAGGATCAGGGCAAGGCCTACGTGTGGTCGCTCTTGACGCGGAGCCCGACGGCGAGGTTCGATCTTGGGAACTCACCGGACCGCCTGGCTCCGAGAGCCTCAGCGTTGAGCACGTCCTTAGGCCCGGGAAGAGCGTGACCTACGCGGTGGTGTTGCTGTGCGGCCCATTGAATCCACCCCGTCCTCCTGAACTCTGCGTTCCCGACCACGCGACGCCACTTGAGGTGCACGGCATGGAGGTGACGCTCAGCGAAGACACGCAGCCGGAAGTCTCGCGGCCCGCGGGCACGCTGCTCACCGTCGGCCCACAACGTGGCGTTCGTACCGTCTCCTACTCGGCCAGCGATCCTCAGTCGGGGCTGACGAGGATCGACGTGCTTCTGGACAGCCGAATCCTCAAGAGCATCGACCTGACGCCGCAGTGTTCCTACTCGGACTTCACGGTGTGCCCGTCGTCAGACGAGCAGACGCTGGAAATCGATACCCGCGCGGTTCCTAATGGCTTATACGACTTGGCGCTCCGTGTCACGGACGCCGCTGGGAACCAGCAGCTCGTGCACGGGGAACGCGCGGTCGAGGTCGCCAATGAGGTACCGACGGGATCGACGGCGTCTGCGAACGCTCTTCAGTACTTAATCGACGCGAGCTTCAAAGGCACGTCACGACGGACTCTCACCGTGCCGTACGGCCGGCGCGTCTCGCTGCGCGGGCGTCTCACCCAGGGATCCAAGGCGGCAGCCGCAGGCACCTCGATCGAGGTCCTTGAGCGGCCTGACCGGCGCGGCGCGCGCGAGAAGCTGACGAGGAAGGTCATGACGAAGGCCGATGGCTCGTTCTCGCTCGGTCTTGCGACGAGCCGTCCGTCGCGGACGATCCGGCTGGCGTACCGTCCGGTCGGCGGTGGGGGAGTCGTGTCGAAGGCGCTCAAGTTGCGCGTACGGGCGGCGTCCCGGGTGCGTGCAACGTTGCGGGGCCGCGTTGTGCGGTTCAGCGGGCGTGTGCTGGGTGCACCGTTCCCCAAGGGAGGCAAGCGGGTGCAGATGGAGGGCCGCTCACCGGGATCGGCGTGGACGCCATTCAAGATCTTGCGCACAGACAAGCAGGGTCGTTTCTCGGGCACGTACCGACTGCGCGTCCGGCGCCCGGGGGTCGTGCTCAAGGTCCGCGCGGTCGTGCCGAGCGAGGCTGGCTACGGCTACCTGGCGTCTCGTAGCCGCGCGGTCACGTTGCGCGTGCGCTGAAGCCTGCCATCCGCACGAGCAGGGCGCCGAACTCGTCGCCGCCGAGGTGGCGCGCGAGGTATGCCGGGAAGCCGTCGAAGATCGAGCCGGGTGTGTACGCCTCGATCGCCCCGATGAGCGACCGCTGCGTTGCGCACGACCGTCGTCATGAGGTGGTTGACGGACTCCACCTGGCCCGCCTCGAAGATCTCTCGCACGACCGCATCGGCCGGCGGGTCGCCGATCTCGCGCAGCCCGTCGTGCAGCTCGTCAGGCCAATCCGTCCGTGCCATTCCCACGCACTAGGATCCCGCGCCATGTACTACGACGACGACGCAGATCTCACCCTCCTCGACGGCAAGACCGTCGCCATCATCGGCTACGGCTCCCAGGGCCACGCCCACTCGCTGAACCTCAGGGACTCGGGCGTCGACGTCGTCGTAGGCCTGCGCGAGGGCTCCGCCTCCGCCGCCAAGGCGGCCGCCAACGACCTCGAGGTCCTGCCGGTCGCCGACGCCGCCAGCCGCGGCGACCTCGTGATGATGCTCGTCCCCGACGAGCTGCACCGCGAGGTCTACGAGGGCGAGGTCGCCGACGGCGTCGCCGAGGGCAACATGCTGCTCTTCGGCCACGGCTTCTCGATCCACTATGGCGAGGTCCAGCCGCCCCCGGGCGTCGACGTCGCGCTCATCGCGCCGAAGGGCCCCGGCCACCTCGTGCGCCGCCAGTACCTCGAGGGCTCCGGCGTGCCCGGCCTCATCGCGGTCGAGCAGGACGCCAGCGGCAACGCCCAGGCGCTCGCGCTCGCCTACGCCAGGGGGATCGGCTGCACGCGGGGCGGCGTCATCGAGACCTCCTTCAAGGACGAGACCGAGACCGACCTCTTCGGCGAGCAGGCGGTCCTCTGCGGCGGTGCGTCCGAGCTCGTCCAGGCGGGCTTCGAGACGCTCGTCGAGGCCGGCTACGACCCGCAGATGGCGTACTTCGAGTGCCTCCACGAGCTCAAGCTCATCGTCGATCTCATGTACGAGAAGGGCCTGGCGGGGATGCGCTACTCGATCTCCAACACGGCCGAGTACGGCGACTACACGCGCGGCAAGCGCGTCATCACCGACGACACACGGGCGAACATGAAGCAGATCCTCGCCGAGATCCAGTCCGGCGACTTCGCCCGCGAGTGGATCGCCGAGAACCGCGCCGGGCAGGAGAACTTCAAGCGCATGCGCGCCGAGCAGGCGGCCTCGCAGGTTGAGGACACCGGCAAGGAGCTGCGTTCGATGATGGATTGGATCGACACCGAGTTCAGCGAGTAGTAATCGGATCGAGCGGACACGTGGCCAAGCCACGCTAAAGCCACGCGGACGGATGGCCGATACCCCTTTCCGTACGGGATGAGAGCGGTTAGGCTCGCCTGTATCGGCTGTCGGTAGGTCGCCCCAGCACCCCAAACTCGGAGGGACGTACGGATGTTTCCCTGTAGTGCGCGCGGCGCGCGCGCAATCACGGCTGCGGCTTTGGCTCTCGCCGTCGCACCCGCGAGCGCGCTCGCCCAGTCCAGCGCCGCCCCACTCGTGGGCACTGCACAGCCCAATCAGATCCCCGGGCAGTACATCGTCGTCCTGAAGAACGGCCGCGGGGCCGCCAACGCCGACCGCGTCGAGCGCCGTGCGCGCGACCGCGGCGCGCGTGTTCAGCACCAGTACCGGCGCGTCATCAACGGCTTCGCCGCGCAGCTGACGGACGCCGCGCTCGCCGACGTGCGCGCCGACGCCGACGTCGCGTACGTCGAAGCCGACCAGGTCGTGACCGCGAATCCCACGCAGTCGCCCGTCACCTGGGGGCTGGACCGCATCGACCAGCCGAACCTGCCGCTCAGCGGCAGCTACACGTACAACGCCACCGGCGCCGGCGTGAAGGCGTACATCGTCGACACCGGCATTCGCACGACGCACACGCAGTTCGGCGGCCGCGCCACCTCCGGCTACGACGCGATCGACGGCGCGTTGCCCGCCGCGGACTGCAACGGTCACGGCACGCACGTCGCCGGCACCGTCGGCGGCTCGTCCTACGGCGTCGCCAAGGCGGTCAGCCTCGTCGCCGTGCGCGTCCTGGACTGCAACGGCAGCGGCTCGACCTCCGGCGTCATCGCCGGCATCAACTGGGTCACGGGCAACCACGAACCCGGCGCGCCGGCCGTCGCGAACATGAGCCTCGGCGGCGGCGCGTCGTCGTCGCTCGACACGGCGGTGCGCAACTCGATCGCCGACGGCGTCACCTACGCGCTCGCCGCCGGCAACGACAACACGAACGCCTGCAACCAGTCGCCGGGCCGCACGGCCGAGGCGCTGACCGTGGGTTCGACGACCTCGAGCGACGCGCGCTCCTCGTTCTCCAACTACGGCACCTGCCTCGACCTGTTCGCGCCGGGCTCGAGCATCATGTCGGCCTGGCACTCGTCCGACACGGCGACGAACACGATCAGCGGCACCTCGATGGCGACACCGCACGTCGCCGGAGCGGCGGCTCTGGTCCTGCAGGGCACGCCCGGCGCAGCGCCGGCCACGGTCAACGCGGCGATCATCAACAGCGCGACGCCGAACAAGGTCACGAACCCGGGCACCGGGTCGCCGAACCGCCTGCTGTACACGCTGTCGGGTGCAACACCCCCGCCGGGGGACACGACGCCGCCCGAGACGACGATCGCATCGGGTCCGGCGGAGGGCACGACGACCACCGACTCGACGCCGACGTTCGGGTTCACATCCAGCGAGACGGGCTCGACGTTCGAATGCCAGGACGACAGCGGTGCGTGGGCGGGGTGTGTGTCGCCGAGCGACCGCGGTCCGTTCACCAACGCGTCGCATACGTTCCGCGTGCGGGCCATCGACGCTTCGGGCAACGTCGATCCGTCGCCGGCCCAGCGCACGTTCGCGGTCAACGCGACCGCGCCGGCGGTTCCGTGCGGCCTGGCCACCGGCTACAGCGGCACACTCTCGGGCACCAACGCCAGCGTCTACCTGCCGAGCTCCACGGGCTACGTCTCGAATTCGAGCGGCACCCACCGCGTCTGCCTGACCGGGCCGTCGGGGGCGGACTTCGACCTGTACCTGTTCAAGCGCAGCGCATGGGGCTCCTGGAGCCAGGTCGCGCGCTCGATCTCCGCGAGCTCGACGGAGAGCATCACGTACAGCGGAACGGCCGGCACGTACCGCGTGCAGGTCATCTCCTACAGCGGGTCCGGCGCCTGGCAGGCCGGCATCAGCAAGCCGTTGTAATCGTCGTTACCAGCGCGACGGCCCAGTGGGCCGTCGCGCGACGACCCACGACCGCTATCCTCGGTCGGGCCGTCGCGACTGGCGTTCGGGTGGAGCACACCACCGGGGAGCGGCGGAGTTTGCGATCCGCCGCGCGCCTGGGCCTGACCTGCACCCCCCGAACAATGGGACGTCTGCCCCAATGACGACGAGCACGCAGTTGGAGATTCCCGCGGACCTCAAGCCCACCGACGGCCGCTTCGGCTGCGGCCCCTCGAAGGTCCGTCCCGACGCCCTCGCCCGCCTCGCCGGCGAGTACGCGGCGGTCATGGGCACCTCGCATCGCCAGAAGCCGGTCAAGGCGCTCGTCGGCCGCGTCCGGGCCGGCCTGGCCGAGCTGTTCGGCGCGCCCGAGGGCTACGAGATCGCGCTCGGCAACGGCGGCACGACCGCGTTCTGGGACGCCGCCGCGCTCTCGCTCGTGCGCGACCGCGCGCTGCACCTGAGCTTTGGCGAGTTCAGCCGCAAGTTCGCCGACGTGACCCGCGCCGCGCCGTTCCTCGGCGATCCGATCGTCCTGCAGGCCGACGCCGGCGACGCGCCGCAGCCGATCGGCGACCCCGCCGTCGACGCGATCGCGTGGGCGCACAACGAGACCTCGACCGGCGTCATGGTCCCGGTCGTCCGCCCGCAGAACGCCGGCGACGAAGCGCTCGTCCTCATCGACGCGACCTCGGGCGCCGGCGGCCTGCCGCTCGACGCCGCCCAGGCCGACGCGTACTACTTCGCGCCGCAGAAGAGCTTCGGCTCCGACGGCGGTCTCTGGCTCGCGCTGCTCAGCCCGGAGGCCGTCGAGCGCATCGCCGAGATCGCGGCGACCGACCGCTGGATCCCGGAGTTCCTCAGCTTGCAGACGGCGCTGGAGAACTCGCGCAAGGACCAGACGCTCAACACGCCCGCGGTCGCGACGCTCGTCCTGCTCGCCGATCAGCTCGACTGGATGCTCGACAACGGCGGCCTGGACTGGTGCGTCGCGCGCACGACGGAGTCCTCTGAGGCGGTCTACGGGTGGGCCGAGGCATCCGCCTACGCGACGCCGTTCGTCACCGACCCGGCCAAGCGCTCGCTCGTCGTCGGCACGATCGACTTCGACGACAGCGTCGACGCCGCGAGCGTCGCCGCCACGCTGCGCGCCAACGGGATCGTCGACGTCGAGCCCTACCGCAAGCTCGGGCGCAACCAGCTGCGCGTGGCGATGTTCCCGGCGATCGAGCCCGACGACGTCCGCGCGCTGACGGCCTGCGTCGACTACGTGGTGGAGGCGACCGCCTGATGGCCTCCGTCGCCACCGCCGGCCCCGGCACCTCGGCGACCGACGCCGCCGCCCGGATGCGGGTCCTCGTTGCCGAGAACATCGGCGACTCCGGTCTCGACGTGCTCGCGGTCGCGGGCTTCGACGTCGACCGCGGCTACGACTGGACGCGCGAGCAGCTCGAGGAGCGGATCGCCGCCTACGACGCGATCGTCATCCGCTCTGCGACGCAGGTCGACGCCGACCTCCTCGCCCGCGCGACGAACCTGCGCGCCGTCGCGCGCGCCGGCGTCGGGGTCGACAACGTCGATGTCGCTGCCGCCACGAAGCGCGGCATCATCGTCGTCAACGCGCCGCGCTCGAACGTCGTCACGGCCGCCGAGCACACGATGGCGCTGCTGCTCGCGGTCGCCCGCAACGTCCCGCAGGCGCACGCCTCGCTGAGCGCCGGCCGCTGGGAGCGCAAGAACTTCAGCGGCACCGAGCTCAGCGGCAAGACGCTGGGCATCCTCGGCTTCGGGCGCATCGGCCAGCTCGTCGCCCACCGCGCGAAGGCCTTCGACATGGAGGTCATCGCGTACGACCCGTTCGTCGCGACCGAGCTCTACAACACGCTCAAGGTGCAGCGCGCGAACAGCGCCGACGACGTCTACGCGGCGGCCGATTTCCTCAGCTTGCACATGCCGACGACCGACGAGACGAACGGGATGATGAACGCCGCGCGCGTTCGCGAAGATGCGCGACGGCGTGCGGATCCTCAACGTCGCGCGCGGCTCGCTCATCGTCGACGACGACCTCAAGGCGGCGCTCGACAGCGGCAAGGTCGGCGGCGCGGCGCTCGACGTCTTTCGCTCCGAGCCGATCACCGAGCACCCGCTCTTCGGCTACCCCAACGTCGTCGTCACGCCGCACCTCGGCGCCTCGACGGCCGAGGCGACCGATCGCGCCGGCTATCAGGCCGCCGAGCAGGTCGTCGCCGCCCTGCAGGGCGGCAGCGTCACCACCGCGGTCAACGCGCCCGCGATCTCCGCCGAGGACATGGAGCTGCTCAGCCCCTTCCTGCCGCTCTGCCGCCAGCTCGGCAAGCTCGCCACCGCGCTCGCGTCGTGCGGGTCGATCGACAAGATCGAGATCGAGTGCCACGGCCGGATCGGCGAGCGCGACACCGGGCCGCTGGCGATCGCCGTCGTGCTCGGCGCGCTGGCCGGGCGCACGGAGGACTCGATCAACGCCGTCAACGCGCTGGCGATCGCCGCCGAGCGCGGGATCGAGGTCGTCCAATCGCGCAGCCGCTCGGCGCGCGACTACACCGACCTCGTGCGCGTCGCCGTGTGGTGCGGCGGCGAGCGCCAGAACGGCGTCGTGGGCACGACGATCGGGCGCCTGCACCGGCCGCACCTGCTCGCGGCGTGGGGCCAGCGCTTCAACCTGCAGCTCGAGGAGTACCTGACGCTGTTTCGCTACCACGACGTGCCGGGCGTCATCGGCCGCGTCGGCACGATGCTCGGCGAGCACGGCGTGAACATCGGATCGGCGGCGGTCGGCCACACGCCGCCGACCGCCGAGGGCGTCACGCCCGCGGTGATGATCGTGACGACCGACGCGCCGGTCGAGCAGTCGCTGCTCGACGAGATCATCGCGACGGAGTACTTCATCGCGGGCCGCACGGTCGCGCTGCGCTGAGGACGGTTCCGGCATTTGCGCTGGCTGACGCCCGCGTGTGTAGGAGTGTCGGCGAACGACATCGTTGCCGGTATGTAGGTGGGTGGTCGCGTTGGCGGGTGGTCCGGGCTCGGCGTGCGTGGCGGGAGAGGGTGATCGGCGGGGCGGATACGCATCGCTATGCGTGCATCATTCGCCACACCGCCTCGATTCGCGCTTCCTGTGCACGCCGATGGCGTCTTTGGTGTGACATACGCCCCAAACTCGCCATCGGACGCCGGCCCTGGACCGCCCGTCGGCGCACTACGCACTGGACTCCGTCCAAGCTGCCGTTCGCCGGCGACGCTGAAAGATGGCGCGTTCGGCCCACAGCGGGTGCGTAGATTTCCGGGCTGGGGGAGCGGTATCGGCTGCTCATGCCCGCGTACACCGACGTCAGGAGCAACGATCACATGGTCACACCCGCGAAGCTCTTCATCGCGATCATCGCGTGCCTGCTCATGCTCGGCCTCATCCTCGGGATGGCGTTCATCCCCGACGACACGCACAAGTTCTACTAGCCTGACCGGCTTGCTCATGCGCCAGCATGTGGTGCATGAGTGAGCCGACCGCAGACCCCTGGTGGCGCGACGCCGTCGTCTACCAGGTCTATCCGCGCTCCTTTCAGGACACCGACGGCGACGGCGAGGGCGACCTGCCCGGCATCACCGCCCGGCTGGACCACATCGCGCAGCTCGGCGCGGATGCCGTCTGGCTGTCGCCGGTCTACCCGTCGCCGATGGCCGACGGCGGCTACGACGTCGCCGACTACGAGGACATCGATCCGCGCTTCGGCACGCTCGCCGACGCCGACGCGCTGATCGCCGCCGCGCACGAGCGCGGCCTGCGCCTGCTCATGGACGTCGTGCCCTGCCACACGTCGATCGAGCATCCGTGGTTCGTCGAGCATCCCGAGCGCTACGTGTGGTCAGACCGCGACGGGCCGCAGAACAACTGGATCGCCTCCTTCGGCGGCGCGGCGTGGTCGCCCGACCCGCGCACCGGCCGCTGGTACCTGCACTCGTTCTATCCCGAGCAGCCCGACCTCGACTGGCGCCGCGAGGACGTCCGCGCCGCGGTCGGCCAGGCGCTGCGCTTCTGGCTTGACCGCGGCGTCGACGGCTTTCGGCTCGACGCGATCGACCGCCTGCTCAAGGACCCGCAGCGGCGCGACGACCCGCCCTCCGACGGCCCGCCCCCGTTGCCCGAGCACGCCGATGTGGGCACGCTGCGCGGCGTGCACAGCCGCAACGCGCCCGACATCGGCGACGCGCTGCACGCGCTGCGGGCCGCCGTCGGCGACGACACGCTGCTCGTCGGCGAGGTCTACCTGCCGGCGGCGCAGCTGGCGCCGTACCTCGCGGATGTCGACTGCGCCTTCGCCTTCGAGCTGCTGCACGCGCCGTGGGAGGCCGCGGCGATGCGCACGGCGATCGCGTCCGCCCTCGACCCCGGCGGCGCGGCGGGCCAGGTCGCCTGGGTGCTCTCAAACCACGACTTCCCGCGCCTGCCGGACCGCGTCGGCGAGCGCAACGTCCGCGCCGCCGCGCTGCTCGCGCTGACGCTGCCGGGCGCGGTCTTCGTCTACCAGGGTGACGAGATCGGCATGGCGGACGGTCCGGGCGGCGACCCGCCCCGCGATCGCGCCGGCCGCGACAAGCACCGCCACCCGATGCTCTGGGACGAGACGGCCCCGCACGGCGGCTTCACGACGGCGGACGCCGAGCCCTGGCTGCCCGCGATCGCGGTCGACGGAGGCGGCGTGGCGCAGCAGGTCTCGCACCCCGATTCGATGCTCTCGCTGTACCGCGACCTCATCGCCGCGCGCCGCTCGCTCGGTCCCGATCTCGAGTTCCTCGACGACGTCGCCGACGGCGTTCTCGCCTACCGCCGCGGGCACGATCACGTCGTTGTCATCAACACCGCCGACGCGCCCCGGCCGGCCCCGGCGGCCGGCACGATCGTCCGCGCGACGCACGCCGAGCGCTATCCCACGGGTACGGCCGCACCCACAGCGCTCGGGCCGGGGGAGGGGTATTTGGCGAATCTCTGACTCGTGAGTTTCGTAACGAGCGGCAAGGGGGTAGGAGCGGCGCCATGCGAACGGGGATCACGATCGCCATCGCAGCAGCCGCCCTCTGTGCCGGGCTTGTCGCGTGCGGGGGAGACGACGCCTCCGAGGGCGGCGCGGTGACCCTGAACTGGTTCATCTTCAACGAGCCCAGCGGCGGTCCGCAGAAGGCCGCCGACCGCTGCGCGCAGCAGTCCGGCGGCAAGTACAAGATCAACTTCGAGTTCCTCCCCTCGCAGGCCGACCAGCAGCGCGAGCAGCTCGTCCGCCGCCTCGGCGCCGAGGACCCGTCGCTGGACCTGCTCGGGCTCGACGTCGTCTGGACCGGCGAGTTCGCGAACGCCGGCTGGGTGGAGCCCGTGCCGGCGGCCTCCGAGCGCGCCGTCACCGAGAACGTCTTCGAGTCGGTCCTGCAGACCGCGCGCTTCGAGGACAAGCTCTACGTCGTCCCCATCTGGTCGAACACGCAGCTGCTGTGGTACCGCAAGGACCTCGTGCCGACGCCGCCCAAGACGTGGGACGAGATGATCGACGCGGCCGAGAAGATCGGCCCCGCGAAGGGCCGCATCCAGGTGCAGGGCAACCGTTACGAGGGGCTCGTCGTCTGGGTCAACCAGCTCATCGAGTCGGCCGGCACGTCGGTGCTGGCGGGACCCACCGAGGTTCGCCTCGACGAGGCGCCGACGAAGAAGGCGCTCGGGATCATCGGCCGCCTCTCGAGCTCGGACATCGCCGCCCCGAACCTCACGACGTCCAACGAGGACGGCGCGCGGCTGGGCTTCGAGGCCGGCAACTCGGCCTTCCAGATCAACTACCCGTTCGTCTATCCGTCGGCGAAGGAGAACGCCCCCAAGATCTTCGAGGAGATGGGCGCGGCGCAGTATCCGGCGGTCGACCCGGGCAAGCCGAGCAAGCCGCCGATCGGCGGGATCAACATCGGCGTCTCGGCCTTCTCGAAGCACAAGGACCTCGCCTTCGAGGCCATCGAATGCCTGATCAAGCCCGAGAACCAGCTGGAGATCGCCACGCTCGGCGGGCTGCCGCCGGTGCGCGAGGACCTCTACGACCAGCCGGAGATCGACAAGGTCTATCCAGGTTTCGCCGATCAGATCCGCGACGCGATCAAGAACGCCGGCCCGCGCCCCTCGGAGTCGCCGGCCTACCAGGACCTCTCGCTGGCGATCCAGCGCGCCGTGCATCCGACGACGAAGATCGACCCCGACAACCTCGACCCCGCGTACGACAAGCTGCGTGACAACGTCGAGAAGGCCGTCAAGCGCGAGGGCCTGCTGTGAGCACCGCCGCGCCTCCGCAGGTCGGCCAGCCGGCGGTGAGCAAGCGCCGCAAGGGCGGGCCCACGAACACGAGCGACCGCACGAAGGCCGAACGCAAGCTCGCGCTCATGCTGTGCGCGCCGGCCGTCATCTGCATGCTGCTCGTGACGATCTATCCGATCCTCTACGCGATCGTCCTGTCGGTGCAGAAGGTCGACCTGCGCTTCCCGGACGAGAGCGGGTTCGTCGGCCTGGACAACTACGCCGCCGTGCTGAGCTCGCCGCTGTGGTGGCAGGACGTCTGGAACACGACGCTCGTGACCGTCATCTCGGTCGTCATCGAGCTCGTGCTCGGCATGATCCTCGCGCTCGTCATGCACCGCGCCCTGTTCGGCCGCGGCCTGATCCGCACCTCGGTCCTGATCCCGTACGGGATCGTCACCGTCGTCGCCGCGTTCGCCTGGTTCTTCGCCTTCGACCCGAGCAGCGGCTTCGTCAACAGCCTGCCGTTCGTCGCCGACGACAAGGCCTGGTTCGGCGAGCGCGGCAGCGCGTTCAGCGTGATCATCCTCACCGAGATCTGGAAGACGACGCCGTTCATGGCGCTGCTGCTGCTGGCCGGCCTGGCGACGATCGACGAGGGCCTGTACGAGGCCGCCAAGGTCGACGGCGCCAACGCGTGGCAGCGCTTCTACAAGATCACGCTGCCGCTGCTCAAGCCGGCGCTGCTCGTCGCGCTGCTGTTCCGCACGCTCGACGCCTTCCGGGTCTTCGACTCGATCTTCGTCATGACGCGCGGCTCGCAGGACACCGAATCGGTGTCGATCCTCGGCTACAACCAGCTCATATCGCGGCTGAACCTCGGCCTGGGCTCGGCCGTCTCGGTGCTGATCTTCATCTTGGTGCTGGCGATCGCGTTCGTCTTCGTGCGCGGCTTCGGCACCGCCACGCCGGGCGGCCAGGGGGAGAAGCGATGAAGAACGACAGCCCCCGGTCGCGCCTCGGCTGGACCGCGGCGATCCTCATCGTGATGTTCTATGCGCTGGTCCCGGTGCTCTGGCTCATCTCGCTCTCGCTGAAGACACCCGACACGGTCAGCGACAAGAACTTCATCCCGCAGAAGACGACGCTGGACAACTACACGACGCTCTTCGAGGGCGGGCTGGACTCGCCGCTGCTGCGGCCGCTCATCAACTCGGTCCTGATCGCGCTCATCGCGACGGTCATAGCGGTCACGCTGGCGTCGTTCACCGCCTACGCGATCGCCCGCCTGGACTTCCCGGGCAAGGCGGTCATCCTCGCGGGCGCCCTGGCGATCGCGATGTTCCCGCCGATCTCGGTCGTCGGACCGCTGTTTGACATGTGGCGCGCGCTCGGCCTGTACGACACGTATCCGGGCCTGATCATCCCGTACCTGACCTTCGCATTGCCGCTGGCCATCTACACGCTGGTCGCGTTCTTCAGAGAGATCCCCTGGGAGCTCGAACAGGCCGCCCAGGTGGACGGCGCGACGCCGTGGCAGGCGTTTCGCAAGGTCATCCTCCCGCTCGCCGCCCCCGGCGTGTTCACCGCGGCGATCCTCGTGTTCATCTTCGCCTGGAACGACTTCGTGTTCGCGATCACGCTCACGTCGTCAGACTCGGCGCGCACGGTGCCGGCCGCCCTGGCGTTCTTCACCGGTGAATCGCAGTTCACGGCCCCGACCGGCAACATCGCCGCCGCGGCCGTCCTGGTGACGATCCCGATCATCATCTTCGTGCTCATCTTCCAGCGCCGCATCGTGGCCGGGCTCACGGCGGGCGCCGTCAAGGGATAGGAGAACTCCCAATGGCCGAAATCACATTGAAGGACGTCACCAAGCGCTATCCCGACGGCACCGAGGCCGTGAAGAAGATGAGCCTCGACATCAAGGACGGCGAGTTCATGATCCTCGTCGGCCCGTCGGGCTGTGGCAAGTCCACGGCGCTGCGGATGATCGCCGGCCTCGAGGACATCTCCGAGGGCGAGATGCGGATCGGCGACAAGGTCGTCAACAACCTCGCGCCGCGCGACCGGGACATCGCGATGGTGTTTCAGAACTACGCGCTGTACCCGCACATGACCGTGCGCGCGAACATGGGCTTCGCCCTGAAGCTCGCCAAGGTCGACGAGGCGGAGATCAACCAGAAGGTCGAGGAGGCCGCGCGGATCCTCGACCTCACCGAACACCTCGACCGCAAGCCGGCCAACCTCTCCGGCGGCCAGCGCCAGCGCGTCGCGATGGGCCGCGCGATCGTGCGCGACCCGCAGGCCTTCCTCATGGACGAGCCGCTGTCGAACCTCGACGCCAAGCTGCGCGTGCAGACGCGCACCGAGGTCTCGCGCCTGCAGAAGCGCCTCTCGACGACGATGGTCTACGTCACCCACGACCAGACCGAGGCGATGACGCTCGGCGACCGCGTCGCGGTCATGCGCTCGGGCGTGCTGCAGCAGGTGGCTCCGCCGCGCGAGCTCTACAACGACCCGGTCAACATCTTCGTCGCGGGCTTCATCGGCTCGCCGGCAATGAACTTCTTCTCGGGCACGATCAGCGGCGGAAAGCTCAAGCTGCCCTTCGCCGAGGTCCCGGCGCCGAAGGGCGTCTCACACTCCGGCGACGTCATCGTCGGCATACGTCCCGAGGACTTCGAGGACGCGGCGCTCGCGCCGAGCGGGCACACCGCCGGCGTCGAGTTCACGGCGCCGATCGAGGTCGTCGAGTCGATGGGCTCGGAGATCTACGTGTACTTCGGCTTCCAGGGCGGCGAGGTGAGCTCCGACGAGCTCGCCGAGCTCGCGCGCGACTCGGGCGTGGCCGAGACGCCGGGCGCCGGTGCCGGCCTCGCGGTCGCCCGGCTGAACCCGGAATCGGAGATCGGCGAGGGCCAGAAGGCCAAGCTGTGGTTCGACAGCGCGAAGCTGCATCTCTTCGATCCCGGCGACGGCTCGAACGTGCGCCGCAGTGCCGGCGAGCAGAAGGCGGCTGCGAAGGCGACGAAGGCGGCGGTCAAGGCCGAGGCCGAGGTCGAGGCGAGGCCGGAGGCCGTGACGGCGGGCGCGGACGCCTCCGAGCGACAGCCCGCGGTAGTCGACACCCGGCGATACGAGGTACGAAGAAGGGCGGGCTGCGCCGGCAGCCGGTTGACGGCGCTGCGAGCACCCGGCTACTGTGCTAGCTCTGGTTTTCAGACCAATGCTGGGGCACGGCGGGCGACATGGTGCCGGCGAGGCCGGCGTCAAGGAGGACGAGCGATGAAGATGCGGCGGACAACCGCGATGGGCCTGGGCGCAGCAGTGGCGGTTTCAGCGGGCCTGGTCGTCGCCGCGATTGCGAGCGCCGCGGCGTTCTCCGCTGAGCGCGACCATGACGCCCAAGCAGGTGGCCACGCCGAAGGGCCGGCCATGGGTCGTTCCGGCCGGCGTCAAGGCGGCACGAGGAGCGTTCACCGGCAAGCTGGCGGCGGATGGGCGCACGCTGACGTGGCGGATCACGTACTCCAAGGTGCCGGGAAGCGTGATCGCGGACGTCCACATCGGCCGCCCCGGCAAGTTCGGCGGGATCCTGGGGCGGCTGTGCACCGCCTGCAAGTCCGGCCAGAAGGGGCGCCTGAAGCTCAAGCGAAACTACGCGGCGCAGTTTCGCCTGAAGAACACCTGGGTGACGCTCATCACGCCGCGCTATCCCAACGGCGTCGTCCGCGGGCAGATCAAGCCGCGCTAGGCGCGGGAGCCCGACGCACCCGCCGGCGGCTCGCAAGCGGCGCGGCGCGTAGGACGAAGAAAGTCGGGTATCCGGCGCTGGCGGTTGCCGGGCGGCGTTGGCGCGTCTACGGTCCATCCGCAAACCGGTGGGATGGGGTGGCAGGACCGGGCATCGGGGTCAATCTGATTGCGCAAGGGGGCCGTGATGCAGTTCGATCTTCGCCGTGCCAGCCGTCCGACGGA
Source organism: uncultured Actinomycetes bacterium (assembly GCA_963751065.1). Taxonomy (GTDB): domain Bacteria; phylum Actinomycetota; class Thermoleophilia; order Solirubrobacterales; family Solirubrobacteraceae; genus CADCVQ01. Next base: position 67,737 of record CAVVTD010000007.1, read on the forward strand.
TCGCGGAGCCCGTCCGAGGGAAGCCCAGGCGGTCGCTGCCGACGGCCGTTGCGCGCTCGACGCGGCATGCTGGCCTTGTTGGTCGTCGCCGGCGTGCTCACGCCGGCCCTGCTCGGCGTCCATCGCGACCGGCGCGGAGATCCCGTCCAACTTCCTGACGGTCGTCGACCAGCAGGGCGCGAACGACGTCAACAGCGATCAGAGTCGACCTGACGCTGATGGGCCGCGACGACAGCGACGCGACGACCTCCAAGAACGTCTGGAACTGGGACAGCACCGACTCATGGACCGGCAACGGGCAGACGGGCGATGCCTGCGCCCTCTACGACACCGACGGCGACGGCAACATCAACGTCGCGATCTGCGTCCGGGTCGCCAACACGAGCCCGACGACTGTCGTGAACGTGCCGCCGTCGCCGTACGTCTGGACCTGCAACGACGGCCGGCCGGATCGCTGCTTCCAGCCGAGCGGTCCGCTGCCCTACACCGACGACCGACCTCACGGCCACGAGCCTCGACGGCGACGATCCCGAGGACGACCCGAACCTCATCACCGAGACCGATCCCTTCCCAACGGGGGACGACAACCCGAGGGACACGACGATCCGGCTCACGGTGCGCACGGCCTTCCTGCCGGCCGGGGCCGTGCTCGTGAACGTCTGCTCCTACCCGTCGGCCGGCAGCGGCGGCAACAACAACCCCTTCGACTGCATCACGCCGCCCTCCAGCGGGCTGCTCATCATCAAGAAGGACGCGGGCTCGGACACGACGACGCCGTTCCCGTTCAAGGTCAACCCGGTGCCCAACGGCGTCGAGGACGACTACACGATCGTCGGCAGCGGCGAGACGGATGCCGATCAGCGTCGCGATCGGCACCACCTCCGTGACGGAGGCCGTGCCGGCGGGGTGGTCGCTGACCGGCGTCACCTGTGTCAAGACGGGCGGCGCCTCGACCGGCACGGCGACGAGCACCGGCATCACCGGCGTCGCGATCGAGTCCGGCAAGGTCACGACCTGCACGTTCACGGACGTCGCGCAGAACGCGGCGATGACGGTCGACAAGACGTCGACGACGACTCGGTGACGTCGGTTGGTCAGGTCGTGCCGTACTCGTTCTTGGTGACGAACACCGGCAATGTGCCGTTGACGGGGATCACGGTGACCGATCCGAAGGTCGCGTCGATCAAATGCAACGGGCAGACGACGCTGGCGGTCGGCGCAGTCGATGACGTGCACCGGAATCGCAACGGTCACGCAGGCCGAGATGAATGCGGGTGGCAACCTGGTGAATACGGTGACGGCTGAGAGCGATCAGACGGTGCCGACGACGGATACGAACACGATCCCGATCACGCAGAGCCCGGCGATGACGGTCGACAAGACGTCGACGACGACGTCGGTGACCTTGGTTGGTCAGGTCGTGCCGTATTCGTTCTTGGTGACGAATACGGGCAACGTGCCGTTGTCGGGGATCACGGTGACCGATCCGAAGGTCGCGTCGATCAATTGCAACGGGCAGACGACGCTGGCGGTCGGCGAGTCGATGACGTGCACCGGTACGCATACGGTCACGCAGGCCGAGATGAACGCGGGTGGCAACCTGGTGAACACGGTGACGGCTGACAGTGACAGACGGGGCCGACGACGGATACGAACACGATCCCGATGACGCAGAGTCCGGCGATGACGGTCGACAAGACGTCGACGACGACGTCGGTGACGTTGGTTGGTCAGGTCGTGCCGTATTCGTTCTTGGTGACGAAACGGGCAACATGCCGTTGTCGGGGATCACGGTGACCGATCCGAAGGTCGCCGTCGATCAACTGCAACGGGCAGACGACGCTGGCGGTCGGCCGTCGATGACGTGCACCGGACGCATACGGTCACGCAGGCGGAGATGACTGCGCGGCGGCAACCTGGTGAACACGGTGACGGCGGAAGCGATCAGACGGGGCCGACGACGGATACGAACACGATCCCGATTACGCAGAGTCCGGCGATGACGGTCGACAAGACGTCGACGACGACGTCGGTCACGTTGGTTGGTCAGGTCGTGACGTATTCGTTCTTGGTGACGAATACGGGCAACGTGCCGTTGTCGGGATCACGGTCACCGATCCGAAGGTGCCGTCGATCAACTGCAACGGGCAGACGACGCTGGCGGTCGGGCCAGTCGATGACGTGCACCGGTGACGCATACGGTCACGCAGGCCAAGATGACTGCCGGCGGCAACCTGGTGAACACGGTGACGGCGACAGTGATCAGACGGGCCGACGACGGATACGAACACGATCCCGATTACGCAGAGTCCGGCGATGACGGTCGACAAGACGTCGACGACGAGTCGGTGACGGTGGTGGTCAGGTCTGACGTATCTTCTTGGTGACGAAGACGGGCAACATGCCGTTGTCGGGGATCACGGACACCGATCCGAAGGTGCGCGTCGATCAACTGCAACGGGCAGACGACGCTGGCGGCTTGGCTGCGTCGATGACGTGCACCGGCACGCATACGGTCACGCAGGCCGAGATGAACGCGCGGTGGGAACGCTCGTCAATACGGTGACCGCTGACGGTGAAGAGACGCTGGCGACGACCGATACCAACACGATCCCGATCGCGCAGAGCCCGGCGATGACGGTCGACAAGACGTCGACGACGACGTCGATCACGACGGCCGGTCAGACGGTGACGTACTCGTTTCTGGTGACGAACACCGGCAACGTCACGTGGCGGGGATCACGGTCAGCGATCGAAGGAGACGGCGAGCAACTGCAACGGCCGACGACCGTCGCGGTCGGCGCGTCGATGACGTGCACCGGTACGCACACGGTCACGCAGGCCGAGATGAGTGCCGGCGGCAACCTCGTCAACACCGGACGGCGGATAGCGATCAGACGACGGCCGACGACCGATACGAACACGATCCCATCAGGCGGAGCCCGGCGATGACGATCGACAAGACGTCGACGACGTCGTCGATGACGTTGGTTGGTCAGGTCGTGACGTATTCGTTCTTGGTGACGAACACGGGCAACGTGCCGTTGACGGGGATCACGCTCACCGATCCGAAGGTCGCGTCGATCAATTGCAACGGGCAGACGACGCTGGCGGTCGGCCAGTCGATGACGTGCAGCGGTTCGCATACGGTCACGCAGGCGGAGATCGACTGCCGGTGGCAACCTCGACGAACACGGTGACGGCTGATCAGTGATCAGACGCGGCCGACGACCGATACGAAGACGATCCCGATCACGCAGAGCCCGGCGATGACCGTCGACAAGACGTCGACGACGACGTCGGTGACGACGGCTGGTCAGACGGTGACCGTACACGTTCGTGGTGAAGAACACGGGCAACATCACGTTGGCGGGTATCACGCTGACCGATGCGAAGGTCGCGGCGATCAACTGCAACGGGCAGACGACGCTGGCGGTCGGCCAGTCGATGAAGTGCAGCGGCACGCTCACGGTCACGCAGGCCGAGAACGACGCCGGGGCAACCTCGTCAAGAAGGTCAAGAGAGCGGTCAGACGGGGGCGAAGACCATACCAGACGATCCCGATCACGTCGACGCGCAACCTGACGCTCGTCAAGACCGCCAGCAGGACGGCGGTCGTCAGTGGTGACCAGATCACGTACACGCTGACGTACGGCAACACGGGCGACTCGACGGCGACGAACGACGATCACCGAGCCGTCCCCGGCGACACGACGTTCGTGTCCTGCACGCGGCAGCTGCAGTGGCTTACCCGAGGGCCGGTGACGTGGTCGATCGCGTCGGTTGCGCCAGGCGGCGGTGGCAGCGTGACGCTGACCGTGAGGGTGAACTCGATCGTCGACGCGTGCACGATCTGCAACACCGCCAACATCAGGAGCAACGATCAGAACAACGGCACGCCGGTGAACTCCAACCAGGTGTGCGCGAACGCAACGCCGACGGGGGATCCGTCGACGGCGAAGGCCAACGGCGATGCGCTCGGCCTGGGGCATACGTCCCGGTGCTGGGCCTGCCGCTCGTCAACGTCAACATCTCGCACGCGACGAGCACCCAGACGGGCCGGGTCAGTCCGCGGACAACAAGGAGGCGCTCGCCTCGAACCTCGGGCTCATCGGGTTGACGAACATCGCCCGCGTCGACGTCCTGCGGTCCAACACGGACTCGCGGGTCTCGCAGACGCTCGGCGCGCGCCAGACGAGTGTCTCCGAGGTGCTGGGCGTGAACCTGCTCGGCGGCGTCATCAAGGCGGATGTCATTCGCTCGGTCGCGACGACGACGACGGGCGGCGAGGCTCGTCCTTCTCGGCGGCTGGCACGACGGCTACGAACCTCGAGATCGCCGGCAACTCGATCGCGAACGTGGCGCCGGGGACGAAGGTCCCGCTGCCCGCGCTGGCGTTCGGTGACAACGCGTACGTCGCCGATCAACGAGCAGAACGGCACGACGAGCGTCCGGCAGGGAGGACGGGCAAGTACACGGCCGACCTCACCGTGACCGGGTTGCGGGTGGTCATCACCGGCGGCCTCGTCGGTGGCCTGCTGACGCTCGGCGGCCCGCCGGTCGAGATCGTCGTCGCGCGGGCGACCGCGCATGCCGAGCACAAGAAGACGCTGCTGTGCGGCAACCAGGCGAACCGGTCCGTGAGCGGTCACGCGTTCATCGCGTCGGCGGCGGTCGACCCGTTGCTGCCGACGGCGTATGTCGAGTACGTCGAGATCCCGCCGAGCGGCGGGCACGCGAACAAGAGCGTGACCGCGACGGTCCTGCCGAGCGACGGCAACGTCGCCAACACGCAGGCCGCGGTCGCCGACTCGCTGGGCACGATCACGAACTCGGAGAGCAAGGCGACGAGCTACGCCCAGGCGGCGGGGGTCTGCGTGTTGAGGCTGCCGAACTGCGTCATCAGGGCGACGCTCATCAAGTCGCAGGCCAACAGCTCCGCGAAGGCCACGACGCGTTCGTCGAATGCGACCGGCACGCAGTTCGTGGATCTCGTGGTCGCGGGCATCCCGATCACCGGGACGCCGCCGCCGAACACCGTGATACCGCTGCCGCTCGGGCTCGGCTACGTCGTCCTCAATCAGCAGGTTCCGGACGGCCCCGAGACCGGCCACACCGGCCTGACGGTGAGCGCGATCGTCGTGCATCTCAACCTCCCGCTGGCGCCGCTGCTGCGCGGCGCGGACGTGATCGTCGCGCAGGCGCACAGCGACGCGACGTATCGCTGATCGACGGTCAGCGCACATAGAAGACACGTGCGCGGGGCGGCCGATTGGCCGCCCCGCCGCGTGTAGGGTGTGCGGCGAATGCGCATCGGGGTCCTGGGCACGGGAATCGTCGGGAGGACGCTCGGCAGCGCGCTGCTGCGCAACGGACACGAGGTCCGGCTCGGCTCGCGCGCGGCGGGTCACGAGGCGGCCGTCGCCTGGGCACAGGAGATCGGCGGGCCGGCCAGCGAGGGGTCGTTCGCCGACGCGGCCGGCTTCGGCGAGCTCATCATCAATGCCACCGCGGGCGCGGCCTCGCTCGATGCGCTGGAGCTCGCGGGCGCCGAGCTCCTCGCCGGCAAGGTGCTGCTCGACGTCGCCAACCCGCTCGACACCTCCAAGGGCATGCCGCCGACGCTGAGCGTCTGCAACGACGACTCGCTTGGCGAGCAGATCCAGCGCGCGTACGCCGACGTGCGCGTCGTCAAGACGCTGAACACCGTGACGGCGGCCGTCATGGTCGATCCGTCGCTCGTCGCGGGCGCACACACGGTGTTCGTCGCCGGCAACGACGCCGCAGCGAAGACCGAGGCACGCGGGTTGCTCGAGGAGTTCGGCTGGCCGGCCGAGCGGATCCTCGACCTCGGCGACATCACCGCCGCGCGCGGCCTGGAGATGTACCTGCCGCTGTGGATCCGCCTCTGGCAGGCGGGCGGTACGGCCGTCCTCAACATCGAGGTGCGGTCCGCCGACAGCGCCGCCGAGTAGCGTCCGCCGCTCTGTGCTCGGCCGTGCCGGATTCCTCCTCGCTGTCGCGGGCGCCTGCGGGCTGGCCGGGCTGTGCGTCTGCGTGGCGGCGGGCCGCGCCGATACGGCCACGTCGGCACCGGCCGAGCTGACGCTCAGGGCCGGCAGCTCACAGCGCGGCTGGATCGCGCTCACCGTCACCGGCGCGCCCGGGGGTCCTGTGGAGATTCGTGAGCGCGACCGGGTCGTGGCCCGGATCGACATGGAGCGGGGCGCTGGCTCGTCGCCGCGCGCGGTCGCGTGGACGTGCCAGCGGCGCGAGCGCGTGCTCACCGCCTCGCGCCCATTCGCGGGCGGCGCCACCGAGCGGGCGACGGCGACGATCACGACGCCGTCGTGCGCCCGGCGCCTCGGGCTGATCGTCGCGCCGGGGCGTCTGCGCCCGGGCCAGTCCGCGCGCGTGCGCGTCACCGACACGTGGGGCCAGGGCGGGGTCTCGGGACGGGTGTGCGCGCGCGACGGCGCGCGGTCGGCAGGCTGTCGCACGGTCCGTCTGGCGCGTGGGGAGGTGCGGGCGCGCACGACGCTGCGGCTGAGCCGCGCCGGGCGCTGGACGGTCACGCAGGGCGCGGCCTTCACGACCGCCGTCGCGTCGCGCCGGGTCGAAGTGAGCCGTGGCGCCCGCTACCGCGTGCTCGTCACCGGCGACTCGATGGTCTACGGGATCATCGACGTGCTGGGGCGTTCGGTCCGCAAGACCGGCGGAACACTGAAGGGCGACCCGCACCCGGGGACGGGGATCACGCGGCCGTCGCTGCTGAAGTGGCCCGAGCACGCGGCGCGGTCCATGCGCGCGCAGCGACCCGACGCGAGCGTCGTCTTCCTCGGCGCCGCGGTCGACACGTTGCCGCTCGCCGTCGACGGCGAGCGCTCGGTCGAGTGCTGCGGGCCGGACTGGGTGGGCGAGTACACGCGCCGCGTGCGTGGGATGATGGCCGCCTACCTGCGCGACGGCAGCGCGCTCGTGTTCTGGGTGCTGCTGCCCGCGCCCCACGACCCCGCTCGCGTGGAGTCGCACCACGCGATCAACCGCGCGATCCGCGCCGCCGCCGCGACGTTCCCCGACGGGGTCCGGACCGTCGACATCGGCCCGGCGATCTCGCCGGGCGACATCTACCGCGAGGAGGCGATGTACCGCGGCCGGCTGCGGGTCATCCGCGAGCCCGACGGCATCCACCTGGCCAACGCGGGGGTGCACCTGGCGACCGAGGTGATCCTGCGGGCGATGCGGCGCGAGGGCGTGGCCACGCCGTAGCGCAGCGCGGAGGGCGTCAGTCCTCGCGCAGCTCCCGCGACGCGGCGCTGACCGCCCTGACGACGTACATCAGCGCGAGCACGAAGAACAGCGCTCCGACGGCCGCCCTGACCTGCTCGGCGGCCAGCGGCGTGCGCTGGGCGACCGGCTCGGCGACGACGTCGCCGACCTTGCGCCGCCAGCCCTGAAGTCCTGCCGTACCGATCTGCGTTGCCGCTGCCATGTGAGCTCCTCTGCGTCGTGGTGAGGATTGGTGTTCCCGCTCAGCGAACCCTCAGCCGGGATCAACCGAGGAGCAAGCCTTCGGCGTCGTCAACGACGCGGTCAGCGCCCGCGCCGCACCCGCTCGATCGCCTCGTCGCTCCACTCCTGCGTGCGCATGATCCGGTAGCGCTCGCCAGACAGCCGCAGGTAGGCGTCGGTCTCGGTCTCGCGCTTGCCGACGAGATCGGCGTCGCGCAGGACCGTCACAACCGGGACGTACTCCTCGTGAAACCAGCGCAGCGCGGTCTGCGGCCGGTCGAGGTAGCGCTCCTCGGCCTGGGTGAGGCGAAAGCCCCAGGCCTCGACGCCCTCGGCGAGCGTGCCGTAGGCGACCGGGTCGGTGAGCGCGATCCGCGCCCGCGCGTCGGGCGGCAGCGGCACACGCTCGTGGAACACGCGCTCGTGGCTCTTCAGCGGCAGGTCGGCGAGCGTGATCGAGCGGTCGGCCGCGACCTGCGTGATGACCTCGACGACGTGCGCATCGATCTTCTCCAGCCCCTGCGCCCGCGCCACCGCGACGCGGTGGTGGCCGTCGCGCACGAAGTGCAGCTCGCCGACGCGGTAGACGTCGATCGGCGGCAGCGCGACGCCGCGCCGCGCCGCCTCGGCGATGCGCTCGAAGCGCGCCCGCGCCCTCGACGAGGTGGGGCGAAACGAGCGGTCGAACTCCTTGCGTCGGTCGACCGTGCCGACGATCGTCTCGATCCGGATCGTCACCACGCCGAGGTCGCGCTCGCCGGTGCGTCCGAGCGCCTCGACGACCTCGTCGAAGGAGAGCATGACGTCGACGTCGCCGCCCTCCAGGCGCAGCAGCGCGCTGAGCTGGGCGAACACGCGCCGGCGCCGCGCGCGCAGGAAGTCGTCCTGCGCGTCCTGCAGCGGGAAGCCGGTGTCGCGGGGCATGGGTGCTAGCGCACCCGCAGCTCGATCGTCTCGGCCCGCGCGAACAGCATCGTCACGCCGGAGCGGGCGTCGCGCGGCGAGGCGCGCCGCTCGCGCAGCACGACCGCCGCGCACGGCTCGCCGGCGTCCAGCGGGCCGGCCAGCGACTCCGCCACCTCGCGCGGCACCCAGCCGAGCTGCTCGCCGCCGGGGACGTCGACCGCGATCGCGTTGGCGTCGTGCTCGTTCGTTCTGTCACGGCGCAGGACCAGCGGCGAGCCGGGGGAGACCGCTTCGGACTGCAGCACCGAATCATGGAAGGCCGCCGCGCCCGCCACGCCGGCGACGACGAGCCCGCGCTCCACGAGCTGCGGCGCGTCACGCGCGAGGTAGCGCCCGGATTCCGGGTCCACCACCGAATAGCCCGCCACCCAGATGATGGCCCCGTCGTCGGGGTACCAGTAGCGCTCCTCGAACTCGACGTCTACGTCAGCGACGCGCAGATGATCAGCGCCATCGCGAACGAGATAGCCGCCGACACGATCGCCGCCGGATGCAGCTTCTCCTGCTCGCATATGACCCCGAGCTTGCCCGGCGTGAGGGCATCCAACACGAGAAAGCCGACCGCCTGCGCGCCGACGCCGACCGCCCCGTAGACGAGCGCGTCATCCAGGCCGTGCCACGCGTCGCCGGTGAAGAAGATCGCAAACCAGAGGATGAGCCCGAGCGACAGCAGCGTCGTCGCGGCGAGCACCGCGGCGTTCGCGTTGCCGGCCATCACGAGCTCGCCGAGCTTGCCGGGCGTGAGCGCATCGATGACGAGGAAGCCGGCCACGAGCACGACGAGGCCGACGCCCGAATAGGCCAGCACCTGCCCGACGAGTTCCAGCATGGTTATCCCTCCGTAGTCCAGCGGTGGTTAGGCGATCACGTGCGGCACGAACCGCGACGTGTTGGTGGTCAGCAGCCCGTCGCTCTCGCGGATCCCCAGGCCCGCGGGCTCGACGTCGACGGTCCAGACCCCGAGCACCGGCCGCGCGCCGCCGCCGTAGTCGCCGAGGTCGGTGTACTCCTGCACGACGAAGCCCTCTTCGCCGTAGCCCTGGTCGGGTCCCTCCTCGACGACCTTGCCGTCCATGACGACCTGGGCGTCAGCGCCCTCGCGGGCGAGCAGCGGCTTGCGCACGAACGCGTCCAGCTCAGCGGGCTGCTCGCCCTCGAACCAGGCCGGCAGGACGTGCGGATTCTCCGGAAAGAGGCGGTGCAGCACCGGCAGGATGCCCTTGTTGGACCACAGCATCTTCCAGATCGGCTCGATCCACACCGTCTGGCCGGGCTGGTCGCCCATGTGCTCGAGGGCCTGCGCGCTGAACTCCTCGCGCATCATCCACTCCCACGGGTAGAGCTTGAACGCCGTGCGCACCGGGTTGCCCGACAGGTCGACGAAGCCCTCGCCCTCGACGAGGCCGAGACTCTCGATCGGCATGAGCTCGCACATGAGGTTCGCGGCGCGCGCCACCTCGGCCATGTAGCCGATCGTCATGAAGTCCTCGCCGGACTGCTCGGCGTTGGTGTGCAGCAGGTGCAGCCGTTCGCCGGGCAGGCGATGTTCCTGAGCGAGCTCGCGCCAGCGCGCGACGAGCATCTCGTGCAGCAGGTTCCACTGGTCGACGCCCTCGCCGAAGACGTCCTTGGCCCAGTGCCACTGCACGGCGGCGGTCTCGAGCAGGCCGGTCGGCGTGTCGGCGTTGTACTCCAGCAGCTTGGGCACGCCGTCGTGGCCGTAGGCGAAGTCGAAGCGCCCGTAGATCATCGGCGGCTCGGACTCCCACGTCTCCTTGATCCGCGGCACCGCCCATCCCGGGATCCCCATCTGCGAGAAGAGGTTCTCTTCGATGATGTAGTCGCCGGCCTCGATGAGCATCTCGAGCATGAGCCGCGCGACGGCCTCGATGTCGTAGACCTCGTCGCTCGTCAGCGAGTAATGGGCGCCCTCGTGCCAGTAGGAGATCTCCTCGCCGTCCGGCAGCGGGGTCTTCCAATAGATGAGGCCCTGCTCCTCGATGATGGCCGGCCAGCCGTCGCGAGGGTCTGAGTCGTGGCGGTCCATCTGGCGGCTCAGCCGCCGCCCGAGAAGAAGCCGCCGCCGCCGATCGTCTTGCCGGTCGCGCGGCCCACGCCGCCGGAGTTCGCGCTGGAGCCGAAGCCGCCGCGCTTGGCGAGCGCGGCCTTGTCGGACGCGTTGATCCGCTCGCCCGCGCCGGCGAACGATCCGCGGTTCAGGCCCGCGGCGCCGAAGAACCAGAAGTGGCTGTTGCTGCCGCGATCGCACTCCCGGTTCTCGGTGACCGTGTTGAACCGGTCGACGCAGTACGCCGTCTCTTTCTCGCCGCCGCAGCCGGAGATGAACGCCGCGGCGAGGAGCGGCACGACGGCGAGGTTGACGCTCTTGCTGCGTTTCATGTACCGCCCTCCTTCGGAAGGTTCGCCTCCCGCAGCGCCTCGATGACGCGCGGGTCGTTCGTGATGTGCTTGAGCCGTCGCAGATGATCAGACAGGTATTGCGTGTCGGTTTCAAGGCGCCTGATGAGGTGATCGAAGTCGTCCTCGAGCGTGGCGGTCTGCATGTGGGCCGCCTCCCTGGCGTCCGCGATCCGTCGCTCGGCGATGACGCCCGCCAGCGCACCGGTGAGGATCGCGACGGCCAGGATGCCGGTCCACATGACGAGCTCGGCGGTGGCCCGCCCCCAGAATGTCTCGGGCGCGAAGTCGCCGTAGCCGACCGTCGTCTGCGTCACGAGCACCCACCACGCCCCGTCGAACCAGTCGCTGTCGGCTTCGAAGAGCGAGTACAGCAGGCCGCCGACCGCCCGGTTGATGACGAGCAGGATGATCGCCAGGCGCACGGGGCGCTGCGCGATCGCCTGCAGCAGCCGCTCGGTGCGCTCGTCGGCCCACGAGTCCAGCGAGCGCCCGCCGCGCAGCGGCAGACGCCACAAGCTCGTCAGGAATCCCCCGCCAACGTCCGTGTTGCGCGCCATGCGCGCAGTCTCTCGCTTTCGTCAAGCCCGTGCTGGGAAATCGCCACCCCATCGCCTACACTCCGATGCGCATGACGCACGCGTTCGAGCTTTCCCTGCTTCTCCTGCTCCCCCGATAGGGGGAGCTATCTGCGTGGCGGCCGCACTGCCGCAAACCGACTGAGAAGCAGCACACCTCGAACCTTCAGCAAGGAGCACACCCCGTCATGAGCCTTCCCGACCCGAACCACGTCCGCATCTTCGACACGACGCTGCGCGACGGCGAGCAGTCGCCCGGCATCTCGCTGAACACCGGCGAGAAGCTCGAGATCGCCCACCAGCTCGCGCGCCTGAACGTGGACGTCATCGAGGCCGGCTTCCCGATCGCCTCGCCCGGCGACTTCGAGGCCGTCGAGGCGATCGCCCGTGAGGTGCAAGGCCCGATCATCGCCGGCCTCGCCCGCGCTCAAGCTCCGGACGTCGAGGCTGCTGCCCGCGCGGTACGCGACGCCGAGCGACCTCGGATCCACACGTTCATCTCTACGTCGGACATCCACATCGTCCATCAGTTTCGCTCCACCCGCGAGGACATCCTCGCCCAGGCGCGCGCCGCCGTCGCGCACGCGAAGTCGTTCGTCGACGACGTCGAGTTCTCGCCGATGGACGCCACCCGCGCCGACCTGGAGTACACCGCCGAGGTCTGCGCCGCGGCGATCGAGGAGGGCGCGACGACGATCAACATCCCCGACACCGTCGGCTACACGACGCCCGAGGAGTACACGGCCTACCTCGAGGGCCTGTACCGCCTGATCCCGTCGCTGAAGGACGTCATCGTCTCGACGCACTGCCACGACGACCTCGGCCTCGCTGTGGCGAACTCCTACGCGGGGGCGCTCGCGGGCGCGCGCCAGATCGAGTGCGCGATCAACGGCATCGGCGAGCGCGCCGGCAACGCGTCGCTCGAGGAGGTCGTGATGCTGCTGGCCACCCGCGGCGACATCTCCGGCCTGCACACGACCGTCGTCACGAAGGAGCTCGCCCGCACGTCGCGCCTCGTCTCGCGGCTGACCGGCTACGTCGTGCAGCCCAACAAGGCGATCGTCGGGCGCAACGCCTTCGCGCACGAGTCCGGCATCCACCAGGACGGCGTCATCAAGGAGCGCACGACCTACGAGATCATGGACGCGACGACCGTCGGGCTGGACGCCAACTCGCTCGTCCTCGGCAAGCACTCCGGCCGCGCGGCGCTCAGGCAGACGCTCGCCGAGCTCGGCTTCACCGTGGAGGGCGCGGCGCTGAACACCGCGTTCAAGCGCTTCAAGGAGATCGCCGACAAGAAGAAGCAGGTCACGGCGATGGACCTCGAGGCGCTCGTCACCGACGATCTGCGCAACGAGCTGGGCAGCTACACGTTCGACAGCTTCATGATCGCCGCCGCCTCCGGCCGCGAGCCGCACGCCGACGTCACCGTGACGCTCCCCGACGGCGAGACCGCAACGGCGACGGGCACCGGCGACGGGCCGATCGACGCCGTCTTCGCGGCGATCAACGCCGCCACCGGGATCGACGCCCAGCTGCGCGTGTTCCGCGTCGACGCCGTCACCGGCGGCCAGGACGCGCTCGGCGAGTCGTCGGTCGTGCTCGAGTACGAGGGCCAGTCGGCCTCCGGCCAGGGCGTGGCGACGGACATCATCGAGGCGGCCGGCACCGCGTACGTGCGCGCGCTGTCGAACGTCGTGCGCAAGGCGCAGGCGGTCGCGTCGTCGATCGACCTCGGAGCGAACGAGCCGGTCGCGACGCCGTAATGGCCCGGGCGCCGGCCGTCGACGCTGACGCGGCCATCGCCATCGACGGGCTGCGCAAGTCGTATGGCTCGTTCGAAGCCGTGCGCGGGGTCTCGCTGCACGTCAAGCGCGGCGAGATCTTCGCCTTCCTCGGGCCCAACGGCGCGGGCAAGACGACGACCGTCGAGATCCTCGAGGGCTTTCGCCCGCGCGACGCGGGCGAGGTGCGCGTCCTCGGCGTCGACCCGGCGCACGGTGACCGCGCCTGGCGCGCGCGGATCGGCATCGTCCTGCAGGAGGGCCGCGCGCAGCCGAACCTGACGCCGCGCGAGACGCTCGAGCTGTGGTCGTCGTACTACCCGCACCCCAAGCCGGTCGCCGAGACGATCGCGCTCGTCGGGTTGGAGGAGAAGGCCGACGAGCGGGTCGCGCGGCTGTCGGGCGGTCAGCGCCGGCGCCTCGACGTCGGCCTGGCGCTCGTCGGCGACCCCGACCTCATCTTCCTCGACGAGCCGACGACCGGCTTCGATCCCGCGGCGCGCCGCGCCGCCTGGAAGGTCATCGCCGGGCTGCGCGACCTTGGCAAGACGGTCTTCCTCACGACGCACTACCTCGACGAGGCGCAGGCGCTCGCCGATCGCGTGGCGATCATCAAGGCCGGGGTGATCGTCGCCGAGGGCCCGCCGGACTCGCTCGTGGCCGGCTCGGCGGCGAGCGAGATCACGTTCGTGCCGCCCGCCGGGGTGGCGCTGAGCGAGCTGCCGGGCGGGCCGGCGCTGCAGGTCGCCGGCGGCCTCGCGCGACTGCACACCGAGCTGCCCACGCGGGTGCTGGCCGAGCTGTGCGGCTGGGCCGCCGGGCGCGGCATCGAGCTCGAGCGCCTGGAGGTCACGCGGCCCACGCTCGAGGACGTCTACCTCGACCTCGTCGAATCGGGCACCGGGTCCGCCGCGCCCGCCGCGCCCGCCGAGCCCGCGGCGGCGGACACGGCATGACCGGCGCCGAGCGCTTCGCCGTGCAGCTGCGGTCCGACCTCAAGGTCTTCGTGCGCAACCCCGCCGCGCTGTTCTTCACGGCGATCCTGCCGGTGATCTTCCTCACGCTGTTCATCTCGATCTTCGGCAACAACGACGCCGGCCCGGAATACGGCCACGTCAAGACCTCGACGCTGCAGGTGCCCGCGTTCATCGCGCTGGCGGTCGTCTCGGCGTCGTTCGTCGGGCTCGTCATGGGGCTCGTCAGCCTGCGCGAGGACGGCGTGCTCAAGCGCGTGCGCGGCACGCCCGCGCCGCCGTGGCTCATCTTCGCCGGGCGGATCGCCACGGCGTTCGTCAGCGCGACGATCGTCACCGTCATCCTCTGCGCGATCGGGGCGATCTTCTTCGGCGTCACCCTGCCGACGCACACGCTGCCCGGGCTCGTGCTCGCGCTGCTCGTCGGGTCGGCGGCGTTCTGCGCGCTCGGCATCGCCTATACGCGCCTCGTCCGCAGCGAGGACGCCGGCCCGGCGATGACGAACGCGATCGTGCTGCCGCTGTACTTCATCTCCGGCGTCTTCGTGCCCACGAGCGAGCTGCCCGACGGCCTGCTGACGATCGCCGGCATCTTCCCGGTCAAGCCGTTCGTCGACGCGCTGTTCGTCGCGTTCGACCCGCGCACCACGGGCGCGGGCATCGTCGGCAGCGACCTGCTCGTGCTCGCCGCATGGGGCGTCGGCGGCCTGCTGCTCGCGGTCCGCTTCTTCATCTGGACGCCGCGCCAGCAGGCGGGGTAGCGCTCTGCGGCCCGCGCGGGTACAAGCGGGCGATGCCCTCGCCCGAGTACGGTGTCTGCGACGGCTGCGGGGAGCCGATCGCGCCCGCGCGGCTGGAGGCCATGCCCGACAGCGTGCTGTGCCTGGGGTGCGCGGCGGCCGAGCGCCGGGTGCCGCCGCCGCGGCGGCGCTGACGCGGCGGCGGCTCAGCCGCCGGGCTCGGTGACCGCGTAGTCCTCGGAGCCCATGATGTGCAGCGAGACATACGGCTCGTCGCCGACGACCCAGCTGTCGTGGCCGGGCGGGACGTAGAAGAACTCGCCGGCCTGCATGACACGCTCGGTGCCGTCGCGCATCGCCGCCATCGCGCGGCCGCTCAGCACGAGGCCGACGTGCTCGACCTCGCACCACTCGGCGCCCGTCGCCGCGCCGACGTGCTCGCGCCAGCGCCAGCCGGGCTCGTACGTCGCGCGGCCGAGCGTCATCGGGCCTACGCGGTAGAGCTCGAACTTCCCCTTGTGAAACGTGCGCGTCTCGGTCGGCGCGTCGAGGGCGATGAGCTCGAGGTTCATTCGTCCGGCCAGCGCCCGTGCTTGTCGAAGTAGACCCGGGCGGCCTCCTCGTCGTCGCGCTCGAGGTCGCCCTTGACGCCGACGCGGTACAGGATGTTGAGCAGCAGCACCGAGCCGGCGACGCCGATCCCCATCGCCAGGCCCTCGAGGCCGGTGAGCGTGTCGCTGACCAGCAGCGCGACGATGCCGGCGAGCAGGATCGCCGCGGGCAGCACGTAGCGCACGGCGATGATCGAGTTCGAGCTGCGGGGCGGCGGTGCGGTCATGGCGTGAGCATCATCCACCCGCGGGCGGCTCGTCATTCGGCCGGCTGCCGCCGACGCGCAGGCCCTGGGCGTAGCCGCCGGCCAGGACCTCGTCGCGACGCCGCGCGTCCATGAGGTTCGGGCCCATGACGCGGCCGATCTCCTGCGACGGGCCGATCATCCGCACCTTCGCGCCGCGGCTGCGCACCGCGAGGGTCTCGATCGCCGCGGTGCTGCCGGCGATCGCGCGCAACATCCCGAACGGCGAGGCCAGCGCGATGTCGAGGCTGGCGATCGGATTGAGACAGAGGACCTGGGTCGAGCGCATGGCGGGGGCGATGTCGAGGTTCGTGTTGCTCCACACGCCGCCGTCGACGTACTCGCGCCCGCCGATCGTCACCGGGGCGAAGATCCACGGCACCGAGCAGGACGCCTGCACCGCCTCGGCGACGCGGGCGTCGGGCGCGCCCGGCGCGCCGAACACGACGCGCCGCCCGCTCGAGCGGTCAACGGCGACGACGCGCAGGCGCCCGTCGAAGCGCGCGCCGGCCCGGCCGATGCGCGCGGCGACCTCGTTGAGCGACGTGTCCTTGCCCGGCGTGCGGCCGAGCAGCGCGGCGCGCAGCGCGGTGCTGCCGTTGGCGCCCGCCGCCAGCGCCATCGGGGCCAGCGGCGTCGCCGCGGCGCCGGCCAGCCGTACGGCCTCGCGCGCCACGGTCTGCAGGATCGTCCGCGGCACCGGCAACCACTGCGCGGCCAGCTTCGACGACGTGTCCGACGCCACGTCGCCGCTCGTCTCGCCCGCGGGCAGAGCGAGCCGCTCGGTCTCCGGGCGCGGCCGGCGCGGGCGCTCGCCGGCGACGAGCGCCGCCGCCACGAGCGCGCCCGCCGACGTGCCGACGAGCGATTCGGTGCCGCGGAAGTCGTGCCCCGTGGCGTCCTCGATCCCGGCCAGTACCCCGCTCATCCAGGCCTCGCCGAGCGTGCCGCCGCTGGCGAGCACGAGCACGTCGGGGCGCAGGAAGGGGGCGTCGGCCACGAGCCTTTGAGGGTACCCCCGGGACCGGCTCGTCCTCGCCCGGATCCACTAGCCGAAGTCGACGACCGTCAGGTCCAGCGGGAGCTCGTCCTCGTTGCGCGAGTCGCCCTCGAACGGAAGGATGTCGAACGGCGTGGTGGTGTTCTCGTAGCGGTCGAACACCGCCGTCGAGCGCAGCCGCCCGCGTGTCGCGAACGCATCGATCACGTAGGGAACGCCCTCGGAGGTCATCGGGGACGGCCCGTCCATGACGTGGAAGTGCAGGTGCGGCGCGCTCGTGTTGCCGCTGTTGCCGACGAGCCCGATCACGTCACCGCGCTTGATCTTGTCGCCCTTCTTGACCTTCAGCGAGCCGGACTGCAGGTGGGCGTAGAGCATGTACAGGCCGCCGTCGAGCTTGGCCACGATGCTGTTGCCGTCCGCCAGCGGCAGCGTGATGCCCACGGGCAACGCGCCGGGCACCTGCTCCTTCTGGCCGTCGAGGACGTACGTGACGGTCGCGTCGGCGGCGGCGAGCGCCCGCTGGCCGTAGATCGCGTAGTCGGCGGGCTTGGCGGGGTCGCCACCCCGCTTGACGAACCGGTCGCTCGCGTCGAGCTGCTCCCAGTCGACCGCGAAGCGCTGGGACAGCCACAGGCGGTCGCCGATCGGCAGCAGCGCGCGCCGGTGGCGCGCCGACGAGCAGCAGCTGTCGGCCGCGACGTAGCCGCGGCCGGCCTGCAGCGGCGGGCTCAGCACGGGGACGTCGAAGTCCCGCAGGACCTTCACGCTCGCGGGCGAGCTGACCACGCGGCCGTTGGACAGCCGTCCCGACTCGGCGACGATCCGATGCACGAGCCGGTCCGGGATCGCCGAGCGCCGCTCGAAGTCCAGCGTGAGATAGAGCGTCGCCTGCTGGCCCTCGGTCAGGCGCCGGGCGCCGGAGCGCGCGCTGGGCAGGGACAGCGCGTCGCGCGTCTGCGCGGCGTCGAGCTTGCGCAGCACGGTGCCGTCCGGCGTCGCGACGCTGACGCGGGTGGGGGCGAGCGTGAGCGGCGTGGCGTTGTGCAGCCGCAGCTCGTAGGACACGAGGTAGCGGCCGCTTGAGGCCTTGAACGGCACGGCCGGCTCGACCGCGGAGACGAGGAGCGGCGCCAGCCCCGTGTGCTGCTCGTTGCTGCGCGCGGCGCCGCTGACCGGGCTCGTCGGCGTGCCGTCCTCCTCGTCGTCGCCAAAGCAGCCGCCCAGCGCGACCGCGCAGGCGAGGACGCACAGCACTCCCACCGCGCGTCTTACCGTGCCGAGCTCCCCACCCATCCGCGCAAGCCTTCCACACGACGCTTGTACGTGATAACGTACAGATGTATGGTGACCGCGATCCAGCATCCCAACCCCATCGGCCGGCGGATCCACGCCCTGCGCGACGCCATGGAGCTCAGCCTGCGCGACCTCGCCCAGCGCAGCGGCGTCAGCGCCCCGATGCTCAGCCAGGTCGAGCGCGGCGAGACGAGCCCGACGCTCGCCGTCGCCGAGCGGATCGCCAAGGGACTGGACCTGCGCCTGTCGCAGCTGCTGCGCCTCGACGAGGGCGGCCAGGTGGCGATCGTGCGCGCCGACGAGCGCCGCCCCGGCACCAGCGACGCCGCCGCCGGCCACAGCGCCGAGATCCTCACCCCGCCTCTGCCCGGGCAGCGCGCCGAGCTGTCGCGCCACGTCCTGGCCGCGGGCGCGAGCACGGGCGGCCCCGGCGACCCGCCGATGCACGAGCCCGGCAGCCGCGAGACCGCGCTCGTCCAGGCCGGCCGCGTCGTGCTGCACATCGACGGCGAGCGCCACGAGCTCGCCGACGGCGACTGCGTGACCTTCGACGCCGACCTGGCCCACCACTTCGAGAACCCCGGCGACGACGCGGCGATCCTGCTCGCGGTCGTCTCCGCCGGCCTACGCAGGAGCTGACCACTGAGATGACCGACCCGAAGCCCCAGCCGACCACGCTATTTGAAAAGATCTGGGCCGCCCACGAGGTGGCCCCGGGCCTGCTGTGGATCGACCTGCACCTCGTCCACGAGGTCACGAGCCCGCAGGCCTTCGACGGGCTGCGGCTCGCCGGGCGCACCGTGCGCCGGCCCGATCGCACGCTCGCCACCGCCGACCACAACGTGCCGACCGACGGCACGCCGACGGTCGCGCTCATCAAGGATCAGCTCTCGCGCGTGCAGGTCCAGACGCTCGAGGCCAACTGCGAGGAGTTCGGCGTGCCCGTCTACTCGCTGGGCTCCGAGCACCAGGGCATCGTCCACGTCATCGGGCCCGAGCTCGGGGTCACGCAGCCGGGGATGACGATCGTCTGCGGCGACAGCCACACCGCCACGCACGGCGCGTTCGGCGCGCTCGCCTTCGGGATCGGCACGAGCGAGGTCGAGCACGTGCTCGCGACGCAGTGCCTCGTCGCGGCCAAGCCGCGCTCGATGCGCATCACGTACACGGGCGAGCTCGGCTTCGGCGTCACCGCCAAGGACCTGATCCTCGCCACGATCGGCCAGATGGGCGTCGACGGCGCCGCCGGCCACGTCGTCGAGTTCGCCGGCCCGGCGATCGCGGCGCTCTCGATGGAGGGCCGTATGACCGTCTGCAACATGACGATCGAGGGCGGCGGGCGCGCGGGCATGATCGCGCCGGACGAGACGACGTTCGCCTGGGTCGCCGAGCACGCCGGCATCGAGATCCCCGACGAGTGGCGCTCGCTCAAGACCGACGAGGGCGCGACGTTCGACCGCGAGATCACGGTCGACGCGAGCGCCATCAGTCCCCAGGTGACGTGGGGCACGGCGCCCGACATGGTCGCCGGCGTCGCCGAGTCCGTGCCGGACCCGTCGACCGAGGGCCACGAGCGCGCGCTCGTCTACATGGGCCTGGAGGCGGGCACGCCGATCCAGGAGATCGCGCTCGATCGCGTGTTCATCGGCTCGTGCACGAACAGCCGGATCGGCGACCTGCGCGTCGCCGCCGAGGTCGTCAAGGGCCGCCAGGTCGCCGCGACGGTGAGCGCGATGGTCGTGCCGGGCTCGGCGCAGGTCAAGGCGCAGGCCGAGCGCGAGGGCCTGGACGAGGTCTTCCGCGCGGCCGGCTTCGACTGGCGCGGCGCGGGCTGCTCGATGTGCCTGGGCATGAACCCCGACACGCTCGAGCCGGGCGAGCGCTGCGCGTCGACCTCCAACCGCAACTTCGAGGGCCGTCAGGGCCGCGGCGGCCGCACGCATCTCGTCTCGCCGCAGATGGCGGCCGCCGCCGCGATCGAGGGCCGCTTCGTCGACATCCGAGACTGGAGCTAGGAGCCGATCATGGAAGCCATCACGACGATCAGCGGCGCGGTCAGCGTGCTGAACCGCAACGACGTCGACACCGACCAGATCATGCCCAAGCAGTTCCTCAAGCGCGTCGAGCGCACGGGCTTCGGCGAGTTTCTCTTCTACGACTGGGCCAAGGAGCCGGGCTGGGACCTGCCGCGCAACCCCATCCTTGTCACGGGGCGCAACTTCGGCTGCGGCTCAAGCCGTGAGCACGCGCCGTGGGGCTTGCAGGACTACGGCTTCACGGCCGTCGTCGCGCCCTCCTTCGCCGACATCTTCAAGTCCAACTGCACGAAGATCGGGCTGCTGCCGATCGAGCTGAGCGACGCCGAGGTGCGCGGGCTCATGGAGGCCGGCGAAGCAGAGATCGACCTCGAGGCCCAGGAGGTCCGCTTCGGCGACACCGTCGCGCGCTTCGAGATCGACTCCGAGACGAAGCACCGCCTGTTCAACGGCCTGGACGACATCGCCCTCACGCTGGCGCAGGACGACGCGATCTGCGCCTACGAGCGCGAGCGCGAGCGTGGCGGTCCGGTGACCACGGCGCTGGCATGACCGGGCAAGTGCGCGACTGGGACGCCACCGCGTACCACCGGCTGTCGGGACCGCAGGTCGCGATGGCCGCCGCCGTGCTCGATCGGCTCGAGCTGAGCGGCGACGAGACGGTGCTCGACGCAGGCTGCGGTTCGGGCCGGGTCACCCGCATGCTGCTTCAGCGCCTGCCGCGCGGGCGGGTCATCGCCGTCGACGCCTCGCCGGACATGGTCGCTCGCGCGCGCGAGGAGCTCGCGGGGGAGGCGGCCGACGTGCGGCGGGCCGACCTCGCCGGGCTGCGCCTCGACGACGGCGAGCTGGTGGACGCGGTCTTCTCCAACGCCACCTTCCACTGGGTGCCCGACCACGACGCGTTGTTCGCGGCGCTGGCCGCGGCGCTGCGGCCGGGCGGCAGGCTGAGCGCGCAGTGCGGGGGAGAGGGCAACGTCGCGCAGCTGCACGCCGCGGCCCTGCAGGCCGCAGCCGACGCCGGCCTGCACGCGCGCTTCGCCGGCTGGCCGCGCCCGTGGAACTTCGCCGGTGTCGAGCAGACCGAGGAGCGGCTGCGGGCCGCCGGCTTCGAGGACGTTCGCTGCTGGACGCAGGCGTGGCCCGTCGAACCCGACGAGCCACGCGCGTACTTGCAGACCATCTGCCTCGGTCCCCACCTCGAGCGTCTCGCGTCCGATGAGCACGAGCGCTTCCTCGATGCCGTGATGCAGCGCCTCGGCCGGCGCCCGACGCTCGACTACGTTCGGCTGAACATCGTCGCGCGGCGGGCGCACTGAACCTAGGCCGGCTGCATCGCCTGCTTCTTCTCGCGAACCTTCACGGGGTGCTCGCGGCGGACCCGGACCCCGGCGAGGGCCAAGGAGCCGATGATCAGCCCGACGAGCAGGAACGAGCCGCCGACGGCGATCCCGAACAGGCTGATCTGCTCGGCCATGTAGCTCGTGTTCAGCGCGGTCGACAGTGCGGTCTCGGTGATCCACACGTTGCGGGCCGGGTTGGGCATGCCGACGCCGCTGGGCAGCTTGACTGCCTCGGCTTCGATGTTCGTGCCCTTGCCGTCCGCGCTCGCGAAGCGCGGCATCTGGGCGTACGTCTTGCCGCCCGTGGCGATGAGCGCGTCGACGCGCATGTACTCGGCGAAGCAGCGCGCCTCGGCGCCGCTGGTGACCGACTTGCCGGCGACGGAGCAGGTCGGGAGCGCGACGCCGGTCAGACCCTTCTCCTTCGCCTTGGCGGCGATGCCTGCCGGCGTCATGTCCCGTGTACCCGTGACGTCCTCGAGCGCGAGCGCGTCGCGAACGGTCGAGTGGCCGTCGATGCCCTTCACTGCGGACGCGACGCCGAAGACGATGAGGATGAGCGCGGCGGCGACGCCGACGAGCTTGCGTGTGCGACTGGGTGAGGCTGGGTTGTGCATGAGTGGCTCCTTGGGTTCGGTGGGCGGACCGCTTTCAGACCGCTGGGGCGATCCTCATCGCGCTCAGCGGGCGCGGGCAGCCCCCAGCGGGGGGATCGCGCTCACTCCGTCCGCACCCCACCGGCCGCCCGGTACAGTCGCTTGTGTGACCTCGGAGACCTCGATTCGTCACATGACTGCGCAGGAACTGTTCGAGTACACGCATGAGCCATACCGGCAGGAGCTCGTGGACGGAATCCTCTACGAGATGGAGCCGCCTGGGATCGAGCACGGGGTCGTCGCCATGCGGATCGGGATGCTGCTCGCGGTCCACGTGAACGAGCGCGCGCTCGGCGTTGCGTTCGCCAGCGAGATCGGCTTCCTCCTGCGGTCCGATCCGGACACGGTTCGCGCGCCGGACGCCGGCTTCATCTCCCAGGCGCGCATCGACGCGGCTGGTGGCATCCCGGCGGGCTACTGGCCCGGTCCGCCCGACGTCGCCGTCGAGGTCGTCTCACCGAACGACCGTCGCTCGCAGGTCGAGGGCAAGGCGCTCGACTGGCTCGCCTCGGGCACCCGCGCCGTCGTGGTCCTCGATCCGCCGCTGCGCACCGCGACCGTCTACCGCGCCCGCGACGACATCCGCGTGCTGACGGCCGACGAGACGCTCGACCTCGGCGACGTCGTGCCCGGCTGGTCGGCGCGCGTCGGCGACCTCTTCGCCTGAGCACGCTGCAATAGCCTGCCCCGCCATGCCACGCATCGTCACCCTGCCCGGCGACGGCATCGGGCCCGAGATCATGGCCCCGGCGCTCGAGCTCCTGCGCACCATCAGCGAGGACTTCACCTTCGACGAGCACCTCTTCGGCGGCGCCGCGATCGACGTCCACGGGATCGCCCTCACCGACGCGACGCTCGCCGCCGCCAAGAGCGCCGACGCCGTCCTGCTCGCCGCCGTCGGCGGTCCGAAGTGGGACACGACCGATCCCGACGCCCCGCGTCCCGAGCAGGGCCTGCTCGGCCTGCGCAAGGGGCTGGGCCTGTTCGCCAACCTGCGCCCGGTGCGGCCCGTGCCGGCGCTCTACGACGCCAGTCCGCTCAAGCGCGAGCGCATCGAGGGCACCGACCTGCTCGTCGTCCGCGAGCTGACCGGCGGCATCTACTTCGGCGCCAAGACGCGCACCGCGCGCAGCGCCAGCGACCTGTGCGAGTACTCCGTCGACGAGGTCGATCGCATCGCGCGGGTGGCGTTCGACGCCGCTCGCGGGCGGCGCAAGAAGGTCGCCAGCGTCGACAAGGCCAACGTGCTGGAGACCTCGCGGCAGTGGCGCGAGGTCGTGCACATCGTCCACAAGGCGAAGTACAACGACATCGAGCTGACCGACGTGCTCGTCGACAACTGCGCCATGCAGCTCGTCGCACACCCCGCCCAGTTCGACGTCATCGTCACCGAGAACCTCTTCGGCGACATCCTCAGCGACGAGGCGGCGATGATCACGGGCTCGATCGGGATGCTGCCGAGCGCCAGCCTCGGCGAGCCAGGCACCCCCGGCCTGTTCGAGCCCGTCCACGGTTCCGCGCCCGACATCGCCGGCACGGGCGCCGCCAACCCGCTGGCGATGTTCCTCTCGGTCGCGCTCATGCTGCGCAACGGACTGGGTTGGGAAACGGAGGCCGCCGCCGTAGAATCGGCGGTGGACCGCGCACTCGACGCCGGTCTGCGGACCCGCGATCTCGGCGGCGACGCGACCACCGCCGAGGCCACGCGTGCCGTTCTCGACAACCTCTAGGAGCCACTGGTGAAGCAAGCGGACCTCATCTGGATGAACGGCGAGTTCGTCGCCTGGGAGGAGGCCAAGATCCACGTGCTGACGCACGGACTGCACTACGGCACGGGCGTCTTCGAGGGCATCCGCTGCTACGACACCGAGATCGGCCCGGCCGTCTTCCGCCACGACGACCACTACAAGCGCCTGGCCCGCTCGGCCGAGCTCTACTACATGCCGATGCCCTACGACCTCGCGGCGCTGAAGTCGGCGACGCACGAGCTCATCGGCCGCAACGCGCTGCGCTCCTGTTACATCCGCCCGCTCGCCTACCGCGGCTACGGGCAGATGGGGCTCAACCCGCTCGACGCGCCGGTCGACGTGACGATCGCCGTGTGGGAGTGGGGCGCCTACCTCGGCGAGGAGGGCAAGCGCAACGGCATCCGCGCGAAGGTCTCCAGCTGGCGCCGGATCAGCCCGGCCTCGCTGATTCCCGCCGCGAAGGCGTCGGGTCAGTACCTCAACTCGGTGCTGGCGAAGATCGAGTCGGTCAAGGCCGGCTACGAGGAGGCGATCCTGCTCGACGATCACGACCACGTTTGCGAGGGCTCGGG
Organism: uncultured Actinomycetes bacterium; assembly: GCA_963751065.1. Classification (GTDB taxonomy): domain Bacteria; phylum Actinomycetota; class Thermoleophilia; order Solirubrobacterales; family Solirubrobacteraceae; genus CADCVQ01. Next base: position 92,216 of record CAVVTD010000007.1, read on the forward strand.
CGAGAACATCTTCGTCGTTTGGGAGGGGCGGATCATCACGCCGCCGCCGGCCGCCTCGATCCTCGACGGGATCACGCGCAAGTCCGCGCTGCAGATCGCCCGCGACCTCGGCGTCGAGGTCATCGAGCGCGACATCGCGCGCGCCGAGCTGTACCTCGCCGACGAGGTATTCATGACCGGCACGGCGGCCGAGCTCGTGCCCGTCCGCGAGATCGACGACCACATTGTCGGGACCGGTGAGCCGGGCGAGATCACCCGGGCGGTGCAGACCGCGTTCGAGGACGCCCTGCACGGCCGCGACGAGCGCTACCGCGAGTGGCTGGATCCCGTCCCGGCGCTGAAGGCCGCATGACCGTGGTCGGGAGGCGAATTCCGTAGGCGATCGCCGCGGCGCCCTGCGCGCCGCCGGTCGCCGTGCCAGCCGGAGTTCCCCTCTTGACCTCGAAAGGATTCACCTGATGACACAGATCGAGCTTTACGACGCGACCTTGCGCGACGGCATGGGCGGCGGCGGCATGTCGCTGACCGCCTCCGAGAAGGTGCGCCTCGTCCACCGCCTCGACGACCTGGGCATCGACATCATCGAAGCCGGCTTCCCCGCCTCCAACCCGAAGGAGGCCGAGCTCTTCGCGCTGCTCGAGCGCGAGCTGCTCGCCCACGCGACGATCGCCGCCTTCGGCATGACCCGCCGCCGCGGCGTGGCCGCGGAGCAGGACGCGGGCCTGCGCGTCTTGGCGGGCTGCTTCGCTCCAATCTGCACCATCGTCGGCAAGACGTCGATCCACCACGTCGAGAAGGTCGTCCGCGTCTCGCGCGAGGAGAACATCGCGATGATCGCCGAGTCCGTCGCGTATCTGGCGGCGAGCGGCAAGCGCGTGATCTTCGACGCCGAGCACGTCTTCGACGGCCTGCGCGAGGACCGCGACTACACGATCGAGTGCCTGCGCGCGGCGGCGGGCGCCGGCGCCGAGCGGATCGTCCTCTGCGACACGAACGGGCCCTCGCTGCCGGGCGACATCGCCCGCGAGGTCGCCGCGCTCGGCCTCGCCCTGCCGGGTGTCGCGTTCGGCATCCACTGCCACGACGACGGCGGCTGCGCCGTCGCCAACTCGCTCGTCGCCGTCGAGGCCGGAGCGACCCAGGTGCAGGGCACGATGAACGGCATCGGCGAGCGCACCGGCAACGCGAACCTCATCACGATCATCGCCAACCTGCAGCTGAAGATGGGCCGGCGCGTCGTCACGGACGAGCAGCTCGCGCTGCTGACGCCGACCGCGCACTTCGCCGACGAGCTGCTCAACCGCCAGCCGGACGCCCATCAGCCCTACGTGGGCAAGAACGCCTTCGCCCACAAGGCCGGCCTGCACGCCGCCGGCATCCGCGCCGACGCGACGACGTTCGAGCACATCGACCCGGCACTCGTCGGCAACCGTCGCGACCTCATCATCTCCGAGCTGTCGGGCCGCGGGACCGTCGCCGACAAGGCCGAGCGTGCCGGGCTGGAGCTCGACGACGCGACCGCCACGCGGGTGCTCGCGCGGATGAAGGCCCTGGAGCACGAGGGCTACCAGTTCGAGGCCGCCGACGGCTCCTTCGAGCTGTTGCTGCGCAAGGAGTCGGGCGAATACCAGCCGCTGTTCCGGCTGGAGTCCTGGCGCGTGACCGCCGAGCAGCACGCCGACGGCGAGGTCAAGACCGAGGCAACGATCAAGATCTGGGCCGACGGCGAGCGCTTCGTGAGCTACTCGGAGGGCAACGGCCCGGTGCACGCGCTCGACGCCGCGCTGCGCGCGGTCCTCACCGAGGCCCACCCGCACCTCGCCGACACCTGGCTGACGAACTTCAAGGTCCGCATCCTCGACGAGACGAAGGGCTCGGACGCGACGATCAGAGTCCTCATCGACGCCACCGACGGCGAGGAGACATGGGGCTCGATCGGCGTCTCGACGAACCTCATCGCCGCCTCCTGGATGGCGCTCGTCGACTCGCTCGAGTACGCCGAGCAGCCCAGCCGGGTGCGCGGCGCCACGGCGCCGTAACGTGTCCGCCGTCGAGCCCGCCACCGACGTGATTCCGCTCGCGCGGCCCGTGCTCGGCGAGGCCGAGGAGGCGGCCGTGATCGAGGTGCTGCGCTCCGGCCACATCTCGCTGGGCCCGCGCGTGCCGGCGTTCGAGTCGGCGTTCGCGGCGCGTCTCGGCGTGGCGCACGCCTGCGCGGTGTCGAGCGGCACGTCCGGCCTGCATCTCGCGCTGCGCGCCGCCGGCGTCAGCGACGGCGACGAGGTCGTCACGTCGCCGTTCTCGTTTCCGGCGAGCGCCAACGCCCCGCTGTTCGAGCGCGCCCGGCCCGTCTTCGCCGACATCGACCCGCGCACGCTGAACCTCGACCCGGCCGCCGCCGCGGCGGCGGTCACGGGGCGGACGACGGCGCTGCTGCCGGTCCACATCTTCGGCTACCCGGCCGACCTGCCCGCCTTCGAGCGCATGGGCCTGCCGATCGTCGAGGACGCCTGCGAGGCGCTCGGCGCCGTCCACGCCGACGGCACGCCGGTCGGCGGCCGCGGGCATCCGTCGGTGTTCGGCTTCTACGCCAACAAGCAGCTCACGACCGGCGAGGGCGGCATGGTCACGACCGCCGACGCGGCGGTGAAGGCGCAGATCGACTCTGAGCGAAACCAGGGCCGCGCGGCGAACATGGAGTGGCTGGACTTCGACCGCCTCGGCTTCAACTACCGGTTGAGCGACATCGCATGCGCGATCGGCCTCGTCCAGCTCGACCGCCTCGACGACATGCTCGCGGGGCGCGCCCGCGCGGCGGCGCTCTACCGGGAGGCGCTGGCCGGCATCGAGGGGCTCGAGCTGCCCTGCGAGGACTCCGGCGGGGACCGGCGCGGCTGGTTCGTGTTCGTCGTCCAGCTGCCGCGCGGCGTGGACCGCGATGCGACGATCCGCGCGCTGCGCGAACGCGGGATCCAGTCCAAGCCCTACCTGCCGGCGATCCACCTCTTCGCGTACTACCGCGAGAAGTTCGGCCACCGCGAGGGGGAGTTTCCGGTGTGCGAGGACGTCGCGGCGCGGTCGGTGGCGCTGCCGTTCTTCCCGCAGCTCAGCGAATCTCAGGTCTCGCGTGTTGCGGCGGCCCTGCGCGAGGTGCTCGGGCGCTAGCCGAGCCCTCGTGCGCTGTCGCGCCGCCCCGTATGGGCGCCGATCCTGCTTGAACTGCATCTCTGACGGGGTGAAGGAGTGTGCGCGGTGGCGTTTCGGCCAGGGCCGGCGGGGCGGAGGTGAATGGCACGAAGTGCGCCATATGCGCGTATTTCGCGCCATTGACCTGGTCGATCGGAGGCGGTGTGTCGAATGATGCACGCCTGGCGTGCACCATTCGACACACCCCGCCGCTCAGCCACTCGCACGGCTACGGACGCGAAACCCGGATCGCCCGCCGGCATCCCGCGAACTGACACTCCCTCAGAGCTGCAGTTCGCCGGCCCCGCGATCACGCGAAACCCGGCGGGGAAACCGCGTCAGCCGCGCAAATGACCGCCCTCGTTGAACGAGCGCACCCACCAATACCCCTCGGGCAGCAGCACGAGCCGCGACAGCGAGCCGTTGTCGGCGTGCACGAAGGCGAACGGGCGGCTTTCGCTGGCCTGGCGGCACAGCTCGCCGATCACGCCGCCGTGGACGACCGCCGCGACGCTCGTGCCCGGCTCGGTGCCCTCGACCATGCGGGCCAGGCCGGTGGCCGTGCGCTGGGCGAAGTCCTCCATCGTCTCGGCGCCGGGGATGACGTCCCAGCGCTGCTGCGTGAAGACCTCGCGGACGATCGGGTCGCGGCGGCGCACCGCGATGCGAAACGCGCCGCCGTCGAGCTCGCCGAGGTGGACCTCGCGCAGTTCGGGCACGACGACGGGTTCGAGTCCGGTCAGTTCGGCGAGCGGCGCGGCGGTCTGGGCGGTGCGCCGCAAGGGGGTGACGAACAGCGCGGAGAGCGGCTCGCCGGCCAGGTGGGCCGCCACGGCCCGCGCCTGGCGCCGGCCGGCCTCCGACAGCGACGGGTCGGCCTGGCCCTCGAGCAGCTCGAACGGCTGGTCCTCGACGGCCGCCTCGGACGCGCCGTGGCGGATGAGCACGACCTCGACCGAGCCCGGCGGGCGCGAGTAGTCCTCCTGCGGGTACCGCTTGGCCGCCACCCACCTAACGCTAGCGGCCTAGACTCGCCGCCAATGTCGCGCTTCTCCGAACCGCAGGACCCGATCTTCCGGCGCCTGAACACGTCGCTGTCCTTCGACCAGCGCCTCTGGCCCTACGACGTCCAGCAGTCCCGCGCTCACGCCCGCATGCTCGCCGCGCAACAGATCATCGGCGACGACGACCGCGACGCCCTGCTCGCCGCGCTCGACGCCGTCGAGGCCGAGCTCGCCGACGGCACGTTCCCGTTCGAGGACGACGACGAGGACATCCACATGGCGGTCGAGCGCCGCGTCACGCAGCTCGCCGGCCCGGCGGGCGGCAAGCTGCACACGGCGCGCTCGCGCAACGACCAGGTCGCCACCGACGTCGCGCTCTTCACGCGCGACGCCGCCGGCCACGCGACGCGCGCGATCGACGCCCTCGCGCTCACCCTGCTCGACGCCGCCGAACACCATCTCGACTGGCCGCTGCCCGGCTACACGCACCTGCAGCGCGCACAGCCCGTCTACCTCTCCCATCACCTGCTCGCCTACGTCTGGATGCTCCTGCGCGACCGCGAGCGCTTCCGTTTCGCGGCCGCCCAGACCGCCGCCCTGCCGCTCGGCGCCGGCGCCCTGGCGGGCGTGAACTTCGACACCGACCGCGGCGCCGTCGCCGCCGAGCTCGGCTTCGAGCACGTCGCGCCGAACTCGATCGACGCCGTCTCCAACCGCGACTTCATCCTCGACTACCTGTCGGCCGCCGCGACCTGCGCGACGCACCTCAGCCGCCTCGGCGCCGAGCTCGTGCTGTGGTCCAGCGAGGAGTTCGGCTTCGTCACCCTGGCGGACGCCTGGACCTCGGGCTCGTCGATCATGCCGCAGAAGAAGAACCCCGACGCGGCCGAGCTGCTGCGCGCCAAGGCGCCGCGCGTCGTGGCGCACCTGACCGCCCTGCACGGCGTGATGCACGCCCTCCCGCTGACGTACAACAAGGACCTGCAGGAGGACAAGGAGCACCTCTTCGACACCGTCGACACGCTCGACCTGTGCCTCGCGTCGGCCACCGGGATGATCGCCGGCGCGCGCTTTCACCGCGAGCGGATGGCGGACGCCGCGTCCGACGACCTCATCGCCGCCACCGACGTCGCCGACCACCTCGTCAAGCAGGGCGTGCCGTTTCGCTCGTGCCACGGGATCGTCGCGGGCCTCGTCCGGGTCGCGGTCGACTCCGGCCGTACGCTCGGCGAGCTCACCGACGCGGAGCTCACCGCGGCCTCCGATCAGCTCGACCCGGCGGCGTTTCGCGCCCTGCTCGCCCAGAGCTCCTGGCTGGAGTCGAAGGTCAGCGAGGGCGGGACATCGCTGGCGCGTGTGCGCGAGCAGCTCGAGGCCGCGCGCAGCGCCCTGACGCTGCACCCCGCCTGACGTGACGCTCAGCCGCCGCGGCGCCGCCGAGCGCCACCTGCGTGCGCTCGAGCTGCCGGTCGTCGAGGCCGCCGCGGCGCTCGTCGGCTGCACGATCACCCACGGCGAGACCAGCGGGGTGATCGTCGAGACCGAGGCCTACCACGAGGAGGAGCCCGCCTGCCACGCGTTCGTCGGCCTGACCGTGCGCACCGAGCCGCTGTTCGCCGCACCCGGGATCGCCTACGTCTACCGGTCCTATGGCATCCACGCGCTCCTGAACGTCGTCGTCGAGCCGGCGGGCGTCGGCGCGGCCGTGCTCATCCGAGCGCTCGAGCCGCTCGCCGGGGAGGGGCTGATGCGCGCGCGCCGGGCCCCGCGCGAGCGTGCGACCGACCTCTGCTCGGGGCCGGGCAAGCTCACGCAGGCGCTCGGCATCGGCCTCGAGCTCAACGCGACGCCGCTGCTCGGCGGCCCGATCGAGCTCGGTCCGCCGCCGCCCGGCCTGCCCGACGCGGGAGCCCGGCTCGTGGCCGGCCCGCGGATCGGGATCACGCGCGCGGTCGACCTGCCGTGGCGCTTCTGCGCCGCCGCCAACCGCCACGTGTCGCGTCCCTGGCCGCCGGGCCTGCTGACCGCCTGAAGCCCGGGCCGCGGCGCGCCGGCGCAGCTCAGGGCTGCGGCGTCACGCCGCCGGAGGGGGCGGCCGGATCGACCGGGGCGGCCGGCGGGGTCACCGGCGTCGGCGGGGCGACCGGGGGCGGGGGCGGCGTTACCGGCACCTGCGGCGTCTGCGTGCCCGCGCCACCCTCGCCGGTCGCGCCGGGCCCGTCGTCGACCGGCGGCGCGGCATCGGTCTGCGGGTCGGTCGCACCCTCCGCGGCGGGCGTCGTCGTGGTCGGCCCGGGCGCCGTCGTCGTCTCGGGGACCGGCGCGGTCGGGTCGACGGCGAGACCGGCGTCGATGCACTTCTTCGACGGTGCGGCGTCCTCCTTGCCGTCCTTCTTTCGCTTGTCGGCCTCGCGCTGGCACTGGCGCTTGACGCGATCCTGCTCGGCATGGAGGACCGAGACCATGAAGTCGTGCCAGATTTGCGCGGGGTACGTGCCGCCCGCCACCGGCTCGCCGCGATACTCGGTGCGCATCGCCTTCGCGCCGCCGGGATAGCCGACCCAGACGGCGACCGTGTACTTGTCGGTCGCGCCGACGAACCAAGCGTCGGCGTAGTTCTCCGTCGTCCCGGTCTTGCCCCAGGCGCGGACCTTGCCGAGGCCCGCGACCTTGGCCGTGCCGACCTTGATGACCGACTCGAGGATCGAGGTCGTCGTGTTGGCGACGTTCTTGGGCAGGATCCGCGTGCGGATGCGCTTGTTGCGGTCCAGCGCGCGCTCGGGGTGGTTGCGCAGCGTGACCTTGCGGATGCCGACGGGCCCCTTCTTGCCGGCCCCGAGGCTGCCGGTGACGAGCAGCCCGCCGGTCGCGAACGTCTGGTAGGCGTGGGCCATGTCCAGCGGCGTCACGCCGTGCCTCAGGCCGCCCAGCGTGATCGCGTAGTTGCTCGAGACCGGCGTGCGGATGCCCATCCGCTCCGCCGTGCGCGCGATGCGCTTCGTGCCGGTCTTGATCCCCACCTGGGCGTAGACGGCGTTGTCGGAGAACGTCGTCGCGCGAGCGAGCGAGCTCACCCCGGAGTAGCTGTCGTCGTAGTTGTTGACGGTGAACTTCTCGATGCTGTTGGGGACCTGGATGACCTGCTTCTTGGACACCCAGGTCGAAGCGGGTGAGATCCCGCGGCGCAGCGCGGTCGCGAGCACGAACGGCTTGAACGCCGAGCCCGGCTGGCGCTGGCCCTGGGTGGCGAGGTTGAACGGGACGTTGTCGTAGTCGGTGCCGCCGACCATCGCCCGGACCTCGCCGGTCGTGTTGTTGATCGCCACGAGCGAGGCGTGCGGCCCGTTCGGCGGATTGCCCAGCCACCTCGTGACCGCGTCCTCGGCGCGCCGCTGCATGCCGAGGTCGATCGTCGTCTGGACGCGCAGGCCGCCGAGCAGCGCCTCGCGCGCGCCGTACTTCTCGATGACCTGCTGGCGCACCCACGTCGCGAAGTAGGCCGACGACTTGCTCGCCGCCTGCGCCTTCGGCGGGTTGATCGTGTCGCGGTCGGGCACCTCGGCCTGGATGCCCTCCTGGTACTCGGCCTGCGTGATGTAGCCCTGCTCGAGCATCTTCTCGAGCACGATGTTGCGCCGGCGCTTCGCCGCCTCGGGATTGACGACCGGGTCATACGCGCTCGGCGAGGCGACCATCCCGGCCAGCAGCGCCGCCTCGTAGGGCTTCAGCTCGTTCGCGCAGCGGTTGTCGGGCTTGCCGCAGCCGAAGTGCTCGCCGTTGCTGCCGAAGTACGTGCGCGCGGCCGACTCGATGCCGTAGGCGCCGTTGCCGAAGTAGATCGAGTTGAGGTACTCCGTGAGGATCTTCTTCTTGGACCACTTGCGCGTGAGGTGGTAGGCGAGCGCGGCCTCGCGGATCTTCTCGAAGACGGTCCGCCGGTTCTGCGCCTGGGTCGCGTTCTTGACGAACTGCTGGGTGATCGTCGAGCCACCCTGGGCCGCGCGCCGGCTCGTGAGGTCGGTGAAGAGGGCGCGACCGATGCCGCGCAGGTCGACGCCGTCGTTCTGGTAGAAGCGCTCGTCCTCGACGGAGATGATCGCGTGCTGCATCGACAGCGCGATGTCGTCGGCCGGGACGATGATCCGGCCCTGGTCGGCGAGCGTCGCGAGGTACTGCCCGCGGACGTCGACGAGGACGGAGTTCTGCGACGGCTTGAACTCGGTCTGGTTCTCGAGCTGGGGCAGGTCGCTGGCGACCGCCATCATCATCCCGAAGGCCGTCGAGACGAGCGCGAGCAGCGCGAGGCCGAAGAGGATGAACGCCAGCCGCAGCCGCTTGAGCCGTGGCCGCCCGAGCGGAGGCTCGGCGAGGACCGGGATGTCAGGACGTGCGTAGTCGCTCATGCGAACGCGGGAGCGGCCGCTTGAATGCGGTGACGTCCCCGTAGCGCCCCACCGACGCGAGCGGCGTCGGCGCCCGGGGCGGACCTGACTCTAGCATTGGCGTTATGACGACCAACGCGGCCGACGACGCCCGCTTCCTGGCCCGCGACGCGGTCGACGCCCTGCCCGCCGGCGGGCTGCAGCGCAAACTCGAGCTCGGGCGCCCGCTGCGCGTCAAGCTGGGCCTGGACCCGACCGCTCCGGACGTCCATCTCGGCCATACGGTCGTCCTGCGCAAGCTGCGCGAGTTCCAGGATCGCGGCCATGTCGTCGTCCTCATCATCGGCGACTACACCGCCCGGGTCGGCGATCCGAGCGGGCGCTCATCGACGCGCCCGCAGCTCTCCGGCGCGGAGATCGACGCCAATGCACGCACGTACGTCGAGCAGGCGGCGAAGGTGCTCGATCGCGACCGCATCGAGCTGCGCCACAACTCCGAGTGGCTGGACATGTCGATGGAGGACCTCTTCGCGCTCACGCGCACGACGACCGTCGCCCAGCTGCTGGAACGCGACGACTTCGCCAAGCGCTTCGCCGCCAACGCGCCGATCTCGATCACCGAGCTGCTCTATCCGCTCATGCAGGGCTACGACTCCGTCGCGGTGCGCGCCGACGTCGAGCTCGGCGGCACCGACCAGAAGTTCAACCTCCTGCTCGGGCGCGACGTGCAGCGCGCGTACGGGATCGACGAGCAGGTCGCGCTGACGATGCCGATCCTGCCCGGCGTCGACGGCGAGCGCAAGATGTCGAAGTCGCTGGGCAACCACATCGGGGTCACCGACCCGCCCGAGGAGATGTACGGCAAGACGCTCAGCGTGCCCGATGCGGCGATGGCGAGCTGGTACGAGCTGCTGCTCGGCGAGCCGCTGCCCGAGGGACTGTCGCCGCGCGACGCCAAGCACGCGCTCGCTCGCCGGCTCGTCGCGCGGCTGCACTCCGAGGCCGACGCCGACGCGGCCGCTGCGCACTTCGAGCGCGTCTTCGTGCAGGGCGCCATGCCCGAGGAGATCGAGGAGGCGACGTTCGTCGCCGGCGACGGCGCGGCGGTCCACATGCCGGCCCTGATCGCCGAGTGCTTCGGCGGCTCGCGGTCCGACGCCCGGCGCAAGCTCACGCAGGGCGCCGTCCGGCTCGACGGGGCCGCGCTGGGCGCGGAGGACCTCGACGTGGGTCCCGAACGGCTCGACGGCGCGGTGCTGCAGGTCGGCAAGCGCCAGTTCCGGCGCCTGCGGCGCGCCGCGTGAGCAGGGGTTTTCCGGGCGGGAGGCGTTCCGTCCGAAACGGTCGGCTATAGTTGCCGCTGCGCCGGTCCCTTGCGCCCTGACCGGAGCCCTTCTATGGGCCCTTCGGGAGCGCTATACTGGCCAGTCCTGTCTTCGAGTCGCTTGCGATTCGTCGAAGCGCAGGTTCCGGGAGGAGTCCCCTCCATGGGAGCGCGCGACGGTCTTTGAAAACTCAACAGCATGCGCACCTTGATCGCGCCTAGCGATCGGGTGTGCGTCCAGGTTCGATCCCTCGCTCCATAGCCGGAGGCGAGGGACCTGAATTAGAACAACCCGTCATGACTGCGGTGCCTCGTGTATTGGCACTGCAACATAGTTATGACAGCTCTACGTGACGAGAGGCCAGGTCTTTGAGCAGGCCTCTCAGCAGTTCTTCACGGAGAGTTTGATCCTGGCTCAGGACGAACGCTGGCGGCGTGCTTAACACATGCAAGTGGAGCGACGAACCGGGGCTTGCCCCGGGGCAGAGCCGCGAACGGGTGAGTAACACGTGGGTTACCTACCCCGATGACCGGGACAACCCGAGGAAACTCGGGCTAATACCGGATGTGGTCTTCGGACGAAAGGAAGCTTCGGCCTCCGCATCGGGATGGGCCCGCGGCGCATTAGCTTGTTGGTGGGGTAACGGCCTACCAAGGCGACGATGCGTAGCTGGTCTGAGAGGACGATCAGCCACACTGGGACTGAGACACGGCCCAGACTCCTACGGGAGGCAGCAGTGGGGAATCTTGCGCAATGCGCGAAAGCGTGACGCAGCAACGCCGCGTGGGGGAAGAAGGCCTTCGGGTTGTAAACCTCTTTCAGTTGGGACGAAGCTCAGCGGGTTAATAGCCCGATGGAGTGACGGTACCTTCAGAAGAAGCCCCGGCTAACTACGTGCCAGCAGCCGCGGTAATACGTAGGGGGCAAGCGTTGTCCGGAATCATTGGGCGTAAAGAGCGTGTAGGCGGCCCGATAAGTCCGCTGTGAAAGTCCAGGGCTCAACCCTGGAATGCCGGTGGATACTGTCGGGCTCGAATCCGGAAGAGGTGAGTGGAATTCCTGGTGTAGCGGTGAAATGCGCAGATATCAGGAGGAACACCAATGGCGAAGGCAGCTCACTGGGACGGTATTGACGCTGAGACGCGAAAGCGTGGGGAGCAAACAGGATTAGATACCCTGGTAGTCCACGCCGTAAACGATGGTCACTAGGTGTGGGGGGTGTCGACTCCCTCCGTGCCGGAGCTAACGCATTAAGTGACCCGCCTGGGGAGTACGGCCGCAAGGCTAAAACTCAAAGGAATTGACGGGGGCCCGCACAAGCAGCGGAGCATGTGGTTTAATTCGACGCAACGCGAAGAACCTTACCTGGGCTTGACATGTGGGTGACCGCCGTGGAAACACGGCTTCCCTTCGGGGCACCTTCACAGGTGGTGCATGGCTGTCGTCAGCTCGTGTCGTGAGATGTTGGGTTAAGTCCCGCAACGAGCGCAACCCCCGTCGTATGTTGCCAGCATTTAGTTGGGGACTCATGCGAGACTGCCGGTGACAAACCGGAGGAAGGTGGGGATGACGTCAAGTCATCATGCCCCTTATGTCCAGGGCTACACACGTGCTACATTGGCGCGTACAGAGGGCTGCGATACCGCGAGGTGGAGCGAATCCCTTAAAGCGCGTCTCGGTTCGGATTGCAGGCTGAAACTCGCCTGCATGAAGGTGGAGTTGCTAGTAATCGCGGATCAGCATTGCCGCGGTGAATACGTTCCCGGGCCTTGTACACACCGCCCGTCACACCACGGGAGTGAGCAACACCCGAAGCCGGTGGCCTAACCCGCAAGGGAGGGAGCCGTCGAAGGTGGGGCTCGTGACTGGGGTGAAGTCGTAACAAGGTAGCCGTACCGGAAGGTGCGGCTGGATCACCTCCTTTCTAGGGAGCCCTCGACCAAGAGGGCCCGTACGGCACGGCGCCGTCGCCGGCTCATTGCCTGGGTTGTCATTCGTGACGACTCCGCGATGAGAGCGAGCGACGGACCTCCGACCGTGCGGCCTAGTATGTCGACCGAACCTGGCCCGGCGAGCCCCACATACCGTGGAGCTGCAGCCGGTGCATGCTGTTGAGTTTTGAGAGACCGGCCCGCGAGTCCCGCGGGGTGCCTCCTGCGACCCTTGAAAACTGCACAGTAGCCAGTGATGACGTGACTCAACTCGCGTCATCACGCGCCGCCACAACGATAAGTGTGGCGGCAACGGGTATCACCGAAACCAACAGCTAAGGCTGAGGGTTTCGATCACCGTCAAGATAGTAAGGGCACATGGTGGATGCCTTGGCACCTAGAGTCGATGAAGGGCGTGAACGGCTGCGATAAGCCACGGTGAGGCGCTGAATAGCCTTTGACCCGTGGATGCCCGAATGGGGAAACCTGGCGCTGGTAATGCGGCGTCGCCGCCGGCTGAACACATAGGCCGGATGGGGACAAGCGGGGGAAGTGAAACATCTCAGTACCCCGAGGAAAGTAAATCAACCGAGACTCCCTGAGTAGTGGCGAGCGAAAAGGGATCAGCCCAAACCGGATGCGTGTAAGCGATCACGCGTTGCGCACCCGGGGTTGTAGGACGTCTGTTCCGAGCTGTGATCGGCTCGGCAGAAGTTACAAAATCATGTGATAGTCGAAGCGTGTGGAACCGCGCACCATAGAGGGCAACCGTCCCGTAGACGAAATTGCATGATCTTCTGTCAGACGTTCCTGAGTAAGTCCACACCCGTGAAACGTGGACTGAATCTGGGGGGACCACCCTCCAAGGCTAAGTACTCCTAGGTGACCGATAGCGGACTAGTACCGTGAGGGAAAGGTGAAAAGTACCCCGGAAGGGGAGTGAAATAGTACCTGAAACCACGTGCCTACAAGCGGTGGGAGCGTTCTTCGGAATGTGACCGCGTGCTTTTTGCATAACGAGCCGGCGAGTTAGCCGTCTGCGGCAAGGTTAAGCGATGAGCGGAGCCGAAGCGAAAGCGAGTCCAAACAGGGCGATTTGAGTCGTAGGCGCTAGACCCGAAACTTGGTGAGCTACCCATGGGCAGGTTGAAGCGGGGGTAAGACCTCGTGGAGGACCGAACCGACCTAGGTTGAAAACTGGGCGGATGACCTGTGGGTCGGAGTGAAAGGCTAATCAAACCAAGTGATATCTGGTTCTCTCCGAAATATATTTAGGTATAGCCTCGGATCAATTGCGTTTTGGCCGTAGAGCACTGTTTGAACTAGGGGCCCTACCAGGTTACCGACTTCAGGCAAACTCCGAAGACCATTACGTTTACTCCGGGAGTCAGTTGCTGGGGGATAAACTTCAGCGTCAAAAGGGAAACAGCCCAGACCGCCAGCTAAGGTCCCCAAGTTCTAGCTAAGTGGCAAACGATGTCCGAGTGCACAGACAACCAGGAGGTTGGCTTAGAGGCAGCCACCCTTGAAAGAGTGCGTAACAGCTCACTGGTCAAGTGCTCGGGCGCGGATAATGTAACGGGGCTCAAGCTAGACACCGAAGCTGCGGGTGTGATCTTCGGATCACGCGGTAGGAGAGCGTTCCCAGGCCAGTGAAGCGGCGGCGGAAGCCAGCCGTGGAGGCCTGGGAAGTGAGAATGCCGGCATGAGTAACGAAAGAGGGGTGAGAATCCCCTCCGCCGATTGCCCAAGGATTCCTGAGTAAAGTTCGTCTGCTCAGGGTTAGTCGGGACCTAAGGCGAGGCCGAAAGGCGTAGTCGATGGCCAACAGGTTGATATTCCTGTACCACGTCGCAACCGTTTGACCGATGGGGGGACGAGGAAGGCTAGGGGAACCCAGGCGATGGTAGTCCTGGGGTAAGCGTGTAGGGGTGGCCCCTGTGAAATGCGGGGCCGCATAACCTGAGGCGCGATGCCAGCTGGCTCTAAGCCGGCGAGTCCCTGACGCCATGCCTCCAAGAAAATCCTCTAGGGAGGTTGCGCGTGCCCGTACCAAAACCGACACAGGTGGGCAAGTAGAGAATACTAAGGTGATCGAGATAACCCTCGTTAAGGAACTCGGCAAAATTGCTCCGTAACTTCGGGATAAGGAGCGCCCCGGTAGGGTGAGGCGACTTGCTCGCTCAGCCCGAGGGGGCCGCAGTGAATTGGCCCAAGCGACTGTTTACCAAAAACACAGGTCTCTGCTAAGTCGAAAGACGACGTATAGGGGCTGACGCCTGCCCGGTGCCGGAAGGTTACGTGGAGTTGTCAGGGCTTCGGCCTGAAGCAGCGAAGCTAAGCCCCGGTAAACGGCGGCCGTAACTATAACGGTCCTAAGGTAGCGAAATTCCTTGTCGGGTAAGTTCCGACCTGCACGAATGGCGTAACGACTTGGGCGCTGTCTCAACGAGGGGCTCGGTGAAATTGCAGTCTCGGTGAAGATGCCGAGTACCCGCGGCTAGACGGAAAGACCCCGTGCACCTTTACTATAACCTGATATTGGAATGCGGTGCATCTCGCTCAGGATAGGTGGGAGGCTTTGAAGCGCCGGCTGCGGCTGGCGTGGAGCCACCCTTGAGATACCACCCTTGATGTATTGTGTTTCTAACAGTGCGCCGTGAATCCGGGCGCTGGACAGTGTCAGGCGGGTAGTTTGACTGGGGCGGTCGCCTCCCAAAATGTAACGGAGGCGCACAAAGGTTCCCTCAGCACGGTTGGAAATCGTGCGTAGAGTGTAAAGGCAATAAGGGAGCTTGACTGCGAGACTGACAAGTCGAGCAGGAGCGAAAGCTGGTCTTAGTGATCCGGCAGTGGCAAGTGGAAGCGCTGTCGCTCAACGGACAAAAGGTACGCCGGGGATAACAGGCTTATCGGGCCCAAGAGTCCACATCGACGGCCCGGTTTGGCACCTCGATGTCGGCTCGTCGCATCCTGGGGCTGTAGTAGGTCCCAAGGGTTGGGCTGTTCGCCCATTAAAGCGGTACGCGAGCTGGGTTCAGAACGTCGTGAGACAGTTCGGTCCCTATCTGCCGTGGGCGTTGGAGAGTTGAGAGGAGTTGTCCCTAGTACGAGAGGACCGGGATGAACGCACCTCTGGTGTATCTGTTGTCCTGCCAAGGGCATAGCAGGTTAGCTACGTGCGGATTGGATAACCGCTGAAGGCATCTAAGCGGGAAGCCAACCTCGAGATGAGCTCTCCCATCCCCATGAGGGAGTAAGACCCCTGGTAGACCACCAGGTTGATAGGCCGGATCTGGACGCACAGCAATGTGTGAAGGAGACCGGTACTAATGGGTCGAGGGCTTGACGGATGACTTTTTGGTACTCGTTTTTGCAGGGCTACTGTGCAGTTTTGAAGGGTCCAGGGGACTCTCACCGATTTCCGGTGGCTATGGCGAGGGGGAAACACCTCTTTCCATTCCGAACAGAGCAGTTAAGCCCCTCAGCGCCGATGGTACTTGGCCCGCAAGGGCCCGGGAGAGTAGGTCGCCGCCGGTTTCTTCAGTACAAGCGGACCGCCCTTCGGGGCGGTCCGTTGTCGTTGTGGTGCAGATCCGCCCGGTTGCTCGTTGTGTGCGCTGGCTCGATGCGTCTGGTGGAGCGTCGGCGATCCGCATCGGTGAGGGTGTAGGAGTGGCGGTCGCCGTAGCGGTGGGTCTAGAAGCCTGTCGAAAAAGTCCTCGAAGCCGGATGCGGCCCATCCGCGGCTGTGGATCGCCACACAAATTCTTGGCAATGCAACCAGCATTACCTTCGAATTTGCGCGGCGCCCACAACCACGGCTGGACCACCACGGCAGTCGAGGACTTTCCCGACAGACTCCTAGGGCCGAGCGGACGCGCCTGAATGGCGGGAACTGCCCGCTAGACGACCAGTTGGTGCCATCGACGGCTGGATCGGCTCGCGGACCGTTACGAGAAGCGGATCTGCGCGGTGCGCTCTACCGGTGCAGGAAGCCGCCGGCGACCGCGGCGCGGCGGTCGTCGCTCGCGGCCGAGGTGGTGACGGCCCGGCCGCTGGTGGGCGTGCGGCAGAGCTGCTTCGGGCGCGATACCGCACCGGCGCGGCGCGCCTGTGGCGCAGATCCTGCGCCGCAGGAACGCAGCTGGGCCGTAAGCGTCGCGGCGGGGCGCACGCCCGGAGCACGGCGGCGGCGGTCCGTGGGGCAGGCAGCCAGTGGCTGGGTCGCGATGCCGGCGTGCCTGGGACTGGGCCCGGCGCACGCCCCGGTCGGGAGGGCCGGGACGGGCCGCTCAGAGCGGCGGCGAGGCAGCGCCGCGGGCGGCTCCTCGAGGAAGGCGAAGGCCTTGGCGTAAGCGAGAGCCCGACGTAGCGGCGCGGGCAGCCGAGAGATCAGGGAAGCGAACATATGTTCCTAACCTAGGGATGGCCGCGGACGGAACAGGTGTACGCATGGCGAAGGCCCCGTATCCGCGGGAAACTCGGGTCCCGGGCTGCAACGGATCTTGCACGGGCGGCCGAACCGGTCAGCCCGCGGCGGCCTGCCGCCCATGCAGCTCGAGCTCGTCCGCACGGGCCTCGAGCGCGCTGATCACGAACGCCACGTGCGCGTCGAAGTCGGCCCCGAGCTGCTCGGCGCCGCCGCGCACGTCCTCGCGGTTGACTGCGGCGGCGAACGAGGGTGCTTTGAGCTTCTTCTTCACGGACTTGGGGGTCAGTCCATGGATGCCCTCGGGCCGCACCCACGCGCACGCGACGAGAAAGCCGCACAGCTCGTCGACCGCGAGCAGCGTGCGGTCAAGCTCGCTCTCGGCCGGCACCCCGAGGAAGTCGGCGTGCGCGGCGATCGCGTGGACCATCTCCGGCGGGGCGTCGCGGCGCTCGAGCTCGGCGATGATCGTCCGCGGATGGCCGTGCTCGGCGTCGTCCATGTCGGGAAACCGCTCGTAGTCGGCGTCGTGCAGCAGGCCGGTGACACCCCAGAGCTCGGCGTCGTGGCCGTCGCGCTGTGCAAAGGCGACCATCGCGGCCTCGACGGCCAGGCAATGGCGGCGCAGAGATTCGCTGCGGACCCAATCGGAGAGCAGGGACCACGCCTCGTCGCGCGAAATCCGGGAGGGCATGGCTGTTACCCTAGCCCAGCCCTACGGCCCTGCTCCCGTCGCCGGAAGGCACCCGCTCATGGAGAAGTTCGTCATCGACGGAGGCACCGCGCTCTCGGGCACGATCACGCCCGCGGGCAACAAGAACGGTGCGCTCCCCATCCTCGCCGCCTCGGTCCTGACCGAGGACGAGGTCGTGGTCCGCAACGTCCCGAAGATCAAGGACGTCGGCGCGATGCTCTCCCTGCTGGAGGCGCTCGGCGTCCGGATCCGCTGGATCTCCGAGCACGAGGTCGCGCTCTGCGCCGCCGACCTCACCGCCGAAGAGGCGATCATCGACCGCGAGCTCTCCGAGCGCATCCGCGCCTCCTTCCTGCTCGCCGGCCCGCTGCTGGCCCGCTTCGGCCGCGTGCGCATGCCGCCGCCCGGCGGCGACGTCATCGGCCGCCGGCGCCTCGATCCTCACCTCGACGCCTTCGCCGCGCTCGGCGCGACCTTCGAGCACGCCCGCGACATCGAGCTGCGCGCGCCCGCGGGCCTGCGCGCGGGCGACGTGTTCATGGACGAGCCCTCGGTGATGGCGACCGAGAACGCGCTGCTGGCCGCCGCGCGGACTCCCGGCCTGACGGTCATCGGCAACGCCGCGTGCGAGCCGCACGTCCAGGATCTCGCGCGCATGCTCGTCAGCATGGGCGCCGGCATCGAGGGCATCGGCTCGAACATGCTCACGATCAACGGCACGAAGGACCTGCACGGCTGCGACCACACGATCGGGCCCGACCACATCGAGATCGGCTCCTTCATGGCGCTCGCCGGCGTCACCGGCGGCGAGCTGCGCATCCGCGACACGATCCCGCGCGACCTGCGCATGATCCGGCTCGTCTTCGACCGCCTCGGCCTGCGCTCGGAGCTCGACGGCAACGACGTGATCGTGCCCGGCGACCAGGACCTGATCATCGCCCGCGACGTCGGCGAGCACAAGATCAAGGTCCAGGACGGGCCGTGGCCGGCGTTCCCGGCCGACCTCACGTCGATCGCCGTCGCGCTCGCCACGCAGTGCGCGGGCTCGGCGCTCATCCACGAGTGGATGTTCGAGAACCGCATGATCTTCACCGACAAGCTCGTCCTCATGGGCGCCGACATCACGATGTGCGACCCGCACCGCGCGATCGTGACCGGTCCCTGCCGGCTGCGCGGTGAGCGCGTCGAATCGCCCGACATCCGGGCCGGGATGGCGATGCTCATCGCCGCGCTGTGCGCCGAGGGGCGTTCGGAGATCGGCAACATCCGCCAGATCGATCGCGGCTACGAGCGCATCGACGAGCGCCTGCGCGACCTCGGCGCGCGCATCGAGCGCGTCGCCACCGAGCCCGTCTACCACTAGACGCGCGCACACCGGCCGACCGTCGCCGCGCCCCGCCTTCTAGATTCACAGCACCTGTGCGCCCTCAGATCCATCCCATTCCCTCCGGCACGCGCGACGTGCTGCCCGACGAGATGCGCGAGCTGCGCGACATCACCGAGGCGATTCGCGGCATCTTCGAGCACGACGGCTACGGCGAGGTCTGGACGCCTGCGCTGGAGTACGAGAACGTGCTCGCCCGCGGCGGCGGCGAGCCGCCCGCCTACCGCGTCTTCGACGACCACGGCGAGGTCCTCGCGCTGCGCACCGACATGACGGTGCCGATCGCTCGCCTCGTCTCCAGCCGCTACGCCGCCGCCGAGCCGCCGCTGCGCTTCTGCTACTTCGCCCACGCCTACCGCGGCGTGCGCCCGCACCGCGGCCAGATGCGCGAGTTCCTGCAGGCCGGCATCGAGCTCATCGGCGCGCCGGCGCCGCAGGGCACCGCCGAGGCGCTCACCGTCCTCTACCACGCGCTCGACGCCGTGGGCCTGCGCGAGTTCAGGATCGGCCTCGGCGACGCCTCGCTGTATCCGATGCTGCTGCGCTCGCACGACGTTCCCGACGACGCGGTCGACACGCTCATGGATGCGCTCGTCGGCCGTGACTTCGTCGCCCTGGAAGCTCGGCTGGCGCAGCTCGGCCTCGCCGACGCCGACGCGGAGCTGCTGCTGCGCGTGCCGCAGATCCGCGGGGGGCCGGAGGTGCTCTCCGGCGCGGAGGGCCCCGTGACCGACGCCGTCGCCGGCCTGGCCGGCGTCTACGAGCTGCTGCTGCCCGAGGTCGCCGAGCGGGTCATCGTCGACCTCGGCCTCGTGCGCAAGATGGGCTACTACACAGGCGCCGTGTTCGACGTCTACGACCCGGCGCTCGGCGCGCCGCTCGGCGGCGGCGGGCGCTACGACGATCTGCTCGGGCGCTTCGGGCGGCCGCTGCCCGCCGTCGGCTTCGCGCTGACGATCGACCGGCTGCACATCGCGCTGACCGGCGAGGAGAAGGCCGTCGCCGCCTCCGCCGCCACGGAGGACGCGACGCCGTGAGCGCCTCGCCCGGCCTCGTCATCGCCGTCCCGCGCGGCGCGCTCATGAAGGAGACGCTCGACCGCCTCGACGCGATCGGCATCGACACGAGCGAGGTCCGCACGAACGACCGCAAGCTGCTCTTCGCCGACGTCGGCATCGTCACGATGCGCCCGTCCGACGTGCCGACGTACGTCGAGGCCGGCGCCGCCGACGTGGGGATCACCGGCAAGGACGTCCTCAAGGAGCAGCCCGACCGCGAGGTCTACGAGCTCATGGACCTCGGCTACGGCATGTGCCGCATGGTGTTCGCCACGGTCGACGGTCCCGATCCCGCGGCCGAGGCGCTGCGCCGCCTGGGCGTCATGCGCGTGGCGACGAAGTACTACAAGACCGCCATCGCCTACTTCGAGGAGACCGGCCGCCAGGCGGAGATCGTCGAGGTCAAGGGCTCCGTCGAGCTCGCGCCGCTGACCGGCCTCGTCGAGGCGATCGTCGACCTCACGGCGACCGGCACGACCCTGCGCGAGAACAACCTCGTCATCCGCGAGGAGATCTACGTCTCGACCGCGCGGCTCATCGCCAACCCGGTCTCGCACAAGCTCAAGGCGGCGGCGATCGACGCGATGCTGGAGCAGCTGCGTGCGCATTGAGCGCGTCGAGGTCGGCGGCGACCCGGTCGCCGCGGCGGCGGCCGTGCGCGCGCTCGCGCCGGCGCCCGCGTCGGTGACCGACGTCGTCGCGGAGATCGTCGGCGCCGTGCGCGGCGGCGGCGACCGTGCGCTCGCCGAGCTCGTCGCGCGCTTCGACCTCGGCGGCGCGGCGGCTCCCGAGGATCTGCGCGTGCCGGCCGAGCAGCTCGACGCGGCGCTGCTCGCCGACGATGTCCGCGCCGGCCTCGAGGTGGCGATCACGAACGTCGCGCTCGTCGCCGACGCCGCGATCGGCGACGACGTGGCGGTCGACCTGCCCCAGGGCCAGCGCGTCGTCCTGCGCGAGGTGCCCGTCCGGCGCGCCGCGATCTACATCCCCGGGGGCCGCGCGCCGTATCCGTCGACGGTCGTCATGGGCGTCGTCACCGCGCGCGCGGCGGGCGTCGAGGAGGTCGTCGTCCTCACGCCGCCGCCGATCGACCCCGTCATCCGCGGCGCCTGCGCGCTGTGCGGCGTCTATGAGGTCTACGCGATGGGCGGCGCGCACGGCGTCGCCGCGCTCGCCTACGGGACCGAGACGATCGAACGCGCCGACGTCATCGCCGGGCCCGGCAGCCTCATCGTCCAGGAGGCCAAGCGCCAGGTGAGCGACAGCGTCGGCATCGACGGCTTCTACGGGCCGAGCGACGTGCTCGTCTTCGCCGACGCCTCCGCGGACGCCCACCTCATCGCGCTGGACCTGCTGGCACAGGGGGAGCACGGGCCGGGCGCGCCGGTCGTCTGTGTCAGCGGCTCCTCGCCGCTGCTGCACGAGGTCGCCGCCGCGCTCGAGTCGCTCGCCGCCGGGCGCGAGCACTCCGACCCGGCCGCGTTCGTCCTCGTCCATGCCGAGTCGCTGCTCGAGGGGCTGGCCTTCTGCGAGGCGTTCGCGCCCGAGCACCTCGAGCTCGTCGGCCCGGCGGTCGAGCGGCTGGCCGGGCGCGTGCGCGCGGCGGGCTGCGTCTTCGTCGGCGCCAGCGGAGCGACGGCCTTCGGCGACTACGTCGCCGGTTCGAACCACAGCCTGCCGACCGGAGGCTCGGCGCGCTTCGCCTCGGGCCTGTCGCCGCGGGCGTTTCGCCGCCGGATGAGCGAGGTTCACATCGGCGATGCGGCCCCCGCGCTGGCCGCGGCGGGGGCGCCGATCGCGCGCGCCGAGGGATTTGTCGTGCACGCCGAGTCCATGGAGGCCCGCGTCGGGGAGAATGTGCGGTCATGACGACGATTCGCGCCTCCCACAAGCTGCGCCGCACCGGCGAGACCGACATCGAGCTCATGATCGCGCTCGACGAAGGCGTCGGTGGCACCCGCCAGACCGGGGTCGGATTTCTCGACCACATGCTCGACCTGGTCGCGCGCCACGGGCGCCTGGACCTGGTCGTGAAGGCGACCGGTGATCTGCAGACCGGCTCGCACCACACCGTCGAGGACGTCGGCATCGTGCTCGGCCAGGCGCTCGACGAGGCGCTCGGCGACCGTGCCTGCATCTACCGCTACGGGTACGCCGTCGTGCCGATGGACGAGGCGCGCGCGTGGTGCGCGATCGACGTCTCGGGGCGGCCGTTCCTCGCGCTCGACACCGGCTCGCTGCCGTCCGGCGAGACCGGCGGCTTCGAGCACGATCTGCTCGAGGAGTTCTTCCGCGCGGTGGCCAACAACGCGCGCTTCACGCTGCACCTCGAGATCCAGGCGGGCACGAACGCCCACCACATGATCGAGGCGTGCTTCAAGGCGTTCGCGCGCGCGCTGCGCGCGGCAGTCGCGATCGACGCGAGCGAGACCGGCGTCCCCTCGACGAAGGGCACGCTGACCGGATGACGAGTGCGCAGCCCGCGATCGCCATGGTCGACTACGGGATGGGCAACCGGCGCTCGGTCGCCAAGGCGTTCGAGCATGTCGGCACGCCGATCGCGCAGACCTCCGATCCGGACGAGCTGCGCGCGGCCGACGGGCTCGTCGTGCCCGGCGTCGGCGCGTTTCCCGAGGCGATGCGGCGGCTGCGGGCGCTCGGGCTCGACGACGTCGTGCGCGAGCGTGCGCGTGCCGGCGTCCCCGTGATCGGCCTGTGCCTCGGCATGCAGCTGCTCTTCGACCGCTCGGCCGAGCACGAGGGGTCCGACGGGCTCGGCCTGCTGGGCGGGCAGATCGTCAAGCTCGATCCGCGAGGCCTGAAGCTGCCGCACATCGGCTGGAACTCCGTGCGCTGGGAGCGTGCGTCGGCGCTGTGCGAGGGCCTGCCGGACCCGGCCGCCTTCTACCACGTGCACACGTTCGTGGCCGAGCCGGAGGACCCGTCGATCGTGCTCGGCCGCGGCGAGTACGGCTCGCCGTTCGTGTCCTTCGTCGCGTCGGGCAACGTCTTCGGCGCCCAGTGTCACCCCGAGAAGTCCTCGCAGCACGGCCTCGCGCTGCTGCGCAACTTCGTCGGCATCTGCGCCTCCGTTCCCGCGTGATCCTCTATCCCGCGATCGACATCGCCGGCGGCCGCGCGGTGCGGCTCGTGCAGGGCGACTTCGACGCCGAGACCGTCTACGCCGACACCCCGCTCGAGGCGGCGCGCGCGTGGAAGGACGCCGGCGCGCGCTACCTGCACGTCATCGATCTCGATGGGGCGCGCACCGGCGCGCCGCAGAACCTCCATCACCTCGAGTCGGTCGTCGGCGAGCTCGGGCTGCCGGTCCAGTACGGCGGCGGGCTGCGCAGCGTCGAGGCCGTCGCGGACGCCATCGCCGCCGGTGCGTCGCGGGCGATCCTCGGCACCGCGGCGTTCAGCGACGTCGACTTCCTCGACGAGGTCGTCGCGCGCTTCGGCGAGCGGATCGTCGTGAGCATCGACACGCGCGGCGGCTTCGTCTCGACCGCCGGCTGGACGGAGACGACGACGCTGCCCGCCGCCGCGGCGATCGAGCGCCTGCAGGACCGCGGCGTGCGGACGTTCGTCTTCACCGACGTCGACAAGGACGGCCTGCTCGGCGGGCCGGACCTCGACGAGGTGCGGCGTCTGGCCGCGGTCGTGCGCGGGCGCTTCATGTACTCGGGCGGCATCGGCAAGCGCGAGGACCTCGTGGCGCTCGCCGCGCTGCGCGAGGTCAACCTCACCGGCGTGATCGTCGGCAAGGCGCTCTACGAGCGGCGGTTCACGGTCGCCGAGGGCATTGCCGCCCTGGCCGGGCGGGAAGCGAACTAACGGTCGGCGGGGCGCCGCGCGTTGTGGCGCTGCGGCAGCGGGCGGCCGGAGGGGCAGCGCACGTCGCGCGGGCCGCGGCCGGTCGGGCGGCGCTCGAGGCGGCGCTCGGGGCGCCGGGTAGACGTCCGGGCGGAGTAGGGCGCGACTGCCGAAGCGCTGCGGGCGCGGCGCTTGGCGAGCCGCACGGTCGCCCAGGCGACGAGCGCGACTCCCGTGACGAGCAGGACCGTGGTCGTGGGGCTCGGCGTCATGGGTGCCATATCGGCAGGTCCGCGGCGTCGGTTGAGCGGATATCACATGGACTGACTCAAGGCTCCCTGCGGAGCGGATCGGCGGCCCGGCGGCCGCCTCCAGGGCCGGCCCTCAGCGGTCGATGCGACGACGGGTGGGCTGGCGATGCGCGGGGCCGCGGCTCGACGGGCAGCGCAGGTCGCGCGGGCCACGACCCATCGGCGCGTGATCGAGTCGGCGCTCAGGGAACGCGATCGTGCAGAGCGGGCGCGGGTTCGGGTTCGGGCTCGGGCGGGGGCGTCGGAGCCGGCACCGCGGTTGCGGCGCCGAGGCGACGGTTGCGCCGCGCGATGTGCAGCCACGCCCATGCGACGAGCAACGCGCCTGCCGCAAAACCGGCGGCGGAGGCGACGCCGGGGGATACGCCGGCCAGCCACAGGCCGGGTGGGAGGGCCACAGCGGCGAGCGAGGTCTTGATGAGCGAGCTGATCGTCATGTTCGGGGTTATCGGCACGCACGGCGCGCTCGTTGAGCCCCCCGGCCGGAGGGCCACGGCGAAACGATTACCCTCGCCCCATGCATCTCAAGCGCGTCATCCCCTGCCTGGACGTCGACGCCGGCCGCGTCGTGAAGGGCACGAACTTCGTCGACATCCGCGACGCCGGGGATCCCGTCGAGCTCGCCGCGCTCTATGACGCCGAGGGTGCCGACGAGCTCGTCTTCCTCGACATCACCGCGACGAGCGACAAGCGCGACACGGTCGTCGAACTCGCCCGCCGCGTGGCCGACGAGTGCTTCATCCCGTTCACGATCGGCGGCGGCATCCGCTCGGTGGAGGACGCTCAGGCCGTGCTCGACGCCGGCGCCGACAAGGTGTCGGTGAACTCCGCTGCCGTCGCGCGGCCGGAGCTCATCTCCGAGCTCGGCGACGTGTTCGGGGCGCAGTGCGTGGTCCTCGCGATCGACGCGAAACGCACAGCCGGTATTGGTTTTCGCCGTCCGGTCGTCGGATCCGCGGGTGGTGCATCGGCCGCGCGGGCGACAGGATCCGCCGACCTACCGGCGACGTTACATTGGGAGGTCTTCGTCGCCGGCGGTCGCACCGCCACCGGCCGCGACGTCGTCGAGTGGGCGCGTGAGGGCGTGCGGCGCGGGGCGGGGGAGATCCTGCTGACGAGCATGGACCGCGACGGGACGAACGACGGCTACGACCTCGAGCTGACCCGCGCGGTGGCCGAGGCGGTCGGCGTGCCGGTCATCGCCTCCGGCGGCGCGGGGACGCTCGAGCACCTCGCGACCGCGCTGCAGGCCGGCGCCGACGCGGCGCTCGCGGCCTCGATCTTCCATTACGGCACGTATCGCATCCGCGAGGCGAAGGAGCACCTCGCGGCGGCCGGCATCGCCGTGCGCACGTAGCAGCGCCCTCAGCGGCGGGCGCGGATGTGCGAGTGGCAGTGGCTGTGGCGCAGCACGATCGTCGTGCCGCGGACCTCGTAGACGTGGCGGTGGCGGTGGCAGCTGCGCTTGTAGCCGAGCCTGCCGCTGTGGCGATGTCCGTGCGGCGCGAAGCGGAAGCGCACCTGGCGCTGGCGGCGGGCGATCGCCCGGGCCCGCTTGCGCTGGGCGGCCCGCTGGCGAGCGGCCTTCGCCCGGGCTGCGAGCCGCTTGGCGGCGGCTCGCGCGGCCCGCTTGTCCGCGGCGCGCGACCGCGCCGAGCGATCGAACGGGCGACCGCGCTGATCGAGCGCGAACAGCGACGTATACGCGGTGAAGTACACGCGCCGCCCGTCGCTGATCGCCGGGTTGAACGCGCCGCGGTGGGTCCTCCAGACCGTCTGGCCGGTGCGCGCGCCGAGCGCCCACGTCGAGGTGCTGCCGAGATCCGAGACGAACACGAGGTCGCCGATGATCGAGGCCGCCCCGGAGATCTTCGAACCCAGCGAACGGATCCAGCGCGGCCGGCCGGTGCGCGCGTCGAGCGCGTAGAAGTTGCCGTCGTAGGAGCCGATGTAGACGGTCGGCTTGCCGCCGCGAACCTGGCCGACGGCAGGCGAGGCGTACACGTAGCCGCCCGTGCGACGACTCCAGGCGAGCTTGCCGTCGGAGCTGGACAGGGAGTAGACGGTGCCGTTCGTGCTGCCGATGTACACGCGGCCGTACTCGACCGCGGCGGAGGAGTAGAAGTTGCCGCCGCCGATGCCGAGCGCGCCGCCCGCCGCCGGCGACTTCTCCCAGACCTTCGTGCCGTTCGAACGGCGGATCGCGTGCACCTTGCCGCCGTAGTCGCCGAAGTAGAGCTTGCCGGCGTCCAGCGCGATCGCGCCCTTCACCGCGCCGGCCGCCTTCGCGCGCCAGCGCACCTGGCCGTCGCGGGCGCGCAGCGAGTAGACCGTGCCGTTCTCGCTGCCGATGAACACCCGGCCGCGGTCGACCAGCGGCGAGGACTCCGAGCGGCTGGGCAGGGGGTGCGACCAGCGCGTGTGCCCGTCCGTGGCGGAGACCGCGATGACCCGGCCGCCCCCGCTCGCGCTGAAGCGCTTGAGCAGGACGGCGTAGATCGTCTTGCCGTCGCAGGCGGGCGACGCCGCCGCGAGCGAGCCGAGCTTGCGCGTCCAGCTCACGCGGCCCGTGTTGCGCGAGATCGCGTACAGGGCGCCGTTGTTCTTCAGCAGGTAGACGCGCCGGCCGCAGAGCACCGGTGAGAACTCGAGCAGCACCTTGCCGCGCACGGCCCACGCCTGGCGGTAGGGCGGGCGCGGCGCGCGCTTGATGGCGAGGTGGTGCGTACGCGCCTTCGAATAGCCGTAGACCGGCCACGAAAAGCCGTCGTCGGCAGGATGCTCGTCGGCGCGAGGGCGCGAGGCGGTCGCGGAGGGCCTGTCCTCGTTGGTATCCACGAACCCGACGTCCGGGTCGAAGGTGTTGTCATCGCGGTCGAACACCGCCAACGCGACGCCGACCCCGAACACGAGGAGCACGGCCCCGATCGCGAGCCGCGGAAGCGGACGCTCGCCGCGGGGCGAAGGGCTCACCCGAAGGATGGTAGAGGCCGGGCGGGTCGCATTCGCCGCTACTGGACGGACGGCGAAGGTGTTCACTGTGCCCATGGATGACCTGCGCGAGCGCCTGCGCGAGCTGCCCTGCGGCGCGCGCCTGCTCGAGGCCGCGGCGGGCCTGACCGGGGTGCACCTCGTCGGCGGCGCGGTGCGCGACCTGCTGCTCGGCCGCACGCCGAGCGAGCTCGACGTCGTCGTCGAAGGCGACATCGCCCCGCTCGCGGCCCGCCTCGGCGCCGGCGGCGAAGCACAGCCGGTCGCACACGAGCGCTTCGCGACGGCGACCGTGCGGGAGGGAGATTGCCGCTGGGATCTGGCGAGCGCGCGGGCGGAGACCTACGCGCGCCCCGGCGCGCTGCCCGACGTGCGCGCCGCCGACACGCTCGAGCAGGACCTCCTGCGCCGCGACGTCACGATCAACGCGCTGGCGCTCGATCTCGCCGACGGAACGCTGCGCGGCGCCCCGCACGCCGAGGACGACCTGGCCGCCCGCCGCCTGCGCGTCCTGCACGACGCGAGCTTCACCGACGACCCGACGCGGCTGTGGCGCGTCGCGCGCTACGCGGTGCGGCTGGGCTTCGCGATCGAGCAGCGCACCGCCGAGCTCGCCGCCGCGGCCGTGGCCGGCGGCGCGCCGGAGACGGTATCCGGCCCGCGGATCGGCAACGAGCTGCGCCTCGCGCTCGCCGAGCCCGACCCGGTGGCGGCGCTCGACGCCGCCGTCGCGATCGGCGCGGCGCCGTGGCTGGCCCCCGACCGCGCGCTCACCGAGCGCGCGATCGCCCTGCTGCCGCGCGGCGAGGGCCGCCGCGATCTGCTCGTGCTGGCCGCCGCGCTGGCGGCGCCCGCCGACGACGCGCTGCTCGCACGTCTGCAGTTCACCGCCGGCGAGCGCGCGATCGTGCGCGCGAGCGTCGCGGCGCCGGCCCTCGAGGAGGAGGATCCCGCCGCCCCGCGCCCGGCCTCCGAGCTGGCCCGCGCCCTGCGCGACCTGCCCGTCGAGGCGGTCGTGCTGGCCGGCGCGCGCGGCGCGTCGCAGCCGGCCCGCCGCTGGCTGGACGAGCTGCGCCACGTCGGGCTGCAGATCACCGGCGCCGACCTGCTGGAGGCCGGCATCGCGGCGGGCCCGGACCTCGGCCGGCGCCTGCGGGCGGTGCTCGACCAGCGCCTGGACGGCGCGCTGGCGCCCGGCCGCGAAGCCGAGCTGGAGGCCGCGCTGCGGGCCGCGCCGGGCGCGGGCACATCGTGACGCCGTGCTACAAATGAGCCAGATGGCAGCAGCTCCGAAACCGAAGATCACCACCCCGATGAAGTCCCGCAACGTCTGGGGCGATCGCCTGCAACCGCCCTTCCGGGCCGTCGGCGATCACATCGGCGTCGAGCTGCCCGGCGGGCGCGCGATGTTCTTCACGCGCCGCGGCGGGGTCTCGGGCGAGCCGTTCGAGACGCTCAACGTCGGCCTGGACACGAACGACTACATGCCCGCCGTCGAGGAGAACCGCCGCCGCGTCGGCGAGCTGATCGGC
Organism: uncultured Actinomycetes bacterium; assembly: GCA_963751065.1. Classification (GTDB taxonomy): domain Bacteria; phylum Actinomycetota; class Thermoleophilia; order Solirubrobacterales; family Solirubrobacteraceae; genus CADCVQ01. Next base: position 120,262 of record CAVVTD010000007.1, read on the forward strand.
ATCCCGGTCGAGCGCTGGCTTCAGGTCAAGCAGGTCCACGGCTCCGACATCGCGCTCGTCACCGAGCCGCCGGAGCCGAAGGCCAAGAAGGCGGAGGCCGACGGCATCGTCACGACGCTGGAGGACTACGCCGCCGTCGTCGTGACGGCCGACTGCCTGCCGGTCGCGCTGATCGCCCCCGAGGGCGTCGCGATGATCCATGCCGGCTGGCGCGGCCTGGCCGCCGACGCGCTGAAGAAGGGCGTCGAGAAGCTGCGCGAGGCGGGGGCGACCGACATCCAGGCCGCGATCGGGCCGAGCATCGGCGTCTGCTGCTACGAGGTCAACACCTGGGTGCACCGCTCGTTCATGCGCTACCCGCGCGGCACCGCGCGCCTGAGCAACCACGCGCACCTCAAGAACGTCGCGCGGCTGCAGCTGCAGCACGCGAAGGTCCCGCTCGACATGGTCCACGACGTCGACATCTGCACGATGTGCGCGCCGCGCAGCCTCTTTCACTCGCACCGCCGCGACTACGGCGGCGATCCGAAGGACACCGGCCGGCAGGCGAGCGCCGTGTGGCGCGTGCCGGTCAAGCCGCCGGCCGGAGATTGACCCAGCCCATCGACGGCCTGACGGCCGAGCGCGTCCGGGCGAACCTCGCCGACGTGCGTGAGCGCATCGCGGCCGCCGCCGCGCGGGCCGGCCGTGATGCGGCGTGCGTGGAGATCGTCGCCGCGGTGAAGTACGTGCCCGCCGAGCAGCTCGGCCTGCTCGCGGAGGGCGGCGTGGCCGTCGCGGGGGAGAACCGGGCGCAGGACCTGCAGGCGAAGGTCGCCGCCCACGGCGACGCGTTCACGTGGGACTTCATCGGCCACGTGCAGAGCCGCAAGGTCAAGTCGATCGTCCCGCTCGTGCGCATGGTCCACTCCGTCTGCACCGACTCGGTCCTCGAGCAGCTGCGCCGGCACGCGACGCCCGAGCTGCGCGTGCTCGTCGAGGTCAACGTCGCCGGTGAGGCGGGCAAGGACGGCGTGGCGCCCGCCGAGCTCGACGGCTTTCTCGAGCGCTGCCCGGTGCCGGTCGCCGGGCTCATGACGATGCCGCCGTTCGCCGAGCAGCCCGCCGACAGCCGGCGCTGGTTCGCCGCGCTGCGCGACCTGGCGGCCGATCGCGGCCTGTCCGAGCTGTCGATGGGCACGACGCAGGACTACGAGATCGCCGTCGAGGAGGGGGCGACCCTCGTACGGATCGGCACGAAGCTGTGGTCCCAACCATGCAGGAGAACGCCCGGCGAGGTCTAACCTTTCGTCTGGCATGGCGTTCAGAGACTCCTGGCATCGCGCACTCGTGTACTTCGGATTGGCCGAAGAGCGCGCGTACGTCGACGAGTACGAGGTCGAACGCCAGCGCCATCAGGAGGCCGAGCTGGCGCGTGAGCGCGAGCGTGAACGGACCCGCCAAGCCCCACCAGAGCCGGAGGCCGAGATGGAGGACCGCTATCGCGAGCGCCCGAACGTGCGCCGCCTCGCGCCGCGCCGCCGGCCCCGCGACGACTTCGACGACATCTTCGCCGACGACGAGCCCCGCGCCGGCGGCCGCCCGACGACCGTGCTGCGACCCGTCGAGCGGGCTCGCAACGGCGGCGACGTGCGCGTACACCTCGTCATCCCGAAGTCGTTCAACGACGCCCAGCAGGTCGCCGACAAGTTCAAGCAGTCGATCCCCGTCGTGCTCAACCTGCAGGCGACCGACAACGACCTCGCCAAGCGCCTCATCGACTTCGCCAGCGGCCTGACGTACGCGCTCGACGGCGGCATGCAGCGCATCGCCCACAAGGTCTTCATGCTCACGCCGCGCAACGTGCAGATCTCGGCCGAGGAGAAGGCCGAGCTCATCGAAAAGGGCTTCTTCAACCAGTCCTGATCGGACGCGCGGGACCGTGAAACGGCGGCCTCGTCCATACTGGCTCTCATGCAGATCGGCATCATCGGCGCGGGGAACATGGCGACCGCCCTCGCGCTCGGCTGGGGCGAGCCCGTTCTCGTCCACGACCTGTTCGCACCGCGCGCCGAGGCGCTCGTGGCGGCGGTCGGCGGAGAGGTCGTCGGCTCCAACGTCGAGCTCGCCGAGCGCGCCGACGTCGTCATCCTCGCGCACAAGCCGCAGGGGCTCGAGCGCGTCGCCGCCTCCGTCGAGGGCATGGCGAAGGGCGTCATCTCGATCCTCGGCGGCGTGCCGCTCGCCGCGCTGCGCGCCGCCTACGGCGCGACCCCGGTCGTGCGCATGATCCCGAGCGTCCCGGTCGAGGTCCGCCAGGGCGTCAGCTGCCACGCCCGCGACGACGACGCCGACCCCGAGCTTCAGGCGCAGGCGATCGAGCTCTTCGAGCGCGTCGGGCTCGTCCGCACCATCGACGAGTCGCAGTTCGAGATCGCGATGGGCCTCATGAGCTGCGCGCCGGCCTACGTCGCGCTCGTCGCCGAGGCGCAGGTCGACGCCGGCGTGCGCGCGGGCATGCCCGCCGACCTCGCCGGTGAGCTCGTCGGCGCCTCGATCGGCGGCAGCGCCGCGCTGCTGCAGGCGCGCGGGATGGACACGCTGGGCGTGCGGCGCATGGTCACCTCGCCGGGCGGCAGCACGGCGCGCGGCCTCTCCGCCCTCGAGCACGGCGGGCTGCGGGCGGCCTTCGACGACGCGCTGCAGGCGGTGATGGCCCGATGACGGTCGCGACGGTCTTCATCGTGGCGACAGCGCGAGAGTCGATCGCAGACTTCCTCAACGCGCTGCTGATCGTCTACCTCATCCTCATCTTCGCCTACATCGTGACCTCGCTGATCTTCGCGTTCGGCGGGCGGATCCCGTACTCGAAGTGGTCCAGCGCCATCCTCGGCTTCCTGCGCGACGTCTGCGAGCCGTACCTCGGCATCTTCCGGCGCTTCATCCCACCGATCGGCCCTGTCGACGTGAGCCCGATCGTGGCGATCCTGCTGCTGCAGATCGTCGGCGGCATCATCATCAATCTCATCCACGGGTGAGCGCGCCGACAACCGCGCCGTCCCGGCGCGGCGCGTCGTTGCGGGCCGCCGTGGTGCTCGTCGCGGTGCTCGCGGCCGACCAGATCGTCAAGGCGCTCGTCACCGACGCGCTCGTGCGCGGCGAGCAGCGCGACCTGCTCGGCCCGGTCAAGCTCGTCAACACGCGCAACACCGGCGTCGCGTTCGGTCAGCTGCAGGACGGTGGGGTCATCGTGTCGCTCGTCATCGCGGTCGCGCTCGGTGCGCTGCTCGTCTACTTCGCCCGCCACGCCGGCACGCCGCTCATCTGGCTGCCGACCGGCATGCTGCTCGGCGGCGCGCTGGGCAACATCGTCGACCGCGTGCGCGAGGGCGCCGTCATCGACTACGTCAAGCTGCCGCACTGGCCGGCCTTCAACGTCGCCGACGCCGCGATCACCGTCGGCGTCGTCATCCTGCTGGTGGTGGTGGAGCGTGGCGAGCGAGCTCGAGATCGGGCCTGAGACCGCCGGCGAGCGGCTCGACGTCCTGCTCGCGCAGCCGCTCGGCTCGCGCTCGCGGGCGCAGCGGCTGATCGTCGCCGGGCGCGTGCTCGTCGACGGCGCGACGGTGCGCAAGAACCACCGCGTCAGCGCCGGCGAGCACGTCACGGTCGACGACTCGCCGGAGGCGAGCGTCGCGCCCGACGCCGATGCCCCGGTCGCCGACTTCGCGGTCGCCTACGAGGACGAGCACGTCATCGTCGTCGACAAGCCGGCCGGCGTCGTCGTGCATCCGGCGCGCGGGCATCGCGACGGCACGCTCGCCCAGGCACTGGCCGGGCGGGCGGCGGGCGGCGAGGACCCGTGGCGGGCCGGCATCGTGCACCGGCTGGACCGCAACACCTCGGGGCTGCTCGTCGTGGCCAAGAGCGACCTCGTGCACCGCGGCCTGAAGGAGGCGCTGGCGCGGCGGGAGATCCGCCGCGAGTACCTCGCGCTCGTCGAGGGTCGCCCGCCCTCGCGCAGCGGGACGATCGAGGCGCCGATCGGGCGCGATCGCCGCGTGCGCATCCTCATGTCGGTGCACTCGGATGCGAACGCCCCAAAGGAGGCGATCACGCACTTCGAGATCGAGCGCACGCTGCCGCAGTCGACGCTGCTGCGCGTCCGGCTGCAGACCGGCCGCACGCATCAGATCCGCGTGCACATGAAGGCGATCGGCCACCCAGTTTGCGGGGACCCTGAGTACGGGCACAAGGATCTCTACGGACTGAAGCGGCAATTCCTCCACGCGGCGCGCCTGGCCTTCGCGCATCCCGTGACGGGGGAGGGCATCGACCTCGGCTCGCCGCTGCCCGACGACCTCGTCGCCGCGCTTGCCCAAGCGGAGCACTAAGTAGGCGGGGCGGCCCGTCCAAAGGCCACCCCGCCGCCCCACATCACGGATCGGGCCCACCGGAGGTAGGGGAAGGGAGGACCCAACCCGTAACAGCGACAAACGTACATCGACGGCCGACCTCGCGTAACAAGTTTTCCGGGCCGCTAGCGTAACCTTGTGCTTTCTTAGTCCGATCGTCCACGACCCCACCGGGGACAACGACGCGGTCCTGCCCGGCCCATCGTGGCTCGGGTCCCGCGCGTACCGGTGGGAATCTCATCGCGCAGTATCACTAAAGGAGCTTCATCCATGGCCCAGATCGGGATCAAGGAGCTGCTGGAGGCCGGGGTACATTTCGGCCACCAGACCCGCCGTTGGAACCCCAAGATGCGCCGGTTCATCCACGGCGAGACCGGCGGCATCTACGTCATCGACCTGCTCAAGACCGAGCGGCTGCTGCGTGAGGCGCAGGAGTTCGCCTCGGAGGTCGCCCACCGCGGCGGCACCGTGCTGTTCGTCGGCACGAAGAAGCAGGCCCGCGACGCGGTCAAGGACGTCGCCGAGGCGGCCGGCATGCCCTACGTCAACCACCGCTGGCTCGGCGGCCTGCTGACGAACTTCCAGACGATCAACCAGCGCATCAAGCGCCTGCACGACCTCGAGCGCTTCGAGACCGAGGGTCAGCTCGCGCTCCTGCCGACGCGTGAGCGGATGGCCGCGGAGGCCGACCTCGTCAAGCTGCGCGCGAACCTCGGCGGCGTGAAGAACATGACCCGCACGCCGAGCGCGATGGTCGTCATCGACCTCAAGGTCGAGGAGATCGCCGTCCGCGAGGCGCAGCGCCTGCGGATCCCGGTCATCGGCCTCGTCGACACGAACTGCGACCCGGACGGCATCGACTACGTCATCCCGGGCAACGACGACGCGATCCGCTCCTGCGCGCTCATCACGCGGGCGATCGGCGACGTCGTCGGCGAGGGCAACCAGGCCTTCCGCCAGCGCGAGGAGAACGCCCGCAAGGAGGCCGAGGAGGCCGCCCGCCGCGACGCCGAGGCGCGGGCCGCGCGCGAGGCCGAGCAGGCCGCCGCCCGCGAGGCCGCCGCGGCTGCCGAGCGTGAGGCCGCCGAGGCCGCCAAGGCCCAGGCCGCCGAGGCCGAGGCCGCGCAGGCGGCCGCAGCTGCCGCCGAGGCCGCCGAGGCCGAGGCCGTCAAGACGACCGCCGACGGCGGTGGCGACCGCCAGGTGGCCGAGGCGCAGGTCGCCGCGGCCGTGCAGGAGAGCGGGCCGCCGACGCCCGACCCCAAGGTCCCGCAGGACGCCAACACCGAGGTCGCGCCGGCGCAGAAGGACAACGTCAAGAGCGGATCGCCCGACCCGGCCCCGCCGGCGGAGGACCAGACGCCGGACCCGGCGTCGCCGCCGGCCGAGCCCCTCGTCGACGCGGCGCCGCCGGCCAAGCCGGCCCGGGCCCGCCGCAGGAAGAAGCCCGCCGCGGCCCCGGCCGCCGAGGCCGGGGCTGCCGCCGCCGAGATCCCGGCCGAGACGGCAACCGAGCCGGCCCCCGCCGCGACCCCGGCACCCGCACCCGATACGGAGGAAACAGCCAAGTGAGCACCATCAGCGCAAAGGACGTCAAGGCCCTGCGCGATCAGACCGGCGCGGGCATGATGGATTGCAAGCGCGCGCTTGTCGAGACGGACGGAGACATGGATGCGGCACTCGAGCTGCTCAAGGTGCAGCTCGGCAACAAGATCGGCAAGCTCGCCGCCCGCGACGCCACCGAGGGCACCGTGCAGTCCTACATCCACGCCAACGGCAAGGTCGGCGTGCTCGTCGAGGTCGACTGCAACACCGACTTCGTCGCCCGCAACGACGAGTTCGTCGCGTTCGCCCGCGACGTCGCGATGCACGTCGCGGCATCCCCGCAGACGCTCTACGTCAACGAGGAGGAGATCGACCCCGCCGCCCGGGACGCGGAGCTGCGCGTCTTCGAGCAGCAGGCCGCCGACAAGCCCGAGAACGTCCGCGCGAAGATCGCCGAGGGCAAGCTGCGCAAGTGGATGGAGGAGACGGTCCTGCTCAACCAGCCCCACGTCAACGGCGACAAGTTCGACGGCAAGACGATCGAGCAGCTGCGCGCGGACCTTTCGCGCAAGACGGGCGAGAACGTCGTCATCCGGCGCTTCACCCGCTTCGCCGTTGGCGAGTAGGCTCGCCTCCGTGGTCCGGCGATGACCTCAGAGCCCGCGTTCAAGCGGGTCCTGCTCAAGCTGTCCGGCGAGGCGCTCATGGGCGACCTCGAGTACGGCACCGATCCTGAGCGGGTCCGCACGATCGCCGCGCAGATCGCCGGCGTGCACCGCGCCGGCGTCGAGATCGCCATCGTCGTGGGCGCCGGCAACATCTACCGCGGCCTGAAGGGTGCGGCCGCGGGGATGGACCGCGCGACCGCCGACTACATGGGCATGATGGCCACCGTCCTCAACGCGCTGACGATGCAGGACGCGCTGGAGAAGGCGGGTTCCGCGACGCGCGTGCAGTCGGCGATCACGATCTCCGAGGTCGCCGAGCCGTACATCCGCCGCCGCGCGATGCGCCACCTCGAGAAGGGGCGGATCGTCATCTTCGCGGCGGGCACCGGCAACCCGTTCTTCACGACCGACACGGCGGCCGCGCTGCGCGCGGTGGAGATCCACGCCGAGGCGATCCTCATGGCCAAGAACGGGGTCGACGGCGTGCTCACCGGCGATCCGCGCATCGATGCCGACGCCACGCTGATCCGCGAGATCAGCCACATGGAGGCACTGCGACGCGGTCTGCGGGTAATGGACTCCACGGCGCTCACGCTCTGCGCCGAGAACCACATGCCGCTCTACGTCTTCAACATGAACGACGAGCGCAACATCGAGCGGATAGTGTCCGGCGAACAGGTGGGAACGGTGGTGGTGACGCGCGATGAGTGAGCTGATCGATGAGCTGCTGCAGGACGCCGCGGAGCGGATGAGCAAGTCCGTCGATGCGACGAACCACGAGTTCTCCTCCGTGCGCACGGGGCGGGCGAGCCCGGCCCTGCTGGACCGGGTGCACGTCGACTACTACGGCGCGCTGACGCCGCTCAAGCAGCTGGCCACGATCAACGCCGCCGAGGCGCAGCTGCTCACGGTGCAGCCCTACGACAAGTCGTCGATGAAGGCGATCGAGCGCGGCATCACGGAGGCCAACCTCGGGCTGACGCCGAGCAACGACGGCAACATCATCCGCCTCGTCATCCCGCAGCTCACCGAGGAGCGGCGCAAGGAGTTCGTGAAGATGGTCCGCCACATCGCCGAGGAGGGCCGGATCGCGATCCGCAACGTGCGCCGCGACGTCATGCACGACCTCCGCGAGCTCAAGGAGGACGGGGACGTCGGCGCCGACGAGGAGCACCGCGCCGAGACGAGCCTGACGAAGCTCACGAACGACAAGATCGCCGAGCTCGACACGCTGCTGAAGGGCAAAGAGGAAGAGATCCTCGAGGTCTGAGTCTGTGAGCACGGAGCGCGGCGAGGCGGCGCGCTACGTCGCGATCATCACGGATGGGAACGGCCGCTGGGCGAAGGCGCGCGGGCTGCCGACGATCGAGGGCCACCGCGCGGGGGCCGACAACCTCAAGGCGCGGCTACGCGACGCCGGCGATCTCGGGGTCAAGGAGCTGACCGTCTACTCGTTCTCGACGGAGAACTGGTCGCGCCCGCCCGATGAGGTCAGCGGCCTGATGGCGATGTTCGCCGAGCGGATCGTGGCCGAGACGCCCGAGCTGCACGACAGCGGCGTGCGGATGCGGTTCATCGGCCGGCGCGAGGGAATCGACCCCAAACTCGTCGCGCAGATCGAGTGGGCGGAGGAGCTGACCGACGCCAACGACAAGATCACGCTCTGCGTCGCGTTCAACTACGGGGGCCGGGCGGAGATCATCGATGCGGCGAAGCGCTTCGAGGGGGGCGACGAGGACGATTTCCGGGCGCTGCTCTACGCGCCCGATCTGCACGATCCCGACCTCATCATCCGCACGAGCGGTGAGAAGCGCTTGAGCAATTACCTCATGTGGCAATCGGCGTACTCCGAGCTCGTCTTCACCGACGAGCTGTGGCCGGACTTCGATCGCCGCGACTTCGAGATGGCGATGATGGAGTACAGCGCGCGCCGCCGTCGCTTCGGGGGCCGCTGATGGCGACCCGGGGCGCAGGCGGCCGTCCGCCGCGCGCGCCGCGCGCGCCGCGGGCGCGGCGCCAGCGCTCGGAGATGGCCGGCCGGCTGCTGTTCGCGGCGCCCGCGATCGCCTACGCGATCGCGATCATCGCGCTCGGCGAGATCTGGTTCGCGCTCGGGATCATCCCGCTCGCGATCCTCGCGCTCGGCGAGCTGTTCGACCTCTACGAGGACGCCGAGCCGGTTCGCCTGGCGGGCTTCCTCGGCGTCACCGGGATCATCCTCGCCGCCTACTTCGGCGACGGCTTCCATGTGCTGCTGGCGCTCGTCGCCTTCTTCCCGGTGCTGTTCATGATCACCCTCGCGCAGCGGAGGGCGGGCACGCTGGGCATGGCGCTGACCGTCTTCGGCGTCGTCTGGATCGGCGTCTCGCTCGCGCACGGCGTCCTGCTGCGCGACCTGCCGCACGGCGGCGGGATCATCGTCGACATCCTCGTCGGCACGTTCGTGGGGGACTCGGGCGCGTACATCGGCGGGCGCTGGTTCGGCCAGCGCAAGCTCGCGCCGAGCGTGTCGCCGAACAAGACGCTCGAGGGCCTGCTCATCGGGATGGCCACCGCGGTGCTCGCCACGTGGCTGGCCGGCACCTACCAGGACTGGCTCTCCGGGACCGACGCGCTCCTGCTCGGCGTGGGCGTCGCGCTCGCCGCGCCGCTCGGCGATCTCTTCGAGTCCTTCGTCAAGCGCGACGCGGGCACGAAGGACACCGGCACCCTGTTCGGACCGCACGGGGGCGCGCTCGACCGCATCGACGCCGCGCTGTTCAGCGCGGTGGTCGGCTACTACATCTGGCTGGCGCTGCTCTAGGAGTCTGTCAGGACTCTTGACAGGCTCCTAGCGGTGTCAGCGCCGTCGCACGAGCACGACGCGGCGGGCGCGTGAACGGGTCGAGCCGCCGGCCTGACGCGTGACGAGGGTCACGGTCGCATCGAGCGTCGCGCGGGTGCGCAGCGCGCGGCGGGCCGGGGAGGCGCAGGCGCAACGTGAGCGTCCGCCGGCCGGTGGCGACGGAGTAGGTCCTGCGGGCGATCGTCGTCGTGCGCCCGCGTCCGCGGGGCAGGCGCGCCTTCAGCGTGAGCGTGCCCCGACAGCGGGTCGCGGCCGTCGTGCGGCAGTCGATGCGCAGGCGCACGCGGCCGTCCGCCGCGACCCCGGCGCGTGAGGTGAGCGCGCCGGCGACGGCGCGTGGCGCGGGCGCCGGGGGCGGGGGCGGGGGCGGCCCGAGGCCGACCGGCGGGGCGGCCGGCGGCGGTAGCGCGGGCGGCTCGCCCGGGGCGGGACAGTACGTCGCCTGCTTGCCGATCGCCCGGTACGGGCAGTCGGCGATCTCCAGCAGCCGCAGGACGGCCTCGCGGTTACGGGACGTCTGCGCGGCAATGACCTCGTCGGGTGGATAGAAGCCGGGGCTCGAGGTCGTCGGGTACATCTCGAACGTGAAGGCGAAGATGCCCTCGGCGCCCCACAGCCAGTCGTCGATGGCGCCGTCGGTGATGTAGAGGTCGGACGCCTGCTGCGCGGTGTAGCCGTTGGACGCCGCCATGCTCTGCCCGATGGCGACGAAGGCGGCGTGCTGGTCGGTCTCCAAGCCCGGCGCGGTGTCGTCGAGCGTGTAGCCGTAGGGCCACAGCACGAGCTCGCCGTAGGTGTGGAAGTCGATGGCCGCCTTGATCTGCTGTGTCCCGCCGATCCGGCGCGATACGACGAGGTCGCGCACGGCCCGCGTCTCGGGCGCCGAGAACGGGCTCGGCCCGCGGTAGGTCTCCGACGCCGGATCGCCGCTGGAGCCGCCGGGACAGCAGCCCCACTGGAAGTCCCAGTTGCGGTTGAGGTCGGTGCCGATGGCGGAGTCGGGCCCCGGAGGCGGTGGCTGGCGGTTCTTGCGCCACAGCACGTAGTCCCCCGTCGCCACGTCGAACTCCGCGCCGTCGGGGTTGACGCTCGGGACGATCCAGATCTCGCGGCTGTCGACGGATGCGCGGATCCGCGCATCCGTGGCGTATTGGCCGGTCAGCTCGTGCAGCAGGTAGAGCGCCATCTCGACGGTGAGGTGCTCGCGCGCGTGCTGGTTGTGGGTGAAGAGGATCTCCGGCTCGGCCTCGTCGGTCGCCGCGTTGTCAGAGACCTTCAGCGCCCAGATCGGGCGGTTCTCATAGCTCGTGCCGATCTGCGTGCGCGTGACGAGCGACGGGTGCGCGGCCACGATGGCGGTGGTCTCGTCGACCCACTCCTGGTAGGTGTGGTAGCCGCTGTCGTCCGCCGGGAACGCTCGGGCCTGCGTCGCGTCGGGCGCTTCGGGCGCGGCCGGTGCGGCGGGCGCGACATGCGCCGTCACGCGGTAGGGCAGGCGGCGCAGCCGTCGCAGGTCCGCCGCCGACGCGGTCACGATCACCGAGGCGTGGTCGGCCTCGATGATCGCCGCCCCGGTGGCGGCGACGGCCGAGCGGTCCAGCGACGTGAGCACGCCGCCGACCTCATAGGTGCCGACGCTCGCCTCCGGGACCGCCGCCGCGGCGGGCGCCGCGACGGCGCAGAGCCCGATGAGCGCGATGACCAGCCGACGCATCCGTGCAGCGTCGCAGGCTTCGGGGTGCGATCGCGTCACCTGATCCGTGCCATCCCGTGATCTAGCATGCGCCTCGATGAGGGGCGGGGCTAGTCGTGCCGGCAGATGGCGCCAGACCTGGCACCTGTACCTGTACCGAGCCGAGATCGCCGACGCGCCGTGGCGGCGACGTGGCGAGGCCGTGCCGGAGAACCCGCCGCCGCCCGAGGTCGAGATGCGCTGGCTCTCGGCCGCCGAGTGGGAGAGCGCCCCGTCGCTGCTGCCCACACGGGAGGCGGTGGTCCGCCGGCGCTTCGCGGAGGGCGGTCGCTGCCTGATCATGCAGCGGCGCGACAGCGGAGAGCTCGTCTACCACCTGTGGCTGTCGACCGCCGGCGCGTGGACGGATTGGATCGGAGCGCGTCTCGTCCCCCCCGATGGGTACGGGATCGTGTTCGACGTCTGGGCCCACCCGGCCTGGCGCCGGAAGATGCTGCACGTCCCCGGCGCCAGCGAGGCGAGCCGCGCGATCTACGACCTCGGCCTGCGCGGGATGATCGCGGGCGTCGAGGAGCACGAGATCGTCCCGTTCGCGCGCATGTACGCTCGCGCGGGGCTGGGGTTCATCGCGCCGTACGAGGTCCTCGTCTGGGAGCGCCTGGGGCCGCTGTCCTGGCACCGTCGCACACGGCCGGGAGCACAACTGGTAGAAAGCTGTGCCGAGATCCGCCGCCGCCACGAGGAGCCATGACCGACCTTCCCAAGATGCTGGTTGTACTCGGCGCGCCTGACACGATGGCCGCGACGACGGCCGACCAGCGCAGGCGCAACCTGCGTCTGTCAGGCAACAGCGGCCTGGTCTCGACCCTCGTCGCCACGCTGCGCGAGCGAGCGGTCCCACATGCCCTCGTCATCGCCTGGCCCGACGGCGAGACCGAGGGGCAGAACATCCTCGACAAGACCGGCGCGGAGGTGCTCGTCAACGGCATCGGCGAGCCCTTGACCCAGGGAGGGGCGCTGCGGCAGGTGGCCCGGCTCGAGCAGGAGACGGGTCTGCCGGCGGTCAACCCGGCGCGGGTCATCGCGGCGACCACGCGGCCCGCGATGGCCCAGCGGGTCGGCCGGGCCGGCGGCGTGCGCGCCCCCCACTGCAGCCTCTACGAGCCGGGCGACGGCGCCCTTGCCGAGCACATCCGGGCCGCAGGGCACCGCTATCCCGTGTTGCTGCGACCCGCCGGCTCGCATGGCAGCACCGGGCTCGTGCGCGCCGGCGACGACACCGATGTCATGGCGGCGGCGGCCGCGCTCGGGACCTGCACCGTCACCGACTTCGTCGACTTCCGCTCCGAGGACGGCCTCTGGCGAAAGCACCGCATGGTCTACGCCGGTGGCCGCCTGTTTCGGCGCCATCTGCTCATCGACGAGCAGTGGAACGTCGTCGGGGACTCGCGCTTCTTCATGCACGCGCACGGGCTGTTCGGTGAGGAACTCGAATGGCTCAGCCGCCCGGTCGAGCCCGACCCGGGGTCGATCGAGGCGCGCGTGCTAGAGCAGTTCGAGGCCATGGGGCTCGACTTCGGCGTGATCGACTACGCAGTGCTGCCCGACGACGAGCTCGTGATCTTCGAGCTCAACGCGTGCGTGCAGCTCACCGGCAGCATCCCCGAGCAGTACCGGTCTCACATCGGCTATCTCGAGGACAACAACGACGAGATCCTCGACGCGTTGCTCGAGCGGGTGCGATCGCGTGCCGCCGCGGGCCCGTCCGGCATGACCGCGGCCGGCTGACCGGTCGTCATGGGCATCCGATCGGTGGCGCGCGTCAGAGCGGCGTCGTGTACGCCGCGCTCAGCCCACCATCGACGAGGAACGTCGAGGCGCTGACGTACGACGCGTCGTCGCTGGCGAGAAACAGCGCGGCGTGGGCGATCTCGCGGGCCTCGGCGAAGCGGCCCATCGGTACGTGGACCAGGCGGCGCTGGGCCTGCTCGAGGTCCTTGGCGAAGAGCTCGCGCAGCAGCGGCGTGTCGACCGGACCGGGGCAGAGGGCGTTGACGCGGATGTTCTGCTTGGCGAACTGCACGCCGAGCTCACGGCTCAGCGCGAGCACCCCGCCCTTGGAGGCGGTGTAGGCGATCTGCGACGTCGCCGCGCCCATGACGGCGACGAAGCTCGCGGTGTTGATCACCGACCCGCCACCGCCGGCCTGCAGGTGCGGGATGCCGTGCTTGCAGCACAGGAACACCGAGCGCAGGTTCACCGCCTGGACGCGCTCCCAGACGTCGAGCACGGTGTCCACGACCGAGCCGTCGTCGGTCGGCGAGATGCCGGCGTTGTTGAACAGCACGTCGATGCGCCCGTACGTCTCGCGCACCTCGGCGTACATCGCCGCGACCTGCGGCTCGTCGGCGACGTCGCACGCCAGCGCGAGGTCGGCCTTGGCGCCCTCCAGCAGGTCCACGCCGACGACGACCGCGCCCTCCTCGCCGAACAGCTCGCACGCCGCCGCGCCGATGCCGCCGGCCGCGCCCGTGATCACGCACACCTTGCCCTCGAGCCTGCCGCTCATCGCTCCTCCGTCGCATAGAAGATCGACTTGACCTCGGAGTAGGCGTCGAGCGCGTGCGGGCCGAGCTCGCGCCCGACTCCGGACTGCTTGAAGCCGCCGAACGGCGTGGCCACCCGCACCGAGGTGTTCGTGTTGATCGACAGCACGCCGGTGTCCAGCGCCCGCGCGACGCGCAGCGCCCGCGCGCCGTTCTCGGTCCAGATCGAGCCCGACAGGCCGTAGATCGTGTCGTTGGCGATGGCGATCGCCTCCGCCTCGTCCTCGAAGGGGATGACGACGACGACCGGCCCGAAGATCTCCTCGGTGACGGCGCGGTCACCGCGATCCACCGGGTACAGCACGGTCGGCGGGAACCAGTAGCCGGGTCCGTCCGGCGCTGAGCCATGGAACGCCACCGGCGCGCCGGCGGGCACGAAGCTCGCCACCGTCTCGCGCTGCCCGGCGCTGATCAGCGGCCCCATCTGCGTGTCGTTGCTCAGCGGGTCGCCGACCGTCACCGCCCGCACGTGCGGCTCGAGCAGCGCCATGAAGCGATCCACCGCCGAGCGCTGCACGAGGATGCGCGACCGCGCGCAGCAGTCCTGGCCGGCGTTGCCGAACACGGCCATCGGCGCCGCGGCGGCGGCCCGTTCGAGATCGGCGTCGGCGAAGATCACGTTCGCCGACTTGCCGCCGAGCTCGAGCGTCACGCGCTTGATCGTCTGCGCCGCGCCGGCCGCGATCGCGCGCCCTATCTCCGTCGAGCCGGTGAACGCGACCTTCGCGACGTCCGGATGCTCGACGAGCCGCCGGCCGGCGGTGCGGCCCGGGCCGGCGACGACGTTCACCACGCCCGCCGGCAGCACCTCGGCGGCGAGCTGCTCGAAGCGCAGCGCGGTCAGCGGCGTCAGCTCGGCCGGCTTGAGCACGACCGTGTTGCCGGCCGCCAGGGCCGGCGCCATCTTCCAGGCGGCGATCGTCAGCGGGAAGTTCCACGGCGTGATGAGCGCGACGACGCCGAGCGGCTCGCGCACCGTGAACGCCTGGCCGCCGCCGACCGGGATCGTGTCGCCGAGCATCCGCTCCGGCGCGCCCGCGTAGTAGCGAAACGTGTCGAGCACCATGGCCATCTCGCCGCGCGCGTCGCCGATCGGCTTGCCGGCGTTGCGCGCCTCGAGCAGCGCGAGCTCGTCGAGCGCGGACTCGATGAGGTCGGCGAGCTCGTAGAGCAGCTTCGCCCGGTCGGCCGGCGCGACCGCGCGCCAGCCGGGGTAGGCCTTGCGGGCCCGTGCGACGGCGGCGTCGGCCTCCTCGACGCCCGCACGGGGGATCTCCTCGAGCACCGCCTCCGTCGCGGGCTCGATGACCTGCAGGGTCGCGTCGGTCACAGCCGCTCGAATCCGCGGAAGCGCTCCCAGTCGGTCACGGCGGCATGGAAGGCGTCGAGCTCCACGTCGGCCATGTTGACGTAGTGGTCGACGACCTCCTGGCCGAACGCCGCGCGGGCGACGTCGCTGACGGCGAACAGGTCGCGCGCGGCCTGCAGCGTCTTCGGCACGTGCGGCTTGTCGGCCACGTAGGCGTTGCCGTCGACCGGCGGCTCGAGCTCCAGCGCGGCGTCGATCCCGTGCAGCCCGGCCGCGATCATCGCGGAGATCGCCAGGTAGGGGTTGACGTCGGCGCCCGGCAGCCGGTTCTCGAAGCGCAGGCCGCCGCCGTGGCCGACGACACGGATCGAGCACGTGCGGTTGTCCTTGCCCCAGGCGACGGCGGTGGGGGCGAACGAGCCGTGCGCGAACCGCTTGTAGGAGTTGACATTCGGCGCGAAGAGCAGCGTCAGCTCGCGCAGGCAGGCCAGCTGGCCGGCGATGAACCGCTCGAACAGCGCCTGGTCGGCCGGAAACACGGGCGATCCGTCGTCGGCGGACAGCAGCGAGAAGTGGATGTGGCACGACGAGCCCTCGCGCTGGTTGAACTTCGCCATGTACGTGATCGCACAGCCCTGCTGGGCGGCGATCTCCTTCGCGCCGTTCTTGTAGATCGAGTGCTCGTCGGCCTTGCGCAGCGCCGGGCCGTAGCGGAAGTTGATCTCGTGCTGGCCGAGGTTGCACTCGCCCTTGGAGTCCTCGACCTGCATGCCGGTCGCCTCCATGTGGTTGCGGATCGCCCGCAGCAGCGGCTCGACGCGCGACGTGCCGAGCAGGGAGTAGTCGACGTTGTAGAGGTTGGCCGGCTCGAGGTCGCGGTAGGCCTTGTGCCATGCCTGCTCGTAGGTGTCGCGAAACACGATGAACTCGAGCTCGGTGCCGGCCACGGCGTCCCAGCCGCGCTCGGTCAGCCGCGCGAGCTGGCGGCGCAGGATCTGCCGCGGCGACGCCACGACGTCCGACCCGTCCTCCCAGACGACGTCCGCCATGAGCATGACCGTGCCCGGCATCCAGGGCACCGGGCGCAGCGTGTCCATGTCGGGCTGCAGGACGAAGTCGCCATAGCCCTGCGACCACGAGGCCATGGCGTAGCCCTCGACGGTGTTCATGTCCACGTCGACGGCGAGCAGGTAGTTGCAGCCCTCCGCGCCGTGCCCGGCGACCTCCTCGACGAAGTGGCGCGCCGTCAGCCGCTTGCCCATGAGCCGACCCTGCATGTCGCAGATGGCGAGGACGACGGTGTCGACCTCGCCCTCCTGCGTCAGCACCTTCAGCTCGTCGAGCGTCATCCCTTCAGCTCCGCCTCGGCCTGAGCGAGCGCGGCGAACTCCTCCTCGGGCGCCTGGGCCACGAGGTGGTGGCGCGAGTACAGCGCGAAGTACAGGGCCGCCAGCACGTAGACGCCGAGCGTGATGAACGCCGCCTTCTCGTCGACCGCGAAGACCGCGATCACGGCCGCGATGGCCAAGACGAGCCCGACGCCCGAGGTGAGCGTGCCGCCGGGGGTGGTGTACGGACGCTCGAGGTCGGGCTCGGTGCGGCGCAGGATGATGTGGCTGAGCAGCATGAGCACGTAGGAGACCGTCGCGCCGAAGACAGCGATCTGGATCATCCGCGCGCCGTCCTCGGTGATCGCGGCGAGCAGGAAGCCGATGATGCCCGGCACGATGAGCGCGACGTGCGGGACCCGGCGCTCGGACGTCACCGACAGCGCGCGCGGGAAGTACCCCGCCCGCGACAGCGCGAACAGCTGCCGCGAGTACGCGTAGATGATCGAGAAGAAGCTCGCGATGAGCCCCGCGAGGCCGGCGTAGTTGACGAACTCGCCGATGAACGAGCCGTCGCCGAGAGCGGTGTCGGCCGCCAGCGGCAGCGGGTTGTCGGAGTCCATGATCGTCTGCGACCCCGCTGCGCCCGGCGCCAGCGTGAGGATCAGCGCGGCGAACACGAGCAGGATCGCCATCGCGACGATGATCCCCTTGGGCATGTCCTTCTTCGGGTCGCGCGCCTCCTCGGCCGCCAGCGGCACACCCTCGACGGCGAGGAAGAACCAGATGCCGTACACGAACGCGCCGAGCACGCCCGCGTAGCCGAAGGGCAGGAATTCGCTGGCGCCGGACTTGCTGGGGTCCGGCTTGATGTCGGTCAGGTTCGACGCGCTGAACTCGGGGATCATCCCGACCACGAACACGACGAGCGCCACGACGGCCAGCGCCGTGATCGCGAACATGACCTTCAGCGCCTCGCCGACGCCGATCAGGTGCACGCCGACGAAGACGGCGTAGAAGAAGAGATACAACGGCCAGCCGGTGGTGATGCCGAGGATGTCCAGCGACTCGACGTAGCCACCGATGAACACGACGATCGCGGCGGGCGCGATCGCGTACTCGATGAGGATCGCCGTGCCGGTGAGAAAGCCGCCCCACGGCCCCATCGCTCTACGCGCGAACGTGTAGCCGCCGCCCGAGGTCGGCATCGCCGACGACATCTCCGCCAGCGCGAAGACCATGCACGTGTACATGATCCCCATGAGGACGGTGGCGATGAGCAGGCCGCCCCAGCCACCCTCGGCGAGGCCGAAGTTCCAGCCGGCGAAGTCGCCGGAGATCACGTAGGCGACCCCGAGGCCCGCCAGCAGGACCCACCCCGCCGCACCCGACTTCAACTTCCGCTGGTCCAGATAGCCCTCGTCGACGTTCTCGTAACGCGGCACGCGGATGCACCTCCATGGCGGGCGGGGGATGGGAGCTAGCGCGACGCTACGTTCCCGGCGACCATGAAGTCAACCCTCGCGCGAACGTTGCCGTTCGCGCGCGGCGTCGACGAGCGCGCCGACGACCCGCGAGCGCTCGTCCTCCTCGGGGTGCCAGAGGACCCCGAGCAGGAAGCGGGCGCGCGGATCCTCGATCGCCTCGGCGCTGTCGTCGCGGGTCGCGCGGCCGCTGACGTGCAGGCCCTCGCCGATCGCGTCGGGCCCCTGATGATGGTGCGACAGGACGGCCTCGGTCTCGTTGCCGGTGGCGGTCGCGGCGAGCGAGCCGGGCTCGATCCGGACCTCGTGGCGGGCGAACGCGGCGGGCAGCTCGCGGTGCTCGTCGTGACCGAGCACGTCGGGGAGGTGCTGGTGCAGCGTTCCGCCGTAGCCGACGTTGAGCAGCTGCATGCCGCGGCAGATGCCGAGCAGCGGGATGTCGTACTCGCGCGCGGCGCGAGCGAGCGCCAGCTCGAAGTCGTCGCGATGTGGCTCCTCGGCGGCGGTGGCGGGGTGGCGTCGCGCCGCGTAGCAGCGCGGCGCGACGTCGCTGCCGCCGCCGCTGAGGATGAGGCCGTCGATCGTGTTCAGCAGCTCGTTTGGGTCGGCGGCATCCTGCTCGTCGGCGACGAGCAGGATCGCGCGGGCGCCGGCGCGCTGGACGGCGCGGACGTAGGCGATCGGGGAGTAGGCGGCGTGCTCATCCCACTCGCCGGAGCGGATGTCGCCGATGGAGCAGGTGATGGCGATGGTGGGGCGCCGGGTCATGGTGCGCCGAGGATAGGTGGGGCTCGTGCGCTGTCGCGCTGGGTTTGCGTTGCCGTTGGCGAACTGCATCTTTGAGCGTGTGTGACTGGTGCGGGTGTCGGCGGGAGCTCCAGGTTCGGCGGTCGCGCCGGCGAGCCGAACGCTCCGCGAGCAGCGTCGTGGACGCGCCGAGTCCGAATATCGGACCTACCGCGTCACGCGCCGCAGGTGCTGGCGGTGTGTCGAAGAATTCGCGCGGGCCGCGAAGAATTCGACACACCGACGCAGGCCCCGGCCGGACGGCCCGCAACCGAACCGACTCACACACCCTCATCGATGCCGTTCGACGACGCGATCGCCCGAGTCGCGCTATGCGAAGCGCACACCCACACCGCAGCTCGCACACCACCGCCTGCGAGAATGGCGCCGCACATGCCCCGCCGCCTTCTCATCCTCGGCTCGACCGGCTCGATCGGCACGCAGGCGCTCGACATCGTCTCGCGCGATCCCGAGCTCGAGCTCGTCGGCCTGAGCGCCGAGCGCTCCTCCGACGCCCTCATCGAGCAGGCACAACAGTTCGGCGTCGACCGGATCGCGCTCGCCGACCCGGACGCCGGCGCCCGCGCGGCCGAACGGTGGACCGACGGCGAGGTGCTCGTCGGCGCCGAGGGCCTCGTGCGGCTCGTGCTCGAGTCCGGCGCCGACCTCGTCCTCAACGCGCTCGTCGGCTCGGCCGGTCTCGGCCCGACGGTCGCGACGCTCGGGGAAGGGATCGACCTCGCGCTCGCCAACAAGGAGTCGCTCGTCGTAGGCGGCGAGCTCGTCATGGCGCTCGCCGAGGCCACCGGCGCGCAGATCCTGCCGGTCGACTCCGAGCACTCGGCGCTACACCAGCTGCTCGCGGGCGAGCGACCGGGCACGGTGGACAAGCTCGTGCTGACCGCGTCCGGCGGCCCGTTTCGCGGCCGCACGCGCGCGGAGCTCGCCGAGGTCACCGTCGACGAGGCGCTCGCGCACCCGACCTGGGACATGGGCGGCAAGATCTCGATCGACTCGGCGACGCTCATGAACAAGGGCTTGGAGGTCATCGAGGCCTTTCACCTCTTCGGGATCCCCTACGACCGCATCGAGGTCGTCGTGCACCCGCAGTCGATCGTCCACAGCATGATCACGCTCTGCGACGGCGCCGCGCTCGCGCACCTCGGCCACCCCGACATGCGCGTGCCGATCTCCTACGCGCTGCACTACCCCGACCGCGTCGACGTCCCGGTCCGCGGGCTCGACCTCACGGAGATCGGCGCGCTGACCTTCGAGCCGGTCGACATGGAGGCGTTCCCCGCGCTCGCGCTCGCCCGCGCGGCGGCGATCGCCGGCGGCACCGCGCCCTGCGTGCTCAACGCGGCCAACGAGGTCGCCGTCCACGCGTTCCTCGCCGGCCGCCTGAGCTTCCTCGGGATCCCCGCGGTCATCGAAGGCGCCCTCGAGCGCCTGCCAGCCGGCCGCGTGCGCGCGTTCGAGTCGCTCTACGAGGCCGACCGCGAGGCCCGCGCCGTCGCCGCGGAGCTCGTCGAGGTCTGGTCGGAGCGCATCCTCGGCTAGGCCGCCCTCGCCGGACTCAAACCGCCGGCCGGGTGTTCACCCGACGCGGATACGCCGTCGGGCCGCATGGTTCGAGTCGCGCGCCGTTGGCATGCTGTCCTGGAGGACGACGCGCATGACCACCACACCGCACGGCAACCTGACGATCTTCGGCGAGCACGACCAGCGCGTCGTCGACCAGCTGGCGCGCTGTCTCGCTCAGGAGGACGGTTCGCTCGGCGTCCTGTGCGCCGACGGGCACTTCGGCTACTCCGCGCCGATCGGCGGCGTCGTCGCCTACCGCGACCACGTCAGCCCGGCGGCAGTCGGGTACGACATCGGCTGCGGAAACCTCGCGGTCGCGACGAGCCTCCACGCCGACGGCGGCTTCCAGCAGGCGCTGCCCAGGCTGATGGACCGCATCTTCAGCGAGGTGAGCTTCGGCATGGGGCGCTCCGACGGCGGCGTGACGGACCACCCCGTCTTCGACAAGATCGCCCACGCCGAGTTCGAGCCGCAGCGCGCGCTGCTGTCGACGGCGCGCAAGCAGCTCGGCACGGTGGGTGCCGGCAACCACTACGTCGACCTGTTCGCCGACGAGACCGGGCGCGTGTGGATCGGCGTGCACTTCGGCTCGCGCGGGTTCGGGCACAAGACCGCCAGCGGCTTCCTGGCGATGGCGCAGGGCGGCTCGTTCACCGACCGCGGCGTCGAGGGCGAGATGGAGTCCGCGCCGGACGTGCTGCGGATCGACTCCGCGCTCGGCCACGCCTACATCGCGGCAATGCGGTTGGCCGGCGAGTACGCCTACGCGGGCCGCGAGGTCGTCGTCGACCAGGTGCTGGGAATCCTCGGCGCGCAGCCGTTCGGCGAGCCGGTCCACAACCACCACAACTTCGCCTGGCCGGAGACGCACGGCGGCGAGGACTTCTGGGTCGTCCGCAAGGGCGCGACGCCGGCCGCCCCGGGCCAGCGCGGGTTCGTCGGCGCCACGATGGGCGAGCCGGCGGTGATCCTCGAGGGCGTCGAGTCGCCCACCTCCGAGGCGGCGCTCTACTCGACCGTCCACGGCGCCGGCCGGGCGATGTCACGCACTGCAGCGGCAGGCCGCACACGCCGGCGGACGCGCTGCAACACGCGCGACTGCACGTGGATCCAGCCGCCGCGCACCCCGCGACCCGACGCCTGCCCGGAATGCGGATCGACGAACCTGCGCAAGACCTGGGTCCGGGAGACCACCGGCGCGATCGACTGGGCCGCGACCACCGCCGATCTGGCCGCCCGGGGCATCGAGTTGCGCGGCGCCAACGCCGAGGAGGCGCCGGGCGCCTACAAGCGGCTCGCCGACGTGCTCGCCGCGCACGCCGGCACGGTGCGGATCCTCCACACGCTCACGCCGCTGGGCGTTGCGATGGCGCCCGGCGACACGCGCGACCCGTATAAGGACTGACGAAGACCGGGTGCCGACCCGGCCAGCCAGGCCCGGACGGCACCTACACTCGATCGGGTGAGCTTCTTTCTCGCCTTCGCCGGCTTCGCCGCGCTGATCATCCTGCACGAGTTCGGGCACTTCGTCGCCGCCAAGGCGGTGGGGATGCGCGTCGAGCGCTTCGCCCTGTTCTTCCCGCCGCTCGTCGCCAAGTGGCGGCCGAAGAACAGCGAGACCGAGTACGCCGTCGGGGCGATCCCGCTCGGCGGCTACGTGAAGATCACCGGGATGAACCCGGAGGAGGTCATCCCTCCGGAGGTCGCGCACCGCGCGTACTTCCGCCAGCCCGTCTGGAAGCGGATCGTCGTCATCGCCGCGGGCCCCGCGGTGAACATCGTCCTGGCGTTCCTCATCCTCTGGGTGCTGTTCGCGTCGCGGCCGATGCCGCACGTGGCACCGATCGTCGAGCGCGTCGAGAAGGGCAGCCCGGCGCAGGGCCAGCTGCTCGCAGGCGACCGGATCGTCTCCGTCGACGGCAAGCCGGGCTTCGCGCCGGGCATCTCCGTCGAGACCGGCGAGAAGCGCGTCGAGGCGATGCGCGCCGCGATCGCCGGCCACAGCTGCGCCGGCAAGGTGCGCCAGGGCTGCGCCGCGACCGAGCCCGTCAAGGTCGTCGTGCTGCGCGACGGCGTGCAGCGCACGCTGCAGGTCGTGCCGCGCTACGACGCCGAGGCCAAGCGGCTGCTCATCGGCTTCGGCTTCGGCACGCGCGGCGTCGACATCGGCGTGGGCGAGGCGGCCAAGCTCAGCGTCACCGGCATGTGGGACGTCACGACGACGACGGTCTCGAGCATCGTCAAGCTCGTCTACGACCCGGAGGCGCGCGACGAGGTCTCGGGCGTCGTCGGCTCCTACGAGGCGACCCGCCAGAGCTTCGAGTTCGACACCGTCCGCGCGGTCAGCATCCTCGCGCTCATCTCGCTGTCGCTGGGGATCATCAACCTCTTCCCGTTCCTGCCGCTCGACGGCGGCCACATCTTCTGGGCGCTCGCCGAGAAGGTCCGCGGCCGGGCGATCTCGCTGCGCGTCATGGAGCGCGCCTCGGCGGTCGGCTTCGTGCTCGTCCTGCTGCTCTTCTACGTCGGGTTGTCCAACGACATCGGACGATTGACGAGCGGCGAGGGCTTCGGCGTCAGATAGCTCGTCGGCACGATCTGCGCGGCGCCGCTCGCGCCCACACGATCCGCACGCCCGCGTCGGCGAAGACCTACACGGCGTCCTACAGCCGGCGTCAGGCGGGGTTCTCGAAGCGCTCGAGGTCCCAGACCGGCAGATCGCCGACCGCGGAGCTGGCCTCGAAGTCCGCTCGCGCGTCGTCGCCAAGCGCGGCGAACGATGCGCGGGTGCGGCGGAGGTAGTCACGGCTGATCACGGCGAGTCCTGCGTCGCGCGCGCGGCTCAGCCGGCGGCGCCCCTCGGCGGATCCGAGGTACGCCCACACCGTGCCGCGCGCCGGCATCACGACATCGGTGACGTCGATGCGCTCGTAATTGCGCTCGCGGTGGTCGATCGCGGCCAGCTGCGCGTCGTCGACGGCCACGCAGACGCCGTGGGTCGCGGCTGCGGGATCATCGAACAGGTCCAGAAAGGCGACGAACACCTCGGGGCGGCTGCCATCGGCGCGCAGCCGGTAGTGCTTGTAGCCGGGCACGTCGACGCCGTTGTCCATCGCCACGCCCCAGCCGCGGCGCCGGCCGGGCAGGACGGCGGGATGGCTGCGGGGCAGGTCGGCGGCCAGCGAGCCGTAGCCGAAGACGTACTGCGCGCCGGCTCCGCCCACGCCTACGGCCAGAAGTCCGCGTGCATCTCGTGCTCGGAGGACTGGTCGTCGAGGCGCACCGAGCAGATGACGACCTCGACGTCGTCGGGTCCCTCGTTCCAGACCGAGCGCACGGTGGCCGGCGCGACGCGCACCGCGGTCAGCGGCCCGACGTCGACGATCTCGTCGCCGAGCTTGAACTGCAGCGTGCCCGCGATGACGAAGTAGACCTCCTCCTGCGTGCGGTGCGAATGGCCGTAGCTGCCCTTGCCACCGGTCTGCGCGGGCATCCGCCGGTACGTGAACGCGACCTGCTCGGCGCCGATCGCTTCGGTGAGCATGCGCATCTCGCCGGGGTAGTCGCCGAGCACGTCGGCGACGTCGTCTGCCTGGGTGATCGTGTAGTCGCTCATCGGGCGACGATAACCGGGAGTGATCGGGCTGCCCAGGGCCCGCCGTAGAATGGGGACATGGCCTCAGCGCGACAGATCATGGTCGGCAACGTTCCCGTCGGCGGCGGCGCCCCCGTCGCCGTCCAGACGATGACGAAGACCGAGACCGCCAACCTCGCGGCGACGATGGACCAGATCCACAAGGTCGCCGAGGCGGGCGCCGACATCGTCCGCGTCGCCGTGCCGCGCGATCAGGACATCGAGGCGCTCAGGACGATCGTCGTGCAGTCGCCGATCCCGATCATCGCCGACATCCACTTCAACCACACGCTCGCGCTGAAGGCGATCGACGCCGGCGCGCACTGCATCCGCCTGAACCCGGGCAACATCGGCGGTCCGGACAAGGTCGCCGAGGTCGTCGCGCGGGCGAAGGCGGCCGGCACCCCGATGCGCATCGGCGTGAACTCCGGCTCGCTGCCCAGGCACCTGCACGTCCTCGAGCGCGACAACCCGGTCGAGGCCCTGACGACCGCCGCGACGGAGTTCGTCGAGCTCATGCATCGCCTGGACTTCCACGACTTCAAGGTCTCGATCAAGTCGACGAACGTGCCCAACACGATCGCCTCCAACCGCCTGCTGAGCGAGAAGATCGACCACCCGCTGCACCTCGGCATCACCGAGGCCGGCACGAAGTGGTCGGGCAGCCTGAAGTCCGCCGTCGGCCTCGGCACATTGCTCGCCGACGGCATCGGCGACACGATCCGCATCAGCCTCTCGACGTTCCATGCCGAGGAGGAGGTGAAGGTCGCCTGGGAGATCCTCAAGGCCCTGCAGCTGCGCGAGCGCGGTCCGGTCCTCATCGCCTGCCCGACGTGCGGTCGCCTGCAGTTCGACATGGACACCGTCGTCATGGAGATCGAGCGCCGGCTGGAGGCCTACGACGACCCGATCGAGGTCGCCGTCCTCGGCTGCGCCGTCAACGGCATCGGCGAGGCGTCGCACGCGGACTTCGGCATCACCGGCGCGAAGAACGAGGGCCTGATCTTCAGCCGCGGCAAGCCGCTGCGCAAGGTGCCGACCGCCCAACTCGTCGACGTCCTCTTCGAGGAGATCGACAAGTACACGACCTCCAAGCGCATCGACGTCGACGAGCGCGCCGCCGCCGAGGGCGCCCGCTGGCTGGAGCTCAACGAGGACGCCACGGCGATGACGCCCGAGCGGCTCGCCGCGCTCGAGAAGGCCGAGGCGGAGGCGCACAACGGCGGCGACGACGTCCTCGCCGCGCTTCAGATCGACGAGGACGCCTCGCCGGTCGCCGGGCGCCGTTTCACCCGCGCCTGATTAGTGGGCCGTGAGGCGACCCACTAGCGCGTGCGGCGACCGCGCGGTCCCGGCGCAACGCCGGCACCGCGCGATCACCGAGCTGTCTAGGACAGGCCGTCCGAGGGGCCGGTGAACAGCCCGATGGCGCCGTTGGCGTCCAGCCAGATCGCGCGCCAGAAGCCGGGAGCGGCGATCGGTGCCACGCGGTCGGCCTCGAAGTAGCCGCGGGTCGGGTCGGTCGGCACCGGATCGCCGACCGTGACCCAGTCGGCCGAGCCGTCGGCCGGCTTCCACTGGATCTGGACGGAGTCCGCGACGCCGGTCGCCTGGAAGCGCAGCTGACCCCAGAAGTGCGCCGACGGCTGCCCGGTGACCGGGTCGGTCGGGGTCGCCGTCGCGATGAACGGGAACGCGTAGGAGTACGCCGCCGGCTTGGGCTGGCCGCGCTGGTAGTACAGCCCGGACTGGTAGGTGAACCAGTAGCTCTTGGACGTCTTCGGCTTGCCCTTGACGGGCGGCACGTCGACGAGCAGGAACTGCGCCTGCGAGGCGATCCGCGGGTTGAGGTAGGCGAGGTAGTCGCCGAGCGCGTTGTACTTGGACTGCAGCGCGGCGGTCACGCCGGAGAACGGATCGGGCGGGTTGGTCTCGAAGCCGTACTCGGTCATGAACAGCGGCAGTCCGGCCGCGACCTTGCCGCCGGTCCTCGCCGACATCTCGTCGAGCAGCGTCCCCAGCTCGGAGATGTTCGCCATCGTCACCGAGTCCGGGTGCGGATCGCGGACGACCGGCGACACGTTCTTCGTGTATGGGTGGTGGGCGAAGCCGGTCGCCGGCAGCCCGTTTCCGAGGTCGCCGTTGAAGAGCTCGCGGATGAACAGCTTGGGCCGCATGGGCGACTTGCCGGTCTTGGCGTCGCTGCCCAGCGGCGCCGTCTCACCGAGCAGGATGATGTCGTTGTCGGCGCGATGGCCGGTTGCGACGAGGCCCGCGTAGCCCTGCTGGTAGAGCTTGCGGAAGATCGCGGGGGAGGCCGGCCTGCCGTTCTCCCACTGCGGCGACAGCCAGCCGCCCTGGTTGGGCTCGTTCCACAGCGACCACATGCTCACGCGCGGCAGCGCCGATCGCGAGCCGTTCTCGTCGCGGTAGGTGCCGTCGAAGCGCTTGCCCACGGCGGTCACGAACAGCTTGAACTCACGCGCCTTGGGCTTGAAGGTCCGCTGCGACGCGGTGGATCCCTTGGGCTTCTTGGCGTGCGCCCACTTCGGTCCGGGCCCGGTGATGTTGAAGTACACGCGGATCCCGCGCTCGGTCGCTGCGCGCACGAGGTTGTCGTAGCGGTCCCAGTTGCGGATCGGGTAGGTCGACGGGTTGGCGGGCTTGAAGCGCGCGTTCTGGCGCCGGGCGGCCTTGCGGGCGCGTGTGAACTCCTCGCCCCGGAGCTTGGCGATGTCGGCCTTGAGGAACCGAGCGTTCTCGGCGACCGTCTCCCAGAGCACCGTGACGCGGATCGTGTCCACGCCGAGGGACTTCATCTGCGTGAGCGCGCGCGCCGCCGTGGCGTCGTTGCGGTACACGAGCAGGTCATCGTCCATCATGATCGACATCTGGCTCGGACTCGCCTGCGCGGTGGCAGGAACAAGCAGCGCGCCGAGGACAAGCGCAAGGACGATCGAACGGATGCTGGTCGACATGAAGCTCCTGCCGGACGTGGGTGAGTTAACGCGCGAGCGGGACGGACTCGTTCCGTCCCGCCCTATGAACACGGACATTGTCGCGAAAGTAGCGCGACCTGTGGCCGATCAGCCGACCGCGGCGCTGTAGCGCTCGCTGACAACCGACCAGTCGACGGTGTTCCACCACGCCTTCAGGTAATCCGGGCGCTTGTTCTGATACTTCAGGTAGTACGCGTGCTCCCAGACGTCGTTGCCCAGCAGCGGCGTCTTACCGGAGGTGAGCGGGTTGTCCTGGTTGGGCGTGCTCGTGATGGCGAGCGAGCCACCATCGAGGACGAGCCACGCCCAGCCGGAGCCGAACTGACCCACGCCGGCGGCCTCGAACTTCTCCTTGAAGTCGTCGAACGAGCCGAAGGCGTCGTCGATCGCCGCGCCGAGGTCGCCGTCCGGGGCGCCGCCGCCGTCGGGGCTCATCGTCGGCCAGAAGAGCGAGTGGTTGTAGTGGCCGCCGCCGTTGTTGCGCACGGGGCCGCGCTTGTCCTCGGGGATCGCGTCGAGGTTGGCGATGATGTCCTCGATCGACGAATCGGCGTGCTCGGTTCCCTCCAGGGCAGCGTTGAGCTTGTCGACGTACGCCTGATGATGCTTGTCGTGATGGATCGACATCGTCTGCGCGTCGATGTGCGGCTCGAGCGCATCGGGGGCGTACGGCAGGGGCGGAACCTCGAAGGCCATAGGGCGTTTCTCCTCTGTTCGTCGGACTCGCTTCTGACTCTACCCGCGTAGGCTTGGCCCTACCTTGACCCGACTCTCGCAGCTTCTCCTCCCGACCGAACGCGAACCGCCCGCCGACGCCGAGGCGGTCTCACACAAGCTCATGGTCCGCGCCGGCCTCGTCCGCCAGCTCGGCACCGGGCTGTGGACCTGGCTGCCCGCGGGCTGGCGGATTCACCAGAACGTCGTGCAGATCATCCGTGAGGAGATCGACGCCGTCGGCGGCCAGGAGATGCTCATGCCGGTCCTGCAGCCGGCCGAGGCGTGGCACCGCACCGGCCGCTACGAGATCGACGAGCTGTTCAAGCTCAAGGACCGCAAGGGCGCCGACATGGTGCTCGCGATGACGCACGAGGAATGCGTGACGACCCACGTCGCGCAGGTCGTGCGCTCCTATCGCGACCTGCCGTTCAGCCTCTACCACTTCCAGGTCAAGGAACGCGACGAGCCGCGGCCGCGCGCCGGCGTGCTGCGCACCCGCGAGTTCATCATGAAGGACGCCTACACGTTCGACCGCGACGAGGCGGGGCTGCACGCGCACTACGAGGCGTACGCCGGGGCCTACGACCGGATCTTCGATCGCACCGGCCTGCGCTGGTACAGCGTCGAGTCCGACGTGGGGATGATGGGCGGCTCGGGGGCGCACGAGTACATGGCGCCCTGCCGCGCGGGTGAGAACGAGGTCGCGCTCGCGCCGGGGTATGCCGCCAACGTGGAGGTCGCCACCGCCGATCCGCAGCCCGTCGATCTCCCCGACCCGCTGTCGTCGCCCGAGGCCGTCCACACGCCGGCCGCGACGACCGTCGACGACGTCACGCGCCGCCTCGGCGTGCCGGCCGGGGCGCTCCTCAAGGCGTTTCCGGTCGTCGTCGACGGCAGCTCCGGGCAGGTCGGCGGCCGCGGGCTCGTGCTCGTCCTCGTGCGCGGCGATCACCGCATCAACGAGATCAAGCTCACGAACGCCCTCGGCGCGCCGTGGCGTCCCGCCCGCGAGGAGGAGATCGCCGACAAGATCGGCCCGCCCGGCTTCATCGGTCCGGTCGGCGCGAACGTGCCGATCCTGCTCGACGAGGCGGTCGGCGACGGCGGCTTCGTCGTCGGCGCCAACGAGCGCGACCACCACCTGCGCGGCGTCGAGCCCGGCCGCGACTTCGCCTTCGAGCGCGTCGACGTGCGCAAGGTCGAGGCCGGCGACACCGTCGGCGGGCAGGCGATCACCATCGAGCCGGCCATCGAGGTCGGCAACATCTTCCAGCTCGGGACGCGCTACTCCGAGCCGCTGGGCGCGACGTACCTCGACGTCGAGGGCAAGGAGCGCCCGATCGTCATGGGCTCCTACGGGATCGGGCCCGCGCGGATCGTCGCGGCCGCCGTCGAGCAGTTCGCCGACGAGAAGGGCATCTCCTGGCCGCGCGCGCTCGCGCCGTGGCAGGTGGAGGTCGTCGCGCTCGGCAAGCCCGGCAGCGACGAGCTCGCCGCGGCCGAGGGCCTGTACCGCGAGCTGCGCACGGCCGGCTTCGAGGTCCTGCTCGACGACCGTGACCTCGGTCCCGGTGCGAAGTTCGCCGACGCCGAGCTGCTCGGCTGCCCGCTGCGGCTGACCGTCGGCCGGCGCTCGCTGCAGGAGGGGCGCGCCGAGGCGCAGATCCGGCGCGGCCTGCAGGACGTCGAGGGCGGCATCCCGCTCGTGGGAGCCGCCGAGGCGGTGGTCGAGCTGTGGCGGACGCTCCCGTAGAGCAGCGCGACGAGCTCGCCGTGGACCCGGACGCGCCGGCGCTCGAGCAGGCCGCCGAGAAGGCGCGTCTGACGTTCCGCCGGTTGGCCGGGCTGGACCGCTCCGGCCCGCCGCCGCCGCAGACGCTGGGAGACCAGCCGTGGAACGTCTGGACGATCCCCAACGCGATCGGCTTCGTGCGGTTCGTCCTGATCCCGGTCTTCCTCGTGCTCGCGCTGAGCTCCGACAACGGCACCGATGCGCTGCCGGCGGTGATCTTCGCGGTCATCTCGTGGAGCGACTACTTCGACGGCATGGCGGCGAGGATCACCGGCCAGTACAGCCGCCTGGGCGCGCTGCTCGACCCTTCGTCGACCGCCTGCTCGTCGTCGCCGGCGTCGTCGTCTGCTGGCACTTCGAGCTGCTGCCGCGCTGGGCGATCGCCGTGCTCGTCCTCCGGGAGCTCCTGCTGCTGGTGGCCGGCGCGCTCGGTCAGCGGCGCGGCCTGCAGCTGACGATCAACTGGCCCGGCCGGGCCGCGGTGTGGCCGACGATGTCGGCCATCTTCTTCGCCCTCGTCAACCTGCTGACGCTCGCCGAGGTGCTGCTCTACATCGGCCTCGCGCTCGCCTACTACGCCGTCGTGCTCTACGCGCGCGACGCCCTGGCCCAGCTACGCGCGCAGCGCGACGCTCCCGTCGCCTAGATCGCCGGTCAGCTCGCGCTGCGCGGCGAGCTGTGTCGTGATCGCGCTCCAGCGCCCGAGGCGGTTGCGCAGGGTCGCCGACGACGGCAGCTCGTCGCGGCCGGCGGCGTGGCGCTCATAGCCCAGGACCGTCGGGATCTCGCCGAGCTCGACGACGACCGCGCGCAGCGCGGCCCAGCAGGCCTCCTCCGTCCAGCGCCGCGTGCGGGCGCGGGGCGGCGAGCTGATCGGCTGCATGCCCGCGGCGCGCAGCGCGTGCGCCCAGCCGCCCATGCGGTTGAGGATCGTCGGCAGGCTGGGGTAGTTCAGCTGGCGGGCGTGGAGGGCGTACTCCTTGGCGCTCGGCACGCGGCCCACGCGGGTGCAGACCGACGTGAGCGCGAGGATGATGTCGCGGTCGGTGTACGTGTTGACCGCGCGGCCACCGGCCATGCTCGCCTTGCGCGCGGCGCGGTCGACCTCCGTGGCGAAGCGCTCGATGGTGCTGCGGCACGCGGCGGCCTGCAGCCCGAGCGCGGAGGCGGCGGTGCGCGGCGGCTCACCGGCGCGCCAGCGCGCGAGCAGCTCGTCGATGCGCGCCTCGGCCTGCGCCTCGGCGCGGCGCCGGCGCGCCTCGGCGATGTCCTGCGGATCGGGCCCGCCGTGCGCACGCAGGATCTGGCGCACCCGCTCGCGCGAGACGCCGAAGCGCAGGGCGATCTCGTCCAGGCTCCAGGCCTGCTCGCGCAGCGCCTGCATCTGCCGCACGCGCTGCAGGGACCCCGGCGCGAGCTCGCAGGCGTCGCATGCCGCGGGATCGATGAGCGTCGGCATCGGCAGCCGGCTGGGGGTCGGGGGCGTGGGGGGCAAGCGGAGGGCGCGCTTTAGGGTGGCCTAAGACCGAAGTCCGAAGCCTACCGGTTCGCCCTGTCACCCCGCAAGCCGGGTCGCCGACGGGACTCTCAAGCTCAGCTTGAAGGAAAGGCCTGCGCTGGTATGCTCGGCGAGCCGCCTCGGCCGGCCAACCTTTCTTACGGAGGAGAGCTTCTTGATGGACACGTTTCCCGACCTCGGCTCGCTCGCCGACCAGGAGCTGAAGGACCTCATCGGTCAGCTGACCGAGGAGGAGGTCGAAGTCTCCTACCGCCGTCGCATCCTGCACGGCAAGATCGACATCCTGCGCGCGGAGCTCGTCAACCGCCTGCGCAAGAAGCACGAGACCGGCGAGGATGTGATCTCCGGCGCCGACGTCCAGCGGCTCACCGACATTCTCGCGGGGCGTACTTCGCAGGAGTGAGGGTTGACGCACCACTGCCCCGAATGCGGATTCCTCAACGCCGAGGGTGCCAACTACTGTCAGAAGTGCGGGGCGTTCATCGGAACCCCCGAGCCTCCGACGGACCCTGTCACCGCGACGTACAGGATCGATGAGACCGGCGACCTCATCCCGGTCGAGCTCGAGGACGTCGTCGCGCAGGGCGCGGCGCTCGTCATCCGGGCCGGTGGCGGCCGCGTGGGGGAGAGCTTCCCGCTCGAGGGCGAGCGGATGCCGATCGGCCGGCGTCCCGACAGCGCCGTGTTCCTCGACGACGTGACCGTCTCGCGCGACCACGCGCTCATCGTGCGCCGCGGCGGCGACTGGCACCTCGACGACCTCGGGTCGCTCAACGGCACCTACGTCAACCGCCACCGCATCGAGACGCATCGCCTCGAGGACGGCGACGAGCTGCAGGTCGGCAAGTACAAGCTCACGTTCCTCTCGCGCTGATGGCCACGACGAACAACACCCCGGCCGAGGCGCCCACCGGCGCCGACGAGGAGCGCCGTCAGAAGGGGATGACGATCGGCGTGGTCTGCAAGGGCCTCGCGCAGGAGTTCCCCGACATCTCGATCTCGAAGATCCGCTACCTCGAGGATCAGAAGCTGCTCAACCCGCGCCGCACGGCGGGCGGCTACCGGCTGTACTCGCCGTCGGACATGGTCCGCCTGCGCACGATCCTGCGCCTGCAGCGCGACGAGTTCCTGCCGCTGCGCGTCATCCGTCAGGAGCTGGCCTCGGGCCGCGCGAGCGACGGCGACGGCAAGGTCGGCACGCCCGAGGCCAGCCAGGCCGCGATGGCCAGCAAGCGCAAGCGGCGCGCGAGCGTGTCGGTCACCGACGGCGGCGCGATGTACGCGCTGGAGGACGTGCTCGAGGAGACTCGCGCGGACCCGGCGCTCGTGCGCGAGCTGGAGGACTACGGCGTCATCAAGAGCGAGCTGCGGGCGGGCAAGCACTACTACGACGAGACCGAGCGCGAGATCATCGGCGCGGTCACCGAGCTGGCGCGCTACGGCGTCGGCGGGCGCAACCTGCGCGTCTTTCGCTCGTCCGCCGATCGCGAGGCCGCGCTGCTGCAGCAGATCCTCGCCCCGGCCCTGCGCTCGCGCAATCCCGAGCGCCGCAAGGAGGCGCTCGAGGCGCTGGAGAACCTCGCCGCAGTGGCGACGCACCTCAAGCACCTGCTGCTCATCCGCGATTTGCGCAAGATCGCCAAGTGAGTCAGGCCAACGGCTCTCTTGAGAGCTACATCCGGTCGATCCCGGACTTCCCGAAGCCGGGAATCGTGTTTCGCGACATCACGCCCCTGCTGGCCAGCCCGGTGGGGCTGAGCGCGGCGATCGACGCGCTGACCGAGGCCACGCGGCACCTGCGCCCGGACGTCGTCATCGGCGCCGAGGCGCGCGGCTTTCTCTTCGGCCCGGCGCTGGCCCGCGAGCTCGGCGCGGGCTTCGTGCTGGCCCGCAAGCCCGGCACGCTGCCGCACACGACGATCCGCACGACGTACTCGCTGGAGTACGGCGAGAGCGTCCTCGAGCTGCACGACGACTGCATCGCGCCCGGCGCTCGCGTGCTCGTGCACGACGATCTGCTGGCCACCGGCGGTACCGCCCGGGCGCTGTGCTCGCTCGTCGAGCAGCTGGGCGGCGAGGTTGTCGGCTGTGCGTTTCTCATCGAGCTCGCCTTCCTGCCCGGGCGCGCGACGATCGCCCCGCACGAGGCGCACGCGCTCATCACCTACGACTCGGAGTAGGTGCTCTCATGCCGACCGTGCGCCGCTCGCGAACGCTGAGCGCGACGCCCGAGGAGCTGTGGGCGATCGTCGGCGACGCCTACCACCTGCCGCGCTGGTGGCCGCGCGTGACGCGCGTGGAGGGCGTCGAGGGGGAGGCCTTCACACAGGTGCTGACGACGCCCAAGGGCGTGCCGGTACGCGCCGACTTCCACGTCGTCGAGTCGGCGGCGCCGGCGGTGCGCCGCTGGGAGCAGCAGCTCGTCAACACGCCGTTCGAGCGCATCCTCGCCGCCTCGTCGGTGGAGATCCGGCTCGAGCGCGCGGGCGACGCGGCCACGCGCGTGGCGATCACGCTCGCCCAGCGCATGCGCGGCCTCGGGCTGCTCGGCGGGGTCATGGTGCGCACGGCGGGAGGCCGCCAGCTGGACCGCGCGCTCGACGCGCTGGAGGCGCTGGTCCGCCCCTGACGGCTCAGGCTCAGCCCAGCGTGCGCAGCGCGTGGTCGCCGAGGTGGCCGTACCACGTGTTCTTCATCGCGGCGGTCCGCTCGAACGCCGACCGTGCGGCCTCGATGTCGCCCTTGGCCTGCAGGAGGCAGCCGAGCTTGTACGTCGCCGCCGATGCCTGCTTGGGATCTTCGGACTCGCCGGCCCGGCGGTACGCCACGATCGCGGTCTCGGTGTTGCCGAGGTCCTCGTGCAGGCGGCCGAGGTGATAGGAGGCCACCGGCGCGTAGGCGACGTCGCCGGACGCGACGGAGGCGCGGAAAGCCTCCTTGGCGGCGTGCACGTCGCCGCTGAGATACAGCAGCCTGCCGAGGTGCAGACCGGGCCAGCCCGCCGTGGCGGGATCGTAGGCCAGCGCCAGCTCGTAGTTCGTGCGCGCGTGCTCCAGCGCGGGAACGGCGGTCGGCGACGGGTTGCGGGAGCTCGGCATGTGCTCTCTACATGATTCCCGATTGCCGGTGGTCCGTTACCAGCGTCCGCTATGCATTGCGCTACTATGCATATGACTTCGACCCATGGGACGGCGCGGGTGAACATCAACAAGGACCTGGTCGCGGCCTCGGCGACGCCGCTCGTGCTGGCGATCCTGGCCGAGGACGAGAGCTACGGCTACGCGATCCTCAAGCGGGTGCGGGAGCTCTCCGGCGGTGAGCTGGAGTGGACGGACGGCATGCTCTATCCGCTGCTGCATCGGCTCCTGCGGCTTGGCTACGTGACGACGGACTGGCGCTCGCCGCCCGAAGGGCGTCGCCGCCGGTACTACTCGATCACCGACGAAGGGCGCTCCGCGCTCGCGGACCAGCGGCGGCAGTGGGTGACCGTCACGCGCGCGCTGGGCGGCGTCTGGCGGGGCCCCGATTGGTTTCCGACGGCACTCGGCCAGGCGTGACCCATGGATGATCTCGAACCGCAGATCGCCGAGTGGCGGGCCTACGTCGCGAAGGCGCCGGCCCTCAACGGCCGCGACGTCGACGAGCTCGACGCGCATCTGCGCGATCAGATCGCCGAGCTGGGCGCGGTCGGCCTCACGGGCGACGAGGCGTTCCTCGTCGCGGTCAAGCGCATGGGAGACCTCGACTCGCTGTCACGGGAGTTCGCCCGCGAGCACAGCGGCCGCCTGTGGAAGCAACTCGTCCTGAGCGACGAGGAGGCGCCGGCGCGCTCGTCGAGCGGGTGGCTCGAGGCGCTCGTCTTCGCCCTCGCGGCGGCCATCGGGATCCACGTCGCGCGCCTCGCCGCGGGCTTCCCCGACGAGGAGCCGGCGTGGTTCTTCCGCAACCTCGGCCTGTTCGTGCTGCCGCTCCTCGCCGCGTACTTCGCCCGTCGGCGCACGCTCGGCACCCGGCAGTGGCTGCTGCTGGCCGCGCCGTTCGCGCTCCTCGCGCTCGTCGTCAACCTCTACCCCTGGGACGGCGAGTCGGCCACCGAGGTGCTCGTCGTGGCCCACCTGCCCGTCGCGCTGTGGTTCGTCGTCGCCTACGCGTACATGGGCGGCGACGTCGGGTCGCACGAGCGCCGCATGGACTTCGTCCGCTTCACCGGCGAGTGGTTCATCTACTACGTGCTCATCGCGCTCGGCGGCGGCGTGCTGCTCGGGCTCACGGCGCTGATCTTCGAGCCGATCGGGGTCGACGTCGAGCAGGTCTTCCAGTGGGTGCTGCCCGCGGGCGCGGCCGGTGCCGTGATCGTCGCGGCATGGCTCGTTGAGTCCAAGCAGCACGTCGTCGAGAACATGGCGCCGGTGCTCACCATGCTCTTCACCCCGCTGTTCGCCGTGATGCTGACCCTTGCTGCGGGCACCTACGCCGTGTCCGGGGTCACCGACGGCTTCGACCGCGAGCTGCTCGGCGTCTTCGACGCCCTCCTCGTCGTGGTGCTGGGCCTCGTCCTGTACGCCATGTCCGCCCGCGAGCCCGCCGGATCGGCCGGGCTGATGGACCGCGTCCAGCTGCTCGCCGTCGCGAGCGCCCTCGTGCTCGATCTCATGGTGCTCGGCACGATGGTGGCCCGGATCGGCGATCTCGGGTTCACCCCGAACCGCGTGGCGGCGCTGGGTCTCAACCTCGTCCTGCTCGTGAACCTCGCCGCGGCCGCCTGGCTGTCGGTGCGCTTTCTCAGGGGCCGGACGGGCTTGCACCGCCTCGAGCGCTGGCAGACCTCCTACCTGCCGGTCTTCGCGCTGTGGGCGGCGGCCGTCATCGTCTTCGTGCCCCCGCTCTTCGCCTTCGGCTGACCGGCCCGATGACGACGGCGCGCAACGACGATCTCAGGCGGCTCGCGCAGCGCGTGGTCGACGCCCTGCCGGCCGAGCTCGCGCTGGAGGTCGTGCTCACCGGCAGCGTGTCGCGCGGCATGGCCGACGAGGTGTCGGACATCGAGATGCTCGTGGTCACCGGTGAGCCGCTGGAGCTCGAGGAGTGCTTCCGGCTGGCCGGCGCCGCGGGCCTGGAGGAGCTCGGCACCTGGGGCGCGCAGGACGGCGCGACACGGCGCGTCTCGGGCTCCCGCGAGCGGGTGGCGCTCGAGCTGATCTGGTGGCCGCGCGACTACGCCGAGGCGCAGATCGACGCGCTGCTCGCCGGCGCGATGCCCTCGACGGCCGATGCGCTCGTGCACGGCGTCGCCCTGCGGACGAGCGGCCGGCTGGTGGAGTGGCAGGAGCGCCTGCGCGCCTATCCGCCGCAGCTGGCGGCGGCCCAGATCGAGTCGGCGGCGCTGCCCTGGGGCGGCTTCGCGCCCGCGGGGCTGCTGACGCTCATCCGCCCGGGGGAGCGGCTGGCGCTCATGGAGTGGATCCTGGACGGCGCCACCCGGGTGCTCAGGATCGTCTTCGCGCTCAATCGCGTCTGGCAACCGACGACCAAGCGCCTGGCGGTGCGCGTCGCGCCGCTGCCGGTCAAGCCCGACAGACTGTCCGCGAGGATCGAGGCGGCGCTGACCGAGCCCGATCCGCGCCGCGCGCTGCGGGTCATGACCGAGCTGCAGCTCGAGGCCGTGACGCTCGCGCCCAGCGGTCCAAACGTCGATCGGGCGCGCGCCTGGCTGGCGGACGGGCTGGGGCTGCTGCGCTGAGCATCTAGCCTGGATGTATGACCGACGAAGCACCGCAGGCCGCGCAGCCCCAGAGCCTCTACGACGCCGTCGGCGGCGAGGCGACGTTCCGCCGGATCGTCGCGCGCTTCTACGAGCTCGTGGCGGTCGACGAGATCCTGCGCCCGCTGTACCCCGAGGCGGACCTCGGGCCGGCCGAGGAGCGGCTGCGGCTCTTCCTCATCCAGCACTGGGGAGGCCCCGCCGCCTATACGCAGCTGCGCGGCCCGGCGCGCCTGGCGGCGCGCCACATGCACTTTCGGATCACGCGAGCGCACCGGGACGCCTGGCTGCGTGCCATGCGCGTCGCCGTCGACGAGGCCGATGTCGCCCAGCCGCACCGCGACCGTCTATGGGGCCACCTCGAGACGGTGGCGTGGAACCTGACGACGCACGCCACGCCGTCGACCCTGCGGTTGCGCTGACGCCTACGGGGTCGTCGTCGTGGGCGGCACGGTCGCGCCGCCGGTGGCCGGCGTGGTGGCCGTCCCGCCGGTCGTCCCGCCCGCCTGCTGCGGCGTGGCGGTGATCATGCGGCCGCGCAGGATGATCGTGCCGGGCTTCTTCGGATTCTCGGCGGTCTCGCGGGTCAGCAGCACCTCGCGGTACAGCGGGGTGTCGGGCGCCAGGTCGCTGACCGTCTCGAGCTTGCCGTCCGAGCCGACGAGCGTGTCGGGGAAGCCGAGGAACCTGTTCTCCTTCGCCGAGGTGTAGAGCCAGACGCCGTAGGAGGAGCCGCGCGAGCTGCTCGGCGGCAGGCCGGTGGCCTGGAAGGCGAGCCGGTACTGGTCGTTGTCGGGGAAGTGGACGATCGCGACCTCGGCCTTGGCGCTGCCCTCGCCGTCCGGCGGGCGCAGGTTGCCCTGCGCCTTGACCTCGAAGACATCACCGGTCGGCGTCGTCGCCTGGGTCTGGGGCGTGGTGGACGTCGGGGAGTTCGCGGCGGTCCCGGGGTCGTCGTCGGCGCCGAGGCTGAGCGCCAGGATGATCGCGATCGCCAGCACGACGCCGATGCCGGCCGCGATGAGCCGACCACCGAGCTTGGAGCTCTTCTCGACCTCGATGGCGCGGGCGGCACGGGCGTCGAGCGCCTCGAACGCCTCGGCGACCTCCTCGCGCTCGGCGGGGATCTCGGGCAGCTCGCCGTTGGCCAGCGGGCTCAGCGCGCTCGCGACCGAGCGCGCCCAGCCGCGGCCGGCCGGCGAGCCCTCGAGGAACTCGCGCGTGGCGGCGCGCTGCGAGGCGGTCTGCTGGCCGAGCATGTAGTCGGCGATCTCGTCGCGGTGCGCGTCGCTGAGCTCAGGGGCGTCGGAGCCGATCGCCGCGACCGCGCCGCGGGCACGGGCCCGCACGGCGTCGAGGTCGGACTTCAGCAGCGTCGCCAGGTCGTCGTAGGACTTGCCCTGGCGCAGCAGCAGCTGCAGGATGGCGCGCTGGCCGTCGGTGAGGGTGTCGAGGGAGGCCATGCAGGCGCCACCCTAGCGAGCCCGCCCGCGGACCCGCGCTGGCCGGACGGCTAGCCTGTCGCGTCGCATGAGCAGCGATCCCCTGCGCGACGATCCGCGCTTCCAGGCACCGCAGGGATTCGACGCCCTCTACGGTCTCGAGGTCCTCGAGGTGACCGACGATCTCGTGCGCGCGCAGGTGGCCGTCCGCGACGAGCTGCGCCAGCCGTTCGGGCTCGTCCACGGCGGCGTGCTGGCCTCGATCGCCGAGACGCTCGCCTCGCTGGGCACGGCGGTCGTCGTCATTCCCGAGGGCAACGCCGCGATGGGCTCCTCCAACAGCACGTCGTTCCTGCGGCCGATCGTCGACGGGACGATCCACGCCCGTGCGCTGCGCCGCCATCGCGGCCGCACGACCTGGATCTGGGACATCGAGATCACCGACGACGCCGGTCGCCTCTGCGCCCTGACGCGGATGACGATCGCCGTCCGGCCGATCCCGGCCGGCTGACCGGGCGCGAGCGGCCTCAGCCGCCGTAGCGGTTCGTGATCGGCACGCGACGGTCGCGGCCGAACGCGCGCGTCGTGACCTTGATCCCCGGCGGCTGCTGGCGGCGCTTGTACTCGGCGACGTCGACGAGGCTGATGACGCGGTCGACGTCGGCGGCCGGCAGCCCGCGGGCGACGAGCTGCTCGTAGCCGAGATCGTGCTCCACGTAGCCCTCGAGGATCGCGTCGAGCACCTCGTAGGGCGGCAGCGACTCGTCGTCGCGCTGGTCGGGGCGCAGCTCGGCCGAGGGCGGGCGGGTGAACAGCTCGGCCGGGACGAGCTCCCCGCCGGCGCGCTCGTCGCGGTGGCGGGTGAGGCGATACACGAGCTGCTTGGGCACGTCCTTGATGACCGCGAAGCCGCCCGCGCTGTCGCCGTACAGCGTCGAGTAGCCGACCGACATCTCCGACTTGTTGCCGGTCGTCAGCACGAGCCAGCCGAACTTGTTCGACAGCGCCATGAGCAGGTTTCCCCTGATCCTCGCCTGCAGGTTCTCCTCGGTGAGGTCGGCCTCGCGGCCGGCGAAGATGTCCGACAGCGCGCTGTCGAAGGCCTCCATCATCGGCGCGATCGGGATCGTCAGCAGCTCCACGCCGAGGTTCTCGGCGAGCCGCTCGGCGTCGCCACGCGTGCCCGCCGAGGAGTACGGCGAGGGCATCGTCACGCAGGTGACGCGGTCGGCGCCGAGCGCGTCGACGGCGATGAGCGCGACGAGCGTCGAGTCGATCCCGCCGCTGAGGCCGAGGACGACGTGCTCGAAGCCGTTCTTGCGCGCGTAGTCGCGCGTGCCGAGCACGAGCGCGCCGTACACCTCCTCGACGATCTCCGTGCGCGGCGCGATCGTGCTCTCGGCGGGCGGACGCTCGCCCTCGCCGCCGCGCGTGCTGAACGACCCGAGCCGGTCGACGCTGTCGTGCGCCTGCGCGGCCGGCGCGCGGCGGCGTGTGTCGCGCAGCCGGGCCGAGCCGACCGTGACCGGGTCGACGTCGGCGATGAGCATCGTCTCCTCGAACTGCGGCGCGCGGGCGATGACCGCGCCGTCGTGATCGACGACCACGGAGTAGCCGTCGAAGACGAGCTCGTCCTGGCCGCCCACGAGGCCGCAGAACGCGACCGCAGCGAGGTCGTCGCGGGCGCGCTGCTGGAGCATCTGCTCGCGCCGCGCGCCCTTCCCCGCGACGTAGGGCGAGGCCGAGAGGTTGACGATGACGCGCGCGCCGGAGAGCGCCTCGTCCGACAGCGGCGGGCCGGGCTGCCAGATGTCCTCGCAGATCGTCAGCCCGACCGTGATGCCGTCGACCTCGATCGTCGCCCCGCGCTCGCCGGGCTGGAAGTAGCGCAGCTCGTCGAAGACGCCGTAGTTGGGCAGGTGCAGCTTGCGGTAGCTCGCCTGGACCTTGCCGTCGGCGAGGATCGCCGCCGAGTTGTGGACGTCCTCGGCGCGCTCGGGGTAGCCGACGATCGCGACGATCCCGGTGGTGTCCGACGCAATGCGCTCGAGCGCGGCGCGCGTGTCGGCGAGGAAGTGCTCCTTGAGCAGCAGATCCTCCGGCGGATAGCCGGTCAGCGCGAGCTCGGGGAAGACGACGAGCTGGGCGCCCGCGTCGTAGGCGCGGGCGATGCCGGCGGAGATCTCGCTCTCGTTGCCGGCGATGTCGCCCACGACGGCGTTCATCTGGACGAGGGCGATGCGCAGTGGTCTGGACACGCGGACTACGGCTCGCGCCCGAGCCAGTACTCGATGAACCGCTCGAGCTCCGGGTCGCCGGGGCTCGACGCCTCGAGCATCCGGGTCGCCGTCACGGCGGTGACCGGCACGCTCAGGTTGGGGAACTGCTGCTCGATGACCGCCTGACCGGCCGCCACGAGCGACGGGTCGCTCGGCCCGGCGATCCGCCCGGCGAGGTCGCGCAGCTCCTTCGTCAGGCGCTCGTCGCTGTGCAGCAGCACGACGTTGCCGGCCCGCACC
The DNA here is from genome assembly GCA_963751065.1 of uncultured Actinomycetes bacterium. Lineage (GTDB taxonomy): Bacteria > Actinomycetota > Thermoleophilia > Solirubrobacterales > Solirubrobacteraceae > CADCVQ01. The sequence continues at coordinate 160,887 of CAVVTD010000007.1, forward strand.
TTCGGCGCGCCCGCGACGGGCCCCGTCCGCGCGACGCCGGGCCCGCTGCTGGCGTCGTGCGGCACGGTGGACTCGTCGCGTGAGACGAAGAACAGCGCCATCGCGCCGACGAGGACGAGCGTCAGCACGATCGTGCCGAGCGTGAGCAGCACCTTGCCGGCCATCAGCGCGTGCGTCCCGTGGCGGGGCGCCGGGCGGCGGCGGCCGCACGCGTGGCGCGGCGGCCGCGGGCCGCGCGCTTGGGGATCGAGGCGCTGTCGGCGAGTGCGGCGATCGAGTCGCCCAGCATGTCGGCGAGTATGTCGAGGTCGGCCAGCGCGTCGTAGTCGCCGAGCAGGCCGAAGCCGAGGCGGCCGTCGTAGCTGCAGACCGCGACGCCGAGCGCCTGGCGCCCGGCGAGCGGGACGACCGGGTACAGCGCGCGCAGCCGGCGCCCGAGCAGGTAGAGCGGCTGCTGCGGGCCGGGCACGTTCGTCACGACGAGGTTGAAGAAGCGCTGGCGTTGCTGCAGCCGCGCGGCCTGGCTCATGATCGTCGGCGACGCGAAGCCGGCGAGCTCGGTCAGCGTGCGCGCGCCGACCGCCTGGGCGGAGTCCTCCGCGCCGGCCGTCGCGTCGCGGATCGCCGCGTGCTGGCGGACGGGGTCCTCGATCCCGACGGGCAGCTGCACCCACATCGGGGCCACCTCGTTGCCGAGCGCGTCGGCGTGCGACGAGCTGCGCACGAGCACCGGCACGAGCGCGCGCAGCAGCAGCCCCTCGGTCTCGACGCCGCGGTGGCGCAGGAAGCGCCCGAGCGCGCCCGCGACGACCGCGAGCACGGCGTCGTTGACGGTGCCGCCGAGGCTGTCCTTGACGCGCTGCAGCGCGGCGAGCTCGGCGTCGACCCAGGTGTAGCGCCGGTGCGGGCCGACCTTGACGTTCAGCGGCGTCGGCGGGGCCGGGCGCATGCCGGCGAACGCGAGCGCGCCCATCGCCTGCAGCCCGTCGCGGCCGGCCTGCAGCAGCTGGCGCGGCGTGCGCACGACGGCCCGCACGGTGCGAGCGAGCTCGGCCGGGCGGGTGACGCGCTCGAACAGCGCGTCGCCGAGCAGCTGGGCGGAGCTCGGCAGCGGCTGGGGCGCCCAGCTGCGCGCCGGCGGCGGAATGATCGCCACCCCGGGGTCGGGGTCGAAGAGCACCGTCGTGATGTCGACGGCCTCGATGCCGTCGACGAGCGCGTGATGGCTCTTGGCGACGAGCGCGAAGCGACCGTCCCGCAGGCCGTCGACGAGCCAGATCTCCCACAGCGGCTTCGTGCGGTCCAGGCGCTGGGCGAACAGGCGGCCGGCGAGGTTCTTCAGCTGCTCCTCGCTGCCGGGGGCGGGCAGGCCGGCGTGGCGCAGGTGGTAGCGCAGGTTGAAGTGCGGATCGTCGACCCAGACCGGGCGGCCCTGGTCGAGCGGGACCTCGGCCAGGCGCTGGCGGAAGCGCGGCACGAGATGCAGGCGCGCCTCGATGAGCTCGCGCAGCTCGTCGTAGGGCGGGGCGGGACCGTCGAAGACGGTGACCGATGCGACATGCAGGCGCGCGCCGGCCTTCTCGAGATGCAGGAACGACGCGTCGAGCGCCGAGATGCGGTGGCCGTGTGCGATGGCGTGATTGTTCCATGCCCCGGGCTGCGCCCCCGCCCGCCCCCTGCTGCGCTGCGGTCCGGCGAGGTCATCATTGTGTGTCTGTGAGCCTGATCGCCCACCTCGACGTCGACGCGTTCTACGCGAGCGTGGAGCTGCTGCGCCGCCCCGAGCTGCGCGGGCTGCCGGTCATCGTCTCCGGCAGCGGCCCGCGGGCGGTCGTCACCACCGCGTCCTACGAGGCGCGCCGCTTCGGCATCGGCTCGGCGATGCCGACGTCGCGGGCGCGGCGGCTGTGCCCCGACGCGGTGCTCGTGCCGCCGGACTTCGCCGCCTACCGCGAGGCGTCGCGCGGGGTCATGGAGCTCGTCGGGCGCGCCGTCGAGCGCGTCGAGATCCTCGGTCTCGACGAGGCCTATCTCGACCTCTCCGGCGTCGTCGCGCCGCGCGCCGCGATGCGCCGGCTCGTCACGGACATCCATGCCGCGACGGGCCTGGACTGCTCGATCGGGATCGGCCCCAACCGGCTCGTGGCGAAGGTCGCCTCGGACGCCGAGAAGCCGCGCGGCTTCGTCTGCCTCACGCGCGAGCAGGCCTGCGAGCGGTTCGCCGGCCATCCGCCGGGGCTCGTCCCCGGGATCGGCCCGAAGACCGCCGCGCGCCTGGCCGAGATGGGGATCACGACGCTCGGTGCGCTGGCCGCGGCGCCGGTCGACGCGCTCGTCGCGCGCTTCGGCGCCAACCACGGGCGCGACCTGCAGGCGCGCGCGCGCTTTGAGGGCTCCGCCGTGCTGACGCCGGTGCGAATCGCGGTCTCCGAGTCGCGCGAGACGACGTTCGACTACGACATCTCCGACCCGTTGCAGCTGGAGGAGAGCCTGAGCGATCTCGCCCGCCAGCTCTGCGAGCGGCTCGCCAATCAGGAGCGGCGCGGGCGCAACATCGCGATCAAGGTGCGCCTGTCGGACTTCACCACGGTCACGCGCGCACGCACGATCGCGGGCGCGACGAACGACCCCGCGGTCGTGACGAACGTCGCGCTCGAGCTGCTGCGCGAGTACGCGCCGGCGCGGCCGGTGCGGCTGCTCGGGGTGCGCGTCGCCGCCTTCGAGGCCGCGGAGGCTCCGCGCGACGCCGGCCAGCTCGCGCTGCCCTTGTAGCCTCGATGTCGTGCCGAACATCGACATCGCCGGAAACGACCTGTACTACGAACGCCGCGGAGCCGGCGAGCCCCTGCTGCTCATCCAGGGCCTCGGCGGCAACAGCCTGCACTGGGGCGAAGGCTTCCTCGGCGGGCTCGAGGACACCTTCGAGCTGATCCTCTTCGACAACCGCGGCGCCGGGCGCAGCGGACCGCTGGGGGAGGGCGAGCACACGATCGCCGACCTCGCCCGGGACGCGCTCGGCCTGCTTGACGCGCTCGAGATCGAGTCCGCCCACGTCGTCGGCATCTCGATGGGCGGGATGGTCGCCCAGGAGCTCGTTCTGGCCGCGCCGCAGCGCGTGCGGACGCTCACGCTCGGCTGCACGTTCCCCGGTGGCCCGGAAGCGAAGATGACCGACATGGAGGTCGTCGGCCTGCTCGCCGAGGCGGTGCTGTCCGGCGACGACGAGCGCACGCTGCGCGCGGGCTATGAGGTGATGATCGCCGCCGAATACGGCGAGCAGGAGGGCGCCTACGAGCTCTACAGCGAGCTGGCCGGCCAGTACCGGGCGCCGATCCCTGTGCTCATGGCGCAGCTCGCGGCGATCATGGGCCACGACACGAGCGAGCGCCTCGGCGAGGTCTCGGTGCCGACGCTCGTCATCCACGGCACCGAGGACCGCCTCATGGCGGTCGAGAACGGCGAGCTCATCGCGCGCCTCATCCCGGGCGCGCAGCTCGAGGTGCTCGAAGGCTCGGGGCACATGTTCTTCTGGGAGCAGCCGGAGCGCAGCGCGCAGCTCGTGCGCGAGCACGCCTCGGCGGCGGCCCAGGCGTAAGCCGCCGGTCGGTGGCGTTAGTACAGCGCGGCGGCGAGGCGCCGGCGCGACTCGCGCGCGAGCGGGTGCTCGACGCCGAGCTCGTCGAGCACGGCGACGATGACCTTGCGCAACCGCTCGCGATCCTCGCTGTCCGGCGCGGAGGCGGCGAGCTCGTCGAGCAGGATGTCCAGACCGGTCTCGCGGTCGTTCTCGTCGAGCTTGGCGAACGCCTCGGCGAGGCGCGGGTGCTCGCCGTTGGCCTGCTCGAGCTCGATGCGCGAGCTGAGGCCGTCGGCGCGGAAGCTGCCGCCGACGTTGCGCAGCCGGGACAGCGCGGCGTCGGCGTCCCCGGCGGCGTACTCGATCCGGGCGAGCGCGAGGTTCGCGTCGGCGTTGGCGGGCTCGATCTCGAGCACCTTGCGCAGGGAGTCCGCGTCGCCGGCGTCGAGCAGCTGCTGGGTCTCCGACGGGACGAGCCCGTCGAAGAACAGCTCGACCTCGCTCGGTCCCTTCGCGCCGACGAACTCGGCCGCGACCTCGCCGTTGACGAAGGCCTTGACGGCGGGGATGCCCTGGATGCCGAACTGCTCGGCGATGCCCGGGTTCTCGTCGGTGTCGATCTTCGCCAGCACGACCCGGCCGTCGCGTGCCTCGGCGGCCTTCTCGAGGATCGGGCCGAGCTGACGGCAGGGCGCGCACCAGGGCGCCCAGAAGTCGACCACGACCGGCACGTCGGCCGATCGCTGCACCACGGCGGTCTCGAAATCCGCCTCGTTGACGTCGATCACGGTCATATGAGACAGGGTAGACAAGCGCTTCCGCGTGCCCTGCAAGGCTTGGGCGCGTGACCGAGCGATCGATCGAGGCTCCCGGCGGCGTGACGCTGGGCGTGACCGACGAGGGGGAGGGGCCCGCCGTCGTCCTGCTGCACGGGGTGACCGCGTCGCGGCGCTACGTCGTGATGGGCTCGCGCGCGCTGCAGCGCGGCGGCCACCGCGTGGTCGCCTACGACGCCCGCGGGCACGGCAGCTCGTCGCCCGCGCCGTCGCCCGACGCGTACACCTATCCGGATCTCTACGGCGACCTGGCGGCGGTGCTCGACGGGTTGGAGATCGAGCGCGCGGTGCTGGCCGGCGTCTCGATGGGCGCCCACACGTGCCTGGGCTTCGCGCTGGAGCAGCCCGAGCGCGTGGCAGGGGTGGTGGCGATCACGCCGGCCTTCGATCCGGTCGAGTACCTGTCGCCGCAGCGCCTCGCCCGTTGGGACGTGCTGAGCGACGCGCTGCGTACGCGCGGCATCGACGGCTTCGCGGAGGAGTTCGGCATCCAGCGCATCCCGGAGCGGTGGCGCGAGTCGGTCGGGCGGGCGCTGCGCCAGCGGATGGCGGTCCACGAGCACCTCGGCGCGGTCGCCGACGCCCTGCGCTGCGTGCCGCGCTCGGCGCCGTTGCATGACCTGCACGCGCTGGAGGCGATCGAGTGCCCGGCGCTCGTGATCGGCTCCCGCGACGAGGCCGACCCCGGCCACCCACTGGCGATCGCCGAGCTGTACGCCGAGCTGCTGCCGGACGGCCGGTTCGTCGTCGAGGACGAGGGCTCGTCGCCGCTGGCGTGGCAGGGCGGGCGCGTGTCGAAGCTCATCGCGGAGGTCGTGCGCCGATGACTTTCGCAGCACTCCGCCGTCTCAGGGACAGACCACGAGAGGAGACGCCGTGTCCGCCACCGTGCTGTACATGTCCATGTCGCTTGACGGCTTCATCGCCGGGCCCAACGAGGGACCGGGCAACGGCCTCGGCGACGGCGGGCACCGCCTGCACGAGTGGATCCCGATGGATGACGTGCCCCATCCCCGGGCGATCTCGGGCGACCTGACCGGCGTCAACCGCCAGGTCGTCGACGAGTTCATGGCCACCGGCGCGGTCGTCGCCGGCCGCGGGACGTTCGAGCCGGCGGGCGGCTGGGGCGGTGATCACCACGACGGCGTGCCGATCTGGGTCTTCAGCCGCCGCGCACCCGGCATCGACGTGGACCAGTGGCCGTTGGTCACCTACGTCGACGGCGTGACGACCGCGATGGCCGAGGCCAAGCGGGCGGCGGGCGACAAGAACGTGCTCGTCCACGGCGCCGCCACGGCCCAGATCGCGCTCGAGGCCGGCGTCCTCGACGAGCTCGAGATCCATCTCGTCCCGGTGCTCCTCGGCCAGGGCCGCCGCCTGTTCGACCACATGGGCCCCGAGCACGTCGAGCTCGAGCGCACGCGGATCCTCGAGGGCGACGGCGGCGTCAACCACATGCACTACCGCGTCCGGCGCTGAACGCAGCGTTCGCCCGCCTGCCGGAGGACCGGCTGCAACGACTGCTGTTTCCACGGGCGGATGGCGATATCTGCTGATATCATTGTGCCGTGCCTGATGTCTTGATCCGTGATGTTCCCTCCGAGGACCTCGCCCGCATCGATGCCCATGCCGCCCGTCTCGGTCTGTCGCGGACGGAGTATCTGCGCCGCCGGCTGCATCAAGACGCCGCTCGTCCGGCGGCGCCGGTGACAGTCGAGGATCTGAGGACCTTCGCCGCCCGGTTCGCCGATCTCGACGATCCCGGCGTCATGCGCCAGGCGTGGTCGTGAGCGACCCTCCGGCGGGGACGGAGTGGCTCATCGACAAATCGGCGCTGACACGCCTCGGCGCGAGTGCCAATGCCGCCGCTTGGGCTGAGCGCATTCAGCGCGGCATCGTGCGCATCGCAACGGTCACGCTGCTGGAAGTCGGCTACTCAGCCCGCGACCAAACAGACCTCGACGCCGGGCTGCGCGGCCCGCCGGTCAGCTCGATGCCGATCGAGTACCTCACGCCGATCGCCGAGGATCGGGCCATCGGCCTGCTGACGCTGCTGGCCGAGCGCGGACAGCATCGCGCGCCGTCTGTGCCGGACCTGATCATCGCCGCGATCGCCGAGAGCGCCGGGCTCGTCGTTCTCCACAACGACAAGGACTTCGACCTCATCGCCGACGTCACCGGCCAGCCAGTGCAGCGCCTTGACGGCTGATCCACCGCGGCCGCGGTGTCCGTGAGTGACGGCACTCCTCTTCGCGCCGACCAGCGCTCGGCGTAACCGCCGGCGCCGCTCCCTGCAGGCGAAACCATCAGCGACCCGTCCGCGCTATAGGACATGAACATCAGCATCGTCGTGGCACGCCTTCGTGACGGGCGAGAACCCCAGTCGCCGGCGAGGTAAACGGACGGCACGCCGCGAGCAATTTGCGCTAACTTACAACCAAGTGGTTGTAGATACCGTCGATCAGCTCTTCAGCGGCCTCGCCGATCCGACGCGGCGCGACATTCTGCACCGCTGTGCGATCGACGCCCCGTCGGTGTCGCGGCTGGCCGAGGCCTATCCCATGAGCTTCGCCGCGGTCCAGAAGCACGTGGCCGTGCTCGAGCGCGCTGGCCTGGTGGTCAAGGAGCGCCGCGGGCGGGAGACGCTCGTGCGCACCGAGGCCGCTGCGGTGGCCCGGGCACGGCGCGCGCTCGACGAGCTCGAAGACCTGTGGCGCGGCCGCGTGGCCCGCATGTCCGAAGTCCTCTCCGAAGAAGGGAACCCCCAGTGACCGTCACCAACGTCGACACGGACCTCGACGCCTGCACCCTGACCATCACCGCCGAGTTCGATGCGCCGCTCGAACGCGTGTGGGAGCTGTGGGCCGACCCGCGCAAGCTCGAGCGCTGGTGGGGCCCGCCGATGGCCCCGTCGACCTTCGAGCGCCACGAGCTCGAGCCCGGCGGCACCATCACCTACTTCATGACCAGCTCGGAGGGCGAGCGCTTCCACGGCGTCTGGCACGTTGTCGCGGTCGACCCGCCGCGGTCGCTGCACGTCGAGGACTCCTTCGCGGACGCCGACGGCAACGTGAATCCGGACATGCCAACCGGGCAGATGCACATGCGCCTCACCGAGGAGGACGGGCGCACGCGCATGGAGCTCATCTCGGTCAACGCCACCAAGGAGGCGATGCAGCAGCTGCTCGACATGGGTGCCGCCGAGGGCATGCAGCAGGCGATCGGCCAGATGGACGCCCTGCTCGCGGAGTAGCGTTCACGGCGTACCGACGACGGCCCGTGCCCCTTCTGCGGGTCTGACCCCGTCGGAACGTGACTGTGGGCACGTGCGACCGCGGTGGCGCCGTAGCCTGAGGACATCACGCCGACGCCGCACTCGACAACGACCGGCTACTCCGGCGCCCCGCTCGTGCGCAAGCTCGGCTTCAAGCCTGGCATGCGGGTCTTCTACGCCAACGCGCCGCAGCACTTCGATGCGCTCGTCGGCGCGCTGCCCGACGGTGTGAAGGTGCTCAAGCGCCCGTCGGTCGGCCTCGACCTGGCGATGCTCTTCGTCGTCGACCGCGGCGCGCTCGCGCGGGCGCTCGCCACGCTGCAGCCCAAGCTCCAGCCCGCCGGGATGATCTGGGTGGCGTGGCCGAAGCGGGCGTCGGGCGTGCAGACCGACATCACCGAGGACGTCGTGCGCGAGGTCGCGCTGCCGCGCGGCCTGGTCGACGTGAAGGTCTGCGCGATCGACGAGACCTGGTCGGGCCTGAAGCTCGTCATCCGCAAGGAGCTGCGGCCAAAACCCGCCGCTTAACGACAATCGACCCCGGACGCGCGAACGCGTACCGAGGTCGAGGAAGTCGTTGTCCGGACGAACCGGCGACGCGCGGCCGCGCGGATCCGTCGGAGAGGTCAGCCGTTGAGCGCCTTCTTGAGCGCCGCTGCCGCCGAGAACTTGGCGGCCTTGCTGGCTGCGATCTGGATCGGCTCGCCGGTGGCCGGGTTACGACCTTCGCGGGCGGAACGCTCGCTCACGCTGAACTTGCCGAAGCCTGCAACCGCAACCTCGCCGCCTCCGGCGAGCTCTGCGGCGATCGCGTCAAAGGTGGCGTCGACTGCGCCTTTTGCATCAGAACCGCTGAGGCCGGTGTCCGAGGCCACCTTCTGTGCGAGCTCCTGCTTGGTCATTGAGTGCTCCCGTCTTGAGTACAGATCGCGCTTACGCTAGCGGTTGCCTCGGCGGCGCGGGGTCTTTTGGGCCTTTGACGGCGTCTCAGGCCGCGAATTTCCGGCGGATGGAGCGCATAGGATCGCGAGCGCCGACCCGCCAGATGCACTGCCGGCCGGCTCACGCGCAACTTCGCGGGCGCGGGCTCCGTTCACGCTCCCGCACGGCGCAACCCACGAGACGGAGGCGGGCATGATCGGTCGCAGGTTCACGCGGTATCTCCCGAGCTTCGCGACGGCGCTCGCGACGCTCGCCGGCGCGGGGCTCGCCACCTGCGCCACGACCGCCCTCGCGGCGCTGCCGCCCGCCCCACCGGCCCAGCCCGCGCCGCTGCCCGGCTTCGTCACCGACGAGCCCGTCAACGCGCTTGCGCGCGCCGCCGGCAAGATCTACCTCGGCGGCGACTTCACCCGCATCGGTCCCGCGACCGGCGGCGGCGTCGTCCTCGACCCGGCCACCGGCCTGCGCGCGGCGCAGTTTCCCGACGTCGCCGGCACCGGCTTCGCCGTCGTGCCCGACGGCGCGGGCGGCTACTACCTCGGCGGGCACTTCAGCGCCGTCGGCGGCCTGCCCCGCCGCAACCTTGCGCACGTGCTCGCCAGCGGCGCCGTCGACCCCGCCTTCGCGCCCCAGATCGACGGCGACATCCTCGCGATGGTGCTCGAACAGGGCCGCCTGTACGTCGGCGGCGACTTCCTGCACGTCGGCGAGACCATCCGCCGGCGGATCGCCGCGATCGATCCCTCCAGCGGCGGCGTGATCGACGGCTTCAACCCCGGCGCCGACAAGAGCGTGCAGGACCTGGCGATCGCCGGCAACCGCCTGTTCGTCAACGGCCGCTTCACCGGCATCGCCGGCCAGAGCCGCAGCTTCATCGCCGTCCTCGACGCGACGAACGGCCGGCTCGACCCATCCTTCGACGCCGTGCCCAACGGCCAGGTCGACGCCGTCCTCGCGCTCGGCACCCGCTTCTACATCGGCGGCGCCTTCACCGAGGTCAGCGGCCGCAGCCGCGCCGGCCTCGCCGCCTTCGACATCGCCACCGGCGAGCTCGACCCCGGCTTCAGCCCGTCGACGAACGGCAACGTCTACAACCTCTCGACCGACGGCAACCGGCTCTTCGTCGCCGGCCGCTTCACCGAGATCTCGCGCAGCTTCAACAACTCCGTGGCGTCGATCGACCCGCTCACCGGCGAGGCGAGCCAGGACTTCCGCCTGTTTCTCGACAAGGACGCCTACACGCTGGCGATCCTCGGTCAGAAGCTCTACATCGGCGGCGAGTTCACGAAGGTCAACGAGCAGCCGCGCAACCGCATGGCGGCCGTCGATCTCGTCACCGGCGCCGTCGACCAGGCGTTCAACCCCGATCCCGACAACGACGTCTACAGCCTCGCGCTGAGCGGGGACCGGCTCGTGGCCGGCGGCAAGTTCACGAGCGCGCCGCGCACGCCGGCGCTGCACCTCGCCGCGATCGACGCCGCGAGCGGCGCTCCGTCGGCCGGCTTCGCGGCGGGCACGGACGCGCCGGTCAACGCGCTGGCGATCTCCGGCAACCGGCTCTTCGCCGGCGGCGACTTCAAGGTCGCCAACGGCGCCGCGCGCGCCCGACTGGCGGCCTTCGACGCCACGACCGGCGCCCTGAACCGCCTCGCCGTGCGCTTCGACGGCAGCGTCGGCGTCCTCGCGACAGGCGGCGGACGGCTCTACGCCGGCGGCTCGTTCGAAGAGGCCGGTGGCAGGCTGCATCCCTCGGTGGCCGCCGTCGACCTCGCCTCCGACACACTCGTCAAGGCGTTCAACGCGCCCGCCGACCGGCGCCGCGCGAAGCTGCGCTTCCAGACGATCGACGCGCTCGTGCCGTTCGGCAAGCGCGTGCTGGCCGGCGGCGACCTCAACGTCTCGCGCACCCTCAAGCGCGGCAAGTCGCGGGTGTTCCAGTACCGCTCCGGGCTCGTCGCGCTGCGCGGCGGCGACGGGACGATCGACTTCTCGTTCAACGCGCACACCTCCGGCGGCGTCGAGGCGCTCGCCCTCCGCGGCACGACGCTCTACGTCGCCGGGACGATGTCGCGCCGCTCCGGGACGAAGATCGTGCCCCGCACGTCGAGGATCAAGGGCCGCAAGCTCAAGCCGCGCAAGGTCCCGATCTACCGCTACAACCTCGTCGCGCTCGAGGCGGCCAGCGGCGACCTCGTGCGTCCCTTCACGCCGCGCGTCAACGGCAGCGTCGACGCGCTCGCCCTGGGCGCGGACCGGCTGTACATCGCCGGTGGCTTCGAGACGGTCGGCGGGCGCCGGCGCGACGGCTTCGCCGCGGTGAGCACGGTGAGCGGTATCGCGTCGACGACGTTCTCGCCGCAGCCCAAGCCGGACGAGAGCGCGATCAGCGCGCTGCTGACCGACGGCGGGCGCGTCTTCGCCGCGGGCCGCTTCGCGGGCTTCGGCGAGATCGCGCGGGCACACTTCGCCGCCTTCCCCGGAGACGTCGCGAGCGGAGCGGCCTGATGCGCCGCCGCGCGGCGCTGGCGGTCGCGGCCGGGAGCCTGCTCGCACTCGGCGGCGCGGGCACTGTTCAGGCGGCGTTCCCGCCGGGCTTTCCGGACACGAGCTTCGGCTCCGGCGGGCACGCGGCCACGCCACTCGGCCCGGGCACCCGGGCCACCGCGCTCGCGCTCGGCCCTGGCGGCACGATCACCGTCGCCGGCGACGCCCGCGGGTCCGGGGGAGAGGCCGTCCTCGTCGCGCGCTTCACCGCCGCCGGCGCGCTCGACCCGACGTTCGCCGGCAGCGGCACGCGCCTGACCCGCTTCGGAACCTCGTCGGGCGCATTTCTCGGCTCGGCGAGCCAGCGCGGCGGCGCAGTCGCCGTCGCCCCCGACGGCGGCACGATCGTGGCGGGCGTCGCCGCCGGTCAGATCATGGTGGCGCGATTCTTGCCCGACGGCACGCTCGACGGCCTCTTTGGCGCGGGCGGCGTCGTCCTGCGCGACCTGGCGCCGGACGTCGGGATGCCGGAGGGCACCGGCCTCGCCGCCGTCGCGCTGACGCCAGCCGGCCAGATCGTCGTCGCCGGCAGCGTCGGCGTCGCGCCCGACGACCCGTACGGCGAGAACGAGCCGGGCGAGCAGGTCGTCGTCGGTCGCCTCAGCGCCCGCGGCGTCCCCGACCCGGCGTTCGGCAACGCCGGCTTCGCCACCCTGCAGCTCGGCGCGCGCAGCGCGCGCCGGCCGGCGCGCTCGCGCGCCAACGCGCTCGCCGTGCTGGCCGACGGCGCGATCGTCATCGCCGGGCGGGCGAGCGGCACCGACGGGTCGCAGCGCGGCGTCGTCGCGCGCCTCACCGCCGCCGGCCGGGCCGACCGCGGCTTCGCCCGCGGCGGCCGCGCGCTCATCCAGCTCGGCCGCGCATCGGCCGCCCGCGCCGCCGGCAGCGTGCTTCATGCCCTCGCCCTGCGGCCCGACGGCCGTCTCGTCGTCGCCGGTCGGGGCACGGACGTCATGGGCTCCGGGCAGGTCGTCCTGGCCCGCTTGATCGCCGGCGGCGGGCTCGACGCGACGTTCGGGCGGAAGGGGATCGTCCGCGCCCAGCTCAGCCCCGCGATCAAGCCGCGCACGCCGGAGTCGTCGGCCCGCGCGATCGCCCTCACGGCCGACGGCCGCACCCTTGTCACCGGATCGAACTCGCTCGGCGGGGCGTTCACGATGCGCCTTATGCCGTCCGGGGAGCTCGACTGCGGGTACGGCTCGCAGGGGGAGGGCGCGGGCTTCGGCGCCACGCTCCCGTCGCGCCCCGGCGACCCCGCGTCCGACGGCGCCTTCGGCGTCCTCGCCCAGCCCGACGGCGCGTATGTCGGCGCCGGCCGGCTGCCCGGCGGCGGCCTGCTGCTCGCGCGCGTTCTCGGCGGCCCCGGCGGCCCCGGCTCGTCCAACCTGCGCCCGTTCGTGCGCACCGTCGGCGCGCGCTACCTCGGCGGCGGGCGCGCGGTCGTCTACGGGGCGGTGCTGGCGAACTGCAGCGCGGCGGAGGTCCGCATGGTCGCGAGCCCCGCGACGGGGCGCGGACGGGCACTCAGCTCGCGCCCGTGGCCCGTCGCGGGCCGGTACGGGCCGCAGATCGTGTGCGGCTACGTGCGCGGTCTGAAGCCGGGACGCACGTACCGCGTGCGGATCGACTCCACGCGGCCACGCCGCGCGTCCGGCGCGACGCGCGTCCTGCGCGCGGTCAAGGTCGGCCGCGCGAATCCCCGCCTGCAGGAGGGCTGCCGTTAACTGCCGGAGGCGGGCCGACCGGCCCGCCTCCGCACAACCGTCTCGGTCAGCTCAGCGCCTTAGCGCCGATCGTCGTGACCGAGGCCCGTCATCTTGCGCTTGGCATCGCTCGCGCTGCGCTTGTTCGCCTTGGTGGACGCCTCATCGGAGACGAGCGGCTCCTTGCGATCCGCGTACACCGCGGTCGCGTGCGCCGCGCCATCGGAGAGCTGGCGCAGGCCGGTGTTGCTGTTGTTGGAGAACGTGTCGCACGCCTGGTGGTAGCAGCGGTCGAACGCCTCGCCGGCGACGCCGCCGAAGCGCGCCGCCTGATCGGCCGTCTTGACGTTCTCGGCGCCGGAGAACAGACCGCCGGCCGGGATCCCGACGTCGATGAACGGCTTGTAGTCCGAGCGGCCGTCGAACGCCGTCGGGTCGAGGGCGAGGCCCATCGACGCGAAGTACGCCTCGAAGGTGTGCTCGATGTCGTCCGAGCCCGCCGGGCCGGCCGTGCCGAACGCCGAGCCGTCGCCGTCGTAGACGAGACGGATGAAGTTCGGCGAGCCGAGCATGTCGAAGTTCAGGTTCAGCCCGATCTTCGCGCCCTCCTCGTCGCTGAGCGCCGCGACGTAGCGGGTGGAGCCGACGAGGCCGGCCTCCTCGGCGCCCCAGAACGCGAAGCGCACCGGGTTGCGCGGGGGCCGGTCGAGGGCCATCTGCTCGGCGATCTCCAGGATCGCGCCCGTGCCGCTGCCGTTGTCGTTGATGCCGGGACCCGCGGGGACGGAGTCCAGATGAGCGCCGACGAGGACGACCTTGCCGGCCTTGCGCGGGTTCTTGGCCGCGAGGTCGGCGATGACGTTCTTCGACGTGTTCGGCGTGATCTTCGTCGAGGTCGTGATGCGGACGGTCGCGCCCTGCGCGGCGAGCTCGTTGCCGAGCGCGAAGCTGATGCCGATCGCCGGGATCGTCGCGGTCGTGTTTTCGCCGAGAGTGCCGGCGACGACGTCGGTGCGGCCCGGCTGGCCTTCGTTGAAGACGACCGCGCCGATCGCCCCGGCGTTCTGCGCGTTCTCGACCTTGACCGCGAACGGGCATGTCCCGCGCTGCATGAGCGCGATCGTGCCCGCGGTCCCGCTCGGGAAGTCGCCTGCCTCGCAACCGGAGCTCGAGCCGTTGGCCGCCGGGCTCGGCGGCAGGACGAGGTCGATCGGCGTGAGCACGGCCTGCACGTCGCCCGAGCCGGAGTAGCTCATGATCTGAAACTCGTCGTCGGTGAAGGGCCGCGGGTCGGGGGAGACGCGCGAGAAGGTCGCGGGCGCCAGCTCCTCGAAGCTCTTGAAGTTGAACGTCTGGATCTGCGGGTCGTAGCCCGCGCGCTCGAGGCGGTCGACGACGTAGTCGACCGAGGCCTCGTAGCCGGCCGAGCCGGAGGCGCGGTTGCCACCGTTCATCGTCGCGATGTTCTGCAGGGCCTGCTGGTGGGCGCGGATGCCGCTCAAGGTGACGGCTTCACGCAGGTCCTCGGACACCTTGTTGGGGTCTTTGGCGACGGCGGTGGGTGCGAGCGCGAACGCCAGGATGGCGGTCGCGAGCACAGCGCGAATCGATCGCTGCACGGGTTCTCCTCTCGAAGCTGGATGGGGCGCCGCGACGCTCTCCTCGACATCGCGGCAGGTGCCCGAGCGCTACCCGTGGTCATGCATACGTAACCGTTCGCACGAGCGAGGACATCCGCTCGAGAGACACGATCCAGTGATATGAACATCCGCCTACGCGACAACGAAACAAAAGTTTCGTTGTGGCATAATCTGGTTTCATGCGGCCAACGAACAGACGACCATGAGCCCCTCGGCCGTCATCGAGCGCGATCCGCCGGTGGATGTCGCCGCCGAGCCGCAGGACGTCCAAACCCCGCCCGCCGCCCTGCCGGTCACCCTCAGCCCGCTGCGCCGGGCCCGCGCCAAGGGCAGGATCCGCGGCCGCCTCGCGCTGCTCGGCCCGGCCTTCGTCGCCGCCGTCGCCTACATCGACCCGGGCAACTTCGCCACGAACTTCACCGCCGGCGCGAAGTTCGGCTACCTGCTCGTCTGGGTCATCGTCATGGCCAACCTCATGGCGATGGTCGTGCAGTACCTGTCGGCCAAGGCCGGGCTCGCCTCGGGTCGCAACCTGCCCGAGCTGTGCCGCGAGAGCTTCCCCAGGACGGTGAACTTCGGCCTCTGGGTGCAGGCCGAGATCGTCGCCATCGCCACCGATCTGGCCGAGTTCGTCGGCGCCGCGATCGGCCTGCATCTGCTGTTCGGCATCGGCTTGTTCCCGGCCGGCCTGATCACCGCCGTCGTCGCGTTCGCCATCCTCGCGCTCGAGCAGCGCGGCCACCGTCGCTTCGAGCTGGCGATCGTCGCCCTGCTCGGGCTCGTCGCGCTCGGCTTCCTCTATGACTTCCTCGCCGTCGGCAACCACGACGCGGCGGGCATCGCCGGCGGCCTCGTGCCGAGCCTCGGCAGCTCCGAGGCGCTGCTGCTGGCGATGGGGATCATCGGCGCGACGGTCATGCCGCACGTCATCTACCTGCACTCCGCCCTGACGCAGCGGCGCATCGAGCCGGCCGACGACGGCGAGCGGCGCGAGCTGCTGCGCTGGGTGAAGATCGACTGCGGCCTCGGCCTCGGCATGGCGGGGCTCATCAACCTTGCGATGCTCTGCATCGCCGTCGCCGTCTTCAACACGACGGGCGCGACCGGCATCGACTCGATCGAGGGCGCGCACGAGGGCCTCGCCACCATCGTCGGCGGTGGCGCCGCGCTCGCCTTCGCGGTGGCGCTGCTCGCCTCCGGCCTGTCGTCGGCCAGCGTCGGGACCTACGCCGGCCAGGTCGTCATGCAGGGCTTCGTCCGCCGCCGGATCCCGCTCTTCCTGCGCCGCGCGATCACGATGACGCCCGCGCTCGTCGTGCTCGCGCTCGGCCTGCCGACGACCGACACCCTCGTCATCTCGCAGGTTGTCCTCTCCTTCGGGATCCCGTTCGCGCTCGTGCCACTCATCCTTGTCACGCGGCGCGCCGACCTCATGGGCAGCCTCGTCAACCGCCGCTCGACGACGCTGCTGGCGAGCGCGATCGCCACGGTCATCATCGGCCTGAACGTCTTTCTCATCTACGACACGCTCTTCGCCGGATGAGCAAGCGCCTGACACGCCGGCGCCTGCTGGGCGCGGTCCCCGCCGTCGGCCTCGGCGCGACCGCGCTGCACGCGACGATCCCGCACTCGCACGGCACCGCGACGGCCGCGACCGCGGCGACCGCGGCCGCCGATGCCGCGCACGCCGGCCATGGCACGGGCAACGGGCACGGCGGCTTTCGCGGGGGCGAGGTCGACCACCGGGCCAACGGCTTCGATCCGCACGTGCTCGTGCGCGACTTCGACCCCGGCAAGACGAGCCGGCTGCCGAACGGTCGCACGCTGCGCGAATGGACCCTGATCGCGTCCGAGCACGACATCGAGGTCGCGCCGGGCGTGACCTACACGGCGTGGAGCTACAACGGGCGCGTGCCGGGCCCGACGCTGCGCGCGACCGAGGGCGACCGGCTGCGCATCCGCTTCCTCAACGGCTCCGCTCACCCGCACTCGATCCACTTCCACGGGATCCATCCGGCGGCGATGGACGGCGTCGACCCGATCGCGCCCGGCGGCGAGTTCGTCTACGAGTTCGACGCCGCCCCGTTCGGGCTGCACCTCTACCACTGCCATGTGCGCCCACTGGCCGAGCACATCGCCAAGGGCCTGTACGGGACGCTCATCATCGATCCGAAGGACCCGCGCGAGAAGGCCGACGAGCTCGTGATGGTCATGAACGGCTTCGACACGAACTTCGACGGGGGCAACGAGGTGTACGCCGCCAACTCGATCGGCTTCGCGTACTCCGAGCGCCCGATCCAGGTCAAGCGCGACGAGCTCGTGCGGATCTACCTCGTGAACATCCTCGAGTTCGACCTCATCAACTCCTTTCACCTGCACGGCAACCTCTTTCACTACATCCCGACCGGGACGTCGAAGCAGCCGAGCGAGTTCACCGACACCGTCATGCTCTGCCAGGGCCAGCGCGGGATCCTGGAGATGCGCTTCCCGAACCCCGGCAAGTACATGTTCCACGCCCACCAGTCGGAGTTCACCGAGCTCGGCTGGCTCGGCTTCTTCGAGGTCTCCGCCTAGCCATGGAAGCCGGCGACGCCACCGCTGGGACGGGCGCGGCGCCGCGCGGCGTGCCGGCGTGGGTGCTCGGCCTCGTCCCGCTGCTGCTCATCGTCGCCGCCGTGGGCGCCTTCGCCGCGCTCGGCGGCCCCGGCCTCGGCGAGCGCCGCGGGCCGCCGGCCGAGGAGCTCGCCGTCGAGCGCACGAAGCTCGTGCCCGGCGCGATCGAGCTGACCGTCCGCAACGACGGCCCCGACGCGGTCAGCGTCGCGCAGGTCTTCGTCAACGACGCCTACGTCGACTTCGCGGGCGCCGAGGAGCCGATCGGGCGCCTGGCCTCCGAGAAGCTCCGGGTCACCTACCCGTGGAACGAGGGCGAGGCCTACGAGGTCGCGCTGCTGACCTCGACGGGCGGGACGATCGCCCACGAGATCCCCATCGCCGTGGCGACGCCGGACACCGACGTCGGCTTCTACGGCCTCATGGCCCTGCTGGGCATCTACGTCGGCGTGATCCCGATCGCGCTGGGCATGCTCTGGCTGCCGTGGATCCGGCGCATCCCGCCGGACTGGCTGCGCTTCGTCATGGCGCTCACGGTGGGCCTGCTCGGCTTCCTCGCGATCGACGCGACGCTCGAGGGCGTCGAGCTCGCGGGGGAGGGCTCGCAGGCGTTCGGCGGCGTCGCGCTCGTGTTCCTCGGCGCGGCCGTCGCCTACCTCGCGCTGACCGGCGTCGGCTCGTGGCTGAGCGCGCGCCGCCGGGCGCGGGCCGCGCAGGGCGCGAGTGGGGCGACGCTGGCGATGCTCATCGCCGTGGGGATCGGGCTGCACAACCTCGGCGAGGGCCTGGCCATCGGCACGGCCTACACGACCGGCGCGCTCGCGCTGGGCGCCTTCCTCGTCGTCGGCTTCGCGCTGCACAACACGACCGAGGGGCTGGCGATCGTCGCGCCGATTGCCTCCGCGCCGCCGTCGCTGGGGCGGCTGGCGGCGCTCGGGCTCATCGCGGGCGCGCCGGCGGTGCTCGGCGCCTGGATCGGCGCCTCGGCCTTCAACTCGTCGGTCGCGGCCTTCCTCTTCGGCGCCGGGGCGGGCGCGATCGTCCAGGTCATCGTGCAGCTCGCGCCGGCGCTGCGGGGGCAGGACGACGCCGGCCGCGGGCTGTCGCCGCGCGTCGTCGCCGGCCTGCTCACGGGCGGGGCGATCATGTTCGCGACCGGTCTGCTCGTCACCGTGTAGAAGGGAACTGAAAGCGTCATGGCCACCACACACGGAACCGGGCAGAGCAACGCGATCGAGGACTACGCGAAGTCGATCTACTCCCTGCAGCAGCGCGCGGGCGGCGACGCCGTGACGACGAACGCGCTCGCCGAGCGCTGCGGCGTGACGCCGGCCTCGGCATCGGCGATGGTCAAGAAGCTCGCCGAGCGCGGGCTGGCGATCCACGAGCCCTACCACGGCGTGCGCCTGACGATGGCGGGCGAGCGCCTGGCGCTGGAGATGCTGCGCCACCACCGGCTGCTCGAGCTGTACCTCGCCGAGCACCTCGACGTGCCCTGGGACCGTGTCCACGAGGAGGCCGAGGCGCTCGAACACGTCCTGTCGGAGTTCCTCGAGGCGCGCATCGCCGCCAAGCTCGGCCACCCGACGCACGACCCGCACGGCGACCCGATCCCCGACCGCGACCTCGTCATCCACGAGGGCGAGACCGAGGCGCTCGACAGCCTGCCGGTCGGGACGGGGGGCAGGTTCGTGCGCGTCTCGGACTCCGACCCGGCGATGCTGCGCTACCTCACCGAGCGCGGGATCGCCATCGGCGACGCCTGTGAGGTGAGTGCTCGCCAGCCCTTCGACGGGCCGATGACCGTGCGTTTCGGCGACGCCGAGCACGTGCTCGGCGGGACGCTCGCGCGCGCGATGCGCATCGAGCTCGACTGACCGTCCAAACCGCCCCGCGGGGAGCCGTCCCGTGAGGCTGCCCGTTCATCCCTTGACGCGCCGCGAACGCGTCGCATAGCTTCCTCGCCCGTGAGCGTGCAAGCCACCCCGGCCGCCCCGATCACCGCCACCGGCACCGGGTCGCGCAACCTCGACGGCCAGGCGATCGCGATCACGGTCTTCAGCACGATCCGGCCGTGGGGCAACAAGCTCGCGCCCGTCCCCGGCCGCATCTTCCTGCCGATCCTGTTCTTCGTCACCGCGCGCATCCCGAAGCTGACGGTCACGCTGCGCCAGCTGTCGTTCATCCACTTCGCGCGCTGGAACGTCATCTCGAAGATCCCGTACAACGGGCCGCCGCAGCGCAAGCAGAGGCTGCGCTACCCGCACATGTACTTCGAGAGCAACTTCAACGGCGGGTGGGAGGAGTACATCGACGCCTTCTCGCACATCCTCGCCAAGGGGATGACGGGATTCTGGGGCACGTCGTTCGGCTTCCCCATGCCATTGCCGACGGCGCCGTTCAAGGAGTACATCCAGGTCAACGAGACCGAGGCCGACCACTACTACTCCGCCTATCCGGAGGCGACGAACACGATGATCCAGCGCTCGCTGGTCCTCGACGAGAAGCTCGCGGCGCTCATCGCGCGCGCCGACCGCATGGAGCCCGAGGAGTTCGCCGACGCCTACCGCCAGCTGCTGACCGACGTCCAGCACTGTCTCTGATGGCCGATCCGAACCGCTCCGGCCAGGCCTACGCGTTCATGGCGATGACGCCGGTCAAGGACGGCGAGCGCGAGCCGCTGGAGGCCTACCTGCGCGGCCTGAAGGCGGCCGGCCCGAGCCCCTTCACGAAGCTCACGCGCACGCACATCGCGCGCTTTGTCATCGTGCCCGACTTCCACAACGACCGGACCTGGGGACAGCGCAGGGAGGAGCACCTCGACCGTCCCTACCTCATCTTCACGAGCAACCTCGACGGCGACATCGACACCTACCTCAACGAGCTGTGCAAGCAGTTCGCCCCGTTCGCCAAGGAGATCTGGGGTCGCTGCATCGGCTGTCCCGAGCGCGCCGAGGGCCCGGCGCTGAAGAAGTACCTGCTGCACAACCAGATCAAGTCCGGCATCTTCTATGCGCCCTACGGCCACGCGACGGTCGGCACGGTCAAGCGCGCGCTCGCCCAGCGCGAGCGGATGATCGAGTTCGCGGTCGCCTCGCAGGGGTTGGCGCCGGAGGCGCTGCAGGCGAGCTTCGTCAAGACGTTCCAGAAGAAGGCGAAGCGATGACGAGCTCCGGCGCGAACATGGACCTGGCCGACATCCAAGGCGACATCCTGCGTGCGTACGGCAACGACTACGACTGCACGAGCTACGCCTTCGTGAACATCGACTGTCCGCCCGAGCAGGGCCGCGCCTGGTTCGCCGGCCTGCTCGATCACGTCACGACCGCTGAGCCCTGGCCCAGGGGCGAGAAGCCCCGGACGACGCTCAACGTCGCCGTCACGGCGGCCGGACTGCGCGCGCTCGGCGTCTCCCAAGGCGTCGTCGACACGTTCTCGGGCGCCTTTCGCGAGGGCATGGCGCCGCGCGCGACGATGCTCGGCGACGTCGGGCCGAGCGACCCGAAGGAGTGGGAGCCGGGGCTGGGCACCGGCGAGGCGCACGTCCTGCTGACGATCAACGCCCAGGAGACCAAGGACCACCAGCGCGCGCTGGGCAAGATGCGCGACGCGATGGAGGCCGCGGGCGGCATCAAGATCGTCTACCAGGAGGACACCGAGCTGCTCGAGGGCTCGCGCGAGCACTTCGGCTACGCCGACGGCTTCGCCCAGCCCGCCGTCGAAGGCTCCAGCGACGACCGTGCGCGCGGCGGCGGCGTGCCGGTGAAGGGCGGCGGCTGGCGCGCGCTGTCGGCGGGCGAGTTCATCCTCGGCTATCCCGACGAGGACACGCGCGTGGACCCGAAGAATCGCCTGCCGGTCATGCCCGCCGCCCCGCTCGGGCGCAGCGGCACGTACATGGTGTGGCGCAAGCTCTACCAGGACGTCGCGCGCTGGCGGCGCGTCATCAAGGCCGCGGCCAAGCTCTATCCCGACGGCGACGAGCACAAGCTGTCGGCCAAGGTCGTCGGCCGCTGGTCCAACGGCGCGCCGCTCGTCCAGTACCCCGACGCGCCGCCCGAGGAGTTCGACCCCAAGACCGCGGGGGCGAACGACTTTCGCTACGACGGCGACGTCGACGGGATGCGCTGCCCGGTCGGCGCCCACGTCCGCCGCTCCAACCCGCGCGATGCGCTCGGCGCGGTCAGGACGGAGGCCGGCGTGCTCGGCTTCGACGGCCACCTGAGCTTTCGCCACCGCATGATCCGCCGCGGGATGCCCTACGGCGCGCCGCTGCCCGAGGGCGTCACCGACGACGACGGCGCCGACCGCGGCCTCGTGTTCGTGTCCTTCCAGGCGAGCATCTCGCGCCAGTTCGAGGGCGTGCAGGTGCAGTGGCTCAACGCGGGCAACATCTTCGGCCTCGGCCACGACAAGGACTTCATCCTCGGCGACCCGTACGGCAAGGGCAAGATGACGATCCAGGGCAAGCCGCCGTTCTTCCTCTCCCCGCAGGAGACGTTCGTCAGGACGCGCGGCGGCGAGTACCTCTTCGTGCCGGGGATGACCGCGCTGGGCGCGCTCGCCGACGGCACCGCGGGATAGCGGCCATGGGCATCCTCGACGAGATCAAGCAGGCCGGCGAGCGGCTGAAGGACGAGCGCGACAAGCTGACCGAGAAGGTCTCCGATCTCGTCGGCCAGTTCGCCGACAAGGGCTCGGCGGAGGGCTTCGAGCTGATGCGCGACCACAACCCGATCGTGCAGCTGCCCGGCGGCGTGACGATCGTGGCGCTGGCCGAGGACGTCGTCGAGGTCCTCGGCGACCCCGCGCGCTTCACCGCCCACCTCTACGGCCCGAAGATGGAGGCGATCACCGGCCCGTTCATCCTCGGCGTCGACGACACGCCGCTCTATCACCACGACCACGCGGCGATGGACCGCGCCGTCACCCGCGAGGACATGCCCCGGCTGGCCGGCTCGATGTACGAGGCCGCGCAGGAGCTCGTCGCCGAGCGCCGCGACGACGGCGAGATCGACGTCGTCTCCCAGCTCGCCGACCCGGCGCTGGACCGCGTCATCGCCGACTACTTCGGCACGCCCGGACCGGACACGGCGACGCAGCTGCGGTGGGCGCGCAACGTGTTCCAGGAGCTGTTCATCAACGTCGGCAACCTCCCGACGGTGCGCGAGCGTGCGCACGCCGACGCCGCGCGGTGGCGCCCGCACCTCGACGCGCTCATCGACGCCCGCAAGGCGCACCTCGAGGCGGGCGAGGACGTGCCCGACGACGTGCTGACGCGCCTGCTGCGCTACCAGGACGAGGGCGAGCCGAACTTCCATGACATCGCCATCCGCCACAACATCCTCGGCAACATCACGGGCTGGATCCCGACGATCTCCAACGCGTTCGCGCGGATCGTCGACGAGCTGCTGGACCGCGACGAGATGGAGGGTGCGCAGGCGGCGGCGCGGGCAGGCGACCGCGAGCTCGTGGCGGCGTACTGCTTCGAGGCCTCGCGCTTCAACCCGCAGAATTTCGCGCTGCTGCGCTACGTGCCCGAGGACACGAAGATCGCCGCCGGCACCGATCGCGAGACGACGGTCAAGGAGGGCTCGACGGTCTTCGCCGCGACCCTGTCGGCGATGCACGACGAGCGCGCGATCGACGACCCCGACGCGTTTCGCACCGACCGCCCGTGGAGCGACTACATGCTCTTCGGCCACGGGCTGCACACGTGCTACGGGCAGCAGATCGTGCGCGCGCAGCTGCCCGCGCTGGCGAGCGCGCTGTTCGAGGGACCGACGCTCAAGCGCGCCCGCGGTGGCGACGGCAGGCTGCGCTTCGCGGGCCCGTTCCCGTCGGGCCTGACGGTCCGCTTCGACGACTGACGCGCCCGGCGGGCCGGGTGTGTCAGCCCGCGAGCGCGCTCTCGGGCAGCACGCGCTGCTCGGGCGCCTGCGTGGCGCAGATGTGCCCACGCTCGGCCCGCACGGTCTCCAGCGCGATCAGCTCGGAGGCCGTCGGCAGCCGGTAGGCGTCGGCGGCCGCGTAGTCGACGCTGTAGCCGAGGTCCTCGAAGGCGCCGATCGTCATACGGCTGATCGGGTTCGCGCCGACGTCGAGAAAGCCGGTCATGAGCTCGTTGGCGAAGACCGCCTCGCGCCAGTGGCCGTCGCGCGTGCCGGGGCCGCCGACGTTCGCCAGCGGGACCGTGCGCGGCCGAGGAGACGGCTCCCCGCCCGCGCCGAGCAGCGTGGCGTACTCGCGCGCGGCGTTCTCCCCGGTGAACTCCGGGTCGTCGCCGCCGGCACCGATGATGAGCCCGATCCGGTCGAAGATCGTGCCGAAGCCGAGCACGTGGCTCATCTCGTGGACGATCACGCTCACGAGGCTGCCGTCGGCCTCCATCTGGGCGAGGTCGGCGGTGTCGAACGACATGATCCCGGTGGCGGGCAGGAAGCTGCCCGGCCGCAGGTCGATCGGGCCGGCCTGGCCGAGGATCCTTCCCGCGCCGTCGATCTGCGCGCCCTCGGCGTCGATGCGCACGTCGTCGATCGTCTCGCCGTCGATGACGACCGGCGGCACGTCGACGGTGATGATCGCGCTCCAGCGCGCGGCGGCGGTCTCGAAGGCCGCCTGCTGCGCGGCGCTGAGGCCGCCGCCGAAGCGCACGTCGATCTGAAACGGTGTATCTGGGGGTGCGGTGGCGATGCGGGCAACCTACCGCCGGCCGGGCGGCGGCAAACGCGGCGCGCAGCGACGCTTGCGAGGTTCCCGCGACCCACTAGCCTGCGCACGTGCAGGACGAACAGCGCTTTCGCCTGCTCAGCCCGCCGGTCATCGGCTGGGTGCTCTACGACTTCGCGAACACGATCTTCTCGTTCGTCGTCGTCACCCGCTACTTCAACGACTGGATCATCGAGGAGCAGGGCCAGCCCGACATCTACGTCGGCCTCATGGTCGCCGCCGTGTCGCTGGCGCTCATCGTCACGCTGCCGCTGATCGGGGCGATCGCCGACCGCACCGGGCGCCACAAGCCGATCCTCATCGTCTTCACGCTCGTCTGTGTGGTGGCGACCGGGCTGCTCGGCGTCGTCGAGTCGGTCCTGCTCGCGCTGGTGATCGGCGCGATCGCGACGTACGCGTTCAACACGTCGGACTCGCAGTACCACCCGCTGCTCGGCACCGTGGCGCCCGAGCGCAGCCGCGCGCGGGTGTCGGGGATCGGCGTCGCGGTCGGCTTCGTCGGCAGCCTCACCGCGCTCGCGCTGATCGGCGGGATCGCCACCGACGGCCACGCGCAGCGAGCGTTCCTGCCCGCCGCCGCGCTCTTTCTCGTCTTCGCCCTGCCGCTGTTTCTCCTCGTGCGCGAACGCGACCGGCCCGCGCCGTCTCAGGACTCGGTCGGCCCGTTCGCCCAGCTCGCCGCGACGGTGCGGCGCGCGCGCGGCGCGCCGCACGGGCGGCTCATCCTCGCGCGCTTCTTCTACGTCGACGCGATCGCCACCGTGCTGCAGTTCATGACCGTCTACGCGCGCCGCACGGGCGACTTCGACGGCGGCGACATCAACCTGCTGCTGGCGATCTCCACCGTCGCAGCGCTGGGCGGGGCGATCGGCGCGGGCCTGCTGGCCGAGCGCATCGGCCCGCGGCGGGTCATCCTCGGCACACTGACGATGACGGTCGCCGCGCTCGTCGTCGGCGCCGGCACGGGCTCGAGCGAGCTGCTGTGGGTGCTCGGGCCGATCATCGGGATCGCGCTCGGCTCGCTGTCGGCGGTCGACCGCGTCTTCCTGCTGCGGCTCGTCCCGCCCGAGCGCCGCGGCGAGGACTTCGCGCTCTACGCCCTCGTCGGCAAGCTGTCGACCGGCTTCGGGCCGCTCGTGCTCTGGGGCGGGACGATCCTCGTCGCAACCGAGCTCGGCGGAATGTCGAAGTTCGACGCCAGCCGGCTGGCGATCATCGTCCTCGCCGGGGCGGCGTTCGCCGGCTGGGCTATCCTGCGGCCGCTGTCCGACACGGCGACCGAGGCATCGCGGGCTTAGGTCGTGAGCGCCCAGAGGGCGCTGTTGCCGGCGCCGATCCGCACCGCGCGGCCGTCGGCCACCGCCGCGATGAGCGCGAGCTCGACGCCGACCGGATCAGGCACGCCGAGGTGCGGGACCATCGTGGCGATGATCTCGGCCGTCGCGAGCGGATGCTCGAACGCCGCCAGCACCTCGACCGGGTCCTCGGCGGGCGGGCGCCGGGCGAGCGTCGGATCGAGGTTCGCGATGGCCACGTCGTAGGCCTCGAGGGGTTGAAAGCCGCCCGCCTCCAGGCTGCGCCCGTCGTCGGTGCTGAAGCGCAGCGAGGGCGCGGTGTAACGCACGGCGCCGTCGCTGTCGAACGCGCGGCCCTGCGCCTCGGTCGGGGAGCCGGCGGCCGTGCGCGCGGCGGCCCGGTCCTCCTCGTAGGCGGCCCGCACGTCGGCGTCGTCGATGCGAGCGACGAGCGCGTCGGCGTCGAGGTCCGGCACGGTGGCCAGCGCGGCGCGCAGTGTCTGGGGATCCTCGAGCCGGCCGGTCGTCGTGAAGTTCTGAAACTGCAACGCTCTGAGCGCCTCCGTCTCGCGCCCCGGCGCATCGAGGCGGGTGGCGACGATCGCGCGGCAGCCCGGCGACGTCGCGCTCACGTCCGCCTTCGGCGTGAACGAGAACGGCATCCCGTAGCGCGCGAAGATCCGCCGCCACCCGGTTGCCATCGTCACGGGGCTGTAGCCGCGCTTGAGGTACAGGGCGCGATCCTCGGCCAGGCCGATCGTCACGAGCTTCCAGCGCAGGGCGTCGCCGAAGCGCCAGCGCAGCGTCGTGAGCGCGGGGGAGGCGGAGTAGGCCCACGGGCAGCCGGGGTCGGTGAAGTGCGTGACGTCGATCATCGCGACGCGAGAGGTTAGCCCGGCGGGACGGTCAGGATCCGCAGCAGCGCTTGTACTTGCGACCCGACCCGCACGGGCAGGGATCGTTGCGGCCCGGTTCGGGCTCGCCGCCGCCACCGGTCAACGCGTCGCCGAGGGCGGCGCGCACGGCGTTCAGCTCCGCCGCGTCGAGCAGGACCTCGACGCCTTCGTCGAAGCGCACGGCGGCGCCGTCGGCGGAGCGGCTGACGATCTCGAAGCCGACCAGTCCGTCCGCCGACGCGCGCCAGGCGAACGGCGGCGTGGCGATGCGCTCGCGCAGGGCGCGCACGGCTTCGGCGGAGAACCCGTGATTGTGCTGGTCCAGCGCCCCGTCGGGCGCGACGTGGTCGAACTCGACCACGAGCGCGGGCGGCGTGCCGAAGACGACGAGCGAGAGCTCCTCGGTGATCGGCACGCGGCTGGGCCGGCCGAGCGAGCGCCAGGCCGCGAGCGCCCGGCGCCGGTCGGCGTCGTCGCCGCCGGCGGACTCCGTGAAGCGCAGCGCGCGCTCGGCGGCGCCGGGGGCGGCCGGGGAGCGGCGCGCCGCGGCGGCCATCGCCAGCGCGGCGTAGATCCCGCCGGCGGCCGCCGTCTCGCCCTCGCCGCGCGACTGCAGCCCGGCGATCGCCTGCATGCCCGCCGTGACGGCGATCTCGACCGCCTGCGCCGCGAGCGCGACGTGCGCGAGGCGGCCGAAGGCGGCGGTCGTCTGTGGATCGGTCGGACCGACGGAGGCCGAGAAGGCCTTGATCGCGTCGGTCAGCGCGCCGAGCTGCTCGGCCTCCGGTGCGCCGGTGCGGTGCAGCATGTCGGCCAGGCGCGACTGCGCCATGCCGGTGAGCTCGGACTCCTCGCCGTGCTTGGTGACGGCGCGGTGGACGATCCCCTTCAGCAGCGAGACGGCCTCGTCGGGCCGGCCGTCGGCGAGCAGCTCGAGCGCCCGCGCGTCGGCGGCCTCGATCGCCTCGGGGCGCAGCTCGAGCAGGTCGACGGCCATCAGTGTTCTGCCTTCCAGCAGGCCGCCCGGGGGCGGCCCATCATCACGCGTGCGTCGCGCAGCCGCCGCCGCCGCAGCAGCCCTGGTTCGCCATCGCCGAGCCGATGTCGCGCTGGAAGCGGCGCTGGCCGGAAGCCATGTTGGGCGTCAGGAAGCTGGACAGGAGACGCTTGGTCTCCTCGGTGCCGCAGGTGGGACACGGCGGTGGCGGGGCGTCGGAGCGAGCGAGCTCTTCGAACGTCGTCTCGCAGCTGGCGCAGGCGTAGTCGTAGATCGGCACGGCCTGATCGTGGCCGTCGCGGACGGTCATGTCAAGCGCGGGCGGTCATGTCAAGGGGATGTGACGCTTGGGCGCGGACTGCGGCGGGAACGCCGGAGAGGCCCCTATAGTGAAGGGCGAGTGCTCGCACGCCCGCGAGCACGGACGGATGTGACCCGTCCATCCGTCGTTCGGCCGAGCCACCGCCCCTCGCGGTCGGCGCGTCCGCTGCCGATATATCGGCTGACCCCAAGATCTTGACGCCCCCCGGACCACGCAAGGACGAGACCATGACCAATCATCCCCCCACGCGCTACGAACTGCAGCTCGACGTGCTCGAGCGCAACGGCGACCTCAGCGACTCCGCCGCCACCGCCCTGCTGCGCAGCGAGTTCGCGCTCGCCATCAACGCTTCGTACTTCGACCGGCTCAGCGACGACGGACTCGCCATCGACGTCCTCTCGCGCGAGTCCCCGCAGGACGGCGTCGCCCGCTACAGCGTCGTGCTCGAGCTCGACGAGCGCACGCCGGACATGACCGACGAGCAGGCCGCCGAGCTCGTGTGCCGCGAGTTTCGCCGCGCGCAGAACGCCTCGCACTTCGCACGGATCTCCCGCGAGGACTTCTGCGCCAAGCTCATCGCCCGCGAGGTCGCGACCGCGCCGGTCGCCGGCTGACCGGCGCCGCTACGGCGTCAGCTCGTCGGACTGGTACGGGCGCGGGTCGGAGTCGTCGATCGAGACGATGCAGGACGGGGGGCAGCCGAGCGGCAGGATGAGCTGCTCGCCGGTCCACCACCACGCCTCGACCTTCTCGATCATCGGGTCGGGAACGTCGAGCTCGAAGACGACGCAGGCGTCGGCGCCGAGCGTGATCGCGCGGTCGTAGGCGTAGTCACGCGACAGCGAGATGTTCGGCGCGACGTAGCTGCCGGGCCGTAGCCCCTCGTTGATAATGCCCTCGCGGCAGTCGGCTGTCGTGCCGTGGTAGACGATCATCGCTTCCTCGATTGTGGCGCATCGCCGAGCGGAACGCCGGCGGGTCGGGCGGTGTAGCCCCCGTATGCGTACCCATACGACAGCAGTCCTCATCGCGATCACCGCGCTGCTCGCGCTGCCGGCCGCCGCGCTCGGCGGCGGCTGGGCGACCGTCGGCCTGAGCTCGACGCCCGACGGCCTGGCGCCCGGCGCGGCGTGGAACGTCGAGCTCGAGATCCTCCAGCACGGGCGCACGCCCCTGGAGAACGTCTCGCCCTCGGTGACGATCCGGGCCGGCGACGAATCGCGCACGTTCGCGGCGACGCCCACCGGCCGGCCGGGCTTCTACCGCGCCTCGGTGAAGTTCCCGCACGCCGGCAGCTGGCAGTACGCCGTCGACGACGGCTTCACCGCGCGCCACCCCTACCCCGCGGTGACGATCGGCTCGCGCGACGGGGGCGCGTCGGCGAGCACGGCGGCCCCGCGGCCGACGGACGGCGGTGACGGCGGGCTCGCGCTCGACCGGATCGGGCTCGCCGCGCTGGCCGGTCTCGGCGCCGCCGGGTGCGCGCTGCTGCTGGCGCGCGTGCGGCGCCGGCGCGCGGACGCAGACTCCGGGTCCGGCGCCGGCGCGGCGGCGGCCAGAGGCTGAGGTGGGCGTGCGCGGGCGGGCCGCCGGGCTGGCGCTGATCGTCGCCGCCGGGGTCCTGCTCGCGCTTGGCGGCCCGGCGCGCGGCGGGGACGGTGCGGACAGCGACGCGTCGACCCCGGCGAGCGCCGCCCGCGCCTCCGCGAACCCCGGCCGCGCGCTCTTCGTGCGGATGGCCTGCGGCAGCTGCCACATGCTCGCGGCCGGGGCCGGCATCGGCCCGATCGGCCCCGATCTCGACGCGCTGCTGCCCAACTACGACGCGGCCTCGCTGCGGGCGAAGATCGTCGATCCGTACCCCGCCGGGGCTCCCACCGACTTCCTCGCGATGCCGGAGGACTTCGGTCGCCGGATGAACGCCCGTGAGGTCGACGAGCTCGTCGACTTCCTGCTCGGCACGGTGCGGCGCTGATGGCGCCGTAGCCCGCGCGGGCTTCGATACCGTCCGCCGATATGGGCGGCGAACCGAAGCGGATCTCGATCGAGGAGGCCAGGCGGCTCGTCCTCGCACAGGTCACGCGCTTGGAGGGCGAGGCGGTCGATCTCGCCGACGCGCTCGGCCGCGTGCTCGCCGAGGACGCAGTCGCCCCGAACGACCTGCCGCCGTTCGACTCCTCCGGGATGGACGGCTTCGCGGTCATCGCGGTCGACACCGACGACGCGCCGGTCGCGCTGAAGGTCATCGGCGAGTCGCGCGCGGGCACGCTCGCGCAGGCGCCGGTGACGCACGGCACCGCGATCCGCGTCTCGACCGGGGCGGTCATCCCCGCGGGCGCCGACGCCGTCGTGCGCCAGGAGCTGACCGAGATCGAGGACGGTGCGGTGATCGTCAACGAGGACGTCGGCGTCGGCAACGACGTCCGCTACGCCGGCGAGGACATCCGCCGCGGCGAGACGATCCTGCACGCCGGCACGCTGCTCGGCTCGGCCGAGATCGGCGCTCTGGCGGCCGTCAACATCGCCCGGCCGGTGGTCGTGCGCCGGCCGCGGATCGCGCTGGTGAGCACCGGCGACGAGCTCGTGTCGCCGGGCCCCGAGCTCGAGCCCGGCCAGATCCGCGACGCCAACGCGCCCGCGCTGACCGCCGCCGCGCAGGCCGCCGGGGCGGAGGTCGTGGCGAACATCCGGGTCGGCGACGACCGTGAGTCGACGATCGCCACGCTCGGCGGCGCGCTGGAGGGGGCCGACATCGTCGCCACCGTCGGCGGGGTGTCGGTCGGCCCGCACGACCACGTCCGCCCGGCCCTCGAGTCGCTCGGCGCCGAGCAGATCTTCTGTCGCGTGAGCCTCAAGCCCGGCGGCCAGGTCTGCTTCTACATCGCTGCGGGTGGCGAGCTCGCCTTCGCGCTGCCCGGCAACCCCGCCTCGGCGATGACCGCGTTTCGCGTCTTGGTGGTGCCGGCGATCTACGGGCTGCTCGGCCGCAACCTGCAGCTGCACACCGCGCGCGGCGTGGCGGAGACCGACCTCATCGGGACGATCGGGCGCACGGCAGTCATCCGCTGCCACGCGAAGATGCACGACGACGGCTGGCACGTGACGCCCAACGGCGACCAGCGCTCGCACATCCTCACCTCGATGCTCGGCGTTCCCGTGCTCGCGCTCGTGCCGGAGGACTGCGAGGTCCTGCGCGCCGGCGAGCCGGTCGACATCGAGTTCGTCGGCTAGCCCGCCCGCCGGTGCCCGCCGCCGTCGCCCTCGCGACCTGCGCCGAGCACGCCGACCTCGACGACGAGGGCCGGCTGCTGCTGCGCGCGCTGCGCGAGCGCGGGGTTGTGGCGGAGCCGGCGGTGTGGGACGCCGAGCCGGACGGCGGCTGGGAGCGCTTCGACCTCGTCGTCGTGCGCTCGACGTGGGACTACACGTTCGCCTTGGGGCGCTTTCTCGCGTGGACGCGAGCGATCGGACCACGGCTGCTCAACACGGCCGAGACGATCGCGTGGAGTGCCGACAAGCGCTACCTGCTCGATCTGGCGGCGGCCGGCGTGCCGGTCATCGCCACCGAGCTGCTGGCGCCGGACGCGCCGTTCGTCCCGCCGGCGGGACGGTTCGTCGTCAAGCCGGCGGTGTCGGCGGGATCGCGCGGCGCGGCGGTGTTCGACGCGGCGCGCCACGCCGCGTCGCGGGCGCACGTCGCGGCGCTGCAGGCCGAGGGGCGCGACGTGCTCGTGCAGCCCTACCTCGACGCGGTCGACGGTGAGGAGGCCGAGACGGCGCTCATCTTCCTCGACGGCGAGCTGTCGCACGCGATGCGCAAGGGCCCGCTGCTGGCGCTCGACCGCGCGCCGGTGCGGGCGGGGTGGGCGCCCGAGGTGATGAGCCGCTGCACGCCGGCCGACGACGTCGCGGCGCTGGGACGGCGCGCCCACGCGCTCGTCGCCGAACGCTTCGGCCGCCCGCTGTATGGCCGCGTCGACGTGCTGCGCGACGCGGCGGGCGAGCCCGCCGTGCTCGAGCTCGAGCTCATCGAGCCGTCGCTGTTTCTCGACTTCGTGCCGCGGACGGCGGAGGCGCTCGCCGGCGCCATCCTCGCGCGTCTGGAAGCATCCGGCCGGTAGCGTGCGCGCCGTGCTGCGCGTGCTCATCCGAGGCTCGGGCGACGTCGGCTCGGCGGTCGCCCACCGGCTCGTGCGCGAGGGCCACGAGGTCGTCCTGCACGACGTCGCGCTGCCGGCCGCACCGCGCCGCGGGATGGCGTTCGCCGACGCGATCTTCGACGGCGCCTGCACGCTCGACGGCGTCCGGGCACGCCGGGTCGACGACGTCGGGGGGCTGCGCGCGAGCGGGTGCTCCGACGTGCTGGTCACGACCGCGGAGCTCGATGCGGTCCTGGCCGCCATGCTGCCCGACGTGCTCGTGGACGCGCGGATGCGCAAGCGGGCGGTGCCCGAGGCCCAGCGCGGCCTCGCGCGGCTGACGATCGGGCTGGGACCGAACTTCGTCGCGGGCGAGACGACCGACCTGGCGATCGAGACGCAGTGGGGCGACGACCTGGGGACCGTCGTGGTCGCGGGCCCGACGAAGGCGCTGGGCGGCGAGCCGCGCAGCTTCGACGGCCACGCTCGCGATCGGTTCGTCTACGCCCCGGCGGCCGGCGTCATGCGGACGGAGGCGCAGATCGCCCAGCGCGTGAGCGCGGGGGAGCTGGTGGCGACGATCGGCTCGGACGAGTTGGTCGCGCCGCTGGACGGGATCCTCCGCGGGCTGGTGCACGACGGCGTGGCTGTTGATCGCGGCGCCAAGGTCGTCGAGGTCGACCCGCGGGGCGACCTGACGAAGGTCTTCGGGATCGGGCCGCGCCCGGCGCGGATCGCCGAGGGCGTGCTCGCGGCGATCGCCGCCGGCAAGGCGTGATACTTGGCGGTCGGGCTTCGCGCGGCGTCTGTGGTCGGCCGGCCCTGCTGAAAGTCGGTGGGGTGCGGCGAATCGTGCACGCATGGCGTGCATCATTCGCCACACCCCCTCCATTCGGGCCGTCGGCTACGGTCCCGCCGTGGCGGCGCGCGCTGACCGCCGTGTGCTGGCGGCGATCTTCCTCGGCGGCTTCGCCGGCGCGGTCGCGCGCGCGCTCGCCGGCGAGGCGCTCGTCCACGACCCCGGGCAGTGGCCGTGGGCGACGCTGCTCGTCAACGTCGCGGGCGCGTTCGTGCTCGGCCACGTCATCACCCGGGTGGAGGACGGTCGCGAGCACTTCACGGACGAGGGCCGGCTGCTGGGCACCGGGTTCTGCGGCGCGCTGACGACGTTCTCGACGCTGCAGCTCGAGGTGCTGCAGATGCTCGACGCCGGGCATGTCGGGCTGGCCGGTGCCTACGTCGCGGTCAGCGTCGCGGCCGGGCTCGCCGCCGTCGCGCTCGCGACGCGGCTGACGCGGCGCGCGGGCGGCGGCCCGGCGCGCGTGGCGGCCTCATGAGCGCGCCGGTGCTCCTCGCCATCGGGCTGCTCGGTGGCGCGGGGGCGGTCGCGCGCTACGGCGTCGACGCCGCCGTCACCGCCCGCGCCGGGCGCGCCTTCCCGCCGCTCGGCATCCTCGTCGTCAATCTCAGCGGCGCGTTCCTGCTCGGCCTGCTCGTCGGCGCCACCGCGGACGGCGACGCCTACCGGCTCGTCGCCACCGGCCTGCTGGGCTCCTACACGACGTTCAGCACCTGGATGTTCGACAGCCACCGGCTCGCCGCCGGCGGTCGCCGCGGCGCCGCCGCGCTCAACCTCGCCGCCGGCCTCGCGCTCGGCCTGCTCGCTGTCTGGGTCGGCCGCGAGCTCGGGGCGCTGCTATGACGAGTCAGTCGCGCTGCCCGGCGATGAGCTCGTACACCGGGCGCTCCTGTCCGGCCATGTTCGCGAGCGCGTCGTCGAGCGCGGTCCCGAGCTCGTCGAGGTACGCGGTCCACTTCTTGCCCTGGTCGGCCTGGAGCTTGTTGAGATCGACGAGCCGCTGGTTGTGCTTGAGCTTGCCGCCGCCGACCTTCTGCATCTTGTGGCCGTACAGGCTGGACTCGGGGTTGGCGGTGGCCTCGGTCGAGTTCCAATCGTGCTTGTAGCCGACGAGGCTGTCGGCGCCCGGGCCCGTCGTCTCGATCCCGATCTGCAGGGCCCCGTCCTTCTTGCGCGTGGGCTTCGTGAAGCCGATGAACATGTGGCCGTGGCCGCCGTCGGGGAGGATGACGTCGCCGTTGAAGTCCCGCCTGCCCAGGCCGCCGGCCGCGAGGTCCAAGCCGAAGAGCTTGTTGCCCTTGGACGTCTTGTTGGACATCGAGGCGCCCTTGCCGCCCTCCTCGACGAAGCTGCCCGTGCCCGCGACGCCCTTCTTGTTGTCGCCGATGTTCATGTGGTGCGTGCCGAAGCCGCGCTCCTTGACGGAGTCGACCGCCTTGCCCTGGTCCGTGATCCCGATCCAGTCGGTGAGCGCGTACGCGCTGTCGTTCTTGTTCTGGCCGCTGCGGGCGGGGATGCGGATGTTCACGCGTCCGCCGTGGGCCAGCGCGCGGACGACGTCGCCCGTCTTGTAGTCGATGTGCTGCGCTGTCACCGGGTCGTAGATCTGCAGGCCGACCTGCAGGAGCAGCAGAATCCGCCCGAGGATGTGCTGCGCCTCGGCG
The DNA here is from genome assembly GCA_963751065.1 of uncultured Actinomycetes bacterium. Lineage (GTDB taxonomy): Bacteria > Actinomycetota > Thermoleophilia > Solirubrobacterales > Solirubrobacteraceae > CADCVQ01. The sequence goes on from CAVVTD010000007.1 coordinate 194,917, forward strand.
TTGGCGGCGATCATCTCGTTCGCCTCGTTGGGCGCGTTGAGCTGGACCTCGAGCAGCTCCTTCGGCCCGACCGGCATCAGCGTGTTGACGAACGCGTTGCGGATGTGGTCGTCGCGCTGCTTCTCGGCCTGCTGCTTGGCCTGCGCGTCGAGCACGCCGGTGTGGTCACCCGTCTGGATCGCCATGGCGCGCCCGAGCGTGTAGGACGGCGGCGGGTTCTCGTCGGCGGCGCCGGTCTTGTTCTTCCACGCGATCGTCGCGATGAGCAGGCGCTTGCCGGGCAGTTGCTTGAGCCATTCCTTGTAGTCCGCCGCGGCGAGGTAGTCGTTGGCCTCCGTCCACGAGCCGATGCCGATCTCCTCGAGCCACTTCTGGCCGACCTTCGATTGGTCCAGCACCTGGATCTCGCCGAGGTCGGCGTCGCTGAACAGCGGGCCCTTGGGGAAGCGCTTCTCGAGCTTCTTCTTGCACTCCGAGGCGGTCTTGCCGCCGATCGACGCCTTCAGGTTCGCCTTGGCCGACTCCGTGAGGGTCGTGGTCTTCGTCTTGCGCTGCAGGACGCTCGCCGCGAGCAGCGGCGTGAGCGCGTCGGCGCCGAACTGCGGGGTGTCGACGGCAGGGGCGGGCGGCGCCGGCGCGACGTCGGGCACCGGTGGGCGCGGCGTGCGCGCCGGAGGACCTGCTGCGGGGACAGGGGGAGCCTGCTGGAGCAAGGCTGCGGATCCTAGAGCCGCGCCCGCGCCCCGAACGGGCGGTCATTCGGGTGAGCGCCGCGACGCCGACCCCCCGAGGCCTACATCGCGGCGATCGCCGCCTCCTTGTCGTAGCGCGCGAGCGCCGGGAACGCCGCCACCACCACCCCGGCGCACACGATGCAGGCCACGCCACCGGACACGACCGAGAAGCGCGGGCTCGTCGCCGCCGCGACCGCGCCCGCCTCGACGTCGCCGAGGCGCGGCCCGCTCGTCACGACGAGCGAGAACACCGACGACATCCGACCGCGCAGCGCGTCCGGCGTGACCGTCTGGTTGATGACCGAGCGGCACACCGCGCTCACGCTGTCCGCCGCGCCGGCGACGGCGAGCAGCCCCGCCGCGATCCACAGCGACCCGGCGAACCCCGCCGCCGCGATCGCCAGCCCCCAGACGCAGACCGCGACGATCGTCACGAGCCCGAGCTTGCGCACGTGATCGAGCCAGCGCGTCGTCAGCGCGGCCACGACGGCTCCTGCCGAAACCGACGCGAACAGCAGGCCGGTTCCGCTGGCGCCCGCGCCGTAGACGCTGATCGCCAGCACCGGAAACAGCGCCCGCGGCATCCCGAACGTCATCGCCGACAGGTCGATGGCAAACGAGCCGAGCAGCGCCGGGCTGCGGCGGACGAAGCGCAGCCCCTCGCCGATCGAGGAGACGATGGACAGCCGCGGTCCGGCCGCCAGCGGCAGCTGGGACGACAGCCCGAGCACCGCACCGACCATCGCCAGGCAGCTCAGCGCGTCCGCCGCATAGGCGGCCTCGACGCCGGCCGCGGCGATGAGCAGCCCGCCGAGCCCCGGTCCGAGCACCATCGTCAGCTGATAGAGGCCGAAGTTCACCGCCAGCGCGGCCGGCATGTCCTCGCGCCGCGCGATGAGGTTCGGGATGATCGCCGTGCGCACGACGTTCTGCAGCCCGCCGAAGCCGGCCAGCAGCCCGGCCAGCACGTAGAGCAGCGCGATGTGCGGCTCACCGGCCAGCGCCGCGACGCACAGCGCCGTCGCGACCGCGACGAGCCCGATCTGGTCGATCAGCAGCAGCCGGCGGCGGTCGCTGCGGTCGGCGAGCGCGCCACCGAGCAGGCCCATGACGATGAGCGGCCCGAGTTCGACCGCGCCGAGCAACCCGGTGAGCAGCGGCGACTCGGTCTGCACGTAGACCTGGTAGGGCAGCGCGACGAGGGCCGCCTGCGTCCCGAGGCCCGACACGAAGTTGCCGAGCACAAGCAGGCGCAGCTCGCGCGAGGCACGCAGCGCGCTGAGATCGACCGTGAGACGCGGCAGTCGCAGCGGGCGAACGCTAGTGGGCCGCGCGCAAACGTTGCACGCGGCCCACTAGCGAGGCCGGATCAGGGCTTGGCGGCGGCCGGCTGGTAGAGGAATGTCACGAGCCGCCGGCGGCCATGGTCGTCGTGGCGCAGCTCGACGCGCCGCACGCCGCCGAAGCCCCTGGCCACCGCCGCGTAGCCGCGCACGCGGGCCGGCCGGCCGGCCGCCAGCCAGCGGCGCGCCAGCCCGCGGGCGTCACGGCAGGTCAGCCCGGCCCCCGCGCCGCGCACGTCGAGCACCTGACTGCGGCTGAGCGGCAGGTCGCCGCAGCGTCGATCGGTGTGCGCCGCCGGGATCGCCTGCCAATCCGGGGACTCGTCGGCGTTGGCGTAGGTCGTCAGCCGGCGCAGATGCCGTCCACCCGCCGTCATGACGTGGATGTCGCCGTGCGTGTCGTCGGCGCCGCTCGTGTAGGCGAGCAGGCGGCCGTCGGGCGACCAGGCCGGCCCCTCGTCGCGCAGCGCGTTGTCCGTCAGCTGCTTCGGGCGGCTGCCGTCGGCGCCCATGACCCAGACCTCCATGTCGCGGTCGGGGTTGGCGCCGGCGACGTCGGCGTCGCTCTCGAACGCGATCTGCGTCCCATCGGGAGACCAGGCCGGCGCGGAGTCGTAGGCGCCGGCGACGTCGAACAGCGCGACGAAGCCGGAGCCGTCGGCGTTCATCGTGAACACGCCGCGGTCGGTGTCGCCCGTGGGGGAGACGATGCCGGCGAACGCCACCCGCCGCCGGTCTCGCGACCATGTCGGATACAGCGGTGCGTAGGGCGGGGCGAAGCGCAGGGCCGGGTTCTGGCCGAGCCGACCCATCTGCCAGATCGTCGAGACCCGGCCCGGGCCGCTGCGGCGAAACAGGATCGAGCGACCGTTCGGCGCCCACGAGGGCTGGCTTGACGCCTGTCCGGTCGCGGTCGTCGTGATGACCCGGTGCCGTTTGCCGGCCGCGGTCATCCGTGCGACCTCGAAGTTGATCGTCGAGTTGGGCTTGCGGATCGTGTAGGCGAGCGCCGTGCCGTCGGGCGACCAGTCCGACTGGCGGTCTGTCGCGGGGTTCGTCGTCAGCCGGCGGACGTCGCTGCCGTCCGGGTTCATGCTGAAGATGTCGAACTCCTTGGCCTGCGGGTCGGTGCGCACGCTGGAGAACGCGATCCGACCGTTGAACGTGTCGGCCGCGGCGGGTGCGACGAGCGCGAGCCAGAGCGCCGCGCTCACCGGCAGCGCTCTCACGCGTGCGCCCCGGCGGCAGGGACGCATCGGCGAGCCCGTCATGCGGTCAACCATAACCGCGCCGCCAAAGGCCGCCCGCCGCGCGGCGCCACGGGGAGGGCCGGTCACGCGGTGGGCGCTTGAGGCATGATGCGCCGCACACATGGCCGGCACACCCGAAGACCTCACGGAGGACGATCGCCGTCGGCTGCGGCGTGCGAGCGAGCGGCTGCGCACGGCCTCCAAGGAGCTCGAGTCGCTCGTCGCGACCGACCCGATCAAGAACCGCTGGACCCCCGAGCCTGCCCCGCCGGAGATCCTCGACGCCGCCCGCACGGAGCTCGCCACCGCCTGGCGCGAGCTGACGCGCAGCTACAGCGAGCTTCTCGGCTGGGACCCGCCGGCGGGCTGACGGCCGTAACCGCGACGCAGGCGGTAGCCGAGGAAGCGCCGCCGCCCGTTGGAGGCGTCGGCGTAGGCGCGCTCGATGCGGTGTCCGGCCTGCTCGAGCTCGAAGATCGCGTTGGCCGGATCGTCGATCCCGGCCTCACTGAGCATGCGCGGTGCGACCGGCTCCCCGTCGGCCTCGCGCAGGACGCCGAGCAGCCGGCGCTCGGGGGAGGCGCTCGACATGGCGACGCCGTCATCGGTCGGGGCGTGCGTGCCGTCTCGCCACTGGCCGTTGGAGCCGAGCGCAAGCGGGCCACCGCAGACCCCGCAGGGAACACCGTGGCGAATCATGTCGCTGGCTTCAGCGCTGCTGATGACTGCGCGGCAGCGGTCGCATCTGAGCATCGTCAGTGACGGCAACGTCATGGCACGGCCCCTTGTCGTTTCCCCGGAAGGAACTCGCCCGGATCCCATCCCGGTCGCGCTCCCAGACACCGTCTCCTGCGGCCGGATAGGCGCTCGACGTCGCCTCCGGTCAGCGGAAGTATGAACCGAGTTGGCGCAAATCAAACCTCCCGCTTCGGACGGCATGCCGGAGCGAGCCAATTGGCCCGCTCCGCTGCCGTTTTTCCCGCCGCTCTACGCGTGTGTGAGCTCGCGCTCGACGGCGCGCATGACCGTCGTGCGGTCCTTGTGCGCGCGCTCGTAGTCGCGCACCTTCGCGACGAGCGCGTCGTCGGCGTCGCGCAGCCGCTCGACGATCTCGTCGGCGGTCATCTCGTCGTAGCCGGGCCACGGCTCGTCGCCCCGCAGCGCCTTGGCGCGGTCGAGCACCGTGCTGCGGGCCTGCGACTTGCGCTCGTAGACCTCGACCTTCGTGAGGTCGACCTGCGAGAGCTCGGGCAGCCGCTTGACGATCTCCTCGGCGGTCAGCGAGTCGTAGTCGGCGATCGGCAGATCCGCCGCGGATGCGACGGCGCCCTTCGCGGCGCCCTCGACCTGCGTGGCGCCGGGCGCCCTGCGCGCCTGCCGCGTGGCCGTCGTCTTCGCCTTGGAGGCCGTGCGCTTCGCCGTGCGCTGGGTCTGCTTGGCGACGTCGCGGACCGCGTCCGCAGCGCCCGTCTCGCTGATGTCGTAGGACGGCTCGCCGCCGATCTCCGCGCGCGCCACGGCCTGCGTGAGCGCGGGCAGCTCCTGCTCGATGCGCTCGAGCATCGCCTCCTCATCGCCGCGGATCGAGGCGGCGAGCTCGGCGGTGCGGCGGTCGTCGACCGAGCGCGCGAGGTGCTCGAGCGCGATGTACGTCGCGATCTCCAGCGCCTCGGTGGCGCAGGCGTCCTTGGCGTTCTTGAGGACCTTCTCCTCGCCACCGGAGCCGCGGACCATGTCCAGCGGCGCCTTGGCGAGGGCCACGGCCTGACCGACGGCATCCTGCGCGACGCCGACGAGAGCGCCCAGCGGGTTGCCCGAGCCGGCCAGCTCCCGGCGCCGCGCGGCGATCCGTGTGGCGTGGTCGCGCGTCTCGCGCAGGTGCTTCTCCAGGGCGCTGCGGTAGCGCCCGCGGGGGGTCACCGCGATCTGCTCCTGCAACACCCGCACGAGGCCCGTCTCCATCGCATGGGCCTCGTTGAGGTATTGCACGATCTTCGTTTCGGACTTCGTCATTGGTCACTCCTCGGGTCGATCTCACCCCGGGCTACCCGATCGGGCGAGGCCGACGCGCGGGGTAACCGCGGCCCAATATGGGCCGCGGCTCAGCCGATCTTCAGCGACGAGACGAACGCCGTGTACTGCTTGGGCGCCGACTTGACGTCGGCCCCCTCGGTCACGTACTGCAGCTGGAAGATCCGGCCGTCGGCGAGGATCACGCGGGCGAAGACGGTGCCCTTGTTGCCGTTGGAGTCCTCGGCGCCGCTGATCCGTGCGTCGCGCGCCGCAAAGCCCTGGAACGTGACCTTGCGCTTGTCCTTCAGCGTGCCGCCCACGCTCGACGCGGCGCCCCGGACGGCCCCGTCGAGGTCGCCGCGCACGCCCTTGGGGATCTTCAGGACGCTCATCGAGAACCCCTCCGAGCCGCCCTCGGTGATGTACGCGGTGATCGGGATCGAACCGCCCGCCGTCTGGGCGTTGATCGTCTCCGGCTTCGGGTTGCCGGGCATCGCGACCGTGAACCCGTCGCCCTTCAGCGTGGCGACCGGCTTCGTGCTGGCCTTCTCCTCGCCGCAGCCGATGAGCGCCGAGCCGGCGAGACCGGCGAGACCGGCGAGCGCGAGCATGAGCAGCCGCGACACGGTGCGCATGCGGGCAGCCTTTCACGATCGCGCCGGCGCGGTCGAGTTCGGAGTGCAACCACTACCGTTCGCTGCGTGCCACGAGTGGCGGTCGCCGGCAGCGAACTGCAGTACGAGCGTCGCGGGACCGGTCCGCCGCTGCTGCTCGTCCAGGGCATGGGCGCGAACGCCGCGCACTGGGGCGAGCCGTTCCTGCGCGGGCTCGAGCGCGACTTCGAGCTCGTGCTCTACGACCACCGCGGGATCGGCCGTAGCGCGCCGTGGGGCGGCGACCTCACGATCGCCGGGCTGGCCACCGACGCGCTCGCGCTGCTCGACGCGCTGGGCATCGCGCAGGCGCACGTCCTCGGGATCTCGATGGGCGGGATGGTCGCCCAGGAGCTCGCGCTCGCCGCGCCGCAGCGCGTCCGGACGCTGACGCTGGGCTGCACGTCGTGCGGCGGGACGCAGTCCAAGTCGACCGCCTCGGAGGTCATCCAGCGGCTCACCGCGGCGGTCCTCTCACGCGACCAGGCGCGCGTGCTGCGCACAGGCTTCGAGATCGTCGTCTCGCCGGCGTACGCCGCTTCCGAGCAGCACTACGCGGCGTTCGCGGAGGCCGCGCTCCACCACCAGCCCGGCCTCTCGATCCTCATCGCCCAGAAGGCGGCGGCCGAGGCGCACGACGCCTACGCGCGGCTGCGCGCGTTACGCGTGCCGACGCTCGTCATCCACGGCACCGCCGACGCGGTGCTCGAGCCGACCAACGGCGACCTCGTCGCGTCGCTGATCCCGGGCGCGCGGCTGGAGCTGCTCGAGCAGGTCGGGCACCTGTTCTTCTGGGAGCAGCCCGAGCGCACGGCGGAGCTCGTGCGGGAGTTCGCCCTGGGCGGCGGGGTACTGTCCAGCGCATGACGCAGATCGAGGTAAGCGAGCTGGGGCGGACGATCGCCTTCTCGTTCGAGGACATGCTGAAGTACCACGGCCCCGGCTCGCCGGGCGGCGTCGCGCAGAGCTTCAAGGTCATGGAGCGCGCCTTTGCGGCGCTGTCTCCCGACGGCCCGCCGACCCGCCGCGAGATCACCGTGCGCACGTCGTTCGGCGGCCCCGGCGCGCGCGACGGCTTCGAGGCGGTGACGCGCGCCGTCAGCGGCGATCGCTTCACGCGCGATCCGTCGCTCGCACGGCCCGAGCTCGGCCGCGAGCGTGAGCGCTTCGTGTTCGTCGTCGGCTACGGCGACCGCTCGGTGACGCTCGTGCTGCGCGAGGGCTTCGTGCCCCCGGAGTTCATCGATCTCGCCCGCAAGGACGAGCGCACTCCCGAGGAGAAGGCGCGTCTGGACGAGCTGAAGGAGGAGATGGCGCAGACCGTCATGGGTGCCGAGGCTGCTGACGTGTACGACCTGGAGGAGGGCTAACCTTCCCGCCGATGCACGCCCTTGCCACCCTCGGCGACGCGCCGACCGCGGCGATCGCCGTCGTCGCAATCCTGCTCGGCCTGCTGTTCGCCGCGCGCGGCCCGCGCGACAAGCGCCCGGCCGCCGGCGGCGACGCACCGGCCGGGCCGTCGCTGTTGACGAGCGTGCCGGTCGCCGCGCCGGCCGAGCCTGAGATCGAGCCCGGCTTCGTCGGCCCGCAGGGAGAGATCGTGGGGCATGGCGCGATCCGCCTGGGCAGCACGAGCCTGCTGGAGAGCGCGGCGGCGACCGAGCCGGCGACCCCGGCCTGGACCCCGCCGCCCGCCGCGGCTCCCGAGCCGGTCGTCGACGCCGCACCCGCGGCGCCGGCCGAGCCGGCCCCGGCGGGCGAGCCGGAGTCGGCGTTCCCCGGCCAGCCCGAGGCGCCCGCCGAGCCCGCGCCTGCGGATGCGGATGCGGAACCGACGGACCCGGCGTGGCGTCGCCACATGCCCAAGCCGGCTGGATTTCGCCACGGCGGGATCAAGCTCGGCGGCAAGCCGGCCGGCAAACCGCCGACCGACTGAGACCTTCCTTCGTCTAGGCGGCTTCGCGCAGACCGGCGAGCGCCGCTTCGCCCTCGAGGCTGCGCATCGCGGCCTCTTCGAGCTGACGGGCGCGGTCACGGGTGATGCTCAGCTCGCGGCTCGTGGCCTCGATCGAACGCTCGCGGCCGTCGCGCAGTCCGTAGCGCAGCTCGACGACGCGGCGCTCCTCGCCGGTCAGGCGCCCGAGGGCGTCGGCGACCGTGCGCTCGAGCTCGCTCGACTGAGCCTCTTCGCTCGGGTCGGGGCGGTCGGAGGCGATGAAGTCGCCGAGGTTCGAGTCGCCGTCGTCGCCGATCGGCACGTCGAGGCTCGTGACGTGGCGCCGGGCCTCGCGCAGGGCGAGGATCTCCGGCACCGTCATGTCGGCCGCGGCTGCGACCTCCTCGTCGGACGGGTCGTGCGAGAGCTTCGCCGTCAGATCGCGCTCGACCCGCGCGAGCTTGCGCTCACGCTGCTCGATGTGCGTCGGGAGGCGGATCGTCCGCGACGTGTTCGCGAGGCCGCGCTGGATGCTCTGACGGATCCAGAGCGTCGCGTAGGTCGAGAACTTGAAGCCCTTGCGCCAGTCGAACTTCTCGGCGGCGCGGATCAGTCCCAGCGTGCCCTCCTGGACGAGATCGCCCAACGGCAGGCCGAGGCCCTGGTACCGGCGCGCCTGCGAGACGACGAGGCGCAGGTTCGCGTTGATCATGCGGTCCTTGGCGTCGACGTCGCCGCGCTCGATGCGCTTGGCGAGCTCGATCTCCTCGGCCGCGGTCAGAAGCTCGTAGCGCGACGCCTGGTTGAGGAACGTCTGCAGCGAGTCGGCGGTCATCTCCGCCTGGGCACGCGCGGTCTGCCGGGCCGATTCCTCGGCCGGAGTGCGGCGCTTGGGGCGCTTCGGGGGGGCGCTGTGTTCGCCACGTCGGCGCGCGCTCGTTGTCGTAGTCCTTGCCATGCGATCCCTTTCAGTGTGTCGGCGCGCCGTGTTCGCGACCCGCCCGACCCGTCTGCTCGTTACCGCCGGGGGACGGCACGTGGGAAGTCGGGAGAGGGGCGGTCGAGCGAGTGGGGGGTACTCCCACACGACGCCAAGCAGCATCGTACCAGATGATTGCGCGAGCAACAAATCCGGCGCGATACCCTCTGCCGGTGCGTTGTGTACCCGCGTTCGTGGCGGCTTTCACGTGTATCGCGATCGGTGCTGCGGCGACCGTCGCGACGAGCGCCACGGAGCATAGCTGCCGCGTGGCCGGGTCGACCTCATGAGGGCTCCTCGGATTTCCACCCCCGCCGTGCTTGCCGCCGTCGCCGTGCTCGCCGCGGCGTGCGCGGTCGCGCTCGCCGCGAATGTCGCCCGCGTGACGCCCGCGGGGGTCGGCGCGGTGAAGCTCGGCAAGACGTACACGGCGCTGCGCGCGGCGGGCTGGCTGGGCAAGGTCCGCCCGGGCTGCGAGCTCGCCGGCCCGAACACCCGCTCGGCGCCGCTGCGCGCGCCGTTGCGCGGATCGGTCGACCTCACGCTCGGCGCCCCGCGCAAGGTCGCGCGGATCGTCGTCAACCGCGGCGCGGCGGCCCGCGGCGTGGGCATCGGCGCGACCTCGGCGGCGATCCGCGCGGCCTTCCCGAAGGTCGTCTTCGACCGCGGCACCGAGGCGACGTTCGGCATCACGCTCGCGCGGGTGCCCAAGAGCGGCGGCGGACGGCTGGAGTTCGCGGTCGACGCGCAGACGAAGCGGGTCACGCTCATCGGCGTTCCGTCGATCGGGTTCTGCGAGTAGGCGCTCAGCCGACGGTGAGCAGCTCGAACGTCACGTTGCCGTCTTCGATCGTCGCGATCCCCATCGTGTGCGCGGGCGCGCGACGGCGCTCGGTCGGCGAGCCGGGATTGAAGATCTGGAAGCCGTCGTCCTGCGCGTGCTCGGGCATGTGCGTGTGGCCGAAGACGACGGCGGTGCAGCGCGGAAACTGGGTCCGCAGGCGCGCCAGGCGGCCGGCCGCCGGCCCGGGGATGTGAATGAGCCCGATGCGCGCGCCGGCGAACGTGCGCTCCAACCGCGCCGGGAGCAGGTGGCGGATCCCCGCGCTGTCGACGTTGCCGTGGATCGCGTAGACCGGCGGCCCGAGCCCGCGCAGCAGCTCGAGCACGGAGACGTCGCTCAGGTCGCCCGCGTGCAGGATCGCGTCGGCCGCCGCGCATCGCTCCAGGCAGGCCGCCGGGATCGCGCGGGCGCCGCGTGGCATGTGCGTATCGCTGATGATCGCCAGCCGCATCGCGCGCCAGCCTCGCACGCCCGGACCTCGGCCGGCGTCGTGGCGGGTACCGTCGCAGGATCGCCGCGCCGCGCCAACCCACGCTGACCGTCGCCGTCACCGGCCCGACCGGGACCTTCGGCTTCGGCCTGATGCCGCTCCTGCAGGCCGACCCGGGCGTCGGCCGGATCGTCGGGATCGCCCGGCGCCCGTTCGATCCCGCGGAGCACGGCTGGTCGAAGATGACCTACCGCGAGGGCGACGTGCGCGACCCTGATGCGTTGCAGGCGGCGTTCGCGGGCGCCGACGTCGTCGTGCACCTCGCGTTCATGATCACCGGCCGCGCGCCGCGCGCGACGATCCGCGCGATCAACGTCGAGGGCACGCTGAACACGTTCCAGGCGGCCGCCGCGGCGGGCGTGGAGCGCTTCGTGTACGCCTCGTCGGTCGCCGCCTACGGGTTCGGGCGCGACAACCCGGTCGGCATGACCGAGGAGTGGCCGACCCGCCCGGCCGAGCACCTCTTCTACGCCCGCGAGAAGGCCGAGATCGAGCAGCGGCTCGCCGCGGCGGCGGCCGAGCACCCGTCGCTCGAGCTCTACGTGCTACGCCCGCCGATCGTGCTCGGGCCGCACAGCGTCGGCGCGAAGAGCTTCGTCCCGGCGCCGCTCGAGCCGATCGCACGCCGCGCCGCGGCTCTCGCGTTACGGATACCGCTGCGTGCGCCGGTGCTCGTCCCCGCGCTGCCGCTGCAGCTCATCCACGAGGACGACGTCGGCGAGGCGCTGCGCCTCTGCGTTCTCGGCGCCGGCCCGCCCGGCGCCTACAACATCGCCGGCGACGGCGTGCTGACGCTCGCGGACATCGCGCGCGAGCTCGGCTTCCTGCCGATCGCCGTCCCGCGCGCCCCGGCGCAGGCCATGCTCGGCCTGATCGCCGCGCTGCCGTTCGCGCCGCCGTCTGTCGGCTGGGCCGAGGCGCTCTCGGGCTCGGCGATCATGGATGACACCAAGGCGCGGCTGGAGCTCGGCTGGGTGCCGCGCTTCACCGGCGTGGAGGCGCTGCGCGACGCGGTGCGCTGATCGCGATGCGTGAGTCTGGGTGCCGGCCCGGCTGAAACTGCGGCTTTGAGGACGTCAGAGAGCGTGGCGGACGGCGAATTGGCCAGGGGCGGCGGGGGTGTGGCGAATCGTGCACGCATGTCGATACATATCCGCCACACCCCCTGTAAATCGCCCCAATCGCGGACGCCGAGCCCGGACCACCCGCAGCCATCGAGCCAGCTGACACACCCGTCAGAGATGCAGTTAGACGCCGCCACCAACACGAACATGGCGCGACAGCGCACCGACCACGGCCACAAACTCAGCCGCCCGCCCCCGCCCGCGCCAGCACCCGCAACGCCGCCACCCGCACCGCCTCGTCGAGCATCTGCCCGTCGAGCGCCACCGCGCCGGCACCGCCGTCGCGCTCGGCGGCCTCGAGCGCGTCGATCACCGCGCGCGCGTGCTCGATCTCCTCGTCGGACGGTGTGAACAGCTCGTTCAGCGCCGCGACCTGCGCCGGGTGGATCGCCCACTTGCCGTCGAAGCCCATGTCGCGCGCGCGCTCGGCGGCGGCGGTGAAGCCCTCGTCGACCTTGATGCCGAGGAACGGGCCGTCGATCGCGGCGACGTCGTGCGTACGCGCGGCGACGAGCACGGCGTCCTGGATCGCGCGCCACGAGTCGAGTTCGGAGTGCGCGCCGGCGGGACGGCCGAGCGAGGCCGAGAGGTCGGCGTAGCCGAGGATGAGCGAGTCCAGCCGCGACGACGCGCCCGCGATCTCGTCCAGACGCGCCACCCCGGCGGCGGTCTCGATCAACGCCTGCACCCGCAGCGGCGGGCGATCGATCCCGGCCGCCGCCTCGACGCCGTCGAGCAGCCGGTCGATGAAGCCCAGGTCGGCGGCGCTTTCGACCTTCGGGACGATGATCGTGCCCGGCCGCACCGGCGCGGAGGCCATCGCGATCACGTCCGCGTGACACCACGGCGTGCGCGCGGCGTTGACGCGGACGGCCGTCCGCACGCCCTCGTACTGCGGCTCCTGCAGCGCCGCGACGACCGTGTCGCGGGCCTCGTCCTTGGCCGACGTGGCGACGGCGTCCTCGAGGTCGATGATGACCTCGTCGGCGCCGCGCAGCGGTGCCTTGGCGAGCATCGAGGCCGACGAGCCGGGAACGGACAGGCACGAGCGGCGAGCGGTGGGGGCGGCGGAGGCAGACATGCGCGGCAGCGTAATCGCCCCTCGCGCGGCGTGGCGTGAGGTGGCGTCCCGCGGGCGCGGTCAGCCGGCGCGGACCGAGGCGATCGCCGGCAGCCGCGACGCGATGCTCGCCCAGCTCGCGCCCGCGTCGCCCGAGGCGAAGATCTCGCCCGACGTCGCGCCGAAGTACAGCTCCATCCCCGGTCCCTCGCCGGTGCCGGCGAAGGCCTGGCGCAGGACGGAGAGAAACGCCGCGTCCTGCGGCAGCCCGTCATCGTGCGCGGTCCACGTCGCGCCGGCGTCGCGCGTCTCGAACACCGCGACGCGCCCGTCGGTGACCCGGTCGGCGGTCGTCACCGGGATGACGTAGGCGCTGTCGGGATCGGCCGGGTCGAGCACGACGGGAAAGCCGAAGTCGTGGGGGAGCCCGCCCGCGATGTCCACCCACGACGCGCCCGCGTCGTCGGAGCGGTACACACCGCCGTGAAACTGCAGGAACAGCCGCTCGGGGCGCCGCGGGGCGCGCTCGAGGTGGTGCACGCAGAGGTCGATCGCGGTCGCGCGCGTCTCCTCGGGCAGGTAGTCGGCGCACGATGCCCGCGTTGCCGTGCGACCACGTCGCGCCGCCGTCCTCGGTGAGCCACACGCCGGCGGCGGAGATCGCCAGCGCGAGACGCTGCGGGTCGCCCGGCCAGGGCGCGATCGAATGCACCGACAGGCCGCCGGAGTCCTGGCGCCAGCGCGGTCGCGTCGGGTGCTCCCAGAGCGCCTCGTTCAGGGCCCACGTCTCGCCGTCGTCGCGGCTCTCGAACAGCACGCCGGGGTCGCCGCCGGCGTAGACGAGGCCGTCGGCCTCGCCGGGCGTGATGACCCACACCCGCCGCAACGCCGCCATGCCGCCCTTGGGCAGCGCGACGCCGCGCGCCGGCTGCCAGTCGTCGCCGCCCGGCGCGCCGTCGGTGAACCAGATCCGCGGGCCCCAGAACGGCGAGGTGACCGACGCGAACAGCCGGCCCGTCCGTGCGTCGCGCATCGCGTAGTCGACCGGCTCGCCGACGAACGCGCGCGCGACGATCGAGAACTCCGACCCCGGTTCGCCCTCCAGCACGAAGAGACCCTTGCGGGTCCCCACGAGCAGCTCGGTCATGTACCGCCCGAGATCGCGGGCAGGATCTCGATCTTGTCCTTGCTCTCGAGAGCGGTGTCCGGCTCGGCCGGCTCACCGTTGACGAAGACGTTGATGTGGCGGCGCAGCACGCCGCGCTCGTCGAGGATCCAGCCCTCCAGGCCGGAATGGTCCTGCTCGAGCTGCTGCAGGAGCGCGTTGACGGTGTCGGCGTCGACGTCGAGCTCCGACGTCCCGCCCGCAAGCTTTTCGAGCTGCCCTCGGAGTCGAACGGTGGCCATCGCTGAATCTTAGGTTCCCACGCGGCCTGGCGCCGTAACGCTCGGGTGGCTCAAGCCTCGATCTGGGCGATCATGAGGACGTAGCCGTCGGGGTCCTCCACGCGCATCTCCCGCTTGGGCCCCGGCGTGCCGTCGAAGATCTCGCTCACCACGACGTCGTGGGCGACGAGGTGGTCGCGCAGGCCGGCGAGGTCCTTCGCGTACAGATAGAAGAGGACCGCCTGCACGCGGTGATCGACCGGGGCGTCGGCGCGGGCGAGCATCAGCTGCGCCGGTCCGCTCTCCAGGAACGCCCAGACGACCTCGTCGTTCGGCACATAGGAGTCGACCGCCTCGAACCCGAGGTGGCGATAGAACGCGAGCGAGCGCGCCATGTCTGCGACGTGCACGAACGCGACGAGGCCGCTGACGGCGGGCGGGGGGCCACCGGCTGCGTCCGCCGATGGGCCCGCCGCGCGCAGGGCGAGGTCGTGCTCGGCGAGGGCCCGGTCGTCGTAGCCCTGCATCCGCTTGACCAGGCCGTCGGCGTCGAACGTGAGCACGAACCAGTGCACGACGTCGCGGGCGGGCCACGTGACGTGCAGGACGGCGTGGTCGCCGTGCAGCTGGGCGTGGGTCAGCTGCGGCGGCGCGCCGCCGCCGCCCAGCGCCCCGCGCAGCGTCGCGAGCACCTCGTCGCGCGAGCGGCAGCCGTCCCACAGCACGTCGGCCGCAAGCACGCGCTCCAGCGGCGCCAGATCTCCGCTCGCCAGCGCGGTGCGGACCACCTCCAGCGTCGCCGCGTTCGCCGCGTCCGCGTCGCCTGACATGCGCGACAGTCAACCACGCCGAGCGCGTCGGACGAGCACCGCCCGGCCGCCGAAACCCGGCGGGATCCGCCCGCCCGTGGCCAGCCACGAGCCGGCGAGGATGAGCAGCAGCCCCACCGCCGTGCCCGCGCCCGGCCGCTCGCCGAGCACCGCGACGCCCAAGGCGACCGCCACCACCGGCGCGATGTACGTGATGACGAGCGCGCGCCCCGCGCCGGCCTCGGCCACGAGCGCGCCGTAGAACCAGAACGCCGCCGCGGTGCAGAACACGCCGAGCACGACGAGCGACGCGAGCGCCTCGCCCGACGGCATCGCCTCGGGCGGTGCGAGCAGGGCGGCCGGGGTGAGCACGAGCGCGGCGATCGCCAGCGCCGCGCCCATCGACGCGCGCGGGTCGAGATCGGCGAGGTGGCGCTTGAGGAGCATCGGCCCGACGGCGTAGCAGAAGGCCGAGAACAGGACGGCGGCGGCGCCGAGCAGCTCCTCGCCCGATCCCGTCGCGTCGATGCCCACGAGCGCGGCCACGCCCACGAGCCCGAGCAGCAGGCCGGCCAGCCGCGACCCGCCGACCCGCTCGGAATCGTCGAAGCGCAGCGCCAGCAGCGCCACGAACAGCGGCGCCGCGGCGACGATGATCGCCGCCAGCGACGACGAGACGTGCTGCTCGCCCGCCGCGATGAGCGGAAACGGGAAGACGACCTCGACGATCGCGAACACCGTCAGCCAGCGCCAGCGGCCGCGCAGCGGCCCGAGCACGCCGGCCGCACGCGCCAGCGCGAGCAGCACCGCCGCGCCGAGCACGACGCGCACCCAGGCGAGGAAGGCGGGCGGGACCCCGTCCTCGACGGCGACCTTGATGAAGAGGTAGGGGATCCCCCAGAGCGTCGAGACCGCGGCGAACGCGATCCAGGCGCGGGGGCTCATCCCCGGGCGTTGATCATGTGGTTCGCCGTCGACTCGAGGTACTCCCACAGCCGGGCGCGGTGTGGCTCCTGCAGCCCGGCGTCGTCGAGGGCGACGCTCATCGCGCGCAGCCAGGCGTCGCGTTCGGCGAGGCCGATCCGGAACGGGTGGTGGCGCATGCGCAGGCGCGGGTGGCCGCGCGTGTCGGAGTACGTCGTCGGCCCGCCCCAGTACTGGATGAGAAACAGGCGCAGGCGCTCCTCGGCCGGACCGAGGTCCTCGTCGGTGTACACGGCGCGCAGGATCGGGTCCGCGGCGACCTCCGCGAAGAAGCGCGCGACGATCCGCCGGAACGCCGGCTCGCCGCCGATCGCGTCGAAGAGCGTGGGGGTGGGCGGCGTGGTCGAGGACACGATTTCGATCGTACTCACGCGCACGCGACCACCCGACGCCTGCCACCGGCCGGACAGGACCCCCCCGACCCGGCCCGATGCACCCCCCACCCGGGGGGAACGCCTGTTCTGCGTACACGCGGGACGCAACGGTGTCGGCATGTTCGATTCCAGCCCAACCGCCGTCCTGTTCCCCGGGCAGGGCAGCCAGACCCCGGATATGCGCGCCCTCGTGGCGGCTGTACGTCCCGATCTGCTCGAAGCTGCGATCGAGCTCATCGGTGAGGACCCCTTTCCCCGCGTGGAGGAGTCCACGCGCTTCGCGCAGCCCGCGATCCTCTGCGCCTCGCTGGCCAGCTGGACGCGCCTGCGCGGCTACGTCGACCCGGTCGCGCTGGCCGGCCACTCGCTCGGCGAGTTCTCCGCCCTGGCCGCCGCCGGCGCCCTGCTCGACCACGACGCGCTGCGCCTCGTCGTCATCCGCGCCGACCACATGGCCGCCTCCGGCGAGGCCTCCGGCGGCGGCACGATGCTCGCCCTGCTCGGCGCCTCGCCCGAGCGCGCGGAGCAGCTCGCCGCCGCGCACGGCGTGAGCGTCGCCAACGACAACGCGCCCGGACAAGCCGTGCTCTCGGGCTCGCCGGGTGCGCTCGACGCCGCGCGTGACGAGGCCACGGCCGAGGGCCTGCGCGCCCTCCCGCTCGACGTCGCCGGCGCCTTCCATTCGCCCCAGATGCAGGGCGCCGTCGAGCCGTTTCGCGCCGCCCTGCGCGACGTCACGTTCCTCACTCCCGACGTCCCGGTCATCAGCTGCGCGACGGCGGCCGAGTTCGTCGATCCCGCCACCGAGCTCGCCGAGGCGCTCGTCTCGCCGGTGCGCTGGCGCGAGACGATGACCACGCTCGAGGACCTCGAGGCCGAGTACTACGTCGACACCGGCCCCGGCCGCGTGCTCTCCAAGCTCGCCCCGCGCAACATCAGGGGCGCGACCGCGGTCACCGCCGAGGCGCTGCTGGAGGACATCGGTGCCCGCGTCTAGGCTCGTCGCGCCGGCCCCGTCCTCGTCGCCGGCGGACCCCTCGGAACGCCGCACCGCCGGGATCGCCGGCTTCGGCCGCGCCCTGCCGGCGACGGTCGTCGACAACACGCCGATCGCCGCCCGCATCGGCGTCGAGCCCGCCTGGATCACGAAGCGCACGGGCATCTCCGCGCGCCGGCGCTGCGCCGACGACGAGGGCCTGACGGGCCTGGCGATCGAGGCCGGCGGCCGCGCGCTGGCCGCCGCCGGCGTGGCGCCGATCGACGTCGACGCCGTCCTCGTCGCCACCTCCTCGGCCGACGACATCGTCCCGCAGGCCGCCCCGATGGTCGCCGGCACGCTCGGCTGCGACCGCGCGATGGCGTGGGACGTCGGCCTCGCCTGCACCGGCTTTCTCGCCGGCCTGCAGCAGGGCGCCGCGCTCATCGAGAGCGGCCGCGCGACCACGATCCTGCTCATCGGTGCCGACATCCTCACCCGCTACACCGACCCCGACGACCGCCAGACGGCGGCCCTCTTCGGCGACGGCGCGGCGGCCGCGGTGCTCGTGCCCGGCGGTGGCCTGGGCACACTCGGCCCGGTCGTGCTCGGCGTCGAGGCCGAGCGCGAGATGCTCTACATCGACCGTCTCGACGCGCTCGTCCGGATGGACGGAAAGAAGGTCTACGCGCACGCCGTCGACCGCATGGCCGGCTCGTGCCGCGAGCTGCTCGAGCTCTGCGACCTGGAGATCGACGAGATCGACCTCGTCATCGCCCACCAGGCCAACGGCCGGATCATCAACGCCGTCCGGGAGCGCTTCGGGCTCGAACCCGGCCGCGTCGCCGACTACGTCGCCGACCTGGGCAACACCTCGGCCGCCTCGATCCCGCTCGCCCTGTCGCTCGCCGAGGACGAGGGCCGGCTGCCCGAGCGGGGCCACGTACTGCTGACCGCATTCGGCGCCGGGTTCTCCTGGGGCGCCGCACTGCTGACGTTTGGAGACATCTCATGAGCACGATCACCTCGAACCGCAAAGCACCCTGGACCGCGCGCGAGACGAAGGACGGCGCACGCCCCGACGGCGCGGTCGTGCTCGTCACGGGCGCCTCGACCGGGATCGGCGCCGCGATCGCGCGTGAGCTCGCCGCCGACGGCTGGGCCGTCGCGGCCGGCTACCGCTCCGACGCCGACGGCGCCGCGGCGACCGTCGAGGCGATCGAGCGCGAGGGCGGCTCGGCGATCGCCATCGGCGGCGACGTCTGCGACCCCGACGCGATGGCCGACGTGCTCGCGGAGGCCAACGACCGCCTCGGCCAGGTGCTCGGCCTCGTCAACAACGCCGGCGTGCGCGCCGACGGCCTCGCGATCTCGATGGACGACGACGCCTGGGATCGCGTGCTCGAGACGAACCTCAGCGCCGCCTTCCGGCTGACGCGCAGCGTCCTGCGGCCGATGATCAAGGCGCGCTACGGGCGTGTCGTGAACGTCGCCTCGGTCGTCGGCCCGCGCGCGAACGCCGGCCAGGCCAACTACGCCGCCGCCAAGGCGGGGCTCGTCGGCATGACGAAGACGATCGGCGTGGAGATCGCGCGCCGCGGCGTCACCGTCAACGCCGTCGCGCCGGGCTTCATCGAGACCGAGATGACCTCCGACGTGCCCCGCGAAGTGATCGACGCGGTCCCGGCGCGCCGCGCCGGGCGCCCCGACGAGGTCGCCGCCGCCGTGCGCTTCCTCGCCTCCGACGCCGCGAGCTACGTCACCGCGACGACGCTCTACGTCGACGGGGGCATGAGCGCTTGAGTCGGTTGTCGACGCTTGCGCTCGTCGAGCCCACCACCGAGAAGCTCACGCCGCTTGAACGCCTCGAGGCGCTGTGCGACCCGGGCTCGCTGCAACTGCTGCGCGGCGCCGTCCGGTCCACGCGGATGGGCGAGAAGACGAGCCCCGGCGACGGCGTGATCGGCGCCACCGGCCTCGTCGACGGCCGCCCGGTGGCCTGTTACGCGCAGGACCCATCGTACCTGGGCGGCTCGCTCGGCGAGGTCCATGCCGAGACGATCTGCCGCGTCCTGCGCACCGCGCTGCGCGCGCGGATGCCGGTCGTCGGCTTCATCGAGTCCGCCGGCGCGCGCCTGCAAGAGGGCGTCGCCGCGCTCGCCGGCTACGGGCGGATCTTCAACGCGAACGTCGCGCTGTCCGGCCAGGTGCCGCAGATATCGGTGATCTGCGGCGCGTCGGCCGGCGGCGGCTCGTACTCCCCGGCGCTGACGGACTTCGTCGTGATGACCGAGCAGGCGTCGATGTTCCTCACCGGCCCGAGCGTCGTGAAGGAGGTCATGGGCGAGGACGTCGACGCGGCCGCGCTCGGTGGCCCGAAGGTGCACGACCGAAACGGCGTCTGCCAGCTCGGCGCCGCCACCGACCTCGAGGCCGTCTGGCGCGTGCGCGACCTGCTCGGCTACCTGCCCCAGCACGCCGCCGAGCCCGCGCGCCGCGTGCCCACGCTGCGCCCCGCCGACGGCTCGCCGGGCGACCCCGTGCCCGATGCCAAGCGCTGCGTCTACGACGTGCGCGACGTCGTCGCCACGCTCGTCGACCGCGGCGACCTGCTGGAGATCGGCCCGCGCTGGGCGCGCAACCTGCTCACCGGCTTCGCGCGGATCGACGGTCGCACCGTCGGCATCGTCGCCAACCAGCCGCGCTACCTCGGCGGCGTGCTCGACGCCGCCGCGGCGACGAAGGGCGCGCGCTTCGTGCGCACCTGCGACCTGTACGGCATCCCTTTGGTGGTGCTCGTCGACACGCCGGGCTTCCTGCCCGGCACCGGGCAGGAGAAGCTCGGCGTCATCCGCCACGGCGCGAAGCTCGTGCACGCGTTCGCGGCGGCGACCGTGCCGCGCGTGACCGTCGTGCTGCGCAAGGCGTTCGGCGGCGCGTTCATCGCGATGAACAGCCGCGAGCTCGGCGCCGACCTCGTGCTCGCCTGGCCGCAGGCGCAGCTCGGCGTCATGGGCGGCCGGCAGGCGGTCGACCTCGTCCACCGGCGCGCGATCGCCGCCGCCGACGACCCGGGCGAGGAGCGCATCCGCCTGGCCGATGAGTATGAGCGCGACTCGCTCAGCGCGCAGACCGCCGCGCGCGAGGGCGTCATCGACGAGATCGTCGAGCCGCGCCACACGCGCCAGCGCCTGGCGTCGGCGCTGACGATGCTCGCCGGCCTGCAGCGGCGCACCTCGGTGAACCGCAACATCCCGCTGTAGCGCGCTGCTGGATTTCAGTCCGGCGCGGTCCAGGAGGCCATGACGCCGCTCTTCTCGGCGGCGCGCAGCTCGTTGAGGCCGCCCAGCGGCTCGCCGTCCACGACGATCTGCGGGTAGCTCTCCATGCCGGTGATCTCGGTCAGCTGCGCCTGCAGCTCCGGATCCGAGCCGAGGTCGACGTCCTCGAACGGGACGCCGCGCTTGCGCAGCAGGTTCTTCGCGTGCTCGCAGTACGTGCACGCGTCGGTGGAGAAGACGACGACGCGGCTGGCCATCGGCCCAGTATGGCGGCGGGCTCAGCGCTTCGCGGGCAGCGAGCGCGCGTAGGCGACGCCGCGATCGAGCCAGGGCTCGAGCTGCTCGTCGGTGAGCAGGCCCTCCGCGGCGACGCGCAGCCAGCCGCGGGCCTCCTTTCCGCGCATGACGAACGGCTCGGCGTGCGGCTCCTGCAGCAGCGCGTCGGTCTGCGCGCGGTCGACGCGGACCATGAGCCCGCCTTGGCCGCTGACGCCGACCGCCATGTTGCCCCCCACGAGAAAGGCGAGGCCCCCGAACATCGACTTCTCGCTCACGTCGGGAGCGTCGCCGATCAGTGCGCGGATGCGATCTGCGAGCTCCTCGTCGTACGCCACGCGGCGAATGTTGCCTCGGCCGCGGGGGTGTGTCGAATCGGTGTCGGTATGCGTGCACGATTCGACACACCTCCCGGCGACAGGCACCATCCGGCGCGATGGAGCCTGACGACCTCTACGGCCTGCCGCTGGACCGGTTCATCCCCGAGCGCGGCGCGCTGGCCAAGGCGCTGCGCGCCGAGGGGCGCCGCGACGAGGCGGCGCAGGTGGCGGCGCTGCGCAAGCCGTCGGTCGCCGCGTGGGCGGTCAACCAGCTCGTGCGCACGCAGGGCGACGCGGTCCGCGAGCTCTTCGACGCCGGCGACGGGCTGCGCGACGCGCAGGGCGACCTGCTGGCCGGGCGCGGCGACGGCCGCACGCTGCGCGCGGCCAACGAGCGCGAGCGCGACGCCGTCGACGCGCTCGTCGAGGCGGCGCGGGGGCTGCTCTCCTCAGATGGTCACGAGCTCAGCCCGGCGGTCGTCGAGCGGGTCTCCGACACGCTGCACGCCGCCGCGCTCGACGCGGCGGCGCGCGAGCAGGTGCGCGACGGCCGCCTGGAGCGCGAGCTGCGTCACGCCGGGCTGGGGCTGGGGGAGAGCCCGGGACCGGCGCCCGCGCCGGTGCCCGCAACCGGCAGATCCAAGCCGAAGTCAGACAAGCCGCCCGCGCCCGCCAAGCCGGCGGGGAAGAAGCCGGATGCCGGCCCCTCCCGCGAGGAGGCCGCCGAGGCGCGCCGCGTCGCACGTGAGCAGGCCAAGCGGGAGAAGGCCGAGCGCGAGCAGGCCGAGCGCGAGCGTGCCGAGGCCCGCAAGGCGGCGCGCACCGCCGAGGTTGCCGCGCGCCGCCGCGCCGAGCGCGCCGGCCACGCGCTGAAGGCCGCCGAGGAGCGCCGCGCCCGCGCCGCGCACGCGCTCGAGCAGGCCGACGAGGCGCTGGCCGCCGCGCAGGCCGAGGCGCAGGAGGCCGTCGACGCGCAGCGCGCCGCCCAGGCCGAGTTCGAGCAGCTCTCCTGAGCCCGGATCCAGGCTAAGCGCGCAGCGTCGCCGCCGCCTCGCACGTCAGCCCCCGCGGCCCCGACGCGCGAACGGTCACGCGATCGGGCCCGTCGAGGTCGCGCAGCGAACGCCGCACGCGCAGCGGGCCGCCCGAGCGCTTGGTCCGCAGGCTTGCGCGCGCCCGCACCTTGCGCTCCTGCACGACGACGACGCGCCACAGCTCGCCGCCGGCCCGCCGCCGCAGGTCGAACTCGACGCGGATCGCGCCGTCGCGCGAGCGCAGCCGCAGCTCGGCGGTCGCGCCCCTGCTGCACGTCGCCTTGACGCGCGCCTCGCGGCGGTCGTCCGATCCGCCGTCCGTCGCGTCCGCAGCGGGCGCAACGAGCAGCAGCGCGACGACCGCGCCGCAGCCCGCCAGGGATCTGAAGGTCACCCCACCACCATCGTGCTCGACCCGGCCCGGCGCAATGGGACTTTGGTCGGGGGTCAGCCCGGCCCGCGGCCGCCGCCCACGCCCTGGCGCTCGGCCCACAGCGCGGCCTGCGTGCGATCGGTGACGCCCAGCTCCCGGAAGATCCGCGTCAGGTGCGACTTCACCGTCTTCTCGCTGATCTGCAACCGCCGGGCGATGAGCTTGTTCGGCAGCCCCTCGACGAGCAGCCCGAGCACCTCGCGCTCGCGCAGCGAGAGGTCGCCAAACGGGTCGGGCGCCGTGCGGGCGTCGAGCATCGTGCGCGCCGCGCGCGGGTCCAGCGGCGACTCGCCGCGCGCGGCGGCGCGGATCCCCTCGCCGACCTCCTCGGCGTCGACGTCCTTGAGCAGATAGCCGCAGGCGCCGGCCTCGAGAGCGCCCATGATCCGAGGGCGGTCGGAGAACGCGGTCAGCACGACGACCGCCGTGCCCGGCTGCGCGGCGGCGATCCGCTTCGTCGCCTCGATCCCGTCGAGCATCGGCATGTCGAGGTCCATGAGCACGACGTCGGGCGACAGGCGCGCGCACTGCTCCACCGCCTCGGCGCCGTCGGCCGCGACACCGACGAGCTCGATGCCCTCCAGCGCGGAGATGAGCCGCCCGAGGCCGTCGCGGATAACGCCGTGGTCGTCGGCGAGCAGGACGCGGATCATCGCGCCGGCAACTCCAGCTCGACGGTCGTCCCCGCGCCCGGCGCCGAGCGCACGGCGAGCGTCCCGTCGGCCTGCGCGACGATCTCCTCCAGCAACGTCAGCCCGAGATGGCCCTCCGTGCCGCGCTGCTCGCGGGCGTCGGGCGTGAAGCCCTCGCCGTCGTCGCGGACGATCAGGCGCGTCGTGTCCGGCGTGGGCCGCGTGACCTCCACGCGCAAGGATGATGGCCGTCCGTGGACCTGCGCGTTGCGGATGGCCTCGCGCGCCACCCGGTAGACGAGCGCGTCGCTCTCGGAGCCGGCGCCGTTGGCTGCCTCCTGCACCTCCACCGACGTCGCGATGCCGCTCGCCTGCAGCGGGCTGAGCAGGTCGCTCAAGGCCACCCGCAGGCCGGCCGACTCGAGGTTCGGCGGGTGGATCTCGACGAGCAGCGTGCGCAGGTCGCGCACGCCCTGGCGCAGCGTGCCGGTCGCCTCCTGCAGCACGGCGGCGGCGTGCGCGTCGCCGCGCTCGTGCGCCTCTGCGGTGAGCGGAGCGAGCCCGAACGCGACGCCGGCGAGGTCCTGCACGACGCCGTCGTGCAGGTCGGCGGCGATCCGCCGGCGCTCCTGGTCGGACGCCTCGACGGCCGTGCTGAGCAGCTCCTCGCGCTCGCGGTGGCCGCGCTGCAGGCGCCGCGCCATCGACCACGCCAGCGGGACCTGGAAGAGGAAGAGCACGATCAGGCCGCCGACGAGCGGCGGCGCCAGTGCGCCGAGCAGCCGCGTGCCGCTCGCGTTGACCGAGCTGAAGCGCTGGTAGATCTCGAACAGCAGCTGGGTGCCGTCCGGCGTGCGCACCGTCGTGTGGGCTTCGAGCAGCTTGCCCTGCGGGCGCTCAAAGCGGTTCTCGGGATCGTCGAGGTTGCTCACCTCCGCCTCGGCGCCGCCGGTCTGGAAGAGCTCGAGCTCCTCGTCGCCGAGCGCGTAGCGCCGGCCGATGAGCGCCGGCTCGTCGGAGTAGAGGATCTCGCCGCGCTTCGTCCACAGCTTCACGCGGACGATCGAGTCGCCGAGGACCTGGCCGGCGACGAGGTCGTCGAGCCGGCGGATCGCGGCGCGCTCGCCGCGCACGATGCCGTCGCTGAGCCCCGCGGCCTCGACGAGCCGGCCCTCGGCGCGGACGCGGTCGCGCGTGTCGCCGGTTGCCTCATCGAGCGCGACGCTGCGCAAGGCGAAGAAGCCGCCCCCGACGATGACCGCGATCGCGGCGAGGCTGCCGAGCATGAACCGCCCGACGGCGGTGTCGACGCGCGGCGGCGCGCCGTCGGGCCGGTCGCGCCGGCGGTCGGACCTAAGTCCCATTGCGGCCCGGACCGCCTGCATCCGACAGTGCTGCCAACGCATCCATCGCTGCAACGGAGGCACTCATGCCGAATATCCGAACCATCACGCTGAGCCTAGCCCTCGCCCTAACGGCGCTCGCGCCCGCCGCTGCGCTCGCCAGGAACGGGTCCGACGAGCCAGCCGGCGACGACCGCGGCGGCCAGCGCGTCGCCGACGACAGCAGCGGCGGCGGCGGGCGACGACAGCAGCAGCGGGCGCCGCGACGGCAGCCGCAGCCGGTCGGCCACGCGCGTGCGCCGCGCCACCGGCACGTGCACGGGCAACTCCACGGCGAAGCTCAAGGCCAAGCCCGACGACGGCCGCCTCGAGACCGAGTTCGAGGTCGATCAGAACCGCAACGGCGTCACGTGGACGGTCTCCCTGCGGCGCAACGGCACCGTCGCCACCCGCACCCGCGCCACGACCGCCGCGCCGAGCGGCTCCTTCAGCGTCGAGCGCCGGCTCGCCAACCGCGCGGGCAGCGACACGATCAGCGCGCGGGCGGTCAGCCCGTCCGGCGAGGTCTGCACCGCCTCGGTGACGATCTAGGGGCGATTAGAGGGGTGTGTCGAATCGTGCACGCTCACCGTGCACGATTCGACACACCCCTCGGTCAGCCCGGGGTGTGGGTCGAGTTATGCACCTGGTGGGTGCACAACTCGACACGCCCCACAAACGTCGGCCCCGGCTCAACCGCCGACCAAACCAGACCCCACACCCCTCAGAGCTGCAGTTCAACCACGCGGCCACCACGACGAGGCCGCGCGACAGCGCACCTCAGCGGTGGACGGTCGACATGTCGGCGTAGCGGTCGCCCGCCGTCGCGCCGACCGGCGCGAGCTCGTCCAGGCGCGCCAGGTCGTCGGCCGTCAGCCGCACCTCCACCGCTGCCGCGTTCTCCTCCAGGTACGTCCGCCGCTTCGTGCCCGGGATCGGCACGATGTCCTCGCCCTGCGCCAGCACCCACGCCAGCGCGAGCTGCCCGGGGGCGACGCCCTTCTCGTCGGCGATCTCCTTCACGCGCTCGACGAGGTCGAGGTTGCGCTGGAAGTTCTCGCCCTGAAAGCGCGGGAAGCGCCCGGCGCGCCGGGAGTCGCCCTCGGGCAGGTCCTCGATCGTGCGGATCGCACCGGTGAGGAAGCCGCGCCCGAGCGGGCTGTAGGCGACGAAGCCGATGCCCAGCTCACGAATCGCGTCGAGCACGCCGTCCTGCTCCACGTCGCGCGTCCACAGCGAGTACTCGGTCTGCAGCGCGGTGATCGGGTGCGCGGCGTGGGCGCGGCGGATCGTGTCCGGCGCCGCCTCGGACAGCCCGAGATGGCGCACCTTGCCGGCGGCCACGAGCTCGGCCATCGCGCCGACGGTCTCCTCGATCGGCGTCCCGGGGTCGACGCGGTGCTGGTAGTAGAGGTCGATGTGGTCGACGCCCAGCCGCGCCAGCGAGGCGTCGCAGGCCGACCGCACATATTCGGGATCGCCGCGCACGCCGAGAAACTCGCCGTTCTCACCGCGCACATTGGCGAACTTCGTCGCCAGCACGACCTCGTCGCGGCGGCCGGCGATCGCCTTGCCGACGAGCTGCTCGTTCGTGAACGGCCCGTACATGTCGGCGGTGTCGATGAAGTCGATGCCGAGCTCGAGCGCGCGGTGGATCGTCGCGATCGCCTCGCCCTCGTCACCCGTGCCATAGAACTCCGACATCCCCATGCAGCCCAGGCCCTCGGCCGAGACCTCGAGCGCCGCGTCGCCGCGGCCGAGCGTTCGCCTGTTCATCACCATGCCTCCTTCGTAGCTGCGTCAGCGCGCTTGACTACCCGCGCGCCCGCCCGCCCATGAGCGCTGTAGCTTCCGTCATCGATGCTGCGCCGCGTGTCAGCCGCACTGCTCGTGGGCGCGTGCCTGCTGCTCGGGTGCGGCGCGAAGAGCCCGAAGTCGCAGTTCATCGCCGACGGCGACGAGGTCTGCCGCGAGCTGGCGCCGCGCTTCGAGCGCCTCGAGCCGGCCGTCACCGCGACGCCGGGCGCGCTGCTCGGCGTCAGCACGGAATACCGCGAGCTGACGCGTGCGCTGAGTGCGCGCCTGGCCGCCGGCCAACCTGCCGGCTACCCGCGAGCGGCCCGCATCGTCGTCGCGTCCGCGCGGCTGGCCTCCGCAGCGCGGCGCCAGAAGGTCATCACCCAGCGCATCGCCGCCGCCCGCAACCGCGCCGAGGAGCTGCGCGGCTACGGCGCGTTCTGGCCCACGGCGCAGCGCACGCGCGACCGCTACGCCACGCGGCTGGACCGCCTCATGCGCGGCTACGGCTTCACCGGCTGCAAGACCGTCAACGGCTTCGGGGTGCTGTGAGCTTCAGACCCGTTCGTCGCCGGCGGCCTGCGCGCCGCGCGGCTCGCGCTGCCAGACGACCTGCTGCGGGAACGGGATCTCGATGCCCTCGGCGTCGAAGGCCTCCTTCAGGCGCTGGCGCAGCTCGCGGCTGACCGCGTACTGGTCGGCCGGGCGCGTCTTGACCACGAGCCGGATGACGATCGCGTTCGCGCCGAGCCGCTCGACGCCCCACACCTCGGGCTCTTCGAGGATGTCGTCGCGCTCCTCCCACAGGCCGTCGGCGACGCGCTGGATGACCGCCTTGGCGTGGTCGATGTCGGTGTCGTAGGAGACCTCGACGTCCAGCAGCGCGCGCGACCAGTGCTGGCTCTTGTTGCCGACGCGGCGGATGTCGCCGTTGGGCACGTGCCAGACCGTGCCGTCGACCGAGCGCAGCCGCGTCGTGCGCAGCGAGACCGCCTCGACGGTGCCCGAGGTCTGCATGTCGAGGTCGACGATGTCGCCGACGCCGAACTGGTCCTCGACGAGGATGAACAGGCCCGACAGGAAGTCCTTGACCAGCGACTGCGCACCGAAGCCGAGCGCGATGCCGAGGATCCCGGCGCCGGCCAGCAGCGGCGCGAGGTTCAGCCCGAACTCGCCGAGGATGAGAAAGCCGGCGATCGCGAAGATGACGGCGGTCGCGATGCTGCGCAGGACGCTCGTCAGCGCGGTGATGCGCTGCTCGGCGCGCAGGCTGATCTCGTCGGTCTCCAGCAGCGCGCTCGGCGTGCGCCGGCGGATCGAGCCGAGGCGCTCGCGGACCGCGCCGGAGTGCAACGTGCGCAGCGCGCGCTTGACGCCGCGGCCGACGAGGCGGTTGACGACCAGGGCCGCGAGCAGGATCGCGGCGACGGTCAGCGTCGTGCCGAGCAGGTGGTCCGACAGCTCGGCGAGCGTGCGGTTGTCCGTGCGGTTGAGGACCTCGCGGCAGAAGAACCCCGGGTCCTCGCCGCAGACGTCGGACATCCGCCCGGGCGACACCGCTGAGAGCGGGAGGAACACAGCGCCGATCACGCTAGCAACCGCTCCGCGACGATCTTCGCAAGCCGTTAACAAGCCCATCTAGACTCAGCCGATGGCCGTTGCCGTCGCCCGCGAGCTGTCCGGACCCGCCCGGCTCGGGCGGCGCACGAAGCTCATCACCAAGACGCTCGCCCCAGGCGACATCGCGGTGCTCGACCATCGCGACGTCGACCGCGTCTCGGCGGAGGACCTCATCGCGGCCGGGGTCGTCGCGGTGCTCAACTGCAGCCCGTCGTCGACCGGCGCCTACCCGAACATGGGGCCGCTGCTCATCGTGCAGGCCGGAATCCACCTCGTCGATCTGCCCGACGACACGCTCTTCAAACGCCTGAAGGACGGCGATGCGATCACCGTCCGCGGCGGGCGGATCATGCGCGACGGCAAGGTCATCGCGATGGGCGCGGTCCAGGAGCCCGCCGCCGTGCGCTCGGCCACCGACGACCGCCGGCGCGAGATCGGCGACGCGCTGGAGGCCTTCGCGCGCAACACGATCGAGCACATGCTCGAGGAGCGCGAGCTGCTCTCCGGGCGCATCGACCTGCCGCGGTTCGACACCGACTTCCGCGACCGCCCGGTGCTGCTCGTCGTGCGCGGCGTCGACCACGAGAAGGACCTGCGCATGCTGCGCCCCTACATCCGCGACGTCAGGCCGCGGATCGTCGCCGTCGACGGCGGCGCCAACGCGCTGCTGTCGGAGGGCTTCAGGCCGGACATGATCGTGGGCGACATGGACTCCGCCAGCGAGGCCGCGCTGCGCTGCGGCGCCGAGCTCGTCGTGCACGCCTACCCCGACGGCCGCGCGCCCGGCCGCGACCACCTCGAGTCGCTCGGCCTGCCGTTCAAGCTCGTCCCCGCCCCGGGCACGAGCCAGGACGTCGCGATGATCATCGCCGCCGAGAAGGGCGCCCAGCTCATCGTCTCCGTCGGCTCGCAGTTCAACCTCATCGAGTTCCTCGACAAGAACCGGCGCGGGATGGCGTCGACGTTCCTCACGCGCCTGCGCCTCGGCGAGATCCTCGTCGACGCCAAGGGCGTGAGCCGGCTGTACCGCCCTCTGCCCGGGCGCTCGCCCGTCGCCTTCGTGGTCGCGGCGGGTCTGCTCTGCCTGCTGGGTATCGTCGTCCTGACGCCGGCGCTGCGCGACCTCGCCGACCTCATGTGGCTGAAGCTCGAGGTCGTACTCGGGCTCGAGTAGCCGCGTGCTGCGTCCTTCCTGAATGTTCGACTTCCGTTACCACGCGCTGTCGCTGGCAGCCGTCTTCATCGCGCTTGTCGTCGGGCTGCTGCTCGGCGTGGCGATCGGCGACAAGGAGCTCGTCTCCTCGGCGCAGCGCGACCTGCGCAGCTCCCTGCGCGCGGACGTGCGCAAGGCCGACAGCGAGCGCGACGCGGCGAACGCGCGCCTGCGCGAGCAGGAGCAGTTCGCCGACGCCGCCTTCCCGATCCTCACACGTGGCCAGCTGCGCGGGCGCAAGATCGGGCTCGTCCTGCTCGGCGACGACGACGATGCGCCCGACCTCGTGCGCAAGGCGCTCGAGCCGGCCGGCGCCGACCTGTCGCTCGTCGCCGTCGTGCGCGAGAACATCGAGCTGCGCGCGCTGGCGGACCGTTCGCAGGGCTTGCGCTACGCGAACATCGCCGCCGACCCGACCCTGCTCGACGACCTCGGCAAGCGGGCGGGGATCCAGATGGTGCTCGGCGGCAAGCTCGTCGGCGAGCTGCGCACGACGCTGCTGCAGTCGCTCAGCGGCGAGTTCGGCGGCCTCGACGGCGTCGTCGTGCTGCGCCCGACGAAGAAGCCGACGAACAAGCAGACCGCCGACCGCCTCGACGACCTGCAGGACGGCATCGCCCGCGGGCTCGTCGCGACCGGCGTGAAGGTCGTGGGCGTCGAGCGGCGCGCGAGCGATCCGTCGCACGTCGGCTGGTTTCGCGAGCGCGAGCTGTCGACCGTCGACAACGTCGACGAGCAGGCGGGCCGCGCGGCGCTCGTCTTCGTGCTGGCCGGCGCGCAGGGCGCCTACGGGCGCGGCGACGGGGCGCAGGCGCTGCTCCCGCCTGTGGGGTGAGGCCTGAGCACACTCGCCGGCAGCCTCGGCCGCCGAAGCAGCCTCGAGAGGAGGGGGTGTGGCGGATATGAGTCGCTCCGCGTGCATCATCCGCCGCACCCGTGACCGGTTTGCGCTGTGGGACGGCGGAGCAGGCTTGGGCGGCGGCCAGCCGTCTGTAATAGTTCAGAGGAATATGAGTGTGGCGGATGCAGTGGGCAGCGCGTGGCAGTGGAGGAGGGGGCGCGCTCGATCGAGCTCCCCGCCGCCGCGGAGATCGTGTGCGTGTAATCGGCGTAAATCCCCCCCGTGGGCGGGGGCGTTCTTTTAGCGAGCTGCGCAGCGCTCGGCTCGATGGCCTCGCGGGTGGTGAGCGACAGCACGTTCGAGAGACCTCTCCTGCAGCGTCCGATCGACTTTATGCGTATTTCGTGATGCACTCTCCTTTCAGTACCTCGGCGGGCACTCCGATCTCCTTCTATCAGCCATTGTCTATTCTCGCCCGTGCGAGTGCTCCAGCTACGTGTGCGAGGGATGTTGTGTGGAGCCACGCGAGGTGCTCTGAGATCGTTTCTCGCTGTCTGCGCCATGCGTTCGCTCGTTTTGCGGCTGCAGCGCTCCACCGCGTTGTCCACTGATTTTGCTGAGTGTCTCCGCAGCATCAACCCGTGACCGGTTTGCGCTGTGGGACGGCGGAGCAGGCTTGGGCGGCGGCCCGGAGGCTCGTCCAGAGCGCGGCCGTCCGCGCCGCGCGCTAGGTTCCTGTCCCGGTGCAAGCACTGCCGTTCGTCTTCTCGTTGCTCGTCGCCGTGGGGCTCACGCCGCTCGTGCTCAGCCGACTCGCCGACGCCGGCCTGACGCGCGAGAACTACCGCGGCCGCCCGCTGCCGGTGCCGCTGGGCCTCGTCATCGTGCCCGTCGCGCTCATCGCGCTCATCCCGGTGATGCTGCTCGCGCGCTTGACCGAGGCCGACGTCTACCCCGACAACCTCGGCTTCGCGGTCATCTTCGTGCCCGGCGTGGCGCTGCTCGGCCTCATCGACGACGTGCTGTCCGGCGCCGGCCGCGGCTGGCGCGGGCACGGCAGCGACGTCCTCAGCGGCGCGCTGTCGACCGGGCTGCTCAAGGCCGCCGGCACGCTCGGCCTCGCGTTGCTCGTCGCCTCCTCGCTGCCGGGCTCGGACGCCGACTTCCTGCTCGCCGCCGCGGTGCTCGTGCTGGCCACGAACGCCTTCAACCTGCTCGACCTGCGGCCGGGCCGCTCGGTCAAGGGCTTCGTGCTGCTGGGGATCGGCCTGACGATCGCCACGCAGAACACGGAGGCGCTCGCCGGGCTCGGCCTCTTCATCGGGCCGGTGCTCGTCGCGGGGTTCTTCGACCTGCGCGAGAAGGCGATGCTCGGCGACACCGGATCGAACGCGATCGGGGCGCTCGCCGGACTGTGGATCGTGCTCACGATGGACCAGAACGGCCAGCTGATCGCGCTCGGCGTGCTCTTCCTCCTGAATCTTTTCGGGGAATTTCGGTCAATCTCCAACGTCATCGAGAAGGTTCCGGGGCTACGCCACCTAGACTCGCTGGGAAGGCCCGGATGACCCCCTCCTCGGTACAGCCCCAGCGCAAGACGAAGTTCATCTTCATCACCGGCGGCGTCGTCTCGTCGCTCGGCAAGGGCATCGCCGCCGCCTCGATCGGGCGCCTGCTCGTCGCCCGCGGCCTGACCGTCGGCCTGCAGAAGTTCGACCCGTACATCAACGTCGATCCGGGCACGATGTCGCCCTACCAGCACGGCGAGGTCTTCGTCACCGAGGACGGCGCGGAGACCGATCTCGACCTCGGCCACTACGAGCGCTACACGGACGCCAACACGTCGCGCGCGTCGAACGTCACCGCCGGCGGGATCTACAACTCGGTCATCCGCCGCGAGCGCCGCGGCGACTACCTCGGCGGCACCGTGCAGGTCGTCCCGCACATCACCGACGAGATCAAGCACCGCGTCAAGCTGCTCGCCGAGACGCAGGACGCGGACATCATCATCACCGAGATCGGCGGCACGGTCGGCGACATCGAGTCGCTGCCGTTCCTCGAGGCGATCCGTCAGTTCCCGGTCGATGTCGGCCGCCGCGACTGCATGTTCATCCACCTCACGCTCGTGCCGTACATCGGCCACGCGGGCGAGCTGAAGACCAAGCCCACGCAGCACTCGGTCAACGAGCTGCGGCGCATCGGCATCCAGCCCGACATGCTGCTCGCCCGCTCGGAGTCCGAGCTGGGCACCGACATCCGCAAGAAGATCGCGCTGTTCGCGTCGCTGCCCATCGAGGCGGTCATCAGCGCCAAGGACGTCGACAACATCTACAAGGTGCCGCTGTGGTTCGCCGACGAGGGCGTCGACGATCTCATCTGCGAGCACTTCGGGATCGACGCGCCGCAGCCCGACCTCACGGTGTGGGAGGAGTTCACGCGGCGCGCGAGCGACGCCACCGCCACGGTGAACATCGCGCTCGTCGGCAAGTACGTCGCCCTGCAGGACGCCTACCTGTCCGTCGCCGAGGCGCTGCGCCACTCGGGCTTTCATCACGACTGCAAGGTCGAGATCGACTGGGTGGACTCCGAGCTTCTGACGAGCGACTCCGTCGCGCTCGAGCGGCTTGGCGGGGCCGACGGCATCCTCATCCCCGGCGGCTTCGGCGGCCGCGGCATCGAGGGCAAGATCCGCGCGGCGCGTGTCGCCCGCGAGCAGCGGATCCCGTACCTCGGCGTCTGCCTCGGTATGCAGGTCGCGGTCATGGAGTTCGGCCGTCACGTGGCCGGGATGGACGGCGCCAACTCGACGGAGTTCGACCCCGAGACGCCGCATCCGGTGATCGACCTGCTGCCCGAGCAGAAGGAGGTCACCGAGCTCGGCGGGACGATGCGCCTCGGCGCCGACCCGGTGAAGATCCACGCCGACACCCGCGCCCGCGAGCTCTACGGCGAGGCGGTCATCTACGAGCGCCACCGCCACCGCTACGAGGTCAACCTCTTCCTGCGCAAGCGCCTGGAGGCGGCCGGCCTGATCGTCAGCGGCACCTCGCCCGACGAGCGGCTCGTCGAGATGATCGAGCTCGACGATCACCCGTTCTTCGTCGCGTCGCAGTTCCACCCGGAGTTCAAGTCCCGGCCCGAGCGGCCGGCCCCGCTGTTCCGCGACTTCGTCGGTGCCGCGTTCGAGCGCACGCGCGACGCCGCCGGCGCGCCCGGCGAGTTTCGCGCCTCGCGGACGTAGCGCGCGCCTTGGGGGCGAGGTCGTCGCTCTCGATCCCGCCCGTCATCCGCGAGCACCTCGACGAGCTCATCCGGCTGCGCTTCACCGGTCGCGACCCCGGGCCGGCGCTCGCAGCCCTGCCGGACGCCCTCCCCGAGGGGGTCGTTCAGCGGCTCGCCTCCGGCGGGCCGTTCGGGTGGTGCATGTTCGCCCGCCTCGACGACGTGGACGGGCGGCTCGCGCTGGAGGCGCTGGAGGACGACCGCATGAGCGGGCCGTCGCATTACCGTGTCTGGGAGGACGGCGCGCGCGAGGCGCTTCCCAACGAGCACACGTCGTACGGCTACCCGACCGGAGCGCCGGCTGAGGAGATCGAGCGCGCGGAGCAGGCGTTCTTCGCCCACAACCGGGCGGTTCAGAAGCAGCTGCGCGAGCGCGGGTTTCTCACCTGACGGCCCGGGCCGGGGGGCCGCTACGCGACGAGGACCGGCGTCCCGATCTTCACACGCTTGTACAGATCGATGACGTCGGCGGGGGCCATGCGCACGCACCCGTGCGAGGCCGCCGAGCCGAGCGACCCGGTGCTCGCCGTGCCGTGGAAGCCGACCGAGCCGTTGAAGCCGATCCAGCGGGCGACGAGCGGGTTCTGCGGATCGCCGCCGGGGATCGTCTCGCCCGCGAGGTCGCCGGCCCACTCGGAGTTCGGCACGTTCCAGGGCGGATTGACCTGCATCGTCTGCACGACGAAGCGGCCGGTCGGCGTCGGGTACTCCGCCGAGCCGACGGCGACCCGGTAGCTCTTCACGAGCTTGCCGCGCTTGAAGTAGCGCACGATGCGCCCGTCGCGCGCCACGGTGAGCGCAACGGGCTGGGCGTCGAAGATCTTGTCCTCGGTCACCTTGGCCGACACCGGCAGCGTCTTGGCGCGCAGCGTGCGCATGTTCGTGGCGGTCGTCAGGCGGCGCTCCAGGCGCGCCACGAGCGCATCCTTGGCCGCAAGCCGGCGGCCGGGCTTGGACGCGGTGACGCTGACCTTGGTCAGCGTGATGTCCAGCGCCGCGTCGACGGCCTGCTGGGCCTGCTCGCGGCCCAGGTCCTCGACGAAGGAGCGCACGGCCAGGTGGTTGATCGTCACCGGCGCGATGAACTTCGTGTCGATCTTCGTCCCGGTCAGCTTGCGCCAGCCGCGGCTGAGGAACGAGCCCTCGCGCCCCGCCGCGTAGGCCTTGGCGATCGCGCCCTCGATGTCGATCTGCACACCGGCCTCCTGCGACGTCAGCGTGTACCGGCGCTCGCCGAGCTGGACGTGGACAGGCCGCTGGATCGGCGCGGCGACGAGCCTGCGGGCACGCTGGAGCGCGGCCTCGCGGGTCATCCCGCCGAGGTCGACGCCGTTGACCTGCGCGCCGGAGGGAAGCTGGCCGTCGGAGCTGCCGTCGGCCCAGGCGAGCGCGCCGACGCTGGCGACGGCCAGCGTCACGAGCGCAACAACGGAAATGAGTGTGATGCGGTTCACGAGTCGCCCGGTGGTGAGAGTGAGAAAAGCTGGGCGACGTGCACCCGATACCTACTCATGCAGGGTAGCCGCACGGCGGGGTGAGGTCGACAGTTGAATGCGATCGCGCAACGCGGCTTGCGCGCGATCCCAAGCGGCATAACGTCGTTGCGCGCAGCCGCTCGTCAGACTTGGCACGCATGCGTCCCGCGTCTGCCGTCGAGCGCCGCCACCTGAACGACACGTTCGCGCGGCTGTGCGCCATCCCGAGCCCGTTCGGCTCCGAGCGCGCCTGTGCCGAGGCCGTCGCCCGCGAGCTGCGCACGATGGGTCTCGGGGTGGAAGAGGACGGCGTCGCGGGCGAGGTCGGCGCCGAGTGCGGCAACCTGCTCGCCCGCATCCCCGGCCGCGGCGAGCGCACGATCCTGCTCTGCGCGCACCTCGACACGGTGCCCGAGGCCGGCGTCATCGAGCCGGTCGTCGAGGACGGCGGCTGGGTGAGCGCCGGCGACACGATCCTCGGTGCCGACAACAAGGCCGCCGTGGCGGTCATCCTCGAGGTCGCGCGCCGCTGCATGAATCCGTCCCACCCGCCCTCACCCGTCGGTCTCGAGCTGCTGTTCACCGTCAGCGAGGAGAACGCGCTGGCGGGCGCGAAGGCGTTTGACGTCAAAGCGCTCGACAGCGAGTGGGGCTACGTCTTCGACCACGCCTCGCCGATCGGCGAGATCATCGTCGCGGCGCCGACCTACTACCGCTTCGAGGCCGAGTTTCGCGGCACGCCGGCGCACGCCGGCATCCGTCCCGAGGACGGCCGCAGCGCCGTGTCGGCCGCCGCCCGCGCGATCTGCGCGATGCGCCTCGGTCGCATCGACGAGGAGACGACGGCGAACGTCGGCTCGATCGCGGGCGGCGCGGGCGGAACGAACATCGTCCCGGCCCGCTGCCGCGTCGTGGGGGAGACGCGCTCGCTGGACCCGGCCAAGGCCGACGCGTCGATCGCCGAGCTCATCGCCCACATCCACGACGCCGCCAACACGCCGGACTGCTTCTGCGACGTCGACGTGACGACCGAGCGGCTCTTCGAGGGCTACCGCCAAGCGCCGAACGCGCCGTCCGTGCTCGCCGCCGAGTCGGCCCTGCGCGCCTGCGGCTACGCGCCCCAGCGGCGCTCGACCGGCGGCGGCTCGGACGCCAACGCGTTCATCGCGTCCGGCCTGCAGGTCACGAACCTCGCCAACGGGACCGAGCGAAACCACGAGCCCGACGAGCGCGTCGCCGTCGCCGCGCTGGAGGGCATGCTCGACGTGACGTTCGCGCTGCTGGACGCATGCTCCGACTGAGGCGCGCCACCGTGCTCGTCGCGGGGCCGCCGGACGCCGCCGAGCAGCGCCTGGCGATTCAGGCCGGCGACGAGCGGCGCACCGCGATCGCCGACGTCGCCCTCGTCGGCCCCGCATCGGTCGGCGACGAGATCATCGTGAACGTCGAGGCGGTCGAGCTCGGCCTCGGCTCGGGCGGCGCGGACATCGTGCACGTCAACCTCACGCGCGGCCTCGACGGCCTCGGGACGCCCGGCGCGCACGTCATGAAGCTCAACTACACGAGCCTGCAGCACGCTGTGCTACCGGTCGAGGAGGGTGACGCCGAGGCGACGCCGGCTGCGCCGCAGCTGCCGCTGCGCCGCCCGGTGGCCGTGCTCGCGCTGCACGGCCAGCTCGCGCCGGTCGCGTGGGCGTTCGGCCAGGCGGGCCCGGGTGCGGGCGGTGGTGGTGGTGGTGGCGGCGAGAGCGGGGTCTGCGAGCAGCCGCGCCGCCTTGGCTACGTCCAGACCGCCGGCGGCGCGCTGCCCGGGGGGCACTCCTGCGTCGTGCGCGAGCTGCGCGAGGCCGGGCTGCTGGCCGGCCACCTCACCGCCGGGCCGGCCTTCGGCGGCGCCGACGGCGACGCGATCACGACCGCGGCGGCGCTGCACCACGGGCTCACCGAGCTCGGCTGGGACGCGGCCGTGGCGGGACCGGGCCCGGGCATCCTCGGCTCCGGCTCGGCGCTCGGCCACGGCGGCCTGCAGGCGTTGGACTCCGCCCACACCGCGCTCGCGCTCGGCTGCCCGGCGCTGCTCGTCGCTCGGATGTCGTCGACCGACCTGCGCGCGCGCCATCGCGGGCTGAGCCACCACACGCGCACGGTGCTCGACCTGCTGCTCGCGCCCGTCACCGTGGCGATTCCCGACGATGAGGAGCCGCGACAGCCGCGACAGCGTCACGCCTGGCGAATGCTGGGCACGGACCTCGCCGGGTATACGGCCAGCGGCCTGCCGACACGCTCGATGGGCCGCGAGGATCCCCTGTTCTTCGCGGCCGCCCTCGCCGCCGGCACCGCGCTCGCCGAGATGACATGACCCAGCCCCCGCAGATCGAGCCGCTCGGCGGCGACACCGTCTACGACGGCAGCCAGTTCACCGTGCGCGTCGAGTGCTTCCGCCATCACGACGGCGCGGAGGTCGAGCGCGAGATCGTGCGCCGGATGGACGCGGCCGCGATCGTCGCCTACGACGACGAACACGTCTGGCTTGTGCGCCAGCCGCGCGAGGCGCTGCTGGAGTACACGCTCGAGGTGCCGGCCGGCAAGCTCGACGTCGAAGGCGAGTCGCCGCTGGAGACCGCCAAGCGCGAGCTCGCCGAGGAGATCGGCCAGGTGGCGGAGGTCTGGCAGGAGGTTCGCGCCTACCACGCCTCCTGCGGCTACACCGACGAGCTCGTCCATGTCTTCGCGGCCACCGCGCTGCGTCCGTGCGACATCGAGGCCGACCCGGGCGAGCGGATCGAGATCGTGCGCTGGCCGCTGGCCGATCTCGACGGGGCGCTGGCCGCGACGACCGACGCCAAGACGGTCATCGGGCTGCAGTGGCTGCGCGCGACGATCGCGGCGATCGCGTGATCGCGCACGCGGCGTTGCACCGGAATGGACCCCGCCGCGGGCGGCGAAACCCGACGGCATGGCCGTCGCTCACTCCCACGCCGCCGTCAGCCGTCCCTTCGAGCACCACGTGCTCGACTTCCTCGCGTATCTCGAGTTCGAGCGCGGCCTGTCGCGCAACACGCTGGAGGCCTACCGCTCCGACCTGCTGCAGTTCGGCACGTTCCTGCTGCGCAACGAGCTCGACGCGACGACCGTCGGCCACGCCGAGCTCGCCCGCTTTCTCTCCGAGCTGACCGCCGGCGGGCCGCAGCGCCCGCCCGTCGCGCCGGCGACGATCCAGCGCAAGACCGCCTGCCTGCGCTCGTTCTACCGCCACCTGCGCCGCGAGGAGATCATCGATCACGACCCGACGGCGGAGCTGCGCGCGCCGCGCAAGCGCCAGAAGCTGCCCCAGGTCCTCACCCGCGACGAGGTGGCCAAGCTGCTCGCCGCGCCGCACGGCGACGAGCCTCCGGCGCTGCGCGACCGCGCGATGCTCGAGCTCATGTACGCCTGCGGGCTGCGCGCGAGCGAGGCCGTCGACCTCACGGTCGGCAGCGTCGACCTGCGCTCCGGGGTCGTGCGCGCGCGCGGCAAGGGCTCCAAGGAACGGCTCATCCCGGTCGGCCGCCAGGCGATCCTCGCCGCCCGCATCTACCTCGAGCACGGGCGCCCGAAGCTCGTCGGCCTGCGCGAGGAGCGTCATCTGTTCGTCAACCACCGCGGCACCGGGCTCACGCGCCAGGGCCTGTACAAGATCGTCCAGCGCCACGCGGCGAGCGCCGGCCTCGCCGGGCGCATGAGCCCGCACACCCTGCGCCATACGTTCGCCACGCATCTGCTGGCGGGCGGCTGCGACCTGCGCTCGCTGCAGGAGATGCTCGGCCACGCCGACGTCGCGACGACCCAGATCTACACGCACCTCTCCGCCGACCGACTGAAGGACGTGTACTTCCGGGCCCACCCGCGCGCGGGTGAAGGGTCCTCCGCCGGTAGTTGAGACAATGGGCGCGTGCGACGCGCCCTGCTGCCCCTTGCCGCCGCCGCGCTCATCGCGGGCTGCGGCAACGACCGCACGCCGGTGCCCGAGACCGGGTTCATCCCGGCGCCGAAGGAGTTTCGTGACGCGCCGTTCCTCGCCCAGGGCGTGACGTTCCGCGCGCCGACGAACTGGCGCATCGTGCCGGGCGAGGGCACCCAGCTCGCGACGGTGGCGATCGGCGACGCGCAGGTCGGCGTCTGGCGCTACGAGCGCAGCGAGCCGCTGCCCGAGACGCGCGACCAGCTCAATGCCGCGCGCCAGGCGCTCGTCGCCCAGATCGAGAACCGCGATCCGACCTTCAAGCTCACCTCGACGCGCCTGGTCATCAAGCCCGGGATCAAGGCGGTCGAGGTCATCGGCCTCGGCACGAACCTCACCAACACGTCGATCCAGCGCTCGATGCGCTCGCTGCACGCCTACGGCCGCGGCGTCGAGGTCGTCATGGACGCGTTCGCGCCGCCGAAGGAGTTCGCGCGCGTCGACGAGCAGACCTTCGGCCCGATGACCCGCTCGCTGAAGCTGCCGCAGCCCAGGCCCGCGAAGACCCCGTGAGCCGATGCCCGAGCTGCCTGAGGTCGAGACGATCCGCAGTCGCCTGGCCCCGCTCGTCGAGGGGCGCACGCTGCACGCGTTGGACATCCTCGATCCGCGGTGGTGCGCGCCGCTGGATCCGGTCGCGTTGACCGACGCGCTGCAGGGGCGGGTCGTGGAGCGGCTGAGCCGGCGGGGGAAGTATCTGATCTGGGAGGCGGAGGACGAGGTCTCCCTGCTCATGCACCTGCGCATGACGGGCACCGTGCTCTACGACCCGCCTGCGGAGACCACGCGCTACGTCCGCGTGCGCTTCGAGCTCTCCGACGGGCATGTGTTGCAGTTCTGCGATCCGCGCCGCTTCGGCACGGGCGAGCTGGCGCTCGGAGCGCCGGAGCTCGAGGCGTTCTTCGCCGCGCGCCTCGGCGTCGAGCCGCTCGGTGAGGACTTCACCACCGAGCATCTGTACCTGCAGACACGCAAGCGCCGCACGCCGATCAAGGCGCTGCTGCTCGACCAGCGCCGCGTCGCGGGCGTGGGGAACATCTACGCGAACGAGGCCCTGTTTCGCGCGCGCATCCATCCGCTGCGCGCGGCGGGGGCGTTGAAGCGCGGGCAGGTGGCGGCGCTGCGCGACGCGGTGGTGGCGTCGCTCGAGGCGGGGCTGGGCGCCGGCGGCGCATCGATCGACGACTTCCGCCATCCCGACGGCGTGAAGGGCGCGTTTCAGAACGAGTTCCTCGTGCACAGCCGCGAGGGCGAGCCCTGCGTGGTGTGTGGCACGCCGGTGCGGAAGTTCGTGGCGGCGGGGCGGGGGACGTATGCGTGTGAGTCGTGCCAGACGCGGCCTCGGGGGGCGCGGCGCGTCGTGCGCTGAGGGCTGGCTGTCGCACATCGTCGGTTCGGTTGTCGGCGAACGGCCGCTTTGAGGGGGATGAGTTGCGGGGGTGTCGGCGTCCGGTCCGGGTCGGAGGTGAGCGTGGCGGGTTTTCCTTCGCTACCAAGGGTTTCCCGCCACGCTGCGCCATGGGGGGCGAAAACGCGGTGGCCGGCGCCTTATATCGGCATGGGCACGTCCACTCCAGACGCCACGGTGGCATCGATCGCATTCCGCCAACACGGCGTCGTCACGCTCGCGCAGCTGCGTGAATGTGGCCTCGGCGCGGGTGCGATCGAACTGCGTCTGCGCAACGGCCGCCTGCATCGGCTGCACCGCGGCGTGTTCGCCGTCGGCCACTCGCGGATTTCGCAGGAAGGCCGCTGGCTCGCCGCCGTGCTCGCGCTCGGCGAGGGTGCCGTGCTCAGCCACGTGAGCGCCGCCGCGCTGTGGGGCATCCGGCACAGCGGCTCGGACCGCGTTCACGTCACCGTGCCGTCGGGCGCAGGCCGCACGCCACGCCGCGGCATCGTCGTCCACCGCTCGCTCACCCTCGGTCCGGCTGACGTCGACGAGCACAACGCCATCCCGGTCACCTCCGTGAGCCGCACGCTGCTCGACCTTGCCGGCGTCCTCACACCCACACGCCTCGAGCGCGCGATCGAGCAGTCGCTCGCGCTATGGCTGTTCGACCTGCGCGCCGTCCACGCCGTTCTCGCCGCCAACCCCCGCCGGCCGGGGGCCACGACGCTCGCCGAGATCGTCGCCCGCATCCACGACGAGCCGTCGCTCACGCGCCGCGAGCTCGAGAAGCTCATGCTCGACCTCTGCGACTCCCACCACATCGAGCGTCCGGAGGTCAACGTCGTCGTCGACGACT
The DNA here is from genome assembly GCA_963751065.1 of uncultured Actinomycetes bacterium. Taxonomy (GTDB): domain Bacteria; phylum Actinomycetota; class Thermoleophilia; order Solirubrobacterales; family Solirubrobacteraceae; genus CADCVQ01. Next base: position 235,707 of record CAVVTD010000007.1, read on the forward strand.
ACGAGGTCGACTTCCTCTGGCGGACGCACCGCCTGATCGTCGAGACCGACGGCCTGCAGTGGCACGGCACGCCGCCGGCGCTCGAACGCGATCGCGGCGCGACGAGCGGCTGACGGTGCTCGGCTACCGCGTCGTCCGATTCACGTACCGCCGGGTCACCGACGAGCCGGCCGCCGTCGCGGCCACGCTGCGCGCGCTGCTGGGTCAGTCGGCCATGAGGTCGGCGAGCATGCCCGTCGACGCGGCGCGCGCGGTCTCGTCGTAGCCGCCGACGAGGATGCCGCCCACGGTGACCTGCGGCAGGGTCATCATCCCGGTCTTCTCGGCGAGCGCGATTACGCCCTCGGGATCACCGGCGAGGTTGATCTCCCGAAAGTCGATCTCCTGCGAGCGCAGGAGCATCTTCACGCGCGTGCAGAACGAGCAGGCTTCGGTCGTGTAGACGATGACGTCGCGCATAACTTCAGAAAGTATAGTGCCCTCCGCGACGGCCGCCGCGCCAACCCCGGTCAGTCGACGAGCAGGTCCTCCAGCATCCCCGCCTGGTCGGCGCCGAGCGTCTCTTGGTAGCCGCCGAGCAGCAGGCTGCCGACGTACACCTGCGGCAGGGACTTCATTCCGGACTTCGCCACGAGCTCCTCGTAGGCGTCCGTGCCCTCCTGCAGGATGACCTTCTCGTATGGGATCTCACGAGCGTTCAGGAGGTTCTCCACCGAGTGGCACAACGTGCAGATCTCGTCGGTGTAGACGGTGACCGGCCGCACGGCTCAGTCCACCAGCAGGTCGTCGAGCATGCCGTTGACCGCCGCCGCCTGTACCTCTTGGGCGCTTCCCAGCGGGATGACGCCGATGAACGCCTGGGGCAGCTTCATCGAGCCGGCGCGCTCGCCGAGCGCGTGGTGTTCGGGCGAGTCGAGCTTGATCAGCGTCTCCTCGTACGGGATCTCGCGCTCCTCGAGGAGCTCCCGCAGCGAGGCGCTGAACCCGCAGCCCTCTTTCGTGTAGATCTGCATGGTTCGCATGGCGAGAAGAATAGTGCTCAGATACCCAGCTCCCCCGGCCCGGACGGCATGCCTGGCGCGCTGAAGACCGAGGCCGTCGTGCTGCGTTCGCTCAAGTACGGCGAGGCCGATCGCATCCTCCATCTCTACACGCCGCACCGCGGTCGCATCGCCGCGATCGCGAAGGGCGTCCGGCGCGCTAAGAGCCGCTTCGGCGGCAGACTGGAGCCGTACTTTCGCCTGCAAATGGTGCTCTACGAAGGCCGCAGCGAGCTGCTCACGGTCACAAGCGCCGACACGATCACCGGCCACCCGCAGCTCAGACAGCACGGCCCTGCGCTCGACAGCGCCGCCCGCGCCTGCGACGCCGTCTCGCGCCTGTTCGAGACCGCCGATCCGCATCCTGGCGTGTTCGCGCTGCTGTGCAACGAGCTCGCCCTGCTCGACGCTCGCCCCGAGCAGGCCGGCCTGGCCAATCAGCTCGCGTTCCGGCTCAAGCTCCTGCTCGCCGCCGGCCTCGCGCCGCAGCTCGCCGCCTGCGCTTCGTGCGGCGAGGCCGACCACCTCTCCGCGTTCTCCGGCGCCGCCGGCGGGGTCGTCTGCAGCGCCTGCGAGGCGACCGGCTTCCGGCTCGGGGAGGAGGCGCACGCCTTCATGACCGGCGCATTGGGCGCCGCGCTGGCCGACGTCCCGGCGGCCGGAGAGCAGGCGTTGCGCCAGGCGGAACGGGCGATCAGCGACACCGTCGAGCACCACGCGCACGTCCGCTGGCGCGCCGCGTCAGCCGCGCTTGACCGTCGTCTATAGGATCGCGCGCCATGGGAGTAGCTCCAGCCGATACGAAGTGGGTGTACGACTTCGCCGAGGGCTCACGGGAGATGAAAAACCTCCTCGGCGGTAAGGGCGCGAACGTCGCCGAAATGACGCGCATCCTGGGCGCCGACCGCGTCCCAGCCGGGTTCACGATCACGACGGAGGCCTGCGTCACCTACATGGAGCAGGACCAGTCTGTCCCGGATGGCATGGACGGGCAGGTCGACGAGGCGCTCGCCCGCCTGGAGGCCACGGCGGGCAAGACCCTCGGCGACGCCGCCGACCCGTTGCTCGTGTCCGTGCGCAGCGGCGCGCGCGAGTCGATGCCGGGGATGCTCGACACGGTCCTCAACCTCGGGCTCAACGATGAGTCGGTGGCCGGCCTGGCCGAGAAGACCGGCAACGAGCGCTTCGCGTGGGATTCGTACAGACGCTTTGTGCAGATGTTCGGGAATGTCGTGCGCGGCATCCCCGGCGAGAAGTTCGAGCAGGCGATCAAGGAGGCAAAGACGGAGCACGGCGTCACGCTCGACACCGAGCTCGACGTCGCCGCGCTGCGGCAGCTCACCGCGCGCTTCCGCGAGATCTTCAAGGAAGCCACCGGCGAGGACTTCCCGCAGCAGCCGCGCGACCAGCTGACGCAGGCCATCCGCGCCGTTTTCGACTCGTGGGGCGGCGACCGCGCCGTCGCCTACCGGCGCATCAACCGCATCCCCGACGACTGGGGCACGGCGGTCAACGTCCAGCAGATGGTCTTCGGCAACAAGGGCGACACGTCGGGCTCCGGCGTCGCCTTCAGCCGCGACGAGGTCGACGGCGCGCCCGAGCCGTCGGGCGACTTCCTCGTCAACGCCCAGGGCGAGGACGTCGTCTCCGGCGTGCGCAACACCCAGGACATCGCCGACCTGCGCGACGTCATGCCCGAAGCGCACGCGACGCTGATGGAGATCCTGCGCACCCTCGAGGCGCACTACAAGGACATGCAGGACACGGAGTTCACGATCGAGGAAGGCCGTCTGTACATGCTGCAGACGCGCAACGCCAAGCGGCCCGCGCAGGCCGGCGTGCGCTTCGCCTGCGACGGCGTCGACGAGGGGCTGCTGACGAAGGCCGAGGCGATCATCACGATCGACTGCGAGAAGCTCGACGCGCTGCTGCACCCGACGTTCGACCCGACCGTCGACTACGCGGTGCTGGCCAAGGGCGTCGCCGCCTCGCCGGGCGCGGCGAAGGGGGAGATCGTCTTCAGCGCGCAGGCCGCCGTCGACGCGGCGGCCGCGGGGCGCGACGTCATCCTGGTGCGCCCGTTCACGGAGGCCGAGGACGTGGCCGGCTTCTTCGCCGCGCGCGGCATCCTCACCGCCGAGGGCGGCAAGGCCAGCCACGCGGCGCTCGTCGCGCGCGGTATGGGCCGCCCGGCGGTGACCGGCGCCAGCGCGCTGAACATCGACCTCGACGCCAAGGAGCTGCGCGTCGGTGACACCCTCCTGAACGAGGGCGACAGCATCGCGATCGACGGCACGACCGGGCAGGTCACCGTCGACGACGTGCCGCTTGTCGAGCCGGAGATGACCGAGTACTTCCAGCGCGTGCTGGGCTGGTCCGACGAGCTGCGCCGGCTCGGGATCCGCGCCAACGCCGACACGCCGGAGGACGCGACGAAGGCGCGCGAGTTTGGCGCCGCGGGCATCGGGCTGTGCCGTACCGAGCACATGTTCATGGCCGCCGACCGCCAGCCGAAGATGCGCGAGATGATCCTCTCGGACACGGTCGAGGAACGGCGGGCGGCGCTCGACGAGCTGCTGCCGCTGCAGCAGCAGGACTTCGAGGCGATCCTCGAGGCGATGGACGGGCTGCCGGTCACGATCCGCCTGCTCGACCCGCCGCTGCACGAGTTCCTGCCGCCCGACGAGGACGACCCGCGCGCGCACGCGCTGCGCGAGGTCAACCCGATGCTCGGCACGCGCGGCTGTCGCCTGGCGATCCTGCATCCGGAGATCTACGAGATGCAGGTCCGCGCGATCATGCGCGCCCAGCGCGCGGTCACCGAGCGCCTCGGCCACCCGCCCCGGCTGGAGGTCATGGTCCCGCTGATCGACTACGAGCGCGAGCTCGAGATCATCGACGAGCTCATCTTCCGCGTCGCCCAGGAGGAGGGCGTCGCGCGGGAGGACTACCTCTGCGGGACGATGATCGAGCTGCCGCGGGCGTGCTTCCTCGCCGACACGATCGCCATGCACGCGGACTTCTTCTCGTTCGGCACGAACGACCTGACGCAGACCGCGCTCGGCTTCAGCCGCGACGACATCGAGGGCAAGATCCTCGCGCCGTACATCGAGGGCAAGGTCTTCGACCGCTCGCCGTTCGAGACGCTCGACACGCCCGGCGTGGGGCAGCTCGTGCGGATGGGCGCCTGGCTCGGTCGCAAGGCGAAGCCCTCGCTGAAGCTCGGCGTCTGCGGCGAGCACGGCGGCGACCCGGACTCGATCGACTTCTTCCACAACTCGGGGCTGGACTACGTGTCCTGCTCGCCGTTCCGTGTGCCGGTGGCGCGCGTGGCCGCCGCTCAGGCCGCGATCCGTCGCGGCGACGACGGCGGCTGGTGAGCGGCGGATGACGCCGGCGCGGGCGCGCGCCGGGGTCGGGCTGGGCGCCTGCGTCGCGGCGTGCCTGGCGCTGCTCGCGCCGGCCGCCGTCGCGGATGCGGCGATCAAGGGCGCCGCAACGATCACGTTCCCGCCCGCGATGACGGTCGGCGACACCGGCAAGCCGGCGGTCCTCACGCTGGCCAACACGAACGACGAGACCGACGAGGAGCGCACGAACACCGTCTGCAACGCGGGCGACCCGTCGCCGTGCCTCGCCGGCGAACGGGGCATCACGCTCATCCCGTCGTGCAAGCAGCTGCTCGCGGGCCTGTGCTCGCCGGCGGGCGCCGACCCGGGCGTGTTCGGCGTCTCGGCCACCGGCGCCGGCCGGCCGGGCTCCCGCTGCGCGGGACTCGTGTTCAACATCGCATTGAGCGATCCCGTGACCGGCGCGGTGCGCTTCACCGTGAGCGGCGGCGGGAACGTGACGCTGCAGCCGACCCCGCCGCTCTCGTTCTGCCTCATCGACTTCACGGTCGACGTCCTGAAGGCGCCGGCCGGTGACTCCAATCCGGCGCTGGCCGGCGTCCAGACCGCACAGGTGACCGAGCACACGCAGCACTCCAACGGCACGCGCGTGCCCGTGGCGGCGTCGATCAACACCGCGACGATCACGCGCGCCGCGCCGACGATCAGCTCGACCGCCTCGCCGAGCGTCAGCCTCGGCAGCGGGCAGATCACCGATTCGGCGACCGTCCTCGGCCGCGTCGCCCCCGTCGCCGGCGCGACGATCGATTTCCGCCTCTACGACCCCGACGACGTGACCTGTGCCGGCCCGCCGGTGTTCGAGTCGCTCGGCGTGCCCTATCCGGCGGGCGGCGGCGCGGTGACCTCGGCGCCGTTCAGCCCCACGAAGACCGGGACGTACCGCTGGATCGCCGCCTACAGCGGCGATGCGAACAACCTGCCGGTCAGCGGCGCCTGCGACGCCGCCGGCGAGAGCGTCCTCGTGCACCCGCGCGCGCCACTGACGATCTCGCACTTGCCACCCCAAGGTGGGACGTCGGGCTACTGCTTCAGCCGGGCCGCGACGATCATCGCCCAACCCGGCCAGAAGACGATCACCGGGACGCCGGGCGCCGACGTCATCATCGGCGGCCCGGCCGGCGAGACGATCGACGGCCGCGGCGGCAACGACCTCATCTGCGCCGGGCGCGGCAACGACAAGGTCAGCGGTGGCGCCGGCGACGACAAGATCCGCGGCGAGGCCGGCAACGACAGGCTGTCCGGCGGCAGCGGGGCCGACCTGCTGCTCGGCAGCGGCGGCGCGGACGACCTGCGCGCCGGCGCCGGCAACGACCGCGCGGCCGGCGGGGTCGGCACCGACCGGATCGACGGCGGCGCCGGCGACGACGTGCTCGACGACCAGAAGCTCGGCGGGGCGGGAAAGGACCGCATCCTCGGCGGGACGGGCCGGGACCGCATCCGCACGGCGGGCGGGGCGGCCGACGTCGTCGACTGCGGGGCCGGCCGCGACGCGCTGTTGCGCGACGCCACGGACAAGCAGCAGCGCTGCGAGCTCGTCACGCGCACGTAGCGCTCGTCGGTTGGCCGGCTGACGCCCGCGTGTGCGGTGTTACCGGAGAACTGCATCTTTGACCGGGTGTCAGTTGGCTTCGTGCCGGCCGGTCGACACGGCCGCCAACTCACCCCCTCAAAGCCGCAGTTCGCCGACAGCCCCGGCGACGCGGTCCTTCGGACAGCAAGAGCCGCTCGATGCCCTAACGCCCGCCGGCATCCTGCACGAGCAGGGCGATCTGGACGCGGTTGTCGACGTCGAGCTTGTCGAGCAGGCGCGAGACGTGAGCCTTGACGGTCGGGACCGAGAGGTGCAGGGCGGCGGCGATCTCGGCGTTGGCCTGGCCGCGGCCGACGGCGAGGGCGACGTCGCGCTCGCGCGGGCTCAGCGTGGCCATGCGGGCGCGCGCGTCGTCGGTCCGGGCGCCGGCGTCCGAGTCGCCGGCGACGAGCGCGATGAGCCGGCGCGTGATCGCGGGGGAGAGCATCGAGTCGCCGGCGTGCACGAGCTCGATCGCGCGGACGATGTCGGCCGGCGGCGTGTCCTTCAACAGAAACCCCGCCGCACCGGCCTGCAGCGCGCGCAGGACAAGCTCGTCGGCGTCGAAGGTCGTGAGCACGAGGACGGCGGGCGGGTGGGGCTGGGCGCAGAGCAGGCGGGTGGCCGCGATGCCGTCGAGCTGCGGCATGCGGATGTCCATGAGGACGACGTCGGGCCGGTGGCGGTCGACCGCTCCGAGCACCTCGCGCCCGTTGGCCGCCTCGGCCACGACCTCGAGCGTCTTCGCGCCGGCGAGCATCATTCGCAGCCCGGAGCGCACGAGCGCGTCGTCGTCGACGAGCAGGACGCGGATCATCGCGCCAGCGGCAGCCGGGCGCGCAGGACGAACGCGCCGTCGGCGTCGACGCCGTGCTCGAGCTCGCCGCCGGTCAGCGAGACGCGCTCGGCGAGCCCGATGAGGCCGGTGCCCGCCCCGGGCAGCGCGCCGGCCGCGCCGACCGCCACCGCGGCGAGGCTGCGCACCTCGACGAGCAGCCGGCCGTCGAGCGCGCCGACGGTGAGCGTGACGGCCGCGCCGGGCGCGTGCTTGCGGGCGTTCGTCAGGCCCTCCTGCGCGATCCGGTAGGCGGTGCGGCCGACGGCGGCGGATGGCGTCGCGTCGCCGAGCTCGATCGAAGCCGTGATCCGCATCCCGGCGGCGCGCGACTCCTCGACGAGCGCGGGGAGGTCGGCGAGCGTCGGCTGGGGCGGTTGCGTGAGGCTCTCGCTGCCGTCCTCGCGCAGCACGCCGATCACGCCGCGTAGCTCGTCGAGGGCCGACCGCGCGCTCTCGCGGATCACCCCGGCCGCCGCCGCGACCTCGTCGGCCGGAGCGTCGGGGTTGAACTCCAATGCGCCGGCGTGCACGGAGAGCAGCGACAGGCGGTGGGCGAGCACGTCGTGCATCTCGCGCGCGATCCGCCGCCGCTCGGCCGCGCGGGCCTCGTCCGCGGAGCGATCGCCCTGCGCGCGCAGCGAGCGCACGAGCTCGCGCCGGGCGCGCACGAAGAGTCCCCAGCCGATGACGACGCCCGCCATAAGCAGGCTGGCGGCGACGTCGAACGCGTAGCTGCCGCCGACCGGCGCGTGGTCGGGGTCGGGGGGATAGAGCAGCGGGTTGAGAAAGGCCCAGGCGACGAGCAGGCCGGCGATGACGGCGAGATCGCGACCGCGCGACCGGATCGCGGCGTTGAAGGCGGCCGCGAGGTTCGCGCCGGACGCCGAGATGATCACGGGCGCGACGGCCCCGGTGAAGATCCCCACGGCGGACGGATGGGTCCGGCGCCAATGCAGCGACACGAGCGCGGCGACGCCGACAACGATGGCCACGACGCGCAGCCAGGGAGGGTGCAGCGCCCAGGTATCCGCGAGCGTGGCGGCGCCGATGACGAAGGCGAGCAGGTACGTGATCGCGTCCACGACGCGGTCGCGGCGGCCGCGCTCCTCGTCGGGCGCGTCGATGACGACGCCCGGCAGCGCGGAGCGCATCCAGCCCGACAGCCCGTCGGTGAAGCGTGCGGTCGCCGGCCGGTGCGGATGCGGGGTCATCGCGGAGCACGAAGGCTAGGCCAGCGCCAGCGCCCGCACCCCCTACCAAAGTCGCGTTCTGCCCCCGCCGCCGGGCGCGGCGAGCGTAGCCCCGCGACCGTGGTCGCCGGCCTCGCCGGACGCGAGTCTGCCGACATGATCGAAACCAACGCACTCACCAAGCAGCTCGGCGGACGCACCGTCGTCTCCGACGTCACGTTTCGCTGCGAGCCGGGCACCGTCACGGGCTTCCTCGGCCCCAACGGCGCCGGCAAGACCACCACGATGCGGATGCTCGTCGGACTCTCCGAGCCCGACGGCGGCACCGCCACGATCCTCGGCGGGCACTACCGCGACCTGCCCAACCCGGGCCGCCGCGTCGGCATCCTGCTCGACGCCTCGGCGCAGCACGCCGGGCGCCGCGGCCGCGAGGCGCTCGCGGTCTCTGCCCAGATGATGGGTGTGCCGGCCCAGCGCGTCGACGCGCTGCTGAAGCTCGTCGGCCTCGACGAGACGGCGGCCCGCAAGCGGGTCGGCCAGTACTCGCTGGGCATGCGCCAGCGCCTCGGCTTCGCCCACGCGCTCATCGGCGAGCCCGAGGTCCTGATCCTCGACGAGCCTGCCAACGGCCTCGATCCTGAGGGCATGCGCTGGATGCGCGGCCTGCTGCGCGGCTTCGCCGACCGCGGCGGCACCGTGCTGCTCTCCTCGCACCTGCTCGCCGAGGTCGAAGCGGTCGCCGACCGGATGATGATCATCGGCGGCGGACGCATCCAGGCCCAGGGCACCCGGGCCGAGCTGCTCACCGATTCCGGGACCGTCGTCGCGGCGGACGACCTCGCCGGCCTCGACGCCGCGCTGCGGCGCGCCGGCCTGATCACGCACTCCGCCGACGGCGGGCGGCGGCTCGTCGAGGCCGAGCCCGAGGTCGTCGCCCGCGTGGCGATGGCCGACGGCGTCGTCCTGAGCCGCCTGGCCCCGGCCGAGGCCGCCGGCCTCGAGCGCCTGTTCTTCGAGCTGACCGCCGCAGGCGCAACCGCACCGCAGACCGATTCGATCCATCCCGAGCTGGCAGGAGCGACGTCATGAGCACCACCACCCTCGCCGCACCGATCCGCCTGAACATCGCGAAGAAGATCAACACTCGACCCGGCCTCGGCCGCCTCGTCGCCGTCGAGCTGCGCAAGATCGTCAACACCCGCACCGGCTTCTGGCTGCAGGTCGCCACCGTCGCGCTCACCGCTGTCGTGGTCATCGTCAGCCTGGTCATCGGCGACGCGGCCGATCACACGTTCGCCGCGCTGCTCGACGTCGCCATCCAGCCCGCCGCCGTCCTGCTGCCGGTCGCCGGCGTCCTGCTCGTCACCTCGGAGTGGTCGCAGCGCACCGGGCTGATCACGTTCGCGCTCGTCCCCGTGCGCTCGCGTGTCCTGGCCGCCAAGCTGCTCGCGAGCCTGGCGCTCGCCGTGGCGATCCTCGCCGCCAGCGTGACCATCGTCGCGGCGGGCGTGCTCGTCGCCGGCGCCGACGGGGCCTGGGCCGACGTCGCGCCGCTCATCGGCCAGACGACGGTCTTCCTCACCGCCGGCATGGTCACCGCCGTCGCGTTCGGCGCGATCCTGCTGTCCTCCGCACCCGCGCTCGTCGCGTTGTTCGCCCTGCCGAGCTCCTGGGCGGCGCTCGTCTCGCTCGAGTTCTTCGGCGGCATCGGCCCCTGGGTCGACACCGCGCGCTCCCTCAGCCCGATGCACGCAGAGGTCCTGAGCGGCGCACAGTGGGCACACGCCGGCACCTCGCTGGCGATCTGGATGCTGCTTCCGCTGCTGATCGGCCTCTGGCGGATCGCGCGGCGGGAGATCGCCGCATGACCGGCGGGCGCGGCGACGTCAGCGGTACGTCACGATCGACAGGCGCTTGACGTCGAGCACGCCTTCGGGGTCCAGCCCCGGGATGCCATCGGTCACTCGCGCGACGATCGTGAACTGCAGGTCGGGCGACGACAGCGTGCGCAGTGCGTCGGACACGTCAAGGCGCTTCTTCATCCGGATGGCTCGATTGAGCGGCCGGTTGTCGAAGCGCCGTCGCTCGTGGGGCGCCTCACAGTGGCCAGCCGCGCCGAAGCAGCCGCCGTGGCCGAAGACGTGGAAGGAGCCCACGTAGCCGGCCGTCGCATCGGCGCCGGTGGCGAGCGTGGCATCGGGGTTGTTGACGTAGACGAGGCCTTCGTAGGAGCTGCCGGTGTGCTTGATGCCGCCGATCTCCAGCGAGGCGCTGGAGAAGTCGTCGACCGGGACGGCGGCGGCCGAGTCCACCGGCTGGGTGACGAGGACCGCGCCGGGCGTGCCTGCAGAAGGATCGGCGAGCAGCAGCGTCTCGCTGTCGGCGTAGTCGAAGCCGAGGGCGTTGGCGTCGAGCACGTCGCGCACGCGCAGATTGAACGGCTCGAGCACGATGTCCTCCCAGCCCGGCGCGGGCACGGCGTTCATCCGCCCGCTCTGCTGCCAGAGCCACCACATGCGGTCGATCATGCAGTGGTGCGCCCAGAAGACCGGGTCGAACGCGGCGTAGCCGACGTTGCCCATCGTCCCGCCGACCCAGCCGTGAACCTGGTCGTGGATGCCCTCGCAGGCGTCGTTGAAGAACGCGTAGTTGGACTGCGAGAGGACGTCGGCGAGGTCGGCGGGGGCCGGCAGCCCGTCCGCCTGGCCGGGCTCGCGCGAGGTGCGCTGCACGAGCGGCGCACCCTCGCGGATGTCGGCCGGCGTGAGCAGCGTCTCTGAGTCATACAGCGGATTCGGCGCGCCGCCGGCGGTCTCCTCGGCGAACGGGCCGGGTATCTCGCGCGTCGTCGTCCAGTCCCACCACGGCAGCGTGACGCCCTCGACGCGGTCGGCGAGCGCCTGCTCGAGCCGGTACAGGTAGGCCCGGTGCCAGGGCAGGAAGATACGTTGCGGCGTGTGGTGCGGGCAGTCCCAGTACGGGACGCCGTGCATGCCGGCGTGCTCGAAGAAGCCGCGGTCGTCGCCGCGGGCGTCGACGCTGATCTGCTTGATCTGCGCGAACGCGTCGCGCAGCGCGCCCACCTCGTCCTCCGAGAGCAGCGCCGCGTTCTTACGGTGAACGAGATCGTCGCGCTCCAGGCGCGCCGCGTTTGCGAGATCGACACCACCGGCTTCCATCGCGTTCACCTCCGGTTTGAGACTGAAACGCCGATCCTAACCCTCAGTCGACGTGCAGAACGGCCTTGCCCGCCACCCGCCGGTCGAGCAGCGCGGCGATCGCCGGGCCGGGATCGCGCCACGACGCCTCGAGGTCGATCTGCGTGTCCAGCTCGCCCGCCGCGACGAGCGCGGCCAGCCGCGCCAGGTCGCTGCCGCCCGTGCCGGTGCGCTCGATCTCCTCGAAGACGAACAGCCCGCGCAGGGTCGCGCCCGGCGCCCGCCCGAACAGCGACCGCGCCGGGAAGCTCACCGGGTCGGGATCGCTGGAGGCGAAGGAGACGACGGTGCCGCGCGGAGCGACGCGCTGAAGCGCGAGGCCGAGCGTCGCGCCACCGACGCCCTCGATGACGGCGTCGTACGTCGCGTCCGGGTCGTCCAGCTCGAAGACGACCTCCGCGGCGCCGAGCTCGCGCAGTCCGGCGGCGCGCTCGGCATTGCGCGCGACGGCGGTCACGCGTGCGCCCGCGCGTGACGCGAGCTGGACGGCGAACCGGCCGACGCCGCCGCTGGCGCCGGTGACGAGCACGCGCTTGCCGAGCACGAAGCCGCAGATCTCCAGGGCGCGCAGCGCGGTGACGCCGGCGACCGGCAGCGTCGCCGCCTGCGCGAAGCTCACGTTCTCCGGCAGCGCGGCGAGGTTCTTCGTGTCGACCACGACGTCCTCGGCCCACGCGCCGTTGCGGACGATCCCGACGACGCGCGCTCCCTGCGGTGGGCCGCTGCCGTCGGCGGCGGCCTGCACGACGACGCCGGCGACGTCCCAGCCCGGCACCGAGCCGGGCGGGCGATCGGGCAGCTGGCGCGATTCCCCGCGGTTCAACGAGAACGCCTTGACGGTGACGAGCGCCTGCGACGGCAGCGGCTCGGGATCGGGAACCTCGGTCAGCGCGACGTGCGGAGACTCCTGGGTGACCGTGAGAGCGAGCATCGCCCGAGACTAACGGGACCCGTCGGGCACGCGGCCCAGATGCCGTTGGCCGCGGCTGCGAGAATCGACGCATGGACGCCGCCACCGCACCGGGCACCGTCGCGCAGCGCTTCGCGGCGCGCCGCCGCGCATGGGAGGAGGCGCAGCTCTCGCCGCTCGCCGCGCGCTCCTACCCGTCCCAGCGCGCGGTCGACGAGCCCGACTGCGCGCTGCGCACGCCGCTGCAGCGCGACCGCGACCGGATCGTGCATTGCAAGGCCTTCCGGCGCCTGAAACACAAGACGCAGGTCTTCGTCGCGCCCGAGGGCGACCACTACCGCACGCGCATGACGCACACGATCGAGGTCACCCAGATCGCGCGCACCGTGGCGCGCGCGCTCACGCTCAACGAGGACCTCGTCGAGGCGATCGGCATGGGCCACGACCTCGGCCACCCGCCGTTCGGGCACATCGGCGAGGCCGTCCTCGACGCCTGCCTGGCCGAGCGCTTCGGCACCGGCTTTCGCCACTACGAGCACTCGCTGCGCGTCGTCGACGTGCTCGAGCCGACGCCCAAGCGCGACGCGGTCGCGCGCGTCGCGGGCCTCAACCTGTGCGCGAGCGTGAGGGACGGAATCGTGTGTCACTCCGGCCGCGCGCCGATGCCGGCCACGCTCGAGGGACGCATCGTGCGGATCGTCGACCGCGTCGCCTACATCAACCACGACATCGACGACGCGCTGCGCGCCGGGGTGCTCGCCGAGTCCGAGCTGCCCGCCGCGGCGATCGCCGTCCTCGGCGAGACCGGCTCGGCGCGGATCGACGCGCTCGTCCACGATCTCGTCGAGACCTCGGAGGCGTCCGGCGACATCGTCCAGGGGGAGGCCGTCGGCGCCGCCATGACCGCCCTGCGCGAGTTCATGTTCGAGCGCGTGTACCTCGGCGGCGCCGCGCGCCGCGAGCACGGGCGCATCGAGCGCGTCATCCGCACGCTGTTCGAGCACTACGCCTCGGACCCTGCGCTCATCCCCGACGGCGGCGGGGCGCCCGGCGCCGACCACGCCCAGCGCGTCACCGACTACGTCGCCGGCATGACCGACCGCTACGCCGTGCGCACGTTCGAGGCGCTCAGCGTGCCGGCGTCGTTCGCGCTATAGGGATCGCGCGCGTGGCCCTCTACACGAACGACTCCAAGGAGCGGGTGCGCGACGCCGTCGACATGGTCGACCTCGTCTCCTCGCGCGTGGAGCTCAAGCGCGCGGGCGCCAACCGCCTCACCGGCCTGTGTCCGTTTCACGACGAGCGCACGCCCTCGTTCGGGATCAACCCGGCCGAGAAGGTCTACCACTGCTTCGGCTGCCAGGCCTCCGGGGACGCGTTCACCTTCGTCATGGAGACCGAGGGCCTGGACTTCAAGGGCGCGCTGGAGCACCTCGCCGACCGTTACAAGGTCACGCTCGAACTCGAGGACGAGGACCCCGCGGCGGCCGAGGCGCGCAAGCGCCGCGAGCGGCTGCTGGAGCTGCTCGAGCGCACGGCGACGTACTACGTGCGCCAGCTGTGGGAGTCCGCCGAGGCGGCGAAGGCACGCGAGTACCTCGCCGGCCGCGGGCTGAACGAGGCCACGCTGCGGGAGTTTCGCGTCGGCTACGCGCCGAGCGCCTGGGACACCGTGCTCAACGCCTCGCGCCGCGCCGGCTTCGGCAACCGCGAGCTCTACGACGCCGGCCTGGCGCAGCGCTCGCAGGCCAGCAACCGCATCTACGACCGCTTCCGCTCGCAGATCATCTTCCCGCTCGCCGACGCCCGCGGCCGGGTGCGCGGCTTCGCCGGGCGCACGATGGGCGAGGACTCCCCCGATCGCCGGCGGCCGAAGTACGTCAACAGCCCCGAGAGCGAGCTCTTCCACAAGGGCAAGACGCTGTTCGCCGCCGATCTGGCCCGCGGGCCGGCGGCCAAGGCGCAATCGGTGATCGCCGCCGAGGGCTACACGGACGTCATCGCCATGCATCAGGCCGGCATGCGCAACACCGTCGCGATCATGGGCACGTCGATGACCGAGGACCAGATCGGCGAGCTCGCCCGGCTCGCGCCCGAGGTCCGGCTCGCGCTGGACGCCGACAGCGCCGGGCAGGACGCGATGCTGCGCGCCGCCCGCGTCGCCGCCGGCCGCAAGCCGCCGCTGCGCCTGCGCGTCGTCGGGCTGCCGCCGGGCGACGACCCCGCCGATCTCGTTCAGCGCGAGGGCGGCGAGGCGATCATCCGGCTCGTCGAGGAGGCCGTCCCGTTCGCGCGCTTCCGGATCCTGCGGCGGCTGGACACCGGCGACCTCGCCAGTGCCGAGGGCCGCGACCGTGCGCTCGACGCGCTGCGCGACGACTTCTCGCTCCTGCCGCCCAGCGCCGAGCGCGAGGAGCTCGCGCGGATCGCCGCGTCACGCCTGGATCTGTCGGCCGAGCTGCTCGAGTCGCTGCTGGCGCGCGCGCCGGCGCGGCGCGCGGAGCCGGCGCAGGATCCCGCCGCCGGGCGGCCTGTGGCGCCTCCGCCGCAGCTCGGCCGCCGCGACCCGACCGAGCGTTCGTTTCTCGCGCTGTGCATCGCGCTGCCCCAGCTCGGGGAGCCCGCGCTCGCCGAGCTCGATCCGGAGGCCGATCTCACCTCGGATGTCGCGCGCCGCGCGGTCGCGCACCTGCGCACCCATCTGCGCTCGCCGGCCGACGGTCTCGACGAGCTCTACGACACCGAGCTCGTCGCGCTCATCCGCGAGCTCGCCGTGCGCGCGACGGCGATGACGAGCGCTTCGAAGCGCGACTTCGAGATCGAGCGCCTGCAGCTCGCGCTCGCCCGGCTCGGCCGCGAGATCTCCGCCGCGCGCAGCGAGCGGTGCGCCGATCCAGGACCTGGCCGCGCAGCGCGGCACGCTGATGCAGCGCCTCGACCGCCTCATGGAGCAGGTCTAAGGCACGCCGGCACGTCGCCGTCGCATCAGCCGCGCGCGCCACGAGGCGATACACGGCTTCGCCGACGGCGTCGAGGCTGCGCTCGGACACCGCGCTCAGGTTGTCGTCGAGGCTGTCGCGCTGGGGATAGTCGAAGTCGATGACGTCGATCGCCGGGACGCCGCGCTGGATGAACGGGATGTGGTCGTCGATGACCTGGACGGGCGCGGCGACCGGCGGAAACAGCGAACCGACGCCCACGGCGCTCGCGGCGCTGCGCAGCCCTTCCCACAGCGCGGCGTCCGACCCGGGCTCGCGCCCGAAGCTCAGGCCCCGCTTCTCGGCGATGTAGTCGAGCAGGATCATCTGGCCGATCCGGCTGGCGTGACGTGCGGCGTAGGCCGTCGACCCGCGCAGCCCGCAGGCGATGAACGGCTCGCAGCCGGCCGGCTCCTCCTCGCCGTCGAAGAGCACGAACCGCAGCTCGCGCGCCCCGGGTGGGCGCGGCGTCCGGGCGAAGGCGCGTGCGAGCGTGACGACGGCCGCGGTGCCGGCGGCGCCGTCGTTGGCCCCGACGAACCCGCGCGGCACCGCCTCGACGTCGTAGTGCGCCGCGATGAGGATCGCGGGGGAGCGGCCGGGGATCGTCCCGACGACGTTGCGCAGCCGGGCGTGTCCCGGCACGGGCTCGAAGCGCCCGCGCGGCAGGAGCGCGCGCAGCTGCACAGCGAGCCGGCGCAGGGCCGCGGAGCCGGCCGGGCGCGGGCCGTAGTCCCGCACCTGCTCGCGCAGCAGGCGGAAGGCGCGCGCACCGTCGAAGCGGTGAGCGGTGGCGCGTGGCGCCGGTGGCTGCGCGGCCGATCGCGCCGTGGCCGGTTGGGCCCTGGCCGGCACGCCGTCGCGCTCCGAGCCGCAGCCCTGGACGGCCATGGCCGCTGCGCTCAGCACCACGGCGAGCGGAGCGATGGTTGCGGTTCGGCGCACCTGCGTCCTCCCCGTGGCGGAGGAAATGAGCGACAATGCGCCAACCATCACCCGTTTTGCGCTGGTTGGCCGGCAAATTGCGTACAGATCAACGATTGCCGCTGACTGGCACGCGGCGACTCCGCGCCGAGGGTAACGAGGGGGGGGAGAGAGCAGCATGGATGTCCAACGTGGGGAAGATCGACGGCGCGATTCGCAGCGTGATGCGGGCGCGCGATCGTCCCGGCGCCGGATCGTCGCCGGTGGCTGGCGCTGACTGGTGACCGCTGTTCGTGGCGCTGAGCGTTCGGCGCGGCGCCGGCGCAGGCGGGTGTGGCGCTCGGCGACGAGCCCGGACATCCCGCGCGCCGAATGGCCCGGTGACGGTGGGTCAGACGAACGTCCCGTCGTCGGTTGACGATCATCAACAACTCGACGGACAGCGCAGGAGACGCTGAACATCACGCTGGAGCAACGATCACGCTGGTGCCGAGCTGTGGCGTGATCGCGAGCGTGGACTGTCCGGTGGCGTCGTTCGATCCGGATGTCTTCGCGCTGAGCGCGACCGGCACGGGCCTGACGGGCACGGCATGCGCAGGCACGACGTTCACGATCACGAACATCGACGAGGCGCAGGACAAGTACCTGTTCACGCCGTCGGCGCCGGTGGTGCTGGGGCCGTCGAGCGACGGGAGGCGTCGGCGGCGCGCTGTGAGATCGACTTCACGGTCGACGTGCTGAAGGTGCCGACGATCGATGCGCGCGCCGACGCCGGGCGTGCAGACCAACGAGCTGGCGGGCGCCGACGGCACGGCGAGCGACGGGCAGACCGGTCAGGGCACGGGCACGAACTTCACGACGGTCATCCTGGCCACGCCGACGATCGTGACGCAGGCGGTCACGCCGATCACGATCGGTGCGGACGATCACGGACACGGCGACGGTCAGCGGGCGCGTGAACCCGGTGGCGGGCGCGACGGTGACGTTCACGCTGTTCGGTCCGAACGACGCGACGTGCGCGGGTCCGGCCGATCTTCACGTCGGTCGTCACGCTGCCGACGGCGACGAACTCGGCAACGTCGGGTCCGTTTACGCCGACCGTCGCCGGGGACCTATCGCTGGATGGCGGTCTACAGCGGGGACGCGAACAACGCGTCGGTGACGTCGCCGTGCAACGCGGAGAACGAGACGTCGGTCGTCAACCAGGCGCACGCCGGCGATCACGACGCAGGCGGTGACGCCGGTCACGATCGGTGGGTCGATCACGGACACGGCGACGGTCGACCGGCCGCGTGCTGGCGCAGGCGGGCGCGACGGTGACGTTCACGCTCTTCGGTCCGAACGACGCGACGTGCGCGGGTCCGGCCATCTTCACGTCGGTCGTCACGCTGCCGACCGCGACGAACTCGGCGACATCGGGTCCGTTCACGCCGACGCTGGCGGGGACCTATCGCTGGGTCGCGGTCTACAGCGGGGACGCGAACAACGCTTCGGTGACGTCGCCGTGCAACGCGGCCAACGAGACGTCGGTCGTCAACCAGGCGCAGCCGGCGATCACGACGCAGGCGGTCACGCCGATCACGATCGGTGGGACGATCACCGATACCGCGACGGTGACCGGCCGCGTCCTGCCGCAGGCCGGCGCGACCGTCACGTTCACGCTCTTCGGCCCGAACAACGCGACGTGCACCGGTGCGCCAATCTTCACGTCGACCGTGCCGCTGCCGACCGCGACGAACTCGGCGACCTCTGGGCCGTTCACGCCGACCGCGCCCGGGACCTATCGCTGGATCGCGGTCTACAGCGGCGATGCGAACAACGCCGCGGTGACGTCGCCCTGCAACGACGGCGAACGAGACGTCGGTCGTCGACCAGGCACAGCCGGCGATCGCCACGACGGCGTCGCCGGACATCGTCATCGGCCTGGGTCAGCTGACCGACAACGCGACGGTGACCGGGCGTCAGAGCCCGCTCGTCGGCGCGACGGTGACGTTCAACCTCTACGGCCCGGACGACACGACGTGCGCGGGCGCGCCGGTCTTCACGTCGACCGTGCCGCTGCCGACGGCGACGAACACGGTCACGTCGGAGGCGTTCACGCCGACGGCACCGGGCACCTATCGCTGGGTGGCCGCCTACAGCGGCGACGCGAACAACGCGGCGGTCAGCGGCGTCTGCGGGGAGGCGAGCGAGATCGACGGTCGTGGCGCGCAACACGCCGGTGATCGCGACGACGGCGTCGGCGGGCGATCACGCTCGGTGACGGCACCCTCGTCGATACGGCGACGTGACCGCGCGCGTGAACCCGCAGGCCGGCGCGACCGTGACGTTCAGCCTGTACGGGCCGAACAACGCGACCTGCACGGGCGAGCCCGTCTTCACGTCGACCGTGCCGTACCCGGTCGCAGGTGGCGAGGTGAGCTCGGGCCCGTTCACGCCGACGGCGGCGGGAACGTATCGCTGGGTCGCCTCCTACAGCGGCGACGCCAACAACGTCCCGGTCACCGGTGCGTGCAACGACGCGAACGAGTCGACGCTCGTCAGCCCGCCACCGTCCAACCCGCCGCCGGCGCCGCCGCCACCGCCTCCGCCGCCACCACCACCGCCGCCGCCGCCTCCGGTGACCCCGCCGCCACCACCGCCGCCCGCGGCCGTGCTCCCGGAGGAGTGCACGCCGCCGACCGGCCCGGCTCCGCCCGGGGGCGAGCTGTGCACGCCCGGCACCGCGAGGATCCAGAGTCCGTCGGGCTGCCTGGGCACGCCGTTCAAGGTGAGCGTGACGGGCCGGCAGATCGCGTCGGTGGTGTTCACACGCGACGGCAAGCGGATCGCGACGCTGCGCTCGCCCAACCGCGGGATCTTCTACAGCATCACGGTCAACCCGCGCCTGTTGAAGCTCGGCACCATCGCATCAACGCGCGGATCACGTTCCGGGCGCAGAGCGGCACCAAGCCGCGGACGCTGCGGGTCGTGTTCAGCCGTTGTTCGCGGGCGGCCATCTCGCCGCGATTCACCGGCTGATGAACGTTGGCGTCTTCGCGAGCGTCATCCCGCGGCCTCGAGCGCCGCGGCGATGGCGCGCGCGCGGCCGCGGTCCGGCCGCTGCACCAGAAACGGGGGCTTCGCGGCCTGGGTTTGCCGCCGGATCGCGTGGGTATAGTCCGGTGCCACGTCTACGGATAGACCGCGCGCGTACTGAGGAGAGAATCGATGCAATGCATGTCGCTGGTGTCGGGTAGCTCAGCGTTGAAGGCCAGCCGGCCGGGGACTTCAGACCACACGACACCCCGCCTGATGGCGTCGCGGCGTCGCGCGCTACCGGCGGTGCTGGCGGTGCTGGCGGCGCTCGTCGGGATGGGCTTCGGTGCGTCGTCGGCGTGGGCCGGCGTGTCGCTGGGCACGAGTCCCGACATCCCGGTGCCGAACGGTCCCGTGACCTTGGGCCAGACGGGTTTGGCGTCGACACTGACGATCACGAACATCTCGACGCAGGCGCAGGCAACGCAGACCATCACGTTGGACACGATCACGATGGTTCCAAGCTGTGGCGTGATCGCGAGCATCAACTGTCCTGCCGCGTCGTTCGAGCCGGATGTCTTCGCGATGAGCGCGACGGGTACGGGCTCCGCCGGGACGGCGTGCGACGGAACGGTCTTCACGATCAGCAACATCGACGAGCTGCAGGACAAGTATCTGTTCACGCCGTCGGTTCCGGTCGTGCTGGGGCCCTCGAACACGGGCGGCTTGCCGGCACGGTGTGAGATCAACTTCACGGTCGACGTGCTGAAGATGCCGGTGATCGACGCTCGCGCCGACCCGGGAGTCCAGACCAACGAGCTCGCGGGCGCCAACGGGACGGCGACGACCAGCAGAACGGTCAGGGCACCGGCACGAACTTCACGACGGTCAATCGCGCGCAGCCGGCGATCACGACGACGGCGTCGGCGAGCATCGTGCTCGGTGCGGGGACGCTGTCGGACAGCGCGACGGTCACGGGTCGTGTCAACCCGGCTGCGGACGCCACGATCACGTTCTCGCTCTTCGGCCCGGACAACGCGAACTGCTCCGGTGAGCCGATCTTCACGTCGACGGTGCCGTACCCGCAGGGTGGCGGGTCGGTCAGCTCGGGTCCGTTCACGCCGACGGTCGCCGGGAACTATCGCTGGGTTGCCTCCTACAGCGGCGATGTGAACAACCTGCCGGTCTCGGGGGCGTGCAACGACGCCAACGAGTCGACCACGGTCACCACGCCGCCGTCGACGCCGCCCCCGGCGCCGCCACCGCCGCCGGCGGTGACGCCGCCGCCACCGCCGCCGCCAGCCGCGGCCGCGCTGCCCGAGACGTGCACGCCTGCGCCCGGCCCGGCGCCCGCCGGCGGCGAGCTGTGCCCGCCCGGCACGCGCGGATCAGCGGCGCGACCGGCTGTAAGGGCACGACGTTCCGGGTCAACGTGACCGGCCGGCAGATCACGTCGGTCGTCTTCACGCGCGACGGCAAGCGGGTCGCGACGCTGCGCAAGCCCAACCGCGGGTCGGCCTTCAGCATCTCGATCAATCCCCGGGCGCTGAAGTTCGGGACCCATCGTGTGGTGGCGCGGACGACGTTCAGTGCCGCGAGCGGCACGAAGCCGCGAACGCTACGCGTGGTGTTCAGCCGCTGCGCACGCGCCGCGGTCTCGCCGCGCTTCACCGGCTGACGAGGCCGCGGAGCTGTGCATCCGGGTGTCGGGATGGTGGCGGGGCCACCATCCAGACGCTCACAGGGCTCAGCTAGAGGAGGCGCGAACGCGCCAACAGCCCGTGATGGCCGGCAGTGACGGCGTCTGAATTCTGGACAAACGGCTTGTAGCGCAATTTCTGCGTAGCTATAGTCGCCGAACGTCTACGGAAAGACTAGGTCTGCTTAGGGAGGGAAGGGCCAGATGGGGCGCAGTGCCACGGATAGATCGGTGCGGGATGCAACAGCTAGCGCGAAGGAAGCCAGTACACGGATAGGACTGCGCGTCGTGACGCCCTCATGCCCCGCCCCACGGGTTCATCAGCGAACCAGTCGCACGCCGTGTCGTCCGCGACCGCCCCAGACACGTACAGCACGTCACATGCGTGACGCGTCGAATAGAGGACATCGGATGAGCACCACAGTTTCCCGCCGTCGTGTCGTACCGATCGCGGCGGCGCTGCTGACCATGCTCATGGGATTGAGCTTCGGCGCATCCTCGGCGCAGGCCGGTGTGTCGCTCGGCAACAGCCCGGACATCCCGGTGCCAAACGGCCCGGTCACCGTCGGTCAGACCAACCTTGCGTCGATGCTGACGATCACGAACGTCTCGACGCAGGCGCAGGCGACGCAGAACATCACGCTGAGCACGATCACGCTGGTGCCGAGCTGCGGAGTGATCGCGAGCATCGACTGCCCGCCGCTGTAGTAAGACCCCGACGTCTTTGCGCTGAGTGCGACCGGCACGGGCGTGGGCGGCACGGCCTGTGGCGGCGCACGTTCCTGATCAACAACATCGACATGCTGCAGGACAAGTACGAGTTCGTGCAGACCGCGCCGGCGACGCAGATAGTGCTGGGACCGTCGAATGTCGGCGGGCCATTGGCGCGCTGCGAGATCAACTTCACGGTCAGAGTGCTCAAGGCGCAGACGATCGACGCGCGCGGCGATCCCGGGATACAGAACAACGAGCTGGCCGGCGCCAACGGCACGGCGACGGACGGTCAGACCGGTCAGGGCAAAGGCACGAACTTCACGACAGTGAACCTGGCGCAGACGACGATCGTGACACAGGCGGTGACGCCGGTCACGATCGGTACGGCGATCTCGGATACGGCGACTGTCAGCGGGCGCGTGTCACAGACGGCGATCGGGACGGTGACGTTCACGCTGTTCGGCCAGAACGACCAGACCTGTGCCGGTCAGACGATCTTCACGTAGACGGTGCCGTTGCAGACGGCGACGAACTCCGCCACGTACGGCTCGTTCACGCAGACGGCGCCAGGGACGTACCAATGGGTCGCCGTCTACAGCGGCGATCAGAACAACGTTGGGGCGACGTCGCTGTGCGGGGCGCAGAACGAGGAGTCGGTCGTCAATCAGGCGACGACGTCGATCGTGAAGAACGAGGTCACGCAGATCACGATCGGTGGTTAGATCTCGGATACGGCGACGGTCAGCGGGAGAGTGAACAGTGGCGAGCGAGACGATGAAGATAAAGATGTAAGATAAAGAAAGAAGAGAAGAGAGAGATAAAGGATATCTACAAGAAGAAGAAGAGATGAAGACGAAGACGAACAAGGAGACGAAGGGGAAGATCAAGAAGAAGACGACGAGGACGTATAGATGAGAGAAGATATACAGAGAAGATGTCAACAACGACACTGACAAGACGATGAGCAACGAGGAGAAAGAGAACTATGAGATAAATAAGGAGACGATGAAGATAGAGAAGAAAGAGATAACGAAGATCAAGATAGGTGCTACGATCTAGGATACGACGACGATCAGAGAAAGAGAGAAAAAGGTGAAGAGAGAGACGGAGAAGAACAAGATGTAAGATAAAGAAAGAAGAGAACTGAGAGGGAAAGAAGATCTACAAGAAGAAAGAAGAGATGAAGAAGAAGAAGAACAAGGAGACGAAGAGATAGAAAAAGAAGAAGAAGGAGAGGAAGTATAGATGAGAGAAGATATACAGAGAAGATGTGAACAACGAAGAGAAGAAGAAGAAGAGAAAAGAGAAGAAAGAGAAGAAGATAGACAATAAGGAGAAGAAGAAGATAGAGAAGAAAGAGATGAAGAAGATCAAGATGGGAGATAAGATCTAGGATAAGGAGAAGATCAGAGAAAGAGAGTAAGAGAAGGAGAGAGAGACGATGAAGTACAAGATGTAAGATAAAAAAAGAAGAGAAGAGAGAGAATAAGAAGATCTACAAGAAGAAAGAAGGGCTGAAGACGGAGAAGAACACGGCGACGTCAGAGTCGTTCACGCCGACGACGACGGGGACGTATCGCAGGGTGAGCGATCTACAACGGCGATGTCAACAACGCGAGGACACGTCGCCGTGCAACGAGGAGAACGAGAACATCTGTGGTCAATCAGGAGACGCCGTAGATCGAGACGCAAAGCGGTCGACGCCGATCACGATCGGTGCTTCGATCTCGGATACGGCGACGGTCAGCGGGCGCGTGAACCCGGTAGCGGGCGCGACTGTGACGTTCACGTTGTTCGGTCCGAACGACGCGACGTGCGCGGGTCCGGCGATCTTCACGTCGACCGTCGGGCTGCCGAACGGCGACGAACTCCGCGACGTCGGAGTCGTTCACGCCGACGCTGGCGGGGACGTATCGCTGGATCGCGGTCTACAGCGGCGATGTGAACAACGCCGCGGTGACGTCGCAGTGCAACGCGGCGAACGAGACGTCGGTCGTCAATCAGGCGACGCCGTCGATCGTGACGAACGCGGTCACGCCGATCACGATAGGCGATTCGATCTCGGACACGGCGACGGTCAGCGGCCGCGTGAACGCGAAGGCGAGCGAGACTGTGACGTTCACGCTGTACGGTCCGAACGACGCGACCTGCGCCGGGACGGCGATCTTCACGTCGACCGTGTCGATGCCGACGGCCACCAACACGCGACGTCGGGGTCGTTCACGCCGACGCTGGCGGGGACGTATCGCAGGGTGAGCGGTCTACAGCGGCGATGTGAACAACGCCGCGGCACGTCGCGTGCAACGCGGCGAACGAGACCTCCGTGGTCAATCAGGCCACGCCGACGATCTCGACGCAGGCGGTCACGCCGGTCACGATCGGTACGGCGATCTCGGATACGGCGACGGTGACCGACCGCTCGTTCCCGCAGGCGGGCGCCACGGTGACGTTCACCCTGTACGGTCCGACCAACGCGACGTGTACGGGTGCGCCGATCTTCACGTCGACGGTGACGCTGACGACGGCGACGAACTAGGTGACGTCGGATTCGTTCACGCCGACGGCGACGGGGACCTATCTGTGGGTCGCGGTGTACAGCGGTGATGTGAACAACGCTGCTGTGACGTCTCCGTGTGGGGCGCCGAACGAGGCGTCGGTGGTCAATCAGGCCACGCCGGCGATCTCGACGCAGGCGATGACGACGATCACGATCGGTACGACGATCTCGGATACGGCGACGGTCACCGGCCGCGTGCTGCCGCAGGCGAGCGCGACGATGACGTTCACGCTGTTCGGGCCGACCAACGCGACGTGTACGGGTGCGCCGATCTTCACGTCGACGGTGACGCGCCGACGGCGACGAACTAGGTGACGTCGGGGACGTTCACGCCGACGGCGCCGGGGACCTATCTGTGGGTCGCGCTGTACAGCGGTGATGTGAACAACGCGCTGTGACGTCTCCGTGGGGGCGCCGAACGAAGCGTCGGTGGTCAATCAGGCCACGCCGGCGATCTCGACGCAGGCGGTCACGCCGGTCACGATCGCTACGGCGATCTCGGATACGGCGACGGTGACCGGGCGCGTGTTCCCGCAGGCGAGCGCGACGGTGACGTTCACTCTGTACGGGCCGACCAACCCGACGTGTACGGGTGCGCCGATCTTCACGTCGACGGTGACGCTGCCGACGGCGACGAACTCGGTGACGTCGGGGACGTTCACGCCGACGGCGCCGGGGACCTATCAGTGGGTCGCGGTGTACAGCGGTGATGCGAACAACGCCGGTGACTCTCCGTGTGGCGCGCCGAACGAGGCGTCGGTCGTCAACCAGGCCACTCCGACGATCGCGACGCAGGCTTCGGCAACGATCGCGCTCGGCGACCAGCTGACCGACAACGCGACCGTGAGCGGTCGCGTGATACCGCAGGCGGGCGGCACGGTGACGTTCAACCTCTACGGCCCGAACGACGCGACCTGTACGGGCGCGCTGATCTTCACGTCGACCGTGCCGCTGCCGACCGCGACGAACACGGTCACGTCGACTCCGTTCACGCCGACGGCGCCGGGGACCTATCGCTGGATCGCGTTCTACAGCGGCGATGCGAACAACGCCCGGTCACCGGCGCCTGCAATGACGCCAACGAGCAGACGGTCGTCACGCAGGCGACGCCGACGATCATCACCGACGCGGTCACGCCCGTGACGCTCGGCGGCTCGATCACGGACAAGGCGACGGTGAGCGGCCGCGTCAGCCCGCACGCGGGCGCGAGCGTGACGTTCACGCTGTTCGGCCCGAACAACGCGACGTGCACGGGTGCGCCGATCTTCACGTCGACCGTGACGCTCCCGACGGCGACGAACACGGTGACGTCCGGCTCGTTCACGCCGACGGCGCCGGGCACCTACCGGTGGATCGCGGCCTACAGCGGCGATGCGAACAACGCCGCGGTCACGGGTGCGTGCAACGACGCAAACGAGCTGTCGGTCGTCAACCAGGCGACGCCGACGATCGCGACGCAGGCGATCACGCCGGTAACGGTCGGTACGGCGATCACGGACAAGGCGACGGTGAGCGGCCGCGTCAACCCGCAGGCGGGCGGGACGAGTGACGTTCACGCTGTTCGGTCCGGACAACGCGACGTGCACGGGTGCGCCGATCTTCACGTCGATCGTGCCGCTGCCGACGGCCACGAACACGGTGACGTCCGGGCCGTTCACGCCGACGGCGCCCGGCACCTACCGCTGGATCGCCGCCTACAGCGGCGATGCGAACAACGCCCCGGTCACGGGTGCGTGCAACGACGCCAACGAGCTACGGTCGTCAACCAGGCGACGCCGACGATCGCGACGAACGCGGTCACGACGGCGACGGTGAACGGCACGATCACCGACAACGCGACGGTCAGCGGCCGCGTGCTGCCGCAGGCCGGCGCGACGGTGACGTTCACGCTGTACGGTCCGAACAACGCGACGTGCACGGGTGCGCCGATCTTCACCTCGATCGTGCCGCTGCCGACCGAGACGAACACGGTGACGTCGGGACCGTTCACGCCGACGGCGCCGGGGACGTATCGCTGGATCGCCGCGTACAGCGGCGATGCGAACAACGCCCCGGTCACCGGTGCCTGCAACGACGCCAACGAGCTGTCGGTCGTCAACCAGGCGACGCCGACGATCGCGACGCAGGCTACGCCGGTCGATCGCGCTCGGTGGCCAGATGACCGACAACGCGACCGTGAGCGGCCGCGTGCTGCCGCAGGCCGGCGGGACGGTGACGTTCAACCTGTACGGGCCCAACGACGCGACCTGCTCCGGCGCCGTGATCTTCACGTCGACCGTGTCGCTGCCGACCGCGACGAACTCCGTGACGTCGGCACCGTCCACGCCGACGGCAACCGGGACCTACCGGTGGATCGCGTCCTACAGCGGCGACGCGAACAACGCCGCGGTCAGCGGTGCCTGCAACGACGCCAACGAGACGCACGGTCGTGACGAGCGCGACGCCGACGATCACGACGCAGGCCGTCACGCCGGTGACGGTCAACGGGACGATCACCGACAACGCGACGGTGACCGGTCGCGTCAACCCGCAGGCGGGTGGCACCGTGACGTTCAGCCTCTACGGGCCGAACAACGCGACGTGCACGGGTGCGCCGATCTTCACGTCGACCGTGGCGCTGCCGACCGCGACGAACACGGTCACGTCGGCGGCGTTCACGCCGACGGCGGCGGGGACCTACCGGTGGATCGCCGCCTACAGCGGCGATGCGAACAACGCCCCGGTCACGGGTGCCTGCAACGACGCCAACGAGCTCGTCGGTCGTCAATCAGGCGACGCCGACGATCGCGACGCAGGCCTCGTCGACGACGACCGGTCGGCGGAACGCTGACCGACAACGCCACCGTGAGCGGACGCCAGCTGCCGCAGGCGGGCGGGACGGTCACGTTCAACCTCTACGGCCCGAACGACGCGACCTGCACCGGCGCGGCGATCTTCACGTCGACCGTGGCGCTGCCGACCGCGACGAACACCGGTCACGTCGGCACCGTACACGCCGACGGCGCCGGGCACCTACCGGTGGATCGCCGCCTACAGCGGCGACGCGAACAACGCCCCGGTCACGGGCGCCTGCAACGACGCCAACGAGAGCACGATCGTCACGGCGGCCGGTGCCGGCGATCACGACCAACGCCTCGCCGACGACGGCGGTCGGCGGCACGCTCACCGACAACGCGACCGTGAGCGGCCGCGTCGAACCCGCTGGCCGGGGCGACGGTCAGGTTCGACCTGTACGGCCCGAACGACGCGACGTGCACCGGCACGCCGATCTTCACGTCGACCGTGGCCATGCCGACCGCGACGAACACGGTGACATCGGGTCCGTTCACGCCGACCGCGCCGGGGACGTATCGCTGGATCGCCGCGTACAGCGGCGACGCGAACAACCTCGCCGGTCACGGGCGCCTGCAACGACGCCAACGAGAACGTGATCGTCACCCAGGCGGCGCCGACCATCGCGACGACGGCGTCGGCGGCCACGGTCGTCGGCGGGACGCTCACCGACAACGCGACGGTGACCGGCCGCTCCAACCCGCAGGCCGGGGCGACGGTGACGTTCAACCTCTACGGCCCGAACAACGCCACGTGCACGGGCGCGCCCGTGTTCACGTCGACGGTGCCGTGTGCGGTGGCCGGGGTGCGGTTACCTCGGGTTCGTTCACGCCGACGTTGCCCGACGTCTACCGCTGGAGCGGCGTACAGCGGCGACGCCAACAACGCCCCGGTCAGCGGTGCGTGTGACGACGCGAACGAGAGCATGCCCGTCGGGCTCGCGCAGCCGACGATCGCGACGGACGCCTCGGACGACATCACGATCGGCGGCAACCTCACCGACACCGCGACGGTCACCGGCCGGGTCTCGCCGCTCGCCGGCGCCACGATCACGTTCCGGGCCTACGGTCCCGACGACGCCGACTGCACGGGCCCCGCGGCCTACGAGTCGGTCGTGCCGTATCCGGTGGCCGGCGGCTCGGTGACCTCCGGCGTGTTCACGCCGACGGTCGCCGGGACGTATCGCTGGCGGGCGACCTACAGCGGCGATGCGAACAACCTGCCGGTGACGGGCGCGTGCAACGCTCCGAACGAGAACGTGGTCGTCAATCCGGCGACGCCGGCGATCGCCACGGATGCGTCGGACGACATCGTGCTCGGCGGCCAGGTGACGGACACCGCCGTCGTGACGGGTCGGGTCAACCCGCTGGCCGGGGCGACGATCCGCTTCCAGGCGTTCGGGCCCGACGACGCGAACTGCACGGGCGCGGTGGCGTTCGAGTCCGTCGTGCCGTACCCGGTCGCCGGCGGCACGGTGAAATCGGAGGTGTTCGTGCCGACCGGGCCGGCACGTATCGCTGGCGGGCGCGCTACAGCGGCGATGCGAACAACGGGCGGTCGAGGGCGCGTGCAACGCGCCCACCGAGAACGTCATCGTGACGACGCCGGCCGTGCCGCCGCCGCCGCCGCCGCCGCCGCCGGTGACGCCGCCGCCCGCCGGTGACGCCACCGCCACCGCCGCCTCCGCCGGCGCAGGTGCTGCCGGTCAGCGAGGTGCCGAGCGGCACCGCGAAGGCGGTCGGCCCGACCGGATGCGTGACGACGAACTTCAACGTCCAGGTCTACGGGCGCCAGATAGGAAGGTCGTCTTCTACTGGACGGCAAGAAGATCAGGACACTGACGAAGGCCAACCCGGGCACGCGGTTCGCCTCCCGGTGCGCCCCAACAGCCTGCGGCGCGGTATCGCATCGCGTGCTCGCGGTGACGTACTTCACGAAGGCCAGCGGGACGAAGTCGCGCACACTGCGCGTCGTCTTCCAGCGCTGCGGCCGCGTGGCGGTCCAGCCGAGGTTCACGGGCTAGCCGCGATCGGCCAACCGAGATCGCAGCGACCGTGCGCCGCCTTCGGGCGGCGCACGGCTGCGCGCCGGGAACTGACCCGCGCGGCGAAGACCGCTCGTTACCATCGATCGACGGCGATTCAACGGCAAGAGGAGCATCAGGGATGAGCATCGGGCCGAGACGCGGCGGACTGGTCGTCGGGCTGGCGCTGCTCGCGGTCTGGCCGTCGGCGGCGGTCGCGCAGACGCCGGCGAGCCCGCAGACGGCCCCGCCCGGGACCACGCAGCCCACGCCCGAGCGACCCGATCCCACGAAGGTCGTGCCGATCGACGAGCCCGATCCACTCGAGCTCCTGCAGAACCCCGGCGACGAGATCAAGCTCTCCGACGAGAAGCGCATCACCCGGTGGGCTCACGCCCAGGCCACGGCGAAGATCCGCCTCAGCCCGTTGGCGAGCTCGCGCACGATCACGCGGCTGCGCTTCTTCACCGAGGACAAGCTGCCCGAGGTCTATCCGGTGCTCGGCGCGCGGATGGACTCCGACGGCCGCCGCTGGGTGAACATCCGCATCCCGAAGCGGCCCAACGGCAAGACCGGATGGGTGCTCGACGAGATGGTCGGCCAGTTCTACATCGTGCGCACCCTGCTCGTCGTGAACCGCGGCAAGCTGAGCGCGACCCTGTACAAGGGCGGTAAGAAGATCTGGAGCGCGCGGGTCGGGATCGGCAAGTCCGGCACGCCCACGCCGCGCGGCCAGTTCTGGATCCGCGAGCGCCTGAAGGGCATCGGCGGCAGCAGCGTCTACGGGCCGTGGGCGTTCGGCACGAGCGCGTACTCGAATCTCTCGGACTGGCCGGGCGGAGGCGTCGTGGGGATCCACGGCACGAACCAGCCGGGCCTCATCCCCGGGCGGCCATCGCACGGCTGCATCCGGGTGCGCAACGACAAGATCCGCCGGCTCGCGAAGCTCATGCCGATCGGCACGCCCGTGAGCATCGTCAACTGAAGGCTAGCGCCGGTCCGGGGCGCGCTACCCTTCCAGCGCACATTCGGGGGTAGCTCAATCGGCAGAGCATTCGGCTGTTAACCGAAGGGTTGTGGGTTCGAGTCCCACCCCCCGAGCTTCCTGTGGGCCAGGGTTGATCGGCTCGCAGGATCGTGATGAGCTTGGCGGGTGTCACAGCGCCTCCACGGTCGTCCGGCGCTGTTCGGATGACGTCGTTCACCGCGGCGGTGGTGCAGGCGGCGGCGGTCGGCTTCGATCTCGACGCCGGGCTCGAGAAGGTCGCCCACCTGTCCGGCGAGGCGCGCGACGGGGGCGCGCAGCTCGGGCTGTTTCCGGAGGCGTTTGTGCCCGGCTATCCCCGCGGCATGTCGTTCGGGACCGTCGTCGGCAACCGGACGCCACGCAACGTGTGGGGGTTCGGGGACGGGTCGACGCTGCCGGTCTTCGACACGCCGCTGGGGCGGATCGGCGCGGTGATCTGCTGGGAGAACTACATGCGCTGCTGCGTATGGCGATGTACGCCAAGGGCGTCCAGACTCGGTGCGCGCCGACGGCCGACGGACGCGAGACCTGGCTTCCGACGATGCGCCACGTCGCCCTCGAAGGCCGGTGATTCGTGCTCTCGTGCAACCAGTTCACGCGCCGACGTGACTATCCGGCCGACCTGCCCAACGAGATGGCCGACGGCCCCGACGACGTCGTGGGCCACTATGCGCGCCCGGACATCTTCCGGCTGACCGTCGACGAGGCGCCCAAGCCGCCGGTCGTCTCACTCGCGCCGCGCGACCCGGCATAGCCCCCGGCCCGGCCCGGGCCGCCGCGCGCTTGTCGCCGTCGGGGGCGCTCGGTACGGTCTTGCGGTGATGCGCGGCCAAGGATGGCGTCGGGGGACGTCTCGCATGCTCGAACTGCTGCTCGGCGGCGTGCTGGTCGTCGCGCTCGCCCCCGCTGCGGCGCAGGCGGCGGTGACCGTCGGCGACGTCGCGGTCAGCGAGATCAACGGCAGTGGCGCGGTCGCCACGTTCACGGTGACGCGTTCCGCCGGTCTGCTGACCGGCAACGCCGCGATCGGCTTCTCCACGGCCGACGGCTCCGCCCATGCTCCGGGCGACTACTCCACCGTCTCGGGCACGCTGTTCTTCGGCTCGCTGCCGCTCGGCGGCACCCAGGAGCAGACCGTCGCGGTCCTCGTCAGCGGCGACGCCCTCGACGAGACCGACGAGACCTTCCGCCTCGTCCTCTCGGGCTCCAGCGAGATCTCCGACGGCGAGGGGGTCGCGACGATCACCGACAACGATCCGCCGCCGGTCGTGAGCGTCGCCGACGCCGCCGCCGCGCCCGAGGGCGCGATCGCGACGTTCACGATCGCGCTCAGCGCGCCGAGCGGCCGTACCGTGTCGGTGGGCTACGGCACGGCCGACGGCAGCGCCGTCGCGGGCCAGGACTACGCCGCGAGCGGCGGCACGGCGACGATCGCCGCCGGCGCCACGAGCACGACGGTCGGCGTCGCGCTGCTCGACGACGCCGAGGACGAGGCGACCGAGGCCTTCGCGCTGCAGATCGGCACGCCGGTCAACGCCAGCCGCGGCACCGCCTCCGCGACGGCCACGATCCTCGACACCGACGAGCCGCCGCCGCCCGCGCCGCCGGCGTCCGGCGCGAACTCCGGCCGGAGGCTCCACCGGCACGACCCCGGCGGTGTCGCCGAACGCGATCGGCCCGCCGTCGTCGGTCGGTGGGTCGGCAACGACGAGCGCACCGCCGCAGCTCGGCCTCTCCGGCCCGCGCCTCAAGCGACCGTCGACGATCCTCGTCACGGTCTCGTGCCCGCGGTCGGCCACCCTGTGCGACGGCCAGGTCACGGTGTTCAGCCGCCCCAGCCCGCGCTCGAAGATCAAGCTCCTGCGCAAGGAGCGCCGCCTCGGCGCGCGCCTGTTCAGGCTCAAGCCGGGCGCCACGCGGACGTTGAAGATCCCCCTGTCAAAGACCAACCGCGTGCTGCTGCTGCGCACGGGGCGGATGAACGTGCGCGCGTTCGCGGTGACCGAGGACGCGTCGGGCAAGAGCGGCGTGCGGCGCGTCACGGGCACGCTCATCGCCCGCACGACCCACTCCTAGACTGTCGGGCGGGCTCAGCCGCGCCCGGCGGCGAAGGCCTCGACGCGATCGGCGGCATGCGACGGGCCGTCATGGCGCGCCGCCCACGCCTGCAGCGCGCGCGCCCCGCGGCGCAGCTCCGGCCGCGCCAGCGCGCGACCGACGGCGAGCGCCAGCCCCCGCGCGCCGACGAGCCGGCCCGGCAGGCGCACGCCGACGCCGGCCCATTCCACGCGCGCGGCGGTCTCGTTCATGTCGCCGGCCGCGGGCACGATGACGACGCCGCAGCCACTGCTCAGCGCGCGCGCGACGGTGCCGTGCCCGCCGTGGCAGACGACGAGTTCGCAGGCGGGCATCGTGCGCGCGTAGGAGACCCAGTCGACGATCCGCGTGTTGGCCGGCACGGGCAGATCCGGGATCCGGCGGTTGGCCGACGCGAGCACGCGCACCGGCAGGTCGGCCAGGCCTTCCAGCGCGGCGCGCAGGAGCGTCTGTCGCGGGTCCTGCGAGGTCGACGGGGCGATCAGCACGAGCGGCGCGTCGCCGGGCGGCAGCGCGCTCCGCGGGGCCGGCGGCTCCCACATGAGCGGCCCGACCACATGCGTGCCCGCCGGCCACGCGCGCGGGTACTCGAGCTGCGGGAACGAGGCGACGAGCGCGAGCGTCTCGCTGATGCCGCCGTGGACGCGCGCCAGCGCCGGCAGCCCGAGGCGCCGGCGCGTCTCGTTGAGCTGCTCGCGGCCGAGCTCGAGCCCCTGGCGCAGCAGCGGGTCGGCGCCGCGCCAGAGCGCGCGGCCGGCCCGCGTGCGTGGCAGCCGCGCGCCGCAGGAGTACGGCGCGCTGCCGGGCGGCATGCGCGGGTCGAGGTGGGGGACGACCGTTCCGACCGGCACGCCCTCGAGCTCGCCGGCCAGCGCGGGCGCGAGCGTGAGGATGTCGGAGACCACGACGGCGGGGGCGACCGAGCGCACGAGTTCGACGGTCTCGCGCGTGGCCCGCTCGACCGCCTGGTAGGGCGTCAGCGGCCGCTCGCGGGTGGGGAAGACGTGGTACTCGGGAGCGGCGGCGAAGGTCATCCCCTCGCGCTCGACGTCTTCCCGCCAGCGTTGCCAGGTCTGCAGCGTCACGGCGTGGCCGCGGGCGGCGAGCTCGCGGCCGAGCGCGATCATCGGAAACGCGTGGCCCGGATCGCCGAAGGCGCCGAGCAGGATGGCGTGGCTCAGTGTGGCTCCACGCTCAGGCCGCCAGCTCCGCGATGATCCGCAGCTGCTCGAGGCGATCGACCTTCGTGAACGCCAGCGGGCTGACGCCGAGCGTGCCGACGCCGGCGTCGCGGTAGACCGCCAGGCGCTCGCGGACGTGGTCGGGCGGACCGCAGATCGAGACCGTGTCGATGAGCTCGTCCGACAGGCGCGCCATCGCCTCGTTGCGCTTGCCGTCGAGGTAGAGGTCCTGCACCGCGCGGGCCTCGTCCTCGAAGCCGTAGCGCTGCACGAGCGCGTTGTAGAAGTTCTTCTCGCGCGAGCCCATGCCGCCGACGTAGAGCGCGACGAACGGGCGCATCGCGTCGCGCCCGGCGGCGAGGTCGTCGGTGACGAGGACGTTGACCTGGGGCGCGATGTCGAAGGCCTCCAGCGAGCGGCCGCTGCGCGCGGCGCCCTCCTCGAGCAGCGGGCGAAACTCGGCGACGTGCTCGGGGGAGAACAGCGTCGGGATCCAGCCGTCGGCGATCTCGCCCGCCAGGCGCGTGTTGTTCGGGCCGATCGCCGCGAGGTAGATCGGGATCTGCTCCTGGACCGGGGCGATCGTGAGCTTCAGCGCCTTGCCGGGACCGTCGGGCAGCGGCAGCGTGAGCGTCTCGCCGTCGAAGACGAGCCGCTCGCGGGCCAGCGCCTTGCGCACGACGGCGACGTACTCGCGCGTGCGCTGCATCTGGCGCGCGAAGCGCTGGCCGTGCCAGCCCTCGGCGACCTGCGGGCCCGAGGAGCCGATCCCGAGCAGCATCCGCCCGCCGGAGAGCTGGTCGATCGTCGCGGCGGTCATCGCCGTCATGGCCGCGCTGCGGGCCGGCATCTGGAAGATCGACGAGCCGAGCTTGATCGTCGAGGTCAGCCCGGCCAGCCAGCCGAGGATCGTCGCGGCGTCGGAGCCGTAGGCCTCGGCCGCCCAGACGGAGTCATAGCCGAGCCGCTCGGCCTCCTGGACGATCTCGCGCTGATCGTCGGACGAGAGGCCGAGTCCCCAGTAGCCGATGTGCACGCCGAGCTTCACTTCTGCAAGATCCCTTTCAGCCACAGGACTTCGGTTGCCGTACTGGACGGGCTCCCATACGGTGGCCGAGTCCCGACGACTGGAAGAGAGAACCCTATGGCAACGTCCCGCGAATCCGCCCAAGCAGAACTTCGACGGTCGATCGACGTCCTGCCCGAGCGCACTCGCCAGGCGATGCTCATCGGACTCAAGAACAACACGGTCATCACCGGCGCCTTCGCGGCCTCCAAGGACGGGGCCTGCCCGATGATGGCGGCCCACCGCGAGGGCGGGCGCACGTCGTGCTGCACGTTCCCCGAGGCGTGGGACAAGTTCTGCGGCGTCCATGGCCGCGCCATCGTGCGCCCGGCGACGGAGTACGAGGTCATGATCCTCTGCCAGGAGATCGAGGCGAGCCTCGAGCCGACGCCGAACGTCCTGAGCGACGCGATCGCCGAGTACCAGGCCAGCCGCCTGGGTCGGGTGGAGCGCGAGCAGGCCGAGTTCGCCGCCGCGCAGGAGCGCCGCCTCGTCGCCGCACAGGAGGCCGCCGCGCCGCCGCGCAAGCGCCGCCTGCGCATCACCGGCGGGCACATCGACCTCGGCGAGGCGATCGACGAGCACAAGACGGCCGCCCGCACCCGCCGCAGCC
This sequence comes from uncultured Actinomycetes bacterium, assembly GCA_963751065.1. Classification (GTDB taxonomy): domain Bacteria; phylum Actinomycetota; class Thermoleophilia; order Solirubrobacterales; family Solirubrobacteraceae; genus CADCVQ01. Next base: position 270,612 of record CAVVTD010000007.1, read on the forward strand.
GCGAGGCCGACGGCGTCGGTCTGGACTGGCTCTTCGAGTCGACGCTCGTGCTGCCGGAGGACTTCCACCAGGAGACCTTCGCCGACGAGGCTCCCGGCGCCGAGGAGTTCGACTTCGACAGCGCCGAGGCCGAGCTCGCGCGCTAGACCGCTAGGTGAGCGACCCGCCCCCGGGTCGCTCGAAGATGATCTCCGGCACGACGCAGCCCGGCGTCAGTGCCAGCAGCATCCGCACCGAGGCGACGATGTCCGACGTCTGGATCATCGCCTCGGGCGGCACCTGCCCCTTGACGAACTCGGTCATCGGCGTGTCGACGAAGGCGGGACACAGCGCCGTGGACTTGACCCCGAGCTCGCTGAGCTCCTGGTTCATCGCCTCGGTGAAGCCGACGATGGCGAACTTCGTCGCCGAGTAGACGCTCAACCAGCCCTGGCCCCGCTTGCCGGCGAACGACGCCGTGTTGATCACGAGCGCGTTGCGGTGCTCCGCGCCGGCGGCCGTGAGCATCGGCAGCGCCTCGCGGTAGAAGAGCGGGATCGCGCGGATGTTCGTGGCGAGCTGGAGGTCGAGCTGCTTGGTCGCCAGCTCGCCGATCGCGGAGCCGATCCCCACCCCGGCGTTGTTCATGAGCACGTCGAGGCGGCCGTAGGCGTCGCGATGGGCGGCCACCGCGCGGATGACGTCCGCCTCGTCGCCGACGTTCGCGGCCACACGCTGGACCTCCAGCCCGTCGCCGCGCAGCTGCTCGTAGGCCGCTTCGAGCTTCGCGGGCCGGCGCGCGACGAGCGTCACCGCGTGGCCCTCCTCGCCGAGCATCCGCGCGACGGCGAGCCCGATCCCGCTCGAGGCTCCGGTCACGATCGCGGCGCGCGCGCATTCCATCGGCGCAATCCAATCATGTGACGGCCCAGTGCTCCGTCTCGTAACGGCCCACCCGGTTCCCACGGGCGCCGATCACCGCCTGGCGGCGTCCTCGGACGCTCGATGTGCCAGAGGCACACCTTCGGTCCTGCGTCCTTGCCAGACGGCGCCGGCATCCCCTGGGAACCGGGTGTCCGCCACGAGACGGAGCACTAGAGTCTGCGTTCATGGCTCGCCTCCTCCTGTCGTTGGCGGCGTGCGCCGTGGTGCTCTCGGCGTGCGGTTCGGACGATGGCGGCGGCGCGGCGCCCGCTCCGCCGCAGCCCCCCGCCGCCGCGCCGGCCGACTTCCCGTCGGTCAAGGGCAAGCGGACGCTCGACGATCTCGTCGCCGGCCTGCCGCACGGCGCGATCCTCAACGTCTCCAGCGCCAAGGGCCAGCAGCCCGGCCGCAACCGGCTCGGCTTCGCAATCGTCGACCGCGCGAACAAGCAGATCGACGTCTCCGCGGTGGCCGTCTACACGGCGAAGGCCGACGGCACCGGGCTGCGCGGCCCGTTCACGGCGCGCAAGGAGTCGCTCGACGTGGCGACGCAGTACCGCAGCCGCCAGACCTCGTCGGACCTCGCCAGCGGCGACACGTTCTATGTCGCCGACGCCGTCTACGGCTCACGCGGCGCGCACATCGCGCTCGGGCTCGTGCGGCTCGACGGCCGGCTCGTCGTCGCCGAGCCCGTCGGCGCGCTGCCGATCGGCGAGAAGGGCGGCCCACCGAAGGTCGGCGAGCGCGCGATCCGCGTGCACACCGAGACCGGCGCGGACGTCGGGGGAGACCTGACGAAGCTCTCCACGCGGATCCCGCCGCCCCCGGAGATGCTCTCGACCGACTTCGCCGACGTCGTCGGCAAGAAGCCGGTCGTGCTGCTGTTCGCGACGCCGGCGCTCTGCGCGTCGCGGACGTGCGGCCCGGTCGTCGACATCGCCGAGCAGGTACGCGCCCAGAACGGCAAGGGCGTGACGTTCATCCAGCAGGAGATCTACCAGGACAACGACCCGGGCAAGCCCTACCGTCCGCAGGTCCTGCAGTGGAAGCTGCCGACCGAGCCGTGGGCGTTCGTCATCGACCGCCGCGGCAAGGTCGCGGCGCGCTTCGAGGGCGTCTTCTCGGTTGGCGAGCTGGCGCGTGCGGTCGAGCGGGTCAAGGATCGCGCGTAGCTTGCTGTGAGGTGCGCTTCGCGCGGGGTCGCGAGGGTGGCCGCGTGGTTGAACTGCATCTCCGACGGTGTGTGAGTTTGGTCTGGTCGTCAGCGTGGCGGCCAGGGCCAGGGTCGTTTGAGAGGGTGTGGCGAATCGTGCACGCATATCGAGCACGAATCGCCACACCCATCGTTGACGGATGAAGGTGCGGCGAAGTCTTCGCGTCTGCCGCGAACTATTCGCCACACCGGCTGCTGATCGGCCAAGCGGTCCCGCGAACGCCGAACCCGGATCGCCCGCCGCCATTAAGCCGGCCGGCACACGTCTCAGCGATGCTGTTCGCCGACGATCACGGCAACGCCGCCACGAAGTTCGCGCGGCCGGCGGTCGCCGGGTGCTACGCTTCACCCATGAGTTCTGGTCGATCCGCCCATAATGCGACCGACGCCCTCCTCACCGATCTGTACTGCCTGACGATGGCGGCCGACTACGTCCACGAGGGCGCCGCGGAGGACCTCGTGACGTTCGAGCTGTCGGCGCGCAGCAGCCGTGCGATGACCGTCGCGGGCGTGGAGGAGGCGCTGGCCTTCCTCGAGGGGATGCGCTTCACCGATGCCGATCTCGCCTGGCTCGCCGAGCAGGACCCGGTCACGTTCGACGCGCCGGTGCTCGAGCGCTTCGCCGGCCTGCGCTTCGGCGGCTCGGTGTGGGCGATCCGCGAGGGGACGATCGTGCCGGCCGCGACGCCGTTGCTGCGACTCACCGCGCGGCGCCTGGAGGCGACGCTCGTCGAGTCGCCACTGCTGGCCGCGATGAACTACGCCGTCCGCGTCGCGACGAACGCGACGCAGATCGTGCGCGCCGCCGCCGGCCGACCGGTGTGGGACTTCTCGCTGCGCCGCCTCGACGGCCCCGGCGCCGGCCACACTGCCGCCCGCGCCGCGTACCTCGCCGGCTTTGCGGGCACCGCGACGACCGCCGCGGCACGCGACCTCGGCATTCCCGCCACGGGCACGATGGCGCACGCGAAGATCATGGCCCGCGGGCGGGCGGGCGAGATCGACGTCTTCGCCGACGGGCTGCGCGCCCGCCCGGATGGCGCGACGCTGCTCGTCGACACGTACGACACGCTCGAGGGCGTGCGCCGCGCGATCGCCGCCCAGGCCGCGACCGGCGGGCGGCTGAAGGCGATCCGCATCGACTCCGGCGACCTCGGCGCGCTGGCCAGCCACGCCCGGCGGCTGCTCGACGAGGCCGGGCTCATCGACACGAAGATCATCCTCACGAGCGATCTCGACGCCGAGCGGATCGCCGCCTTCGCTCGCGGCGGCGTCCCCGCCGATGCCTTCGGGGTCGGCGCGCAGCTGCGCGGCGGCGCGCCGCTCAGCGCCGTCTACAAGCTCGTCGAGCAGCCGGGGGAGGCGGACCCCGCGGTCCGCCACACGATGAAGCTCTCGCCGGGCAAGATCAACGACCCCGGCGCCCACCAGGTCGTGCGCGGCGCCGACGGCCGCCACGTGCTGGCGCTCGCCGACGAGACGCCCGACGGCGAGCCGCTGCTGTGCGCGGTCATGCGCGACGGCGAGCGCACCGGCGCGGCGCCGAATTTGGAGGAAGACCGCCGCCATGCCGCCGCCGAGCGCGAGCGCGCCTCCGCCCAGCCACCGGGCCCGCTCATGCGCTCGCCGCGCCTGCTCGCCCTGCGCGCCAGCCTTGGCGCGGGCAGCGTGGAGTTCCCGCTGTCGGAGACCGCGCTCATCGCCGTCGACGTCCAGCACGACTTCCTGCCCGGCGGGGCGCTGGGCGTGGCCGGCGGCGACGCCGTCGTTGTCCCCCTCGCGGCCGCCGCGCGCGACGTCGCGCTCGTCGTCAAGACGCGCGACGCGCACCCCGCAGGGCACTGCTCGTTCACCGAGCAGGGCGGCATCTGGCCGGTGCACTGCGTGGCGGGCACGCACGGCGCCGACCTGCACCCCGACATCGCCGCGCTCGACGGCCCGCTGATCGACAAAGGCACCGCGCTCGGCGCCGACGCCTACTCGGGCTTCGACGGCACCGATCTCGCCCAGCGGCTGCGCGACGCGGGCATGACGCATCTCCTCGTCGGCGGCCTGGCCACCGACTACTGCGTGAAGGCCACGGTGCTCGACGCGCTCGCCGCGGGCTTCGCCACGACGGTGCTGACCGACGCGGTCGCGGCGGTGGACGTCGCGGAGGGCGACGGGCAGCGGGCGCTCGACGAGATGGTGGCCGCGGGCGCGCGGCTTGCCACAGGATGGGGCAGGGAGGACTCGAACCTCCGTCTAACCGATTATGAGTCGGCTGCTCTGACCAACTGAGCTACTGCCCCGCAGACTCGGACCGTATCTCCCGCGCCCGACCGTCAGCCGCCATAATCCCGGCAGATCAGGTCAATCCGAGCTAGGTGCAGAGGTTCATGGGCTTCTTTGTGCGCAGGATGGTTGGAGAGCAGGGGGAAGCGACGATGACGCGCGAGCAGGCGCTCGAGCTTGCCGAGGGCGCGCTGGCGATGCAGGAGCAGCTCGGCCGCGACGTCCTGTCGCTCGTCGAGATGACCGACATGCCGGCGACGCACGCCGAGAAGGATCAGCGCGTCGTGCGTGCGCGCGAGACCGTGAAGCGCCTGGGAATCTGATCTCCCGAGCGCGACCGCTCGGCCGAGCGGCCGGCTTCGCCGCGGTGCTCGCCGCGCTCATCGCGCTCGCCGGCTGCGGCGACGGCGCCGCCTCGTCGCAGGACAGCGGCGACGCGCGCGCCGCGGCGGCCGCGCGCGCGGCCGCGCAGAAGCGGGCGGCCACGCCGGCGCTGTGCCGCGGCGACATCCGCGTGCGCACCACCGGCCGCGTCACGTCGGCCGCGGCCACCGAGCTCTCCGGGCTCGTCGTCTCGCCGGCGCGCCGCGACGTCCTGTGGGGCCTCAACGACTCGGGCAACCCGGCGAGCCTGCTCGCCTTCTCCACGACGGGCCGGACCGTCGCCGAGGTCGCGGTCGCCGGTGCGCAGAACGTCGACTGGGAGGACATCGCCGCCGGCTCGCGCGGCGCGTTGCTCGTCGGCGACATCGGCGACAACCTCGGCGAGCGTCCCTCGATCGTCGTGTACCGCGTGCGCGCGGAGACCGTGCCCGCCCGCCCCGGCACCGTCGCGCCCGCCGCCCGCTACGAGCTGCGCTATCCCGACGGCGGTCACGACGCCGAGGCGCTGCTCTACGACCGCGCGAGCGCCACGATCGTCATCGTCACCAAGAGCTTCGGCGGCGACGCGCACGTCTACGTCGCGCGCCGGCCATCCTCGCGCCGGGTCACCACGCTGCGCCGCACCGCGACGCTCGAGCTCGGCGCGGTGACCGCCGGCGACGTCTCGGCCGACGGACGCACGATCGTCCTGCGCACGTACGACACCGCGTACGCATGGCGCCGGCGCGCCGGTGAATCGGTGGCCGCCGCGCTGCGCCGCAAGCCGTGCGCCGTGCGCGCCGGCCTGCTCGCCGAGGGCCAGGGCGAGACCCTTGCGCTGACGCGTGACGGGCGCGCGTTCTACACGGTTCCCGAGGGGATCCACCCGGCGCTGCGCCGGTACGAAACGAGCGCCGGGGTGTCATAAGTCAGCGAAACGATGTTTGGTCCCCGCGAACCCGGGAATCACCCTCCTCGACCCCGCCGAGAGCTTCCGGACCGGTCCATATCCCCCGCCGCCCCTCTGCTCTCGGCATCGCGCACCCGGTGTGACCCCACCGGGTGCGCTGCGTTTAAGGGCAGTTCGGCCGCCCGCAAAGGAAATGCGAGGCGCCCCGTCGAAACAGTGGGTCGCCCATGAAGCGCTCCGCCACCCAAGCGACTCCCGAGTCGCTCTCCACGTATATCCAGGCCCGCTTCGACGATTTCTCGCGTTCACAGAAGGATGTCGCGCAATACATCGTCGATCACCTCGACGAGGTCGCCTTCCAGACCGCCGAGGAGCTGGCGCGCCGCGCGAACACCTCCTCGAGCACCGTCGTGCGCTTCTCCCAGGCGCTCGGCTTCGAGGGCTACCCCGAGCTTCAGCACTCCGCCCGCGAGGAGTACCGCCGCCGCCACGCGACCGCGCCGGTCAACAACGGACCGAGCCACATCGCGCCGCTCTTCTCGCTCGACCAGAACGAGTTCGAGACGATGCTCGCCGCCGACCACGTCAACGTCGAGGACACGGCGCGCAAGGTCTCGCGTTCTGAGATCGAGGCCGCCGTCGAGGCGATCGCCACGACGCCGCGCCTGCTCGTCGCCGGCACGGACCAGATGGCGTTCTTCGCCTCCTACCTGCGCCACCTGCTCATGCTGCTCGACCTGCGCGCCGAGATCGTCGCCAGCCCCTCGCAGGAGGCGCTCGGGCGCCTGAGCCGGATCGACGACGAGACGCTCGTCATCGGCCTGTCGGCGGGACGCCCGCACCCGCTCGTCGTCCGCGCGATGAAGCTCGCCCGCCACCGCAAGGCGCGCACGATGGCGATCACCGATGCGACGCTGTCGGAGGTCGCCAAGCTCGCCCAGATCCGCCTGTACTACTCCTCCAACAGCCCCGCCTACGTGCGCTCGCACACGGCGCTGCTGAGCATGGTCCAAGCGCTCGCCTACGGCGTCTACGCCCGCGACGCCGACGACTACGCCGACCGCATCAAGGCCTTCAAGCTCAAGTAGCGCCCGCGCTGCCATGCTGAATGCATGGCCGTGCAACCCGATCACTGGTCGCGCTGGCTGCGCGAACGTCGCGACGCCGGCGACGAGCGTCAGCGCACGGCGATCCTCGACATGCTCGGCCCGGTGCGCGAGCGCGTCCTCGCCTACGCCGAGCCGCTCGACGGCGCGACGCTGCTCGACGTCGGCACGGGCGACGGGCTCATCGGCCTGGAGGCCCTCACGCGCGTCGGCGAGCAGGGCACGGTGATCTTCTCGGACATCTCCGACGCGCTGCTCGCCCACACCCACGACGCGGTCGCGGCGGCGGGGAGCCTGGACCGCGCGCGTTTCGTCTCCACGCAGGCCGAGGACCTTGCCGAGATCCCCGACGGCTCGGTCGACGTCGTGACCACGCGCTCGGTGCTCATCTACGTCGCCGACAAGGCGGGCGCCTTCGACGCGATGTACCGCGTCCTGCGCCCGGGCGGGCGGATCTCGCTCTTCGAGCCGATCAACCGGCTCATGTATCCCGAGGCGGTCGACCGCTTCTGGGGCTACGACGTCAGCGCGGTGAGCGAGATCGCCGACAAGGTCAAGCGCATGTACCGCGAGATCTCCGACCCGGCGGCCGACACGATGCTCGACTTCGACGATCGCGACCTCGTGCGCCTCGCGGAGGCGGCCGGGTTCTCGCGCATACACCTCGAGTGCCACATCGACGTGGAGGCGCGCGCGGACATGGGCGCGATCGACGTCGAGACGCTGCTCGACAGCGCGCCGAACCCGCTCGCGCCGACCGCGCGCGAGAGCATCGACGCGGCGCTGACCGTGCGGGAGCGCGACGCGTTCGTGGCCCACCTGCGACGCGCGATCGAGGCGGGCGACCGTCTGCGGCGCGGCGCGGTGGCGTACCTGGCGGCGAGCAAACCGGGCTGAGTTCGGGTGAGACGCCCGCACGCCGGGCGGGTCCGGAGCCGGGCGGCGGGGCGGATAGAATCGCCCTCGTGCGTGACGAAGCCACCTTCCGCGTCAAGGCCGGCCTGGCAGAGATGCTCAAGGGCGGCGTGATCATGGACGTCGTCGACGCCGAGCAGGCGCGCATCGCCGAGGCCGCCGGCGCCGTCGCCGTCATGGCGCTCGAGCGCGTCCCGGCCGACATCCGCCGCGACGGCGGGGTGGCACGGATGTCCGACCCGACGATGATCAAGTCGATCCAGACCGCGGTGACGATCCCCGTCATGGCGAAGGCGCGCATCGGCCACATCGCCGAGGCACAGGTGCTCGAGGCCCTGGAGGTCGACTACATCGACGAGTCCGAGGTGCTGACCCCGGCCGACGAGCACAACCACATCGACAAGTGGGACTTCGCGGTGCCGTTCGTGTGCGGCGCGACGAACCTCGGCGAGGCGCTGCGGCGCGTCGGCGAGGGCGCGGCGATGATCCGCTCCAAGGGCGAGGCGGGCACCGGCGACATCGTCGAGGCCGTGCGCCACATGCGCGCGATCCGCTCGGAGATCCGGCGCCTCGGCACGCTCGACGAGACCGAGCTGCCGACCGCCGCCAAGGAGCTCGCCGCGCCGCTGGACCTCGTGCGCGCGGTCGCCCACGAGGGCGGCCTGCCGGTCGTGCTCTTCTGCGCCGGCGGGATCGCCACGCCGGCCGACGCCTCGCTGATGATGCAGCTCGGCGCCGAGGGCCTGTTCGTCGGCTCGGGGATCTTCAAGTCCTCCGACCCCGAGCGCCGGGCCCGCGCGATCGTCGAGGCCTGCACGCACTTCGCCGACCCGGCACGCGTCGCGCGCGCCTCCGAGGGGCTCGGCACGGCGATGGACTCGCAGGAGTCGCGCTCGCTCGGCGACGACCAGCTGCTCGCCCAGCGCGGCTGGTAGGTCCCGTGCCTCTGATCGGGGTCCTCGCCCTGCAGGGCGGCTTCGCCGCGCATGCGCGGATGCTGCGAGCACTGGGCGCCGACGTGCGGGAGGTCCGCGTGGCCGGCGACCTCTACGGCCTGGATGGGCTCGTCATCCCCGGCGGCGAGTCGACGACGATCACGCTCGGCATCGAGCGCGAGGCGATGGCCGAGCCGCTGCGTTGCTTCGAAGCGCCCGTGTTCGGGACCTGCGCCGGGCTGATCGTGCTCGACCGCGAGCACCTGGGGATGATGGACGTCGTCGCGCGGCGCAACGCGTTCGGTCGCCAGGTGCGGTCCTTCGAGGCCGATCTGGACATCGCCGGCATCGACGGGCCGCCGCTGCGCGCCGTGTTCATCCGCGCGCCGTGGATCGCCGAGCACGGCGAGGGCGTCGAGATCCTCGCGTCGGTCGACGGGCATGCGGTCGCCGCGCAGCAGGGGCGGCTGCTGGCGGTCGCCTTCCATCCCGAGCTGAGCGCCGACACGCGCCTGCACGAGCGGTTTCTGGCCATGTGCGAGGCCGCTTCGGCATAGGCTCTGCGGCGTGGCGTCCTGGAGCGCGATCGAGGCCGAGGCTCCCGAGCTGACCGCGCTGGCGCGCGAGTTCCTCGACGCGTTCGTGCACAAGACGCTCGCCACGCTGCGCCGCGACGGATCGCCGCGCATCAGCGGCACCGAGGTCATCTTCGCCGAGGGCGAGCTGTGGCTGGGCAGCATGTGGCAGTCGCTGAAGGCGCGCGACCTGCAGCGCGACCCGCGCTTCGCCCTGCACAGCGGGTCGGCCGATCCCGACGCGGGCTGGAAGGGCGACGCGAAGCTCGCCGGCGTCGCGGAGGAGGACGTCGACGAGAAGAAGCGCGAGCGGATCTTCGACGGCAAGGGCGGACCGGGTCCGGCGCACCTGTTTCGCTGCGACGTCACCGAGCTCGTCGTCGTCTCCCTGCCCGACCCGCCGGAGTTCCTCGTCATCGAGGCCTGGCACGACGGGCGTGGGGTGACGCGCACCGAGCGCCGCTGAGAGCTGGGTCAGCCCCGGGCATCGGCGGCGGCCAGGCGACGGCCGGCCTCGCGCAGGACCGTGACCCGCTCGCGGTGCAGGCTCTCGTACAGGCGCACGACGGCCAGCATCCCGGCGTCGGCGGTGGCCAGACGCTCGATGATGTCGGCGGCGGTCATCTCGCCGTAGCCCGGCCACGGCTCGGCGACGTGGACCTCGGCGCCGGCGCCGTCGGCCGCCTGCTCGTCGGCGGACTCGGCGACGAGGACCGCCTCGCGTTCGACGTGGCCGGCCGCCGCGCTCGGGGACGGCGCGGGAGGCGCGGGTGCGGGCGACCGTGGCGGCCGCGCAGGCCGGGCGCCGTTGGAGGCCGAGGGTGGCGACGGCGGGGAGGGCGCTCGCGACTCGCGGACGCGTTCGCGGGCGGCCACGGCAACCTGACGGGCGTTGGTCAGCGCCCATCCGGCCGCGCGGCGGATGACGGGAAGCGAACGCTGGGCCAGGCCGGTCAGGCGGTCAAGTTTGGGCATGTCCCTGCGGCTACCCGCCCGTGCGCGCGCCGACGCGCGTGGCGATGTGGGGCGCCCGGCGCCGGCTCATTTCGCGGGGTGGTCGCAAGCTGCGCTGAGCCAAACTTCTAGACGACGAGCCCGTGCCGGACCGTGTTCTCGGTCACGACACGCGGCTCGACGAAGTGCAGCAGGTAGTCGTCGCCGCCGGCCTTCGTGCCGGTGCCCGAGAGGCGGTTGCCGCCGAACGGCTGGCGGCCGACCATCGCGCCGGTCGTCGAGCGGTTGACGTAGAGGTTGCCGACCGGCGAGCGGTCGATGACGTGGGCGACGGTGCGCGGATTGCGGCTGAACAGGCCGCCGGTCAGCGCGACGGGCAGCGCGTCGATGCGGTCACACGCCTCGTCGACGTCGCGCACCGGCTCGACCGTGAGTAGGGGCCCGAAGATCTCCTCGCGCAGCAGCGGTGAGTCGGGCGGCAGCCCGGTGGCGATCACCGGGGCCACGTACCAGCCCTCCGTCGGCACGTCGCCCATGCCCGTGGAGACCTCGCCCGTGCGCGCGGCGAGGTCGGCGTAGCGGCGCACGCGCTCCTGCGCCTCGCGCTCGACGACGGGCGGAACGTCGGTCCCGAAGTCGTCGGCCGGGCCGATCTGCAGCCCGGCGACCGCGCCCGCCAGCCGCTCGACGAGCGCGTCGTGCACCGCCTCGTGGACGAGCACCCGCGCCGCGGCGGAGCACTTCTGCCCGGCGTAGTCGAAGGCCGACTCGACGATCGCCGGGATCGCCTCGTCGAGGTCGGCGTCGGAGTCGACGATGATGCAGTTCTTGCCGCCCATCTCGGCCACGACGCGGGTGAGCTGGCGCGCGCCGGGGCGCACCTCGGCCGCCGTACGCAGCAGCTCGAGACCGACGGCGCCGGAGCCGGTGAAGGCGATCGTGGCGACGTCGGGGTGTCCTGCGAGCGCCGCGCCCGCCTCGCCCGCGCCGGGCAGCAGCGCGATGGCGCCGGCCGGCACGCCGCCGGCGCGCAGCGCCTCGACGACGCGCAGGCCGCAGCCGGGCGCCTGCTCGGCGGGCTTGAGCACGACGGTGTTGCCGGTGGCCAGCGCCGCGGCGGTCATGCCGGTCGGGATCGCGAGCGGGAAGTTCCACGGCGCGATGACCGCACACACGCCGCGCGGGGCATAGCGCAGCGCGTTGCGCTCGCCGGGCACCTGCAGCAGCGGCGGCCCGCCGCCGCCCTGCAGCGCGAGCGCGCCGCGGGCGTAGAACTCGAGGAAGTCGATCGCCTCGCAGACGTCGGCGTCGGCCTCCGGCCAGGGCTTGGCGCACTCGCGCACGGCGAGCGCGGCGAGCGACGCGCGCCGCTCCCGCATCCAGGCGGCGGCGCGCAGCAGCGCCGCGGCGCGCTCGGCAACCGGGGTCGCCGCCCAGCTTTCGAACGCCGCGCGGGCGGCCTCGACGGCCTGGGCGGCCTCCTCGCGGCGTGGCGCTCGCTGCCAGCGCGACGACGCGCTCGGGGCGCCCCGGGTCCGTGGAGACGATCTCCTCGCCGGCGCGCCTTTCGCGGCCGATCCAGACCGGGACGTGCAGCGGCAGGCGCAGCTCGCCCATGCCGACGGCGAGCTTGGAGCGCTCGGTGGCGCGGCGCAGCTCGAGCACGGGCTCGTTGGCGAACGGCGGCAGCGAGCCGGCTTTCACGATGCCTCGGCCGTGGTCCGGGGCGGGGCCAGCAGTTGCTCGAGCGGCACGCCGTGCGCCTGGCTGGCCAGGAACGAGTCGTTGGCCGTGTTCTCCAGCAGCCGGCGCACGAGATAGGCCATCCCGGCGACGAGGTCGCCGACCGGGCAGTAGGCGCGCACCCGCAGCCCGTTGGCGGAGAGGGCGTGGCCGAGGTCGTCGCCGAGGCCGCGCAGGACCTGGAACTCGATGTCGCCGGGTCCGCCGCCGAGCTGCTCGTTGCGGGCGATCGCGTGGGCGACCGAGCGCAGGTTGTGCGAGGCGATGGCCACCCGCACGAGCGGGCGCGCCTCGAGCAGCCGGGCGGTGAGCGCCTCGAAGTTCGCGTCGCAGTCGGCCTTGCGCTCGAAGACCGGCACGCTCCAGCCGTGCTGGCGCGCCTCGACCACCTCGTGGTCCCAGTAGGCGCCCTTGACCAGCCGCACGGTGAGCGGCTGCGCGCGCGGCGTGCGCCGGGCCCACTCGAGCACGGTGTCGAGCGTCTGCGGCGAGTCGCGCAGGTAGGCCTGCAGAACCACGCCCGCGCTCGGCCCGTCGGCGAACTCGGGTTCGGCGAGGAGCTGGAGCACGAGCTCGAGCACGGCCTCGCGCGAGTCCAGCGACTCCATGTCGATGTGCAGGTGCGCGCCGAGCTGCATGGCCTGGCGCAGCAGCGCGCGCAGTCGCGGCGCCGCGTCGCGCTGGCCGCGCTCGGGCGCCTCGGGGCGCAGCAGCGGGGTGAGCGCGGAGACCTTCACCGACAGGTTCGCCCGCGGCACCGGGCCCGCCGCGTCGTGCTCGAGCAGCGGCTGCTCGTCGAAGCCCTCGTAGACGGCGGCGAGCGTGGTGAGCGCATCGGCGCAGCGTGCCGCGTAGCGGTCGGCCTCGGCGGCGGTGACCGTCGCCTCGCCGAGGAGGTCGACCGACGCGGCGATCCCGTCGCGCCAGAGCTTGCGCAGCGCCGGCACCGCGGCCTGCGGGTCTTCGCCGACGATGAAGCGATGCGCCATGTGGCGCACGCCCGCCGCACCGGCGGCGCCGAGCGCGGCGCGGCCGGCCCTCGTGTCGCCCATCTTCATCGCCGCGCGCAGCGACGGCGGGCGGTCGTCGACCTGCTCGAGAAAGCCGGTCAGGTGGGCGGCGAGGTCGTCGAGCGAGCGACAGGCCGGAACGACGTCGACGAAGCGAAACAGCGCGGCGCGCAGCTCGTCGTCCTGCGCGGCGAGGTCCATCGCACGGTCGTCGAGCGCCTTCAGCGGCTGGCGACGGTGACTCGGGAACGCCTCGTGCAGCGCGCGGCCGACACGCTGGATCTCCGGTTCGAGTGTTGCGGGCGTGGCGGCCTCTACGGCGAGGTGGCGGTCTCGGGCGGCGGCGCGAGATCCGGCACGTCCGACGTGTCCGCGGGGGGTGGGATCTGCTCGGCGCCGGTCGCGCCGCTGCCCGCGTCGATCTGCTTCTCGCCGCTGGACTGCTTGGCGGCGGGCGGCGGCGGGGGCGGAGGTGGCGGAGGCGGCGGCGGCGCGTTCGCCGCCGGCGTCGCGGCGGGAGGCGGCGGCGTCGTCGCGGTCGCGGCCTGCTTCTTCGCGACGGTGTCGGGCTTGTCGGAGGGAGGGGTCTCGCCGCGCTGACGCGCCTTGGCGAGCTCGACCTGGTCGCCGGTGGCCTCCTTCGCGCCGGGCACGACCACGAGGTCCGCCTTCGACGTCGCGGGCGCCGCGGCCGGCAGCGAGACGCGCGGGCTGGACTCGGGCTCGCTGCCGCCGAACACGCCGGAGACGAACAGCGCCACGAGCAGGGCGAGGATGACGAGGATGATCGGCAGCAGGACCGGCAGGCGCCGGGCCCGCGCACCGCGCCGGTCGCGGGTCCTGGGCGCATATTCGGAGGCCTCGTAGGGGATCGGCTCGGGCGTGGTGGCGGCCGTCGGCTCGCGCACCGGCTCGGCGACCGCCGCCTCCGCAGGCGACGGCTCGTGCGCGGCGGCCTCGCTCACAGGCGCGACCGCGAAGGCGGTGGCGGCCGCGGCGGCGGCAGCCTGCGCCTCGGGCTCGGGCTCCGCGCCGCGCTCCCGGCGCTTGCCGCGACGTGACAGGCCGCCCAGCAGCGCCGGCGCGGCGCGCCGCGCGCGCTTGGGTCGCGGCGCCGGCTCGCTGCTGATCTCGTCGGCGGCGACGTCCGCGGGGTCGTACTCGGCCATCTCGGGTGCGGCAGGCCTCGGCTCTCCGACGGTGACGAAGGCCTGGGTCGCGTCGGGCTCGAGCGCGGCATCGGGCACGGCGCCGTTGGGCGCCCGCAGGACAGGCGGCTCGGGCTCAGGCTCCAGTGGCGGCGGCACCGCCGCGACGAGCGCAGCGAGGATCTGCTCGGCGACGGCCGGGTCGAGCTTCGGCTCCGGCGGATCGAGGTACGCCCGCTCGGCCGCCTTGAAGCGCGCGACCGGCGCGCGACAGGCCCAGCACTCGGCGAGATGGGTCTCCAGGCGGGCCAGGTCGGCCTCCGGGAGCGTCTTGTCGGCGCGCTCGGCGAGCAGCCGCGGCACCGCGGCGCAGTGGCCCGGGGCGACGACGTCCGCGCGCTGCGCCGCGGCCATGCGCGTCGCGCCGATGAGCAGCGCCTCCGGGTTGACGGACATTGTGTCGCCGGCCTCCACGACCGCCTTGCGGAAGCGGGCAAAGGCGTCGGCGGCGGCGAGGCCGGCCTCGGATTCGCCCGCCACCTGACGGCAATAGGCGAGCACGGACGGGCCGCGGACGGTGCATAGCGCGGCCAGCGCGGCGGGATCGCCCTCGCGCACTCCGGAGGGGGTGACTGCTGCGCCGGACATCGAACATGCAGGCTAGCGCCAGCGCCTGATCGCCGGGGCGGTTTGCGCTCCTCGCAAGCCGCCGCCCACCGCACGCGGCAACGCCCCGGTCGGCTGTGCCTCTACAGTCCGGCGACCATGCGGCTGCTGTTCGTCCTTGACCAGTGGCCGGAGCTGTCGGAGACGTTCGTCGTCAACGAGCTGGCGGCGCTGCGCAGGCTGGGCCACGAGGTCGGCGTCCAGGCGTTCAACCCGGCCGCGCACGCGAACCCCGAGGCGCCCGGCGACATCGACGTGCATCTGCTCGCCCGCGACAGGCGCGAGCGCCGCGCGCGCGACCTGCTCTGGCTCGTCGCCCACCGGCCGCTGGCCTGCGCGCGCGACCTCGCCGGTTGCCGGCGCTGGCGGCGCGAGGAGTGGGCCAAGCCGCTGGGCATGCTCGCGCCCGCGGCGCGGCGGATCATCGAGCGCGGCGACGAGCACCTGCACGCCCACTTCGCCGCCGGCGCTGCGCTCGACGCCATGCGCCTCGCCGGGCTCACCGGGCGGCCGTTCAGCATCACCGCCCACGCCTACGACATCTTCATGACGCCGGCGAACCTGCGCGAGAAGCTCGAGCGCGCCGATGCGGTGTTCACCGGCTGTGAGTACAACGTGCGCTACCTGCGCGGCACGGTGCCGGCGGCGAACCTCCACAAGGTCGTCATGGGCGTCGACGCCACCGCGTTCGAGCGCAGCACGCCGCTTCCGCGGGGGCGCACGGTGCTGGCGATCGGCCGCCTCGTGGAGAAGAAGGGCTTCGACGTGCTGCTCGACGCGGTCGCCGCCCTGCCCGACGTGCGGCTGCGGATCGTCGGCGACGGGCCCCTGCGCGCTTCGCTTGACGAGCGGGCCGAGCGCTGCGGCGGGCGGGTGCAGCTGCTCGGCAGCCGACCGCCGGCCGAGGTCCGCGCCGAGCTCGAGCGCGCCGACGTGCTGGCGATGCCGTGCGTCGTCGCCGCCGACGGCGACCGCGACTCGATGCCGGTCGTCGTCAAGGAGGCGATGGCGATGGAGCTGCTCGTCGTGGCCAGCGACGAGGTCGGCCTGCCGGAGTGCGTGCTCGCGCCGTGGGGCTGGCTCGCGCCGCCGGGCGACGCGGTGGCGCTGGCGAAGCAGCTGCGGGCGGCGCTCGCGCTCGACGGCTCGGCGCGGCAGGCGGCCGGCGCGCGGGCGCGGGCGTTCGTGCAGACCGACGCCAACGTCGACGTCGAGACCGCGCGCATGAGCGACGAGCTCGAGGCCGTCGTGCGCGCGCGCCGAGGCTAGATGGAATCAACCAGCCAGTAGATGGTTGATGCCGCGCCGGCTGCCGGCGGGTGTGCGCTTTCGCGCGTCGTGTGGGCGGCAATCGCGTGGCCAACGGCATCGATGAGGGTGTGTCGGTTGGCCGGGGCGAAGGCGTTTCGGCCAGGGCAGGCGAGGCCTTGGCGACCCGTGCACCTGGTGGGTGCATGACTCGACCCGGCCATCGGCGTCTGCGCCGCGCGCCGGCGGTCGTGGCGTGTTTGGGGTCGCATGCACCCCAAATCCGCCACCCGCGGTGAACCTGGACCCGAGGCCCCGCCGGCCAAGAGGGTGTGTCGGATGAGCATCGCTCCGCGTGCACCATTCGACACACCCCTGCCGCACACCAGGCAAGGCCCCGGCGCACGGGCCGCCAGCCAGACCAACTCACCCTCATCGATGCGGTTCGACCACGCGATCGCCCGACCCTACGACGCGCGAAGCGCACATCGACGGCCGGGGCCGCGGAATCAACCAGCTAGGGGGCGGCGGGCCGGACGAGCACCCGCAGCCGCGGGCTCAGCGCGACCGTGCGCCAGCCGGCCTGCATCGCCCACGCCTGCTCGGGCGTGGCCTGCGGGGGGAAGAACCCGCGCCCGACGACGAGCACGTCGAAGCGCCCGCGGCGCAGTGCGTTCCGGAAGCCGGCGGCGGTGCGATACGGCGTGAGAAAGCCGCGCTTGAACTCGCCGACGAACTCCACGTCGTTGTCGATCCGCGTCCCGAAGGCGGGCCAGACGGGGGACAGGCCGGCCACCGACCAGTCGCCGGCGAGGGCGATCCGCCGGTCGGCGGGGGCGATCCGCAACAGCCCGTCGACCGCGCGGTCGATGCCGAGGTAGCGCCCGCCGTTGATGCGGTCCTCGACCCGGTGGGCGGCAGCGAGGCCGAGGAGCGCCGCGGCCAGCCCGGCGGCGACGAGCACGATCGGCCGTTCGCGCACGCGGTAGAGGACCAAGACCGCGGCGGCGAGCAGGACGAGGCCGACCGTGGCCAGCGCGACATCGCGCAGGCCGTCCACCTCGTAGCCGCGGTAGGCGCCGAGCAGCGCGGCGACCGCCAGCGCGGCCTCCAGCGCAAGGCCGGCGAGGCGGGGCAGCCGGCCGGCCACCCAGGCGGCGACCGGCACGGCGAGGATGAGCGCGGGCACGGCGTAGCGCGTGTTGGCGTGCGCCAGCGATGGATCCCCCTTCACACCGAGCGCCGTGGCCGGGGTGATCGTGTAGAGCAGGCCGAGCGCGATTGCGCCGGCAGCGAGCGCGAGCACGCGCCCGTCCGGCGCGCGGCCACGGCGGTTCGCCAGCACGACCGCGCCGGCGAGCGCCAGGCCGCACAGGATCGGCGCGATCCCCAGCCCCTCGACGATCTCGCCCGCGAGCTGCCAGAGGACGCCGCTGTCGCCGGCGTAGTCGGCGATCGTGAAGCCGACCTCGTCGCGGATGACGTCGGGCGGCGCGTCGAAGATCGTCACCCCGAACGGGGCGACCTTCAGCGGGAACACCGGGTTGTCGGAGAGCGCGAGGTTGCGCGCCAGCCACGGCAGCATGCCGAGCAACGAGAGACCGCCCACGAGCACGGTGTCGCGCACCACGGCGCCGCGGGCGGCGGCCCGCTCGCGCAGCATCCGCGCGCCGAGCCAGATCACCACGACGACGGCCACCGAGCTGACGCCGTACCACTTCGTGCCGGCCGCGACCCCGAGCGCGATCCCGGCGAGCACGAGATCCGAGCGCCGTCCCGTGCGCGCGTGGCGCAGGAGGAAGAGCACGCCGCAGGCGAACGTCGTCCACATGAGCGAGTCGGGCAGCGCGCGCGGGATCGTCGCGATCCCCACGACGGGCAGCGAGACGACGACCGCCCCGGCGAGCACGGACGCGGCGAGCGGCGCGCGCAGCTCGCGGGCGATGGCGAAGACCGCGATCGCCGTCGTCACGAGGTAGAACGTGATCGGCAGGCGGACGAGGAAGTCGTTATGCCACGGCAGCACGGTGCTGAGCAGCACGACGTCGCCGTTGTTGGGGTAGTTGCCGTGTGCGAGCAGCGGCACGAACTGATCGATCTGCCACATCGAGTGCAGCTGGATCCAGCGCCCGACGTTCGGCAGGTGGAAGGTCAGCGGGTCGACCCCGACGAGCTCGTCGCCGGCCCAGCGGCCGAGGTCGGCGAGCGCGGCGATGGCGGCGAACGCCGCGGCGAGGCCCGCGAGGACCCAGGACGCCGGGCCGCTGCGCGGAGGCGGGGCGTTCTGCTCCGGCGGGGCGAACGCGAAGGCCGGCTTGACGAGCGCGGCGAGGACGACCGCCAGCGCGGCGGCGGCGAGCACCGTGCCGCGTGTGAGGATCCCGAGCATGAGCGGCACGAGGTGCACCGCGATGAGCACGCCCGTGCCGACGACGACTCCGGCCAGCCCTCGCTCCAGGCGGTCGAGGTGCGCCAGCCGCCGCCGCACGATGAGCGCGGTGGCGGCGAGGACGGCCGCGAGCATGACGGCGAACACCGCGGTGCCGGCGAGAAAGTCCTGCAGAGGCATGCGCGCGCAGGCTAGTGGGCCGCGCGCAAACGCTGCACATAAGACGTCGGGCGCCGATCACCGCCAGGCGGCGTCCTCGGATCTCGATGGCCGAGAGGGCCACCTTCGATCCTGCGTCCTTGCCTGGCGGCGCCGGCATCCCGGCGTTTCACGCACAACGTTCACGCGCGACCCACGAGAGGACGCCCGGCCTGCGTATCGTGGCGCTGTGACAGCGCCCGCCCTCGTGTCCATCCTCGTCGTCACGTACGACCACGCCGAGGAGATCGATGCCTGCCTCGACGGGGCGCTCGCGCAGGCGGGCGACGGCGTGGAGATCGAGGTCGTCGTGGCCGACAACGCCTCGCGGGACGCGAGCGTCGACCGCGTGCGCGCGCGGGCCGCCGCCGATCCACGCGTCACGCTCCTGGAGATGGGCGCGAACACCGGCTTTGCCGCCGCCGTCAACGCCGCCTTCGCCGCCGCGCGCGGCGACCACGTGCTCATCCTCAACCCCGACTGCGTCATGGACTCCGGCTGCGTCGCCGCGCTGCGCACGCATCTCAAACGGCA
>CAVVTD010000008.1:0-102648 GCA_963751065.1 uncultured Actinomycetes bacterium
GAGCGGGATGACGCCGACCATCGCCACGCTCATGAAGGTCGCCGCCGCGCTCGGCACGAGCGTGAGCTCCTTCATCGACGAGGACGTCGAGGTCCCGTCGGCGATCGTCGTGCGCGGCGACGAGCGCGCGCGGCTGTACACCTCGAAGACCGGGATCGCGCTCGACAACGTCTCCGGGCGCTACGGGCGCTACCGGCTGGCCGGCGCCGAGGCGGCCATCGAGCCGCGCGCCCACAGCGGACCCGACCCGATGCGTCACCCCGGCGAGGAGCTCATCTACCTGCTCGAGGGCTCGATGTGCTTCACGATCGACGACAAGCCCTTCGAGCTCGGTCCGGGCGACTCGATCCATTTTCGTACCGATCGGCCACACGCGTGGCACAACCCGACCGACGCGCCGGCGCGCGCGCTCTGGTTCATGGTGAGAGGGGTGGATTGAGTGCTCAGTCCTGTAGATCCGTACCCGCCTTGGACGGCCGCCGATCACCGGCTGGCGGCGTCCTCGCTCGGTCATGGCCCTAGAGGGCCACTCCCTCACTGCGTCCTTGCCAGCCGGCGCCGGCAACCGCCCAAGCCAGGCACGAACCGACAGGACGGAGCACGCCAATGCGCATCGTGATCGCCGTCGGCGGCAACGCGCTTCTGAAGGAGAACCAGCGCGGCACGTGGGCCGACCAGCTCGACAGCGCGCGGCCGGTGACCGAAGCCGTCGTGGCGCTGCGCCGCGATGGCCATCAGGTCGTGCTGACACACGGCAACGGCCCGCAGGTCGGCACGCTCATGCTCCAGCACGCGATGGGCGAGCCGCAGGTCCCCGGGCTGCCGCTGCACGCGCTCGGCGCGATGACCCAGGGCGAGCTCGGCTACCTGCTGCAGACGAGCATCGCCGAGATCGACCCGAACGCCAAGACGGCGACGATCCTGACCCGCGTCCGCGTCGACGACGACGATCCGGCGTTCGACCACCCGACCAAGCCGGTCGGCCCGTTCTACAGCGAGGAGGAGGCCAAGCGGCTCTCGCGCGAGCGCGGCTGGGTCGTCGGCGAGGACTCCGGGCGCGGCTGGCGCTGCATGGTGGCCAGCCCCAAGCCCGTCGAGATCCTCGAGCTCGAGGCGATCAAGGTGCTCGCCGAGAGCGGCGAGATCGTCATCGCCGGCGGCGGCGGGGGCATCCCCGTCAGCACGCGCGGCGGCTCGCTGTCGGGCATGGCGGCGGTCATCGACAAGGACCGCTCCTCGGCCGAGCTCGGCATCGCGCTGGGCTTCGACATCCTCGTGCTGCTCACCGCGGTTCCGCGCGTCGTCGAGGACTTCGGCACGCGCTGGGCGCGCCCGCTGTTTCACATGAGCGCCGCCGAGACGCAGCGGCGGCTGGACGCAGGCGAGTTCCCCCCCGGCAGCATGGGCCCGAAGGTCGAGTCCGCGCACCGCTTCGCAACCGGCGGCGGGCGAGCCGCGATCATCACCGACCCCGCGTCGCTGCTGGCGGCGATCCGCGGCGAGGACGGCACCTGGATCGAGGCCGAGCAGGAGGCCGCGCTGCTGTGAGCTGGCATGTGAAGGTCATCGCCAACCGCTACGCGGACAGCGTCAAGCTCATGGGCATCGCCCGCGGGCTGCGCGGCCGCGACGGCGTCGAAGGCTGCGAGATGGGCATGGGCACCGCGGCCAACCTCGAGGTGCTCCAGGGGCGCGGCGTCGAGGTCTCGGGTGCCGGGCCGTCGGATCTCATCGTGGCGGTCAACGCCCAGAGTGACGACGTCGCCCAGGACACGCTGAGCGCCGCCGAGGCGGAGCTCTCCAGCGGCGGCGCTCAGGCGGGGGTAACTCATGCCGGAGGCGGAAAGCCCGACCGCGAGCCGCCGCGTTCGCTGGTCTCCGCGCGCCGCCGGCTCGAAGACGCGAACGTCGCGATCATCTCCGTCGCCGGCGAGTACGCCACGCTCGAGGCGCACCGCGCCCTCAGCGCCGGCATGCACGTCTTCCTCTTCTCCGACCACGTCTCGCTCGAGGACGAGCGCGAGCTCAAGCAGCGCGGCGAGGCGCTCGGGCTGCTCGTCATGGGCCCCGGCTGCGGCACCGCGATGCTCGGCAACGTCGGCCTCGGCTTCGCGAACGTCGTAACGGCCGGCCCGGTCGGCATCGTCGCCGCGGCCGGCACCGGCGCCCAGGAGTCGGCCTGCCTGCTCGACGCGGCCGGCGTCGGCGTGTCGCAGATCGTCGGCGTCGGCGGGCGCGACCTGTCGGCCGACATCGGCGGGATCATGTTCCGCCAGGCGATGCACATGCTCGCCGCCGACGACGAGACCGAGACGCTGCTGCTCGTCTCCAAGCCGCCCGCGCCGGAGGTCGTCGCCTCGCTGGCCGGCGACCTGCCCGAGGGCAAGCGCGTCGTCGCCGCCTTTGTGGGCTGGGAGGGCGACGCCGGCGATGCGCCGTTCGAGATCCACGACACGCTCGAGGCCGCCGCCCGCGCCGCGGCCGGCACCGCTCCCGAGGACCTCTCAGACCTGGAGGATGCGGTCGACGAGGCGCGCGAGCGCTCCGCCGGCCGGCGCCTGCTCGGCCTGTTCTCCGGCGGCTCGCTCGCCCACGAGGCCGTCACCCTGCTCGAGCCCGAGCTCGGCCCGCTGGAGGGCAACGTCGGCCACGGCGCCGACGAGCGCGAGGGCGGCCACGCCGTGCTCGACCTCGGCGAGGAGGAGTACACGCAGGGGCGCCCGCATCCGATGGTCGACCTCGACGTGCGGATCGGCTTCCTCGAGGAGGCGGCCGAGGACGAGAGCGTCGGCTGCGTGCTGCTCGACGTCGTGCTCGGCCACGGCGGCCACAGCGACCCGGCCTCGGGCCTGTCGGAGGCGATCGGCGCCGCCGCGAAGAACGCGGTCGTGCTCGCGCGCGTCTGCGGCACCGACGGCGATCCCCAGGACGCCGCCCGCCAGGCGCAGATCCTGCGCGACGCCGGCGCCATCGTCGCGCCGTCCAACGCCGCCGCCACGCGCCTGGCGCTGCGGGCCATCGCGCCCGCCGAGGTCACCGCATGAAGATCGCGATGCTGACCTACTCGGTCAAGCCGCGTGGGGGCGTCGAGCACGCGCTCGCCGTCGCCGAGGCGCTCGCGCAGCGCGACCACGAGGTCTGCGTCTGCGCCTTGGCCCAGCCCGGCGAGCGGTTCTTCCGCGAGACCGCGGCGACGACGTGGCTCGTCGAGCACGTCCCCACCGAGCCCGTGTTCGACGAGCGCATCCTCGCGATGGTCGCGGCGTACCGCGATGGCCTGCGCCCGCTGCTGGCCGCTCGGCGGCTTCGACATCGTCCACGCCCAGGACTGCATCTCGGCCAACGCCGCGCTGGACCTGCGCGACGAGGGCGTCATCGAGCACGTCGTGCGCACCGTGCATCACGTCGACGAGTTCATCTCCCCGTCGCTGATCGCCTGCCAGGACCGCTCGATCCTCATGCCCGACCTCGTGCTGTGCGTCTCCCAGCCGTGGATCGAGCGCCTGGCCGGCGAGTTCGGCGTCGACGCCCAGCTCGTGCGAAACGGGGTGGACTGCGACCGCTTCCGCCGCTCCCGCGACGCGGCCGAGCGGACCGCCGACCGCGCCGCGCTCGGCCTGGGCGACCGCCTCACGGTGCTCACCGTCGGGGGCATCGAGCCGCGCAAGGGATCGCTGACGCTGCTGGAGGGCTTCGCCGAGCTGCGCGCCCAGACGCCCGAGCGTGACCCGCTGCTGCTCGTCGTCGGCGGCGCGACGCTGTTCGACTACCGCGACGAGATCGGGCGGTTCGAAGCGCGCGCGCGGGAGCTCGGCGTCAGCGAGCACGTGCGCCATCGTCGGCACGGTCAGCCCCGCCGAGCTGGAGCGGCACTACCGCGCGGCGGACCTCTTCGCGTTTCCCTCCACGAAGGAGGGGTTCGGCCTCGTCGCGCTCGAGGCGCTCGCCGCCGGGCTCCCGGTGGTCGCGTCCGAGATCGACGTCTTCCTGACCTTCCTGGTCCACGGGGAAAGCGCGCTGCTGTCGCCTCCGGGCGACGGCAGCGCGTTGGGCCGGTCGCTCGCGCGGCTGGCGGCGGATCCGCAGCTGTGCGAGCGGCTGGTCGCCGCGGGCCGCCACGTGGTCGATGCCTACGGCTGGGACATCGCCGCCGCCGCGCACGAGAACGCCTACCACGCCTTCCGGGGCGAGCGGATCGGGGTGGGCTGATGTCCAACACGCTGCACGTGCAGGCGATCCGGACCGGCCCGCTGTCGGCCACGGTGACCGCGCGCGAGCACGAGCTCATCGCCGATGAGCCCTCGAGCGTCGGCGGCAAGGACGCCGGCATGATGCCCACCGAGGTCTTCTTCGCCGCGCTGTCGAGCTGCTTCTGCCTGGCCGTCGCGCACGTGGCGTCCAAGCGCGACATCGATCTGCCCGGCCTGCAGGTGACCGTCGACGCCGAGCGTGTCGGGCGCGAGCTGCGCTACGGGCGCATCCGCGTCGCGGTCTCCGCCGACCCTGGCGACCACGACCTGGCGGCGCTCGTCGAGCGCGCCAAGCCCTTCTGCTGGGTCTCGAACATGCTGGATCCCGAACTCGAGGTGACCTACGTGCCCGTCGTCTCCGACTCCCCCTCTGCCCATGCTTGAGAACCGCGACGAGCTGCTCGACGTGCTGGGCGACGATCCGCGGCGGATCGGCAAGGTCTTCGCGCGCCACGCCTACGGGATGCGCCGCTGGGTCGATCTCTTCTCGATCCGCGTGCCGCTGACCTGCGATCCCCTCGCCAAGCAGTTGCTGGCCGAGATCGTCGCGGCCAATGCCCGCCACATGAACCTCTTCCGCGCACGGGCGATCGCGCACGGCGTCGACCCCGACGCCTACGTCGCGCCGCCCGAGGGCGAGGCGATCTACGAGCGCATCGAGATCATCTCCGACTTCGACGAGCTCGTCGCCTACGCCGCCGGCTCGCTGGACCACTTCGGCCAGCTGCTGGACACCTACGCCGCCGGTGCCACCGGCGAGGACGCGGCGACCGTCGCGACCGTCGCGGCCGACAACGACGCCGCGCGCGAGCGCCTGGCCGCGCTCATGTCCGGGCCGCACTTCGCGGCCGTCGACGCGCACGAGCTCTACCGGCTGCGCGAGCTCGTCGAGACCGGAATGTATGTCGGCTGAGACCCTCGTCGCCGCCCGCCGGTTCGAGGCGCTGCGTACCGAGCTGCCGGCCGGCTCGCCGCGGGCGTGGCGCTACGGTGCGCTCGCGCTCGCCTCGCGGGCGGCCGCCTGCGTGTCGGAGGGCACGCGGATCGGCCATCGCCACGGCTTTGATTCCGGACCCTTCATGGCCCACGTCTACGCCGACCGCGCGACGGGCCGCACTCCGCTGGGCCGGCGGCTGGACCGCCGGCTGCTGGACCGCCCGACCTGCCAGGCCTTCCGCGACATCCGCGGCCTCGCCGAGGACGCCGTGAACGAGGCGATCGAGGCCGCCGGCGAGCGCGCCGTCGTCGCCGACCTGGCGGCCGGCCCGAGCCCGTACCTGCTGCACGCGCTCACGCGCCATCCCGGCGCGAGCGCGATCCTCTGCGACATCGACGAGGCCGCGCTGTCCCAGGCGTCCGCCGCCGCGCGCGAGCTCGGCGTCCAGGACCGCGTGAAGACCCGCAGGCTCAGCGCATTCGACCGCGCCGCCGTCGAGGTCCTGCTCCCTCGGGTGGACGTCGTCTGCGAGCTGGGCCTGTACGGCATCTACCACGACGACGCGCTCATCGAGCGCCACTTCCTCGATCTCGCCGACTCCGCGGCGCCGGGCCAGATCGTCTGCAACGTGCAGGTCGAGAACCCGGAGATCGAGTACATCGCGCGGGTCTGGCGCAACGCCAAGGGCGAGCGCTGCGTATGGCGGCTGCGCCCGCTCGAGCAGATCGAGGGATACGCGCGGGCGGCCGGGTACGACACGGCGTCGGTGACCTCCGACCGCAACGGCATCTATCGCGTCATCCGATTCGTCCGGCGCGACGCCGCGCGGGAGAGGGCCGCCGCATGAGCTCGTCCGTCCTCACCTGGGGCACCGACCCCGGCAGCACGCCGCAGCTGGCCTCCGAGCGCCTCGTCGCGCTCGAGCGCTCGCACCACGCGATGTGGAACTACCTCACGTACCGCGACGCGATCGGCATCGTCGGCATCGATCCCGCGCAGCTGTACCCGGGCGGGACGACGCGCCTGGATCCCGCGACGTGGGCCGACCTCGGCTGGCTGACGTGCTTCGCCGGCCCGCCGGCCAGCGCCGTCGCCGCCATGCGCGACGCGGTCACCGCCGAGCACCTCAACCAGTACAGCCCCGACCTCATCGAGCCGCTGCGCGAAGCGGCGGCCGGCGTGCTCGGCCGCGCCCGCGACGACGACTTCGAGGTCATCGGCACCGAGGGCGCACAGGCCGGCATCGCGTTGTCGCTCATGGCGGTCGCCGGCCCCGGCGACGAGGTCATCCTCTCGGACCCGGGCTACTTCCACGTGCCGTCGGCGGTCATCGCGACGGGCGCCGTACCCGTCACTGTCCCGATCGACGCCGCCAACGGGTTTCGCCTCGACCCCGACGTCGTGGCCGCCGCGATCACCCCGCGCACGCGGGCGATCGTCATCGTCGATCCGCTCAACCCGTTCGGGACCGTGCAGACCGAGGACGAGCTCGCCGCCCTGGCGCGGCTGGCCGACGAGCACGACCTCCTGCTCATCCACGACGTCACGCACGGGTCGCTCGTCATCGATCCCGACGTGCCGTTCCGCTCGCTGCCCGCGCTGGAGCTGACCGACAACGCCGTGGCCACGTTCTCGGTCTCGCACTGCTTCGGGATGGCCGGGCGCGCGGATCGGCTTCCTCGCCGGGCCTTCGCGCCTCATGCGCAGCTGCCTGCGCCTGAAGGCCGCGCTGACGCGGCTGAACACGAGCCTGCCCGCCCAGCACGGCGCGCTCGCGGCGCTGCGCGACGCCGACTACCTCGCCCACGCCCAGGGCATCGTGCGCCGCAACCTCACCCACCTGAAGGGCACGCTGGCCGGCATCGACGGCCTGCAGCTCACGACGTCTCCCGTCCGCGGGCTGGCCTGCGCGCTGGACACGTCCGGCGCGGGCGTCACCTCCCAGGAGCTCATGGTCGCCCTGTTCGCGCGCCGCGTCGCCACCTATCCCGGCGACGGCATGGGCACGACCGGCGCGGCGACGACGCTGCGGCTGAACCTCTCGCGCCCCGACCCATGGGCGATGGACCACCTGCGCGACACGCTGCCCGAGGCGATCGCCGAGGCGGCATCGGGGCGCTGGCGCGAGCCGGTCGCGGCGCTGCTGGACAGCAAGGGCACGCCGCGAGCGATCGATCTCGCCGCGACGATCCGAGGCGGGCCGGTCATGAGCGTCGCGGCGCTGCTCGCCGAGCACGGCTCGCCGCTGTGGCTCGCCGACGTCGATCGGGCGCGCGACCGGCTGGCCGGCCTGCGCGCGGCGTGGACGGCCGTGTGGGCCGACACCGAGATCGCCTACTCCTACAAGACGAACCGCACGCCGGCGTTCCTGCGCGCCTTCGCCGAGGAGGGCGCCGGCGCCGAGGTCGTGTGCGCCGCCGAGTACGCGCTGGCGCGCAACGTCGTCGGCATCGCGGGCCCGCGGATCACGGTCAACGGACCGGCCAAGCCCGACGCGCTGCTGGCGCGGGCGGCCGCCGACGGGGCTTTGGTGATCGCCGACAGCGCGGCGGAGCTCGAGCGCCTGGCGCTGGCGGGCGTCGCGCGCGCGGGGCTGCGCGTCGGCCTGCCCGGGCCCGAGGGCACGCCGAGCCGCTTCGGCATCCCGCCGGCGCAGGTCGTCGCCGCAGGCCGGCGCGCCCGCGATCTCGGCCTGACGCTCGAGGTGCTGCACGTCCATCTCGTCTCGACCGACTTCAGGGCGCAGCTCGGCGCGCCCGGCACCGGCACGCTCGCGGCGAACGTCCGGGTCGGCTGGGCCAAGGCCCCGGCCGTCCACGCGCACGCCGCGTCGCTGCTGGCTGGCCTGGCCGCCGAGCTCGGCGGCGTCGATGCGATCGACATCGGCGGCGGCATCCCCGCCGCGCCCTCGCCGGCGGCGGACCGCCACGCGGCGGTGGTGGCCGATGCGCTGCACGCCGCCGGCTTCACCGGCCGTCTCATGCTCGAGCCGGGCCGCGCGCTCGTCGCCGACGCCGTCGACCTCGCGATGACCGTCGTCGCGGTCAAGACGCTCGCCGACGGCAGCCCCTGCGCCGTGCTCGACGCGGGCACGAACCTGCTGCCCGGCACCCTGTGGGCGTGGCCGCGGCTAGAGGCCTTGCAGCCGCGGGCGGGCGGGACGGCATCCGCGCCCACACTCATTGCCGGCCCGCTGTGCCTGAACATCGACGTCGTCGCACCGGCCGCCGCGCTCGGCGAGCTCGCCGTCGGCGACGTGCTCATGGCCCGCGACGTCGGCGCCTACCAGCAGGTCCAGTCGACCGAGTTCGGCGACCTACGGCCGGCCGTCGTCGCACGCGACGGCGGCACCTGGCGTCTGCATCGCAGGCGCGAAGAGCTTTCAGACCTGATCCATTTCGACCGAGAGGAAGCACCATGGAGCGCGTAGTCGTCATCGGCGGAGGCGGCGCGGGGACGGCGGCCGCGACCATCACGAAGCGCCTGAACCCCGATCTCAAGGTGAGCGTCTTCACCGAGTTCTCCGACATCGCCTACTCGCCGTGCGGCATCCCGTTCGTCCACGGTCGCGAGATCCCGAGCTTCGACGACCTGTTCCTGTCGACCGTCGAGCGCTACCGCGAGGACGGCCTGGACATGCGCATGGAGACGGTCGTCACCGACATCGACCTCGACCGGCGCACGATCACGACGAAGAACCAGCCCGAGGGCTTCGACCAGCTCATCCTGTGCACCGGCTTCTTCTGGGAGCAGCCCGACGTTCCCGGCGTGAACCTCGACGGCATCCACTACGTCAAGGACATCCGCAAGTCGATGGAGTTCGACAAGCAACTGGACTCGATGAAGCGGATCGTCGTCGTCGGCGCCGGACCGGTCGGCGTCGAGATGGCCGGCGGCCTCGCCCACCGCGGGCTGCAGGTCGACCTCGTCGACGAGGGGCCGTGGGTGCTGCACGAGATCCTCGACCCCGACGTCGCCAAGCCCGTCCACGACTCGCTCGAAGCGCGCGGCGTGACGCTGCACCTCGGCACGAAGACCGAGTCCTTCGAGGGCAACGCCGACGGCCATGTCAACGCGGTCGTGACCAGCGACGGCACGCTCGAGTGCGACGCGGTCGTGACCGGCCTGCACAAGGTCCCAAACACGAAGCTCGCCGAGGCCGCGGGGCTGAAGCTCGGCACGACCGGCGCGGTCAGCGTCGACGACCACATGCGCACGTCGGCCCCCGGCGTCTGGGCGGCAGGCGACGTCGTCGAGATCCCGCACGGCCTGAACATGATCCCGATCGTCGGGCTCACCGGCGCGCACGCGTACGCGCAAGGCCGCGTCGCCGCGGTGAACATCACCGGCGGCGACCTCGCCTACGACCCGGTCTGGGTGCCGTGGGGGATGGTCGCCGGCGACTACACGATCGGCGGCTTCTCGATGGGCGAGAACCTCGCCAAGTCGATCGGCATCCCCTACGTGCTGGCCAAGGGCGTCGGCATCACGAAGGCCCGCTACTACCCGGGCGCCCAGAAGACGTTCGTCAAGCTGCTCGCCGAGCCGGACACGCTGCGCCTCATCGGCGGCGTCATCCACGGCGGCGAGGGCGTCAAGGAGCGCTGCGACTTCCTCGCGTTCGCGGCGAAGCGCGGCGCCACGCTCTACGACCTCGCGTACATGGAGAACATCTACTCGCCGCCGATCGGCGCCCTGTTCGAGCCGATCCAGATCGCCGCGCAGAACGCGCTGGCCGAGCAGCGCCAGAACAAGCTGGCGGTCGCATGATGAGCGGGCTGACCAACGCCAAGCGCAACCTGCGCAAGCGCTCGGAGGAGCACCTGCGCCTCGCGGTGCTCAGCGAGATCGGGCGCGATCAGCCGTCGACGGTCGAGCCGTACAAGGAGAAGGGCGGGCGGCTGTGGGGCTCGCTGTTCGTCCCCGTGTACCGGCGCGTGCCGTGGAAGGCGAAGGAGAAGGCGATGGGCGCGCTCGGCATGACCGCGTCGGGCTGGAAGGCGCCGTCGCGCAAGCCCGGCGAGCCGTGGCGCCCGCCGGCCGACATGGCCGACCGGGTGCAGGCCATGGCGAAGGCGCCCGCGCGCGAGTCCGCCCGGGTCGATTCCGACTCCTAGCACGTCGCCCGTGACGCGCCGAGTCCGGATATCGGACCTAGCGCGTCCACGAGCCGGCATGCAGGACACCGCCGACCGACCCGCTGGAGGTCCGGCTCGCTGACGGGTGGCCTCGCGCGCGACGACCGCAACAGCAGCGAAAGTACGGCACCGCCGACGTGCGGCCCTCGTTCGGAATGGGCAGGGCGTAGGGCATGGCGAGCAAGCCCTCGGAACGGTTCGTGTGGGCCGTGGACACCCTGGCGCTCGACCCAGCCGATCGCGTGCTGGAGGTCGGCTGCGGACACGGCGTGGCGGTTTCGCTGGTCTGCGAGCGGCTGATCAGCGGACGGATCACCGCCATCGATCGCTCGCAGAGGATGATTGAGATGGCCGCGCGTAGGAATCGCGAGCACATCGCGGGAGGCAGGGCGGTGCTGAAGACGGCCGCGCTCGAGGAGGCGGACTTCGGAAACGAGCGCTTTGACAAGGTCTTCGCCTTCAACGTCGCGCCCTTCTGGCTTCAGCCGAAGGACGCGCTGGGGATCGTCCGGCGGAATCTGGCCCCCGATGGAGAGGTCTATCTCTTCTGGGACGCTCGACACACGGACCCCGGCCGAGCCCGCGACCTGGCGGGTCGGCTGAGCGAAAAGATCCGGCTGGCCAGGTTCTCCGTGAACGACGTGCTGATCAAGGACCTGCGCCCGGTTCCCGCGGTTTGCGTGATCGGGCGGCCCTAAGGCGTGCAGCTAGGGCCGACGCGATGAGTTCACGCGACGGGGTGGGTCTGTACGTCATGAGCGAGAGAAAAGTAGTTCTCAAGATGGTGATGTCCCTCGACGGTTTTGCCACCAGTCTCGACGGGACTCATGAATGGATGTTCGAGTGGTTCGGCGACGACTCGAGTGAGCGGAGCCTCCGCGCGCTGGAGGAGGCCGGCGTTCACGCGATGGGCCGACGCAGCTACGAGATCATGGGCCCGCACTGGGCCGCGTCCGAGGGGCCGATCGCAACCGCGATGAACGAGAAGCCGAAGGCTGTCTTCTCCCGTACCCTGCAGACGGCGCAATGGGGACCGGCGGAGATCTTCGGCGGGGACCTGAGCGCGGCGATCGTGGACCTGAAGACCCGCAACGACGACGGGACGGTCCTGGTTCATGGCGGTCCCGACTTGGCCAAATCGCTGACGCGCCTGGGCCTCGTCGACGAGTACCACCTGTCAACGGTGCCGATCGCGATCGGCGCGGGCCACAGCCCATTCGCCGAGCTGGATGAGCACCTCAAGCTCGACGTCGTCGAAGAGCAGCGCTTCCGAAGCGGAGCCCTCGCGCAGATCCTGGTGCCCAAGCCCTGAGCGACCGCCATGAGCGTTGCCCTACGGCCCCGGGATCGTTCCGGCAGCGGTTCAGATGTGACATGTGCGCCCACGGCACCGCAGCCGACAGGCCGGGACCTCCGGCGGACCGGCCGGCTCGTAGTCTGCAGCGCGCATGAGCCCGCTGCAGATCCTCCATCGCGATCCCGGCTCGCTCGCGCGCGCCGCGATCCTGCGCACGGCCCACGGGGAGATCCGCACGCCGGCCTTCGTCCCGCTGGCCACGAAGGCGACGGTCAAGGGCCTCCAGGCGCGCGAGGTCGCGGCGCTGGGCTACGACATGGTGCTCGGCAACACGTTCCATCTCTTCCTCGACCCGGGCGCCGAGCTCGTCGAGCACTTCGGCGGGCTGCACGACTTCATGGGCTGGCAGCACCCGATCATCACCGACTCCGGCGGCTTTCAGGTCTTCAGCATGGGCTACGGCACCGTCGCCGACGAGATCAAGGGACGGGCGCCGAGCGGGCCGGACCGCATGGGGCGCGTGCTTTCGATCGGGGAGGAGGGCGTGCGGTTTCGCTCCTACATCGAGGGCTCGGAGCGCTTCATCGGCCCGGAGACCTCGATGGAGGTGCAGGCCAAGCTCGGCTCGGACATCGCGCTCGTCTTCGACGAGTGCACACCGTTTCACGTCGACCGCGAGTACACCGCGCGCTCGACCGAGCGCACGCACCGCTGGCTGGACCGCTGCCTGGCCTGGCACGAAACCCACGGGCCGCAGGACCAGCTCGTCTACGGGATCATCCAGGGCGGCGTCTACGAGGACCTGCGCATCGAGTCCACGCAGGCGATCGCCGCCCGGCCGGTGGACGGGATCGCGATCGGCGGCTCGCTCGGCGCCGACAAGGCGCAGATGTACGAGGTCGTCGGCTGGGCGACCGCCGCGCTCGCCGGCGACGAGCGCCCGCGCCACCTGCTCGGCATCGGCGACGTCGACGACCTCATCCGCGGCGTCGAGCTCGGCGTCGACACGTTCGACTGCGCGATGCCGACGCGCCTGGGCCGCCACGGTGTGGCGATCGTCAACGACCCCGAGCATCGCTGGCGCGTCGACCTCACCGCCGCCCGCCACAAGCTGTCCGACGAGCCGATCATGGAGGGCTGCCCGTGCCCGGCCTGCAGCGGAGGGCACTCGCGCGGCTACCTGCGTTACCTCGTCAAGAACAAGGAGCTGACCGGCGCGCGGCTGCTGACGCTGCACAACCTCGCGTACATCGCGCGCCTCATGGCGGGCCTGCGCGCGGCGATCGCGGCCGGCACGCTGGCCGAGCACGCCGCCGCGCTGCGCGCCGGCGCAGCGCCCTGAGCCCGCCGCGCTCAGCGCGTGTTGTCGTCGATCAGTGTGTTCATCTGATCGCTGACCTCGCCGGTGTTGTCGCCGTCGACCGGTGAGAGCTTGACCGACGAGCCGCCCTGCGAGCTGCCGATCGCGAAGGCGATCGCGACCACGAGCAGCGCGGCGAGGAGCAGGCCGCCGACGAGCCTGCCCGTGCCACCGCGCTTGCGCGCCGGCTCGCGGTCGCGCCGCGAGGGCGGGATCTCGGGGATCGGCTCGTACTCCACGGGCGGCAGGCCGCCGGGCGGCGGCGACGGCTGCAGTCGCTTGGCGACGCGCGGCGGCGGCGGCGTGGCGGCGCGCGACGGCGCGGTGCGCTCGTGACGGGAGATCATCGACGTCGCCGCGGTGGCATCGTCGTCGGGGGGCGCTGCGGCCCCGCCGGTGCCCGACGGCGCGATTCCGCGCGCGCCGTCGTGCAGCGCGCGGCGCATCGCCTCGGCGTCGTCGTAGCGCTGCCCGGGCTCGAGCGCCAGCGCCCGCTCGACCGCGATCGCCAGCGCGGCGGGCACCTCGGGCGCGATCTCGTCCAGGCGGATCGGGTACTCGCGCTGTTGCAGCATCGCCAGCTCCGTCAAGGAGCCGGCCTCGTAGGGCAGCCGCCCGGCCAGCAGCTGGTAGGTCACGACGCCGAGCCCGTACTGGTCGGCCGCCGGGCCGACCTCGGCGCCGCTGGCCTGCTCGGGCGCGAGGTACGCCGCGGTGCCGAGCACGGAGCCGGCCTGGGTGATCTGCGACGTCTGGCCGACCGCCTTGGCGATACCGAAGTCGGCGAGCTTCACGGCGCCGTCGTCGGAGCGCAGGATGTTGCCCGGCTTGACGTCGCGGTGGATGACGCCCATCCGGTGGGCGTGCACGAGCCCGCGGCAGGCGCCGTCGACGAGCTCGAGCGTGTCGGCGACGCCGAGGCGCGTCTCCTCGCGGATGATCTCCGCGCCCGAGCGGCCGTGGATGTACTCCATGACGATGTAGTAGCGCCCGCTCGCCTCGTCGAGGCCGAAGTCGAAGACCTGCACGATGTTCGGATGCACGAGGCGCGCGGCCGACAGCGCCTCGCGGCGAAAGCGCGAGATGAACTGGCTGTCGTCGGCGAGGTGCTCGGCGAGGAGCTTGACGGCGACCTGGCGCTCCAGCCGGCGGTCGGTCGCGACCTGGACGGTCGACATGCCGCCGTAGCCGAGCCGCTCGCCGAGCTCGTAACGGTTGGCGATGACGTCGTTATTCATCGGGCGGGATGTCCGGGGTCACGCCGCCGCCGGGCGAGATCGGCGGCGGTGGCGAGGCGGCGGGCGGCGGCTCGGGGGTGACGGGCGGCGGCGGTACGGGCGTCGTCGCGACCGGCGGCGGGGGCGGGGGCGGAGGCGTCGTCACGGTCGGCGCGGTCTCGGTGAACGCCGGCTCCGTCGTCGTCTCGGTCGGGATGGTCTCCGTCGGCGTCGTCTCGGTCGTGGTGGTCTGCGTCGTCTGCGTCCCGGCGTCGGGATCGCACTCGTCGACGGCGCTGGAGCGGAGCTTGTCGGCGCCGTCGCGCAGCGCGCTGACGAGCGTCGGGTCGACCGAGCCCGGCAGGTCGTCGATGCCCGAGTCGACCTGGCGCAGCTGACCGCGCACGTCCGAGCAGCGCCCGTCGTCGACGGCCTGCTTGACGTCCTCGATCTGCGACTTCAGCTCGCCCGCGCTGGCGGCCGGGATGCCGTCCTTCGTGCCGCCGCCACCGCATGCGGCGACCAGCCCGGTGCTCGCCCCGAGCGCGAGGGCCAGCAGGTAGGGGAGGGTCCGTCGCACGGTCATTGACCGTATCCAAGCCGCTCGGCCAGCGAGTCGGGCAGGCGCGCGGCGCGGATCGCGGCGGCGGCGCCCGCGATGTCGTACTCGACGCGGTGCCAGCGGGCCTGCCAGCGATCGAGGTCGAGCATCATCCAGGCCGCGCGCGGATCGCCGTCGCGCGGCTGGCCGACGGAGCCGGGGTTGAGCAGCCACTCACCGGCGCTGGGGCCGACGTCGAGCGCGTCGCCGTCGCGCCGCGGCTCGCCCGTCGCGACGTCCCCCTCGGGGCGCACGAAGGACAGCGCGACGTGCGAGTGGCCGATGAGCGCGATCCGCTGCGGCTGGGTGTCG
This sequence comes from uncultured Actinomycetes bacterium, assembly GCA_963751065.1. Lineage (GTDB taxonomy): Bacteria > Actinomycetota > Thermoleophilia > Solirubrobacterales > Solirubrobacteraceae > CADCVQ01. Next base: position 15,113 of record CAVVTD010000008.1, read on the forward strand.
AAGCACAGCTCCGCCAGCAGCGCGCTGAGCACGTACTCCCACACGGGATCGCGCGGGCTGGCGTGGTACAGGCCGACGCCGTCCTCCTCGCCGGCCGGCTGCAGCGCCGTGAGGAACTCCATGTTCGCGTCGCTGATCGTCTCGCGCGTCCAGCGGGCGGCGATCGCGGCGCCGGTCGAGAACTCCTCCAACCCGATCGCGCCGGTGACGCCCATGTCGTGGTTGCCGGCCAGGCAGATCGCCGCGTGACGGCGCGCGAGCTCGACGCAGGCATCGGGGTCGGCGCCGTAGCCGACGAGGTCGCCCGAGGCACCACATCTCGTCGGCGCCCGCGGACTCGGCGTCGGTGAGCACCGCCTCGAAGGCGTGCCGGTTGCCGTGGATGTCGGAGATGATCGCGACCTGCATCTCGTACAGTTTCGCGCGTGGACCGCGGACGCCTGCGATGGGGAGCCGCAATCGTGGCGGCCGTCGTCGTCGCGGAGGTGGCGGTGGTGCTGCTGCGACCGCGCCACGGGGTGATCGAACCCGCGCCTGTGCGCACGGAATCGTACTTCAGCCCCGATCAGCTCGAGCGCGCGCGCGACTACCGGCGCCCGCAGCTGGCGCTCTACGGCGCCGTGCTGCTCACCGAGCTCGGCGTGCTCGTGCTGTTCATCCGGCGCCCGCCGCGGCGCCTGCGCGGGCCGTTCCGGCGCCCGGTGCTGGCCGGCGCGGCCGCCGGCGCGGCGCTGTCGATCGCCGTCTCGGTAGCGGTCCTGCCGTGGCAGGTCGTCTCGCGCGAGCGCGCGAAGGACGTCGGCCTGGTCACCCAGGACTGGACCGGCTACGCGCGCGACAAGTCGGTGTCATGGGGGATCGGCGCGCTCATCGCCGGGCTCGGCGGGGCGGCGGCCGTCGGCCTCGTGCGCCGCTACCCGCGCGGCTGGTGGGTGCCCGGCACGGTGATCGTGGTGGCCTTCGGCGTCGTGACGATCTACGCCGGGCCGGTCGTCCTCGACCCGCTCTTCAACAAGTTCTCGACGCTGCCCGCCGGCCAGACGCGCGACGACGTGCTCGAGCTCGCCGAGCGCGCCGGGGTCGACGTCGGCGACGTCTTCACGGTCGACGCCAGCCGCCGCACGACTGCCGCCAACGCCTACGTCACGGGCCTGGGCAGCACGAAGCGCGTCGTGCTCTACGACACGCTGCTGGAGAACTTCGAGCGCGACGAGGTGCGCCTCGTCGTCGCGCACGAGCTCTCCCACGTCCACTACAACGACGTGCCCAACGGGCTGCTGTACCTCGCGATCGTCGCCCCGTTCGGGCTCTTCGCCGTCGCGCGGCTGACCGACCGGCTGGCGCCCGACGAGACCGAGCCGGGCCCGGCGCTGCTGCCCGCGCTCGCGCTCGGCCTCGTCGTGATGACGACGACGATCACGACGATCTCCAACCAGCTCAGCCGCCGCGTCGAGGCGCGCGCGGACTCCTACGCGCTGACGCTGACGGGCGAGCCCGAGCCGTTCATCGGCTTCGAGAAGGGCATCGCGCTGCGCAACCTCTCAGACCCCGACCCGCCGGACTGGCAGACGTGGCTGCTGGCCACGCACCCGCCGACGATCGAGCGGATCGGGATCGGCGTCGCCTACGAGCGCGGCGCGCGCACGACGAAATGAACGGTCAGCCGTGGACTTGCGGGACCGTGATGCGGCCCGGCGCGTCGCGCCGCCCGAGCGCGTAGAGCCACAGCGCGTCGTGCTCCTCGCGCGGCAGGTTCGCCGGGTCGATCAGGTCGTGCTCGATGTCGTCCATGCCGATGCCCTGGGCAGCGGCATGCTCGATCAGCCGTCGTAGCTGTGGGTCGATGCTCTCCATTGCCTGCGACAGCGTGGCGCAGGTGGGCGCCGCCCGCAAGCGACAACCCTGTCTCTTCACAAGAAGCGCGCTACGCGTCGTCGCTGGGCGCCGCGGGCCCGCCGCCGAACTCCGGCAGATTCTTGATGCCCTCGCGCGTGCGGTACTTCGAGTAGGAGTCCTCCAGGGCATCAGCCAACTCCCGCATGAACTTCGGCGAGAGGTTGACGCGCGACACGACGACGCCGGGGATCTCCTCGGAGTCGATCTCGTGGTCGACGCGCGCGAACGTGATCGTGAACTCGTAATCGGAAAACGAGACGTTCGCGAAGTTCGCGTAGACGCCGCCCATCATCTCGGGCGAGAAGTGGATGTTGATGTGGCGCTCGGCTTCGTCTTCTTGGGCCATGCCTGCCTAGTATCGCACCGTGCGCATCATCGTTCTCGCCGTCGGGCGCTTACGCCCGCCGTACGCGGACGACGTCCAGCACTACATGAAGCTGCTCGCGCGTCATGCGCGCGTCGAGATGATCGAGGTCCGCCAGGAGGAACGCGTCGGCGCGCGCATCCCCGAGCGCGCCTACGTGTCGCTGCTCGCCCGCGAGGGAGAGCAGTTCGACTCGCTGTCGTTCGCGCGCTTCCTCGAGGACCGCCGCCAGGCCGGGCGCGACGTGTGCTTCGTCATCGGCGGCCACCTCGGACTGGAGATCGACAACGTCGAGCACCGCTTCTCGCTCGGCCCGCTCACGCTGCCTCACCAGCTGGCGCGCGTCGTCCTGCTCGAGCAGCTCTACCGCGGGCACAAGATCCTCGCGGGGGAGCCGTACCACTACTGACGCGCTGGCGCGCCGGCTACGCTCAAAGCCCATGTCCGCTCCGCTCTCAGATCTGCGCGACGCCGTCGCCGCCGCCTCCGGCGCGGTCGCCGGCGGCGACGGCCACGCCTCGGCGCTGCCCACGCTCGAGCGCCCGAAGAAGGCCGGCTTCGGCGACTACGCCACGAACGCCGCGATGCTGCTCGCGCCGCGCGCCGGCGTCGCCGCCCCGCGAGGTCGCCGGCCGGCTCGCCGAGGAGCTCGAGCGGCGCCTCGGCGACGTCGCTCGAACGCATCGAGATCGCCGGGCCCGGCTTCCTGAACCTCTTCATGTCCGACGCCTGGTGCGTCGCCGCGCTCGGCCACGTGCTCGCGGCCGGCGACAGCTTCGGCGGGGGCGGCGCCGATCCGGCCGAGAAGGTCAACGTCGAGTTCGTCTCGGCCAACCCGACCGGGCCGATGACCGCCGCCGGCGCCCGCCATGCCGCCTACGGCGACTCGCTGGCCCGGCTGCTCGAGTTCAGCGGCCACGCGGTGACGCGGGAGTACTACATCAACGACATCGGCGGCCAGGTGCAGCGGCTCGGCGCGTCGATCCGGGCCCGGGCCCGCGGCGAGGACGTCCCCGAGGGCGGCTACGAGGGCGACTACGTGCGCGAGCTGGCCGAGCGGATCCCCGGCGCCGGCGACGACGATCTGCAGGTCGTGGCCGAGCGCGGCATCTCGCTGCTGCTCGAGAAGATCCGCGCGTCGATGCACGCGATCGGCGTCGACTTCGACGTCTGGTTCTCCGAGGCGACGCTGCACGCCGGCGAGGCGTCGAAGGTCGACCACGCCTTCGAAGCGCTCGCGGCGCGCGGCGAGACGTACCGCTCGGAGGGCGCGCTGTGGCTGCGCACGAGCGCGCACGGCGAGCCGAAGGACGACGTCCTCGTGCGCTCGACCGGCGAGCCCTCCTACTACGCGTCGGACATCGCCTACCACCTCGACAAGCGCGAGCGCGGCTTCGACCGGCTCATCGACGTCTGGGGCGCCGATCATCACGGCCACGTCGCGCGTATGCAGGCGGCCTTCGAGGCGCTCGGCCACCCCAGGGACGCGCTCGAGCTCATCGTCATGCAGTTCGTGAACATCGTCGAGCGCGGCGAGCGCTCGAAGATGTCCAAGCGCCGCGGCGAGTTCGTGACGCTCGACGACCTTCTGTCGCAGATCGGCGTCGACGCCACGCGCTTCTTCATGGTGCAGCGCTCGCACGACACGATGATCGATCTCGACATCGACCTCGCCCGCGAGCAGTCCAGCGACAACCCGGTCTTCTACGTCCAGTACGCCCACGCGCGGATCGCCTCGATCCTCGCCAAGGCGGGCGGCGGCGGGCGCGTCCCCGCAGCGCTTGTGGAGGCGCCCGGCTACGGCGGCGCGCTCGAGCCCGCCGAGCGCGCGCTCGTCAAGAAGCTGCTGGCGTTCCCCGACGAGGTCGCCGAGGCGACCGAGCGCCGCGCGCCGCACCGCATCGCGGCCTACGCGCTCGAGCTCGCGCAGACGTTCACGGCGTTCTACCGCGACTGCCAGGTCGTCGGCGCCGAGGGCGAGGGCGTGGAGTCCTTCCGCCTGGCGCTGAGCGCGGCGACGAAGCGGACGATCGCCCGGGCACTCGACCTGCTCGGGGTCAGCGCGCCGAACAAGATGTAGGCCGAGCGGGCGGTTACGCGTCGTAGCGCGCGAGGTCGGCGTCCAGGCGCGCGGCGTCGTCGTCGCTGAGTTCGCGCGCGCCGTCCGCACCGTCCGCGTCCGCGGCGCGGCCGTCGGCGCTCGCCATCCCCGTCGCCTCGCGCCGCCGCCAGCGCGGCACGAGCAGCGCGAGCGCGGCGACGACGATCGCCCCGAGCGCGAGCGGGATCACGTACGCGGTGATCCCGACACCCTCGCTCTCGGGCAGCGCAAGCACGTCGGGGCCGTACTCGGCGACGAGCGTCGTCTTGATCTCGTCCTTCGTCCTGCCCTCGGCGATGAGCTCACGGATGCGGTCGCGCTGGCTCTCGGGCTGCGCGCCCTCGGCGATGTTCAGCGGGACCTTGCACGTGACGCACATGACCTCGTCCTCGAGGTCGACGAGGTCGGCCTTGGGCGAGGCCGCGGCGGCGGCCGCTGCCGCCGCCGGCAGGAGAAGGGCGAACAGAAGCGCCGCGAGGAAGACGACGCGCCGCATCAGAGGACCTTGCCGAGCGCGGCCCTGACCCACGCGTCGTCGATCGGGCCGCGGCGCAGCGCGACGATCCGGCCCTGGCGGTCGATGAGGAACGTCTCCGGCACGCCGGTGGTGTCATAGCGCTTGCCCAGCTCCGAGCCGACGTCGCGGACGCTCGGGAAGCCGATGTTGTGCTTGGCGACGAAGCGCAGCGAGGCCGGGGGAGAGTCGTCGACCGTGACGCCGAGCACCGAGCCGGCGTCGGCGGCCGCGAGCTGGCGCTGGGCGCGCTCGAGCACCGGCGCCTCGTCGCGGCACGGGATGCACCACGAGGCCCAGAAGTTCAGCAGGACGACCTGTCCGCGCAGGTCGGCGACCGAGGTCGTCTCCTCGCTTCCGAGCACCGGCATCGTGCGGCTCGGCGCGGGCGGGAAGCTTTCCGTCGGCCACGGCCTGGGCGAGCGAGTCGCTCGTCGAGCGCGAGGCGAGCCCGTAGGCGAGCAGGCCGACGAGCGCGACCGCGACGAGACCCGCGACGATGGGGATGATCAGGCGCTTCATTCGGGGCATGGAGCCTAGTGTTCCGCCCGCGCAACGATCCCCGGCAGCCGACTAGAATCGGCGGTCGGCGCGGACGTAGCTCAGTTGGTAGAGCGCGAGCTTCCCAAGCTCGAGGTCGCGGGTTCGAAGCCCGTCGTCCGCTTGCCCGCCTCACCGCGCCGGCCGGGTGGTCGCCGGGCCGCGCGGGCGTTATCCTCGCGCCGCGGATGGCGGCCTACAGCTTCCTCACCACCTGGTGCGTCGACGCACCGATCCAGGACGTCTGGGACGTCATCTCGGCGAGCGACCGCTATCCGGAGTGGTGGAAGGGCGTGCGCAAGGTCGAGGAGCTCGAGCCCGGCGGTGAGCACGGCCTCGGCGCCCTGCAGCGTTTCGAATGGCGCAGCAAGCTGCCCTACTCGCTGGAGTTCGACATGCGCGTGACGCGCTCCGAGCCGCCCTATCTGCTCGAAGGCCACGCGAGCGGCGAGCTCGTGGGCGTCGGGATCTGGCGCCTGTACGAGGGTTCGGCGGGCACCGCGGTGGTCTACAGCTGGGACGTTTCGACGACGCGGGCATGGATGAATCGCCTGTCGCGGTTGGCCAGGCCGGCCTTCGCCTGGAACCACGACTACGTCATGCGTCAGGGGGCGATCGGGCTGGCCCAGCGGCTCGGCGCCGAGCTCGTCGCGCAAAACTGAACGCCGGCGTTTCGCTTAAACCTTCCTAAGCCTGGATAAGAACTTCCCAAAATGCTGGACAGAGCGGCCCCCCGGCCTCACCATCCAGCGTCAACGCGCCGACCGTCTGAAGCGAGGGCACCATGGTTGCTGTGCAAAGTGCAGGTCCATACCTCTTCGAGCTCACGCACGAGGACACAAAGATCGAGTACATCCCCGGCTCGGTAGACGGGCGGCCCAAGCTCAACTACTCGGGCCCCATGGGCCGCTACAGCTTCGAGGGCGACGAGATCGAGACCCGCCCGGGCGCGCGTGGTCTGGAGATCAGCGTCACGCTCGACCGCGTCTCGCACCTGCGCACGAACACGCTGACCTTCTTCGTCCCGGACATCGAGCTCGACGACAGCGATGAGTTGCCGTTCCGCACGGTCGGCATGCACTCCACGCGCCGGCGCGGCATCACGAAGGCAGGCGAGGCGTTGTCCTCCGAGCCGCTCGAGTTCGAGGGCCTGGCGCGCAACTTCGCCTACCAGCAGGGCGCGACGGTTCTGCTCTGACCCGGCGCGGTCTGGGCTACCAGGCCTGCGTCGTGTCGCAATGCGGGCAGTGCACCGACGTCGACACGGGCGCCAGGAATACGTAGCCGCAGGCGCAGGAGTAGCACGCGCGATCGTCCGGTCCGCCGGCGTCGCGCATGCGCCGCTCGGCCGGGTGCATCGGCTCCGGCAGGGGGTCGGGCTCGGGCACGACGTGCAGGCGCCGCCCGCTCGGGGACTTGTGGGTGAACGGCAGGGATCTGATGGTCATGGGGGGCATGGGTCTATCGACAAGGACTCCTGAGCTCCCCAAAGGTTTCTGTCTGCACCGGACATTTCCTCGTTCGGGCGCCGCGACGTCCGCGCACCGGCTCGGTTGACCTGCGCGGAATGCGATACTTGCGACCGCCGTGCCGCCCGCCCGCAAACGCAAGATCCGCCTCGTCGTCGCGCTCTCCGCCGCCGTCCTGCTGGCCTGTGCGCTCGTCTACACCAGCGTGCTGAACTCCAGCGAGGCCGTCACGCCGAGCGATCTCGCGACGGCCACGGCGGGGACGTCCTACCAGCTCACCGGCAAGGTCGTCGACGACTCGGTGCGCAACACGTCCAGCGGCGTGGACTTCCGCGTGCGCGACCGCGAGGGCACCACCTCCGTGCCGGTCAGCTACAGCGGCGCGGTTCCCGATCCGTTCCGCGAGGGCCGCGAGGTCATCGTCACCGTGCGCAAGCAGGGCGACACGTTCGTCGGCGAGCGCGACTCGCTCGTCACGAAATGCCCCTCGAAGTTCACCGAAGACGCCACGCAGCGCTCCTCCTGAGGAGCTGACCTGATGGCCACCGTCGGCCGCGCGCTGCTGATCCTCGCCCTCGTGGTGGCGCTCTACGGCATCGTCGCCTCGGTCTACGGCGCGCGCCGCGGCCGCGACGAGTTCATCGCCTCCGGCCGGCGCTCGGTCTACGCGATCGCCGCGCTCGTCACCGGCGCGTTCTTCATCCTCGAGCTCGCGTTCCTGCGCTCGGACTTCAGCTTCGCGACGGTGGCCAGCCACTCGTCGACGACGACGCCCACGTTCTACAAGGCCGCCGCCGCGTGGTCCTCGCAGGAGGGCTCCTTGCTGCTGTGGCTCTGGCTGCTGTCGCTGTGGTCGTCGCTCGTCCTGTTTCTCACGCGCCGCCAGCTGCGGCGAGTCGCGCCGTACGCGACCGCCGTGCTGCTCGGATTCGCGGCGTTCTTCGCCGCGCTGCTCGTCTTCAAGGAGACGCCCTTCGGGCTGCTCGCCGTGGCGCCGGCCGAGGGCAACGGCCTCAACCCGCTGCTGCGCCACCCGAGCATGATGATCCACCCCCCGATGCTCTACTCGGGGTACACGCTGTTCACGATCCCGTTCGCGTTCGCGGTCGGCGCGCTGATCACGCGCCAGGTCGGCGCCGCCGACTGGATCCGCTCGACGCGCCGCTTCGCGCTCGCCGCCTGGCTGTTTCTCGGGATCGGGATCCTGCTCGGCGCGCGCTGGTCGTACTCCGAGCTGGGCTGGGGCGGCTACTGGGCCTGGGACCCGGTCGAGAACGCGTCGCTGCTGCCGTGGCTGACCGGCACCGCGTTCATCCACTCGATCATGATCCAAGAGAAGCGCGGGATGCTGAAGATCTGGAACGTCTCGCTCGTGCTGGCCACCGGCACGCTGGCGATCCTCGGCACGTTCCTCGTGCGCTCGGGGATCCTCGACTCGATCCACGCCTTCGGCGCGTCGACGCTCGGCGTGCCGTTCGTGATCCTCATCGCGATCATGATCGGCGGCTCGATCGGCCTGGTGGCGTGGCGCCGCGAGGCCCTGCGCTCGGAGAACCGGCTCGACTCGCTGCTCTCGCGCGAGGCGATCTTCCTGGGCAACAACCTCGTGCTCGTGGCGATGGCGTTCGTCGTCTTCTGGGGCACGTTCTGGCCGCTGATCGCCGAGGCGCTGACCGGCACGCGGCGTGCGTTGGGCCCGCCCTGGTTCGACAAGTACACGGTGCCGCTGGCGATCGTGCTCGTGCTGCTCAGCGGGATCGGGCCGGTGATCGCCTGGCGCAAGGCGACGGCGGCCAACGCGCGGCGCAACTTCCTGTTGCCGGCGGCGCTCGCGCTCGGGCTCGGCGTCGTGCTCGCGCTGTTCTTCGGCTCCGCCGAACGGCCGCTGGCGCTGCTCATGTTCATGTGCGGCGGGTTCGTCGTGTTCAGCGTCGGCCAGGAGTTCTGGCGCGGCGTGGGCGTGCGGCGCGCGATGACCGGTGAGGGGCCGCTCGGCGCGCTGCGCTCCCTGGTGGCGCGCAACCGGCGGCGCTACGGCGGCTACCTCGTGCACGTCGGGATGGCGCTGCTGTTCATCGGCGTGGCCGCGTCGTCGGCGTTCAACGACGCGCGCGACGTGCGCCTGGCGCCCGGCCAGACGGTGACCATCGCCGGCTATGACTTCACGTACAAGCAGGCCACGTCGCGGGTGTCGACGTCGGGCGCGGGCGAGCTGGAGAAGATCTCCTTCGGAGCGATCGTCGACGTGCGCCGCGACGGCCGGAAGATCGTCACGCTGCGGCCCGAGCGCGGCTACTTCCCGTCGCGCGACGTGCGGGGGCTGGGGCCGGTCGGGCGCTTCTTCGAGGGCGAGGCGACGAGCGAGGTCGGCCTGAAGGCCGGCGTGCGGCGCGATCTGTGGGCGGCGATGACGCCCGACATCCGCAAGCTGCTGCCGACGATCGAGGAGGGCGACCGCGTCTTCACCGCCGCGGCCGGCAAGCTGCCGCCCGAGCTCGAGGGCCAGGCGCTCGGCGCGGCGCTCAACGGGATCGTCGACAAGTACGTGGCCAGCAAGCCGGCGGCGACGTTCCGCGTCATCACCTCGCCGCTCGTGACGTGGATCTGGATCGGCTCGATCGTCGTCTTCCTCGGCGGGTTGATCGCGCTGTGGCCTGGCTCGCCGGGCGCGCCGCCCCGGGTGGTCACCGCGCGCTACAAGGCGCGCGTCGCCAAAGAGCTCACCCGCGCGTAAGCGGCGCCTGTGGACATCCTCGCCCTGCTGGTCATCTTCGCCGCGCTGGCGGCCGTCGTCGCGCTCGTCGCGTGGCCCCTGCGCGGCGGCGTGCGCGAGCGCGTGCGCCACGAGGCGGCCGACCGGGTCGCCGAGCTCGAGGCGCGCAAGGAGGCCAAGTACCGCGAGATCCGCGACGCGGAGATGGACCTGCGCACCGGCAAGCTCTCGGCCGAGGACCACCGCGTGCTCGATCGCCAGCTGCGCGCCGAGGCGGTCGTGATCCTCAAGGCGCTCGACGAGGCCGGCGGCGAGCCCGAGCCGGCCGATGCGGACCGGACCTGAGGTAATCTGACCGCATGGAGAACATCCTCAGCGGCGTTCAGGTCCTGCTGTCCATCATCGTGATCTTCCTGATCCTCATGCACTCGGGCAAGGACGCGGGCCTCTCCGGCGCGTTCGGCGTCGGCACCGGCGCGGGCCCGTTCGGCGGCGGCTCGCTCGTCGAGCGCAACCTGAACCGCTGGACGATCGGCTTCGCGATCGTGTTCGTCCTGAACACGATCGTTTTGCTGAAGATCTAGCGCCGCCGCCGGACCTCGATACGCGCCTGCGCGCGCGGCCCGCGGCGACCGATCGCCGACAGGCCGCGCACGGTGACCGATGCGCGCGTGCCGGGGGCGACGTCGGGCACGGTGAGCCGGCGCGTCGTGCGCTTGGGCAGGAACAGCAGGCGGCGGCCGTCCGACAGCACGACGCGCACCTCGTAGGCGGCGGCCCCCCGGGTCCGCCCCCAGCGCACGCTGACCACGCCGCGGCGTTCGGTGATCCGCAGGGAGCTCGGGCGCCGCGGCCGGCGCGGCGGCGGCGCCGTGTAGCGCGCGACGACGCCCGCGCTCTGCGTCAGCCCGTCCTGACGGACGATGGCGACGATCTCGCGCCGTCCCGCCCGGCCGTCGGGCACGGTGAAGGCGAGGCGGCCGCGGCGATCCGTCGTCGCCGTGAGCCGGCGGCGGGTGTCACGGCCCTGCTCGTAGAACACGACCGAGCGCCCGCGCACGCGGGTGAAGCTCCAGCGCAGCGCCCGTCGACGACCCTCGCCGAGGACCCGTGCCCGCACCCGCGGCGCGGGCAGCGACTGCGCCGAGCGAAAGACGCTCGCGGGCGCCGAGCCCGGCCTGAGCGACATGCGGTACAGCCCGCCCGCCGGGTCCTTGACCGCGATGTAGGTCGTGCGGTCCTCGAGGTTCTGAAACAGCAGGACCTTGCCGTCGTCGATGCCGCCGAGCGGATCGTCCGGCGTAACGGCGACCGTCGCGCCGTCCGGGCCCGTGAGGATCGCCCGCGGCGGCGCCAGCGTGCCGACGACGCTGAAGACGGCCACCGGCTGGCCCCCCAGGATGGCGAAGCTGCCGAACGTCGGGGCCCCGGCCTGGCGCAGCGAGTTGCCGACCACCCAGTCGCCGATGTTGCATGAACTCGCGAAGATGTTCTTGACGCCGTTGTTCCAGCCGTAGCCGAAGCCGACGTCCGGGCCGAAGCCGTGGCGGCACGCCGCGACGCCGGAGGAGGAGATCACCGCGTCGCCGCCACTGCGAAATCTTCCGGCGCCGACCGACCCGTTGCCCTGGAAGTTGAACGCGGTGGCGCCGTCGACCCAGCCCTGCAGATCGCCCCGGAATCCGACGCCGAACTTCTCGAACGTCGCCTGCGCGGTCATGTCGAAGTGCCCGTCGGTCCGGTAGGACACCGCGCCGGACGCCAGCGGGATGTCGACGAGCCGCGCGCTGCCGGTGATCGCGTAGCGGTCCGGGCTGCCCTCCTCGTACGTGAAGTCCCCGTCGACCGAGACCGCCTCGGTACCGAAGATGCGCGGCCCGGCGCTGACGCCGATGCCGCCGCTGAGCCGGACCGGGTTGATCGTGATGTCGAAGCGGATGCGCTGCAGGAACACGCCGAAGGCCAGCTGGCGGTTGAAGTTGGCGACCTCGCCGCCGGCGTGGAAGTACCCGTCGCCCACGCCGAAGCCGAAGCGCGCGGTGACGGTCGGTGACAGCGGCGAGGGCAGCACGAGCGTGCCCTGGCCCTCGAAGTGCGCGATGCCCCCGGCGTCGGAGTAGGCCAGCGCGAGGTCGCGCAGCTCGAAGCGCCCGAGCCGCGCGGAGCCGGCGGTCACCGTGATGTCGTCGACCGCGACGCCGTTCGCGGACGCGCGGACGACGGTCGCCCCGCTGACGCCGCCGAGCACGCCGGGCAGCTGGAGGTTCAGGCCGACGAGCACCGAGCGCTTGCCGGCGTCGACGTCGAGGGTCGCGCTGCCGGTCACCGGCAGGCCGCGCAGCTTCACGCCGCGCTCGACGGCGAACGCGAACTGCCGCCCGATGTGCCAGTCGATCGCCCGGCGGTAGAGCACCAGGTTGTCGACGGAGATCTGGGTCCTGCCCTTCGTGCTGATCTCCAGTGCGCCCGGCTCGATGCGCACCTCGGCGCCGGCGCCGGTGGTCCGCACGTCGATCCCCGCCACGCGCACCTGACCGCTGGCGACGTAGGCCTTGCCGTCGCGGCGAAAGCACGTGGCCGTCGCGGTCAGCGGGCCGACGCGGACCGTCGTCCCCTTACAGCCCGTGCCCGGACCCGGGGTCGGCGCCGGTGCCGGCGCGGGGCTGCCCGGGACGCTGCCCAGCGGCGGCGGCGCGGTCCCGGTGGACGGCGGCGGAGCGGGGTTCGGCGGCGGCGCCGCCCCGCAGCGCGGAGCGCCGCTGATGAAGCCGTCGGTGTAGGTCTTGAGGAACTGGTCGGGCACGAAGTAGCCCCCGACCTTGTCCCAGATCCGCGAGCCGTAGGCGAGCTCGCCGGAGACCTGGCACTGGATCGTCACCCACTGGCCCTTCTTCAGCCAGTCGATCTTCGCGCGCGGCTCGCTGCGCGGTTGCGTGCGCCCGTCCACGTCGGCCTCCACCAGGTACTCGTTGCCGGCCGCCCACGGTTTCGCGCTGGTCACGCGCGCGGCGTGGGCGAGCGACGGGACGCTCAGCAGCAGCAGCGCCATCACCGCCAGCCCGGGGATCGCGATGCGGGCGCGGAGCACGCGCGCACGCTATCTGACCCGGGCAGATCTGCGCTGAAAAGGGAGCCCCGGCTCGGCGCTGTCGAGCGGTGGGGACCGCATTCGCCCGCCGGTCCTGGGAGGATGGGACGATGGCGTCATCCGAAACCACACCCGGGCGCCGTCAAGGCTGGACCGGGCACGGTGACGGAGACGGTGGTTTCGGCCCGATCGCCGGCGCGCCGATCGGCTTCGGCCGCATGCGGCGAAAGGAGGATGCGCGGTTCATCCGCGGTCTGGGCGACTACTGCGACGACGTGCGCCTGCCGGGCATGCTCTACAGCGCGATCCTGCGCTCGCCGTACGCACATGCGCGGATCAAGTCCATCGACACGTCGGCCGCGCTCGCACGCCCGAACGTGGTGGCCGTGGTCATCGCGAAGGACCTCGAGGCGATCGGCCTGGCCTGGATGCCGACGATCTCCTACGACACGCAGGCCGTCCTCGCAGGCGACAAGGTTCGCTTTCACCTGCAGGAGGTGGCCTTCGTGGTGGCGAGGGACCCGTACGCGGCGGAGGACGCGCTGCAGTTCATCGACGTCGAGTACGAGGTGCTGCCGGCGGTCGTCAACGTCCGCCATGCGCTGGCTCCCAACGCGCCGATCATTCGCGACGACAAGATCGGCCAGGACGACAACATCGCCAGCCCGCTGTGGGAGGCCGGCGACAAGGCCCTGTGCGCCCGCGTATTCGCCGACGCCGACGAGATGGTCACGCGCGACATCGTGCATCCGCGCGTGCATCCGTGCCCGATGGAGACGTGCGGCATTGTCGCCGACATGGACCCGGTCACCGGCCAGCTGAACATCTACAACGGCAACCAGGCCCCGCACGCGCACCGCACGGTGTACTCGCAGGTGGCGGGCCTGGCCGAGCAGAACATCCGCATCCTCTGCAACGACATCGGCGGCGGCTTCGGCAACAAGGTGCCGGTGTATCCCGGCTATGTCTGTGCGATCGCGGCCTCGATCATCACCGGCGCCCCGGTCAAGTGGATCGAGAACCGGGCCGAGAACCTGTCGAGCTCCGGGTTCGCTCGCGACTACCTGCACCGTGCCGCCATCTGCGCCAAGGACGGACGCCTCACGGGTCTGCGCGTCAACACGGTGGCCGACCACGGGGCGTTTGACTCGACCGCCCAGCCGTCGCGGTTCCCGGCGGGCTTCTTTCACATCGTCACCGGCTCCTACGACCTGCAGGGCGCGTATTGCCAGGTGCACTCCGTCTACACGAACAAGGCGCCGGGCGGCGTCGCCTACCGCTGCTCGTTCCGCATCGCCGAGGCCGTGTACGTCGTCGAGCGCATGGTCGACGCGCTGGCGATGAAGATGTCCGTCGATCCCGTCGAGCTGCGCATGCGCAGCTTCATCCGCTCCGACCAGTTCCCGTATGAGACGGCGACCGGCTGGGTCTACGACTCGGGCGACTACCACCGGGCCATGAAGCTCGCGATGGAGATCGCCGGCTACGACGAGCTGCGCCGCGAGCAGCAGGACAAGCTCGCGAAGGGCAAGGTCATGGGCATCGGCGTCGCCTTCTTCACCGAGGGCGTCGGCGCCGGGCCGCGCCGCCACATGGACATCCTCGGCCTGGCGATGAACGACGGCGCCGAGCTGCGCCTGCATCCGTCGGGCAAGGCGGTCGTGTCGATCTCCGCCCAGCCCTCGGGGCAGGGGCACGAGACGGCGTTCGCGCAGATCGTGGCCGAGGAGCTCGGCATCTCGCCGAACGAGGTCGCGGTGCGCCACGGCGACTCGGACAAGACGCCGTACGGCCTGGGCACGTACGGCAGCCGCTCGATCCCCGTGTCCGGCGGCGCCGTGGCCGTCGTATCGCGCAAGCTGCGCGACAAGGCACGCCAGTTCGCGGCGCTCATGCTCGAGACGCGCGCGGAGGACCTGGCGTGGGAGAAGGGCCGCTGGTACGTCAAGGGTGATCCCGATCGTGGCGAGCTGATCGAGTCGATCGCCGAGTTCGCCTATTCCGCGGTCGACCTTCCCGATGGCCTGGAGGGCGGCCTCGACGCCCACGCGGTCTACGACCCGCCGAACCTCACATACCCCTTCGGGGCCTACCTGTCGGTCGTCGACATCGACGCCGGCACCGGCAAGGTCGTCGTCCGCCGCTTCATCGCGGTCGACGACTGCGGCGTGCGGATCAACCCGATGATCGTCGAGGGTCAGATCACCGGCGGGCTGGCCGAGGGGATCGGGCAGGCGCTCACGCAGATCATCTCGTTCGACGAGGATGGCAAGTGCCTCAACGCGTCGCTGAGCGAGTACCTGCTGCCGACGGCGCTGGAGTGCCCGCAGGGCGGCTTCGAGCTCGGCTCGACCGTCACGCCCTGCCCGCACCATCCGATCGGCGCCAAGGGCGTCGGCGAGTCGCCCGGGGTCGGCTCGGCGCCGTGCATCGCCAACGCCGTCGTCGACGCGCTCTTTCATGCGCGCGGCATCACGGACATCGACATGCCCTGCACCCCGAGCCGCGTGTGGGCCGCGATGCGCAAGGGCACGGCCGGCACGGCGTCGCCCGAGCCGGCTGCTACGTAGGTCGTAGGTCCTGGTCGATCGCCTCGGGGGCGAGGACGCGGTCGATCGCCATGATCGCCGCGCCCATCACGCCGGCGCGGTCGCCGAGCTGACACGGGACGATCCGCAGGTCGCGGGTGGCGAGCGCCAGCGAACGGCTGAAGATGCCCTCGCGCACGCCGGCGATGAGCTGCGCCTGCGCCTCGGCGATGTCGCCGCCGATGACGATGACCGCCGGGTTGAAGAAGTTCACCGTCCCCGCGAGCACCTCGCCGAGCGAGCGCCCGGCGTCGCGCACCATGCGCATCGCCGTCGCGTCGCCCGCCCGGACCAACCGCACGACGTCGCGGCTGTTGGCGGTGTCGGCGCCCTCCGCGGCCAGGCGCTGGGCGAGCGCGTGACCACCGGCCACGGCCTCCAGGCAGCCGACGTTGCCGCACGAGCAGACGACGTCCTCGGCCGTCACGCGGATATGGCCGATGTCGCCGGCGGCGCCGCGCGCGCCGTGGTGGATCTGGCCCGCGGCCACGATGCCGCAGCCGATCCCGGTGCCGACCTTGACGAGCAGCAGGTGCTCGGTGTCGCGCCAGTGGATCCAGTGCTCGCCGCGGGCCATGATGTTCACGTCGTTGTCGACGAGGACCGGTCGTCCCTCGTAGAGGCCGGCGAACCAGCCGGGGATCGAGTAGCCGTCCCAGCCCGGCATGATCGGCGGGTTGACGGGCCGCCCGCTGGCGAACTCCACGGGCCCCGGGACGCCGATGCCGATGCCGCGCACCTCGGCAGCGGTGTGCCCGGTCTGCTCCAGCAGGTCGCTGAAGCACTCCGACGTCCAGCCGAGCACCTCCTCCGGCCCGAGCGCGATGTCCTTGTCGGCGGCGGTCTCGGCCAGCGGCGTGCCCGCGAGGTCTGACACCGCGATCCGCGCATGGGTCGCGCCGAGGTCGGCCACGAGCACGATGCCGGCCGACGCGTTGAAGGCCAGGACGGTGGGCGGCCGGCCGCCGGTCGACGTGCTGCCGCCGGCCTCGTGGAGGAGTCCCGCCGCGAGCAGCGCGTCGACGCGCTGGGCGACCGTCGAGCGCGCGAGCCCGAAGTGCCGCGCCAGGTCGGCGCGGGTCACCGCCGTGCCGTCGCGGATCGCCGCCAGCAGCGCGCCCGCGCTCGTCGGGGAGGACGGGCCGGGGGGCGGCGTCGTGGCCATAGCCGGGCAACGTACAGCATGAGAAGGCAGATGTAACGGACTTTCGCATCATTCATGGCGACTTATGCTTGACAATCGGACTAAGGACGGATTAGGTTCCGAACCGTGGCCTCCACGCTCCGAGCCGGGATCGCCGGCACCGGCTTCATCGGTGCCGTCCACGCCCGGTCCGCCCGCCGCGCCGGCGCCCGCGTGACCGCGGTCGCGGCCTCGTCGCTGGAGAGCGCGCAGCGGGCCGCGCGGGACCTCGGCGCCGAGCGCGCCTTCGCCTCCGCCGAGGCGCTCGTGCAGGACCCGGACATCGACGTCGTCCACATCTGCACGCCGAACCATCTGCACCAGCCGCTCGCCGAGCTCGCGCTCGCCGCCGGCAAGCACGTCGTGTGCGAGAAGCCGCTGGCGCTCGACGCGGCCGGCGCGCGGCGCCTCGTCGATGCCGCGGCGCAGAGCGGCCTGCAGACCGCGGTCCCGTTCGTCTATCGCTACTACCCGACGGTGCGCGAGGCGCGCCGGCGCGTTCACGACGGCGAGACCGGCGAGCTGCGCCTGCTGCACGGCGCCTACCTGCAGGACTGGCTCCTGCGCCCCGACGACGACAACTGGCGCGTCGACGCCGCGCTGGGCGGACGCTCGCGGGCCTTCGCCGACATCGGGTCGCACTGGTGCGACCTGGCGCAGTTCATCTCCGGTCACCGCATCACCCGCCTGTCGGCGCGGCTGATGACCGCCGTGCCCGAGCGCCTGAGCGCCGACGGGCGCCGCGCGTTCGCCGCCGCCGACGCAAGCGGCAGCGGCGATCCCAAGGCGGTGACGACCGAGGACGCCGCCGTCGTGCTCTTCGAGACCGACGCGGGCGCGCTCGGCACGGTCACCGTCAGCCAGATCTCCGCGGGCCGCAAGAACAAGCTCTGCATCGAGCTCGACGGCGCGCAGGAGGCGCTGTCCTTCGACCAGGAGAACCCCGAGGAGCTGTGGTGCGGCCGGCGCGAGGCGGCGACGATCGTCCGCCGCGATCCCGAGCACCTGTCGCCGGACGCCGCGCGCTTCGCATCGCTGCCGCCCGGCCATCCGCAGGGCTACGCGGACTGCTTCGACGCGTTCGTCGCCGACGTCTACGCCGCGATCGCGACCGACACGCCGTCCGACGGGCTGCCCGGCTTCGAGGATGGCCTGCGCGCCGCGCAGGTCACCGACGCAGTGCTCGCCTCGGCCGCGACCGAGACGTGGGTCGACGTCGCCGGCGCCGCCCGGTCGCAGGCGGTGGCCCGGTGAAGCTCGGCTTCCTCACCTCCTGCATGCCCGAGCGCAGCCTCGAG
The DNA here is from genome assembly GCA_963751065.1 of uncultured Actinomycetes bacterium. Lineage (GTDB taxonomy): Bacteria > Actinomycetota > Thermoleophilia > Solirubrobacterales > Solirubrobacteraceae > CADCVQ01. The sequence continues at coordinate 32,867 of CAVVTD010000008.1, forward strand.
GACATCGCCGCCTGGGCCGGCGCCAACGGCTACGAGGCGCTCGAGCTCGCGGCCTGGCCGCACCTCGGCGACCGCCCGTTCACGGCCAGCCACGTCAAGGCCGACGTCTTCGACGACGCCGAGGCCGAGCGCGTGCGCAGCGCGCTCGATGACCACGGCCTGGCGCTCTCGGCGCTCGCCTACTACGACAACAACCTCGACCCCGACCGCGCCGAGCGCGAGGCCAACCACGCGCACCTGCGCACGTGCATCGACGCGTCCGCCGCCCTCGGCGCCGTCCCGGTCGGCACGTTCATCGGCCGCGATCCCGGCCGCAGCGTGGCCGAGAACCTGCGCGAGGCCGAGCACGTCTTCCCGCCGCTCGTCGACTACGCCGGCGAGCGCGGCGTGAAGCTCATGATCGAGAACTGCGTCATGGAGGGCTGGCATCCCGACGGCCATCCCGGCAACCTCGCCTACTCGCCCGAGCTGTGGGAGTGGATGTTCGACCTCGGGCTGTACCTCAACTACGACCCGTCGCACCTGCTGTGGCTCGGCATCGACCCGGTCGCGGCGCTCAAGCCGTATGTCGACCGCGTCGCGCACGCGCACGCCAAGGACGCCGAGGTCTTCGAGGCCGAGCGCAACCGCTACGGCTTCTTCGGCCGCATGTCGACGCGCGAATCAGATCCGTGGGACATGGGCTGGTGGCGCTACCGCATCCCCGGCCTCGGCGACGTCGACTTCCGCCGCTACGTCGACACGCTCTACGAGGGCGGCTTCGACGGCGTGCTGTCGGTCGAGCACGAGGACCCGGTGTGGGGCGGCACCCCGGAGCTCGTCGAGGCCGGGCTGACGATCGCCCGCAACCACCTACGCGGCCTGGTCGTCCGATGAAGCCCGTCCTCGAGGTCCGCAACCTCGTCAAGGAGTATCCGGGCGTCAAGGCCCTGCAGGGCGTCGACCTCGACGTGCTGGAGGCCGAGGTGCACTGCCTGCTCGGGCCCAACGGCGCGGGCAAGTCGACGCTCATCAAGTGTGTCTCGGGCGCCGTCGAGCCGACGAGCGGCGAGATCCTCTTCGACGGGGAGCCGCTGCCGGCCGGCGACCCGGCGGGCTCGCTGAAGCGCGGCGTCGCCACGATCTACCAGGAGCTCGACCTCGTCGAGGACCTCAGCGTCGCCGCGAGCATCTTCCTCGCGCACGAGCCGCGCCGCCGCGGCGGCCTGCTGCTCGACCTCGACAAGATGCACCGCGACTCGGCCGCGCTGCTCAAGCGGCTCGGCCACGAGTCGATCCCCCCGCGCGCGAAGGTCGGCGCGCTGCGGCCGGCCGCGCAGCAGATCGTCTCGATCGCGCGCGCCCTGTCGGGCAACGTGCGGCTGCTCATCATGGACGAGCCGTCGGCGATCCTCGACGAGGGCGAGATCGAGACGCTGTTCGAGGTCGTGCGCCGGCTCACCGCCGAGGGCGTCGGCGTCGTCTACATCTCCCATCGCCTCGACGAGATCCGCCGCATCGGCGATCGCGTGACCGTGCTCGCCGACGGCCGCACCACGGCGACCGGGCTGCCCGCGAGCACCCCGACCGACGAGCTCGTCGAGCTCATGGTCGGCCACAAGGTCGAGCAGCTCTACCCCGACCGCCCGGTGGGAACGGACAAGCTGCTGCTCGAGATCCGCGGCGCGCGGCGCCTGCCGGCGGTGCGCGACGTGAGCCTGAAGGTCCACGCGGGCGAGGTCGTGGGGCTCGGCGGGCTCGTCGGCTCCGGGCGCACCGAGCTGCTGCGCCTCGTCTACGGGCTCGACCAGCCCGAGGCGGGCGAGTTCCTGCTCGACGGCAAGCCGTTGAAGGCCAACAGCCCGGGCGCCGCGATCCGCCGCGGCATGGGATTGGCGCCCGAGGATCGCAAGTCCCAGGCGCTCGTCCTGGACTGGAGCCAGACGAAGAACGTCACGCTCTCGGACCTCGACCGCTTCTCGCATCCGCTGCTGAACATCCGCATCGAGCGCGCGCAGGCCCGTGCCGAGCTGCGCAAGCTCGGCACCGTCCCCGACGATCCCGATCGCCCGGTTCGCCTGCTTTCGGGCGGCAACCAGCAGAAGGTCGTCCTCGCGCGCTGGCTGTTGCACGGCTGCCGGATCCTGCTGCTCGACGAGCCCACACGCGGTGTCGACGTCGCGACGAAGGCCGAGATCTACCGGATCATCAGCGACCTGGCCAAGGACGGCCTCGGCGTACTCGTCGTCTCGTCCGAACTCGAGGAGCTCGTCGGCATCTGCACGCGCATCCTCGTGATGCGCGAGGGCGAGATCGTCGCCGAGGTCGACGGCAGGACCGCCACGGAGCGCGAGCTCCTGCGCCACGCCGTGGCGCCGACAGACGCACCCGTTCTCGCCGAGGAGGTCACATGAGCACGCCCGATGCGCCCGCCGGACCGAGCGGAGCGGCCGCGCTCATGGGCCAGATGAAGACGCTCAAGCTGCAGGAGTACGCGCTCGGGCTCGTCGTCATCGCGCTGTTCGTCGCCGGCGCGATCCTCAAGCCGGACACGTTCCCGACCTGGGACAACATCCGCAACATGCTCACGCAGGCCAGCGTGATCGGCGTGCTCGCCATCGGCATGACGTTCGTCATCGCCACCTCGGGGATCGACCTCTCGGTCGGCTCGATGGTGGCGGCGGCCGGCGTCTTCGGCGGCATCATGGTCGGCGATGGCGGGACGAGCAGCATCGTCTTCATCGTCGCGGCGATCGGCTTCGCCACCGCGCTGGGCTCGATCAACGCGATCGCGGTGGCGTACGGGCGGGTGGTGCCGTTCATCGCGACGCTCGCGATGTTCTCGATCGCCAGGGGCGTGGCGCTGCTGCTCAACGACAAGCTCCCCGTCAGCCTGCTCGACCTCAACGGCGGCTCGTTCGGCGACCCGGCCGCCTTCTCGCTGCTGTGGTTCGGCAACGGGCGGATCCTCGAGATCCCCGTGTCGGTCTACATCTTCCTCGCGGTCACCGTCGCCGGCTGGATCCTGCTCAACCGCACCCGCTACGGCCGCTACGTCGTGGCGGTGGGCGGCAACCGCGAGGCGGCGCGGATCGCCGGGGTGCCGGTCCGGAAGGTCATCTTCAGCGTGTACGTCCTGGCCGGGCTGCTCGCCGGCATCGCGACGGTGCTGCTCTGCGCCCGCCTGGGCAGCGCCTCGCCGGTCAGCGGCAACCTCTACGAGCTCGACGCCATCGGCGCGGTCGTCATCGGCGGGACGAGCCTGGCCGGCGGCCGGGCGACGATCGTCGGCACGTTCCTCGGCGTCCTGACGTTCGCGCTCATCTTCAGCCTCATGACGCAGCTCAACCTCTCGACCGAGGTCCAGCAGGTGACGAAGGGCCTGATCGTCCTCGGTGCCGTCCTGCTGCAGCGCCCGGAGGCCAGGTACTGATGGCCCGCGCCGCAGCCCCTTCCCGACGTCCAGTCCACAACAGGAGGAACGCAATGTCGCTCAGGCGACCCCTCATCTCCATCGCCGCAGTCTCGCTGCTGGCGCTCGGTGCCGCCGCGTGCGGCGGCGAGACGAAGACGGTCACGGTCGGCGCATCGGAGCCGAGCGGCACCGCGGCGGCCGGCACCGACGCGCCGGCGGGCAAGACGGTGAGCATCATCGCCAGCGTGCCGCCGACCGATCACGGATGGCTCGGCGCCATCTCCAAGAACGCCAAGGCCGCGGCGGACTCGCACGACGACGTGAAGTTCGAGCTGCTGCAGGCGGCCGACGCCGACTCGCAGGCCCAGCAGGTCGAGCAGGCGATCGCCAAGAAGCCCGACGTCCTCGTCGTGCTGCCCCAGGACGGCGCGGCGCTGACCCCGGTCGCCCAGAAGGCCGAGCGGGCCGGCATTCCCGTGGTGAACATCGATCGCCTGTTCTCCAAGCCCGACGCGGCGACCGCGACGGTGCTCGGCGACAACTACCAGATCGGCGTGCTGGCGGCCGGCTACATCTCCGAGCAGCTGAAGTGCAAGGGCAACGTCGTCGAGATCCAGGGCCTCGCCGGGATCTCGGTCACGACCGACCGCAGCAAGGGCTTCTCCGACGAGCTCAAGAAGCGCTGCCCGGGCGGCGGCGTGAAGATCGTCGCCAAGCAGCCGGGCGACTTCAACCCCGACACCGGCCTGAAAGTCATGGAGAACATCCTGCAGGCGCAGAAGAAGATCGACGCCGTCTACACGCACGACGACGACATGGCGCAGGGCGTCATCCAGGCGATCCGCAACGCCAATCGCGACGACGAGATGTTCCTCACCGGCGTGGGCGGCTCGCAGGACGCGATGAAGCAGATCAAGGCCGGCGGCCTGTACCGCGCGACCTTCCTCTACAACCCGAACATGGCCGCGACCGCGGTGAACATGGCCCGGCTGATCGCCCTCGGCCAGGGCTTCGCCGAGCTCGTGCCGCCGGAGGTGCCGCGCCAGGTGGTCGTCCCGGCCGCCGTGGTCACGAAGGCGAACGTCGGGCAGTACGAGAAGTACGCGTTCAACTAGGACTCGCCGGCCGACGCCCGCGCTGGGCTGGCCGCCCGCTGGATGCTCTACCGCATCCGGCGGGCGCGCGGGCGTGGCGGCTCACTCCATCCCCATCGCGCAGTACTCCGCCATCGCCATCGCGGTCAGGTGCGGCCGCCGGATGACGCTCGTCGGGAAGACGCTCGCGTCGCAGGCGTAGAGGTTGCGGCAGCCGTGGACGCGAAGGTCGGGATCGACCACGCCGTCGTGCGGGTCGCGGCTCATCGGCGCGCCGCCCTGGGGCCGCGCGCTGATCGCCAGCCCCCGCGATGACGTCAGCGATGGCGCGAGCGCCTGCAGCTGCGCGACCGACGCGAACTCCTGGTACACCGGCGTGGCGGGCATGACGCGCCGCGCGCCCACGGCGAACAGGATCCGGCCGACGACCTCGAGGCGCTCGGTGAGCCGGGCGAGCTCCGGGCCGGTGAGGTGAAACTGCGTCGCCCGTCGCGACCAGTACGGCGAGCGCCCCGACCGGTCGGTGCCGAGATGTACCCGCATCGCGGCCATGTGGCGGTAGCGGCGCATGTTCTCCTCGTGGCGATCGAACGTGCCGGGCATCGCCATCGACTGCAGCCAGACGGGAGACCAGGTGGACTCGACGACGAACTTCGGCTGGTCCGGGCAGAGGTCTGTCATGAGCTGCACGCCGACATGGGCATCGAGCTGCTCGTCGAAGTCCGCGGTCAGCGTCGAGGCGAGGTTGAACGAGAAGCTGCGCCCGCGGCTGATCGCGCTACGGCGCAGCAGATGGGCGCAGCCGAGCGCCCCCGCCGCGAGCACCACGGTCTTCGCGTGGATCGTCAGCTCGCGGCCGTCGCGCATGCGGCATGCGACGCCACGCGGCTCGCCGTCTTCCATGAGGATTCGCTGGACCTCGCAGCCGGGCATGACCTCGAGGTGGTCGCCGAAGCGCCGCTGGCCCCACGGCAGGAGCGTGTCGAGCGCGGCGACGCTGCGGACTGAGAGGTCCGGCGGTGCCTCGTCGGGCCGGGTCAGCGTCCCGGTCGGCGTGTAGCCGAGCTGTTGGATGCCCTCCTGCAGCAGCACGGCGGCGCGGCTGAACGGGCCGGCGGGTCGGTCGATCCCGGGCAGCCAGGTGAGCACCTGCTGCCAGGATTCGTGGAACCGCTGCTCGTCGAGGCCGAACTCGTCGACCCACTGCTTGACCACCATCGGCGCGACCGACGACCACGTCGGGTAGCGCACCGGGCAGTCGCCGCCGAGCGTGGAAATGCGGTGCGCGCGCGCGTCGAGGTCGCCGAGCACGTCCAGGCTGCCGTCGCCCAGCAGGTCGGGCAGCGTCTGCAGCGCGTCGCTCGTGTCGCGTGCCGGGTCGATCTCGGTCCCGCGTTCGAGGATGATCGTGCGCAATCCGCGCTCGGCGAGCCGGTAGGCGATGAGGGCTCCGGCGGCCCCGCTGCCGACCACCACGGCGTCGACCGTGTGACGGCCGTGGTCGTCCGGGCGCCGCTGCGTGATCGAGGGATGGGTCAGCATCGGCACGATGCCGCTGGGTGCAACGGCCGGCCCGGCGATCTGCTCGGCAACCTCGGGGTTGGCGAAGTAGCCCAGCGAGCAGAGCTGGTGCGCCGTGCGCTCGACGGATGGGCGTAGACGCCCCATCCCGCGCCAGCTGCCGTGCAGCAGCCGCCGGCGGTCCTCGACGGCGATGAGCGAGAACGACGGGCGCGCGTGCAGGATCGGCAGCAGCGCCACGAGGTCGAGCGCAAGCCGGGCGCGCCGCAGCGACAGCTTGCTCGAGTCGTGCAGGTGGACGCCGTGCAGGTAGGCGTCCACGTTGTGCGCGACCCGTGCCGGCGGCACGAGCGAATCGGCGCCGTGGACCGTCTCGCTCAGCGCCTGCAGCGTACGGTGCTGGCCCGGCGTGAGCAGTTGCAGCCCGAAGCGCGTGCGGTAGGCCCGGCGCGAGAGTCGCCCGACCGCGACGACGATCGCGGCATCGATCGCGAACCACAGCAACGCGAACGCGAGGATGTCCTCGGACGGCGAGGTGCCTGCTTCCCCCGACACGATGAGCGCGGCGACGGCGGCGGCCTCGACGACCAGCACCCAGGTGAGCAGCTCGACGAGCGCGCCGAAGCGGCGCACGTCCGAGGCCGCGAGCGCGAACAGCGCGCCGAGCAGGATGCTGCGCGTGATGATCGCGACGGCCGTCGGTTCGAGCATGCCCTCGAGCGTCGGGATCAGCATGCCGCCGTCGATCGTCGTCGGGGCGATCAGCGGCACGAAGGCGAGTGCGAAGACGACCGACAGCACCCGCAGCAGCCGGCTCAGCCGCTGCTCGTCCGGAACGGCCTCGAGCGCACGCGCGGCGTGCAGCGACTGCCAGGCGCGGCCGTCTTCGCCGGCCGACGGCGTGTGCTCCGATTCCGTTGAGGCCCCGTCGGGTGCGGCGGACGGCACCGGCGCCGGCTCGCCCGGCGACCCGGGCTGGGCCGGGTCCTGGGCAGTCAGCGTCGCCTCGATGTCCGTCAGCGCTCGCGCGACCGCGGCCGTGGGCAGGCTCGTCAGGTACGCGACCTGTGACGTGTCCGCGTCGGCGAGGACGTCGCGCTGGTCGCTGCCGGCGCCCGCCTCGCTGACGCGGTCGAGGTGGGCGAGCACCCGCTGCGTCGAAGGGTCCTGGAGCTGCTCGGCAACAGCGGACAGCGCCTCGTTGCTCGGGCTCGCGACGATGTTCCCGGCCGGGTGATAGGCGGTCCACAGGCCCTCGCGAAACTGCCCGCATGCGAGCGCTACGGCGGCCGATCCGTCGCGCAGGACGCCGTGTTGCTCGGTGTCGAGGCGCTGCACCCGCTCGAAGGCCGCGCGCAGCATCGGCGGCCACGACATCGCCTTCGCCTTGCGCGTGGCGATCCACGTGAGTGCTCGCACGTCCGGGTGCCCCGGCAGCACGGACTGCAGGCCGGCGACGAGGCCGTCGATCGGCTCGCCCTCACGAAGCAGCAGATGCGCCAGCAGGATCGCATTCATCGGCGCGCGCTCGATGTCGCCCGCCAGCGTGGCGAGGTCGGGCGTGCTCAGCGGCCGCGGCGGCGTGCGCAACCGCCACAGCAGGGCCTCGGTCGCCGATCCGGACGGCGCGTCGCTGTGCCATCCGTCGCGCATCCGAACGAGGTGCACGGACGCATCGGCGAACGCGGGGCCGCTCGGACCGTGGGAGACGAAGACGACGGTCTGCCAGCCGTCGCAGAGCCACAGCGGCTGCTCGAGCAGCGGCGAGAGATCCGCGGGGAGCTTTGCGCGCGGCCCGCGCAGCACGACGCCCCGCTTCGCGGCGACCGTGCCGACGATCCACTCGCCGCTCGGGTCGGCCGTCACGCTCAGCTCCAGCTCGGCGCCGTCGCGGATCACCGCCACGTCGTCGAACGTGGGCGCCCCGCCGTCGTCGCCGAGCTTGCGGATCATGAGCACCAGGCCGCTCTGCGCCCCGCTCGCGGTGAGCGTCGCGCTCGCGTGCTCGGCAGCCTCCGCGTGGCGGCGATCGGTGCTGCGCGCGCCACGCACGGGCGCGGCGCACGACATCGAGAGGTCGATAGCGTCGCGCACGTACTCGTCGCCGGCCTCGAGCGCGACGAGCTGTCGCTCGACGCTGTCGCCCGCCCGGTACTCGAGCTGGTACACGCCGGGGTCGAGCTCGGCGTCGAGCCCGCCAAGCCCCGAGACGACGGTCGACCGCGAGCGGTCGGCGACGCTGAGCTCCGTCCACGGCGAGTTGGCGCGAAGCGTGATGCGGGTGGTTGCCGCGGGAGAGAGCACAGCGTCCCTATCCGGCGACCTGGAGCGCGAGCTCGCAGTCGCGGGCGATCACGCGAAACGCCCCGCCGTTCGCGAACGCCTGGCCGCCGTTGACCGGCCCGATCGTGTAGTCGGCCTCCGGAAGGTCGAGCGTCAACGGCCCCTGCGCCGGGTCCCAGGTCCGGACGTCCTCGTGGTCGCGCTGGAGGTGCACCTGGCCCGCATATCCGTCCGGGAAGCGGATCGTCATCTTCCGGCTGAGTCGCGGCAGGCGCCCGAGCCCGGGTCGCACGACCATCGGATCGCGCAGGTTGACGGGGAAGTCCGGCGTCTGCTCGTAGGCCTGTCCGGCGGTCATCTCGTGGACGTGATCGCCGATGTAGGTGCTGAGCTTGTCGGTACGGATCTCCCCGGTCTCGGGGTCGGCCGCGCCGCCGCGCAGGCCGTCGACGAGCGCCGCGGTGAAATAGCCGCGAAAGCGGTCCGGCTGCTCGTACGCCGCTTCGGCGTACGACGTCGCGAACGCCATGACGAGCTTCGCGTCGCCGTGGCGCCGGCGCGGCTGGCCGAGACGCAGCCCCAGAGACGGCGCGAGCGGGCGCTGGTCGCGGCAGCAGTCGGCCAGCAGCAGCACCTCCTTGAACAGCCCCGCCGACCGATACCAGGCGTGCACGGCGGAGAACTCGATCATGTCCCAGAAGTTCTCCTTCGGGTACGCGTTGGCGCACAGCAGTGCGCCGGCTCCGCCGCTCGGCGCCACACCGTGCCCGGAGGCGTAGACGTACAGCCGCGAGTGCTCCCAGATCGACCGGTCGGCATTCATCGCGGCCGTGAAGGTCTCGTTGATCTGGCCGAGCCTGCTCTCGACGTCGACCGACGTCGGTCGCGCGTCCCAGTTCGTGCGAAACCCCTCCTCCTCCACGGGCTTGGCGTGGACGCTGTGGATGTTGCGCTCTGGGACACGCCCGCCCTGCTCGTCGACGAGCCACGCATGGAAGGCCTCGGCGTCCTTGCGCGGCCCGGCCAGATCGGACAGGCCGGGGTAGCGGTTGATACCGATGACGACCGCGTAGTGGTGCTCCGTGTCCATCATCACTCCTCGGCGATGAACACCTTCAGGCTGGCCTGCACCTGGGGATCCTCGTCGAACGCGCCGTGCTGCTCGGCGCCCGCGGAGAGGCCGGGGCCGCCGTCGATCGGCGACCACACGATCTGGTCGCCCGCAGCGGCGAGGTAGGCGCGCACGGCGGTCAGCTCGGCGAGCTCGGACGCCGGGCCCTCGACCCAGCGCTGCAGGCCGACGACCGGCTTGCCCGCCTCGCTGTCGCCCTCGGCGTCGCGCTCGAGCAGGCCCGAGACGAAGTACAGCAGCGAGTGCGGGTACACGAGCGGGACGAGCCGGTCGCGGCGCTCGGCGGCGTCGTTCATCGTGAACATCCGGAAGCGCTCCCAGAGGTGGTCCCAGCCGTCGACGACCGCGGCGAAATCCGTGAACGTGCAGGCGGGCGCGAGGAACACGATGCGGCGGAAGCGGAAGTCCGCGGGCAGTCCGCCGCCGGCGCCGCGCTCGCGCTCGACGGTCGCCATGAGGTTGTTGATGAACACCGCACCGGTGCTGTGGCCGACCGCCGTGATGTCCGGCACCGGCCCGGCGTTGATCGCGTTCGTCAGCGCCGTAAGAAAGCGCGCGCCGCCGCGCGGCGGGCCGCCGTTGGCGACCGGCTGGAACGTGTCGAGCGTCTCGCGCTTCATCGCCGTCCAGATCGCGGTCACCGCGGGGCCGAGATAGAACTCGCGCAGGAGCTCCTCGACGACGGTGGCGTACAGGCCGTGGTCGCGGCCCTGGCGGTAGCGCCGCACGACCGCGCGGACCACTCGGGTCGCCTTGCGCGCCAGGACGGCCGCCTCGAAGATGCCCTTCGCTCCGTCGCCGCCGGTGTCGCCGCGCAGGTCGGCGACCGCGTCGGGGTCGAGCAGCGTCGGTTTTCGCGTGCCGTCGCCGGCAAATGCGCCCTTCGCGCCGCCGGCGTCCGCGCCGACCGCGGTGCTCACGGCGGCCAGCAGCGGCTCGTCGTTGGCGATGTCGAACTCGAACTCGTCGAGCTCCTCGATCGTGAGCTCGGGGAGCTCGCCGGCGGGCACGAGCTCGTCGAAGGGCACCTCGTGGCGCTCGAGGCGGTCGAGCTGGTCGTCGACCTCGCGCGGCGAGAGCGGCCCCGCGCCGGCGCTCTTCGCGCCGCTGGAGTCCGTCATGCGCCCGCCGAGATGGCCGGTGGTGGTCCGCAGCAGCCGGTTGAAGATCTCGTCCTTGGCGATCTCCGGGAGGTTGCGCAGGATCGACGGCACGTCGCTGCGCCAGATGAAGAAGATCGGGTAGGCGCCCGCCTCGGCGTAGACGGGCAGGAGGTTCTCGGCCACGCGGCGGCCGCTCTTTTCCGACACGAGGCCGCCGTGGAAGTGCACGACGCCCTTGCCACTGGCGACAAGCGCCCGGACCATCTCGTCAACCCGCTCGGGCGCGGTGACGAGCGCCCCGTCCTTGCCCGTGACGATGATGTGATCGTCCAGGTTCATGCCACTACAGAGCAGGCACCGTGCCGCCAGATACACGGACGCGCGAAGCTTGTGCGCTAGCGCGTCGCGCCGGTGATGCGAAAGCCGTCGGCGCGCAGCGCGGGGCAGACGACGCCGTGCGCGAAGCGGCGGCCGTAGAACTCGCCCTCGCTGACGAGCTGGCGCTCCTCTGTGAGCGCCTGGGTCGCGCTGAGCAGCCGCAGGACGGAGTCGGTGAAGCGCACGTCCTTCAGCGGCCGGGCGACGGCGCCGTCCTCGATGAGGAACGTGCCCTCGCGCGTCATGCCGGTGAGCAGGGTCTCCTTGTCGCGCACCGTGTTGACGTACCACAGGCGCGTCACGTAGATGCCGCGCTCGATCGGGGCGACGAGCTCGTCGATGCCGGCGGCGTCGCCGCCGGCGAGCACGAGGTTCGTGGGGGAGGGGCCGTAGGGCGAGCCGCCGGGCTGCGTGGCGTGGCCGGTGGAGCGCGTCCCGTCGCCGGCGAGCGCCGCGGAGCGCAGGTCGTGCACGACGCCGGTGGCGACGCCGCCCTCGATGAGGCCGACGCGCTGCTTCGGCGTGCCCTCGAAGTCGAAGCGGTGCGGCAGCGTGTGGGCGTCGGCGGCGTCGTCGCGCAGGTCGATCGACGGGGCGGCGACGGTTGTGCCGAGGCGCCCGCTCAGCGCGCCGCGGCCCTCGGCGTGGGTGAGGCCGTTGTGGGCGAGCGCGCCGAGGAAGTCGAGCAGGACGCCCACCGCGGCCGGCTCGAGGACGACCGGGTACTCGCCGGGCCCGAGCTCGGCGAGCGGCTCGCCGCCGACCTTGCGCGCGGCGCGGCGGGCCACCTCGCCGGGGTCGATCGCGCCGGCGGCGGTTGCCGTCGCCGAGGCGAAGCCGCTGCGCCCGTCGGGAGCGCGGCAGATGACCTTCATGAACGCATCGGTCACCTCCTCGTCGAGCCGCAGGCCGCTCGTCGCCGCGATCGCGGTGCGCACGGCGCCGGCGGTCCAGACACCGAACGCCTCGAGGCCATGCTCGGCGGCGACGCCGAACGCCCGGCCCAGGGCAGTGCCCGCGCCGGCCGGGTCGAGTCGGGCGGTCTCGGCGTCGAAGCCGTCGGCCCAGGTGTGCGGCGCGGCCCTGCCGTCGATGTGGGCGAGGCCGGGGTGGTTGCCCTCGCCCGAGCGCGCCGACGCGCGGGCGGCGGCGTCGGCGCGGCGCGCCGTGTCGCGCAGCGCGCCGTCGTCGAGGCGGTTCGTCGAGGCGAGCGCACTGTGCCCGTCGCGCACGACGAGGATCTCGACCGCGGTGTCGTCGATCTCGGTCGCCTGGGTCGGCGCCGAGCGCGCGAAGCGCGACATGAGCGAGCGCTCGCGCATGACCGTGACCTGCAGCTCGGCGCCGGTGCCGGTGCCGGTGTCGGCCAGCGCGAGGACGCGCTCGGCGATCTCCGGCGGGGAGCGCAGCGCGGTGGTGCTCACGTGCTCATGCCACCCCGACCTCGACGTCGCGAAAGCGCGCGGGCGCGGTGCCGTGCGAGACGCGCATGACCTGACCGGGCTCGCCCTTGCCGCAGTTGCCGACGCCCCACAGCCGCCACGCCGGCGCCGAGCAGACGGCGTCCAGCCCGCTCCAGAACGTCGGCGTCACGCCGGCGTAGGAGGCGTTGCGCAGCAGGCGCCCCAGCTCGCCGCCGCGGATCTCGCGCGCGACCTCGGTCCCGAACTGGAAGTGCAGGCGGCGGTCGTCGATCGACCACGAGCGGTTGGTCTCCAGGTACAGGCCGCTGTCGGTGTCGGCGACGAGGTCGGCGAGCGAGCCGGCGTCGCCGGGCTCGATGGAGACGTTCGTCATGCGCACGATCGGCTGCCGCGCGAAGCCGTCCGCGCGCGCGCAGCCGCCGGATCGCTCGAGCCCGACCGCCGCCGCCGAGCCGCGATCGGAGAGCGCGGCGCGCAACACGCCGTGTTCGATGAGCGGCGTACGCGCGGCGGCGACGCCCTCGTCGTCCCAGCCGAACGTGCCCAGCCCGCCGGGCAGCGTCGCGTCGGCGGTGATGTTCAGCCGCTCGGAGCCGTAGCGCAGCGTGCCGAGGTCGCCAGGGCCGACCCAGCTCGTGCCCGCGTAGGAGGCCTCCATGAGCAGCATCCGATCGAGCTCGAGGGCGTGGCCAATCGACTCGTGGATCTGCAGCGCGAGCTGCTCGCCGCCGAGGATCACGGTCATCCGCCCGGCCGGGCACTCGGGCGCGCTGAGCAGCTCGACCGCCTCCGCGGCGATGCGCGGCGCATGGCCGGCGAGGTCGAAGGCGAGCACGTGCTCCCAGCCGGCGCAGGCCGCCGAGCCGCCATGCGCGCCGGGGTAGGAGCGCACCTGCAGCTCGTCGCCGTCGACGGCGATCGCGGCAACCGACGCGCCGCACTCGACGCGCTCCTGGGTGCAGGCCGCGCCGTCGCTGGAGGCGAAGGCAGTGCGCACCCGGCGGCTCGCGCACGACGCGTCGGAGCGCACGACGCGCGGGTCCCCGCGCAGCGCCTCCTCGGCGTCGCAGAGCAGCTCGAGCTTGTCCTCGAGCGAGACGTCGAAGGGATCCTGTACGTGTTCGCCGCGCCAGTGGCCTGTGGCGGCCGGCACCGGCGCCAGGGGGCCCATCGGCGCGGCGGGCTGGCTCTCGGCGATGGCCAGCGCGCGGGCCAGCGCGCGCTCGGCGCCGGCGCGCGTGGTCTCGCGCGTCGCGGCGAAGCCCCAGCCGCCGCCGGCGCGCACGCGCACGCCGATCCCGTCGGCGGACGTGCTGTCGACGTGGTCGACGCGTCCGTTGCGAACGAGGATGTCCTCGGCGTCGGTGGCGACGTGGCGGGCCTCGGCGTACGTGCAGCGCGACGGCGCCGCGGCGAGGACCTCCGTCAGCAGGTCGAGCATCGCGGCAGTATCCCGCCGGGCGCGCGTCGTCGCACCACGACGTAGCATCGAGCTGGTGATGGTTCGTGACATGAGCCGCCGGCGGCTGGCGCGCACGGCATGCGTGCTGGCGGCGATCGCCGCCGGGCTCGCCGGCTGCGGGCAGGGTGACGACTCGCGCGCGGGCGGGGCGCCGTCGATCCGGCTCGTCGACCCGACGAAGCCGCCGCCGCTCGTCAACACGCTCGACATCGACCCCGCGACGCAGGAATTCCTGCTCACGACCAACCGCGGCTTCTTCCGGATCTCGCGCTCGGGGAAGGTGCAGACGGTGCGCGGCACCGTGCACACGGGCACGGCGTCAGGACCGCTCGGCGCGTTCCTCGAGCTCGCCGCGACGGGGCCCGGCCGGCTCGTCGGGTCGGGCCATCCCGCGACGACCGACACCCTGCCGGAGTTCCTCGGCGTGATGGAGTCCGACGACGGCGGGCGCACATGGCGAGTGATCTCCCGCCTCGGCCAGAGCGACGTGCACAAGTTCGTGATCAAGCACGACCGCCTCTACGCGATCGACTCGGCGACCGGCACGCTGCTCGTCTCGCGCGACGGTGGGCGCACGTTCGTCGGCGAGCAGTTCACCCCGAGCGGCGTGCTGATCGCCGACTTCGAGGTCGACCCGGCGAACCCGCGGCGCATCGTGGCGGCGAGCGACAGCGAGCTGTTCGTCTCGGCGAACGGCGGCGCGGCGTGGACGCGGCTGGACCGCGCGTCCGGTGTCCGCCTCGCGTGGCCGGCGCCTGACGCGCTGTACCGGGCGGTGAAGGACGGCAGCGTGCAGCGCTCGTCCGACCGCGGCGCGTCCTGGCAGACGACGGGGCGCGTCGGCGGCGAGCCCTACCGCTTCAAGGCCGTGTCCCGCGACGAGCTCTATCTCGCGCTGAGCGACGGCACGATCGTCCACACGCGCGACGGGGGTCGCACGTGGGACGAGGCGTTCGTGCCGTAGGCGTGAGCAGGTCGCGTCTGTCGATGTTCACAGTGACGAGCAGCGGCGGATAGAGGCGATAGCGGGCGCTGCTCATGGCCTGGCACGGTGGGTGATTCGACCGCGCGCGACGATGCTCTGCGACCGTCCGTGCGGAATTTCGCGAGCGCAGCGGGTCCGGCACGCGCTGCGTCCGCGATCTGCCCATCGACCGGTTCTGCCTCAACGCAGCAGCAGCGGAGCGCCGCCGGGACTGCCCCGGTCGTCGCTAAGCGTCCGTCAGCGGTTTCGGCGTCGCGCCAGTAGTTCTCGAAGCGGGTGCCAGTACCGACCGGTGCGAAGCCAGACTCCCAACCCCACGCCCGCGAGCGCCAGGCATAAGACGGCGAAGCTCGGCCAGCCATCGAGCGCGACGGCAGCGGCGACGACAATCGCTAAAGCTCCCATGCCCCAGTGGAAGATGCTGGCTTGTACATCCCATCCCGAGACCTCGCCTGCGGGCCTTCGGTTCAGCCAGTTCCAAACGGACCTGTAGCGGAGCGACGGCACATGCAAGACGCTAGCTGAGACTTCTGCTTCGCCTGAATGCGGGCGCGGCGTCGAGCTCGGCGGGAGCGTCCGTGGACGCGCCAGGTGTGGTATCCGCACCCGGCGCGTCATCACCGCCTCCGTCTGCGTGGGAGTGTGTCCAATCGCGTCGGTCGCACGCGCGTCCTCAATACGCGGCGGCGTAGATCGCGCGCAGCTCGTCGCGATCGGCGCGCGGCGGGGTGTTGTCGAGGTCGGGGCGCTCGGCGGCGCGGTCGGCGCACGTGTCGAGCGCGGCCTCGTCGACGCCGTGGTCGCGCAGGCGCGAGGACCGCGCGCGGCGGGCGAGGTCGGTGGCGAGCGCGACGAGCTCGCCGGCGCCGGGCGCTCCGCGGCGCTGCAGCGCGACGAGCGTGTGCGGCAGCATCGCCGCGTTCGACGGGCCGTGACCGACGCCGGCGAAGCGCGCGAGCGTCTGCGACATCACGTGATGCAGGCCGTAGTGGGCGCTGTCGATCGTGTAGCCCGACAACAGCGCGGCGAGGGCGAGCATGTCGCGGTCGGGCTCGCCGCCGTCGTCGACCCCGGCGTACGCCGCGCCGATCAGCCGCGCGGCCTCGGCGCCGGCCAGCGCCGGCACCGGGCTGGCGTACCGCGTCGCCGGGCCCTCGGCCGCGTGCGCCAGCGCGTTCGCCGCGCTCGCGGCGAGCTCGACCGCCGGTTGCGAGGCGCTCAGCGCCGGGTCGTTGACGACGATCGCCGGTCGCACGCCCGGCAGCGATCCGTCCGCGCCCGCCGCGCGTCGGTGCACGGCGGTCATCTCGGCCGCGCTCAATGTCGTCGGGATCGCCGCCACGCGCCCGCGCGCGCCGGGCTCGCGCGCGGCCACGAGCGCCTTGGCGGTGTCGACGACCCGTCCGCCGCCCAGCGCGACGATCAACGCACCCGCGCCGGCGTCGACCTCCTCGAGCAGTGCGCCGGCGAGCTCGTCGACGCGCCCGGCCGGCACGTCGTGGACGACGCCGGCGTGCTCTGCGAGCGCCGGCGCCGCCGCACGAGCGCGGGGGGTGGTCAGCAGCGTGTAGCCGTCGCCGAGCGACGGCAGTGCGACGGCGAGCGCGTCATGCCCGAAGTGCACGGTGCGCTCGCCGTCCCTCCAAGTGAAGCCGTTGCCTGCGATGCGCCTATCTCAGCACGCTTCGCACGGCCGCGCGCGCCACGCCGGACGCCACCGGCGCCGCCGCACGGCGTCCGGCGGGGCGCGCAGCGCTCGGTCGGGCGCCCGCCCGTCCAGCCGCGCGGCGTGCCAGGCTGCACCGGTGGCCATCGAGCCGGCGGCGTCGGTGGCGTGCGTGACGTACGCGACGAACGCGGCGCTATGCACGGACGGCGACCGGCCGCAGGGACTTGGCGACGCGACCGACGAACGAGCCGCGGACGCTGCGGGTGTTGTGGGAGGCGCGGGCGTGCAGGCGCAGCAGGTCGACGAGCTCGCCGGTGTAGGCGAACGGGTCGGCGGCGACGCTGCCGTCGCTCAGGTCCAGGGCGGCGCGGATGACGCCGTCGACCTCGGCGATGAGGACGGGGCCGCGCAGCGCCTCACGGCTGTCGAGGATCGCCAGCTCCTCGAGCGTGCGGGCGTCCGCGTCGGTGGCGTGGCGTATGGCGATGGAATCGAGATGGGTGCTCATGGTGACCTCCTTCGGGGCTCTGGTGGTTCAACGCGATCAACGATCCCAGCGTGATGGCAGAAGCACAAATGACATTTGGACGTGTTGTGGATAAGCTGCGCTAATGCTCGACGTCAAGCGGTTGCGGGTTCTCCGCGAGGTCTCGTTGCGCGGCTCGTTCTCCGCCGCCGCCGAGACGCTCGCCTACACACAGTCGGCGGTCTCCCAGCAGATCGCCGCGCTGGAGCGCGAGGCGGGCACCGTGCTCGTCGAGCGCCGCGCACGCGGTGTGCACCTGACGGAGGCCGGCCGCGCGCTCGTGGCCCACGCCGACGTGATCCTCGCCCGGCTGTCGGACGCCGAGGCCGAGCTCGAGGCGATCGCCGGCATGCGCGGCGGGCGCGTGCGCATGGTCTCGTTCCCGACGGCCGGGGCGACGATCGCGCCGCGCGCCATCGCGCGCTTCCGCGAGCGCCACCCCGGCGTCGACGTGACGCTCGCGCCGCGCGAGCCCGACGAGGGACTGGAGTGCGTGAAGACCGGAGAGTGCGACATCGCGCTGACCGTCGAGGCCGGCTTCGAGCCGATCGCCGATCCGGCGATCGAGCGCCGGCACCTGCTCGACGACCCGATGTACCTCTGCGTGCCGGCCGGCCACCGGGTGGCGAAGAAGCCGCGCATCCGCCTCTCGGACCTCGCCGAGGAGAACTGGGTCATGGGCACGACGAGCCGCTGCCCGGACGGCGTCATCCTCGAGCGCGCCTGCCAGGCTGCCGGCTTCGAGCCGCGCGTGGCGTTTCAGTCCGACGACTACGTCGCGATCCAGGGCTTCATCGCGGCCGGCGTCGGCGTCTGCCTGATCCCCGACCTCGCGCTCGTCGCCGTGCGCGACGACGTCGTCATCCGCTGCCTGGAGGGGCGTCCCCCGGTGCGGCGGATCCTCGCGGCGACGCTGGCGGGCGGCTACGTCTCGCCGGCGTCCGCGGTCATGCTCGAGATCCTCGCCGAGGTGGGCGCCGAGTGGGCCGCCCAGCAGGGCTCGCTCGCGCAGGCCAGCTGAGTCTTGGATCCAGGCTGCGCGAAAACGTTTTGCGCCGCGGTGATCCAACCGGCGCTTCGCCGCGAAAAAGCTGTCACCGGACGCCGAGTCCCCCCTGGGCGTCCCGCAGCACGCAGACAGCGCGATCGCCCATCCTCCCCTGCCGGGCGATCGCGCATCTGCTTGTCCTGTGCTCCGCGCTCCCCGCGCGCGCATCCGGCGGGGCCGAGGTCTCGGAGCCGTTAGGCTGAGTTCGTGCCGATCCGCTTCATCTTCCGCTGCCAGTACTGCGACGCGCAGCCTGATCCGATGACGCAGATGAGCCTCGAGAAGGCCATGCGCGAGAACACGTGGGGGGCCTACCAGGACGCGCTGCCGGGGCGCTGGCTCGTCTTCCACGGGCGCGGGATGTACGGCTGCGCGCGATATGCCTGCGAGGAGCACCGCGGTGACCTCGTCTCATTCCTCCGCGCCCATTACGGCACGATCGGGTTCCACGTGTGGAAGCGGCCGCCCTATCCGTCGAGCCTCGCGCACGCCGACACCGACAACGCCTGGAACGTGGCCACGCGCCGCCAGGGGGGCTGGGGCTCGTGATATGGCGCCCGCGTCAGGCGCGACGGCGTCGGCCGGGGCGTAGTCCCGCCGCAGCCATCAGCGCGACGACGACGATCACCAGCAGCAGATAGCTCAGCGGCGCGCCGCCGGCATCGCCGACGGTCGCCGACAGCGGCCTGACCTCGCCGTCGACGAGCTTCGCGTCAGCCGTCGCCTTGCTGCCGAAGTTGCCCTCCGCACCGGCCACGAGAATCGCGACGAGCGCCGCCTTGCCCGACGCCGTCTCGATGTTGTCGACGGTCGACACGCCGAGCGCGTCAAACGCGTTGACGAACGAGCGCTTGGCCGACGACATCTCCACGTACGCGCGCGGCACGTCGTCGGAACCCTCCACGACCCCCTTCTCGAAGGCGGCCATTTCGCCCTTCAGAGCCCGACCCCGGGTAAAGACGGCATGCGTGCCGTCGCCGAGGACCGGCGCGTAACCGATCAGCTCCTGCAGCACGGCCGCAGTCGCGGGGGCCGGATCGACGATGAGCCGGCCGACTGCCCGCCCGACATCCTCGGCGTCGCCGGAGGACAGCCGTCGCGCGATCGGTGAGTTCAGGAAGCGCTTGATGTCCTTGGTCGTCACCGCGGCGGTGGCGCCTGGCGCGATCCCGCCCTGGCGGAGCGCAAGGTCGATCTGGACCTGCAGCTGCACCGACACCGGTCCGAGCGAGATGCGCAGGGTCAGGCCGGCGCTCGGTCCGGGGCCCGTGTACTGGTTCACGGCGGGCGCCTGCGCGGCGGCCGGCGCGGCGTGAAGCAGTGCTGCGATGAAGATCGGGCAGGCCAGTCGTGCGACACGCTTCATTGTGCGGACACCTCCGTGAGGTCGTGCGGGGCCGTCCGTTTCTAGCCTGTGGTGTTGCGTGCGCCGCGCGGCCTTTCGAGCGCGAGCCCTGGCAGCGGCGTATCTGTGCGGAAACTCCAACTCGCACACGCCGCCGGCGGCGGACCCTACGGTTGCGTCTCGTGATCGCGCGAACGCTCACCGTCGACCGCGTGCGCGCCGCGCCCACGCGCGCGCGTGGACGGGCGCCCACGCAGGGGCTGCCGGGCGCAGCCGCGGCGGTCGTGCTCGGCAGCGTGCTGCTCGCGCTCGCGTTCGATGACGGGGGCTACTTTCCGAGCGCGGTCACCATGGCCGCGGTGGCCGCGACCACCGCGCTTGTCCTCCTCCTCGCGATGCCGGCCGCGCGGATCGGACTCACCGCCTCGCCGGGGACAGCGGCGTTCGTCGCGCTGGCGGCGCTTGCCGCCTGGACGGGCGCATCGGCGCGCTGGTCGCCGACCCCCGACGCCGCCCTCGTGGATCTGCGACGCGGCGTGCTCTACGCCACGCTGTTCGGTCTCGCGCTCGTCGCGACGGCCGGTGCGCGACCGGCACGCAGGGCCGTCGAGCTCGTGCTCGGCGTGATCGTCGTCGTCGCGGGCGCCGGCGTGCTCAGCCGCCTGCAGCCCGAGCTGCTCGGTGCGACCCGCGGAGCCTCCGCGGTCTTCGATCTGCGGCTGAGCTACCCGCTCGGGTACTGGAACGCGTTCGGAGCACTGTCCGCGATCGGGGTCGTCCTGGCGCTCGGTCTCGCGGCGGACATGCGCGCACGGCCGGGCGTGCGCGTCGGCGCCGCCGCCGCGGGACCGTTGCTGATCGCCGCGATCTACCTATCGTTGTCGCGCGGCGCCTGGCCGTCGCTCGCGGCGGGCGTGCTCGCGCTCTTCGTGCTGTCTCCGTGGCGGCTGTCCGTCTCGCTCAGCGCTCTCGTGGCCGCCGTCGCCGGGTGGCTGGCGATCCTCGCCCTGCGATCACAGCCCGAGCTGCTCGACGGCACCAGCCGGGCGGGCCCTGGCGCGGACCTGTTCACGATGCAGCTGACGATGCTGATGTGCGGTGCGGCAGTCGCGCAGGCACTGCTGACCGTGCCGGACCTGCGCCGTCGCGTCGCCCGGCGGACGGTGGCGGCCGTCGTCGCGCTGCTGGCGGTAGGGCTGGTCGCCGCGCTCGCCCCCGCTGGAGGCGCGAGCTGGCTCGCACAGCGTTACGAGGAGTTCCGCGCGCCCGCGTCCGCCATGGCCGTGAGCGGGCCGCAGCGTCTGCCATCGGCAGGCGGTGCGCGCCGCGAGGTGTACGCGGCCGCGCTCGACGGCTTCCGCGCGCAGCCGTTGCGCGGCGAGGGCGCGGGGTCGTTCGAGCAGCGCTGGGCGCGCACCGGCAGCGGTGGACTGTTCATGCGCGACGCCCACTCGCTCGTGCTGGGCACGATGGCCGAGCTCGGCGCGGTCGGCCTGCTGCTGATCGCGGTGTTCCTCGGTTGCGTCGCCCGTGCGACCCGCAGCTGCCGGCGCGGCGAGGGCGCGCTGACGCGCTCCGCCGCGGGCGCCGCCGCCGCGGCGGTCGTCACGTGGTTCGTCCACGCGTGCGTCGACTGGGATTGGGAGATGCCGGCGCTCACCGGCTGTGCCCTCGTGCTCTGCGCGGCGCTGTTCGCGCGCGGGGCCGATCCACTGCAGAAGCTTGCCGTGCGCGAATCCGCGGCGGCCGAGACCTAGCCTGGGCCGTCATCACCACGCCTGCCGACAGCTCGACGTTCCTGCGGCCGCTTCTGCGGGTCGTGCGCGTACGCCGGTGGTGGATCGGGCTGATGCTGCTCGTCGGTGTCGCCGCGGCGGTCGCGCTGTCGTCGACGCAGCCGGCGCGCTACGAGGCGGCGTCGCAGGTTCTCATCAGCCGCACGAACCTCGGCAACGTGCTGACCGGCACACCGGACCCGGCCGCCCAGGAGTTCGACTTCAACCGCATCATCCAGACACAGGCGAACCTCGCCCAGGTACCACGTGTCGCGCAGCGCACGCTCGACGCGTCGCGCCTTCGCGATCGCACGCCCGAGCAGTTCCTCGCGCAATCCACCGTCACGACGGATCCCAACACCGACATCATCACCTTGGTCGTCCAGGACGCCGACCGTGCGATCGCCTCGCAACTGGCGAGCAATTACGCGCGCGAGTTCGTCGGCTACAAGCGCGACGCGACGGTCAACCGCCTGATCGCGCTCCAGCGCGATCTGGAGAAGGAGGTCGCGCAGCTGTCGCCGCGCTCGGTCCTCGCCGATCAGGATCGCGTGCAGCTGCGGCGCATCCGCAACCTCATCTCGCTCGGCGACTCCTCGATCAGCGTCGTGCGGACGGCGCGCAGTGCCGAGCAGATCCAGCCCCAGCCGCTGCGCAACGCGCTGCTCGGCCTCGTCCTCGGCCTCGTCGCCGGGATCGCGCTGGCGTTCGTCGTCGACGCGCTCGATACGCGCGTGCGCCGTGGCGAGGAGATCGAGGAGCTCTTCGGCATGCCGCTGCTCGCGCGCCTGCCGGCCCCGCCGCGGGCACTGCGCAGGGGCGATCGGATCGTGGCCCTCGAGCGACCCGAGAGCCCGGACGCCGACGGCTTCCGCAGCCTGCGGACGGCGCTTGCCTTCGCCGACATCGACGGCCAGGCGCGGTCGATCGTCGTCTCCAGCGCGATCCAGTCAGAGGGCAAGTCGACGACCGTGGCGAACCTCGCGGTGACGCTCGCGCGCGGCGGGCGGCGCGTCATCCTCGTCGACCTCGACTTCCGCCGGCCGTATCTCGAGCGCTTCTTCGACCTGCCCGCGACGCCCGGGGCGACGAACGTCGTGCTCGGCGAGACGGCGATCGACGATGCGCTCAGCGCGATCGAATTCGGCCCGCACCTCGACGCAGGCGCCGGCTCGAACGGACACGCGAACGGGATCCACGGCGCCAATGGCATGATCCGCGTCAACGGCGCCAACGGCCGTTCGGACGGAGCGGGCCCCGCGCTGCAGGTCATGCCGGCGGGAACGCTGCCGCCGAACGTCGGCGAGTTCGTCGCCAGCGCCGCACTGAGCGGTCTGCTCACGGCGCTGCGCGAGCGCTGCGACGTGCTGCTCATCGACACCCCGCCGCTGCTGCAGGTCGGCGACACGATGGCGCTCACGGCTCACGTCGACGCGCTCGTGGTCGTCACGCGGCTGGGCGTCGTGCGCCGGCACATGATCGAGGAGGTCAAGCGCCTGCTCACCGCATCACCGATCACCGTGCTCGGCGTCGTCATCACCGACGCCACGCTCGACGAGCCCGGCATGGGCTACGGCAACTACTACGACCTGCCGGCGAAGAGCAGCCGGCGAACCGCCCGACCGAGGAGCCGCGCATGACCACCCAATCCGTCGAGGCCCCCAGGTCGCATCCGCGCAACGCCGCCGCGACGTTGCGCAAGCTGACGTCGTTCGGACGCGACTTCGGGCCCGGCTATGCCGCACTCGCGCTCGCCCGCAAGGCTGCCGGCTGGGTTCCGGATCGCATCGACGAGCGCATGCTCGCGATCGAGGGACGGCGGGGGGTGCTCGGACCCGCGCACAGGCGCTGGACGCAACACTCCGTGACGACCAACCGCGATGTCTGGTCGGGCTGGGCGTGGGAGCAGGGCGGCGAGGAATGGACGGCATCGCAGGCATGGAAGGAGAGCCTCATCGAGCACGTGCTCGAACCGACGATGCCGCGCGGCGCGACGATCCTCGAGATCGGTCCTGGCGCGGGCCGCTGGACGGAGGCGCTGCACGGGCGCGCCGCGCAGCTCATCCTCGCCGACATCACCGACACGACGCTCGAGCTGTGCCGCGAGCGCCTCGGCGATCCGCCGGACGTCGCGTACGTGCGCACCGATGGCAGGGGCCTGACCGGCGTCTCGGAAGATGCCGTCGACGCGGTCTGGGCCTTCGACACGTTCGTGCACATCGCGCCGCTCGACGTCGCCGGCTACCTCGCCGACATCCGGCGGGTGCTGCGCCCCGGCGGGATCGCCGTGATCCATCACAGCGGCCGGCGCGACCGCGAAGGCTGGCGCAGCCCGATGACCGGCGCGCTGTTCGCTGCGCTCGCCGTCGAGCACGGCCTCGCCGTCGAGCGTCAGTTCGACACGTGGGGCGGCGGGCGCTTCGGCGTGCGCCTGCAGGGCGATGTCGTCACGCAGCTGCGCCGGCCGGCCTGACCGCGGTCAGGACCCGCGCAGCAGCGCGGGCAGCGTCAGCAGGACGATCTTCATGTCGAGCGCGAGCGACCAGTGCTCGATGTAGAAGTTGTCGAGCTCGACGCGCTCGGACAGCGGCGTCTGGCCGCGCAGGCCATGGACCTGCGCCCAGCCCGTGATCCCCGCGCGCACGCGCTGACGCTCGCCGTAGCGATCGACCTCGCGCACGAACAGCGCGGCGAACTCGGGACGCTCCGGACGCGGGCCGACGATGCTCATCTCGCCGCGCAGGACGTTGACGAGCTGCGGCAGCTCGTCGAGCGACGTGCCGCGCAGCACGCGCCCCACCCGCGTGCGGCGATCGGCACCCTCGATGCCGCCCGGACCCAGCCCGCGCGGCACGAGCTCGGGATAGACGGGGCGGGTCGCGGCGTCCTCGGCGAGGCGCATCGTGCGGAACTTCAACAGCTCGAAGATCTGGCCATCGCGACCGATGCGCAGCTGGCGAAAGAGGACCGGTCCGGGCGACGACAGGCGCACGAGCGCCGCGAGGACCAGCAGGAGCGGCGCCAGCAGCGCGAGCGCGATCGCGGACACGGCGCGGTCGATGGCGTGCTTGAGCGAGAAGCGCCAGCCCTCGCGATCGACGGCGCGGACGTTGAGCAGCGGCTGCACGCCGAGGTACTCCAGGCGCGCCTGGGCGTTGACGGCCGCCGACAGCCGCGGCACGAGCCGCGTCTCGAGCCCGAGCGCGTCGCAGCGGGCGAGCAGCCCGAGCGCCGCCTGATGTGACACCGCGGGAAAGCAGACGATGACGTCGCGCACGCCGTGCCGCGCGACGACCTCCTCGAGATCGTCGAGGTCTCCGAGCACCGGCGGAGCGTCGCGCGGTTGCACGCGCGGCCCTGCGACGTCGAGGAAGCCGAGCGGCCGCAGCCCGTACTCGGGCAGGCGTCGCAGGCGAGCGGCCAACGACGTGGCCGTGGCATCGGTGCCGATGATGAGCGCCGGGCGCTGCGCCCCGCCCCGCCGGCGTAGCGAGCGCTGCAGCACGATCAGCCCGGTCGCCGTAGCCGTCACGCAGAGCAGCGAGAGGACCCATGTCCACACGACGAGCGGCCCGACCGCCGCCGGATCGCTGCCGAGCGCCAGCATCAGGCCGAGGACCGCCATCGCGCTGACGGAGATCGCGCCGCCGCCGGGCGCGGCGCGGTCCAGCACCGCGTCGCGCAGCCGCTGTCGGTAGCGCCCGCCGCAATCCAGTGTCAGCAGCGTGAGCGCGGGGAACAGGGCGAGCGCCCACGGCGTCTCGCGGCCGGCGGTCAGCCCCATCGCGATGGCGCAGCCGAGCGCGAGCATGAGCGCGTCCGTCGCGACGCGCAGGGCGGTCCAGCGCGAGCCGTGAAACAGCGAGCGCCAGCTCGCGCGTGGTGGCGACGGCGAGACGGCGGCGGGATCCGGCAGCGGCGGGTCGCGGCGATCCAAGGACGCGCGCGGCGGCGCCCAGCGCGCGCGGGCGGGCGTCGCGGGAATCGTCGTCGATGCCTGCGCCTGCCGGGATCCAAGCGGCTCACTCACTGCGACCGAGCAGACCACAGCGCCGTGCTCAGCCAGCGGCGATGGACGTTTTCCGCAGTTTTCGGCGCGGCACGGCCTCGCCTCGATCCGTTCGGCGCTCAGCCTGAATCCACCGATCCTCGCGGCGAATCCCCGCCGTGGATCACGCACCAGCGCCGATCGGCGGCTTCCAAAGGGGTCCACCCTGAGGTGCGCCGCCGATCGACCCTGGTGCGCGCCCACGACAGGGATTCATCCACGATCCTCGGTGGATTCAGGCTCAGCGCTCGGCGACGAGCAGGTAATGCGTGGCGAGGTTCGCGCGCCCACCCCGGAACGCCCAGTTCTCGTACGCGAGGTACCCCGCGCGCAGCGGCAGCGCGAAGTTGAAGTACGCGGCGCCCTGGAAGATCGGGATGACGTCGGCGCGCGTCCAGCCGGCGAGCAGGCGCTGCAGCGCGCCGGCGCGGCAGCGGTCGTAGTGGGCGGGGAACACGGACTCGGGATCACGCCGCAGCAGCCGTTTCATGAGCAGCACACCGAGCCGCGACGGAATCGCGGCGTTGAGGATCCCGGCCGCGCTGAAGCGTCCCGACAGCAGCGCGACGAGCGACCCACCCGGCCGCAGGTAGTCGTGCATGTTCGCCAGCGCGCGCGCCGTGTCGCTGACGTGCTCGAGCACCTGCACGCTCACGACCAGGTCGAACCGGCCGCGCAGCCCGGCGAGCGGCGTGGTGACGTCCGCGGTCACGTGCGTGCCGTAGGACCCGGCCGGCGCGAGCTCGAGCTCGCGCCCGCTGACGTCGAGGCCGGCGTAGCTGCACCCTGCCGGCCGTGCCGCCGGCTCGATCGCTGGACGCCGTCCCGAGCCGACGTCGAGGATCGCGACGCCGGGCCGCAGCCGCGCGCGCGCCGCCGCCTCGAAGAGCTGCGCGGGATGGCGGTCGTAGCGGGGTGGGATAGCGCCCGCCATCACGCGGCCCGTGCCCGCCGCTCGAACATCGCGTAGGTCCCGAGCGCCAGCGCACATACCGTCGCCGCGTACACCCACGACGCCCCGAGCGCGCCCGCTCGCGGCACGACGAGCGCGGCCGCCGCAAGGCAGACGGGCGCGCAGGCGCCGGCGACGAGCAGCACGTCGCGCTCGCGGTCGTACGCGCACAGGCCGAACCACGAGATCCACAGCATCCCCATGAACGGCACGCTCAACATCAGGACCGACAGCACCGGGCCCGACGACGTGTATGGCGCGCCGAAGACGGCGGTCGTGATCGCCGAGCCGAACGGGACGCTGACGGCGGCCGCAACGGCGCCGCCCGCGGTCATGAGCGCGATCGTGCGCCGGGCCAGCCGGCGTGCCCGCCGCGGGTCGCTGCGGCGCACGGCGGCCATGCTCGGCAGCAGCGCCTGGCCCGCCGTGATCGCGAGCAGGTATGCCGTGTCCGCGAAGCGCAGGCCCGCCGACAGCGTCGCGACCGCGACGGCGGACCCCGCGATGCCGAGCGCCAGCAGCGGCCCGCGCGTCGCCAGCGCGACCGCTGCCGCGGCGAGCCCGAGCCGCAGCGCGCTGCGCACGAGCGCCATCCGGTAGCCGGGCGGCGCGGCGACCCGCCGCACACCCTCCCCCAGCGCGATACGACAGACGACCGTGACCGCCACGGCGTGGATCGCGAAGACCATGAGGACGCCGCTGACGCCGAGCCCCGCGGCGGCGACGGTCGTGGCGGCGCCGACGAGCAGGACGGTACCGCCGAGCTCGATCGCCGCCTCGGCTCCCAGGCGGCCGACCGCACGCAGCATGTCGAGTCCCAGGCTCGCCAGGCGGTTGAAGACGATCCACAGCGCGGCGATCGCCAGCGCGCCCGTGCCGGCGCCGGGCCCGGTCACGAGCAGCCCGAAGGCCAGCATCGCCAGTCCCGCAATCGCGCCGGCGCCGAGCACGACCGGCAGCGCGGCCCAGTAGCCGGTCGCGACGTCGCGGCGGCCGGCGGAGACGTCGCGGCCGGCGAGCACCGTGATCTGCGGATCGGCCATCAGCGCGAACGTGCCGGCGAGCACGAGCACGTAGGAGTAGACGCCGTACTCGGCCTTGGACAGCAGCCGCGCGGCGACGACGAGGAAGACCGCCACCGCGAGCTTCGAGCCCACGCGACCGAGGATCGTCAGCGACGAACCGGCCAGGATGCGCGCATCCGTGCGGCGGCCGTGGTCCAGGCGCCACGGCACTGCGACGACGCGCTGGGCCGGTTCGGGAACCCGCTCTGGGGAGGGTGGCACTCGGCCGCAGATCTACATGGCGGACGGCGTCGCGTCGGGCGATTGGCGGGAAGTGGAGGATCGGTGGCGCACCGCCCATCAAACCTGCGCAGCGTCACGCGCCCGCGATCCCCGGCCTAGCGTGCCCGGGCGGTGACGCTCGCCCTGGTGCTGATCGCGACGCTCGGCGCGATGGCGGCCGGGACGGTTGTCTGGGCGGCCCGCAACGACGCGCTCGTGGCGCCGCTCGGCGTCATCGCGCTGACGACGCTGCTGTACTTCGTCGTGCGGCCACTGGAGCTGGTGCTGTCCGCCGGCACGCTCGTCCGCACGTCCTACGACCCCTACGCGACCGGCGCCGAGGCGCTTCAGCAGCTGTCCGCGCAGGAGATCTCGCTGTACGTCCACTCGCGGCTGATCGGCCCCCTCGACGGCGCGCTGACGCGCGCGATGCTGGCGCTGGCGCTGTTCTTCAGCGCGGTGCTCGCCGGCTACCGCCTCCACGCGGCGACGCGCCTGGCCGCATCATGGTCGCGCCTGGGCGCCGGCATGCGGCCGCTGGACCTGCGCTGGGTCGTGGCGGCGTGGCTGGCGGTCGGGCTCGCCGGGCAGCTGTTCATCCTCGCGAGCATCGGCGGGGTCGCCGGCGCGCTGAGCCAGTTCTCGACGACGGCCAACCTCGGCTTCGGCTTCGTCCTGCTGCTGGCATTGAACTTCTCCACGGCCGGGCTCGTGCTGTGGGCGTGCTGGTATCCGCCGGCGAACACGCGCGAGCGGCTGGCGCTGGCGATCGCGGTCGGCGAGCTCGCCTGCTTCTACTTGCTGCTCGGCTCGCGCACGCTCGTGATAGTGCCGTTGCTCGTCGTCGCCATCGCGCTGCACGAGCATCGCCGGTGGAGTCCGCGGCTGCTGCTCGGCGCGATGGCCGCGGCGATCCTGTTCTCGTCGGCGTACCTGAGCCTGCGCGAGGGCGCGCGCGAGCGGCCGGTCGTCGAGGCGCTCGCCGATGTGCCCGCACAGGCCGTCAAGGCACGCGCGTTGCTCGGCACGAGCCCGGTCTTCGACCAGGTGCTGATCGCGACGAACCGCATTCCGGCGGCGTCACCGTATCGCTGGGGCGGCGAGCTCTCGCAGGCGGTCCGCTCGCAGATCCCGAGCGCCCTGTACGCCGACCGTCCGGAGCCCAACGACACGAGCTTTCGCAAGCTCGTCTGGGGCGATCGCTTTCTCGCCGGCCGTCCGATCGGCGCCACCGGCAGCTTCTACCGCGACTTTGGCTTCGCCGGCGTGCTGCTCGGGGGGCTGCTGGTCGGACTGCTTGCGCGCGCGTTGATGGGGCTGCGGGCGGCCGCGGGCGACGAGGCGGGTCGTCCGGTACGCACCGCGCTGTTCGTCGTCGGCGTCCTGCTGACGTTCATCTTCACCGTCGGCGGCTACACGCTGGCGTTCGGCTACGCGCTCACCATCGCGCTGCCGGTCGTCCTCGCCTTCATGGTCTTCGGGAGGCCGCGATGAGCCCGCTCGTCGCCGTCGTGCTGCACGAGCCGCAGATCGGCGGAGCGACCACAGCGGTCCTGCGCGCCCTGCCGGCGCTCGAGCGCGAGGGCTGGAGCTTCTGCTTCTGGGCGCCGCAGCCGGGGCCGGCCGCAGAGCTGCTCGCCGGCCGCGGCGCGACGGTCGCCGGCGAGCCGCGGGTGCTGCGCTACAGCTGGCCGGCGCTGCGTGAGCCGCCGGGCGTCTGGGCGCGGGCACGCACCGTGCCGGGCTACCTGCGGCGCTTCGCGGACTTCCTCGAACGCGCACAGCCCGACGTCGTCCACGCGAACACGATCCTCACCCTGCCCGAGGCGCTCGTGGCACGACGCCGCGGCCACGCGACGCTGCTGCACGTGCACGAGATGCTCGGCGCAGGCACGCGCGGCGCCGCGGCGGTGGCGCTGGCGCGGCTCGTCGACGACGTCGCGTCGGTCTCGCACGCCTGCGCCGAGCCGCTGCGCCGGCGCGGCGTCCCGGTCGGGCTCGTGACCGCGGGCATCGACGCCGATCGCGCGCCGCTGCGCGAGCCGGCCCGGGCAACTGCATCGCGGCCACTCGTCGTGGGCACGCTCGCGACGGTCTGCGAGCGCAAGGGCAGCGACCTCTTCGTCGCGGCGGCCGAGCAGATCGCCCGCCGCCGCAGCGACGTCGAGTTTCGGCTCGTCGGGCCGCTGGCCGGCGGGGGCGAGCGGGCATGGGCGCAGGCCGTCGTGCGGCGCGGCAACCGCTGCGGGGTGCGCTGGTCGACGGTCTCCGACGGCCGCGCGGAGCTACGCGATTGGGATGTGTTCGTGCTGCCCGCCCGGCAGGATCCGTTCCCGCTCGTCGTCCTCGAGGCGATGGCCGCAGGACTGCCCGTCGTGGCGACGGCGATCGACGGCGTGCCCGAGCAGGTCGACGCCGGGTGCGGGCTGCTCGTCGCGCCGGAGGATGCCGGCGCGCTCGCGCGGGCGATCGACGTCCTGATCGACGACGGCGCGCGGCGGGCGGCGATGGGTGCCGCCGGGGCGCGCCGCGTCGCGTCGCAGTTCACGCCCGCGCGGCACGCCAGCGAGCTCGCAGGCGCGTATCGCCGGGCCGTGCGCGCTCACGGCGACCGAACGCGATGAGCGGCGCCTCGACCGTGCGGTGCAGCAGCTCGGCGACGACGATCGACGCGCCGGCGATCAGCGCGATCCGCGCGATCTGGACCGGCGCGCTCGCGCCCGCGGGCAGAAATCGCGTGACGGCGTCGACGCAGAGCAGGTGAAAGAGGTAGATCGCGTAGGAGCGCCGGCCGACGTACGTCAGCCCCCGCGCCGCGAACACGCGGTGTACCGGGCCGGCGGACGCCAGCAGCGCCGGGAACAGCAGGGCGACGGCGATCGCGAACGGGACGTTGATCAGCGGCACGTAGCCGGCCGGGCCGAACGCCGTCAGCGTGACGACGATGAGCGCCAGCACGAGCGCGGGTCCCGCCCCGCGGCTCAGCCGCTCGAGCTGCGCGAAGGACCGGCGGCTGTGCAGCGCAAGCGCGAGCGCGCAGCCGACGAGCACGGGCGCGTAGACGAACGGATAGGCCCGCGGCGTCAGCGCCAGCGATCCGATCGCCACGAGCAGCAGCACGCCGACCAGCAGCGTCCGGTGGCGGGCGAGCGGTGCGATCGCGAACGCCAGCAGCGGCCACACCACGTAGAACTTCTCCTCGATCCCGAGCGACCAGCTGTGGGCGAAGGTCCCTAACCCGGCGAACTCGTTCGTGAACGTCAGGAAGTACGCGAGCCGCGCACCGTAGCCCTCGCCACCGCCGGCGACGCCGCTGACGGCACCGACCGTGAACACCGCGAGCGCGACGACGTACAGCGGCACGATGCGCCACCAGCGCCGCCGCAGGAACGCCCGCATCGCGATCCGTCCATCGCGATCCTCCTCGCGCAGCAGCAGCGTCGTGATGAGCATGCCGCTGATGACGAAGAAGACCGTGACGCCGAGGTAGCCCCGCAGCGGCTCCCACAGCGGGTCGTGGGCATGGAACGCCAGCACCATGAGCACGCTGACCGCGCGCAGTCCGTCGAGCGCCGGGAAGTGGCGCGTCGCGAGATAGTGCTCGTGGGTCATCGCGCGCGACCGTATGCGTCCGCGCATCGAAATCCGGCCAAAGCGCGCAATTGTTCGCCTGCGGGCCGATGAGCGCTGCGATCGCGTCCTACGTTCCGCAGGTGATCGCCGCCACCGCCCGCCGGACCCTCCGCCACGGGCTGCTGCGCACGCCGCTGCCCGTCCGCAGCCGCGTCGAGATCGGCCTGCTGCGCGCCTACGAGGCCTACGAGCGCACGCGCTTCACCGGCGCGAGCACCGCTGCCCCCGCCGGCGACCTGCCGCTGCCCCCGGCGAAGCTGCGTGTGCTCGTCTGCGGCTCGGCGGACCCCGCGTACTTCCTCGAGGCGGGACGCCGTCATGCGGCGCTGTTTCGCGAGATGCTCACGTGCAACGGCGCCGACCCGGCCGACTGGACCGCGATCCTCGACTTCGGCGTCGGCTGCGGCCGCGTCGCGCGCTGGTGGGCGGACGTCGAGGGCCCCGCGATCCACGGCTGCGACCCGAACCCCGAGCTCGCGCGCTGGACGCGCGCCAACCTGCCGTTCGTCAACGCGACCGTCAGCGACGAGGACCCACCGCTGCCCTACGCAGACGGCTCGTTCGACTTCGTCTACGCGCTGTCGATCTTCACGCACCTCGCCGAGCGCCACGCGCTGCCGTGGATGGCGGAGCTGCGGCGCATCATCAAGCCCGGCGGGCTGCTGCTGCTGACGGTCGCCG
This sequence comes from uncultured Actinomycetes bacterium, assembly GCA_963751065.1. GTDB lineage: Bacteria > Actinomycetota > Thermoleophilia > Solirubrobacterales > Solirubrobacteraceae > CADCVQ01. Next base: position 64,606 of record CAVVTD010000008.1, read on the forward strand.
GCGAGGCGTACCGCGAGCGGCTGGTGGCGGCCGACCTCGCCCGCTACGAGCGCGGCGAGGAGGTCGTCCAGTTCGACACCGCCCGTGGCACGAACCTCTGCATCGCCTACCACTCGCCGGCGTTCGTGCGCGAGCGCCTCATCGCCGGCTTCCAGCTCGTCGACGTGCTGGCGGCGACGGCGTCCGGCGAGGCGCAGATGCCGCAGGACTGCTACCTCGTGCGCGTGCCGGCGACGTGAGCGCGCTGCCGATCGCGCGCCGCGCGCGCAGGCACCTGCGCCACAACCGGCTCGCGCGGACGCTGCGAGCGGCCGCGCTGACCGGCGCGGACGGCCTCGAGCGCATGCTCGGAAGCGACGCCGCCGGCTGCCCGCCGCGACGCCTGCGCGGCGTCGGAGCCGGCGACTTCCGCGCGGTCGGTGACGCGCTGGTCGAGCAGCTCGTCGCCGCCGGCCTGCGCCCCGGGCATCGCGTCGTCGACATCGGCTGCGGCAGCGGCCGTCTCGCGCTGCCGCTGACCGGCTACCTGCGCGACGGGAGCTATGCCGGCTTCGACGTCGACGCCGAGATGATCGCGTGGTGCCGGCGGACGATCACGCCGCGCCATCCGAACTTCGGCTTCACGCTGCTGGACATTGCCAACACCCACTACAACCCCGGCGGCGCGGTGGCCGCCGACGAGGCGGCGTTCCCGTTCGCGACGGCGCGCTTCGACTTCGCCGTCGCGACGTCGCTGTTCACCCACCTGCTGCCGGCCGGCTTCGCGAACTACGCCGCGCAGGCGGCGCGCGTGCTGGCACCGGGCGGCACGCTGTTCGCCACCTTCTGCCTCGTCGACGACGACGTGCTCGCGCGATTGGCGCGCGGCGAGGCGAAGGTCGATCTGCGCCATCGCGTCCGTGACGACGGCGGCGTCGAGTTCCATGCGCTCGATCCCCGCTCGCCCGAGACCGCGGTCGGCTTCAGCCCGGCGCACGTCCGCGCGACGCTCGCCGGCGCCGGCCTGCGCGTCGACGCCGTCCATCCGGGGACGTGGTCGGGCGCGGCGACCGGCCTGACGTTCCAGGACGTCGTGATTGCGCGCCGCGAGCGGGTCGTCGCCTGAGCCGCTACCGCGTCCCGATCGCCGTGCCGCGGCGCGCATCGCGGCGGCGCTGCAGCGCGCGCCGCGGCCCCTGCACGGCCGCCAGCGCCACGGGACGGCGCATGGCCCGCCCTGCCGCGCGGTCGCGCGGCCACGAGCGCAGGCCCTGCACACGGCCGCGCAGCGGCGCGAGCGTGCGATCTGTGACGCCGGCCACGACGACGTACGCGAGCTCGTAGGCGAGGATCGCCGGTCCGTAGCGCAGCAGCTGCGCGCGCGGCGCGTGCTTGGCGAGCAGGCGCACGCGGTTGCGGCCGACGTGCAGGTGCTTGAACGGCGAGCCGTGGATGCTCGACGCTGAGTGATCGTGGTGCACGACCGCAGCCGGAACGTACAGGCAGGCCCAGCCCGCCATCTGCGCGCGCCACGCGACGTCGACGTCGTCGAGGTACATGAAGAACGACTCGTCGAAGCCGCCGATGTCAGCGAGCATCGCGCGGCGCATGAGCGCGGCGCCCGCGCTGGCGCCGAAGATCTCGACGACCTCCCGCCCGGCGCTCGCGGGCAGCGCGCCGATGTGACGATCGAAGGCGACGCCGAGACGATCGACGCCCAGACCGGCCGAGTTGACCGCCCCGTTGCGCGAGAAGCGCATCTGCGCCGCGAGTGAGCCGACGCCCGGGCGATCCGCAGCCGCCCGCAGGAGGGCGACGACCGCCTCGGGCTCGATCGTCGCGTCGTTATTGAGCAGCAGCAGCCATTCGCCGGTGCTGTGTGCCACGCCCGCTCCCACTCCGGCCGCAAAGCCCCGGTTCGCCGCGAGCTCGACGATGCGGATCGCCGGAAAACGGATGCGCACCTCGTCGGGCCCGCCGTCGGTCGAGCCGTTGTCGACGAGGACGATCTCGGTGGGCGCCTGTACTCGGGCCAGCGCGCGCTCGAGCGAGCGCAGACACGACGGCAGCAGCGCACGGCCGTCGTGGTTGACGACGATCGCGGACACCAGCATCAGCGCAGAGCGCGCCGCGCCAGCGTGCTGCGCAGCACCGACCCGGCGAGCTTTACGCCGAGCGCGACGTAGACGAGCCCGTCCAGCGCGGGGTGCGAGCCGGCGTGGAACTTGCGGTAGTAGCGGCCCATGGCACGGTGAAACGCGAGGTTCGTTCGCAGCCCGCGATGGCGTCGCCGGCCGCAGTCGACGGCGGACAGCGCGCCCTTGACGTGCAGCACGGTGATGCCGCCGTCGTACAGCACCCGCCAGCCGGCGAGCTTGAAGCGCCGGCACCAGTCGAGGTCCTCGCCGTACATCCGGTAGCCCTCGTCGAGCAGCCCGACCTGCTCGAGCGCCGCGCGCCGGACGAGCATGAAGGCGCCGTTGACCGCATCGACCTCGCCGACGGCGTGCTCGGCGACGGCCGGCGCGCGGTACTGCGCGTGGCGCCCGCGCCGGGCGAGCCCGGTGAACTCCGTCAGCGCGCCCAGCAGCGTCGGGAACGCCCGCTTGGCAGCGTGGTCGAAGCTGCCGTCGGCTCGCACGAGCCGGACGCCGACCACGGCCGCGCCGGGATCTCGCCGCAGGCGCTCCTGCGCACGATCCAGCGCGCCCGCCGCCAGCTCGGTATCGGGATTGAGCAGCAGCACGTGCGGCGCGGTCGTCCGGCGCAGGGCAAGGTTGTTGGCGGCGCAGTAGCCCGAGTTGAACGACTGGGCGACGAGCCGCACCCACGGAAAGTCGCGTGCGACCATCGCCGCCGTCCCGTCGGCGCTCGCGTTGTCGACGACCCAGGTACGCGGGCGCCCGCCTCGTGCGGGATGGCTTTCGAGCGAGCGCAGGCAGGCGCGCAGCAGGTCGCGACCGCCGGTCGCCGAGACGATGACGACCTCGGGCGGCTCGATCGGGTCGTCCGCGCGGGTGTGTCGCGAGTCGCCGGCGAGGACCGTCGTCATGCCGCCACCGGTCGCGTCCGCCGCCGGTCGCCGACGATCCGCGCCGGGTTGCCGGCGACGATCGCATAGTCCGGCACCGGCTCGATCACGACGCTGCCCGCGCCGACGACGCAGTGATCGCCGACGTGGGCGAGGATCGTCGCACCGCCGCCGATGAAGCAGTCGTCGCCGACGCGGATCTGCTCGACGATCCCGCCCTGCGCGTTGACCGGCATGTCGATGCGCCCGAAGTGGTGCTGGCGGCGGCCGTCCATGATCAGGACGTGGTCGCTGACGAGGCAGTCCTCGCCGATGCTCGCGTGCTGGACGTGGGTGTAGTGCCCGAGCATCGTCATGCGGCCGATGCTCAAGGGCGGACGCTCGAGCACGCAGCCGAAACGCAGCACGGCGTGGTCGCCGACCGGCGTACCGAGGCGACGATGCAGCGCGGCGCGCATGCGCTCGCCGCGGATGCCGGGCCAGCGCGAGGCGCGTTCGCTGAGCTCGAGGTAGGCGCGCTCACGCCCCACGAGCCGGCGGCGCGCGACATGGCTCAGGGCGAGCGGCGCGACGAACAGCGTCGCGCAGCCGTCGAATACGCGCTTGGCGAGGGAGCGGTCGGCCATCGACGTGCGACGCTACGGCGCGACCCGCGCGGCGTCTGAGCCCGATGCGGAAGGTGGAGATGACCGCGCAGGAACAGCACGAAAGCGCTGCACGCACGCGCGGGCGGGTCGCTCGCGCGTAGCGTCGGCGGCGTGACCTCCACGAGCGCACCGGCCGTGCCGGCGAACGCCGCCGGCCACGCCGGCGCGAGCCTGCTTCACCGTTGCTACGTGGCCTACGCCGGCCGTCACCCCCGTCTGCGCCCGTGGCATCACCAGTGGCTGGCGGGCACGCCCCTGTACGCGGTGCTGCGACCGCTGCTGTCGACGCTGCACGGCGACGTGCTCGACGTCGGCTGCGGCGCCAAGCCCTATCGCGACTGGGTCCCGGGGGCGCGCCGGTACGTCGGGATCGACGTCTTCGACGGAGACGATGTGGACCGCCTGATCGTTCCCGGCGAACGCTGGCCGGTCGATGACGGCGAGTTCGACGCCGTGCTCTGCACGCAGGTGCTCGAGCACGTCGCCGACCTGCACGACACCGTCGGCGAGCTCGTCCGCGTGGTGCGCCCGGGCGGTGACGTCGTCGTCACCGTGCCGTTCATCTTCGGGGAGCACAACGCGCCAGACGACTACCGCCGGCTGTCACGCCACGGCGCGCGCCGCGTGTTGGAGGACCACGGCCTCGAGCTCATCAAGGTCGAGACCCACGGCGCGATCGGCAGCACGCTCGGCGCCATCGCCCTGGGCTGGACGTTCGACGCGCTTCCCCGCGGGCGCCGCGGGCGGCTGCTCACGGCCGCGGTCCTTCCCCTGTGGACGCTGCTGTGCCTCGCGGTGAACCTCCTCGGCGCGGCGATGGACCGGATCGACCGCACCGGCATGTACTACGGCAACCTGCTCGTACACGCGCGCCGGCCCTCGTAAGCGACGCTCAGCGCTGTGCGTCGCGACGCTCGTCATCGACGATCGCGAGCGTGGGCGCCTCGTCGACCCGCACGACCTCGCGATCGTCGAGCATGACGAAGAGCTCGCGGTGAGCCTCGATCGGCTTGTCGGAGAGGATCGGCGTACCCGTCGTGCGGACCTTCGGCCCCTTCGGAGGCCGGAGGAAGAGTGCCATCGGCAGCGGCCCGGCGGCCGCGCGAACGCGGTAGGCCCAGCGCGCCACGTCGTCATCGCCGGCGTGCGCGCCCGCGAGAATGACTGCGTCGGGAGCCAGGCTCCCGATGACGTCCTGCAGACGCGAGACGCCTCGCACGGGCAGGGTCACGACCCGCGCGCCGGAGCGTCCGCAGAACAGCTCGAGCGCGCGCAGGGTGAGCGCGTCGGGATCGAGCTCGTCGCGCGTCGCGTTGCCGATGAGAACCGCGACGCGGCGTACCGGTGGTGCCAGGCGCTGTGCGCGGCGCAGCCAGCTGTCGGCCCAGTTCGCCGTGAAGGCCCACGGCGCACTGTCGGTGCCGTAGCGCTCGCCGAGCTCGTGGAGCGAGGGCAGCAGCACCTCCTCGACACAGCGCTCGAGCGAGCGCATCGCGAGCGCCAACTCCATGGCGTTGTCCGCGCGCTCGAAGTCGAATGCCGCCAGCGCGCCGACGAGCGTATGCGTGTCGGTGCTCAGCGACTCGCGCGCTGCGCTGACGGCGGAGGAGATCGAGAGCCCCTGCTGGAGGGCGTCGCGCAGCGCCACGACCTCGCCGTAGGTGTATTGCCGGTGGCGTCCGGCCGATCGCTGCGGTATCGGGTAGCCGAAACGCCGCTCCCACGCGCGCAGCGTGTTGGGGCTGACGTTCAGCATGGCGGCTGCCTCGCTGGTCTTCACCGTCCGCACGCAGGCCCCCGGAGGTGGGACTGGGCGCGATACCCAAGCAGGCATTCCTCAGCACGGCGTTGCAGCGGGCTCATCGATCTCCTATGGCGACGTCATGCCGGGTGTCCTCCACGCAGCATGTGCTCCGCCACCCGCCTGACGAAGACACCTATTCAAATGCCTGTGTCCATTGCGAGGACATGGTGTGGTGAGAGCCGTGGGGTGGGAAAACCCGTGCAAGAAACGCGCAAGTTCACGACGACGCACGGCCTGGCGAGCGTCCAGACCCGCATGTGGAGCAGCCAAGTCCGGACATGAAAGACCCCGGGCTATGCCGGGGTCTCTCAAACATGCGCCGAAGAGGACTCGAACCTCCACGGGGGAATCCCCCCACAAGGCCCTCAACCTTGCGCGTCTACCAATTCCGCCACCGGCGCAGGGCGAGGGCCAGTATAGGCAGCCGCTTGACTTCCGTCCGATCGGCCCTCTAGCTTGTGCGAACAGATGTTCGCCTCGCACCACAGTCCGACCCACGTCAAGGAGCCTGCGCCATGGATCTCGACCTGACCAAGCGCCAGCAGGAGATCTTCGACTTCATCAAGCGCCATTCGGCGAAGTACGGCTATCCGCCCACCGTGCGCGACATCGGCAAGGCCGTCGGCCTCGCCTCCTCGTCGACGGTCCACGCGCATCTCGCCAACCTCGAGAAGCTCGGCCTGCTGCGACGCGATCCCTCCAAGCCGCGCGCGATCGAGCTGCTCGACCGCGCCGTCGAGCAGGTCAAGTCGATCGTCGTACGGCCCGACGGCCTCCCGCTCGTCGGCCAGGTCGCCGCCGGCTCGCCGGTGCTCGCCGAGGAGAACATCGAGGAGTACGTGTCCGTGCCCGCGCTCGCGGGCGGCGAGGACGGCGAGTATGTCCTGCGCGTACGCGGCGAGTCGATGATCGACGCCGGCATCCTGCCCGACGACTACGTCGTCGTGCGCCCGCAGGAGACGGCCGAGGACGGCGAGATCGTCGTCGCCCTCGTCGGCGAGGAGGCGACCGTCAAGCGCTTCTTCCGCGAGGCCGACCACATCCGCCTGCAGCCCGAGAACGCGACCATGGAGCCGATCCGTTCGCGCGACGTGCGGGTGCTCGGGCGCGTGGTCGGGCTGTTTCGGAGCGTGCCGTGATGGTCGTCGCCCAGCTCGAGCGTCCGACGATGCTCAAGGCGACTGCGCGCGAGGGCCGGACGCTGGAGGACGTGCTCTCCGGCGCCTGGGAGGACCTCAGCGTGCATCGCACCGCGACGTGCCCGATCTGCGACGGGGCGATGGAGCCCCGCTACGGATCCGGGCCGTCCGCGGTCGGCGGTCGTTGCGGCGACTGTCGCACCGAGCTGCTGTAGGCCAACCTCCGAGGCCCGAACGCGGCGCGGGGCCCGGCTAGCGGAGGACCTGCGCGAGGATGTCGTCGTCGTCGGGGCGGTCGGTGCGATCCCGGCGCTCATCTGGCGGCGGTGGCGGGCCCGAGCCGTCGTCGGCGACGACCTTCGTCTTGGCGGCGAGGTCGCCGAGCCGCGCGCGACGCTCACCGGTGGCGAACACCGTGATCCCACCGACGATGTACAGCGCGGGCAGGGCATCGATGAAGCGCACGAGGTTGCGGATCGCCGCCGGGCCGGCGCCGAGCGGGCCGCCGTCGACGCGCACGACGCGCAGCTTCATCACGCGCTTTCCGATCGTCTGCGCCCACGCCATCTCGGTGCCGAAGTAGTAGGCGAACGTGAGCAGCAGGAAGATCGTCCGCGGGCTGCCCTCGGTCTCCGCCCACAGCGACTGCTTCGTCGTTCCCTCGTCGCCGAGCGTCTTGGCGATGATCACGAGCAGGACGGCGATGATGAAGGCGTCGATGATCGCCGCTGCGATGCGCCGGCCGAGCACGTCTCCCATGGGCGGACCCTATCCGGGCTGGGCCCGCGATGGCGTGCGATGGCTGCTGAACGCCCCGTTGCACGCCCTGGCGCGGCGATAGGCTGGAAGGGCAGACCAAGCAGCCGCGGAGGCTCGCCCTTCGAGGAAAGTCCGGACATCACAGGGCAGGGTGGTCGGGAACCCGACCCGGGGAAACCCGCGGGACAGTGCCACAGAAACACACCGCCGATGGCGCGCGCGAGCGCGCACAGGCAAGGGTGAAAAGGTGCGGTAAGAGCGCACCGGCGCCGTGGCGACACGGCGGCCAGGCAAACCCCACCCGATGCAAGGCCAAGCAGGACCGCTTGCAGGCTGCCCGCCAAGGTCCAGGTCGGCCGCGTCAGATGGATGGCTGCTCACGACAGAATCCGGCTTATCGGTCTGCTAAGGAAAACCCCCGCAATTGCGGGGGTTTTCTATGTTGTGACGGCGCTGCGGCGGCGTGCGCGCTCAACCGCGACGCTCACGAGACCCCCGCCGAGCACGCCGAACGCGATGCCGGCGCCCCGGATCGCCACCACGCCGAAGATCGCGCAGAACATGACGGCGCCCAGCGCGACGGCGAAGTACAGCGAGGCCCACCGTGAGCGAATGGCGGCCGGTCGCAGGCGGCGATCGAGCGCGAACGCGAGCAGTGGCCCGAGGCACACGGCGGCGAAGAACGCGCCGTTGACCCCGATGTAGAGCCACGCGACGCCGGCCAGCGCCAGCAGCGCCCCCGCGGTGGCCGCGCCGCGCACGAACGCCGACCCGCGCCGCCAGAGCGCGAGCATGGCCAGCAGCACGGCGGCGGCGATCCACGCGGTGAGCTCACCCGTCGTCGGGCCGAAGAACTCGCTGCGTACCGAGTTCTCACAGCGCAGCCCCAGCGGCCAGAGCTCCAGCGACCCGTCCCACCACGACCGGCCTTCCGTCCGGCCCGCGAGGTTCAGGCACGGATCGTTGCCCGGAGCGTGCGCGAGCGCCGCCAGGCCGCTGCCCATGAGCACGCCGGCGACGGGCACGGCGAGCAGGCACACCAGAACGCGCGCGGTCACCGCGGCGATGCTATGGCGCGGCCTCTCGCGGGCTGAGCCTGCGCTTGCGGCGCGACGCCATCAATGCGAACATCTGTTCGCATGACGGTCGTCTGCATCCTGCTCGAGCGCTTCGAGCTCGCCGTCGCGGCGGGCGGCCGGGCGGGCCTGCTGGGCGAACCCGCGGCGCTCGCGCCGGAGTCCGGTCGCGAGCTGTTCATCGGCGCCGTCTCACAGGCCGCAGAGGCCTTCGGCATCCACGCCGGGATGCGGATGGGGGAGGCGCTGTCGCGCTGCCCGCGCCTGGCGCTCGTCCCGCCCGACCCGATGGGCGTCGCCGAGGCGTGGGAGCGGGCGCTGGGGCGGCTGGAGAGCCTTGGCGCCGCGGTCGAGTCGCTGCGTCCGGGCGAGGCCTGCTTCGATGCACGCGGACTCGAGCGCCTGCACGCGGGCCGCGTCGTGCGGATCCTCGCCGACGGCTACCTCGCCGCACAGGGCTCCGAGCGTCAGCGCCGCCTGCTCGCCGGCCCGCGCATCGGGCAGGGGCCGACGCGCTTCTGCGCGATGGTCGCCGCCTCCGCGGCCCGTGTGCGGCGCCCCGCCAAGATCTCCGGCGCGGCCGACCTCGCATCCCATCCCGTCGAGCTGCTGCGCCGCCGCCCGGAGACCGCGGCGCTCGTCGAGCCGCTCGAGCGGCTGGGGATCGCGCGCCTCGGCGAGCTCGCCGCCCTGCCGCGTGGCGCGGTCGCCGACCGCTTCGGCCGCCCCGGCCTGCTCGCCCACGACCTCGCCCGCGGCCACGACACGCCGCTTGCGCCGCGCCTGCCCGGCGAGCTGCTGCGCGAGGAGCTCGAGCTGCCCGAGTCGGGCTCGGGCGAACAGCTCGGCCGCGCGCTCGGGCTGCTCGTCGACCGCCTGCTCGCGCGCCGCGAGCGGCGCGGGCGAACGCTGCGCGCTGTCGTGCTCGCGGCGCGGCTCGTCGAGGGCGGCACGTGGCGCGAGCGCGTCGTCTTTCGCGAGGCGCTCGCCGACGGGGAGCGGATGCGCATGGTGCTCGGCAACCGCCTGGCGCTGCTGCCCGCGCCGGCCGAGACGCTCGAGCTGACGATCGAGCGCTTCGGCCCGCCGCACCCCGAGGGCCACGCGCTGTTCGACGACGGCGCGGCGCGGCGCGAGGAGCGCCTGCACGAGGCCGTCCGCCAGGCCCGCGCCGCCGCCGGGCCCGACGCGGCGCTGCGCGTCCTGGAGATCGATCCGGACTCGCGCGTGCCCGAGCGCCGCGTCGTGCTGACGCCGTTCGAGTCCCGGACGGCCCGTCCGATCCGCGGGAGCGAGCCATGAGCCCCGGACCGCGCCGGATCGGCGAGCCGCGCCCCGCGAGGGTCCACGCCGACGACGCCGGGCGGCCGCTGGAGGTCGACGGGCGCACGGTCGACGCCGTCCGCGAGAGCTGGCTCATCGAGGATCGCTGGTGGACCGACCAGCCGCTGCGACGGCGCTACTGGGAGGTCGTCACGACCTGTGGGCGCAACGTCGTCGTCTTCCGCGAGCTCGAGCAGCAGCGGTGGTTTCGCCAGCGCTGACGCCGGCCTCGGCGGCTCCCGGCCCGCCGCCGGGAGCCGTCGTCCACACTGATGGACCGATGCGCGACGACCAGCCGCCCGCCCCCGATGCCGCCGCGCACGCCGGTCTCGCCCACGTCGCGAGCGCCTCGTTCCTCGCCTCCCGCATCGTCCCGACCGGTGGCTACGGCGTCGCGCTCGCCGGCGGCGTCGCGCTCGCCCGCGCCGCGCAGGTCGCCGGCGCGCGCACGGGCTACGGCGCAAGCCTCGCGGCGATGCTGCAGACCGTCGCGGTGCTCGGCCCGGCGCGCATCGCCGTGCCGCTCACGCAGGCCCTGTCGGCGCCGCTGCTCGGGCGAATGCACCGCCGCGGGTCGCGGCTGGCGGCCCAGATCGGCGCCTGCGCCGCGATCCGCGCCGTCGACCAGCTGCTCATGACGCTCTTCTACATCACGATCATCGCCGGCGGCCTCGAGGCCTATGCAGCGACGTACGACGCGATCGCCGGCCGCATCCCGGGCGTCCCCGACGGGCCGGCGGCGGCCATCGTGGCCACGCTGCTGGTCCTGCTCGCCTGGACCGTGTTCGCGAGCGTCGTGCAGGTGCTCGTCTACCGCGCGGCGCTGCGTGGCTGGCCGCAGACCGGCGCAAAGACCATGGCCGGCGGGGAGGCCGCGCAGGCAGCGGCCGAGGTTCCGCGCGCGCCGTCACCCCGGCGAACGACCGCGCCGGTCCGACCGCCGCGCTACGACCCGCGCGCGGTCGCGCTCGCCGCGATCCTCGCGTTCTGCGTGCTCATCGCGACGACCGCCTGGCTTGTCCTCGGCGCCGTGGCCGTCTGGCTGGCGATCGCATGGGCGACCGCGCGGCCCGACCTCGCACCCGTCAAGGCGGGCCTCTCGCTCGCGGCGCTGCTCGCCGCTGGAGCGCTCCTGTTCGGGCTCGTCGGCGGGGCCGGCCTCGACCTGACGCTCCAGCGCACGGTCCGCGCCGGTCTCGTCGTCCTCGTCGCGACATGGCTGCGGGCCGCCGCCGGGGAGCCGGGCCTGCGGGAGGTGGCGCGGCGCTCGCTGCTGTTCGCCCGCCGCGTGCCGTCGATGGCCGAGGCGTCGGCGATTCTCGACCGGCTCGGCGCCGGGGGTGCGCTCGGCGACTCGGCGCGGGCGCTCGTCGAGCACGCGCGCGACGTCCCGCGCCGGCCGCGCCCGCTGGCCGCTGCGGTGCTGCGCTGGGTGGCCGTCGAGGCCGCAAGCTTCCGCGCGGCGCCGACGGTGCCCGTGACGCCGAGGTTGCGGGCGGCGTGGCGCGATCGCATGCTCGTCGCCGCCGTGATCACCGCCGTCGCAGGTGCGGTCGTGGCGGCGGCGTGATGCGTCGCCGGACGTGTCCGGCCCGTCCGGCGGCCGAACCGCGCATGATCGCCATCGTCAAACCGCCCGTAGTGTGAAGACGATGCCGCCTTCGCCCCCGACCTACCGCGAGCGCCTGCGCCTCGAGGGCGCCGTCCTCGCGCTCTCCGGCGCGCTGGCCGGCGTGCTGCTGATCGCCTTCGCCCCCGAGGCGACCGAGCGCGCGGCCAGCACCGCGCTGCAGCTCACCTTCGTCGCCGTCGTGCTCGCGGTCGCCGGCCCGCACTTCGTGCGCCGCTGGCTCGTCGCCGCCGAGGAGGTGGCGCCCGGCACGCCGCTGACCGGCGAGCCGACGGCGCTGTGGAAGCCCCCGCTCGTCGTCGTCGTGCTGACCGCGCTCTTCGTCGTGCCCGGCGAGCTCGGCTTCGGCGCCGTCGGCTGGGACGCCGGCCTGCGGATCGCGCTCGGCTGCACGCTCGTCGGCCTCGCCCAGACCATCCTGCTCGAGCGCGTCGTCGCCGCCGACGAGGCGCGCAACGGGCGGCGTTACGTGCGTACCGCGGGCTCGCGCGCGACGACCGGCACGAATCTGAGCTTCTTTCGCAACAAACGCGCGTAGAGCCGTTGCGGTTCGCCCGGCAGCCTTGCTGCCATGGGCTCCGAACGCGGCCAGGCGACCGTCGACTACGTCGCGATCGTCGCCGTGCTGGCGATCGTCTTCTCCGCCGCGCTGGCGTCGGCGGGGATCGGCGCGCCCGGCATCGTCAACGCGGTCGCGGGGCAGGTCCGCCACGCGCTGTGCCTCGTCGGCGGCGGGCCGTGCCCGCAATGGCGCTCGAAGCCGTGCGCGGTGGCGACGACGCGCAAGCAGCGCCACCTCGCGGTCAACCTGCTCGTCGTCCGGCTCGACCACGACCGCTACGTGCTGCGCGAGACGATGTCGGACGGCACCGTGCGCCTGACGGTGGGGCGCATGAGCGCCGGCGGTGTCGAGCTCGGGATCGGTGCCCACGCCCGCGCGGGCAACGTCGGCGCATCTGACGAAGCGCGCATCGCGGCACAGCTCGCGTACGGTTCGGGGAACGTGTACGTCGCCCGCGACGCGCGCGAGGCCGCGCGCTTCATGACGGCGATCGCTGACGGCCGCTCGCCGGCGCGGCCGCGCGAGGACCTCCACGAGGGCGGCCCGCGCGGCCTGGCCACGCTCGGCATCGGCGCCGCCTGGCTCAAGGCGCTCGGCGGCACGCTGCTCGGCGTCAAGCGCGATCTGCGCTCGGGCGACGTGACGCTGACGCTCAACGCCAACCGCTCCGGCTGGGGCGCGATCACCGCCGGCCTGGGCCCCGCGGTCGCATCGGACGGCGCCACGACCTTCGGCCTGACGCTCGATCGGCAGCGCCGCCCGATCGAGCTGTCGGTTGCGGCGACGGGCTCGGCCGCGGGCGGGGCGGCGCTGCCGCTCTTCGTGACCAGATCGCTGCGCAGCGCCCGCGCGAACGCGGGCGGCATGCCCGGCAGCCTGGGCGGGCGGCGCTGGGAGCTCGGCGCGCGCCTGGACCTGCGCGACCCGGTGGTCGCCGCCGCCTGGGCGCGCTTCCGCGACGACCCGACGAGCGGCGACGCGATCCGGGCACTCGGCGCGGCGATCCGCGACCTCGCGGCCCTCGACGTGCGCACCTACCGGACCAGCAGCACCTCGGGCGGCGTCGCCGCGGGCATCGCGGGCGGCGTCCGGCTCGGCGCCGAATACGAGCACACGGACGATCGCAGCGAGCTCATCGCCGCATCCTCCCGCCCGTCGGGCGGGCTGTGGGAGCCGCGGATCGACTGCGTCTGACGAGGCAGCCCCCGACGCACCCGTCAGTCGCGGCTCGCCGGCGCCTCCCACGCGAGCACGTGGGGCGCCTGCGCCGGGCGGGCGTGCGTGTCGAGGCCGAGCTTCGGCGACCACCACGCCCAGTCTCCGGCCAGGTGCAGTGCCGCCGGCAGCAGCACGAGCCGCACGAGCGTCGCGTCGATGATCACCGCGATCGCGAGGCCGACGCCGAACTGGCGCAGGCTGGCGACGTCGGCCAAACCGAAGGCGAAGAACACGCCGAGCATGCTCAGCGCGGCGCCGGTGACCACCCGCGCCGTCCGCGCCAGCCCGACCTGCACGGCCGCGGCGGCGTCGCCGGTGCGCAGCCATTCCTCGCGCACCCGGCTGACGATGAACACCTGGTAGTCGATCGAGAGGGCGAAGACGACGCCGAAGATCGCGGTGACGGCGACCGCGTCGATCTCGCCGGGCCCGCCGAGCAGCGGCGTGTCGCCCTGGAAGAGCAGGCGCAGCAGGCCGAGCGTCGCGCCGACGGCGAGCAGGTTGAGCACGACGCCGATGCCCGCGACGACGACCGAGCGCAGCAGGACCGCGAGCAGCAGCGCCGTCACGAGCGTCAGCATGAGCACGATCAGGGGCAGGCGGCCGCGCGAGGCCGCGTCGTAGTCCGACAGCACCGCGGCCGGCCCGCCCACCGCCGTCTCGGCGCCGAGCGTCCTGCCGAGGTTGGCGGCGCTGCTCTGCAGGCGCGCGTACAGCGCCTGCGTGCGCGGATCGGAGGCCGGATAGCGGGGCACGACGACGATCCGCGCGCCCTGGCCGCCCTTGTCGACGTTGACGCCGAACGGCGCGTCGCCGTTGCCGCTCTCGAGCGCGGCGAGCAGGAAGTAGCCCGAGTCGAAGAAGCTCGCGCTTCCCTTGGCCGGCTGTGCCGAGCCGCCCGCGTCGCCCTGCGATCCGCTCAGCCCGCGCACCGCGCTGCTGGCGTCGCGCAGGCCGCTGGAGAGCTCGCCGCTGCGCTGCTCGCCGCTGCGCACGCCGCTGGCCAGGCCGTCGACGCCCGCGCCGACCGCGCCGACCGCGGAGCTGAGCTTGTCGGCGCCGCCGTCGAGCTGGTCGAGCGCGTCGACGAGCGTGTCGCCGCCCTGGGCGAGCGTGCCGACGGTCCCGCCGAGGCTGCGCACGCGCCGGGTGATCGCGTCGGCGCTCGCGGCGAGCTCCCCGACGGCGGTCGTCAGGCGGGCCGCCTCGCCGGCGGGCGTCGCGGCGGCGATCTTGCCGGCGTACTGGGCGTCCGTGCCCAGCTGGCGGACCGGCTCGTCGAGCGCGGCCGCGGCGTCGGCAGCGAGCGCCCGGCGGGCCTGCTGGATGGCGGCACGAGCGCGGATGGCGGTCGTCGTGAAGCCGGAGATCGAGCGCTCGGCGGCGACGAGCGAGGCGTCGGCCTGGTTGCGCTGGGCGCGGATGCCGGAGCGCACGCGGTCGAGCGTGTTCGCCCGCGTCTGCAGGCGGCCCTGCAGGTCGCGGGCGCTGCTGGCGATCGTGTCCAGACCGGTGCTCAGCTCACGCGCGCCGTTGCGCACGTCGCGGGCGTTGCTGCCGGCGGAGGAGGACTGGGCCGCCAGGCCCTTCGCCGCGCCGACGCCGGCCGAGAGCTGGGCGGCCAGGCGGCGGGCTCCGGTGCCCGCCCCGCTCAGGCCGTTCTTCAGGCTGCCGACGCCGCCCTGCAGATCGCGCGATCCGGCGGAGATCTTCCCCGCCGCCGCGTTGGCGGTCGACAGCGAGCTGCGCAGCGAGTCCACGCCGCTCGCCGCCGTGCTGACGTTCGCGTCGATCCGGCGCAGGCGCTTGCTCGCGTCGCGCGGGGCACGGCTGTCGACGTTGACCGCGCGGCGCCCCGCGCTGCGCAGCTTGCGCGCCGAGCCGGCGATCGAGCCCGGGCCGAGCACGGCGCGCACGGCAGGGTCGCGCGAGAGCTTGCGCTGTGCGCGCTCGAGGGCGGCGAGCCGCGCGGCGGTCGTGACGGTGCCCTTGCGCGTCACGGCGACGATCTCGAAGGGCTCGGTCCAGCCGGGGCCCATCGCCTCCGAGACGGAGTTGTACTGCGCGCGGGCATTGGAGTCCGAGGGGAGCGACTGCGCGGCGGGCGCGCCGGTCTTCAGCCCGAGCACCGGGATGCTGGCGACGAGCAGCAGCAGCGCCGCACCGAGCGCGAGCGCCGGCCGGTGGGTGGCCGCGCGGGCGATGCCGGCGCTGAGGCCGTGGCCGCCGCCGGCCGGCACGGAGCCGGCGTCGAGCCAGGGCCCGGCCACGACGAGGATCGCCGGCACGGCGAGCATCGCGGCGGCCGCGGCGAGGACGGCGACGACGGTGACGCCGAGCGCGGCGGCGAGCAGCGCGGTGCCGGGCGACATCGCGGCGGCGACGGCCATCGCGACGACGATCGCGGCGGCCGCGGCGGCGACGGTGCGCGTCGTGGGAGCGGTGGCCGAGGCGACGGCGGACTCGATGTCCTCGTGACCCCCGCCGGCGATCTCCTCACGCAACCGTGAGACGAACAGCAGGGAGTAGTCGACCGCGAGCGCCAGGCCGACCATGCAGGACACGGCGAGCGCGAAGGCGTCGAGGCGCACCGCTCCCGCGAGCAGGGCGAGGGCGCCGGTCGAGGCGGCGATCGTGGCGGCGCCGAAGACGACGGGGATCGCGGCGGCCAGCGGCGAGCGGAAGACGAGCAGCAGCGCGAGCAGCAGCAGGGGGAGGGCGATGAGCTCGGCCTGGTGGACGGCCGCCAGCGAGGAGCGCGTGCCGTCGCGCGTGAGCAGCGGAAGGCCGGTGACGGTGGCGCGAACCGGCGCGGAGGTCTCCTTCGCCACGAGCGTCTCGGCATCCTCGCTGCGCGCGGCGATCTCGTCGTGGGTGCCGTTGACGGACAGCAGCAGCAGCGCGCGGTCGGCCGCGGGGCGCAGCGCCGTGCGCCCGGAGGAGGTCGTCCACGGGCTGAGCACGCGGATCCCCGGCCGCTTGGCGAGCGTGGCGGTGAGCGCCTTGCCCTGGCGTTTGACGTCGGCGCGGGGGCCGCGCAGCAGGACGGGCACGGTGGCCGAGTCGCCGAAGTTGCCGCCGATCATCTCCCGTGCGTGGGAGGACTCCGAGTTGTTGACATGCAGGCCGCCGGCCGACAGCTTGCCGTCGATGCCCAGGCCGATGACGCCGAGCACGGCGACGACGGCGATCCACGCGCTCAGAACGGCCCACGGATGTGTCACGGCAAGGCGGGTGAGCGCGGGCGCGGCCCCGCCATCACCACTGGAGTGCGGCTGCATGATTGATGCCCCCTTGAAGCTTGAGAAGGCAGCGCTGCTGCCGTGGTGGCTTCATCGGCTGGACGCATGTTCGACTTGAGGGATTCGTGAGATTTCCCGGGTGGTAGTGGGCCGCGCGCAAAAGCGCGTCCACTATGCGTGTGCGTCACGCCGTCTGCACCGTGTGCGAACATGTGTTCGTATGCCCTCGCTGCCCGAATCCTCGTACGTCGAGCTGCACTGCCACTCGGCCTATTCGTTCCTCGACGGGGCGTCGCAGCCGGAGGAGCTCGTGGCGGCGGCGATCGCCCGCGGTCATGAGGTGCTGGCCCTGACCGACCACGACTCGCTGTCGGGTTCGATGGAGTTCGCCCAGGCGGCCCGCTCGCTGGGGCTGCGGGCGATCCACGGGGCGGAGGTCACGCTCGACGACGGCCGCCACCTCACGCTGCTGGTCCGCGACGCGGACGGCTGGCGCAACCTCTGCCGGCTGCTGACCCGCGCCCACGCCCACACGCGCGACGGGCCCCAGCGCGACCGCACGGAGCCCGCTGTCTCGCTCGACGACGTCGAGGCCCACCACGAGGGCCTCGTCTGCCTCAGCGGCTGCGCGCGCAGCGGCATCCGCGACGAGCCGACGATGCGCCGGCTGCTCTCGGCGTTCGGCCGCGACGCCTTCCGCGTCGAGCTGCAACGCCCGCTGGCCCGCCACGACCGGGCGCTCAACCGCGGTCTGGCGAGCCTGGCGCGCCGGCTCGGCGTCGCCACCGTCGCGACCGGCAACGTCCACGCGCATTCGCCCGAGCGCGCGCACCTGCAGGACGTCTTCGTGGCGATCCGCGAGCACACGACGCTCGACGCCTCCGAGCCGCTGCGGCGCGGCAACCACGCCCACGTGCTGAGCACCCCGCAGGCGATGGCGGTGCGCTTCGCCGACCATCCCGACGCGGTCGCCGAGTCCCGGCGCCTGGCCGAGACGCTGACCTTCGACCTCTCCAGCGACCTCGGCTACCGCTACCCCGGCGCCGAGGACGCGACCGCCGGCCGCGCGCTCGCCGAGGTCTGTGCGGCGCGCTTCGACGAGCGCTACCCGCGCGGCAGCCCCCACCACGAGGAGGCCAAGGCGCGCCTGGAGGAGGAGCTGCGCGTCATCGACGAGCTCGGTCTCGCCGGTTTCTTCCTCCTGCACCGCGACCTGCTCGAGCTCGCGCGCGAGGTGGCCGTCGAGGTGCGCGGGCGCGGCGGCGCGGACGGGGCGACGAACCCCCGCTCGCTGCTGCCGCCCGGCCGCGGACGCGGCTCGAGCGTGTCGTCGATCGTCTGCCACCTCACGGGCCTCAGCCACGTCGACCCGATCGCCAACAAGCTGTTATTGGGCCGCTTCCTCAACGAGGAGCTCACCGCCCTGCCGGACATCGACCTCGACTTCCCGCGCGACATCCGGGAGGTCCTCATCCCGCGCGTGCACGAGCGCTACGGCCGCGAGCGCTCGGCGCTCGTCGCGGCCTTCCCGACGTACCGCGCGCGCGGCGCGATCCGCGAGATCGGCAAGGCGCTGGGGCTGCCGCCGGGGGAGATCGAGCGCGTCGCCCGCGGCAGCGAGGGCTGGTCGTCGCGCGATGTCGACCGCGACATCGACACGGCGCTCGGCGAGGGCCGGCGGACCGGCCGCTGGGCTTGGCTCGTGCGCCTGGCCGACGAGGCCTACGGCCTGCCGCGCCACCTCTCCCAGCACTCCGGCGGGATGATCGTGGCGACGCGCCCGCTCGTCGACTGCGTGCCGCTCGTGCCGGCCGCGATGGAGGGCCGCCAGCTCGCCCAGTGGGACAAGGACTCCTGTGCGGACGCGGGCTTTCTGAAGATCGACCTGCTCGGCCTGGGAATGCTGTCGGCCGTCGAGCGCTGCGTCGACCACATCGCCCGGCGCCGCGGCGAGCTCATCGACCTCAGCCGGATTCCCTACGACGACCCGGCGACGTACGAGTGCATCCAGAACGCCGAGACGACCGGCGTCTTTCAGATCGAGTCGCGCGCGCAGATGGGCTCGCTGCGGCGCACGCGTCCGGAGACGCTCGACGACATCACGATCCAGGTCGCGATCGTGCGGCCCGGGCCGATCGTCGGCGGCGCGGTCAACCCGTACATCGAGCGTCGCCAGCGGCTGCGCGCCGACCCGTCCTTCGAGGTCCCCTTCCTGCACCCGTCGCTTGAGCCACCGCTGCGCGACACGCTCGGGACGATCATCTTCCAAGACCAGGTGCTCGAGGTCGCGCAGGCGTTCGCGGGCTTCAGCGTGGGGGAGGCCGAGGGGCTGCGCCGGGCGATGAGCCGCAAGCGCTCGGCGGAGGCGCTGGAGGCCTACCACCAGCGCTTCGTCGACGGGGCGCTGGCCAAGCACCGCGACGTCACCCGCGAGCGCGCCGAGGAGGTCTTCTCGATGGTCGCCGGCTTCTCGGGCTTCGGCTTTCCCAAGGCCCACGGCGCCGCCTTCGGCCTGCTCGCCTACCAGTCGACGTGGCTGCGCGTGCACTACGGGCCGGAGTTTCTCTGCGCGCTGCTCGACGAGCAGCCGATGGGCTTCTATCCGCCCGACGCGCTCGTCCACGAGGCGCAGCGGCGCGGGATCGAGGTCCTCGCCCCGGAGGTCAACGCCAGCGAGGTGGGCTGCACGGTGCGGGCCGACGGCGCCGTCCAGGTCGGCCTCGGCTACGTGCTCGGCGTGCGCCGCGAGGAGGTCGCGGCGCTCGTCGCGGCGCGTCACGCGGGTGGGCCGTTCCAGGCGCTCGAGGACCTCGCCTCGCGCGCGGGGGCGGGGCGGGCGGCGCTCGAGAGGCTCGCCTGGTCGGGCGCCTGCGACGCGCTGGCGGGCGGCGATCGCCGCGTCGCGCTGTGGCAGCTGGGTGTCACGAGACCATCCCGCCCACCCCTGCGCGCCCGCGGGCGCGAGGGCGTGCAGCTCGCGCTGGCGCTCGACCTCCCGGCGCCGCCGAAGCTCAAGGCGCTGTCGGCCTGGGACGAGATGGTCGCTGACTACGCGACGACCGGGCTGACCGCCTCGACGCACCCGATCGGGCTGCTGCGCCCGCGCCTGCGCGCCGCCGGCGCGGTCGACATCGGGTCGCTCGACCGGCTCGGGCACGGCGAGCGGGTGCGGATCGGCGGCCTCGTCATCGCGCGCCAGCGGCCGGGGACGGCGAAGGGCATCACGTTCCTGCTGCTCGAGGACGAGCACGGCACGGTCAACGTCATCGTCTCGCCGCAGATCTACGAGCGCGACCGGCTGACCGTGCGCACCGAGCCGCTCGTCGTCGTCGAGGGCCGCCTGGAGCGCCATGCGTCGGCGGGCGGGGCGATCAACGTCGTCGCCCGCGGCCTGACGCGGCTGGAGGTCGGCGACCGCGTTGCGGCGCAGGTCATGGACTTCTCGATGACCACCGGCTTCGCCGGCGGTGCCCACGCGCTCGAGCTCGCCCGCCAGGCGGCGCTGCGCGAGCTGGAGGAGGGTCAGGCGATCGCCGCGACCGGAACCGACGACTTCCGCGCGGTCGCTCCGCCCGTCATGAACTTCGGGGCCGGGCGGCGACGTTGACGCGTCTTCGCCTCCACGTCGAGTAGATTCCGCGACCGCATGGCAGCGCTGCTCTTCATGTCGTTCTTCGTCGCTCTCGGCCTCGGCGTCGTGCTCGTCGCGATGCGCGGCGGCCCGCGCGGCGTGCGCGACACGCTCGAGCGCGGGCGCACCCAGCGCCTGCACGTCGCCGAGTTCGCCATCGTCGCGGCGATGATCCTGTTCGGCCTCATCGTCCCGGGCATCATCGTGACCGGCGATCAGGCCTCGGCCGGGCCCGGCGGGGAGAAGCTCAGCGCCGACCTCAAGGAGGGGCGCGAGCAGTTCAACGCCAAGTGCGCGACCTGCCACACGCTGGCTGACGCCAACGCCGTCGGCCGTGTCGGCCCGGACCTCGACGTGCTCGCGCCGACGAAGGGGCTGACGATCGACGCGATCAAGAAGGGACGCGCTCGGGGGACGGGCCAGATGCCCGCCCAGCTGCTCGACGGCGAAGACGCCGAGCACGTCGCCGAATACCTCGAAGAAGTCTCCGGGCGTTAGGCCTGCCCGTCGGGCCGGGCGCCGCGGCGGCGCCCGCGTGAGCTCGGTCGCGTCGGATCTGACGGCTTTGCGGTGAGTTGGCGCCGGCCGCGCTGACCCGAACCCGCAAACTGCGTCATTCCGTCCGCAGTCTCCATAACACTGCGTATATGCAGGGAAATCGAGCGGTGCTACGATGCCGCCGTCAGATCGCCGAATCCTTGGGCCCTCACGGGCCCCGGGAGCGGGGGAACCATTCGTTGGGGCGAATCGCCGGACGTGTTCGGCGTAGCGCGACTCTTTCAGCGCGAGCCCGTCAGCTCACCCCGTAGGCCTCCACGGAAAGAGGGCAAAACCACATGGGACACATCGAAGCCCCAGCTTGGTGGGCCGACGTACAACATCTCCGAGATGTCCATGAGCGCACGGAGGAAGCACGCCGTCGTGCTGACCTCGCCGACCGCCGCGCCGACCTCGTCGACGGCCGCTCCGTGCGCGACGGCCGTACCGGAGCCGTCGCCGAGCGCGGCCACGAGGTCCGTGACCGCCGGGGCGACGTCGAGATCGTCCGCCCGCTCCCCGCCCGCCGTGGTCCGCACGTCAAGGGCAGCGCCGTCCCGACCCGTCGCACGATCGAGATCCGCGGCCGCACCGTGCCGGCACCGTCGGTTCCGCGCGAGCGCGACCGCATCGAGCTCGACCGCCGCCGCCCGCCGCGCCGTGCCGCCGAGCGCGTCGGCGCACGCCCGGACCGGCTGGCCATGTGGGCGCTGCTCATGGGCCTCATGCTGATCCTGGTCGCCGTCGGCACCGCCGACGCGTCCGTCCTCGCGCACTAGCTCGCCGCCTGCGCGCCGCCTCGCCGCGGTCGGCCGCAGGCCGGAGCCGGCGGCGTCCGCGCGCCATCTCATCGATTGCCGTACCGCCCGCCGGGCACTCTTCGCAAGATCCACACATGCGCGTGAGCCGGCGTTTAGCCGCGTGCGTAGAACTGCTCCAACCCCCTTGTGTGAGCGGGCCGAGCGGCCTACACTTACGACAAGTAAGCAGCACCGGCACGGACGCCTATATCGCCATCTCCCCCCAGAAGGCATCCCCCCATGAAGACAACGATGAGCAGGTTCCAGATCCACGACGACCTCACCGCGCCCGAGGGCTCGGTCCCGGTCCTGCGCGGTGCCCTCGCGACCGGCGGCCAGCTGCCGAACTTCCTCGGCGCCCTCGCCGGCTCGCCCGCCGCCCTGCGCGGCTACGCGCGCTTTCGCTCCGAGCTGCGTCGCGGTGAGCTCGACGTCCCGACGCTCGAGCGCATCTCGCTCGCCGTCGCCCAGCACCACGGCTCGCGGCCGGGCATCGCGCTGCACAATCGCACCGCGCGCCAGGCCGGCCTGCCGCTCGACGAGGTCGCGCTGGCGCGCGAGTTCTCCTCCAAGGACGAGCGGGCGGCCGCGCTGCTGCGCTACCTGAAGGCCGTCGTGGAGAACCCCGGGCGCCCGCCCATGCACCTGCACGAAGAGGCGCGCGAGCACGGCTGGTCGGACGAGCAGATCCTCGAGGCGATCGCGTACGTCGCGCTCGAGCGCTTCACCGCGATGGTCAACGTCGCCGGCGATGTGCCGGTCGACGGCTCGGTCGAAGACACCCGAACGCTGCGAGCCGCCTAGGCTTACCCCGATGAGCTTTGCCGAGGATCGTCCGCCGCCGGACCCGCGCCGCCGCGGGCCGGCGACGCGAACCGTCATCGTCGCCACGGTCGAGCACGAGCGGCCGTGCTGCTGTCCGAAGTACCACGAGGCCGTCGAGCTCATCGGCCGCCGCTGGACGGGCGCGATCGTCGGGGTGCTCATCCATCGCCAGCGGCTGCGCTTCGGCGAGATCGCCGAGGCCGTGCCGCAGCTCTCCGACCGCCTGCTGTCGGAGCGCATGAAGGAGCTCGAAGCGCGCGGCGTCGTGCGCCGCACGGTCCGGCCCGGCCGGCCGGTGCGCGTCGAGTACGAGCTCACCGAGATGGGTCGCGCCCTCGCGCCCGCGGTCCGCGAGCTCGAGGCCTGGGCCCGGCGCTGGCTGAAAATCCAGCCGCCACTTGCGGGTCCACCCACCAGTGGGCCTTCTCGGGGACGCCCCACCCAAATGCCGGGCGCCGATCACCGCCTGGCGGCGTCCTGACCACCGGCCGGAGGGCCGTTTGCATTGAATCAGCGTCGATTCGGCCGGCGGTGCCCGCTCGATGTGCCAGAGGCACACCTCGGTCCTGCGTCCTTGCCAGCCGGCGCCGGCATCCGGGCAGCGGCTCGCCCCCGAGAAGACCCACTAGGCTCCCGCGCATGAATGACGACGACCGTCCCCAGACGCCCGCCGACGTCAAGGCGATCGTCGCCGAGCGCGACATCCGCTTCATCCGGCTGTGGTTCACCGACATCCTCGGCCAGCTGAAGTCGTTCTCGATCAACCGCGCCGAGCTCGACGACGCGTTCGAGGGCGGGATGGGCTTCGACGGCTCGTCGATCACGGGCTTCAACGCGATCGAGGAATCCGACATGCTCGCGATGCCCGATCCGACGACCTTCGCGATCCTGCCGTGGCGCCCGGAGGAGCAGGGCGTCGGGCGCCTGTTCTGCGACGTGCTGACGCCGGAGCGCACGCCCTACGAGGGCGACCCGCGCCACGTCCTGCGCCGCGCGCTGCAGCGCGCCGGCTCGTTGGGCTTCGACACGTTCAACGTCGGCCCCGAGCTCGAGTACTTCCTCTTCCGTGACGCCAAGGGCACCGAGGTGCTCGACAACGGCGGCTACTTCGACCTCACGACGCTCGACGCCGGCTCCGACGTGCGCCGCGAGACCGTCCTCGCGCTCGAGCAGCTCGGCATCCACGTGGAGTACACCCACCACGAGGTCGGGCCCAGCCAGCACGAGATCGACATGCGCTACGCCGACGCCATGAAGATGGCCGACGACTGCATGACCTACCGCATCACGGTCAAGGAATACGCGATGAAGTACGGCTGGCACGCGACGTTCATGCCCAAGCCGATGTTCGGCGAGAACGGCTCGGGCATGCACACGCACATGAGCCTCTTCAAGGACGGCCGCAACGCGTTCTTCGACGCCGACGACCCGTACTTCCTGTCGGACGTCGGCAAGGCGTTCATCGCCGGCCAGCTCAAGCACGCACGCGAGATCTCCTCGATCTTCGCCCAGTGGGTGAACTCCTACAAGCGCCTCGTGCCGGGCTTCGAGGCGCCCGTCTACGTCGCCTGGAGCCGCCGCAACCGCTCGGCGCTCGTGCGCGTCCCGCTCTACCACCCGGGCAAGGAGAACGCCACGCGGATGGAGCTGCGCTGCCCGGATCCGGCCTGCAACCCGTACCTGACGTTCGCGGCGCTGCTGCAGGCGGGCCTGGAGGGCGTCGAGAAGGGCTACGAGCTGCCCGAGCCGATGGAGAAGAACCTCTACCACCTGTCGCCGGACGACCGCCGCCGTCTGGGCATCGAGCAGCTGCCCGAGACGCTCGGCGAGGCGATCGAGCTCACCGCGGAGTCCGAGCTCGTCCTGCGCACGCTCGGCGAGCACATGTTCAACCGCTACGTGGAGATCAAGCGTCGCGAGTGGGAGGACTACCGCGTGCAGGTCAGCCAGTGGGAGCTCGATCGCTACCTGCCGGTCCTGTAGCGCCGCCCCCACCTGACAAGGAGAACCGCATATGTCTGATGTGACCGTGCTGATGATCGAGAACGGCCCGCTGAAGGTGATGGGCGGCGTCGCGCTCGTCGACGACGTCACCGGTGAGCCGGTCGCGGCCGGCGATGGCGACCCGGTGTTCCTCTGCCGCTGCGGCGGCTCGAGCAACAAGCCGTTCTGCGACGGCACCCACAAGCGCAACGGCTTTCAGGGTACGTCCGAGGCGACCGACGCCGGATGAGCGGCGTCGCCGCGAGCGGCAGCCTGAAGATCGGCGACGACCTCGAGGTGTATCGCCTCGGCTTCGGGGCGATGCGTATCGTCGGCCCCGGCGTCTGGGGCCCGCCGCAGGACCGCGACGCCATGCTCGCCGTGCTGCGCCGCGTGATCTCGCTCGGCGTGAACCTCATCGACACCGCCGACAGCTACGGGCCGCACTTCAGCGAGCAGCTCATCCACGACGCGCTGTATCCGTACCCCGACGGCCTGGTCATCGCCACCAAGGGCGGCCTGACGCGCAGCGGGCCGGGCCAGTGGGCACGCAACGGCCGGCCCGATCACCTGCGCGAGGCGTGCGAGCGCTCGCTGCGCGATCTGCGCGTGGAGCGCATCGACCTCTACCAGCTGCACGCGCCCGACCCGGACGTCCCCTACGAGGAGTCCGTCGGCGCGCTCGCCGAGATGCAGGGCGACGGCCTCATCAACCACATCGGCCTCTCGAACGTCTCGCTCGAGCAGCTCGAGGAGGCGCGCTCGATCGTCGAGGTCGTCACGGTCCAGAACCGCTTCAACCTCACCGACCGCGCCTCGCAGGACGTGCTCGAGGTCTGCGAGCGCGACGGGCTGGGCTTCTTTCCCTGGTTTCCGCTCGCCGCGGGCGCGCTCGCCAAGCCCGGCGGCCTCGTGCATGAGATCGCGCGCCACCACGACGCCACACCCGGCCAGGTCGCGCTTGCCTGGCTGCTGCAGCGCTCGCCGGTCATGCTGCCGATTCCCGGCACCGGCTCGCTCGCGCACCTGCAGGAGAACGTCGACGCCGCCGAGCTCGTGCTCGACGAGCCCGACCTCCAGCGCCTCGAAGAAGCCGCCTAGCCTGAATCCACCGATCCTCGGTGGATTCAGGCTTAGCCGGGGGCGAGGGGCGCCGGCTCGGCCGGCTTCTCGTCGGCGAGCTTCGAGGGCAGCCAGATGCGCGGACCGATCTCGAACGTCAGCGCCGGGACGAGTACCGAGCGCACGACGAACGTGTCCAGCAGGACGCCGAACGCGACGACGAAGCCGATCTGGGTGAGGAAGATGAGCGGCAGGACGCCGAGCACCGCAAACACGCCCGCGAGGACGATGCCGGCCGACGTGATCACGGCGCCGGTCACCGCCAGACCGCGCAGCATCCCCTCGCGCGTGCCGTGGCGGCGCGTCTCCTCGCGCACGCGGGCCATGAGGAAGATGTTGTAGTCGATGCCCAGCGCGACGAGGAAGATGAACGCGAACAGCGGCAACGAGGGATCGCTGCCGGGGAAGCCGAAGATCACGTCGAAGACGACCGCCGCCACGCCGAGCGATGCCGCGAACGAGAGCACGACGGTGGCGATCAGCATGATCGGGGCCACGAGCGCGCGCAGCAGCAGGATGAGGATGAGCAGCACGACGAGCAGCGCGATCGGGACGATCACCTTGTTGTCGCGCGACGCCGCCTGACGCAGGTCGTACTCGACCGCCGTGCCGCCGCCGACGAGCGTCTCGGGGCCGCCGGCGCCCTTGGCGGCTTCGCGAATCCCCGGGATGAGGTCGAAGGCCTCCGTCGAGAACGGGTCGCGCTCGAGCACGGCGGCCAGCAGCACGCCGTCCTCGGGGGTCTGCTTGACCTGGCGGACCGACTCGACCCCGTCCGCCGCGGCGACCGCGGTGCGCACGGCGTCCACCTTGGCCGGGTCGGGCACGATGATGTCCGTCGGCGCGTTGGAGCCGCTCGGGAAGGACTTGTCGAGCAGCTCCTGCCCGGCGACCGCCTCGACGTCCTCGCGGAACCCGTTGCCGCTCGTCAGGCCGGTGTCGAAGTTCAGCAGCCCCAGCGCGAGGACGAGCAGCACGGCGACGGTTCCCACCCAGACGCGCCGCGGATTGCTCGCCACGCGGTCGCCGACACGACGCCATGCGCCGTGCGTCTCGTCGACGCCCTCGCTGCCGAAGTGCGGGATCCGCGGCCAGAACGCGCGCCGACCCCAGATCACGAGCCATGCCGGCAACAGCGTCAGCATCGCGATCATCGCGACGGCGACGCCGAGCGCGCCGATCGGGCCCAGGCCGGACGTGCCGTTGACGTCGGCCAGCATCAGGCACAGCAGGGCGGCGATCACCGTCATGCCGGATGCGACGATCGCCGGGCCGGCGGTGCGCAGCGCCAGCGCCATCGCCTCGTGCTTGTCCTCGTGCCGGCGCAGCTCCTCGCGATAGCGGGCGACGAGCAGCAGCGCGTAGTCCGTGCCGACGCCGAGCACGAGGATCGAGAGGATCGCGGAGGACTGGCCGTTGACGGTCACGCCCGCCTCGGTCAGGCCGTAGCCGAGCGCGCGGGTCCCGAACTCCGCGAATACGATCGCCAGCAGCGGGATCCAGAGGAAGATCGGGCTGCGGTAGATGAGCGCGAGCAGGATGAGCACGAGCAGCAGCCCGGCTCCGAGCAGGGCGCCGTTGATGCCCTCGAAGACCTTGATCTGGTCGGCCGCGTAGCCGGCGGGCCCGGTGACCTTCGTCTCCAGGCCGCCGCCCGGGTCGCTGACGCGGTCGCGCACGGCGTCCACCGGGTCGAGGATCGTCTCCGCCTCGCCGTCGCCGGTGACCTGCGCGATGACGATCGCGCCCGTACCGTCGCGCGAGGACACCGGCGGTGCGAACGGCGACGTCGCGCGCAGCCGCAGCTCGTTGAGCGCCGCGCGGTCGGCGGCGATCTTGCGCCTGTCGGCAGCGGTGAGGCTGCCCTCGCGGCGGTAGACGATGACGAGCGGCGCGAGCTCGTCGCCGTCCTGGAAGCGCTTCGTGGCCTCCAGCGCCGTCGTCGACTCGGCGTCGCCGGGCAGGAACGAGGTCGACTCGTTCTTCTCGGCGTCGGTGAACTTGCCCGGCAGGTTCGCCGCGCCCGAGGCGACGATCGCCAGCACCCAGACGGCCGCGACGACCCATTTCGCACGGCGCCCGGCGAAGATCTCGAGAAAGGAGGCCAAGCGCGGACTTCTACCGCACGTGGCCGACGGCTACGTGCTTCTTTGGAGAAGTTGGCTCAGCGCAACGGGGTCGGTGACCGGCGCCTGGCAGGCAAATCGCTCGCACACGTAGGCGGTCGCGGCGCCGTCGCGGACGCTGCGGCCGGTCAGCAGCGGTACGCCGCCGTCGTCTTCGCCGTCGCCGCCGGCGAGCACGACGTCGGGCCGGAAGGCGCCGCGCACGACGCGTTCGAGCGCGCGGAGATCCGCCCCGCCCGCCCCGACGAGCGCGACCTCGCGCACGGGGGAGAGGTGGAAGTCCAGGGCCTGCAGCAGGTGGCCGAAGGCCAGCGGGGAGCGCTGCAGCAGGTCGGCGAAGAGCCGCAGGACGCCGAGCCCGGCCTCCTCGTAGCGGGCGTCGCCGGTCATCGCCGCGAGCCGCAGCAGCCCGAACGCGGCGCTCGACTGCCCCGACGGGATCGGTGAGTCGTCGATCTCCTTGCGCCGGGCGACGAGCCGTTCATGGTCGGATGAGGTCTGAAAGAACCCGCCGCGCTCAGGGTCGCCGAAGCGCTCGATGATGTCGTCGGCGAGCTCGCGGGCGGCGCCGAACCAGCGCGGCTCGAAGGTCGCTTCGTAGAGCGTCACGAGCGCCTCGAGCATGAAGGCGTGGTCCTCGAGGTAGGCGTTGAGCTTCGCCTCACCGGCGTTGTACGTGCGCAGCAGGCGGCCGTCGGCGTCGCGCATCTCGTCGAGCACGAAGGCCGCCGCGCGGCGGGCGGCAGCGAGATAGTCCGCGCGCTCGAGCACGGCGCCCGCCTCGGCGAGCGCGCGGATCATGAGGCCGTTCCAGGCGGTCAGGCGCTTGTCGTCCAGGCCCGGCCGGATGCGCTCGTCGCGGGCCGCCAGCAGCGCCGCGCGGATGCGCCCGCGCACCTCCAACTCCGGCTCCGGTCCCCGCGACTCGAGGATGTTCGCGCCCTCGAAGTTGCCGTGCTCGGAAGCGCCGAACCAGGCGATCGCGGCGTCGGCGTCGTCGCCGAGGACGGCGCGCAGCTCGCCGATGCTCCAGACGTAGAACTTGCCCTC
The DNA here is from genome assembly GCA_963751065.1 of uncultured Actinomycetes bacterium. GTDB lineage: Bacteria > Actinomycetota > Thermoleophilia > Solirubrobacterales > Solirubrobacteraceae > CADCVQ01. The sequence goes on from CAVVTD010000008.1 coordinate 93,090, forward strand.
GACGCCTTCGGAGTCGGCATCCAGCGCGCTGAGGAACGCGCCCTCGGGCCCGGTCATCTCGCGCAGCGCCCAGTCGAGCGTCTCCTCGACCGTGCGCCTGAGGATCGGATCGCCGCCCGACGATCCGCCGCTGACCTGCCAGCCGTGCAGGTAGGCGCGCGCCAGCAGCGCGTTGTCGTAGAGCATCTTCTCGAAATGCGGGACCGTCCAGGCGACGTCGGTGGAGTAGCGCGCGAAGCCGCCGCCGATCTGGTCGTTGATCCCGCCGGAGGCCATCGAGCGCAGCGTGTAGAGCGACATCCGCGTCTCGCCGCGGCGCAGGAGGAACTCGATCGTCGAGGCGGCGGGAAACTTCGGCGCGCCGCCCCAGCCGCCGTTGACGGAGTCGAACACCTCCCGCAGCTGGGCGACGGCGGCGTCGAGGATCGCGGGGTCCAGCGGTCCCTCGGCCGGGCGCAGGCGCGCGGCACCGGACAGCCGCACCGCCATCGCGTCGTTCTGGGCGCGGATCTCCTCGCGCTGCGTGTCCCACGCCTGCGCGACGGCCTGCAGCACGACCGGCCAGCTCGGCATCCCGTGGCGCGGCTCGGGCGGGTAGTACGTGCCGGCGTAGAACGGGACCTGCTCGGGCGTGATGAAGACGTTCAGCGGCCAGCCGCCGCTGCCGGTCATCGCCTGGACGGCCTCCATGTAGATCGCGTCGACGTCGGGACGCTCCTCGCGGTCGACCTTCACGCACACGAAGTGCTCGTTCATGAGCGTCGCGATCTCGTCGTTCTCGAAGCACTCGCGCTCCATGACATGGCACCAGTGACACGCCGAGTAGCCGATCGAGACGAGCAGCGGCCGGTCGAGCTCACGCGCGCGGGCGAGCGCCGCCTCGCCCCACGGCTGCCAGTCGACGGGATTGTCCTTGTGCTGCAGGAGGTAAGGAGAGGTCTCGGCGGCAAGAGCGTTGGCCATGAGGTCCACGCTACCGTCCGCCGTCGCCGCACAAACCCCGCCGAGCGAGGAGCTTTCAGCCACCGTGTCCCAGCACCGCGAGCCCATCACCGCGATCGGCGCCCCCGCCGCCGTCGGTCCGTACAGCCACGCCGTCAGCGCGGCCGGCCTGCTGTTCTGCTCGGGCCAGGTTCCGCTCGACGCCGACACGGGCGAGCTCGTCGGCGACACGCCCGGCGAACAGGCGACGCAATGCCTGAAGAACCTCGAGGCGGTCTGCGCGGCCGCCGGCACCTCGCTGCACGACGCGGTGCGCTGCACGGTCTACCTGACCGACCTCGCGGGCGCGTTCGGCGAGGTCAACGAGGCCTACGGGACGTTCTTCTCCGCCGACCCGCCGGCGCGCGTCGCGGTCGGCGTCGCGGCGCTGCCGAAGGGCGCGCAGGTGGAGATCGACGCGATCGTGGCGCTCGCGGCCGGCTGAGAGTCCATCAGCGCAGGTGCTTGCGATCGCGAGCGCGTTGCGACGACTCGTACGGTGCTATCGGCGTTACTCGCTCAGCCGGTCGAGCAGCCCCGCATCCTCGGTCCGGACGCGGTCGATGGCAGTGCGCAGACGGTCCGGTCGCCCTGCGATGTACTCGTTGATCGCCGACCTGGCAACCTCCTCCATCGAGCGTCCCTCCTGCTCGGCCCTGCGGCGGAGGGCCGCCATATCCGCCTCATCAAGGTCGAGGTCGATGTCGATGCCCATGGGCCCCGACGCTACCGCGGAGCTCCCACCCCCGCAACGGTTGGATGGCTATCCGTCCTCGCGCAGCAGCGCGCGCCGCACCTTCCCGCTCGCCGTCTTGGGCAGCTCGTCGGCGAAGTCCACCCGGCGCGGGTACTTGTAGGGCGCCGTCTGCGCCTTGACGTGGTCCTGCAGGGCGCGGGCGAGGTCCTCGGAGCCCGCGAAGCCGTCGCGCAGCACGACGACCGCGCGCACGATCGAGCCGCGCTCGTCGTCGGGCGCCGCGACGACCGCCGCCTCGGCGACCGCCTCGTGCGCGACGAGCGCCGACTCGACCTCGAACGGGCCGATCCGGTAGCCGGCGGAGATGATCACGTCGTCGGTGCGGCCCTCGAAGTACAGGTAGCCGTCCTCGTCGCGGGCGACGCGATCGCCGGTGCGCCAGGGGCCGGCGGGCGCGGGCGCGAGGGCGCCGCCGTCCGCGTAGCCGAGAAAGAACGTCGGCACCGTCGCCGCGTCGGCGACGAGCTCGCCGTCGTCGATCGACAGGTCGATCCCGGGCAGCGCGCGGCCCATCGAGCCCGCCCGCACCTCCTCGCCGGGCGGCATGCCGGTGAGCTGCCCGGTCTCCGTCTGGCCGTAGCCGTCGCGGATCTGCAACCCCGTCGCCTCCTCCCACGCCCGCAGGACCTCCGGGTTCAACGCCTCGCCGGCGGCGACGAGCCCGCGCAGCGATGCCACCGGCCGCAACGTCGCGCGCTTGGCGATGACGCGGTACTCCGTCGGCGCCATGCACAGCACGTTGACGCCTTCGCGCTCGAGCAGGTCCAGCCGCTCGGCGGGATCGAAGCGCGCGTCGTGCAGCAGCGCCGCCGCGCCGCGGATCCACGGCGCGATGAACGCGTTGCGCGCCGACTTGCTCCAGCCGCTGGCGGCCGTGCACCAGACGAGCTCGCCCGGCTGGGGCGCGAGCCAGTGCTCGGCCTGCACCTGCTGGCCGGCGAGGTAGCGCTGGCCGTGCACGACGGCCTTCGGCTCGCCCGCGGTCCCGCTCGTGAACGTGATCAGACACGGGTCCAGCGGCGACAGGTCGGCGGGCGGCGGCGGCTGCGCCTCCTCCCAGTCCGCGACGCCGGGCACGACGATCGTCGGGCCCGTCCAGCCCGCCTCGCCCAGCACGGCCTCGTTGCGGCCCTCGCAGACGACCGCCGCCGGCGGGCACGCTTGCAGCCGCAGGCGCAGGTCCTTCGCGCGCAGCTGCTCGTTGCACGGCAGCACGACATAGCCCTGGCGAAAGCAGGCGACCATCGTGGCGACCCAGTCGGGCTGGTTGCCGACGAGCGTGAGCACCGTGTCGCCGCGCCGTACGCCGCGCGCGTGCAGCTCTGCGGCCATCGTGCGCGCCGCGCGCGCGACATCGCCGAAGGACCATTCGCGGCGAGCGCCGTCGCGCGCGAGCTCGACGATCGCCAGCCGCTGCGCGGGCGCCCCTTCCACGACCTCGACGGCGAAGTTGCTCATCGCGGCGCGCAGTCTCGCAGGGCGCGCCCATGGCTCACACGCCGGTAAGCTCACCGCAAGTCACCCCGCGCTATCCGGAACCCCTGGGAGAACGTCCAACCATGGCCATAGCCGCCGCGTACAGCGAGTACACCGACGAGCAGAAGGACATCATCGCGATGGTCCGCCAGTTCGCCGACGAGCAGATCCTGCCCAACGCCGAGCACTACGACCACGAGGACGAGTTCCCGCAGCCGATCGTGGATCAGATGAAGGAGCTCGGGCTGTTCGGGGTCACGATCCCCGAGGAGTACGGCGGGATGGGCCTGGACCTCACGACGTACTGCATGATCGTCGAGGAGCTCTCGCGCGGCTGGATCTCGATCTCCGGGATCATCAACACCCACTTCATCGGCTCCTACCTGCTCATGAAGTTCGGCACCGAGGAGCAGAAGCAGAAGTTCCTCCCCGACATGGCGACCGGCGAGTGCCGCGCGGCGTTCAGCCTCTCCGAGCCCGAGATGGGCTCCGACGTGCAGGCGCTCAAGTCGACCGCGAAGAAGCTCGACGACGGCAACTACGAGATCAACGGCCAGAAGATGTGGGTCACCAACGGCCTGCGCTCGACGATCGTCTTCACGCTCGTGCGCACCGACCCCAAGGCCGACCCGCCCTACAAGGGCATGTCGTGCTTCATCTGCGAGAAGGAGCCGGGCGTCTCGGAGAACACCGGCGAGTACGCCGGCTTCATTGTCCCGGCCCCGCTGAAGAAGATGGGCTACAAGGGCGTCGAGTCGACCGAGCTCGTCTTCGACGGCTACAAGTGCCCGGCCGAGAACATCCTCGGCGGCGAGGACGCGGGCCTGAACCGCGGCTTCCAGCAGATGATGGACGCGCTCGAGGTCGGCCGCGCGAACGTCGCCGCGCGCGGCGTCGGCATCGCCCAGCGCGCCCTCGAGCTCGCGCTGCGCTACTCGCAGCAGCGCAAGGCGTTCGGCAAGCCGATCGCCCAGCACCAGGTGATCATGTTCAAGCTCGCCGACATGGCGACGCAGATCGAGGCCGCGCGCCTGCTCACGCGCAAGGCCGCGCGGCTGAAGGACGCCGGCGAGAGCTCCGAGCTCGAGGCCGGCATGGCCAAGCTCTTCGCCTCCGAGGCTGGGCGCTTCTGCGTCGAGGAGTGCTTCCGCATCCACGGCGGCTACGGCTACTCCAAGGAATACGAGATCGAGCGCCTGTACCGCGACGCGCCGCTGCTGCTCATCGGCGAGGGCACGTCGGAGATCCAGAAGATGGTCATCGGCCGCAAGCTCTTGCAGCGAAACAAGATCTAAGTCACACCACGTCAGGAGCCTCACGGATGAATCGCCCCCGCACGCTCGCGCTCGCCGCGCTCGGAACCGTCGCGCTCGCCTCGGCGGCCGGCGCGAGCCACATCCCCGGCCAGCCGTGCAGCGACTGCACGTCGCACAAGTACTGGCCGACGATCGACGGCAAGCTCCAGAAGGCCGGTGACGGCGCGGTGCGCTATCGCGGCACCAGCAAGTCCGACCAGCTGCTCGGCCATCACGGCTCCGACGACATCCGCGGCGGCGACGCCGGCGACGTCCTGTGGGGCGACTGGGATCCCAAGGGCCAGCCGAGCACCCAGAAGGACGTCATCTACGGCGGCAACGGCACGGACTTCATCTTCGGGTCACATGGCTACAACGAGATCTACGGCGGCAACGGCAACGACGTGATCTCCGTCCACTACGGCCGCGGCCGCGTCGACTGCGGGCCCGGGCCGCGACATCTACCACGTCGCCCGCTCGCGCAAGAGCAAGTACAGGTTCGTGCGCTGCGAGAAGGCCGACTACCTGCCCGAGGCCGTGCGCGGCGGGCCGCTCAAGCCGCTGGACTGACTCGCGGTCAGCCGGTGACCGTGACAGACGCCGACGGCGGGCTCACGTTGCCCGCGGCGTCGACCGCGACCACGTAGTAGGTCGCCTTCACGCCCTTGCTGGCGATCGAGTCGGTGGCGCTCGTCGTGGTGACCGTCTTCAGCAGGGCACCGTTGCGGTAGACCCGGTAGGACGCGACGGCGACGTTGTCGGTGCTCGCGCGCCACGACAGGCTGACCTTCCGGTTCTTCGCGACCGTCGCGGTCAGGCCGGTCGGCGCGGTCGGCGCCTGGGTATCGGCCGCGGTGGTCGTCGTCGCGGAGGCCGTCGCGGCGGTGCTCGCGTTGCCGGCGGCGTCGATGGCGACGATCCGGTAGGCGTAGGTGGTTCCGGGTGCGAGACCGGTGTCGGTGTACGTCCGCGTGGTCACGGTGGCGAGCAACGTCGTGTCGCGGTACACGCGGTACCCGGTGACGCCGACGTTGTCGGTGCTCGCCGCCCACGCCAGCGCGACGCGGCCGGGGTCGAGCGCGGTCGCGGTCAGCTCGGTCGGCTGGCTGGGGGGCGTCGTGTCGCCGGCGAGGGAGACGCGGACCATCGCGCCTTCCGGTGACACGCTGAGCGTCGTGATCGAGGCGCCCGTGAGCGGGTCGATCAGCGTCCGGCCCACGGCCAGCGGCGCGTCGGAGAAGCTCGTCGTCGCCGGGGTCGTGTCGACGAGCTGTGTCTGCGTCCGCGTTGCGTATGGCGCGGCCACCCGTACCGACACGCCGTTGACGGCGGGATCGGTCGCCGGGAACGCGTCGAAGGCCGAGATCCCGGGCTGGCGGAACTCGAGCGTCAGGTGCGAGCTCGGCGTGCGCGCGATCCGCAGCGCCTTGGTGCCGGCCGCGTCGACGCGCTCGATCGGTTGCAGGAGGTAGTCGCCGGCCGTCGTGACGTCGCGCGTGTGGCCGGCGGCGAGCCACCCGAAGTTCCCGAGCGACACGTTCGTGTGCCAGCGGCCCGACGCGGCACCCATGACCGTGAAGGGATCGCCGTACTCGTTGGACGTGCAGCTCGCCGACAGTACGACCCGGGCGCCGCTCTCGGTGCAGCTCATCGTGCTCGCGTGATGGGTGCCGAAGTTGTGGCCGAGCTCGTGCGACATGACGCGCAGGCTCATTCCGCCGGTGCCGTTGAGCCACGAGGTGCGGCCCGGCAGGTAGGCGAGACCGCTCCAGCCACAGCTCGACGTCGACGGGAAGGCGTAGACGACGTTGTCGTACGGGGCGAGGTCGACCCCCGCCGCGGCCGCCGCCGCGTTGGCGGAGGTCGCCCAGGCCGTGTAGTTGCAGGCCGTGTTGTCGTCGGGGATCGTGTACCAGCCGAAGACGTCGCCGGTCATCGACGTCGCGCCCCACGAGTTGTCGGCGTAGTAGGCGGCCACCGAGTTGGAGTTCGTGAAGGCGACACCCGCCGCGTGGGCGGGCGTGTAGGGCTGCGTCGCGTTGTTGGCGAAGTTCATGAGCACGACGGCGACGCGCTTGGTCGCGGGTGCCGCGGCCACGGCGGTTGTCGCGGAGGCGATCGTCTGGGTGCCATCCGCCGCGACGGCGATCCGGTTGCGATCACGCCGGCCGGTGACCCGCACGCGCGTTCCGGGCGGCAGGGTCGAGGGCTTGCCCGTCGGGAGGTCGACGTTCAGCCGCGTCCCGTCGTCGAGCTCGAGCATGCTCTCGAAGTCGGCCTGGCCCGTGGAGAAGTAGTCGGCGTGGCGCAGCACGAGCCTGCCCTCGAACGTGGCGCCGCCGGAGGCTCCGGGCGTGGCGCTCACGGTGGCGGTCGCGGCGGGGGCGGTCGCCGGGTGATGGGCGCTTGCCACCGGCGGGGTGGTGGCGCAGGCGAGAAGGGCGGCGGCGGCGCAGACGCGGCCGATGGCCCGCCCGCGAGCGGGGATGAGGGACGTGCGCATTGACCGCGCTTCGGCTCGCTGGGCGCCCCCCACGACCCGCGGCGGGGCGAATCGGACGCATGTGCGATCGACCCCGCGGGTCGGTATGCGCCCACCGCCACGGGGAACCATTCGACTAGGGTTCCTCGCCAATGGCCGAGGACGCGAAGACGTTGATCGAGACCGCCGTGACGCGATTTCTCGAGGAGGTGCCCGCGCTGGTCCCGCTGAAGCTCATCTTCGCGGTCGAGCTGCGCGGTCGCGGCGACGTCCAGATGTACCGCGTCGAGCTCGGCGGCCCGGGCCAGATCTCGATCGTCAAGGGCATCGCCGAGGACGCCCGCGTGCGCGTCGAGATCCCGCGCTCGTTCTTCAACGTCATGGCGAAGGAAGCCCACATCGCCGACTGGCGCGAGGCCTTCACCTACGGCCAGGCCAAGGCGACGGGCGTCGATCAGATCCTGAAGCTCATCGCGCACGTGGTCGAGAAGCAGGAAGAGCGCAACCGCACGCGGCGCGCTCGCAGCAGCAGCTGACAGGCCGGCTCTCGCCGGCCCGTCGGAGCTGCTCCAGAACCCTCGGTGCGCCTACTTGCGCGAATACGGATCCACCCAGACGTCGTCGACCGAGAAGTCGGCGCCCTGGGCGGTGAAGCGGAAGGCGACCGGGGTGCGATCGCCGGGCAGCAGCGGCAGGAGGTTGGCCACGACGAGCATCGGGCTCGTGACCTGCCACGACCCGCCGTTGCCGACGTAGCCGATCGGCAGCGAGGCCGTGGTGCCGTTCGCCGTCTCGAAGAGGACGTCGACGCGCAGGCTCGCCAGCGACAGCCAGCCGCCGCTCTGGCGCTTGGCGAAGAAGCGGATCGTCGGGTGGGTGATGCCGACGCACATCGTCGGGCTCGTCGCCGAGTCGCCGGCCTTCAGCGACAGCGAGTGCGAGTCGCTCGCGCCGCCGACACGCCAGGGCTCGTTGCCGCCGGCGATCGCGGCGTCGCCGTTCATCGTCCAGCCGTCGGCCGTGCCTTCGAAGTCGGCGCCCGGCAGCGGGGTGTAGTCGGCGACGTCCCACCAGGGCAGGAACGTCTTGGACATGGCTTGATCGTCACACGACGGAGCCGATGCGACGAGGAGGCCGGCGCTCGCGCTGGACGCGCCTGCGGCAAGGGCGACGGACGCGGTCACGGTGGCGATGGCGGTGCGAAGCAAAGGACGGCTGAGGAACACGGGACGATCTCCTTCTTGCAGGTCTTGCGCCTTCGCCCCCCATGGCGTTGGCCTCACTCCGCTCATCGCCATGAATGACCTCGAGCTATGTACGACGATTGCCTAATTTCCTGTCCACTTTGATCTGGACAGGCCCCGTTACGATTGGCTGGTGAGCGTGCGCGACACGAAGTCGGCCATCTCGCGGCTTCGGGACGGAGCGCGGCCGCGGCTGAGCGGCGCCGCGCAGCGGCTCGTGGTCACCGGCAACGAGCGCCGGCAGAATCCGGCGGAGCGCCGCGAGGCGATCGTCGAGGCCGGATTCGCGATCGCGCTCGTCGCCGTCGTCTTCGCGCTGCCGCTCGCCTTCGACGCGCCCTCGCCGTCCGCCGGGGTCGTCGTCGCCCTCGTGCTCGCCGTGGCGGTCGTCTCGCGGGTGGAGTTCGACGTGGGCGCGGGCTACGTCGCCCCGCTGCAGCTCGTTCTCGTTCCGACGCTCTTTCTCGTCCACCCGGCGTATGCCCCGTTCGTCTTCGCCGCGGGCCTCGTGCTCGGCCGGGTGCCCGACGTCATGCGCGATCGCAATCCCGAGCGGTTGCTCGTGGCGATCGGCAACTCCTGGTTCACGGTCGGTCCCGCCCTCGTGCTGGCGGCGGGCGACGTCACGACGCCCGCGCTCGAGCACTGGCCGCTGTACCTGCTGGCGCTGGCGATGCAGTTCGCCGGCGACACCGCCACCGGGGTGGCTCGCGAATGGCTCGTGCTCGGGGTGCCTCCGCGCCTGCAGCTGCGCATGACGGGGCTCGTCTTTCTCGTCGACGTCCTGCTCACGCCGGTCGGGCTGCTCGCCGCGCTCGTCGCCCAGGACGAGCCGCTGGCGTTCCTGCTCGTGCTGCCGCTCGTCGCCCTGCTGGCGATCTTCGCCCGCGAGCGGGCGGCGCGCATCGACCAGGCGATCGAGCTCAGCAAGGCCTACCGCGGCACCGCGCTGCTGCTCGGCGAGGTGATCAGCGACGACGACGCCTACACCGGTGAGCACAGCTACGGCGTCATCGCACTGGCGCTGCAGGTCGCCGACGAGATGGGGCTCGGCGAGGACGAGCGCCGGCTCGTCGAGTTCGGCTCGCTGCTGCACGACGTCGGCAAGATCGGCGTGCCCAAGGAGATCATCAACAAGCCCGGCCCGCTCGACGACGAGGAGTGGGCGATCATGCGCCAGCACACGATCTACGGCCAGGCGATGCTCGACAAGGTCGGCGGCAGCATGGCCGACGTCGGCGTCGTCGTCCGCGCGTCGCACGAGCGCTGGGACGGCGGCGGCTATCCGGACGCCACCGCGGGGGAGACCATCCCGCTGGCCGCG
>CAVVTD010000009.1:0-49097 GCA_963751065.1 uncultured Actinomycetes bacterium
GGCGACGCGGTGCGCGTTCTGTACTGCGCGGGTGACGGCCGTGCCGCCTGCGCCGCCTGCGCCTGCCGCTGCGGCCGACGCCTAGGCGGCGGTGCGCTGTGGCGCCATGTCGGCGGGGTATCGGTCTGCTGAACTGCTCGTCGAGGGTGTCGGGGGGGCGGGCTGGCGGCGTTTCGGCCGGCGTTGATCGAGTGATCGGAGGGGGCCAGAAGTCGCACCACCCCCCACGCCCCGGACGCAACGCCGCCACCCCAACCAGACGATGCAGTTCCAGCAAGGTCGGCACCAGCCACGCGCGGCGCGCCGGCGCATGCAGCAGCACGGTGTAACCGAACGCCACCCCGGGTGTCTTACTGACCAATGGTCAACAAGATTCCGGAGGCAGCATGGATTCGCTCGCTCGCAGGGGCAGGTCGACGGCACGGTGGGCATGGCAGCACTTCCGGCTCGTCGCGGGGATCGCGCTCGTCGTCGGCCTCAGCCTCACGCTCGCGGCCAACCGCGACGCGCTGGCCGCCGTAGACTGGACGATCGAGCCCTTCGCGCTGGCGGGCGCCATCGCCCTGCTCGCCGCCGCCCCGCTCGCCCAGGCTCTGACGCTGCGCATCGCCCTGCGCCGCCTCGGCGCCGCCGCGCCGCCCGCCGGATCACTGCGCGTCTGGGCGCGCTCCTTCGCCCTGCGCTACGAGCCCAGCGGGGCGGTCGGCTTCGTCTACCGCGTCCGCGAGCGCGAGCGCCTCGGCGCGACGACCCCGCAGGTCCTCACGGCCACCGGCTACGAGCAGCTCGCGGCGGTCACGGCCGGCGCGCTCGTCGCGGTGGCGGCGTTCGCCGCCGCCGGCGGGCGCCCGCCGCTCGTCGCGCTGCTGCTCGCCGGCGCCCTCGCGGCCGCCGCCATCGCCTCGCGCCCGGCACTGCTCGGCGACCGGATCGCGCGCTGGGCGGCCCGCCGCGGCGTGACCGTGGCCGGCCCGATGCGCGGGCGCACGCTTACGCTGCTCATCGCCATCAACGCCGTCGGCTGGGCGGCCACCGCGGCCGGCGCCACGCTGCTGGCCGACGGCCTCCTCGGCCCGGTCGCGCCGGACGCCTTCACCCTGCTCGGCGCGTTCGCCCTGTCAAGCGTGGTCGGCGCGCTCATGCCGCTGCTGCCCGCCGGTCTCGGCCCGCGCGACGCCGCCCTGACGCTCGCGCTCACGCCGGTCATCGGCCCGGGCGCGGCGACCGTGCTCGCGCTCGCGCTGCGCGTCGTCTCCTTCGCCGGCGAGCTGCTCGCCATCGGCGTCGCCGAGATCGCCGCGCTCGTGCTGATGCGCCGCGAGCGGGCCGTGGTCGCGCCGCTCGCCGTGCCCGCGTACCTGCCCGCCGTGCCCGACGCCTCCGCCGGCAGCGGGACCGACCCCCGCACGATCGTCGTCGTCCCGACCTATGACGAGCGCGAGTCGCTGCCCCTGTTCGTCGAGCGCTTCGCCCCGACCGGTCTGGACCTGCTCATCGTCGACGACAGCTCGCCCGACGGCACCGGCGAGCTCGCCGTGGCGCTCGCTGCCGAGCGCCCCTGGATGCACGTCCTGCATCGCGCCGAGAAGGATGGCCTCGGCATGGCCTACCGCGCGGGCTTCGCCTGGTGTCTGCAGCGCGAATACACGGTCATCGGCCAGATGGACTGCGATCTCTCCCACCCGCCCGAGAAGCTCGCCGAGATGCGCGCGGTGCTGCTCGAGCGCGACGCCGGCCTCGTGCTCGGCTCGCGCTACCTGCCCGGCGGCGGCACCGACGGCTGGAGCGCGACCCGCCTCGCGCTCAGCCGCATCGGCTGCAGCGCGTCGCGCCGGGTGCTCGGGCTGCCGTTCTCGGACCTCAGCGGCGGCTTCAAGCTATGGCGCGCCGAGACCCTCGCCGCGATCGACATGGACGAGCTGCTGAGCGCCGGCTACGCGTTTCAGGTCGAGACGACGCAGCTCGCCCATCTGGCCGGCACGCGCATCGAGGAGGTCCCGTTCGTCTTCTCCGAGCGCGTCGCCGGCGCGTCGAAGATGACCCTGCGCATCTCGCTGGAGGGCATCCGCGTCACGCTGGCGCTGCGCCGGCACCGCCGGCCGGCGCGCGACCACCGACTGCTCGGCGCCCTGTAGCCTGACGGGCGTACGCGCCCGTAGCTCAGCTGGATAGAGCGCCGCCCTCCGGAGGCGGAGGTCGCAGGTTCGAATCCTGCCGGGCGTACTGATCACACGATCCCGTGCCCGCATTCGACTGCAATGTCCGCAGCGAGCGAGGGGTGCTTGCGGGCACCTCTTTCGTAAGCGTTGCCGATCAGCGCACGCGAAGCGTCACGGCTCGGCTGCGAGAGCTGAGGTAGCCGTAGCCTGACTCGCTGGGCACAATCGCACGGATCTTCAGCTGCACTCCTGGGCGCCGAACGCGCAGCCGGTACGTGCCCGAAAACCGCCCCGTCTTGTCCGTGCGAAGGTTCTTGAATGGCGTCCACGCAGAGCCTGGCGAGCGGCCCTCCATTTGTAGCCGCTTACCTCGCTTCGGGATTGGTTCGCTCAACACTCTGCCACTGAAGCGAACGACACGTCCGCGCAGACTCGCGTGCACGCGCGACGCGGCCCTTACGCGAAGCTTCAGAGGCTGGGAGACGACTTGACCCCCGCCCGCAGGACGGTACGCAAGACGCACGACCCGCGACGGGCGAGATGTCGCGAGTCCGATAGAGAAAGAGCCGTCGGCCTTCGTCATCACGGTCCGCGTCTGCTTCTCAACCGCACCTCGGCGATCAGGTCGCTCCATAACCTCGAGTCGAATACCTGCCCCAACCGGCTGAAAACCCTGCGTCAGGCGTCCGCGCACCGACACGCGCCGACCATAGGGCACTGTGAGTTTCGAGCGCGACGAGCCCTTGAAGTTCGCGACAATCGCATACGGGAGGATGCTGCTCGACTCCACCGGTGACGCGTTCGCAACTTCAATCGGTCGCTCGCCATGCACCACCTGCTCGTTGCCTGCGGCGTCCCGGACACGGACGGCCAGGTCGTACGAGCCGTTGGGGACCGCGCGTGTCTCGATCTCCAAAGTCTCGTCATCGGATGTTGGGCACACCGCGAAGTCGTCATAGCGACACCTCGGCGTCAGATCTCTGCTGGCCACCACCGTCTCGTCCAGGAGCACATCGACCCTGCTGAGCCCTGATCCCGGGTCAGTCGCGGCGTACGTCAGGTTGCGAAGCCCACTCTGCGGCCCGGCCTCGATCAGCGACCCAGTCGTCGAAACAACGACCGGAGGCACGTCCTCGCGTAGCGTAACCTCCATCCCGCGCACCAGCAATGGCACGCGATTGGCCGCAACACATGTCTCTGTGGGCAGCCCGGGCGAACCACACCGAATACTGACGCTAAGTTGGTGGTGTCTGCAGTTAGCTGTTGCTCCGCCACCAGGTTTTCGGACCCCGGCGGAGAGTTTGATATCCCCCATGTAAACCCTATTTCGGGCCGGTAATAGGTGGTGATCGAAGTTCAGCGCCGCACCAGATCCCGATAGCCGAGCTGCATACCACAGTACGGCTTTTACGAAGGAGATATACCCAGGGCTAGTTGGTTTTTCGATAAACACATGCGCTATATCCCCAGGGCCGAGTTGCTGCGTTTCGCTGAGAGTGAACGCCACACCCCCACCAGTATCGCAACCGTCAACCATCGAGCCCGGGTGTAGACGGAATCGATGGTTTCCAGGGATGCAGCGGCGAGTTCTTATGTCCCGGAACGTCGCAGTTCCACATCACGTAGGTACCGGCACGAACCGGCTGGGCGCCAATCGCACCCAGGAGCAGCACGACGATCGTCGCGACGACGCCTACTGCCACGCGACGCCAACGCGAATGACTCTCGTCGCGGTGACCGTCCGCCTCGATCCTCCCCGTTGCATCGAGCCTCTCCTCATCACGGACCTATGGGTTCTGCCCTAGAGAGGGCGCGATGAGAAGGTTCTCGCCCCTTGCGCCCGGAGGAAAGCCCGCAATTTGCGACCTTTTCGCGATGCCGGCCCTGATCGGCCGGGGGCTCGCAGGGCTGGGTCAGCGCGCGAAACCTGTCGCGAGGGCGCGCCGCGAGGAGGTGCACGCGTACCTGCTCGGCTTCGGTCGCCGACTCGTCAACCCGACCGCCGAATCGGCGTACCGCTCGCCGCCGCCGTCAGCCGGCGGCCACCGAGGAGGCCTGCACGGCGGTCATGCTGCGGGCGCGATACGTGCCCGCCGTCACCTTGTTGTTCGTGTTGCAGACTACCGTCGCCGCGCCCGCGGATGCGAGCGAGCCCGCGCCGGTGAGCGTGTTGGCGCTCGAGCCCTGGTCGAAGTCGATCCCGGTGCCGGGGCCGAGGCTGTCGGCCGCCACCCCGCCGATGTTCAGGCTGCAGGCCAGCGTGCCGGTCGGCGTCGAGTTCTCGGCGATGAACTTCGCGGTCACGACCCAGTTGCCGGCGGGCAAGGCGAGCGACTGAATGGGCTGGTCGGCGCTGCCCGGCACGAGATTTTCGACTGCCTCGGCGCGGTTGAACAGGCCCACGCCGGTGCCCGCGCCGCCCGCCGCGCCCGACCCCGCCGTTCCCGCCGGCCCGGGCGGCCCCTGCTTGCCCGTCTTCCCGGCGGGCAGCTGCCCGGTCTTGAAGTCCTTCTTCAGCAGCGAGCGGTCCTTGACCGTGGCGGACGTGACGCTGTTCTTCGGCAGCTTGATCGCCGCGTAGCTCGTGCCGCCCAGCGCCACGATCAGCGCGATCGTCGCTGTCACGTTCGCATATGAGGTGCCGCCGAAAATCCGTTTCACGATCCTGCCTCCCCCTTCGCGGGTGCTCGTTTGACGGCGGCCCGACTGGACCTTCGGATCCGCGCAGCGGTCAGTCTCGTGCCGGTATATGAGTGGCGGATGAGAAGAACGCGCGCAGGTGATCGGCGACCGCCTGCGGGCATTCCTCGGCCGGGAAATGGCCGCCGTCGGGGAGGTACTCGATGCGCACGTCGTCGGCGTGCTCGGTGATGTCCTTGAACATCCCCGGCTTGAAGAACGGGTCCTTGAGGCCGTGCAGCCAGAGCGTCGGGGTCGTCAGGCGGCGGTCGGCGTACTTGCCGCGCACCCACTTCGGATACTCGTAGAGCTGGAAGGTGCGGTAGACCTGCGAGGCGGCGCGCGCGCGGGCCGGGTCGGCCATCCGCGGCGCGAACTGCGCGGCGTACTCGTCGGCCACCTCGCTGCCCGTCGAGATCGAGTTGACGACCTTGCCGACGAGCTTCGGCGACTGGTTGATCCTCCGCCCGACGCCCGGGCTGGCCAGGAGGCCCTGGTAGGCCATCGCACCGAGCTGCTTGGGCACGCCCTTGATCGACAGCGTGGGCCAGACGTGACCGGTGTTCATCGGCACGAAGCGCTCCACGCGGTCGGTGTGGTTCAGGCAGACGAGAAAGCCGACGACCCCGCCCCAGTCGTGGCCGACGAGGTTGACCCGCTCGATCGCCATCGCGTCGAGCACGCCGGCGACGTCGTCGGCGAGCTCCTCCTTGCGGTAGCCGCGCTTCGTCGGCTCGCTCCAGCCGAAGCCGCGCAGGTCGAGCGCGAGCACGCGGTAGCCGGCGGCGAGCAGCGGCATGAGCGAGCGCCAGCTCCACCAGTGCTGCGGCCAGCCGTGCACGAGCAGGACCGCCGGGGCGTCGGCGCGACCGAGCTCGGCGACGTGCAGGCGCGCGCCACGGACATCAAGGAAGTGATGCTCGACGCCGGCGAGCTGCGGCATGTCCGTGGCCGACATGGCCGCAGGCTATCCCAGGGACGGCATCGCCTGAACGAGCGAGAGCACGGGCGCGAACAGGTCGCCGTGCTCCCCGAAGCGCGCGACGGCCTGGCCGGCGTCGAAGACCAGCCGGGTGGGATCCCCGCCGTCGCGGCAGTCGCGCACCTCCTCCCACGTCACCGGCGTCGAGACCGTCGGCCGGTCGCGCGCGCGCAGCGAATAGACGCAGACCGTCGTCTTGTGCTCGTCGTTCTGGCTGAAGTCGATGAACACCTTGCCCTTGCGGGCGTCCTTGTTCATCCGCGCGATGACGAGCCCGGGCTCGGAGGCCTCCAGCAGCTCGGCGACGGCGCGGGCGAAGCCCTTCGTGTCGTCGTACGTGACGTCGGGACTGTTGAGCGGCACGTAGACCTGCAGCCCCTTGGAGCCCGACGTCTTGGGAAACGCCTGCAGGCCGAGGTTCTCGAACATGCCCTGCAGCCAGAGCGCGACGCGACAGCACTCGACGATCGTCGCGGGCGGCCCCGGATCGAGGTCGAAGACCATCATCGTGGGCGTGCCGAGCGCCTCGGCGCGGTGCATCTGCGTGTGCAGCTCGAGTGCGGCGAGGTTGGCCAGCCAGACGAGCGTCGGCAGGTCGTTGCAGACGCAGAACTCGACGATCTTCTTCGACAGCGGGACCGGCGCGACGGCGACCCAGTCGGGCCGGTGCGACGGGCACTGCTTCTCGAAGAAGCTCTTGTCCTCGACGCCGTTGGGGTAGCGCACGCGGGTCAGCGGCCGGCTCTCGAGGTGCGGCAGGATCGCCGGCGCGATCGCGGTGTAGTACTCGATGACGTCGCGCTTCGTGAAGCCGACCTTCGGATACAGGACCTTGTCGAGGTTCGTGACCTTCAGGGTGCGGCCGGCGACCTTCACCTCGACGCCGTCGCGCACCGGCGCCCCGGCGTCGAGAAACGCCGACGTCGGCGCCTCCTCGCGCAGGCCCTTGTAGGACGGGTGGCGCAGCATCCCGTCCGTCGTCCACTCGGTGAACTCGACCTCGGCGACCCGTGTAGGCTCGACGTACACGGCGTGGCGCGGCGGCTGCGGCTCGCCGCCGAACGGCGAGTCCTCGCGCTGCTCGAGCGTCTTCGCGAGACGGTCGAGCTCGGCCTCCGTGAAGCCGGTGCCGACGCGCCCGGCGTAGCGCAGCCGCCCTTCGTCGGGCACGCCGACGAGCAGCGCGCCGATCCGCTCGCGCCGCTTGCCCTCCCCCGGCAGCCAGCCGCCGACGACGACGTCCTCGCGCAGCACGTTCTTGACCTTCAGCCAGCACGGCGAGCGACGCCCCGGCAGGTACGGGCTGCCCAGCTGCTTCGCCACGACGCCCTCGAGGCCGTTCTGCAGGCTCGCCGCCAGCACGGCCTCTCCGTTGCCGACCACGTGATCGGGCGTCTGCCAGTGCGGTCCCTGCAGGTCCAGCTCCTGCAGCCTCGCGCGGCGCTCCTCGTAGGCGAGCTCCATGAGCGAGTGACCGTCGAGCCACAGCAGGTCGAAGACGACGTAGACGACCGGCGTGTCCTTCATCCGCCGCCGCGCCGCGCTCTCGGAGCCGACGTGCATCCGGCCCTGCAGGCGCCCGAACGAGGGCCGGCCGTTCTCGTCGAAGGCGACGATCTCGCCGTCGAGGATCGCGCGGTGCGAGCTCAGCGCCCGGTTGAGCGCCTTGAGCTCGGGATAGGAGTTCGTGATGTCGTTGCGGTTGCGGCTCTCGAAGCGGATCCGCCCCGGCTCGGAGTACGTGAGGGCGCGCACGCCGTCCCACTTGATCTCGTAGGCCCAGCGGTCGTCGTCGGGCGGCAGCCCCGACGGGCTCGGCTTGGCGAGCATCGGCACGAGCCGCTCGGGCATCGGTTCACGGCTCGAATCCTCGGCGGGATCCATGCGGTGGATCATCCAGTCCTTGCCCGGCGGCTCGCCCTTGCGCCTCTTGAGGGGAAACAGTCCGTAGCGCCCGCGCAGGCGCTCGCCGTGGAAGGTGATCTCCACCTTCTCGTCGTCGAACTTGTGCGTGTCGTACGTGCCGCGGTCCCAGATGCGCATCTTGCCGGCGCCGTACTCGCCCTTGGGGATGTCGCCCTCGAACTCGAGGTACTCCAGCGGATGGTCCTCGGTGCGCACGGCGAGGCGGTTCTCCTTGGGATCCTCGGGGATCGCGTTGGGGATCGCCCATGACGCCGCGACCCCGTCGTGCTCGAGGCGCAGGTCCCAGTGCAGGCGCGTGGCGTGGTGCTCCTGCACGACGAAGCGGTTGCCGGCCTGCCCACCGTCCGCGCCACCGTCGCCGGCCGGCTCGGGCGTGCGCTGAGGGTCGCGCTTGCGTTTGTACTCGTCGAGGCGGTCGCGGGCGGGCACACCCACAGTGTGCCCGCCCGGCCCGCGGTGTGGTGCGCTACTGCGTGGCGGTGAACTGCAGCGGCCCGCTCAGCCCGACCTGGCAGTACTGCACGCCGGCATCGCTGCAGGCCGTGTCGGCGAGGGCCGTCGACGTCGCGGCGCCGAGCAGGTTGCCGGCCCATGCGCTGGAGACGCTCGACGGCGACGACCCTTGCGCATAGGCGAGCTTCGAGCCGCGCAGCGTGTAGCGGATGAATCGATTGCCGACGCCGGAGCCCTCGTTCGTGCGCACCCACATGAAGCCCTGCGGCGAGGCGACGTACGTGGGCCGCGTCGTCTTGGCGTAGTTCGCGCCGCCGGACGCCGCGCGGTAGACCTGCCGGTCCGCGCCGGTCTTCAGGTTGCGGATGCGGATGATGCGCGCGCCTTGTTCGCTGACCGGGCCGGGGCCCGTGACGGTGTAGGCGACGTGCGTGATCGACAGCTCGGCGTTGACGATCGAGCGGTGCTTGACGACCAGCCGGCTGCCCTTCGAGCCACTCGACGTATTGCCGATGCGCAGCTGGTCAACGCCGTGGTCGCGGCGGATGAAGGCGATCTCGCCGCGCATGATCGTGGGATCGCGCTCGGCGATCGTCGGCGAGCTGAGCTTGGCCACCTTCACCTCGCTGCCGGTCGTGACGTTCAGGCGGTAGATGTCGCCGTCGTCGCGGGTGTAGACGGCGTACGTCGCGCCGGAGCGGTTCGTGCCGAGGTCGATGTCGAACGGGCCCTTCGCGCGCGGGGCGACCGCGACGGGCGTGGCGGCGGCGCCGTCGACGGACTTCATGAGCGAGAAGATCTTCGCGTTCGCGTCGTAGTGCGACCACATGACGACGCCGTCCCAGGCGGCGACCCTGGTGGGGGCCGGCTCGACGGAGAGCGTGGTCGGGGCGGCGTGGGCGGGAGCGGCGGCCGCGAGGACCGCGCCGGTGAGGGCGGCAGTAAGGAGAGATGAGCGAATTCGGAGCATGGGATGCATGGTGCTCTCTGTGGGGCGCGTTTCGGAAGCACCCAGGTGGCGGGTTCTCACACCCCGGTTCATGCGCTGTCGCGCCGCCTGGTGAGCGTGTCGGCGTCGAACGGAATCGTTGACTGGGCGCAAGTTCGCCCGCTGGCGACCGGCGGCCAGGTTCGGCGTTCGCGGCCCGGCCCTATTGGCTGACCGATTGGGGGGTGTGTCACATAGCTCGCGCCTGGCGCGAACTATGTAACACACCCCCCGCCGGCCTGGCCGAGAAGCGGCCGCCCTTCACAACTCATGCCCTCAATGATGCAGTTGGTGCAGGGCGGGCAGAGAGACCACGCGGCGCGAGAGCCCCCGCACCGCCCGTTACCTCCCAGGTAATCGACGCGCCGCCCCGCCTGCGCAAGCCTGCCGCCAGCAACTGACCGCACGACCCCGCGAGAGAGGACACCATGACCACCACCGCCATCACCGCCCTGCGCCGCCTCGACCTCACGGCGCTGCCCACCGCCCTGCGCCTCGACGCGGTCGTGACCGCCGCCAACGGCGCCGCGTACCTCGCGGCGGCCGGGCCGCTCTCCGATCTGCTCGGCCTCGACGCCACCCTCCTGCGGGTCGTCGGCGCCGGGCTCCTCGCGTTCGCCGCCATCGTCTGGCTCGTCGCCTCCGCGCGGCGCATGGCGCGCCCCGCCCCGATGACGATCATCGGGCTCAACGCGGCCTGGGCCATCGGGTCGATCGCCGCGGTGCTCGCCGACCTCGGCACGCCCACGACGGCCGGCGCCGTGTGGATGATCGCCCAGGCGCTCGTCGTCGCCGGCTTTGCCGAGCTGCAGCTGACCGGGCTGCGCCGGGCGGACCGCTGAGCCTGAATCCACCGATAGTCGTGGATGAATCCCTGTCGTGGGCGCGCTCCGGGGCCGATCGGCGGCGCACCCTCAGGGTGGACCCCTTTGGAAGCCGCCGATCGGCGCTGGTGCGTGATCCACGGCGGGGATTCGCCGCGAGGATCGGTGGATTCAGGCTGAGCGCGCCGCGGCCATTACCGTGCTCACAATGAACCAGCTCACCGGCAGCCCGCCCAACATCGGCGGGCTGCTGCGCGACTGGCGCCGCCGCCGGCGCCTCAGCCAGCTCGACCTCGCCCTGGAAGCCGGCATCTCGACCCGCCACCTGAGCTTCGTCGAGACCGGCCGCGCCAAGCCGAGCGCGGAGATGGTCCTACGCCTTGCCGACCAGCTCGACGTCCCGCTGCGCGAGCGCAACGGGCTGCTGCTCGCGGCCGGCTACGCCCCGGTCTACGGCAGCCGCGCGCTCGACGAGCCGATGATGGACTCCGTAAGAGAGGCGCTCGACCGCCTGCTGGCCGGCCACGAGCCCTACCCGGCCCTCGCCGTCGACCGCCACTGGGGCATGGTCGCCGCCAACCGCGCGCTCGGGCTGCTGACCGGCGACGTCGCCGCGCACCTGCTCGAGCCGCCGGTCAACGTCCTGCGCCTGGCCCTGCACCCCGAGGGCGTGGCGCCGCGCATCGTCAACTTCCCGCAGTGGCGCGCGCACCTGCTCGACCGCCTCGGCCGCGAGGCCGTGCGCAGCGGCGACCCGGCACTCGCCGCCCTGCACGAGGAGCTCGCCGCCTACCCGGCGGGCGGCCGCGCGCCCGCGATCGACGCCGACGCGGCCGGCATCGCGATCCCCTTGCGCATCCGCCACGGCGACCACGAGCTGACGTTCATCAGCACGGTCACGACGTTCGGCACGGCGGTCGACATCACGGTCGCCGAGCTGTCGATCGAATCCTTCTTCCCCGCCGACGCGGCCACGGCGGAGCTCCTGCGGGCCGCCGCGGCGGCGCAGCAGGCCTGACGACGTCAGCCGCCGGCGACGGCCGGCAGGATCGTCAGCTCGCCGCCGTCGGGCACTTCTGTGGCCAGTCCCTCGAGGAAGCGGATGTCCTCACCGCCGAGGTAGACGTTGACGAAGCGGCGCAGATCGCCGTTCATGTACAGACGCTCGCGCAGCTCGGTATGCGACCGGAAGACCGACTCGAGCGCCTCGCCCACCGTAGCGCCCTCGGCCTGGATCGAGGAGACGCCGCCCGCGGCATCGCGCAGCTGGGTCGGAAGCTTGACCGTGATCGACATCAGGGACGCATCCTAGACCGAGACCCGCGCCGAGTCGGCGAACGCAGCCTCGAAGGACTCGATCGTCGGATCGACCTCGTGCGCCGTGAACGAGTCGCGCACCGCGTCGAGCGTCTTCAGGCCCTCGCCGGTGATGACGAGCACGACACGCTCGTCGCGGCCGATCTCGCCGGCCTCGGCGAGCTTCGCCAGCACGGCGGTCGTCACGCCGCCGGCGGTCTCCGTGAAGATCCCCGTCGTCTCGGCGAGCAGGCGGATGCCGGCGCGGATCTCGTCGTCGGAGACCATGTCGATCGCGCCCCCGGTGGCGCGCGCGAGATCGAGCGCGTAGGGCCCGTCGGCCGGGTTGCCGATGGCCAGCGACTTGGCGATCGTGTTCGGCTTGACCGGGCGGCAGAAGTCCTTGCCGTCGGCGAACGCCGTCGCCACGGGCGAGCAGCCCGTCGCCTGGGCGCCGTTCATCGTCGGCACGTTGCCGGAGATCAGGCCGATGTCGATGAACTCCTGAAAGCCCTTGCCGATCTTCGTGAACAGCGAGCCCGAGGCGATCGGCACGACGACCCGGTCCGGGATCTCCCAGCCGAGCTGCTCGGCGACCTCGTAGGCCACCGTCTTGGAGCCTTCGGCGTAGTACGGGCGCATGTTGATGTTCACGAACGCCCAGTTCTCGCGGTCGCCCGACAGCTCGGTGCACAGCCGGTTGACGTCGTCGTAGTTGCCGCGGACCTTGACGAGGTTCGTGCCGTAGATCGCCGTCGCGAGCTGCTTCTGCTCCTCGAGGTCGGACGGGATGAGCACGTAGGAGTCCATCCCGAGCGCGGCGCCGTGGGCGGCCACCGAGTTGGCGAGGTTGCCGGTCGACGCGCACGCGAGCGTGTCGAAGCCGAGCTCTCGGGCGCGGGTCGCCGCCACCGAGACGACGCGGTCCTTGAAGGAGTGCGTCGGGTTGTGGGCGTCGTTCTTGACCCACACCTGGCCGAGGCCCAGCCGCTTGGCGAGCCGGTCGGCGCGGATGAGCGGAGTGCAGCCGGCCGGCAGGCCGGTGCGCGTCTTGGGCTGCGGGCCCTCGAGCGGCAGGAAGTCGTGATAGCGCCAGATGTTCTGCGGGCCGCCCTGGATGCGCCGGCGCACCTCGCCGACATCGGTCAGCTTCGAGTGGTCGTAGCCGACCTCGAGTGGCCCGAAGCACTGCGAGCACACGTAGCGTGCCTCGAGCGCGTATTCGGTACCGCATTCTCTGCACTTGAGCTGCTTGGCCGCCATATAACCCCTTCGCCTCTTGGATTTCCGTGGCGTCGGCGCAAATGGCCTGTGCCACATCTAACAGGAATTGGCACCGTTTCCCGCGAACTGCGGGTTGGTTGCCGGGGCTTCGTTGGGCCTGTCCCTCCACCCCTCTGGATGTGTCCAGCTCTCGAAGGGCACAATATCAGCCATGCCGAACCTTCCAAAGCCACGGTTCGTCCGCCCCGTCCGGGGTCGGGGGCGCGTCGCCGGGCCCCCGGAGGCCGAGGCCGAGACCCCCAACGTCGAGCTCGTCGAGGCCGAGGGGCTGCGCTGGATCCACATCGAGCGCCCGCGATCGGCCGACCGGACCTGGCTGGAAGAGCACTTCGAGTTTCATCATCTCGACTACGAGGACGTCTACTCGCGCAACCAGCGCCCGAAGGTCGACGAGTACGACGACTACCTCTTCGTCGTCTTGCACTTCCCCCGCTTCGACAAGGCCGTCGGGCGCCTGAACGCCGCGGAGCTCGACATCTTCGTGGGCCCCGACTTCGTCATCACGCTGCCCAACGAGCCGATCCAGCCGCTGGAGTACCTCTTCGAGCGCTGCAAGACGCGCGAGGACGTGCGCGAGTCGCTGTTCGCCAAGGGCCCCGGATACCTGCTCTACAAGATCGTCGACGACTGCGTCGATGCCTCGTTTCCGATGCTCGCGAAGATGGGCAACAAGCTCGAGCGCCTCGAGGACGAGATCTGGGAGGGCCGCTCGGGCGAGATCGTGCGCGACATCTCCAACGTCAAGCAGGAGATCATCAACTTCCGCAAGATCGTCCGCCCGCAGCGCGTGGCGCTGCAGGACCTCGAGCGCACGAAGCGCTACATCCCCGAGGGCCTGGACATCTACTTCGACGACATCAACGACGCGTCGGAGCGCATCTGGGACATGCTCGAGAACTTCAAGGAGGTCGTCGAGGGGCTCGAGTCGACGAACGAGTCGGTGTTGTCGCACCGGGTCAACGACATCCTCAAGGCGCTGACCGCGATCAGCGTCGTCGTCCTGCCGCTCACGCTCGTCGCGAGCATCTTCGGCATGAACGTGCGCGTCCCCGGCGAGTCGTCACTCACGGCGTTCTGGATCGTTCTGGCGTCGATGGTCGCGCTGCTCGCCGGCATGCTCTGGTTCTTCCGCAATCGCGGCTGGCTGTAGAGCACTCGTACTCGTGACCGCGCTCGAACCCCTCGTCCGCCTCGCGGAGGCCGCCGCGCTCGGCGCGCCGGTGCAGCGCAAGCGCATGCTCGTCATCGTCAACCCCTCGGCGACGACGATGTCGGCACGGCAGCGCAACCTCGTCGTCGCCGCGCTGCACGGCCGCTACGAGGTCGAGGCGATCGACACGCAGGCGCGCGGCCACGCGACCGAGCTGTGCCGCGAGGCCGCCGGCGAGGGCTACGACGTCATCGTCTCCTTCGGCGGCGACGGGACGGCCAACGAGGTCGCCAACGGCCTCGCCGGCTGCTCGACGCCGGTCACGTGCCTGCCCGGAGGCGCGACGAACGTGCTGTGCAAGATGCTCGGCATCCCCGGCGACATCGTCGACGCGACCGAGCACCTGCTCGGCATGGCCGACGACTGGCGCCCGCGCCGGATCGACCTGGGCACGGCGAACGGCCGCGCGTTCACATACACGAGCGGCTACGGGATCGACGCGAGCGTCGTCAAGCGCATCGAGTTGTCGCCCAAGCTCAAGAAGCACAGGTTGCGCGAGTACTTCTTCCTCTATGCCGGCGTCGAGACCGTGGCCCGCCACTACCTGCGCAACCCGCCGCGGATGGACGTCCACGTCGACGGCCGGGTGGAGAGCGCGATCTCGACGGTCGTCCAGAACGCCGAGCAGTTCACCTACCTCGACGACAAGCCGATCGCGGTCGCCGAGGGCGCCGGCCTGCAGACCGGCTCGCTGGCCGGCGTCGCGCTGCGCGGCGCCTCGCCGCGTGACGTCCCGTCGGTCATGCTGCGGATGCTGTCCTCCAAGCGATCGCTCATCGGCCAGCGCCAGATCATCGACTTCCGCGACGTCGACGGCCTGCGCTGCGTCTCCGCCGACGGGCGCGCGATCCCGCTGCACGTCGACGGCGACCACGTCGGCGACGTCACCGAGGCCGTCTTCGGCGTCCTTCCGGGCGCGCTCGCCGTCGTGTCGTAAGGGGCGAACTTCGGGCGGTCGCGACCTCTGAAGGTCGATGGCCCACGACGGCAGCGAGGTCTACGATGAGATCGATGCAGGTGACGGATCGGATCACGGCCGACGAATACCTCGCCTACGAGGGCGAGCGGCGCACCTGGCTGGTCGACGGTGAGATCGTCGTGAACCAGCCCCGGCTCATGCATCAGCTGCTGCACGGCAAGCTGTTCCGAGCCCTCGACGACTGGTCGCGAGCCGGCGAGGATCGGGGGCTGCTGACGATTCCGATCGACGTCACGCTCGACGACTACAACGTGTACGCCCCCGACCTACTCTGGTACCGCGCCAGCCGAGCACCGGCGTTCGACGATGACCCGCCGTACCCGCTGCCTGATCTCGCCATCGAGATCCGCTCGCCATCGACGTGGCGCTACGACGTCGGGACCAAGAAGCGCGTGTACGAGGCCGAGGGCCTGCCCGAGCTGTGGCTCGTCGATGGTGACGCCGGCGTCCTGCTCGCGTTCCGTCGCGCTACACCGTCATCGTCGCTCTTCGACGTCGAGCTCGAGTTCGATCGCGCCGCGACGCTCACGACACCGCTCCTGCCGGGCTTCGCGCTCGACGTCGGCGCGTTGTTCGGCTTCGCCTGAGCTCAGCCGCCGCCCGGCGTGACGCGGTAGGCGTCGAACACCGAGTCGATGTTGCGCAGGCGGTTGATCGCCTGCTTGAGGACCTGCAGGTCGCCGACCTCGACGACGAACCAGTTCTGGACCATCGGATGCGAGACGACGCAGCGCGCCTCGACGATGTTGATGCCGGCTTCGGCGAACGTCCGCGACAGATCCTCGAGCAGGCGGTGGCGGTCCCACGCGTCGACCTGCAGCTCGACCTTGAACGACGTCTCGTGGCCGCCGGCCCACTGCACCGGCGTGAAGCGGTCGGGGTCCTTGCGCAGCGTGACGGCGTTCGGGCAGTCCTCGCGGTGGATCGTGATTCCGCGGCCGAGCGAGATGTAGCCGACGATCTCGTCGCCGGGCACCGGCCGGCAGCACTTGGCGATCCGCAGCATGACGTCCTCGACGCCCTCGACGGCGATGCCGTACTGCGTCGAGGTGCTCGTCGGCTGGCGGCGCTGGCGGCGCGTCGAGAGCAGGTCCTCGGCCATCGTGCGGGTCTCGCCCTCGGCCGCCTCGCCCTGCTTGAGGCGCTGCATGAGCTTGTTGACGACGATCTTCGCCGAGATCTTCGCCGCGCCCAGGGCGATGTAGAAGTCATCGGCCTTCTTGAAGCCCATCTCGCGGATGACGTCGGCCAGCAGCGGCGAGGAGACGATCTTCTGGTGCGGCAGGCCGCGCTTGCGCAGCGCCTCGTGGAGGATCTCGCGGCCGGCGTGCTCGGTGTCGTCGCGGGACTCGGCCTTGAACCACTGCTTGATCTTGTTGCGCGCGCGGGTCGTGCGCACGACCGCCAGCCAGTCGCGCGACGGGCCGCGCTCGCGGTTTGAGGTCATGACCTCGACGATGTCGCCGGACTTCAGCTCGTAGTGCAGGGGCACGAGCTTGCCGTTGACCTTCGCGCCGACGCAGCGGTGGCCGACGTCGGTGTGGACCTCGTAGGCGAAGTCCAGCGGCGTCGCGCCCGCCGCCAGCGACTTCACCTCGCCCTTGGGCGTGAAGACGTAGACCTCGTCCTCGATGAGGTCGACCTTCAGGGCGTCCATGAACTCCTTGGGGTCCGACGTGTCCTGCTGCCATTCCAGCATCGAGCGCAGCCACTTGAGCTTCGCGTCGCCGTCGGCCGCCGGTCCGGTCTTGCCGTCCATCCCGCCGACCTTGTAGATCCAGTGCGCGGCGACGCCGAACTCCGCCATGTCCTGCATTTCCTTCGTGCGGATCTGGATCTCCAGCGGCAGTCCCTCGGGCCCGATCACCGTGGTGTGCAGCGACTGGTACATGTTGAACTTCGGCATCGCGATGAAGTCCTTGAAGCGCCCGGGCAGCGGCTTCCACAGCGAGTGCACGACGCCGACCGCGCCGTAGCAGTCCTTCACCGAGTCGACGATCACGCGCATGGCGGTGAGGTCGTAGATCTCGTTGAACTCGCGGCCCTTCTTGGTCATCTTCGAATAGATCGAGTAGAAGTGCTTCGCGCGCCCGGAGATGTGCGCCTCGATGCCGAGCGCCTCGAGCTCGCGCTGCAGGTACGCGCCGGCCTTCTCGACGTAGTTCTCGCGCTCGTCGCGCTGCTGGTTGACGAGGCCCTTGATCTCGGAGTACTTGCGCGGATGCAGCGCCTGGAAGGCGAGGTCCTCGAGCTCCCACTTGATCGCGTGGATGCCGAGCCGGTGGGCGATCGGCGCGTAGATCTCCAGGGTCTCCTTCGCCTTGTCGATCTGCTTCTGCTTGGGCATCGCGCCGATCGTGCGCATGTTGTGCAGGCGGTCGGCGAGCTTGATGAGGATGACGCGAACGTCGTTGGCCATCGCGACCATCATCTTGCGGTAGTTCTCGGCCTGCGCCTCGTCGCGCGATTGGAAGACGATCCCGGTGAGCTTCGTGACGCCGTCGACGAGGTTGGCGATCTCGTCGCCGAACGCGGCGCGCACCTCGACGAGGGACGCCGAGGTGTCCTCGACGGTGTCGTGCAGCAGCGCGGCGCACAACGTCTCGGTGTCCAGGCGCATGCCCGCGCAGATCTTCGCCACCCCGACCGGATGGACGATGAACTCCTCGCCCGACATCCGGCGCTGGTCGGCGTGGTGCTCGCAGCTGAAGACGAAGGCCGCCTCGACCTTGGCGCGGTCGATCTTCACCGCCGACGCGTCGGCGTGCTCCTCGACGATCGCGAACACGTCGGAGAGCAGGCTGCGCTCGAGCTCGGTCAGGTCCTGGCGCTCGACCGGCGGATGGATCGTCGCGCTCACGGCGTCGACCGGGGCCCGGTTGGCGTCGACGACCCGCTGGCGGGCAGGAGCCCTTACGCCGCCTTTGCTGTCACCTCGCTCAGAAATTTCAGGCCGTCCTCGTAGCGCTGCTGGTAAGCCCGGAACGCTTCCGACCGCTCGAGCGCCGTGCGCTCCGCGGACGGGACCGTCACCGTCCTGCTGTGCGGGTCGAGGCTGACGAGTGCCAGCTCCGCGAGGACCCTGAGGACACGTCCGGCCAGTGCCGCCGGCCGTGGCGTCCTCGCGTCGCCGCGAAGCAGCATCTCGAGCTCCTCACCCGCCGCCTCGCCCGCGGCCCGCAGGGCCCGGTACGTGGCGGTGAGCGAAGCACGAAGTGCGTACTCACGCTCATGGATCTGCTCCGCGAAGCCTAGCTCAGGTTGCCCCCAGGCCAGATGCGTCATGTGCCCGTACGTGCGCAGCGGACCGGCCGGCGGGTCGAGCATCACGACGTGGGCCTCACGGACGTCGCGGCCGGCCGCGAGCGCCAGACCGGGGTCGCGCTCCAGCGCATCGTGCGAGCACAGCGCGAAGCCGCCGAGGATCGGCTGCAGGTGGCGCCGGCGCACGATCGCGTCGGCGGCGACGACGAGGACCGGCTCGCCGGAGGCGACGAGCGCGGCGATCGTGCCGGCGATGCCGCGGCCGCGTCTGTCGCGGACGGGCGCGGCGGCGAGATCGGCCGGTTTGAGCGCGACGTCGCGCAGTGGACGGCCCGTCTCGGCGAACGCGGCGGCGAGGTAGTCGTCGGGCTCGCCGACGAGCGTGATCGGGGCGGGGGCGCTGGGGCGCGCGTCGCGCAGCACGAGGCGCGGCTCGACGCTGCCGTTGTACTCGTTGAGCTCGAGCGTGAAGGTCGCGTCGAGAGGCTGCTCGCAGTCGACCGTCGAGGTGCCGAACGCGACCGCGCGGGCGCGCGTGCCGCCCGCGCTGACCGTGAAGCGCACGTGCTTGTCGCCCTCCCCCATCTTCCGGGGGTCGCTGCAGCGCGCGGCCGGCAGGAGCAGCGTCACGCCGGGGTTGCCGATCCCGAACGGCGCGAGGCGCTGCAGCTCCTCGGCGAGACCGATGCCGATCTCGTCGCCGGCGACGACGGCGTCGACGCGCCGGACGGGGATGAGGTCGGCCGGAGTGAGCGTGGCGGCGGCGTGCGCCTCGAAGGCGTCGCGGAACGCATCCACGGCGGTCGCCTCGATCTCGCAGCCGGCCGCGGCGCGGTGGCCGCCGTGGCGCAGGAGGTGCGCGCTCGCCGCGTTCAGGCCACCGAGCAGGTCGAAGCCGGGGATCGAGCGGCCCGAGCCGGTCCCTCTGGCGGTGTTCGGATCCAGTGCCACGAGCACCGTCGGGCGGTGGTGGCGCTCGGCGATCCGCGAGGCGACGATCCCGATGACGCCCTTGTGCCAGCCCTCGCCGGCCAGGACGTAGGACGCCCGCGATCCGGCCGCGGCGACGAGGGCCTCGGCCTGAAAGAGGATCTTCGTCTCGGTGTTGCGGCGCTCGTGGTTGAGGCGGTCGAGCTCGTCGGCGATCTGCGCGGCGCGGATCTCGTCGGGCGTGAGCAGCAGCTCGAGGCCGGCGTCGGCGCGCTCCAGGCGCCCGGCGGCGTTGATCCGCGGCGCGAGGCGAAAGCCGACCGCGGTCGTGTCGATCCGCGCCGGGTCGGCGCGCGAGACGCGCATGAGCGCGCGCAGGCCGGGCCGCTTCGTGGTGGCGAGGGCACGCAGGCCGGCGCGCACCAGGCGGCGGTTCTCCCCGCGCAGCGGCACGCAGTCGGCGATCGTCGCCAGCGCGACGAGGTCGAGGTCGCGGTCGGCTCGCACGGGGTCTTCGCCGGCCGCGGCGAGGAGGGCGCCCGCAAGCTTGTAGGCGACTCCGGCGGCGCAGAGGTCGGCGCACGGATAGCCGCAGACCGCCGGGTGCACGATCGGCGCGTCGGGCAGGACGCCGTCGGCGCGCGGGCTGTGATGGTCGGTGACGACGACGTCGATCCCCGCGGCGCGCGCCGCGGCGACCTCGTCGACGGCGGTGATCGCGCAGTCGGCGGTGATCAGCAGCTTCGTCCCGCGCTCGGCGAGCCGGTGCACGGTGGCGGTCGACAGGCCGTAGCCGTCCTCCGCGCGGCTGGGCAGAAACCAGTCGACGTCGGCCCCAAGCTCGCGCAGGACCCCGATGAGGATCGCCGTCGAGCAGACGCCGTCGACGTCGTAGTCGCCGTGGATCGTGATCCGGTCGCCGGCCTCGACGTGCATGAGGATGAGGTCACAGGCGTCGTCGATGTCCTGAAACTGCGACGGATCGTGGCGTTCGGCGGCCGCCAGCCACGCGCGCGCCACCGCGGGCTCGCCCATGCCGCGCCGGACGAGCACCTGCGCCACCGGGTGGCTGACGCCGAGCTCGCGCTCGAGGGCGAGCGTGGCGGCGAGGTCGCAGGGGGCGATCTGCAGGCGGGGCGGGGCGGCGGGCATCGCTGCGCAAGCTACGGGCCGGGGCCGACGGAAGCGGGCGGCGGTGCCGCTGTTTGGGTGCGTTGCTTTCGCGGCGACGATGCGCATCAGCGCTCGCGTTGGGTGGGTTGTGATCGCCTCGGTGGTCCGTGCCGCGTCGCGGTGGCAGCGACCTTCTCAACTGCATCTATGAGGGAGCGGCAGTTGGCTCGGTGTCGGTGGGCGGTCCGGGTCCGGCGCTTGTGGGGGCGGATGGAGGGGGTGTGGCGAATCGTGCACGCATACCGTGCACGATTCGCCACACCCCGAGCCGACTACACACCCTCAACGATGCTGTTTGGCGCCGACACCCTGGACCCCGGGGCGCGACAGCGCACCCATGAACCCGCCTAGCATCCCGGTCGTGACCTCCCCCGCCCCCGCGGCGGGCCCGCCGCTCGGCGCCGGCGCGGCCAACGCGCTCGTCTTTCTCGCGGCCGGCGCCGTGCTCGTGCTCGAGATCCTCGGGGTCCGGCTGCTCGCGCCCTACGTCGGCCTGACGCTCGAGACCACGACGGCGATCATCGGCGCGGCGCTGGCCGGCATCGCCGCCGGCGCCGCCGTCGGCGGCCTCGCCGCCGACCGCTACGACGGGCGCTGGCTCCTACCGGTCCTGCTGGCCAACGGCGGGCTGCTGTGCATCGCGTCCGTGCCGCTCGTGCGCGCATTCGGCCACACCGCGGGCGGGACGCAGGAGCTCGCCGCGCTGGCCATCGCGCTGCTCATACTGTTTCCGCCCGCGTTCGTCCTGAGCGCGGTGAGCCCGGTCGTGGCCAAGCTGAAGCTGCACGACCTCGAGCACACCGGCCGCGTGGTCGGCGGCCTGTCGGCGTGGGCGACCGCGGGCGCGCTCGTGGGGACGTTCGGCACCGGCTTCGTGCTCGTCCCGCTCATGCCGACGAGCACCGCGGTGTTCGCGACCGGCGGGGTGCTGCTCGCCGTCGCGCTCCTGCTGGCGATCCGCTTCGGCGTCCCCTCGCGGACGACCGCCGGCGTGTGGCTGGGCGCGGCCGCCACGCTCGGCTCGCTGTCGCTCGCGCTCGGCTCGCCGTGCGAGACCGAGAGCGACTATCACTGCGCCGTGGTGCAGGCCGACAGCGACCGCGAGGGCGGGCGGACGCTGCTCCTCGACGACCTGCGCCATTCCTACGTCGACCTCGACGACCTCGGCCATCTCGAGTTCGACTACACGCGCTGGATCGGCGACGCGATCGACGCGCTGCCCCCCGGCCCGATCAAGGCCGTCTATCTCGGCGGCGGCGGCTACACGCTGCCGCGCTACGTCGCCACGACGCGGCCGGGCTCGCGGGCGCGCGTCCTCGAGGTCGACGGACCGCTCGTCGACCTGGCGCGGCGGCGACTGGGGCTCCGGACCGGCCCTGCGCTCCGGGTCCGCGTCGGCGACGCCAGGGTGACGCTGCGCGACGAGCCGACCGACTCGGCCGATCTCATCGTCGGCGACGCCTTCGGTGCGCGCACGCTGCCCTGGCATCTGGCCACCGCGGAGTTCGCGCGCGAGATCGGCCGCGTCCTGCGACCCGGCGGGCTCTACGCCCTGAACCTCATCGACCAGGGCAGGCTGGAGCTGATGCGCGCCGAGGCGGCCACGCTGCTCGCCACGTTCGCCGACGTGCGCATCGTCGGACACGTCGCCGGCGGCCGGCTGTTCGGCGGCAACGTCGTCTTCCTGGCCTCCGACCGTGCGCTGCCGGCCGCGGTGCGCTCGACGTCGCGCAGCGCGCGCACCTACGGCCGGGCCGGCCTCGAGCAGATCGCCGGCAACGCCCACGTCCTGCGCGACGACGATGCGCCCGCCGACCAGCTCATCAGCTCGCCGTGAGGCGACGCTACTTCAACGCGACGATGAGCCCGCCGATGAGCACGAGCGAGATCACCGCGGGAATCGCGTAGCCGACCGCGCCGGCGAGGTAGAGCAGCCAGACGAGCGCGAGCGGAGCCGCGACGGCGAGCGACGCCGGCGCCCAGCCGCGCTGCTCGACGACGCCGCTGATGCCCAGGCCGACGAGGGCGATGAGGCTGGCGCAGAACACGACCATGCCGATCGCGAACAGACCGAAGCCGACCGCGAGAAACGGGCTGGCGGCGGTGCCGGAGGTGCCGAACTTCGACTGAAACAGCACGCCGCCGAGCACCACGGCCGCGCCGCCGAGGGCCCCGCCGATCGTCAGCCGCCGCGTTGTCCAGCCGCTCTGCGCCATGCGCTTCGTCGCAGGGCCTTCCCGCCGGGCGGGCCGGTCACGCCCCCCACGGGTCGGGCGTGGCGCAACCGGAGCAGGCGGGGCGGCCGGCGGGATGCGGTCCCGCGGGTCGCCGATCACGATGATGCGCTGCGATCCGGCTCCGTTGGAGGGCATGCGGGTCCATTACGCGCGGCGCCCGCCGATCCCTGCCGCTGGTCGATCTCGTGCGTGCCGGGCGGCGCGCCCTACGTTGCCAGCAGCTCGTCCTCTTCGCGCGCGGCGGCGTCCTGGCGCGCGCCGGCCCAGTACATGAGGCCGTAGCCGATCGCCGTGCCGGGCACGGCCTCCAGCGCCGTGATGAGGTCCGTGTCGTCCTGGCCGGGGATCTCGAAGCCGTGGATCACGAGGCCGAAGATGATCGCCCCGAAGACGCAGCCCAGGAACGCGCCGATGATGCCGCTCCAGCAGCGGTCGGGCAGGAACACCGTGAAGTGCCAGAGGGCGAGCCCCATCATCGTCCAGGCGAGCAGTCCCATGGTTAGCGCGGCCTTCCGTGTTTGCTGCGGCGCTTGGCGGCCGCCGAGGAACGCTTGTTGCGCTTCGGCGCAGCCGGCTCGTCGCGGACCGGGGGCATGACGACGTCCTCGGGCAGCGCGTCGGCCGACTCGTCGCGCGGGACCGGCGCCGGCTTGACCGGCTTGGGCTTCGGCTTGGTCGTGACGGCCGAGCGTTGCGGCACCGGGTCGACGTGCAGGTCGCGCACGAGCTCCTCGAACTCCTCGCGCGACACGCTCGGATCGGGGTCGTCGGGCGCGGTCAGGCGCTTGCCCTTGCGCAGCTTGCGCTTGGCGTCGGGGTCGACCTGCTCGTTGGCGCTGCCGGTCGCGTAGGCCGGCACGACGCCGCCGTTCTCGGCCGCGATCCGCGCGTGGCGGCGGCGGTAGACCGGCTCGCGCTCCTTCCACAGCGTCAGCACCGGGCCGGCGATGAACACCGACGAGTACGTGCCGGAGATCGTGCCGACGAGCAGCGCGAACGCGAACGCCTGCAGCGTCTCGCCGCCGAACAGCAGCAGCGCGAGCACGGGCAGCCCCGAGCAGAAGCTCGTCGCCAGCGAGCGCACGATGACCTCGGACATGGAGCGGTTGACGATCTGTGAGAAGGCGGCACGCGGCATGCGCGGCACGTTCTCGCGGATTCGGTCGAACACGATGATCGTGTCGTAGAGAGAGAAACCCAAGATGGTGAGCAACGCCGCGACCGTCGCCGTTGTCACCTCCTGGCCGACGAGCGCGTACACGCCCGCAGTGATGAGGATGTCGTGCATCACGGCGATAAGCACCGGAACGGCGTACTTGGGCTCGAATCGCAGCGCGATATACGCCGAGATCACGAACAGCGACGCGATGATCGCGATGATCGCCGAGTTGGCCACCGTCTGGCCGAAGGTCGGCCCGATCGACGTCGAGCTCGGCGTGTCGGCTTGGCCGAACTTGCCCTCGACCGCCTGGGTGACGCTCGACACCTCGGGCGGCTTGAGGTTGTCCGTCGAGATCTGGAACTGGCTGAGGCCCTTGACGTCCTTCAGGCCGGTGACCTTCTGGATCTTCGCGTCGGCCAGGCCCTCGCCGCGCAGCACCTCGCGCACGTCGTTCTCGTTGACGTTCTGCTTGAGATCGAGGTTGATCCGCGTGCCGGACTCGAAGTCGATGCCGAAGTTGATGCCGTTGGAGCCGAGCGCCAGGGCGCAGACGAGCAGGATCACGCCGGACGCGCTGAAGAACCACTTCGAGTAGCCCATGTAGTCCAGCCGCAGGCGGTTGCCCTTCGGCTTCTCGGCGCCCAGCGCGCTGGGCTTGGAGATGAACTTCGACTTGCCCATCGCGCCGAGGATCGCCTGCGTCGCCAGCACCGCGGTGAACAGCGAGACGATGACGCCGAGGCCCAGCGTCAGGGCGAACCCCTTGACCCCCGCCGTCGCCAGGACGAACAGGATGAAGGCGACCATGATCGTGACGACGTTCGCGTCGATGATCGCCGACAGGCCCTTCTTGTAGCCCGTCGCGATGCCCGAGGCGATCGATCTTCCGCCACGGATCTCCTCCTTCACGCGCTCGAAGATCACGATGTTCGCGTCAGCGGCCACCCCCAGCGTGAGGATCAGGCCGGCGATGCCGGGCAGCGTGAGGACGACCGGGATCGCCTTGATGAGCGCGAAGAAGTAGACGCCGTAGACGGCCAGCGCGCCGACCGCGATGACGCCGAGGACGCGGTAGAAGACGAGCAGGAACAGCGCGACGATGGCGAAGCCTGCGATGCCGGCGGCGAGGCCCTGGTTGAGCGCCTGGCGGCCGAGCGTGGCCGACACCTGCGAGCTCGAGATGAGCTCCAGCTGGACCGGCAGCGCGCCGGTCTTGAGGATGTTCGCGAGCTCCTGGGCGGAGCCGATCGTGAAGCCGCCCTCGATCTGCGAGCCGTTGCGCCCGTCGATGCCCTCCGGGTACTGGCGATAATCGATCGTCGGCGACGAGACGAGCTCGTTGTCGAGCGCGATCGCGAAGTGCTGCAGCGTCTGGTCGCCGGACGACAGGATCCCGACGCTGGCCTGGCCGCGCTGGGCGATCTTCTTGGTGACCTCTTCCCAGGTCTTGCGGCCCTTGTCGGTGAAGCTGAACGTGACGATCGGCGCGCCCGAGCCGCCCGTGCCCTGGTCGAAGTTCTGCTCGGGGTCCTTGATCTCCTTGCCGGCAAGGGCCACGTCGTCCTGCAGGACGAACCAGCGGTTGGGCTCGGGGCCGTCGGTCGGCTTCTGGGCGCGCAGCAGGACGGTGTCGGGCTTGACGACGATGATGTCGGCGGCGGGCTTGCCGGCTGCCTCGGCCGCCTTCTTCTTCGCAGCCGGGACGTTGGCGAGCGCCTCGGCCCGCGACTCCTCGCCGAGGCCGTAGACCTGCTTCTCCGCGCGGTCGACGGCGTAGTAGAGGTTGCCGTCGCGCGAGTTGTCGGCCTCGACCTTCGCCGGGCGCTTCTCGGCCCGCAGCAGCGCGTCGTAGAGCGACAACGCGGCGCTCGAGTCGCCGGCCGACTGTCCGCCGGTGACGGCGGCGTTCTCCGGGTCGGGCCGGCCGTCTGGCCCGATGACGTTGGGCTCCCAGTCATAGAACGCCAGCTGGGCGACGGTGCCGACCTGCTTGATCGCCTCGTCGAGGTTGGACACGTCGGGCAGCGCGACGTTGATCTGGTCGCCGCCGGCCTGCTGGATCTCGGGCTCGGCGACGCCGAGCTGATCGACGCGCTCGCGCATGACGTCGATCGTGCGCTGGATCGTGTCCGGCGCCGGCGCCGGCTGGCCGGCGCGCGGCTTGACCTGGTAGACGAGCTCGACGCCGCCCTGCAGGTCGAGGCCGAGCTTCGTCGGCTTGCTGGCGATCACGACCGCGGATGCGATCAGCAGCCCGGCGACGAGCAGCAGGACGAAGAGGTTGCGCTGGCGATCGCTCACAGAGGTCTTCTCGGCAGGTTACTTGCCCGGCGTGAGCACGAGCAGCAGTCCGCCGTCGTCGTCGTACGCCGGGAACAGATCAGCGGTGGCGGTGGCGGGCAGATCGCCCTCGGCGTTGACGGCGACGCGCTTGCCCAGCGCGCGCACGCCCCATTCGAGCACGGTGCTCACATGATCGTTGCCGTCCGCGAACTTCAGTCCGAGGACCTCGTTGGCCATGCGGCCGATGACGCGTTCGTCGTTCAGGCCGGTCAGCTCGAAAGAGCCGCGCCCGCAGCCGATGACGCGTCCCTGCTGGTCGCAGACGAAGAACGCCGCGTTCGGCGCCGGGTAGTAGTCGTCGAGCAACTCGAAGAGGAAGCCGAAGCCGCACTTCGAGCAGCCCTTGGCCTGCCGCGTGAAGCCCGCGGTGCGATCGGTCTCCGAGCTGCGGTTGCCGCAGTTCGGACAGATGAAGAGGTGTGCCATTGCGCTGCTAAGCCTAGTCAAGCGCCAATAAATCTCATGTAAGCGGGTTGCGGCGCCCGGACCGGTGCGCGCGCGGTCAGAACAGGCTGTCCGGCGCGTCGACCGGCGCCGCCAGGCCGATGTGCTCGTAGGCGCGCTTCGTGGCGGCGCGGCCGCGCGGCGTGCGCTTGAGCAGCCCGCACTGCAGCAGGTAGGGCTCGTAGACGTCCTCGATCGTGTCCTGCTCCTCCCCCACGGTCACGGCGAGCGTCGACAGGCCGACCGGGCCGCCCTCGAACTTCACGCACAGCGCGCGCAGCAGCTCGCGGTCGAGGCGGTCCAGGCCGAGGTCGTCGATCTCCAAGAGCGCGAGCGCGGCGTCGGCCGCGGCCGCCGAGACGATCCCGCCGCAGCGGACCTCGGCGTAGTCGCGCACCCGCTTGAGCAGGCGGTTGGCGACGCGCGGCGTCCCGCGGCTTCGCCCGGCGATCTGAAGCGCCCCGTCACGCTCGAGCGTGACGTCGAGGATCCGTGCCGAGCGCTCGACGATCGTGGCCAGGTCCTCGATGCCGTAGTGCTCGAGCCGGTGCTGCAGGCCGAAGCGGTCGCGCAGCGGCGCCGTCAGCAGGCCCGTGCGGGTCGTCGCGCCGACGAGCGTGAACGGCGGCAGGTCGAGCGTGACGATCCGCGCGCCGGCGCCGAGGCCGACGGTGATCGGCAGCTGGCGATCCTCCATGGCGGGATAGAACGTCTCCTCCAGCGCGCGCTGCAGCCGGTGGATCTCGTCGACGAAGAACACGCTGTTGGGCTGCAGCGCCGTGAGGAACGCGGCGATGTCCGCCTTGCGCTCGAGCGTCGGGCCGGCGGTCTGCACGAACGGCACGCCGAGCTCGGCGGCGACGATCTGCGCAAGCGTCGTCTTGCCCAGGCCGGGCGGCCCGGCGAGCAGGACGTGGTCCAGCGGCTCATCGCGCGCCCGCGCGGCGGCGATCGAGATCGCCAGCTGCTCCTTGAGCGATGGCTGGCCGACGAAGTCCTCCAGGCGCTTGGGGCGCAGCGACCGGTCGAGGTCGTCCTCGTCCTCGATCTGCACCGGGGT
Organism: uncultured Actinomycetes bacterium; assembly: GCA_963751065.1. Taxonomy (GTDB): domain Bacteria; phylum Actinomycetota; class Thermoleophilia; order Solirubrobacterales; family Solirubrobacteraceae; genus CADCVQ01. The sequence continues at coordinate 27,394 of CAVVTD010000009.1, forward strand.
CTGGATGCGCGGGGCGATCGAGCTCACTTGCGGACCGCCCGCAGCGCCTCGGCGATGAGCGCCTCGGGGCTGTCGCCGGTGAGCTCGCGCAGCGCCTCGTCGGCCTCGACGAGGCTGAAGCCGAGCTCGACGAGCCCGTCGCGGGCCAGGCGCTGCGGGCTGTCGGAGCGCGTGATGACGATCTCCTCCTCCGAGCCCGCGCCGCCGACCTTCTCGCGCAACTCGACGACGATGCGCTCGGCGGTGCGCTTGCCGATCCCCGGGACGGCCTGCAGCCGGGCGACGTCGCCGGAGGCGAGCGCCGACACGAGCTCGCGCGGCGTGCCGCCGCTCAGCACCGCGAGCGCGACCTTCGGCCCGACCGACTGCACGCCGATCAACGCGAGAAAGAGGTCGCGTTCCTGCTCGGCGAAGAAGCCGTAGAGCGCCAGCGCGTCGTCGCGGACGACGAGATGGCTGTGCAGCGTGACCGCCTTGCCGACGGCCGGCACGTGGCGCAGCGTCTCGGCCGAGACCGCGAGGCGATAGCCGACGCCGCTGGCGGTCAGGACGACGACGTGGTCGGCGCGGCGGACGGCGACCTCGCCGCGGACGAGGGAGATCATTCCGTCGGCGTGGTGGGAAGGTCGCGGCCACGGCGCACGTGGATCTCCCCTGCGTCGCCGTCGAACTCGGGCGCGACGACGCCGCTCTCGGCGACCGCCGCCGCGTGCGGCGCGCCGTTGATGTGGCAGATCGCGATCGCCAGCGCGTCGGCGGCGTGGTCGGGCCGCGGCGGCGACTCGAGCGACAGCAGCAGCTGGACCATCCGCGCCACCTGGTCCTTCTCGGCGCGGCCGGAGCCGCAGACGGCGTACTTGATCTGCTGCGGCGTGTAGGAGGCATACGGCAGCCGGCGCTGGCCGGCGGCGAGCATGACGACGCCGCGCGCCTGGCCGACGGCGAACGCGCTGTTGACGTTCTTTCCGAAGTAGACGTCCTCCATCGCCAGGACGCTGACCTTGTGCTCGTCCAGCAGCTCGCATACGCGGCGATGGATGTTCGCCAGACGCATCTGCGGCGGGGCCTCGGGCCGGGTGGTGATGACGCCGCCGTCGAGCGCGAGGAGGCGGCTGCCGCGGCGTTCGACGACGCCGAAGCCGGTGTTGGCGGTGCCTGGATCGATGCCGAGGACGATCATGACCTGTGATTCTGCGCTCGGCGTCGGATGCCTCCCGGCGGTCAGCGCGCCGGAACCAGCTTGCGCTCGACGCGGTAGCCGCCGAACGGGACGATCGAGCCCGCGAGCACGATGAGCGTCGTCTGGCCATCCCAGCCCGCCGCGCTGCGCAGCGTCAGCGCCATGAGCTGCACGCGACGACAGCAGGCCGTGGATCGGCCCGAGGATCGGTGCCAGGTCCGGGCCGTCGGCGCCGTACTTGACGATCGTCGCGCTGATCAGCAGCAGCCAGCTCGAGGCCTCGGCGATCGCGACGAGCGGAAGTTCTGACGGGTCATGTGTGGCGCGCTTTCGTTGTGAGGGGAGCGCATCCTACGGCGGCGGCGGCCGTCAGAACGTCGCGGTGCGGCGCACGCCGGCCTTCGTCCAGCTCAGCGTGCGGTCGCGCTTGCGCAGCGAGTCGGGATCGATGTCGGTGCCGCTGTCGAGCAGGATCGATGCGCTCGACGATCCGCGCATCCGGCGGCGGACCTCGACGGCGCTCGTCACCCCGCCGGAGCTGCGCATGGCCGTCCAGGCCGCCGCGCCGTCGGAGGCCACGACGATCCGGCGCAGCGCGTCGAACGTGGCCTCGTTCGGGCTCGGCGAGCCGATCGGCGAGGAGGCGAACTCGCGGCGGCCGGTGCCGAGGTTGACGAGCGCCACCTTCCACCAGCCGGCGTACAGCGAGCATTCGAAGATTCCCAGCAGCGCACGCCGGCCGGCGACCTCGGCGAGCTGGATCTCCTCGTTGTTCTGGCACTCGCCGATGAAGCCGAGCTCGTAGGCGCGGTTGGCGCTGCGGCGGCAGCCGTAGACCTTGCCGTAGTTGCGTCTGTTGACCCGCTTGAAGACCCGCGCGTCCCGGTTGGCCTTGATCGTCTTGTCGCCCTTCAGCGAGCAGTTGGGCGCGCGCACGCTCTTCGCCGGAGCGAGAGCTGCGCCGGCGCGCTGAGCGGCGCCCACGCCGATGACGGCCGCGGCGAGCAACGAGCGCCGTGGCGAGTCGACGGGCGCGGGTGGGCGGCGCGAGGCGCATCGTGAGCCCTTAACGGTCCTATCGGCGATCGGATGCGCGGGCCGCGACAACATTCGTCCAGCCTTCGACGGGGAGCGTCGCGGCGGTTAGGGTCGGCGCACAGGCATCCGACTTCGAGACCCTGGGAGGCGACGAGCGCGTGAGCACCGTCAACTCGGCAGCCCCGGCGCAGCTGCCCATCGAGAAGGGCGCGCGGACCGTGCCCGACCGCGCGACGTTCGACACGCTCGCCCGGCGCGACGACGTCCCCGGCCAGCTCGACGCGCCGGAGTGCAAGCTGCTCATCCTCGGGGTCGACACGCCCGACGCCGCAGCTGTACTTCGTCAACACGAACACGTACCAGTACCACTGGGACTTCGCCACGCAGGGGCTCGGCCTGCGGATCTCCAACCGCGACTTCAACGCGATCACGTACTTCCGCGACGACCGCTCGAACCTCGCCGGCACGATCATCGCCAACGACCGCTTCGAGCCCGGACGGCGGCGGCGAGGCCGGCCTCTACGCGCTCGAGTTCTGGCCGACCGATCCGGTCCGCGCGCGCCACATCGCGCTCGCCTACGACCTCGTGCGCGCCGCCATGCCGTTCGCCGGCGACCGGCTCGCCTACCACCCCGCCGGCGACACGCAGGAGGCGCTCTTCGAGGACGACGCGCCGCTGCTGCGCGAGCTCGGCGTGCGCTCGATCTCGACGACCGAGCTGTTCGCGAACGTCTCCTACGTCGCGCTGAACCCGGGCGAGGGCTTCGGCGTGCTGACCGCGGTCGACCCGACGGCGGCGCGCCCGCCGACGATCCGCGACGTCGCGCTGTTCGCCACGCTGCCCAACGACCTCGGCCACGTCGCCGGGGTGATCAGCGCGACGCCGCAGACGCCGCTGTCGCACATCAACCTCAAGGCCAAGCAGAACGACACGCCCAACGCCTACGTGCGCGGCGCGCCGGCGCACGCGAAGATCGCGCCGCTGCTCGGCCAGGTCGTGCGCTACGAGGTGCGCGCCGACGACCTCGCGCTCGCGCCCGGCGACGCCCGACGAGGTCGACGGCCTGGCTGGAGCGCATCCGCCCCAAGCAGCCGCAGACGCCGCCGCGCGATCTCACCGCGACGGAGATCGTCGACCTCGACGAGCTCGGCCACGGCGACGTCGCAGCGCGTCGGCGCGAAGGCGGCGAACGTCGCCGAGCTGCGCAAGATGCTGCCCGCCGGCGTCGCGCCGGACGGCTACGCGATCCCGTTCGCCTTCTACGACCGCTTCATGCGCGACGGCGGCTTCTACGAGGACGCGCGACGAGATCATCTGCGACGAGGCGCTGCGCGCCGACCCGGTCGCGCGCGAGGAGGCGCTCGACACGCTGCGCAAGAAGATGAAGAAGGCCGACCTGCGCGCCCGAGCACGCGGCCGCGATCAGCCGCGCTGCAGGCGAAGCTTCCCGGCGGGCACGCCGATCCGCTGCCGCTCCTCGACGAACAACGAGGACCTCGAGGGCTTCAACGGCGCCGGTCTCTACGACTCCTACACGCACCGGCCCGACGAGGGCGACCTGAGCAAGACGGTCAAGCAGGTGTGGGCGTCGCTGTGGAACTTCCGCGCCTACGACGAGCGCGACTTCCACCGCATCGACCACCTCGGCGCGGCGATGGGCGTGCTCGTGCACCCGAACTTCGACGACGAGCTCGCCAACGGCGTGGCGGTGACGAAGAACCCCTACGACCCGGTCTGGCCGGGCTTCTACGTCAACGTCCAGGTCGGCGAGTCGCTCGTCACGAACCCCGATCCCGAACGCGACGCCCGACGAGCTGCTCATCTCGGCGATCGGCGAGCAGGGCGAGTACGAGACGCAGTACATCCGCCGCTCGACGCTGACGACCGACGGCGCAAGCCGGTCATGACGCGCGAGCAGGTCGCCGGCGCTGACGAGCGTGCTGGAGACGATCCAGGCGCGCTTCAAGGCGATCTACGGCAAGCAGGACGACGACGGCTTCGCGATGGACGTCGAGTTCAAGGTCGACGCCGCCGGCCGGCTCGCCGTCAAGCAGGCGCGGCCCTGGGTGGAGTGACGGCCTAGCCGGCGATCCGCTCGAGCACGTCGGCGTCGATGTCGAAGTTCGCGTGCACCGCGTCGACGTCGTCGTTGTCCTCGAGGGCGTCGATGAGCCGCATGAGCTTCGCCGCGTCGTCCTCGGCGACCGGCACGCGGACGCTGGGCAGCCAGGCGATCTCGGAGGACTGCAGCTCGATCTCGGCCTCCTCCAGCGCGGCGCGCACGGCGGTGAGGTCGGACGGCTCGGTGGTGATCTCGTAGATCTCCTCCTCGGCGGCGATGTCCTCGGCGCCGGCCTCGATGGCCGGCATGAGGTCGTCCTCGGAGTAGCGCTCGGCGTCGACGAGGATGAGGCCGCGCTTGTCGAAGAGGTAGGAGACCGAGCCGGGCGCGCCGAGGCTGCCGCCGTGCTTGGTCAGCAGGTGGCGCACGTCGGCGCCGGTGCGGTTGCGGTTCTCGGTCATCGCCTCGATGAGCAGCGCGACGCCGCCGGGGCCGTAGCCCTCGTACATGACGTCCTCGATCGCCGCCGTGTCGGCGCCCGCGCCCGTGCCCTTGGCGATCGCGCGCTCGATGTTGTCCTTGGGCATCGAGGCGTCGCGCGCCTTCTGGACGGCGAGCTGCAGCGCCGGGTTGCCCTCGAGCTCGCCCCCGCCGTCACGCGCCGCGGTGGTGATCGCGCGGGCGAGCTTCGTGAAGAGCTTGCCGCGGCGGGAATCGACGACCGCCTTCTTGTGCTTGATCGACGCCCATTTGGAGTGGCCGGACATTTGCGAGGGATTCTAGTGGCGGTGTCTGGCGTAGTGACGGGCCTGCCGCGCGCGGTTGCCGCAGGCGGTCGAGCACCAGGCGCGGCGCGGGTGGCTTCTCAGGAACATGAGCACGCAGCCCGGTGCCCCGCAGACGGCCAGCTGCGCCCCGCGCGGCGAGCTGACGAGCGCGATCGTCTCGTGCGCGATCGCGGCGAGCACGATCGTCGTGGGTTCGTCGGCGTGGTAGTGCACGCGCCGCGTGCCGTCGGCGGCGAGCTGGACCGAGCGCGGGCACGCCGCGCTTGCATCGTTGAGCGCCCGACGGGGGCCGGGCGGGACCGGCCGGCCCTCGCGCGTCGCGCGCAGGGCGGCACGCACGGCGTCGCGCAGCATGCGGAACTCCGCGATCCGCTCGACGTCGACGCTCTGCGGCGCGACCGGCAGGTCACCGGCGACCGCAGCCAGCCAGGCCCGCAGCACGGCCGGGTCGGCGATCCCGTCGACGCGCTCGCCGCGCGCGGCGGCGTAGAGCGTGTTGTGCAGCTCGATCGGAAGCGGCTGATCGCGGAGCGGGCCGGCGTACGCGGGCATCATGTCGTCCTAACGGTAGTGCAGTCGTCCCGACGTTAGCGACCGCAGGTGTCCGGAGGGGTGGTTCGAGTTGCTGTCGCATACGGCACGCAGATCGCACCACCCCCCTTGCCGGCGAGGACCCCGACGAGAGACCTAACGTGTAATACAGATTTGAACCGTTAGATATCGTTTGTCGGCATGGACATCTACGTGCAGCAGCTCTGGCGCTATCCCGTGAAGTCGATGGCCGGCGAGGGGCTCGAGCGCGCCGAGCTCACCGCCGACGGTGTGGCAGGCGACCGGCTCGTCGTCGTGCACGACGAGCGCGGCATCCTCACCTCGCGTACGCGGCCGCAACTGCTCGGGCTGCAAGCGACGCTCGGCCCGGGCGGCGAGCCGCTCGTCGACGGCGTGCCGGCCGCCTCCGATGGCGCCGCCGCGCTCGTCAGCCTCGCGGCGGGCGCGGATGCCCGACTCGCGATTCTCGACACGCCGGCCCGCTTCGACGTGCTCCCGCTGCTCGTCGCCACCGACGGCGCGACCCGGGCGTTCGGGCGCGACGGCCGCCGCCTGCGGCCGAATATCGTCCTCGGCGGCGTCGACGGCCTCGCCGAGCGCGACTGGGAGGGCGCGCGGTTGCGCATCGGCGAGGCGGTCATCCGGCTGGACTCGCTGCGCGCGCGCTGCATCATGACGACGTTCCATCCCGACACGCTCGTCCAGGACGTCGACGTCCTGCGCGACATCAACGCCCGCTTCGGCGGCAAGCTCGCGCTCAACGCGGCAGTTGAGGCGCCCGGAGCGATCGCGCTCGGCGACCCGGTCGAGCTGCTGCCGGCCTGATCGGGGCACTACCCTTCGCCGCCGTGCCGGTGCCCGACGAGATCTTCAAGGCCTACGACGTCCGCGGCCTGTACGGCGAGCAGATCGACGGCGACGCGGCGGAGGCGATCGGGCGCGCGTTCGCACGCGTGCTGTCGGACCTCGGCGGCAAACCGACCAGCGAGCTGCGCATCGGGCTGGGCCGCGACATGCGCCTCAGCGCGCCCGAGCTCGCCGCCCGCTACCGCGACGGGATGGTCGCCGAGGGCGCGAGCGTCGTCGACGCCGGGCAGGTCGGCAGCGAGATGCTCTACTGGCTCGTCGGCTCGCGCGAGCTCGACGGCGGCCTCATGTGCACCGCCTCGCACAACCCGAAGGCCTACACGGGCGCCAAGCTCGTCCGCGAGGGCGCGATCGCGCTGAGCGGCGACGCCGGCATCCAGGACATCCGCCGCACGATCGCGGCGGGCCTCGGTGAAGCGGGTGGGCGGGACGGATTCGGCTCCGTCGAGGAGGTCGAGATCTACAAGGACTTCCAGGCCGACGCGCTGAAGTTCATCGACCCCGCCGCGGTCAAGCCGCTGCGCGTCGTCGTCGACGGCGGCAACGGGATGGCCGGCCCGATGGTCGGCCCGCTGCTGGAGCAGCTCGGCCTCGACCTCATCACCGCCTACTGGACGCCCGACGGCGAGTTCCCCGACCACGAGCCCAACCCGCTGCTGCCCGAGAACCGCGAGTTCATCATGCGCAAGGTCGTCGAGGAGAAGGCCGACCTCGGCATCGCCTGGGACGGCGACGCCGACCGCTGCTTCTTCATCGACGACACCGGCGAGTTCGTCGACGGCGACTTCCTCACCGCCCTGCTCGCCGAGTCGCTGCTGCGCAAGAGCCCGGGCGAGGCGATCCTCTACGACGTGCGCGCCAGCCGCGCGGTTGCCGACACGGTCACCGAAGCGGGCGGCACCGCGCACCCCAACCGCGTCGGCCACGCGTTCTTCAAGACGCGCATGCGCGACGAGGGCGCGATGTTCGGCGGCGAGGTCTCCGGCCACTACTACTTCCGCGACTTCTACTGCGCCGACAGCGGGACGATCCCGGCGCTGCTCATCCTCGAGCTGCTCAGCGTCGACGACGTCAAGCTCTCGACGCTGCTGGACCGCTACCGCTCGACGTACTTCATCTCCGGCGAGATCAACTCGACCGTCGAGGACGGCCCGGCCAAGCTCGCGGAGATCGAGGAGCGCTACGCCGACGCGAAGATCGGCCACCTCGACGGCGTCTCGGTCGACTACGACGACTGGCACTTCAACGTGCGCACCTCGAACACCGAGCCGCTCATGCGCCTGTGCCTGGAGTCGCTGAGCTCCAAGGCGGACATGGAGCGCCGGCGCGACGAGGTGCTCGACATCATCCGCTCGTGAGCGCGGACTCGGTGGCGGACGCCGCCGCCGGCGCGCTCGCGCGCGCTGCCGACGCCGGCATCCACTGCCTGCCGATCCCGACGCCCTTCCGGATCGGGCGGGTGAACACCTACCTCATCGACGACGACCCGCTGACGCTGCTCGACAGCGGGCCGAACTCGGGCACCGCGCTCGACGCGCTGGAGCGCGCGCTCGCCGCGCACGGGCGCCGCGTCGAGGACCTCGAGCTGATCGTCATCTCCCATCAGCACATCGACCACCTCGGGCTGGTGGCGATCCTCGCCCGGCGCTCGGGCGCGGAGGTCGCGGCGCTGGACCTGCTCGCGCCGTGGGTCGAGCACTGGAGCGAGGCGATGGACGCCGACGACGCCTTCGCCGAAAAGGTCATGACCGAGCACGGCATCCCGGAGGACGTGCGCTACGCGCTGCTCGGCGTCTCGCACAGCTACCGCGGCTGGGGCGCGGCGGCGCGGGTCACGCGGCGGCTGGCGGCGGGCTCGGAGCTCGTCCTGCGCGACCGCACGCTGCGCGTCCTGCACCGCCCCGGGCACTCGCCGACCGACACGATCTTCCATGACGAGGAGCGGCGCATCGTGCTCGGCGCCGACCACCTCATCAAGCACATCTCCTCCAACCCGCTCATCTCGCGGCCCGTCGAGGCGACCGTGGACGGCGGCGGAGGCGGCGGCGTGGAGGCCGACCGCCCGCACTCGCTTGAGATCTACATGGACTCGCTGCGCGCGACCCGGGCGATGGAGAACGTCGACCTCGTGCTGGCCGGCCACGGCGAGCCGGTGACCGACCACGTCGCGCTCATCGACGAGCGCTTCCGGATGCACGCGCGCCGCGCGGAGAAGATCCGCCGGCTCATCGCCGAGGGTCCGCTGACGGCCTACGAGATCGCCGGGTCGCTGTGGGGCAACGTCGCGGTCACGCAGGCCTACCTGACGCTGTCAGAGGTGCTCGGGCACGTCGATCTGCTCGTCGCCGCGGGGCGGGTGGCCGAGCAGCGCGACGGCGGCGTGGTGCGCTTCGCCGCCGTCGCCTGACACAGAGCCTCGGCTCAGCCTCAGAGGTTCTGCTGGTAGCTGTGGACGATCTTCTTGGAGCCCTTCTTGCACGTCACGCGAGCGTTGATCTCGCTGTCGGTCTGCGAGTCGGCGGGGCGGACCTCGCTGCACTTCAGGCCGTTGATCGTCCGGCCTGAGCAGTTGGCCTTGATGCCCTTGGCGGCGCGGCACCTGTAGTAGCCGAGCGCCAGGGCACGGCCGCTCTTGCAGGCGCTGGACTTCTTCGTGTAGGACCCCGTCACGGTGATCTGGGTGATGTAGCCGCCCTTCAGACCGGCCGGGGTCTTGCTGGTGGGGAGATCGCCGCAGCTGAACGTCTTGGCCTGGGCCGGGCTCGCCGCACCGACCAGTCCGGCGACACCGACGACGGTGCAGATGGCAATGGTCCGGGCGAAACGGCGACTCTTAGACAGCGTCATTCAAACTCCTTCGGGGGGTCTGCGAGAAAGCTAACGATGAGGGCTGCGACAAGGTGACATACGGACCGGGCATGATGTCGGACCGTGAACGCCGCCGGAAGCATCCTCAGAGTCTTCTCATCAGCCCTACTCGTCGTTCTGGCCTTGGTCCTGCCCGCTTCCGCAGGCGCCGCGACACCCAACCGTGACCCCTCGCCGCACGCCGATCGGGCCGACGCGGTCGACAGCCCGCTCGACCTGCGCTCGGTGACGTTCGGCCAGCGCGGCACGCAGCTCATCTGGCGCGTGACGACGGCCGAGGAGTGGGACGTCGGCCAGCTCTCCTCGTCGGAGGGCCGCGCGCTGTGCGTGAAGTTCTTCTACGGCAACCTGCCGTCGGAGCGCTCGCGCATCTGCGTCTTCTCCGTGGCCACCGATGACGGCGAGACCAAGGCCGGCCTGACCTACGCGCGGCTGGATCCCTTCGGCGGCGTGGTCTCCAACGCCGTCGTCCCGGCGCAGATCCGGCGCGCCGACGGGCGCTCCTTCCAGGCGATCTTCGACCCGGCCTCGGTCAACCTCAGCCAGGGCCGCTATTCCTGGCAGGTGCTGACCGAATGGTCGTGCGGACCCGAGCAGGCATGCAGCGACCTGTCGCCCGACGGCGGCAACGTCATCGCCCAGATCAAGCCGCTCGCCGAGCCGCCGTGCTTCGGCGCCGCCTCGCGCAACCCGCGCTACCGCTGCACGAACCCGGACCTGAGCCTGTCGGTCCTGCCGCCGCCGGCGGAAGCGGTGCTGTCGCCCAACGCGCCGTGCGCGATCGTCTCCCAGCAGCTCCCCTACACCTGCCAGTTCGGCGTGCGCGCCGCGATCGCCGACCGCACGATCGCGCTCGTCGGCGACAGCCATGCCGCCCATTGGCGCGGCGCGATCGAGGTCGTCGCGCAGGCGCGGCGCTGGCGCGGCTACTCGGTGACGCGCAGCGGCTGTCCACTGTCGACCGCCCAGCCCGACCTCCCGAAGGCGCGCCGCGATGCCTGCACGCGCTGGCGCACCGCCGTCATCTCCTGGTTTCGCCAGCACCCGAAGGTGCGCACGGTGTTCGTCTCCCAGCTCGCCGGCCTCGACGTCCGTGCCCCACGCGGCAAGAGCGAGCGCGAGCACGCGGTCCAGGGCTACCTGAGGGCGTGGCGGCGGCTGCCGAAGACCGTGCGCCAGATCATCGTCCTGCGCGACACGCCGGTCACCCGCGACGACACGAGCCTCTGCGTGCAGCGCGCGGTGTCCGCCAAGAAGCGGCCCGGCCCCGCGTGCGCCTTCTCGCGCCCGGTCGCCGTGCAACGCGATCCGGCCGCCATCGCCGCGCAGCGCCGCAGCCGCGACCGGCGGGTGCGGCTCGTCGACCTGACGCCGTACATGTGCAGCAGGAAGCTCTGCTATCCGGTCGTCGGCGGCGTCCTCGTCCACAAGGACAAGACGCACCTCACGCCGCTGTTCGCGGGCACGCTCGGCCCGTTTCTGCTGCAGCGCGTCAGCAAGATGTTCAGCTGACGCGTCCGGCGGCGGGCCTGGCTACAGGGGCTTGCGGGCCTCGACCTCGGCGCCCGTGTAGAGGTTCTTCAGCTTGAGCTTGCCGAAGCGCTCGTCGAGCGGATAGCCCATCCGGAAGACGAGGAACAGCGCCTTGTTGAGCGGCCGCACCCAGCGGCGGTGATCGGTGCGCGGCAGGACGAAGTGCACGAGGTTGGTCATCTGCAGAAACGCCCCGGAGTAGGGCTTCTCGTCGATGCGCGTGACCTCGAAGCCGGCGCGCTCGAAGAGCTGGCGCATGCCGAAGGCTGTGAAGCGGCTGACGTCCTCCGGGAAGCCGTGCACGCCGAACGTGAAGGGGATCCAGGCCAGGACGGTGGCGCCCGGCTTGAGCACGCGATACATCTCGCGGACGACCTGGTAGGGGTCGTCGACGTGCTCGAGCACGCTGATCGCCAGCGCGGCGTCGAAGCGGTCGTCCTGCATCGGCATCGCGTGGGCGTCGCCGACGATGTCGGGGTTCTGCGTCGTGTCGGCGTCGAACTTCGTCAGCGTGCAGCCGAAGAACGGGCGGTGGTCGTAGTGCCCGGCGCCGACCTCGAGGACCTCGGCGTCGGGCGGATGTGACGCGGCCCAGCGCTCGAGGGTCGGCATCAGGATGCGCCGGGCGGCGCCGTGGTTCATGTCGTAGCGGACTTCGCGCAGGCCCATGGGGGCGGCAGCCTATGCGGTGGCGCGGATTTCGTCCCCGTCCGCGCGCCGGCCGATTCCGATCACCTGGTAGCCGAGCAGCCCCGGCGCGCGGCGGCCGAGCGCCTGCCAGGACGGCTCGAGGCGTCGCGCCAGCGGCCCGGCCGCCGCGGGCGCGTGGTTGCGCAGGGCGGGCACGATCGCGTGCAGCTCGACGTCGCGCAGGCCGCCGTCGCGCAGCAGCGCGCCGAGCGAGTCGCGGGTGAACCAGCGCAGGTGGCTGGCGTCGAACGTGCCGCTGTCGTGCTGCGGCCAGCGTCCGCGCAGCAGTTGCAGGCGCGCCTGCCAGTGCGCCACGTTGGGCACGCTGACGAGCAGCGCGCCGCCGGGCCGGCAGAAGGTGGTCGCCCGCGCGAGGCCGGCAGCGGGGTCGGGAAGATGCTCGAGCACGTCGGCGAGGACGACGAGGTGAAACGACGCCGGCTCGAACGGCAGGCCCGGATCCTCCAGCGCGCCCTGCACGACGTGATCGCCGATCCGGGCCGCCGCGTGCGCGGCGGTCGCCGACAGCTCGAGGCCCGCGAGGTGCCCGGCGCGGGGGCGCAGCAGCGCGAGCAGGCCGCCCGACGCGCAGCCGATGTCGAGCACGCGGCCGGCCGGTGGCAGCAGGCGCGTGGCGTGCGCGGCGATCGTGCCGTTGCCGAAGGCGGCGTACGTCTGGGCCTTGGCCTCGTAGAGCTCCGCGAGGGCGCGATCGCCGGTCACCGACGCGAGCGTAGCGGGCGCTGCCCGTCGGGCATCCTTGACGCATGATCGCGGCGATCACCGATCTCATCCGGGGAGCCGGCTACGTCGGCCTCTTCGCCGTCGTGCTCGCCGAGAACCTCTTCCCGCCGATCCCCTCGGAGGTCGTGCTCCCGTTCGCGGGCTGGGAGATCGCCGCCGGCGAGCTGCAGGCCCTGCCCGCGCTGCTCGCCGCGACCGCCGGCTCGGTGACCGGCGCGCTCATCCTGTACTGGCTGGCCCGCCGCGGCGGCCGGCGGGCGATCCTCGCCACGCACCGGATCAGCCGCGTCACCGAGCGCGACCTCGACCGCGCCGACGCGCGCTTTCGCCGCCACGGCGTGTGGCTCGTGCTGTTCGGGCGCTGCGTGCCCGGGCTGCGCTCGGTCATCTCCGTGCCCGCCGGGATGGCGCACATGCACCTCGGTCTGTTCGTCGCGCTGACGACGATCGGCTCGGCGGTCTGGAACGCGGTGCTCATGGGCGCCGGGGCGGCGCTGGGCAGCCAGTTCGATGACGTCGGCGACGTCGTCGGCCCGGTGTCCACGGCGGTCGTCGCGCTGCTGGCGTTCGTGGCGCTGGCGGTCCTCGTCAAGCTGCGGCGGCGCCGCGCGCCGTCGTAGACTGGCCGCGATGCCGAGCCCGGTCCGACGCGCCGCTGCCCAGGCCCGGCGGGTCGTCCAGGAGGGGCGCCGCCTGAAGGCTCGCGTCGACGCCGTCCAGCACCTGCGCCGCACGCTCAACAACGCCGAGGGCACGGTCGCGCTGCAGGACAAGGCGCAGCAGCACATCGCCGAGGGCACGCTCGTCATGGGCAACATGAGCTACTACGCGCCCAACGTCATCAAGTACAAGGGCGACAGCGGGCGGGTGATCATCGGCAACTTCGCCTCGGTCGCGCCGGACGCGGACTTCTACGTCGGTGGGCTGCACCGCGTCGAGTGGGTCTCGCTCTACGGCCTGCGCGCGATGCTCGAGCTGCCCGGCGCCTACGAGGACGGCTTCACGCACGGGCGCGGCGACATCGTCGTCGGCTCGGACACCTGGGTGACGAACGGCTGCACGGTCATGTCGGGCGTGACGATCGGCGACGGCGCGGTGATCGGGACGAAGGCCGTCGTCGCCAAGGACGTGCGGCCCTACGCGATCGTAGTCGGCAACCCGGCGAAGGAGATCGGCCGGCGCTTCAGCGACGAGCAGGTCGAAGCGCTGCTGCGGATCAAGTGGTGGGACTGGCCGACCGAGCTCGTCAAGGAGCGCGTCGACGCGCTGTCGAGCCCGGACGTCGACGCCTTCATCGCGCAGTTCGACCCAGGGCACTAGACGTGCCGGCGGCGGGCTCCGGCGTCGCGGTGGTGATCGTCAACTTCAACGGCGAGCGGCTGCTGCCCGACTGCCTCGCCGCGCTTGCCGCCCAGACCCTGGCTCCCGCGCAGATCGTCGTCGCCGACAACGGCTCGAAGGACGGCTCCGTGGCGCTGCTGCGCGCCCACCATCCGCACGTCGACGTGCTCGAGCTCGGCCGCAACCATGGATTCGCGGGCGGCGCCAACCGCGGCGTGCGCGCGACCACGGCGGCGTGGGTCTGCGTGCTGAACTCCGACGCCACGCCGGCCCCCGATTGGCTCGCGCAGCTCACCGCGGCGCCGCGCGACGCGCGCACTTGGGCGCTGGGCAGCGTGCTCGTCAGCGCGGCGAGCGGACGCATCGAGAGCGCCGGCGACCAGTACGCGCCGGCCGGCTACGCCTACAAGCTGCTGCGCGACCGCCCGCTGGCCGCGCTGCCCGCCGAGCCCTATCCGGTGTTCGCCGCGCCCGGCGCCGCGCCCGTGTTCCGGCGCGACGTCTTCGACGCGCTGGGCGGCTACGAGGAGCGCTTCTTTCTGTACTACGAGGACGTCGACCTGGCCTTTCGCGCCGTGCTGGCGGGCTACCACGCCCTGCTCGTGCCGTCGGCCCGGGTCACCCACCGGCTCGGCGCGACGACGCGCTCGCATGCCCGCGCCCGCTTCTACGTCGCCCGCAACAGCGTCTGGTGCGCCGTGCGCTGCCTGCCGCGGACGGGACGGCGTTCGCTGGCGCGCCGGTGGCTGGTCGAGCTGCGCTCCAACCGCCCGCGCCGGCTGGTGGCCGTCGAGGTCGCGGGCCGGGTCGCGGGGCTCGCGGGAATGCCGCGCACGCTGCGCGAGCGGCGCGCGATCCAGGCCACGCGGACCGCCCCGCTGGAGCAGGTCGAGGCCCTCCTGCGCGAGCCGGTTGCCATTGGCGCTACCGCGCGCGGCGTGGAATAGTCCGCTGCCTCCTCCCCGACGCAAAGGATGTTCCCGCGATGCGCAGGCCCCTCGCCCTCCTCACCGCCGCTGCGATCGCCACCGCCGCCGTAGCGGTGCCGGCCCTCGCCGCGACGAAATCCGTCAAGGTCGGCGACGACTTCTTCGTCAAGGACGGCGGCGTGCCGACGGTCACGGTCAAGAAGAACGACACCGTGAAGTGGAACTTCATCGGCGACAGCCCGCACAACGTGACGGTGAAGAGCGGACCCGTGAAGTTCAAGTCCAAGACGATGACCAGCGGCAGCTACTCCAAGAAGGTCACGCGCAAGGGCCTCTACACGATCTATTGCACGATCCACGGCCAGTCCGATCAATCCATGAAGCTGCGGGTCAAATAGCGCGAAGCCGCGGTCGCCGTGCAACTCGTCCGCATAGCCGGTCCGACGGAGCCGATGCGCCGGCTCGGCGAGGTCGACGGGCTGGACTTCGAGCGCACGAGCGCGCGGCGTCTCGACGAGGACCGCTGGCAGGTGTCCGGCTACGCCTCTGACGAGGCGCTCGCAACGCTGCGCGAGCGCGGTCTGGAGGTGGAGGCCGTCGTCGAGCCGGCGGAGCTCGGCGAGCAGCGCAGCGCGCTGTTCGCCAAGCTCGACGACGACCATGCGCGCGAGGCGCAGGAGTAGCGGCGGGTGGCCTATCCCGCCACGGTCCGCGCGATCGAGGCCGAGCTGGGGCGGCTCGCCGCCGACCACGCGGACCTCTGCACCCGGACGGTCGCCCCGAACCGCTCGCACGAGGGCCGCGAGATCTCCTACGTCACCGTCAGCGGTGGCGAAGGTGGGCGGCCGGTGTTCATCACCGGTGGAATCCACGCGCGTGAGTGGGCGCCGCCCGACGCGCTGCTGAGCCTGCTCGACCGCCTGCTGCGCGCCTACGCGGCGGAGGGCGACTTCGTCGTCCCGGCGTTCACCGACACCGCTCCGGCGCGCGACATCGTCTACGCCGAGGTCGCGATCCCGGCGGCCGAGGTCAAGCGGATCGTCGAGCGCGTCGAGCTCAGCGTGCTGGCGCTCATCAACCCCGACGGGCGCGCGTTCTCGCAGTCCTCGGCGGCCAACGCGATGTGGCGCAAGAACCGCCGGCCGCCGCGCGGCAGCTCGACGTGCATGGGGGTCGACCTCAACCGCAACTTCGACCTCGCGTGGGACTTCGAGCGCTACTACGACGACGCCGGCGACAGCGCCGTGTCGGCCTCCAACGACCCGTGCGACTTCCAGGTCTACGTCGGGCCGTCCGCCGCATCCGAGCCCGAGACGCAGAACGTCGCCGGCGTGCTGCGTGAGCGGCGGGCCGAGTTCTACGTCGACGTGCACTCCTTCAGCCGGCTGATCCTCCTGCCCTGGGGCATGGACTCAAACCAGACGCGCGACCCGGCGCAGAACTTCCGCAACTCCGCGTGGGACGGCCGTCGCGACGGCGGCCTCGGCGGCGCCTACGGCGAGTTCATCCCGCAGGAGCTTCTCGCCGAGCACATCCGCATCGGCACGGCCATGCACGACGCGATCCTCGACGGCGCGGGCAGCGACCCGCGCGCCCGGGCGCGCTCGGACTACACGGTCCAGCCCGGCCTCGCCCTCTACCCCACGACCGGCACCGCCTCGGACTTCGCCGCGAGCCTGCAGTTCACCGACGACCCGCCGGCCGAGCGCATCATCGCCTACACGCTGGAGATCGGGATGGACACCGACGGCGAGGGCGGCTTTCAGCCCGTGCCGGCGATCTATCCGAAGATCGAGCGCGAGGTGCACCTGGCGCTCATGGCGTTCCTGTCGGCGGCTGCTGCGTAGACCTCAGGCCGCCGCGCCCGCCGCCGGCCGGCGGCGCAGGTAGGCGAGCATCTCGCGCAGCAGCCGGCGCTCGACGAGCGCGGTGGCGGCGAGCGTCGCGACCACGTAGAGCGCGAAGTACGCGAGCGCGAGGGCGAGCGAGTCCTCCTCGCCGAAGGCCAGCCGCAGGCCGAGGATCAGCGCCACCGCGGGCGCGGAGGGCAGCAGCGCGCGGACGGTGTGGCGCAGGAAGCGAAAGTCGGGGAACAGCTTTCTCAGGAAGAACATCCGCACGGCGAAGTTCACGCCCTCGACGAGCAGCGTCGCGATGGCCAGGCCCTTCAGGCCGTCGCTGGCCAGCAGCGGGAGGCCGAGCGCGAGGAACGCGACGATCGCGATCGCGGCGGCGATTCCGATGGGCTTCGTGTCGGCGCGGGCGCGGTAGAAGGCGTCCCAGTTGAAGCCGATCTGATGCACGGCGACCGAGACGCCGATCGCCTGCATGAGGCCGATGCCCGGGCGCCACTCCTCGCCGATGCCGAACCGGACGATGTCCTCGGCGAACACGGCGAGGCCGAGCCCGAAGGGCGCGCCCCACATGAGCGCCAGGCGGTTGGACTTCACGAACGCCTCGTAGAGCAGCTCGGCGCGGTCCTTCACCGCGCAGATCGTCGGGTAGATCGTCTGCGTGATCGCCTGGTCGGCGCGGTCGGAGTACTGCGAGATCGAGGAGGCGAGCGCGATGATGCCGACGCCCGCGAGGCCGAGCTCGGCCTCGCCGACGATCAGCAGGCCCTGGCCGACGACGATGCCGGACGTGCCGGCGAAGAACAGCGGCCAGGAGAACGACGCGTAGGAGCGGGCCGTTGCTTTGTCGAAGCTCCAGCGGAATCGGTACGGGCTGGCCCGCAGCGAGACGATCGCCCCCACCCACGCGCCGGCCACGACGCCGACGATCAGCGCCCAGTAGTTCCACCCCGCGATGAGCAGCGCCACCGCGATGATGAAGCCGCTCACGGGATCGAGGATCTGCAGCTTGCGCTGGCGGGCGAAGTCCATCTCGCGATAGAAGATCCACAGCGGCGCCTGCAGCGCCTGGGCGGGCACGACGAGCAGCGCGACGAGCGCGGGCGCGACGATCTGCTCGTTGCCCATGACGAGCGCCATCGCCGGCACGAGCAGCAGGCCGGCGACGAGCACGATGCCCGCGACCGCCAGCTCGAACGTCATCGCCTTGCGAAACGCGAGCTCCTGGTCGGCCTCGTCCTGCTGGATGAACTTGTCGCCGATCCCGACCTGGCGCAGGAACATCAGCGTGTAGAGGACGACGAGGATGACGCCCCAGACGCCGTAGTCCGACGTCGTCAGGAACGCGGCGACGAGGAAGCCGCGGACGAGGTTCAGCGTGTTGACGCCGACGAGGAAGGCCGTGTTGATGATCGTCCCGCGGGCGGCGCGGATGCGCAGGCCCGAGCCCGCCTCGGGGCGGCCGCCGGGAACCTTGGGCGGTGGGGTCTCGGCCTCGCTCATCGCCGGCCTCCGCGACGCCGCACCGGCGTGAGCAGCGGCGGCGGCCCGCCCGGCAGGCCGAACCCGCCCAGCGTGCCGCGCACCTCGCGCGGGTCCTCCTTGCGCGCCAGGCACAGCGCCGCTCCGGCCGCGGCGTCGGCGAGCAGCGCGGCGGCGAGCACGGCGCGCGCGGGCCGCGGCCACCAGCGCCCGGCGTAGCGGCGCATCGAGGCGACCCACTCCGCGCGCATCCGGGCGGGGTCTGAGTGCTGCGCGCGCGCCACGCTCGTGCCGTAACCGTGCGTGGCGGTCGCCGCGGGAACGATCTCGGCGCGACGCCCGGCCCGCGCGAGCCGCCGGCAGAGGTCGCCGTCGTTGAAGAACAGCGGGAACGCCACGTCGAAGGGCGCGGGCTGCAGGTCGGCGCGCGCGGCCATGATGCAGGCCGCCGCGGGGCAGAAGACGGCGACCGGCTCGCGCGGCGGGCCGTCCTGCCAGAGATCCTCGTAGCGCCGGCCGGCGAGCGCGCGGCCGCCGCGGCGCGCGTCGAGGCGCCGCCCGAGGCTCGTGAAGCCGAGCAGCGCGCCCTTCAGCCGCAGGTCGCGGCGGGCGAAGAGCTGCGGCGTGCCGTCGGGATCGCGCAGCAGCGCCGCGGCGAGGCCGACGCCGGGATGCCGATCGAGGTGCGTGCGCAGCGCGGCGACGCAGCCGGCGTCCATGACGCAGTCGGGGTTGAGGATGAGCACGTGGTCGCCGCGCGCGGCGGCGAAGGCGGCGTTGACGGCGGCGGCAAAGCCGGTGTTCGCGCCCATCTCCAGGAGCGTGACGCGTGGATCGGCGGCGGCCCGCGCGCGCACGCGGTCGACGCTCGCGTCCCGCGAGGCGTTGTCGGCCACGACGACCTCGATCTCCACGCCGTCGCCCGCCTGCGCGAGCGCCCCGTCGAGGCAGGCATCGATCTCCTCGGCGTGGTCGTACGTGACGACGAGGATGGACACGAGGGCGGGCGCTGTCACAGCGCCACGATACGCAGGCCGGGCGTCCTCTCGTGGGTCGCGCGTGAACGTTGTGCGTGAAACGCCGGGATGCCGGCGCCGCCAGGCAAGGACGCAGGATCGAAGGTGGCCCTCTGGGCCATCCAGATCCGAGGACGCCGCCTGGCGGTGATCGGCGCCCGACGTTTTATGTGCAGCGTTTGCGCGCGGCCCACTAGCCTGCGCGCGCATGCCTCTGCAGGACTTTCTCGCCGGCACCGCGGTGTTCGCCGTCATGCTCGCGGCCGTCCTCGCCGCCACCGCGCTCATCGTGCGGCGGCGGCTGGCGCACCTCGACCGCCTGGAGCGAGGGCTGGCCGGAGTCGTCGTCGGCACGGGCGTGCTCATCGCGGTGCACCTCGTGCCGCTCATGCTCGGGATCCTCACACGCGGCACGGTGCTCGCCGCGGCCGCGCTGGCGGTCGTCCTCGCCGCGCTCGTCAAGCCGGCCTTCGCGTTCGCCCCGCCGGAGCAGAACGCCCCGCCTCCGCGCAGCGGCCCGGCGTCCTGGGTCCTCGCGGGCCTCGCCGCGGCGTTCGCCGCCATCGCCGCGCTCGCCGACCTCGGCCGCTGGGCCGGCGACGAGCTCGTCGGGGTCGACCCGCTGACCTTCCACCTGCCGAACGTCGGGCGCTGGATCCAGCTGCACTCGATGTGGCAGATCGATCAGTTCGTGCCGCTGCTCGCACACGGCAACTACCCCAACAACGGCGACGTCGTGCTGCTCAGCACCGTGCTGCCGTGGCATAACGACTTCCTCGTCCGCCTGCCGATCACGTTCTACCTCGTGACGACGGCGATCGCGGTCTTCGCCGTCGCCCGCGAGCTGCGCGCGCCGCTCGCCGCGTCCGTGCTCGCCGGGGCGGTCGTCGTCTCGCTGCCCGTCGTGGGGATCGCGACGATCCCGCGCGCGCTGCCCGACTCGCTCATGTGGACGACGTTCGCCTGCGGCGTGCTCTTCCTCCTGCGCCACGCGCGCACGGGACGGCGCTCGGATCTCGTGCTCGCCGGGATCGCGCTCGGGGTCGCGGCCGGCACGAAGTGGTACGGCGTCAGCTCGGTGGCCGTCGTCGTGGTGATCTGGCTCGGCGCGCGGATGCTGCGCGAGCGGGCCGCCGCCCGCGGCGCCGTGGTGCGCGACACCGTGCTCGTGGGCGGTCTCTCGTTGCTCGGCATGCTGCCGTGGCTGGCGCGCAACCTCGCGCTCTCCGACAACCCGGTGTTCCCGCTGAAGGTCGCCCCGTTCGGGGTGACGATCTTCGACGCGCCGCCCGACGTCATCCGCGACGAGGTCGGCTTCACGATCGCCGACTACGCCGGCGACAGCGGCGTCCTCTGGCAGCTCGCGGGCGAGATCGTCGAGGGGCTGGGGATCGCGCCGATCCTGTGCGGCCTGGCGCTCGCCGGCGCGGTCGTGCTGGCGAACCGCCGTGGCCGCGCGCCGGACGGGCGCGTGCTCGCGCTCGCTGCCGGCGCAATCGCGCTCGGCCTGCTCTACACGATCACCCCGGCCACGGCGCTCGGTGTGAAGGGGGATCCATCGCTGGCGCACGCCAACACGCGCTACGCCGTGCCCGCGCTCATCCTCGCCGTGCCGGTCGCCGCCTGGGTGGCCGGCCGGCTGCCCCGCCTCGCCGGCCTTGCGCTGGAGGCCGCGCTGGCGGTCGCCGCGCTGCTCGGCGCCTACCGCGGCTACGAGGTGGACGGCCTGCGCGATGTCGCGCTGGCCACGGTCGGCCTCGTCCTGCTCGCCGCCGCGGTCTTGGTCCTCTACCGCGTGCGCGAACGGCCGATCGTGCTCGTCGCCGCCGGGCTGGCCGCGGCGCTCCTCGGCCTCGCTGCCGCCCACCGGGTCGAGGACCGCATCAACGGCGGGCGCTACCTCGGCATCGACCGCGCGGTCGACGGGCTGTTGCGGATCGCCCCCGCCGACCGGCGGATCGCCCTCGCCGGCGACTGGTCGGTGGCCGGCCTGTCCCCCGTCTGGCCCGCCTTCGGGACGCGGATCGACAACGACGTGGAGTTCGTCGGCGAGTTCAAGCGCGGCTTTCTCACGCCGTATCGCACCGCCGCCGGCTTCCGGGACGCACTGCGCCGCGGCGCGCTTCGACGTGCTCGTCGTCGGGCGCGGGTTCTTCCCCCCGCAGGCCACGCCCGAGCAGGCGTGGGCGATGCAGGCCGGCTGGCGCACGGTCGCGCTGAGCCCGCGGCTGCGGGTGCTCGTCCGGCCCGCCGCCCCCTAGCTGGTTGATTCCGCGGCCCCGGCCGTCGATGTGCGCTTCGCGCGTCGTAGGGTCGGGCGATCGCGTGGTCGAACCGCATCGATGAGGGTGAGTTGGTCTGGCTGGCGGCCCGTGCGCCGGGGCCTTGCCTGGTGTGCGGCAGGGGTGTGTCGAATGGTGCACGCGGAGCGATGCTCATCCGACACACCCTCTTGGCCGGCGGGGCCTCGGGTCCAGGTTCACCGCGGGTGGCGGATTTGGGGTGCATGCGACCCCAAACACGCCACGACCGCCGGCGCGCGGCGCAGACGCCGATGGCCGGGTCGAGTCATGCACCCACCAGGTGCACGGGTCGCCAAGGCCTCGCCTGCCCTGGCCGAAACGCCTTCGCCCCGGCCAACCGACACACCCTCATCGATGCCGTTGGCCACGCGATTGCCGCCCACACGACGCGCGAAAGCGCACACCCGCCGGCAGCCGGCGCGGCATCAACCATCTACTGGCTGGTTGATTCCATCTA
>CAVVTD010000010.1:0-127287 GCA_963751065.1 uncultured Actinomycetes bacterium
CCGATCGACGATCTCCGCGGCATGCCGGGTGTACGCACCGGGGTCGAACACGGCGTCAAGGTCGAGCCCGAGGTCGGGCTGGGCCTCGAGCAGTTCGCGCAAAGGCGTGTGGGTGTCCCAGGCCTGCTGCGTGGCCTCCTGTACGACGCGATAGGCATCGTCGCGCGACATCCCGCCCTTGACGAGTGCGAGCAGGATGCGTTGGGAGTACAGGGCGCCGTAGGTGAGCTCGATGTTCTCGCGCATGCGGTCGGCGTGGACGACCATTCCGCGCGCCACACGCACCGCCAGCGACTGCAGGTAGTCGAGCAGGATCAGCGAGTCGGGCAGGATCACGCGCTCGGCGCCCGAGTGCGAGATGTCGCGCTCATGCCACAGCGCGACGTTCTCCACCGCGGCTGAAGCGTTGCCGCGCAGCACCCGCGCCAGCCCGGTGATCCGCTCCGTCGTGATCGGGTTGCGCTTGTGGGGCATCGCGCTCGAGCCCTTCTGCTTGCCCGTGCGAAACGGCTCCTCGACCTCGCGCACCTCGGTGCGCTGCAGGTGACGGATCTCGGTGGCGAAGCGCTCGAGGCCGGCGCCCGCCAGAGCGATCGCCTGCAGCAGCTCGGCGTGACGGTCGCGAGCCACGACCTGGGTCGACACCGGTTCGCGCTCCAATTCCAGACGCTCGAGCACGTTCAGCTCGAACTCCGGCGAGGTCGCCGAGTATGTCCCGACCGCACCCGACACCGCACCGACGGAGACCTGCGCGAACGCTCGCTCCAGGCGCTCGACGTTGCGCTTGCCCTCCATCGCGAAGCCCGCGAGCTTGACGCCGAACGTCGTCGGCTCGGCGTGCACGCCGTGCGTGCGCCCGACGCAGACCGTGTCGACGTGCTCGCGCGCTCGCTCGGTCAGCACCTCGACGTACTCCCGCGCCCCGCGCAGCACGATCTCTCCCGCCGCGCGAAGCTGCAGCGCCGTCGCCGTGTCGAGGACGTCGCTCGACGTCAGCCCGAAGTGGATCCAGCGCCCGGCATCGCCGGCCGAGGCGCTGAGCACATCGACGAACGCCGCCACGTCGTGGTCGGTGATCGCCTCGCGCTCCTGCACGGCCTGCACCGTGAAGGTCGCCGCGCGGATGGCCTCGAGCTCGGCCTCGCTCGGCCCGTCCATCGCCTCGCAGGCGGCCACCTCGACGCGGCGCCACGCCTCCATGCGCGCCTCGTCCGTCCACAGAGCGCCCATCTCGGGCCGGGTGTAGCGATCGATCACCTGCCCAGTATCGAGCAGAGACGCGCGGCGGCGGCGTGCGCCTACGGCGTGGTCGTCGGCGGGCGCACCGGCGTGCCGACCGTGACGCGAAATGGCAGCGAGCGACCCGCGATGGTGATCCGGGCCCGGCGGTCGATCGTGATCTTCTCCGTGGCTTCGCCGGCGAGCTCGAAGCGCAGCGTGGCCGCCTTCGTCGCTCCCGCGCCGACCTCTCCGAGCTGCGGGTCGGCGGTCTCGGCCGCGGTGTCGGTTCGGACCCTCACCTTGCCCACCGCCAGCTCGGGGCGACCGACGGTGACCGCCGCGTTGCCGTCGTTGACTGCCTGGACGCGCATCGTCAGGCGCGCGCGGCGGCGCTGCTGGCCCTCCGGCGTGCCTGCGGGCCGCAGGATCGCCCCGAGGACGCGCACCTGAAGCTGGCCGAGCGCTCCGGCGGGGGTCGTCGTCGTGGCGGGCGGTGTGCCCACGGTGGCGGTGGTCGTGGTGGGCCGCGGAGTCGTCGCAGTGCTGGTCCGCTGAGGCGTCGTCGCGATGATCGCCGGCTGCGTCGCCGTCGTCGCGGTCAGCGAGTCACCGCTCGCCACGGATCCGCTGACCGCCTCGTCGTCGGAGAGCGTCGACAGCCCGTAGCCGATCGCCACTCCACAACCCCCTGCCACCGCCACGAGCGCGACAAATTTGAGGAGCCCGCGCACAAACAAGCGGGCTCTCTGCCGGCGCGGCATCATGCTCGCGCTCAGCTTCGCAGGATCCGCAGTGCCAGGTGTCCGGCGTTCTTGGCGTTATCGAGGCCAACTCCGCCGACCGGCACGCCGGGCGGCATCTGCACGACCGAGAGAATCGCGTCCAGCCCGCCCATCGCCGACAGGCGGCTGGACAGCGGGACGCCGATGACCGGCAGGTCTGTGTGGGCCGCCGCGACGCCCGGTAGCGCGGCCGACAGCCCCGCTCCGGCGATGATCACGCGCAAGCCGCGCATCCGTGCGTTCTTGCAGTACTCGGCAACGAGCTCGGGCTCGCGATGAGCGGACATCACGCGCACCTCGTGGCGCACGTCGGCGTCGCGCAGGACGCTCGCGGCGCCGTCCATGACGTCCATGTCGCTCTTGGAGCCCATGATGATGCCGACGCGCGGGACGTCGGTCTCGATGTCCGCCAATTCGACGGCGACATCGGTCTGCGTGACCGGCTCGGCCTGCTCACTCATACGCTCGTCCTCTCCACTGCGCGCAGGGCGATGTCGGTACGTAGCTGACTGCCTGCGAATTCAATACGCCGGGCGGCAGCATAAGCGCCGTCGCGGGCGGACGCGGGTGTGGGGCCGAGCGCGGTTACGTTCAGGACGCGTCCGCCGGCGGTGACGATCGCGCCGTCGCTCTCGCGGCGCGCGGTCCCCGCGTGGGTGACCTCGGCCCCGTCGGCGGCGGCGTCCTCGAGCCCCGAGATGACGTCGCCGGTCGCGGGGGAGGCCGGGTAGCCCGCGCTGGCCAGGACGAGCGTCACCGCCCAGCCGTCGTCGAATTCGAGCTCTACGTCGGCCAGGCCGCCGGGCAGCGCCGCAGCCGAGAGCAGCTCGTAGGCGTCCGAGCACAGGCGCGGCAGCACCGCCTGCGTCTCGGGATCACCGAAGCGGACGTTGTACTCGAGCACCTTCGGCCCGTCGGCCGTGAGCATGATCCCGGCGTAGAGGACGCCATGGAATGGTGTCCCGCGCTCGCGCAGGAGGTCGATGATCGGCTGGTGGACGAGCGCCGAGAACTCCGCGACGCGATCGGGTCCGACATCCGGGACCGGGGAGTAGGAGCCCATGCCGCCGGTGTTCGGGCCCTCGTCCCCGTCGAATATCCGCTTGTAGTCCTGCGCCGACGCCATCGGGAGCGCGCGCTCACCGTCACACAGCGCGAGCAGCGAGAGCTCCTCGCCGACGAGGCATTCCTCGACGACGACGCGGCCTTCCCCGAACCGCCGCTTCTCGAGAAACTCCTCCAGCGTGTCGCGCGCGACTTGCTCGTCCTCCGCGATCACCACGCCCTTCCCTGCGGCGAGGCCGTCGAACTTCAGCACGACCGGATAGCGGTCGATGGCGGCCATTCCGGCCTCGACGTCGTCGACGACGCTCCAGCCCGCGGTGGGGACGCCGGCCGCCTCCATGACCTCCTTGGCAAAGGCTTTTGAGCCCTCCAGGCGGGCGGCTGCTGCGCTCGGGCCGAAAGCAGCGATGCCGCGAGCGGCGAGCTCGTCGGCGAGGCCGGCGACGAGCGGTGCCTCCGGCCCGATGACGACGAGGTCACAACCCTCTTCCTGGGCGGCGTCGGCAAGGCCGGCGATGTCGTCGACGGCGATCGGGAGCAGGCGCGCGTCGGCGCCGATGCCGGGGTTGCCGGGCGCGCAGAGCAGTTCGGGCTGGGAAGCAGAGCGCCGCAGTGCACGCACGAGCGCGTGCTCACGGCCGCCGGCGCCTACGACGAGGATCTTCGGCGACGCCACGCCCTAGATCGCCGCGATGAAGTCGTCGATCGGGATCGCCGGCAGCGTCTCGTAGTGCGACGTCCCGCGCGACCCCAGCTCCAGCGACACCCGCGCCATCGTCAGCTCGTCCGGCGCCTCGACGATCGAGACGAAGTCGAAGCGCCCGAGGGTGCTCCACTGCGCCTTGACGCTGGCGCCCAGCTGCTCGACCTCGCGGTTGACCTCCTTGATGCGCTGCGGGTTGTTCTTGACCGTCTGGACGCCGTCGGGCGTGAGCGTCGAGAGCATGAGGTACGTCGGCATGGCGCCTCCATCGAGAGCGTTCGCGGGCTGGTCAACTCGTTGTATCCCAGATCGCGGAAAACCGCGCGAATCCACCCGCAGATCCGCTACCTTCGAAGCGCGATGCAACGGATTGCGACCATGCTGGCGACGACCGCCGCCGCCCTCGCGAGCACAGCCGCCACAGCCGCCGCCGCCACCCTGACGACCGACACGCGCTGCTATCAGGAGACCCAGGAGGTCGTCGTCAACGGCGCGGGCTTCGCGGCGAACAGCATCGTCACGATCTCGCGCGACGACAAGGTCCTCGGCAGCACGCAGACCGACGCCGACGGCGCCTTCAGGAACAAGTTCGACACGCCCGAGCTGCCGCGCGACGTCCGCGAGCGCCTCTACAGCCTCAGCGCGACCGACACCGCCACGACCGCCACGACGAGCTATCGCTCCACACGGATCTTCGCGAGCTTCCGCCCCCGTACGGGCAACCCGTCGACGCTGAAGGTCCGCTTCACGGTCAACGGCTTCGGGCTGGTCGACCGCCGCGCCCCCGTCTACCTGCACTACGTCCGCCCGAGCGGCAAGCCGGCGCGCACGATCAAGCTCGGCACCGCGACCGGCGTGTGCGGCTCCATCAGCCAGACGAAGGAGCGCCGCCTCTTTCCCTTCAACGCCGGCAAGGGCGTCTGGATCCTGCAGTTCGACACCCGCAGCAAGTACAGCGCGCGACGTCCAAGCGCCGCACGCCGTGGGTGCGCAAGCCCGTGGAGATCTTCTCGCGGAGCAGTTAGCCGGTCCCGTCGTTGGGCGTGCGCGTTTCTTCGCTGGTCGACGGCTGCGGGCGGCGGTACGATCGCTGACGTGGCTGTGCATGTCGACGCCTCGCTCCCGGTGCATCCTCTCACCGTCGACGATCTCGACGCGATGGTCGAGGCCGGCATCCTCGGCGAGGACGACAGGGTCGAGCTGCTTGACGGAGTGCTCGTAGAGATGAGCCCCCAGGGCGCGCGGCACGCGGCGGCGATCCGCCGATTGACCAATCGGCTGGTTCCGCTCGTGACAGCAGCGGGGCTCGAGGTGAGTCCGCAGTGCCCGCTGGACGTCGTGAGTCCGATCAGCCAGCCGGAGCCGGATCTTGCAATCGTTCCCGTCGCTGACTGGGAATCGCATGCCGCGCAAGCGCTGCTGGTTATCGAGGTCAGCGTGACATCGCGTGCGGTTGACCTGGGTCGCAAGGCGGCGATCTATGCGGCGGCGGGCATCCCGGACTATTGGGTGCTGGATCTGGCGAGCTTCACACTCGTCGTGCACCGCGAGCCGGCCGTCGATGGCTACGCCGACATCAGGGTGCTGTCGGACGCCGATGAGGTCACCGCGGCATGCCTCCCGCTGACAGTCACCGTCGCGGAACTCCTGCCACCGCGCGGGTGAGCGCGCGTTGGCGCGGTTGCGCCGTGGGTCCGCAAGCCCGTCGAGATCTTCTCCCGAAGCAGCTAAGCCTGAATCTCACCGATCCTCGCGGCGAATCCCCGCCGTGGATCACGCACGAGCGCCGATCGGCGGCTTCCAAAGGGGCCCACCCCTTGGAGTGCGCCGCCGATCGGCCCCCGGAGCGCGCCCACGGCAGGGATTTCATCCACGACTATCGGTGGATTCAGGCTAAGCCGGGCCTAGACTCCCCCCGGTGGCGCAGGGGACGGGGAACCTTGTCGGGCGCGAGCGCGAGCTGACCGAGCTGCGCTCGGGGCTCGACGCCGCCCTCGCCGGACGCGGCCGGCTGTTCATGGTCGCCGGCGACCCCGGCGTCGGCAAGACCGCGCTCGCCGACGCGATCGGCTCCGAGGCCGTCGCGGCCGGCGCGACCGTCCTGTGGGGTCGCGCCTGGGACGGGGGTGGCGCCCCCTCCTACTGGCCCTGGCTGCGCATCCTGCGCCGCCTCGCCTCCGAGCGTGACATCTCCGAGCCGCTCGCCGCGCTCGGGCCCGAGGCCACCGGCCGCCTGACGCGCCTCGTGCCCACCCTGATGCCGGCGCTCGAGCCGCTCACCGCCGACGCCGACGCCGCCACCGCGCCCGACCCGCGCGAGTCCGACGCCGCCCGCTTCCAGCTCTTCGACGCGATCACCTCGCTGCTCAGAGCCGCCGCCACGCAGCAACCGCTCGTGCTCATCCTCGACGACCTGCACGGCGCCGATCACCCGTCGCTGCTGCTGCTCGGCTTCCTCGCCGTCCACGTGCGCGACTCGCCGATCCTCGTCATCGGCACCTACCGCGAGGCCGAGGCCCGCCTGGACCCGCAGCTCGCCGCGACGCTCGGCGACATCATCCGCCACGGCCAGCGGCTGCCGCTGCGCGGGCTGCGCGAGCGCGACGTCGGCGAGGTCGTCGAGCGCGTCGCCGGCCGCCGCCCGCCCGAGCGCGTCGTGCGCGCGATCCACGCCGCGACCGAGGGCAACCCGTTCTTCGTCGACGAGGTCGTGCGGCTGCTGAGCGCGGAGGGCCGTCTCGACGACGCCGCCCACGTCGCCGCCGTGCGCATCCCCGACGGCGTGCGCGAGACGATCCGCCACCGCCTCGAGCCGCTGCCGGACTCCACCCGCGAGCTGCTCTGCACCGCCTCGGTGATCGGGCGCGAGTTTCGCCTCGACACGCTGCAGCGCGTCAGTGGCGCGGACCCGACCGACCTCGACAGCGCGCTCGGCGACGCGGTCGGCAGCGGCGTGCTCGTGGAGCGCACGTCGGCGCTGGGCAGCTACAGCTTCTCGCACGGGCTCATCCGCGAGACGCTCTACGACGACCTCGGACCGCAGCGCCGCGGCCAGCTGCACCGCGAGGTCGGCCTCGCGCTCGAGGAGCTCTACGCGACCGACCCCGAGCCGCACCTCGCCGAGCTCGCCCATCACTTCTACGTCGCCTCCGCGGCCGGCGAGCTCACCAAGGCGATCGATTACTCCGTCCGCGCCGGCGAGCGCGCGCTGGAGCTCATCGCCTACGAGGAGGCCTCCGACCACTTCGAGCGCGCGCTGCAGGCCTACGGGCTGCAGGCCCGCGCCGACGTCCCGCGCCGCTGCGAGCTGCTGCTCGCGCTCGGCACCGCGCAGTCGCGCGCGGGCGACTCGCGCGCCGCGCGCGCGACGTTCCTGCGCGCCGCCGACCTCGCCCGCAAGCTCGGCTCGCCCGAGCGCCTGGCCCGCGCCGCGCTCGGCTACGGGGCCGGCATGGGCGGCTTCGAGTTCGGCCGCGTCGACGACGGCCTCGTGGCGCTGCTCGGCGAGGCGCGCGAGGCGCTCGGCGAGCAGGACTCCTCGCTGCTGGCGCGCGTGCTCGGCCGGATGGCCACCGAGCTGTACTTCTCGGACCGCAGCGAGGAGCGCCTCGCGCTCGGCGACCTGGCCGTCGCGATGGCGCGGCGGATCGGCGATCGCGCGACGCTCGCGTCTACTTTGAGCGCGCGCTTCCTCACCCTGCTGAGTCCGGAGAACTCCGCCGAGCGCCTGCAGATCGCCGCCGACGTCGTCGCGCTGGGGGAGGAGGTGCGCGACCGCGAGCTCGTGCTGCGCGGCCACGTCTGGCGGATCCTCGCGCTGATGGAGCTCGGCGATTGGGTCGGCGCGGAGATCGAGCTCGCCGTGCACGCGCGCCTGGCCGACGAGCTGCGTGACCCGCTGCACCTCTGGTACGTGCCGCTGTTCGCCGCCGCCCGCGCGCTCCTGCAGGGCCGCCTGCACGACGCCGAGCAGTTCGCCGCCGAGGCCTTTGCCGTCGGCCGCGGGACCCAGGCCCAGAACGCCGCCCAGCTCTACGCCGTGCAGCTCTTCGCGCTGCGCGCCGAGCAGGGGCGTCTCGAGGAGGTCGAGCAGTCGCTGGAGGAGTTCGGCCGGCGCTACCCGGCCGCGCCGGTCTGGCGTGCGGCGGCGGCGTTTGCGCTCGCCGTCCTCGGCCGCATCGACGACGCGCGGCGCTCGTTCGACGCGATGACCGCGGGCGGCGTCGCCGACATCCCGCGCGACGGCGAGTGGCTGGCGACGATCTCGCTGCTCGCCCGCACCGGCGCGCGGATCGGCGCCAGCGAGCGCGCGGGGGAGCTCTGCGCGCTGCTCGAGCCGCACGCCGAGCAGGCCGTGATCGCGGGCCGCGGCGCGATCTGCCTCGGCCCGGTGTCGCGCTCCGCGGGCCTCGCCGCGGCGACCGCCGGGCGGCGCGACGCCGCCGTCGCGCATCTCGAGCACGCGCTGGCGATGGCGCGCCGCTGGGGGGCGGAGCCGATGGTGGCGGGAATCGAGCTCGAGCTCGCCGAGGTGCTCGAGCGCGTGGCGCCGCCGGCCGGCGGCGCGCACGACGAGCGCGTGCGGGAGCTGCGCCGCGCCGGCCTGGACGCGGCCCGGCGGCTGGAGCTCGGCGGGCTGCTCGGGCGCTGGGCGCCGGAGGACGCGGCACTCATGGCCGACAGCGACATCGCGGGGACAGCGGCGGCAACGGCCGGCAACGGCGCGGGTGCCGCGGCGCTTGCCGCCGACGCCGCCGCCGCGGCGGACGCGCCGATGGCGTTCTACCGCCGCGGGGACATCTGGACGATCGGCCGCCCCGGCCGGCAGATCCAGCTGCGCGACGCCAAGGGCCTGGGCCACATCGCGCGCCTGCTCGCCGCGCCGCAGGTCGAGTTTCACGCGCTCGACCTCGTCGTCGGGGTGGCGACGGCCGAGCGCGGCCAGTCGACGGCGGCGCTCACGGTGGGCGCGGGCATGGAGGTCCGCGCGCGCGGCGACGGCGACGCCGGCCCCGCGCTCGACAGCCAGGCCAAGGCCGCCTACCGCTCGCGGGTCGCCGAGCTGCAGGAGGAGATCGAGGAGGCCGAGTCCTTCCACGATCCCGAGCGTGCCGCGCGCGCCCGCGAGGAGCTGGAGTTCGTCGCCCGCGAGCTCGCCGGCGCCGTCGGGTTGCACGGGCGCGACCGCAAGACCGGATCGGATGCCGAGCGCGCCCGGGTCAACGTCACGCGCGCGATCCGCACGGCGCTCAAGCGCGTGTCCGAGCACGATGCGGTGCTCGGCCATCAGCTCGGCGCGGCGATCCGGACCGGGACGTTCTGCGTCTACGAGCCGGCGCCCGGTGACGCGCCGGTGTGGGATCTGAGCGGTCCCGCGTAGCGCGGGCCGGCCGTCTCCCCGGAGCCGCGGCGCGCGGCCCGTCGCCGGGCGAGCGGCGGCTCTGCTCGACCGGATGGTTTTCGGACAACGCTGCGGCGCCTCATGCCTCGCCGTCCTGCGCGCCCCGCAGCAGCAGCCCGGCGCGAAGCGCGAACGCGACAAGCTCACTGCGCGAACGCACCCCGGTCCGCGCCTTCGCGCGCTCGACAGAGCGGTAGACCGTCGAGGTGGCGACCCCGAGCTGAGCGGCGATCTCCTCGGCGCGTAGGCCGTCGGCGAGCAACGCCACGACCTGCAGCTGGCGTGCCGTCAGGCGCGGGCCACCCTCCGGCGCTGGCTTGCCCGCGGCGCGCTCCGCCTCGTCGGGCGTGCCACCGCTGGGCGCTGGATCGCCCGCCAGGTTCGGGACGCGCAGCGGACCCGGCGGCGCGACGGGCACCGGATCGGTCTGCGGCATGCGCATCGCCAGCGGGGCGAAGAGCTCGGCGAGTCCCGACAGCACGATCGCCCACACGAAATATCCGGCCGTCCCCTGACCGACCGAGTTCAGCGTGCCCGCGCCCGCCTGCACCCAGGCACCGCTGAGCGCGCCGATCGAGATGAGCACCGCCGCCGCAAGCGCCCAGCGCCGCCCGCAGACGAACGCCGGCACGGCGATGCTCACGGCAGCCGGATAACTCAGCGGACTGTGGCTGACACCGTCGATCACGAGCGCGGCCAGCGCGAGGGCCGGGCCCGTGAGCGCGAGGGCCGGGCGCCGACGCACCGCGCGATACCAGTGCTCGTGGTCGGCCAGCACGAGCGTCGCGACCGCGGCGAGGGCAGCCGCGAGAAGCGTCGTGCGCAGGAGGTTGGCGTTGTGTGTCCGCGCGAGCGCGGCGACGAGCGCCATCGCGCAGACGAGTTGCATCCCGGCGAGGGCCACCACGAACAGCCGCACGTACAGGGCCTCCGCCAGCGCGGCGACCTCGCGTCCGGTCTGCGTCGCCCGCGGCGCGACCGAGATCTGCGGGGCGGCGGGCGCCAGCGCGGCGGTCGTGCGGGGCGGACCCCTCACAGCTGCCCGTCCTGGGTCACGAACAGGCCGACGAGCTCGGTGAGCGTCCGTGTGCCGGTCTTGCGCTTCGCCGCCTTGAGGTGGCTGCGCACGGTCGAGATCGCGATGCCCAGGTCGCCCGAGATCTGCTTCGGCGCCCGTCCGTCGGCCAGCAGGGCGACGACGCGCAGCTCGCCGGCGGTGAGCGCCGTCCGCGGGGGCGGCGGGAGCTGAAGCGGCTCGGGCATCGGTGCCCCGGCCGTCGGCGCGCCGGTCAGCGTCAGGCCGTCCTCGCGCAGGCGGGCGAGGATCTGCGGCCGGCGCTGGAGGAAGACGCCCATCGTCGCGACCGAGAGCGCGATGCCGACACCGACCGCGATCGTGCCCACCGCGTTGAACAGCGCGGTCTCCACGAGCTGCGGCGTGCGCTTGTCGGCGCGGTTGATCCATGCGGCGGTGGCCTGCCCCGAGGCGGCCACGAGCGCGCAGCCGCACGACAGCCAGGGCAGCCCGAGCGTCGCCGGCACGCCGACCGTGATCGCGACGAGCGGCGTCCACACGCTGTCGAAGCCGCCGTCCAGCGTGACGGCCAGCAGCGCCGGCAGCGGGAACAGCAGCGTCAGCGACGGTAGACGTCGCAGGACCGCGAGCAGCGCGTCGCGGCGCGCCAGCGCGCACAGCGCGAGCGCGAGCAGCAGCGCGGCGGTCGCCACCTCCAGGGCCGACCCGCGGCCACGCACGGGAAAGAACGCGATGCCGAAGAGCACCCCGGCAAGGACGAACTGCAGCGCACGCAAGAAGAGGCGAGCAACCGTGTACTCGAGCATCGTCGCCGCGCTCTGCGCGTGATCTGAGACGGCGAGCACGCCGACGGAAGCGTCGCCATGGGCGGCTGATTCACGGCTCCCCTCAAACAGTGCATCGGCCACGCGCCGCCGCACACTCTCACAGCGTCGCGACGCCTGCAGTGACACTTGTCGACGCGAAGCTGCGCACATCCCATTGCACCTGAATTACGTGCAGTCCGCGACCGGGGTGTCTCCCCACTATTGCCCCTTGTCTCCCCTCAACCGCCAAGCCAGCCTGCCGTGGCGCTCAGCCGACGTGCGGCCGGCGCCGTTCACCTGCGGTGAACGGCGAACGCCGTCAGCACGACGAGCTGTCGCACACCGTTAATCGAGGGGGACCACATGCTGCTCAGACGTATTCCGCGCGCCCTGGCGTGCGCCGTGCTCACGATGGCCGCGGCGCTCGTGCCCGCTGTCGAGGCGAGCGCCGTCGCCTGGACGAACGAGGCCGCGATGGTCGCGAGCTCGACCGGGCGCGGGACGTTCATCGTCGATCCCGGCCAAGGCGAGTACTGGGACCGGGCGGCACTGATCGGTCAGCACGGGGCGTACTACCGCGGTCATGGGTTCGGCAACCTCCTCGCGTGGGCGCCGGATCCGGTGGCCTACGACCCGGGTGCGACCGGCAGATGGGCCGGGTGTGACGATCGAGCGAGCGGTCTGCAGCCGTGCCCGGACGCGAGCTTGCACTACAACGAGGTCACCGACGCGTTCACCGGCAGCCACGTGATCACGGCGCTCGTCTGGGGCGACGCGTTCATCGCCCTCGCGTGCGGCAACTTCTCTCAGGCGACGCCCACCATCAGGCCCCCGGAGATCACCGGCACGAAGTTCGAGGACGTCGACGGCGACGGGACGCGCGACGGCAACGAGCCGGGTCTCGTGAACTGGACGATCGAGGCTTGGCAGAACGGCCACCTCGTGGCGTCTGCGACGACGAACGGCGACGGCGATTACCGGCTCGTGCTCGATGCTCAGACACAGCCGATCGAAGGCGAGAACTTCCAGCTGCGCGAGGTACAGAAGCCCAACTGGGTGGCCAGCCGCACGCCGGCCGTCGTCCACGTGCCCTTCGGCTCGCACGACAGGGTCTTCCCCGGCAACGACTTCGGCAACTATCGTCCGGCCACGATTGCGGGTGCCAAGTACGAGGACATGGAGGCCGACGGCGACCGTGACGCGGAGGACCCCGGCCTCGCGGACTGGACGATCGACCTCGGGTCCGGACCGTCCGCTCCGCGCTCGGCGCAGACCGGGGCGGATGGCTCATACACGCTCGCCGGCCTGCGACCCGGCACGTACACCGTCGCCGAGCAGCTTCAGGCGGGGTGGCGCTTCAGCGCGCCGGCGGACGGCAGCCACACGATCACCATCCGCAGCGGCGAGACGAAGACCGCCGACTTCGGCAACTACCGCCCGGCGACGATCGAGGGCGTGAAGTTCGACGACCACGACGTCGACCGGATCCGCGACAACGGGGAGCCCGGCCTGGCCGGCTGGTCGATCGGGATGTCCGGGGGGCGGTCCGCCGACGCCGGCGACGTCACCGACGGCGACGGGGCCTACGCCTTCGACGGCTTGATCCCCGGCACGTACGTCATCGGCGAGACGCAGCAGGCACACTGGCGCCAGAGCGCGCCGGCGAGCGGCACGCACACGGTCACGGTTCGCAGCGGCGACACGAGGACCGCCGACTTCGGCAACGTCTGCCTCGGGTCGGTGCAGGTGGGCATCACGGAGGAGGGCACCGGTGCGAGCATCAGCGGCGTCGAGGTGCGCATCGAGGAGATCTCGGTGGTCGGCGTGCTGGCCAACGAGCCGGCGCTGCCGCTGACGACGAGCGGGACGCCGACGTTCGCCGACCTGCTGCCCGGCACGTATCGCGTCATCGCGTTCCTGCCGCCGGACGTCTACACAAGCGATCCCAACCTGACCTCCGTCGACGGCCGGCTCGCCGTGGTGAAGGAGATCACGGTCTCCGAGTGCGCCGCGACGCCGGTCCCGATCAAGCTGTTCTCGACGAGCAGCGGCAAGGTGACCGGCGGGATGGACATGAAGGCGCCCGGCGGATCGGCCAACGCCGGCTTCGTGTTCATGACCCGCAGCGGGGAGGCGGAGGGCTCACTGGAGTTCCAGGACCGCGCGGCGGGCCTGAACCTGCACACGAAGCAGATCGAGCAGATCCTCGTTCGCGACAACGAGGCGTGGATCGGCGGGCTCATCGAGATCGACGGCACCGTGCACCGGTTCTCGCTGCATCTCGTCGACAACGGCGAACCGGGTCGTGACGACCGCTTCGAGCTGCTGCTCGACACGGGGTACCGCTACGGCTACGACCGGACGATGGACGGCGGCAACGTCCAGATCCACCCGCCGGCGCACTAGCTAGCGCACGGCGCATCGCACTCCGCGCCCGGGCCGGTGCCCGGGCGCGGCAGGACCCCAGCCGACGATGACCCATGTGATGCTCCCCATTCGCTGGGGGAGCGCAGGACATCGCTCCGCGGGCCCCGCCCCAGCATGCTTCGGCCTCCAGCCGAACCTGCGCAAGGGTCGCGCGGGCGAAGTCAAGCCCGCTGCAGCGCTACGGGCGCGGCGGCAGGAGATCCGCCACGGCGACGGTGAGCGGCAGGCGCGTGGCGGTGACTTCGTCCGCCTCGGTCAGGTTGGCGATCTGCGTGTAGCTGTGGCCCTCGGGATCGCGGTGGACGACAAGCCGGCGGTCGGGCATGTCGAGGACCCAGTACTCCGGGATGCCGGCCGCCGCGTAGATCGCCGCCTTGCGTCCGAGGTCGACTGCGCGTGAGGTCACGCTGACCTCGATGACGAGCACCGCCTGCGCGGGGTACGCATCCCAGCCCGGATCGGGCGCGATCACGATGTCTGGCTCCGGCAGGCTGATCGGGCTGAGCACGTCGAGCGGGCACTGCGGGGTGAGGATGAGACCCGCCGCTGCCGCGATCGGCACCAGCCGCATGTTCAACCGGCTTACGGCGATGAGGTGTTGCGAACCCTGCGGGCTCATCTCGACGAGCACCCCGTCGAGCAATTCGACCTTGTCGTCCTCGGCGAGGATGCCTGCGCGGACCATCGCGGTGACGTCGTCGACCGTGAGGGGATGCACCGGGAGCGACGCGTCGACGTGCACGGCCATGGCGACGATCGTACCGCCGCCCCGTCGCCTCGACCAACGCGTCGCTCGCCCACTCACCCGCCGTCCCTGACGTCCGCGTCGCCCGCCATGGCCGCAGACTGGCGTCCCGGCGGTCACAGAACAACACGCGTTCGTGACGATTGTCCGCGTGAACAGGCGCGCCTCACACGCGCCTGTTCGGCGGTCACTCTGTTCAGCCCGTAGGCAGGCTCTGCGGCGCAGCCGCCTTCGTCAGCACGAGCTCGCCGTCGGCGGCCGTCACCCGCACGACGTCGCCGTCGGCGAACTCGCCCTGCAGCATCGCCAGCGCCAGCCGGTCGACGAGCCGCTTCTGGATGACGCGCTTCAGCGGCCGGGCGCCGTAGGTGGGGTCGTAGCCCATGTCGCCGAGCAGCTCGCGCGCCTCAGGCGACAGCTCGAGCGCGATGCCGCGCTCCGCCAGGCGGTTGATGACGTGCTGGGCCTGCAGGGTGACGATCTGGCCGATCTGCGCCCGCGTCAGCGAGTCGAACTCGACGATGTCGTCGAGGCGGTTGATGAACTCGGGGCGGAAGTGCAGCTCCGCGCCCTCGGTCCCGCCCGGAATGTTCGAGGTCATGATCAGCACGACGTTCTTGAAGCTCACCGTGCGGCCCTTGCCGTCGGTCAGCCGGCCGTCGTCCATGACCTGCAGCAGCGTGTTGAACACGTCGGAGTGCGCCTTCTCGACCTCGTCGAGCAGGACGACGGAGTACGGCCGGCGGCGGACGGCCTCGGTGAGCTGGCCGCCCTCCTCGTAGCCGACGTAGCCGGGCGGCGCGCCGACGAGCCGGGCCACGGAGTGCTTCTCCATGTACTCCGACATGTCGATGCGGACCATGGCCTCCTGCGTGTCGAACATGAACTCCGCCAGCGCGCGCGCGAGCTCGGTCTTGCCGACGCCGGTCGGGCCGAGGAAGAGAAACGAGCCGATCGGGCGGTCGGGGTCCGACAGCCCGGCGCGGGCGCGGCGCAGCGCGGTGGCGACCGCCTCGACGGCCTCGTCCTGGCCGATGACCCGCTGGTGCAGGCGCTCCTCCATGTGGATGAGCTTCTCGACGTCGGACTCGAGCATCCGGCTGACCGGGATCCCCGTCCAGCGCGCGACGATCTCCGCGACGTCCTCGGCGGTGACCTCCTCCTTGAGGAAGCCGGCGTTGCCGTCGGAGGCCGCCTCGGCCTCGGCGAGCTCGCGCTCGAGCTCGGGGATGACGCCGTAGCGCAGCTCGGCGGCGCGCTCGAGGTTCGCGTCGCGCTCGGCGCGCTCGATGTCGTGCTTGGCCGCGTCGAGCTTCTCCTTGAGATCCGAGACGGCGGTGATCTTCGCCTTCTCGGCCTGCCACGTCGCGGTCAGCCCGGCGGTCTGCTCCTGCAGCTCGGCGAGCTCGCGCTCCAGCGCCTTGCGGCGGGCCTTGGAGGCGTCGTCCTTCTCCTTGCGCAGCGACGTGAGCTCGATCTCGAGCTGCATCGCGCGGCGCTTGAGCTCGTCGATCTCCTCGGGCATCGAGTCGATCTCGATGCGCAGGCGCGAGGCGGCCTCGTCGATGAGGTCGATCGCCTTGTCGGGCAGGAAGCGGTCGGCGATATAGCGGTGGCTCAACGTCGCGGCGGCGATCGTCGCCGAGTCCTGGATGCGGACTTTGTGGTGGACCTCGTAGCGCTCCTTCAGCCCGCGCAGGATCGCGATCGTGTCCTCGACGGACGGCTCGTCGACGAGCACGGGCTGGAAGCGCCGCTCCAGCGCGGCGTCCTTCTCGATGTGCTTGCGGTACTCGTCGAGCGTCGTCGCGCCGACCGCGCGCAGCTCGCCGCGGGCGAGCATCGGCTTGAGCAGGTTGGCGGCGTCGACGGCGCCCTCGGCGGCGCCGGCGCCGACGATCGTGTGCAGCTCGTCGAGGAACAGCACGACCTGGCCGCCGGCGTCCTGGACCTCCTTCAGCACGGCCTTCAGGCGCTCCTCGAACTCGCCGCGGTACTTCGAGCCGGCGAGCAGGGCGCCGATGTCGAGCGAGATGACGCGGCGGTCGCGCAGCGACTCGGGGATGTCGCCCGCGACGATGCGCTGGGCCAGGCCCTCGACGATCGCCGTCTTGCCGACGCCGGGCTCGCCGATGAGGACGGGGTTGTTCTTCGTGCGGCGGCTGAGGACCTGGATGACGCGGCGGATCTCGTCGTCGCGGCCGATGACCGGGTCGAGCTTGCCCTCGTCGGCCTCGGCGGTGAGGTCGCGGCCGTACTTCTCCAGCGCCTGGATCGTCTCCTCGGGCGACTGGTCGGTGATCGGGTTCGGGCGCACCTCGGCGATCGCCTGCAGCAGGCGCTCGCGGGTGACGCCGTTGGCGGCGAGCGCCTGGCCGGCGGGGCCGTCGTCGCGGGTCAACGCGAGCAGGACGTGCTCGCCGGAGACGTACTGGTCCTTCAGCCCGCGCAGCTCGCGCTCGGCGTTGCGCAGGGCCTGCAGCAGCTCCGGCGCCGTGGTCGGCTCGGCCTCGGAGCCGAGCGTCGGCAGGTCGTCGAGCGCGCGCTCGAGCTCGCCGCGCAGCGCGCTGGCGGCGACGCCGAGCTTGCCGAGCACGGGCGCGACGAGACCGCCCTCCTGGTCGAGCAGGGCGGTGAGCAGGTGGATGGGCGTGATCTGCGAATGGCGGCGGCCGTGCGCGAGCGTCACCGCGGCCTGCAGGGCCTCCTGGGTCTTGATCGTGAAGCGGTCGACTTGCATAGATCTCAGTGTAGACGACTGAGATCTTGTGACTCAAGGGTCGCGCCCGCGCGCGCTGCGAAATGCTTCCAGACGGCGCCGGCCACGTCGACGGCGGACCTACCGGGCGGCACGCCGACGCGCCAGAGCGGGACGTCGCGGTGGGCGAGGGCGCAGACGGCGAGCTGTCGTTCCAAGCGCAGGGGGGTCGCGACGTGCGGTGCGAACGCGCCGGCGAGCAGCCGCGGCACGCTGTTGGTCGCCGGCTCGATCGTCACCTCCGCGCCACCGGCCACGCGCGTGAGGAACAGCAGCCCGCCCAGGGGCAGCGATCCGCCGGGGCCGCACGGCCGCAGGTGATGCTTGCCGTCGTGCTCGCCGGACGTCGCACCGAGACGCCGGCGGGCGGCCGGCGTCATCACGGCGAGCTCGTCCTCGTGCAGCTTGGCCACGCGTGGGCCGGGATGCGCGACGAGGCGCCCGCCGATCTCCTCGAGCGCCAGGACGTCGTCGGTGAAGAACTCCGCGCCGCGGCCGACGAGGTGTGCGGCGGTGGAGCTCTTGCCGACGCCCGACGCCGCCAGCAGACCGTGGACGCGCCCCGCGACGGCGACGGCGCTGGCGTGCAACGGCTCCAGGCCGTGCAGCGCGGCGACGGTCGGGAGCACCTGCGCGAAGACGAGCTCGCGCCAGCGCCAGACGGGTTCGCCGGCGGGCATCCCGACCCACGTCCGTCCGTCGGCCGCGACGACGTGGGTGCCGTAGCCGGGCGCCTCGATGCGAAAGCCGTGCGCCGGATGGTGGTCGACGGCGAGAAACAGGGTGCGATCCGGCCGGCGCTGCTCGACCAGCCGCCGCCCTCCTTCGGCCGGCCAGCTCGCCGCCAGCGCGGGCTCGTCGAGGACCACGGTGGTGCGGTGGCCGGGCTCCGGCCCGGAGACGAGGCCGACGAGGCCGTCGGCTCCGGTCAGCGCGACCCCGAACGCATGCGCGGTCAGCGCCGGTTGACCGCGCGGCGCAGCGCGGCGCCGGTTGCAGTGAGCACGCCCCCGAGCGCGGCGACGACGCCGACGGCGCCGCCGGTGAACGGCAGATCGCCTGGGGAGATCGTCGCCTCGGGCGTGGTCTGGCTGCCCGCATCCCCGGGCGGCGCGTCGGGACCCGAAGGGCTCCCGGAGACCGGCGTGATGGCGCCCTCGGCGCCGGTCGGGACGGCAGATTGCAGCTCGCCCGCGCCGGACGTCGGCTGCGGCCCGGTCACGCTCGCCGTCGTGGCGGTGAGCTCGCCACCCGGTGGCGGTGGCGGCGCGGTCGTCGTCGCCGTGATGTCGCCGCCCGGCGGGGGCGCCGGCGGAGGCGCGGTGTGGTTGGCCGGTGGCAGGTCGGTGCCTCCGCCCGGGGCCGTATTCGGCACCCCGGACAGCGACAGCCCTTGGCCGGGGAGGGCACCCCCGGACGCCGGGTCCACGGCGGTCAGTTCCGCGAGCGTGCCGTAGTCCGTGATCCGAGGAGCCTCGTATTTCGTCATTCGACCATCCGTGGCCTGCGTTTGAAGGAGTACGTCGGGATTTCCGCGCGGCTGAGTCCGCGGCTGGGCGATGGATGCTAGGTCCTCACCTCACCGTAGGCAACCGCCCGAGGTGACGAAAAAGGTTCAGTCCTTGCGGCGCCCGTGAATCAGGCGAGGCGGACTTCGGTGCGCTCGCCGACGCGCACGCACAGCGACGAGCGCAGCGCGAAGTCGCGCGTCACCGTGGCGCCCTGGCCGACGAGGCTGGACTCCAGGCGCTGGCCCGGACGGCGGATCGTCGCCCCTTCGAGGACGATCGAGTGCTCGACCTCGGCGCCCTCGATGACGACGTTCGCGCCGATCGCGCTGTAGGGGCCGATGAACGCGTCGCGCAGGACGGCGCCGGGCCCGATCACCGCCGGACCGCGCACCGTGGTTCGCTCCAGCCGGGCCGTCGGATGCAGGGAGACCCGGCCCTCGAGGCGCACCTGGTCCAACGACTCGCTGTCGACGCGGTTGCCGCGCAGCTCGTCGAGCACCATCCGGTTGGCCTCGAGCACATGGTCGACCGTGCCCTCGTACGTCCACGAGCACTCGACGCGTCGCGTCGCGACCCGCCCGCCCGCCTGGGCCAGCGCTGTCGCGAACCCCCGCAGGTCGCCGCCGGCGTGGCCGGCGAGCTCAAGCGCGTGGGCGCCGAAGAGATGGGCGCCCGCGAGCGTGTGGTCGCGAAGGGCGGGCTCGGCGCTGTCGCTGACGTGAAGCAGCGGCTGCCGGTCGCGTCGGTGCTCGTCGCAGGACAGCAGCAGCGCGTCGGCCGCGCCGGCGGTGATCTCCTCGACGAACGGGGCCAGGGGCTGCAGCAGGATGGCGTCGCCGCTGTGCACGAGGAAGGGGCTTGTGCCCAGGAAGTCGGCGGCCGCGACGAGCGAGTCGCCGAAGTCCAGCGGCTGCGGCGTCTCGATCCAGACGGGCCGCTTGCCCGGCGAGCCCGCGACGGCCGCCCGCACGTGCGGCCGGCTCTCGCGGCAGACCATGATCGCCACGTCCTCGATCCCGGCGTTGTGGGCTGCGTTGAGCGCGAACGTCACGAGCGGCTGGTTGGCGATGCGCAGCACATGCGCCGCGGCGCCGCCCGCGATGGCCGTCAGCTCGTCGCGGGGAAGGTGGGCGGCGAAAATGAGGGCCTTGACGTTGGGCATCCGGCATCTAACGCCGCAGCGCCGCATCCGCTCACTTGCCGCCTAGGACGAAAAAGGTCCACGAATGCGTCCGCGGCGGGTCAGGCGGGGGCCTTGCGCGGCGGCAGGGATTTCAGGTCGAAGCTCGGCGCGGTGTCGAACTCCCGCCGCATGCGCCGGGCGAACGCCGCGTACACGCGCTTGACCTCGCCGAGCCGTCCGGCGGCGTACAGCGCCACGATGAGCTCGTGATGCGCGCCGTCGTCGTAGGGCTCGAGCGCGCACAGGCGCTCGAGATTGTGCAGGGCCGCGGCGTGATCGTCGCGCTCGCGGGCGAGGACGGCGAGCGAGCGCACGGACCGGACCACGCGGGCGTGCAGCCGACTGCGTTCCTCGTAGGCCCAGTCGGCGTAGGGCTCGTCGGCGAGAAATTCGCCCTTGTAGAGCTCGACGGCGTGCGTGAGGTGGCCGATCGCGTCCTCGAAGTCGAGCGCCCGCATGGACGCCATCCCGTCGTCGACCGCCTGCTCGAACTCGTCGGCGTCGATGTGGACGTACTGGCGGTTGAGCGCGTAGCCGCCCGGGATCGCGACGACGAATGAGGAGGTTCCGTGCGCGCGACCGTCGGGTTCGAGCGTGCTGCGCAGGCGGTGGATCGCGTGCCGGGTGCTGTTGAGGGCCTCCAGACCGCTGTGTGGCCAGATCGCGTCGGCGATCGCATCGGCGGTGGCGCCGCGATCGGGCTGGCACATGAGGTACTTGAGGACCTGGCCTGCGCGCTCGCCGATCCACTGGCCGTCGAGCGTGGCGACGCCGGACCGTACGACGGTCCGGCCCAGCGTCCGGATGTGCAGCTGCGGTCCCGTCATCCAGTGCGGCTCGGAGCGGCGGCGGCGATCGGACGACTTGCCGGGGCGAAGGTGCAGGACGGCTCCGCGCTGTGCACCCATCGGCGCCGCCGTCACCCAGAGCGCGCTGCTCGGGGCGTCGTACGGCACGTCGATCCGCACCTCCGGGAGCGTCTCACCGGATTGCGCGGCGCGCATCGCCAGACAGCCGTGAACGCAGGGTTGGTCGGGCCGCTCACAGTGCAACAACTCGTGACAGTGCAGCGGGACGGCGCCATCTTCCATGCGCGGAAGCAGGCGGCGAGCGGCCGGGTTTGCCATGCCGATCGCCTGGTCGAGGCCGACGAGCACGACGCCGTAGGGGAGGGCGTCGAGGACAGCGTCGGATGGCATCCCGTCGAGCGTCACCCCGCGCCACGCGAGCGGCCCGGGGACCGCGATGGAGCTTTGGGCCCAAAGTTGCGCGAACTCACGCTTTGAAAACTGGGAAATCGCCAGGGCATCGGGCTCGACATCATCGCTTAATCTTCATCAAACCACACGTAGGATCGTGAGCAAATGCGTCGTCTCTACCGTCGGCATCGCTAGGGGA
Source organism: uncultured Actinomycetes bacterium (assembly GCA_963751065.1). Lineage (GTDB taxonomy): Bacteria > Actinomycetota > Thermoleophilia > Solirubrobacterales > Solirubrobacteraceae > CADCVQ01. The sequence goes on from CAVVTD010000010.1 coordinate 21,037, forward strand.
ACGACCCGCCGCAGGGCAGCCATCTCGGCAGCTGACCAGCGGCTACATAAAGGATTAGCCGCATGTATGCGATCGATGATCGCTTCAAGGACCGCTGCCGTGCTCACTTCACCGCCCACACCACCTTTGACACAGACAGCCGGCCGGGGGAACTGTCGTCGGCGATAGCACGGGCGCAAACGGGTGACGAGCGCGCGATCCAGTACCTGTACCTGCGGTTCGCCGGCAATGTCTACGGCTACAGCCGCAGCATCGTGGCCGACAGCCACGAGGCCGAGGACGTCACGCAGCAGGTGTTCACTCGCCTGATCACGGCCATCGCGTCCTACGAGCCGCGCGCCGTGCCGTTCTCGGCGTGGCTGCTGCGCATCACGCACAACATGGCGATCGACCACATCCGCCGCCAGCGCGCGACGCCGTCGGACATGGAGTGGCTGGGCTCGTCGACCAGCGACCTATGCACGGACATGTCGATGGAGGTCACCGCGGCGATCTCCGCGCTGCCCGAGGCGCAGCGCGAGGTCGTCGTCCTGCGCCACATCCTCGGCTGGTCTCCGCCCGAGATCGCCGAGCGGATGGGCAAGTCCGAGGAGGCCGTGCACGGCCTGCATCACCGCGGCCGGCGGGCGCTGCGCGCCGATCTCACCGAGCGCGATCTCGCGCCGATGACGATGGCGGCCTGAGCGGATGAAAAAGGTGCCGGATGCTCCTCGCGCCGGCCATTCGGCGGGGTCCCGGGCGTATGCTCGCAACGTGATTCGCCATCTCCATCTTCGCCGGGTCATCGCGGTCGTCGCCACGCTCGCCATCGCCGGCAGCAGCGCCGCAATCGTGTCGGCCGCAGGCGTCGTCGCGAACAATGGCAAGAGCGCTTCTGCCGTGCAGTACCTGACGAAGCCGGGCTGTGCTCCGGACAGCACCGATGGCGTCGCCGGCAACAGCGGGCAGCACACCGGGCAGCCGCCCAAGCGGCCGGATCGCCAGGACTGCCCGAACCCGCCGGGCCAGCAGAAGTAGCGCGCTCAGTCGGGCAGCGTGAGCGGGGCGGCGTTGCCCTGCACGCGCCAGCGCTTTTGATCTGCGCCTGACAGGAGCTTGCGCGCCCGCCAGCGCGATGTCTCCGCGCGGGTTGAGGCGAACCGCGCGCCGCACGGCGGGACGTGGATCCTGGCCGGCGGCGGCACGCATCACGGCGACGCCGTACTGCATCTCCCAGTTGTCGGGATCGCGTCGCAGGCCCTCCTGCATGGCGGCCAGCGCCGCGTCGGGACGCCCGAGCGCGCGCTCGCAGTAGGCGATCACCTGGAAGGGCTCGGCGCGATTCTTCAGGACGTCGTGCGAGGCGTTGGCCTCGGCGGTCGCGGTCGTGCAATCGCCATCGCGCAACGCGGTCAACGCATCGTCAAGCCGTTTGTCCGAGAGCGCGACGCGCACCGGGACGATGGCGAGGGCGAGGCACGCGGCCACCCCCACGACGCGCAGGGCCGGCGCGAGGCGATGCGGCGTCCGCGGCGGGCGCGGCGCGTGCGCCAGCGCGGCGCCGCCGAGGGCGAACAGCCAGAGCGTCACCGCCGGCATCTCCCAGTCCCAGTCGACCCCGGCGTGGATCATCCACGCGGTCGCCGCCGCGAAGAGCGCGGCGTAGAGAGCGCGATCGGGTCCGCGGGCGCGGGCGGCGAAGGCGACGAGGATCGTGAGCAGGCACGCCGCGAGGGCGAGCATGCCGATGATGCCCAGCTCGCCGAGCACCTCGAGATACAGGGAGTGGGCGTTCTCCACGTCCAGCGTGCCGCGCCGGTCGCGGTCCCAGTCCAGCGCGTAGGTGCCGGCCCCGTGGCCCTTGAGCTGATCGCGACTGTAGCTGTCGACCGCGACCTGCCAGTGCTCGGTCCGCCCGTTGCTGGAGAACTGCAGCAGCCGGGAGGAGCCGGCCGCGCGCGACCTGTGTCTCGGAGTTGAACTCGTCGAGCTTGTCGCTGACGAGGCGCGTGACGCATCGCCCGCCGACGAGGACGGCGAACACGGCACACAGGCTGCCGGCGGCACCCATCACGATCCGGCGGCTGCCGGACCGAGACGGAGATCTGCTAGGACGCGCCGGTCGAGCGGGAGCAGCAGCGCGCGCAGAAGGCCGGCGCCGACGGCGCAGGCGACGAGCATCAGGGCGATGTGGCGGCCCGGCATCGATGGCGGACTGCGAGGCTGGGCTCGTCGGTCAGGACGCTGGCGGGATTGACGGTGGCGAACGCGATGACGACCGCAGGCAGGACCGCGACAGGCCGGCGCCGACGACCGCCCGCGGCCGCCCCACGACGAGATAGAGGACGGCGGCGGCGAGGGTCGTCCAGGTCGCGCCGCGCGAGAACGTGTAGTACAGCGTCGCGACGAGCAGCGGCATCGCGGCCGCACCGAGGATCCGCGCGACTGCGGGCTCGCGTTCGCTGCAGGCGAGATGGCCGCAGAGGATCACCCCGAGGCCGGCGAGCAGGCCGAGCGAGTTCCAGTAGGTCAGCGGATAGCTCAGCCGCTCGGGATGCACGGGCGACTCGAAGAGGCCCAGGTCCGGGAACAGGCGCGCGGCGAGTGCCGCGACGCAGACCCCGACCGTCGCGGCCGGCGAGCGCATACACCAGCCATCGCAGCCCCTGCACGGTCCGCGCGATCATGCCGAACAGGACAAGCGCAAGCAGGTAGAGCACCACGAGGCTGAACTCGCGGGTGGCGCGCCACTCGGCGTTCGACCAGCCGGAGGAAACCAGCGTCCACGACTGCGAAGGCGCCGAGCGCGGCGGCGGCGACGGCAGAGAGCCGGGCTGACCCCCTCGAACGGGCCGGCGGGCGACGGCGATGCGCCACGCGAGCACGAGTGCGAGCTGCGCCGCGACGAGCGCCCGCGGTGCCGGGGAAGAATCCACCGCTGCGGAAGCTGAGAAACGCCGTGAGCGCGCCCGGAATTACGGCGATGCGCGATCAGGCCGAGCCACGCCAGTGATGTGCCCTTCGACGGCTCGGCGGCAGGCGGATCTTCAGCGTCCATCCTCGACTCAACGGCGGTGGGCGACCGCTGCTTGCACCGTGCAGCGTGATCGGACCCGAAACGACAGCGGGGGCGCCGACTCGGCGCCCCCGCAGGTCGTGGTATATCGCGAACGTGCTAGAGGCAGGGATTGCCCTCGTAGTTCGCGGCCGAGCGCCCCACGACGATGTCGAGCAACTCCCCGGCGAGATCGACCCACAGCGCGCGCTGGGTGAGCTTGCCATTGCTGACCGTCGTGTGGTTGATCTTGATGCTGCCGAGCAACGGGATCGGGATGGTGACCGGCGAGCTCGTCGAGATGAGCGACCTGCCCGGGATCTTCAGCCCGACGACCTGCGAGTTGCCGCTGAGCGTCGGCGTCGTGCCGGTACAGCCGACCCGTGCCCGTGACGTCAGCACCTGCACGTTGAGCGGCAGGAGCAGGCCCGACACCCCGATGGTGGCGTTGGTCGCGCCCGACTCCGCCATGCCCCCTGGGAGACCCCAGGGTGACGACGTCGTCTTGGCGTAGACAGCTTCCGCGTCCACGCCGGCGGCGATCGCTCCGGCCACGTTCAGCCCGAGCTTGACGACCTGCTTCTCGTCGTCGACGCACGGGACGTCGGGCTTGTTGGCGATGACCGGCTCGAACGCGAGCAGGTTCACGCGCAACGCGCTCGCGGTGCACGAGAAGGTGCCCGTCACGCAGTTGGTGTTCAGCGCGCGAACGCCGTCGACGTCGTAGGCATCGTAATGAGACATGGTGCCCGGTTGGGTCCGTGGCGTGACGTCAACCAGCCGCACGAATCGCGCGACCGGCGGTGCGTTGGCGCCGAACGCGACATTGGCGTCCTTGTTGACGCTGCTGGCGACCTTCGTGTAGGTCACGCCGTCGAGACTGACGTAAACATCGACGAGCTCCGCCACGTTGGGCTCAACCGTGGTCTCGACCAACTCGAGATCCAGATCCGCGCCTGAGCCGTTGCAGACGTTGTTCTGAAAGCCGAGCGTGATGTTGCCGCCGTATCCGAGGCTGTAGAACGTCCCCTCGGTCGTCGAGTTTTCTGCGACGCCGAGAGCCGCAGTGGGATCGCTGCGCGCCGGCAGCACGGGCGAACCGTCGGCCCGTGTCGCTTGTTGGGTACTTGCTACGTAATCCGCCCATGGTCCCGCGGCACCATCCGGGGCCGCGGCGCTTGCTCCTGATGGGATGAGCAGCGCGCCAGCCAGCGCGGCTGCTACGAGACTTGGCTTTTTCATGCGGCCTCCAGTCGCCCTTGGCTCGCGTCCTTACGCCCCCTGAGCCACGGTGAAGAATGAGACGGTCTGCCCTGTGCAGCCGTCCCGAGAGCCCGGCGAAATTTAGGCGCGCGTACGCGCCCAGACCACCCGTCACGGAGCATCCCAGACGTATTACCTACCTTCCGGTGTGTCGGTCACGTGGCCGACATATGCGCCTCTCGACGAGCCGAGGGGTGCATGGCGCGCCGCTGCCGTCGGAGGATCAGCTGGCCGGGGTGTCCGCTATTGCCACTGCGTGACCGTAGGGCTCTGCCGCGAAGTGAACCATTCTGAAGCCACCCGCGGCGAGCTCGGCGGCGACTTCTGCGCGCGTGAAGCAGTGGACATAGTTCGCGCTCACCGCGTCGCCCACATCCACGCGTTCGGCGCGGCGAAGACGACGGATCACATTGGCGACGCGCGACACGATTGGGTAGTAGCGCGCGGCGGGATCGCGCACGAAGAACGAGCACAACAACGGGGCTCCCTCTGGCAGCACTCGTCGAGCCGAGCGCAGGAACGCAATGCGGCGCGCCCGCCCAGGTATCAGCATGTAGGAGCTCCAGCCGACGATGAGAGCGTCGCAGGTGCTGACGTCCGAAGGGAAGGCATCGCGGTCGCAGACAAGCAATCGGTCGGGGTGTCCATTCGCTTCGAGAAGCGCATGGCCCGCGAGCACGAGGTTGCGGTTGGGCTCATAGCCGATCGGGTCGAAACCACGCTGAAGCAGCGCGATCACCTCGCGTCCACCGCCGGCGCCGGTCACCACCACGCGACCACCCGCCCGGAAATAGCCCTCGATGGCGGCTGACTCCCAGTCACGCAGCCCGCTGAGGTTGTGCTGCGCTTCTGTGTATGTGAAGGCTCGGCCGTCCAACACCTCTCGTGCTCCGTTGTAGTAGGCCTCGTCGAGATGGGCGAGCGCGGCGCGATCCATCAAGCCGAGCCAGAGCCCATCGAAGCAACCGTTGAAGAGAGTCCAGAACTGACGCCGGCGCCGGGTGCTTGACCGATACACCTTGGCGAGCCTCGCTGCGTTCATGTCGGGGCCTTCCGCGCGCGTTGCGCACCAATGTGATCCATCAGCACATGCGCGCTGTCACGGAGCGAGCTGAGCTTCTGCGGGCGGCGCAGCTCGAATGTCGGGAGGTCCGCCATATCCAAGGCGACGGTCAGGCTTCGAGGCCAGATCCGAGTGGCACGATGATTGACTAGTCGAGCAATCCGCTCCGCGGGGCTCACCTCGGTCACTTCGACCGTCGATCCCCATGCAAGGTGCACGACACCCGTCATTTCGGCGTCGGCCGGAGCAGGGGGGAGGCGGATGCGTTGCTTCGTGCCGCCGCGGGCGGCGATCCCGGGGCCCAGCAACTCGGCGGTCCCGGCACGCAGATCGATGAACCTCGGCCCCGCGAGGCAACGGGTTCCCTCGAGCACGACGATGTCCTCAGTGAGCACCTGCGCCCCTTCGCGATGGCATTGAGCCAGCAACGAGCTCTTGCCGGCCTCGCGGGCACCGATCAGTACCCAGGCTCCGTTCGCACCGAGAAGCGCTCCGCCGTGGACGGCGTCGATCCCACGGTCGGCGGCGAGCGACGTGAGCATACGCCCGAGCAGGGGATGCACGATCTCGTCATGGGGCAGGTCCTCTGAGACGTCCGCGTACATGCGCATGGGGTCCAGGCGCGCCATTCCCGAGCGAGACACGCTTCCGTTGAGGTTCAACGTCAGCACAGGCCAATGCTGGGCGCCGTGCAACGCCAGCCAGCCCCTTTCCGGCATCCCGTCGACGCGAAAACCGTACGCGGCCTCGGTCAGCACCGAACAGTCGCATGGTCGTGGCACCACGCGCTCTGCAGCAACAGCGCGCTGCGAAAGTCGACAACTGGCGCAGCCCAGATCGGGCGCAACACGGCGGGGTCCACAACCGACTCGTCGAGCCCGCCGCCCGACCATTCCTCGGCGAAGCGCCGAGTCTCGTCCGTGAAGAATGCATGGCTGAAAGTTGCCTTCGACCGACGCTCGAGCACATCCATCGGCAGCAGATTGCCGAAGAGCGCGCGCAGCGTCGCTGTGCGCCCGCCGAAGCCCCGCCAGCCGCCCGCCTCCGCAAGTGACTGCGCGAACCGTCGATCGAGCAGCGGCGCGCTGTACGCCACGTTGCCGTCGGCGGCCAGACGGCCGATGTCGCGTACCGCCACCGTGAGGCTCCTGGCTAACGGGACGCTGAGCGCGTGCCGGTCCCAACGACAGGTCCCGTAGGCGTACTGGAGCGCTATCCGCCTGTCGATCTCCGCCTGCGCCTCGGCCCGGAGGTATGGGATAGGTGCCGGCAACTCGCGCCGGCGGACCGCGAGCTGCCGCACCCGCGGTGGTGCGACCGCGCCCGCGACCCGGATGGCGTCGGTCAATCTCGGCCGCTCTCGGCCGGCGGCGACGTTGGCGAGGTGTCGACGCCTCCAGAGCCCGAACATCTCATCGCCACCCAAACCCGAGACGATCGTGCCGCCCGCCGCGAAATCGCGCATGGGCACTAAGAGGTGACCGTTGGGGGGGACAGCGGCCCATGCTTTACCAGACCCGGTTGTGCGACTGAGCCGATGAGGTCTAGACCCTCACGAACCTCGATCCGCACCCACTCGTCGATGCCGATATGCGAGATAACGCGCTCCTGCCACTGCGACTCCTCGCTATCGGGATCCTGCGGGAAACGGAGCGTGACGGGCACCGGTGGCGGCAGTCCCTCGCGTCGGGCTGCGGCGGTTGCCGCGGCCAGCACGAGCGACGAATCGCGCCCTCCCGAGAAGGACACGACACAAGGCGGCCGCCGCAAGCCCTCGACGAGCGCATCCAAGAGCGCGACCTCGGGCGTCACCCCGAGGGGCTCGCGCGGCCTCTCGGGGACGTCGGCGCCAAAGACGACGTTGCAGGCTGTCTCAAGCGGCGACAGACCCTCTGGGGTCAACATCTGTGCCTTGCCAGCATCTGGTGGAGCCGATGCACCATGGCGTCAGCCTACGCGCCGACACGAGGCGGCGGATCGGCAGCACGAGGAGCCCGCCTCTAGACCCCTCGTCAACCGACAGATCGAATCCTTGCGATGGAGTCGATAGTCCCTTCGAAACGATCGTCGGTGGCCGGCGGCCAGCCTTCGACTAGGAGCCGCAGCCGCCGCCGGACATGTTGCCGTCTGTGCCTGAGTTGCCGTCCGGGGTGACGCACGGCTTATTGAGGCCGCCACCAGGGTTGGCCTGCGCGGTCAGCGCAGTCAGGTCGCCCAGATCATCAACGCGTGGCGACTCGTATGCGATGTGCTTGGAAGTGCTGCTGGAAGTAATCATGGGGCGACTGTAGCCCCGACTCGACGAGCGTGCGAGTGGCAAAAAGGTCGATACTCCAGTCCGGGGACCTGCGCGCCCTCTGCATCAGCTATGACGCCTAGGCTTGCCAGACGTCATGGGCGAACCTGCGCGACGGTTCGTTCCCTCAAGCGCTGCACCGCGTGACCGTCGCTGCCGCGGCAGGCCGACGGATGCCGAACACGCGGCCGACAGAGCCGTCCCCGCAGAACCCGGCCGGGCTGCGGTAGAAGTTTTTCCGGTCCGACTCGTTGGGTGTAGATATGGAGATCGGCTACATCCTGCACGAGTTTTGGCGCCGCCGCTCGTGGCTGCTGGCTGGTATTGGCATCGCGATCGTCCTCGCGTTCCTGTCCCTCTATCGGCCCCCTTCGTTCAAGAAGTCATCGTTGAGCGCCGGGGTCGCGTCGAGTCAGGTTCTCGTCGACGCACCGCAATCGCCCCTCGGCGCGTTTGGAGGTCCTGGGTCACCGCCGATTGACTCGTTGATGGTCAGAGCGGGCCTCTATTCGCGGATCATCCGAAGCGACCCAGTGAAGAACAAGCTTGCCAAGCGGGCGGGCATCCCGCCGTCGCTCATCGTTACGCAGGGTCCCCAGCCGGCACCTGGAACCGCGGCTCGCCAGGCAAACAATGCTGGCCAGAGCGCGGGCGAGCGCGCGAACGAGGTGCGCATCGAAGGCAATGCGTACCGCCTGTACGCCGCCACCGAGTCGGGGATCCCCGTGGTGACGATCAGTTCGCAAGCACCGACCGCCGAGGAAGCCGTTCGTCTTGCGAACGCCGCTGCTGCAGCGATCATCGAGTACGTCCAGGAAATCCAGGTACGGCAGAAGGTGCCGGATGAGTTTCGCGTCCAGATCAATCAGCTTGGACCGGCGCAGGGAGGGACTATCAACCAAGCTGCGGATTCCACCACGGCCGTGCTTATCTTCGTTGTGGCGTTCTTCATGTGGTGTCTTCTGGTTCTCGTGACGCCCCGCGTCGCAGCTAGCTGGCGCGAGGCGCGTGCGAGCTATGGCGCAGCCAGCTATGGCGCAGCAAGTGAGGATCTGTTCGCGGATGACATACCTGCGTCGGGTAGTGCGCCCCCCACCAATGGCGACGGGTCTGGCCAAAGGCCCCGCAGAGCTGTCGTATAGATCGCCCTGAGCGCGTGTATTCCGCCGACTCGAGGGCCGTGAAGCCTGCGCTCCGGGGACGCGTGGTGCAGCCTGTTCAGGCGGGCCTTGTAGACGCACAGCAGACGACGGCCGCGGGCGACGCCCCGTGGCCTGCAACCGATCGTCTCCTGCCGTGGCTGCTGGCGGGCTTTCTCGCGATGCTCTGGCTCATTCCGTTCGACGGCGTGAAGCTGCCGGTTCCGCTTCCGGTGGACAGCACGCTAGACCGCTTCTTCTTGCCCCTGATCATCGGTTCGGCAGTCGCCGTATGGGCGAGCCGGCAAACCCCCGCGCGTTCGCACTTCCGCCCCACCGTCGTTGATCTAGCCATCATCCTCTTCGGGGGACTGTGTGTGATGAGCGTCCTCGCGAACGTCGAAACGCTCACGATCCTCGGTGAATACGAGCTCGGCCTGAAGAAGCTCGCGATCCTGTTCTCATACATGGCGCTGTTCTACGTCGTCGTGTCGATTGTCCAGCCGTCGGAGCTCGGCGCCTTCTCGTTCTTGCTGCTCGCGCTCGCCACGGTCACCGCTCTCGGAGTGATCTATGAGTACAGGACCGGGACGAACTTGTTCTACACCTGGACTGACCGCTTCCTGCCCGGCCCGATCAGCGTGTCCGCGCCTCCGTCCGATCCGGTCTACGGACGTGAGCTCATTCACGGTCCTACGGTCCACGCAATTGCGCTTGCGACCATTCTCGCCATGGCTTTGCCGTTCGCTTTTACGGGTCTCATGAGGACCAAGAACATGCGCGACAAGCTGGTGTACGCCGCGGTGATCACGCTGCTCCTAGCCGCGTCGTTCTCGACGATCCGAAAGACGGGCGTGGTTGGGCCGGCTGCTGCGCTGGCAGCACTAATCGTTTATCGGCCCCGCCAGATGATTCGCCTCTTGCCCTTGGGGGTTGGGGTGGTGCTCGCGATTCAGCTGCTGTCCCCAAACGCGATCTCGGGGATCAAGTCCCAGTTCGTCGGTGGATTTGCGGACAATCCGTCGACTCAGGGTCGCACGGATGATTACGACGTCGTCAAGCCCGACATCACCCATCACCTGCCCTTTGGGCGGGGCTACGGGACGTACGACCCCGAGGTGTACCGCTTCCTCGACAACGAGTATCTCGGTCGCGCGGTCGAGACCGGCTTCATCGGTGTTTTGGGATATCTCCTCCTCATTGCTGCCGTCATCATCGTCGGCCACCGCGCAGGCAGATCGCCGGACCCCGTACGCGCGAGCGTTGGCGCAGCCGCCGTTGCGGCGGCGGTCGCCTACGGCGTCGCGAATGTCGTCTTCGACGCGTTGGCCTTTCCCCAGGCGCCCTACTTGTTCTTCTTCATAGCCGGGCTTGCTGTGGTGGCCGCGCGTCCGGACGACGAGAGCGCAGTCAGGATGGCGCCTCATCACGCCCGGCCTCGGACCCGGGAACGAGCGTCGCGGCGGGTCACTCTGCTGATGCCGGGCGACGGTCCGGACCTCAGCATCATCATGGTCACCCACAACGGCCGTGAGCGCGCCGTCGAAACGCTTCGGTCCGCGGGCGCCAGAGTCGGTGACATCTCCGTCGAGTGGCTGGTGGTGGACTGCGGCTCGACTGACGGAACTCCTGAGGCGCTCGAAGCGGAATTCCACAACGCTCGCGTACTCCGCCGCTCGAACATCGGGTTCGCCGCCGGCAACAATGTCGCGTTGCTAGAAGCGAAGGGCCGGTACGTCCTCCTTCTGAATCCGGACGTCACGATCGCGCGTGGGCGACTCGCCGATGTCGTCGCGGCACTCGACGAGCGTCCCAGCGTCGGCGCGGCCAGCGTCGTGCAGTGTTCCAGCGACGGAAGCATCCAGTTGTCCATCCGTCGCTTCCCGTCGGCAGCTCGCCAGCTCGGCGAGGCGCTCAAGTTGAGCCAGGTGCCCGGGCTCCACCGCCTGCAGGAGCCGGAAACACGGCTCCGCATGTACGCGCGTGAGACCAAGGTTGATTGGGTTGTCGGCGCATTCCTCGTGGTCCGGTCGGACGTTGTGCGCTATGTCGGTGGGCTCGACGAGCGGTTCTTCTTGTACTCGGAAGAGACGGATTGGTGCTACCGGATCCGCAAGGCGGGTTGGGACATTCATCATCTGCCCGTGATGCGCGTGGTCCACCATCTCGGCGGCTACCAGAACAAGGACCTCGCCGTTCAACTCACCTATTCGAAGCTCCTGTTCGTTCATAAGCATTTCGGGCCCGTGGAACGGTACGCCACAATCGTGCTGCTTCTCGCGAGACACTCGGTACGAGTCGTCGCTTTCAGCCTCCGTGCCGGTCCGGTTGCGCGCGAGCGGCGCGCACGCGAGCTGGCGGCGCTAGCCGTGGTCGCCGGCCGGGCTGCCCCGCCGTTCTCCCGGGCTCCGTCCCGGGTTGGCCACGACCCAACCGAAGGCAGCAGAGACGAAGCCACGTGATGGAGCAGCATGATGTTGTGTTCGCCTACTTCCAGCTCACGTGGAGTGGCTCGCAGCGCCGCGGAATGTTCTTCGCGCAGGATCGGCTCGTGCAGCGCCTGTTGCGCGATGATCGGGTGGGGCGAGTGCTCATCGCCAACGCCTTCCGTAGCGCGCCGACGTGGGCAATCAAGAGCCAGTTGCTACGTCGGGAGCAGCCCTTTCCCACGACGGATCAAGCTGCCCTCTACCAGCCGCTGCGGTTTCGTCGTCGCGACCCACCGACGGTTGGCGCGCTCACCCGGACGTACGAGCGGTATGACCGGCAACTGCGGCGTGCCGCGGAGCGGCGTGGACTGCGGCGACCCGCTCTGATCACAACTGACCCGTTCGTGGCGGCGTTCGCCCCGCTCGAGTGGGCCGCAGCGGTCACGCTCTACGCGACCGACGACATGTCGGCGCACCCCTCCTATCACCACTGGTCGGCGGCGTACGAGGCCGCCTACGCCCGGGTTGGCTCGAGCGGGCGCGCTATCTGCTCCGTCTCTCGCACCCTGGTTGAACGGATAGATCCCGTTGGCCCGCAGGCGGTCGTTCCGAACGGCATCCATCCGGACGAATGGGCACGTCCGGGCCCGGCGCCGGCTTGGCTCTCGAACATGCCGCGGCCGGTGATTCTCTACGTGGGCACTCTCGATGGTCGGGTCGACGCCCAACTCGTGGGTCTTACGGCGGACGCCCTACCCCATGCGTCCGTTGTGCTCGTGGGGCCCAGGGGGCTGGGTGCCGACTTCGGAGCGCTACGGGAGCGATCGAATGTCCACATTCATGCGCCCGTGGATCGGGGGCAACTCCCGGCGCTCGTCGCGGCGGCCGATGTTGGGATGTTGCCCCACGTTCGAAGCAAGCTGACGGAAGCCATGAGCCCTCTCAAGATCTACGAGTATCTGGCCGCAGGGCTCCCAGTCGCCGCGGTGGACCTGCCGCCAGTGAGAGGAATAGACGCGCGCGTGAGTCTCGGTCGGGATGGCGCGGGGTTCGTCGAGGCCGTGCGCACGGCACTTTCGATCGGTCGCGCGACGGAACCGGACCGACTGCGCTTTCTCGATGAGAACTCGTGGGATGTCCGTCAAAACGAGATCCTGGACATGGCCTTCGGTACATACCCGGCGGAAGTTCGCTAGCTGCCCGTTCGTTCGGTGAGTAGCCATGCACACTCGACTCCTGCTGATCTCCCCGGTGCGTAACGAGGCCGATCACATCGAGAAGGTTGCTCGTGCCGTCGCGGCCCAGCACCGCGTGCCTGACCTCTGGATCGTCATCGATGATGGCTCCGACGACGGGACGCACGAGATCTTGACCCGGTTGGCGAGCGAGTTCGCGTTCCTGAAGGTCATGTCGGCTTCTGAGCTCGAGGCCGGAGACCGCTTGGCAGCGGCGGCGGAGGCGAGGGCGTTCAACACCGCCCTCAGCACCGTACGCTGGCAAGACTTCACTCACGTTGGAAAGCTGGACGGGGACGTCGAACTACCTCCCGACTGGTTCTCACGCCTTCTCGCACAGTTCGACCGGGATCCGACTCTCGGTATGGCAGGTGGCGCGCTTGTCGAGCAGTTCGGCGAGAGCTGGAACCGGATCCGTATTCCCAGCCATCATGTCCAGGGCGCCGTCAAGCTGTACACGCGCGAATGCTTCGCCTCGGTCGGCGGGATCCAAGAGCGACTCGGGTGGGACACGATCGATGAAACGACCGCTCGGATGCGCGGCTACTCAACGCGTACGTTCACGGACCTCGTCGCGCGCCACCATCGTCGCTGGGGCAGCGCGGGGGGCACACTCCGCGGAAGGGCGCGCCACGGCGAGGCCGCGTACATCCTCCGCTACGGCGTGGTGTGGATACTCCTCCGGTCCCTGAAGCTCGCCACGGTCCGTCCCTACGGGCTGTCGGGCGTGGCCTTCATGTTCGGATACGCTCGGGCGACAGCTCAGCGGGCGCCGAAGGTCGAGGATCACGAGTTCAAGCGCTATGTCCGGCGCGAGTTGCGGGGCCGAATCATCCATCGGCTCACGCTACGCCGGTGGACCGGCAGCTCTGACGAACGGCTGGCGCGCGCGTGACCCTGGGCCTCCAAGACAACCGTCCTCAGCCTCGCGAACCTGACCCGGTGGTCTCGGTGATCGTTCCCGCGCGCAACCAGGCCGCCCGCCTGCCGCTGTTCTTCGCGGCGCTTGAGCGACAGAGCGTTGCCCGCTCCGACTACGAGGTGATCCTCGTCGATGACTGCTCGGTGGACGACACCTTCGAGGTGGCGCGGGCGGCCGGTGCCAGAGCGCTGCGCCTGCAGACACATGGCGGCCCGTACGTCGCGCGCAATCTGGGCATCGAGCATGCACGCGGAAGGTTTCTTGCATTCACAGATGCCGACTGCGAGCCGACCGCGAACTGGATCGAGAACGGAATTCGCGCCTTCAGTCGCACCGATGCCGAGATGCTCGCCGGTGAGTTTCGAGTTCCGATGAGTGCGACACCTTCCCTGGCCGAGTTGCTGCATTGCGCGCGGCACCTGGACCAGAAGCGCAATGCGGAGGAGCATCACCTCAGTGGCGGCGGCAATCTGTGGGTGCGGCTAGAGCTCTTCCAGCAGATCGGCTCCTTCAACGCCAGGTTGCTGGCCGGAGGAGACAAGGAGTTCTGCCAGCGCGCCGTCGCCGGCGGGGCGAAAATCGAGTACGCCGCCGATGTCGTGACTGCCCATCCGCCGTGTCAAAGCCATCGTGTGGCCGCAAAGCGCGCTTTTCGAATGGGGTTCGGGGCGGCACAACATCGGTACCACGCCGAAGGACCAGCACGGAACCATCCGCGTATCTGTACGCGGCCCGGCGCGTACATACCGCGGCGGCGAATCTACGGATTCGAGCGCCTAGAGCGGGTTGGCTACAACCCGACCCGCCGCCAGCGGACTCTCCTGCCGGTGTACGAATACGTGACGATCAGGCTGCCCATCGTGGCCGGAAACCTTGTCGGCACCGTGAAAGAAGCGTGGCTTGCAGGAGCAGCCGCAACGCGAGAATCCGACGGCACGCGGAACCTCCCAGCGCGTTAGCGAACCGCGTTGAACGCGCCGAAGCTGCCACGCCTCGGACGCGGTTTCCCGGTGAGATCAAAGGCTGGGGCGTACGTTGGATCGGCGCGCGCCCTAACGGGCGACGACTTGGTGATCCGATAGTCGCCATTCCAGGCGTCCTCAAACCGGGGATCGACGCCGATCATCTCGCGTGGCGCGGCGCCTCCCGTCGGTCGCCTGAAGATGAGGTTGTGCGACCGCGTCCGCCAACTCGCACCGTCGAGCGTCGCGAAGCTCTTCAGGATGTTGTTCACGACAATGGCATCAGTTGGGACGACGCCCGATTTCCCCTTGCGGACCAGGAGCGACCCGTAACGTGAGTCCCAGATCGTGTTGTTCACGATGCGGACGTTCGTTGACCCGATGACCTGGACTGCGTACGCGCCGGCGGCATGAATGAGGTTGTTCTCGACGAGGACGTCGTCGTTTGATCCGCCGATCGGATCTTGGATCAACACGAGCTGGCCGCTCGAGTCGTATATCCGGTTGTTCGTGATCCTGATCCGTGCGGAGTCGCCGAAGATCTGGATGCCGTCGTTGTGCTCGTTCGAGCCCCTCCGCCGGTTCATGTGGCGGATGATGTTCTGGTCGATCACCACATCCGTCCAGTGGGCGAACGCGATCCCGTCCGCCCAGAAATTCTCGAGCGTGTTGTTTCGAATCACGATCCCCGTAGAGCGGGTCGTGAATCCCGGGCCGGATACACCGTGCTGGCAGTCGTGGATGCGATTCCCGACGAGCCGTATGTCGCTCGCCCCGCTGCGGATCTGGATACAGCTCTCGCGCCCGCCGGTCGTCAAGTCACTGCCGCTTATGGATATGTCACTTGCCGGCTGACGACCGCCGTGTAGGCCGTGCTCGGAGATCCTGACCTGGTCGGTGAAGACCACGGACTCCAGGCGCAGTCGTTCGGCACCAAATAGCCGGGCGCCGGCGATGTGTGGCCGGTCGGCGGTCGCTGCGCGAATCGTTACCGGGGCGGCGCGAGCCCGAGTGTCCGTGAGCTCTGGATACAGACCTGGACCCACGAGCACCAGCTCACCGCCGCGCGATTCTTCAAGCGCGCGCCAGATGCTCTTGAAGGGGCTTGCCGCGGTTCCCTCGCCCGTGTCGGCCCCAGTGGTCGCGACGTAAAGCACGCGGGTTGGCTCGCCCACGGGAGGGCGTGGGTAGGCGACGAGGGGATCGGTTCCAAGACGCACCTCACGTCCGTCGCCGTCGCCGTCGCCGTCCGAGTCACGCCGCCGCGCCGATGTCCGCGAGCGATACAGTTCGTAGTCGTCGCGGAGTCGATCCCGATCGGTATCCGCACGGCGCGGGTTGAGCCCCTTTCGAAGCTCGGTTTCGCTTCGCAGGCCATCCTTATCCGGATCCTCGTCCCCCGTGCGCCGTGCCGCCGAGATGGCAATGAGACGCTCCGGCCGGTCCGAAAGACGACCGCCATCCTTGACTTGCACCTCAGCCGCATCGCCACTGATGACCGGCCGGGCTCCCGCGAGGACCAGCACAACCGTGGTGAGTATCAGGCCGGAGACGAGACGCGTGCCGGTCAGCTTCCGGTGCTCGGGCAAGATGCCCCAGCCTAACCGATCCGCAGGGGCCTCGAACCGTCATCAACGGGGAGCAGACTCGCCCTTATCGCTTGGCGTAAACCTGGTTCCTACCCCGACCGCGCCGAGCCCAGGCTCTGGCGCGATCGGGGCAAGAAACCGGCTACTGGTGTTCGGCCCGCCGCATGCGAGCCGGCACATTGCCTACCGCTCGTCAGCGCCGAGATCACAACTCGTGGTTGGGCGCGTCTCGCGGTCGAAGTCACTCACGACGCAGGGGACCCCAATCGAGGCACTCATCGCGGGCGAACCGGCCTGAAGGTGCAAGTTCATGCTGGCGGCGTTCTGGGTGCCGTTCACCCACAGCGGATCGCCTACCCGCGTGTTGGTCCCGCAAGGGGAGGCGGAGAGATCGTCGATGATGAACATATTGCGGTTCAGCGCGACGTTGGGATGGGTGTCCTTGCACGACGTGTTGGTCATTTCGCGGACGATGTTGCCGTAGTACGCGAAGGCACCGAGGCTTGGCGGAATACACGTTATCGACCGCTGCTTGTCGTTGATGGAGTTGTAGCGGATGATCGCTGTGCACGAGTCGTCGGCACTGTTTCCGGCGAGGCCGACCTCGAAATTCGCGGGGTCGCATGCGCCTCCGTCGAGTTCCATGTTCGGTCCACCCAGGCCACAGATGCCCTTGTCGAACCAGTTGTTCTCGATGGTGATGTTGCGCAGCGAGCCTTGATCCGCCTTCGCGATGATCGAGGCGTCGTCGCAGCGGATGAATCGCGAATTGCGAACGATGAGGCCGTTGACCTGCGTGTACTGAAGGCAGTCGGTGTGGCCCGAGGGGTTGTTGTCGGGTCGTTCGACATCGTGCCAGTAAACGTTGTCGAACAGGTGGTCGTTGTTGGTGTTGCCACCGCTGGCGACGCCGGCGAAAACGCCGTCGTCCACGCCGCACGCAGTGGTGGGCTTCGTGATCTCGCCGTTGATGAAGCTGATTTGGTCAGAGCCGGAGATCGACGCGCATTCGATCTTGAAGTTGCGGAATGTGATGTCGGCAGCGGTGATCGCCGGGCGCGTCACGCTGAGGCCGTCAAACGTGATGTGGTTCGCGTTTGTGACGGTGAGCGGCTCCCACGGCGATCCGCCCTTTGCGCCGATCTGGACCGTGGCGCCGGGTGTCGCTTTGAAGGTAACGTCGGTGCTGGAGGTGTGCGTCGAGTCCGGGTTGATCGTCTGGGCGCCGTAGACGCCGCCGGTCACCTCGACCACGTGGCCCGGCCCGGCCACCTGATATGCCTTGTTGAGCGTGCGGAACGGCTGGGTCTGCGTCCCGGGATTGGTGTCCGAACCTGCGACGGCTACGTAGTAGTTGGCCGCTGTCGCTGTCGCTGTCGTCGTCGTCGTGGTCGGCGGCGGGGGTGGTGGCGGGGTGGTGGACACACGCGGCTTGGCTAAGGCGGCTCCGGGTCCGAGCAGGAGGGCGGCTGTAGTCGTACATGCGATGAGGTAGGGGCGGAAGCTCATGTTGCCGAGGATCGGTCGCGGCTACACAGCCCTTGACCGGCGCAGCCCGCACTGGGACAGACGTCCACCTGAGCCCAAGAGCTGCGCCGCGACGCAAGCGTCCGTTGCCTTCTACAGGCGGGAGAAGATCGCCGCCGGTGAGGCGTTCATTAAGCAACGCTGCTGCGGCAGAAGCGCACGCCTATGTCCAGCCATCCTCCGATCACGAAGGCAACAACCGCCACGAGCGTGCGCTGGAGCATGGTCGGCGTCACCGGCCGTCAGGGGATCAGGCTCCTTTTTACGCTGGTCCTCGCTCGGATCCTCGGGCCTGAGAGCTTTGGCATCGTCGCGCAGGCCATGGTCGTCATTGCACTGACCGCGCTCTTCCTCGAGCAGGGTCTCGCCGCCGCGCTGATTCAGAAGCGCGAACTCAGCGACGAGGATGTCGGGAGCGTCTTCTGGGTCAACGTCGTCTCGGCGGTGTGCTTCGGCGCCCTCGCGCTTGCCGTCGCGCCGCTCGTCGCCTCGTTCTTTCACAGCGACGAGCTCACCCCGATCGTGCGCGTACTCGCGATCAGCATCGTGGCACTCGCCCTCGCGGTCGTACCGCGAGCGCTGTTGTCCCGCGGACTGAGGTTTCGCGAGATCGCGCTCGCTGAAGTCGCCGCCGCTTGCGTGGGTGGCGCTGCGGGCATCCTCGCGCTGCTGCTCGAGGCCGGCTACTGGGCGCTCGTCGTGCAGACGATCGTGACGGATGTCTGCGTGCTTGTCGGACTCGCGCTCGCCGCCGGACGCCTTCCGTTGAAATGGTCGTTCGAGGCGCTGCGCGGCCTCTGGGGTTTCAGCGCGCGGGTCTTCGCATTTCACGTCACCAGCGCGTTGAATCGCAATATTGACAACGTGCTGATCGGCCGCTACCTGGGCGCCACCCAACTCGGCTACTACGCGCTGTCGTATCGGACCATGATGCTTCCGATTCAGAATCTCGGCGTGGTCGCCAATCGCGTGACGCTGCCGCTGTATTCGCGTCTGCAAGACCAGCCCGATCGGCTCAGACGCCAGTACCTCGCCGGAGCACGACTTATCGCATTGATTGCGTTCCCAGGAATGGGGCTCGTCATCGTGGGCGCTCCGCTTGGCGTCCCCCTCGTGTTTGGGGACGCCTGGGCCCCGGCAGCCGTGCCGATGCAGATCCTCGCCGTAGCCGGGATGCGCCAGAGCGTCCTCGCGACGACCGGCGGCGTGCTCGCAGGGTGCGGCAAGCCGGAGTGGCTGCTTCGGTACGGTCTCGTCACGTCGCTGGTGACGATCGCGTCGATCGTCGTCGGGCTGCAGTGGGGAATCGTGGGCGTGGCGGTGGCTTACACGCTCGGCACGGTGCTACTTGCACCGTGGTCGGTTCACCTTGTCGGTCGACTGCTGAGCTTCGGTATCCGACAGTTTGCCGAAGAGCTGCTTCCGGTGACCATCGCGACCGTGATGCTCATCATCATCGGGAGCCTCGTCCAAGCTGGCGTGGCGGCGAGTGGCGCGCCCGAGCCGGTCACGCTGATGCTCGGTTTGTTCGCCTCCACCATCGCGTATGTGCTCGTGCTGCGACTCCGATGGCCGGACGAGCTCACGAAGGGGCGGGCGTTCCTCGGGCTCATGCTGAAGCCGGCGGCTAAGCCCGCCAGCGTGGCCGTCTGATGAAAGTTCGGTCTGCGCCGAGCGTTGTCTTGACGATGGAGCTGCGCGCGGAACACGACCTCTTGGTTTCGGTCGTGGTCGTCGTCCGGAACGGAGAGCGCACGCTGCCGGCGCTGTTCGAAGCCTTGCGCCGCCAGACAATGCCGCCGCGCGCGTTTGAGGTCATCGTTGTGGACGACGCATCGACCGATCACACGGCGAAGCTCATCAAGGATTCCGGCGTTGCGCGGCTTGTCTCGGCGCCCGAGCACGTCGGGCTGCCGGTCGGTCGGAACATCGGCATCAAGGCAACTCGCGCTGCCGTCCTCGCGATGACGGACGCCGACTGCGTACCCGATCCTGAGTGGGTCGAGCGGGGGTGGGCGCGCTTCGCCAATGGCGATGTCGACATGCTCGCGGGCGAGATCAACGTTCCCTTAGGGGACCGACCGTCGCTCGCCTCGCTACTTGACAGCGCGCGCTTTTTCGACCAGGAGCGCTACACCGCGGACGGCTTCGCGGGCGGTGCGAACATGTGGGCGCGTCGTGATCTGTTCGACCGGGTGGGACTCTTCAACCAGAACTTGGCCGCGTATGGTGGCGACGACGAGGAGTTCGGGCAGCGCGCCACCGCGCGGGGAGCGCGGCTCGTATATGCACCTGATGTGCGCATCAGCCATCCACCTCGGCAGCGGCTACGTGACCTCGCGAGGAAGCGCTACCGACTCGGTTACGGGCACGCGGCACAGCGCCGGCATGCCTCGGGCCAGTTGCGCGTCCGACCCGAGGTGTTCAAGAACATCCGCTACTACGTCCCCCATCGCCGAATTCACCGTCTTGAGCGGCTGCAGCGACGAGGGATTCCGGTGGGGAAGTGGCGCACCGCCCAGTTGCTCCTGGCGCAGTACCTCTGCGTTCAACTCCCGTGGATCGCCGGCGACATAGCCGGCGAATTCAACCAGCGACGCGTCGCGAGATGAACGCAGCGGCGGCGGGCGTCGGGCTGGAGAACAGCGAGGTCGCCACCGGTCAGCTGGTTCGAAGTCTGCAGGAAGCCATCAGATCGGTGCTGGAGCGGACGATCCCCGCGGGCGGGCGCGTTGCAGTGCTCGACTTCCCGACGCACTCCAACGTCGGGGACTACGCGATCTGGCTCGGCCAGCTCGCCTACCTCCGAGCGTCCGGGCGCAGGGTCGCGTACATGTGCGCTCAGCGCGACTACTCACGCGAGCGGCTGCGCGAGCGTGTCGGGGAAGGCACCATCCTCATCCACGGCGGCGGAAATCTCGGCGATCTGTGGCCTTCACACCAAGACTTCCGGGAGCAGGTCCTTCGCGACTTTCCTGACCGTGACGTCGTCCAGCTACCGCAGTCGACTCACTTTCAAGGCGTCGACCGTCTCGAGGACGCCAAGCGCGCGTTCTCTGCGCATTCGCGCTTCACACTTCTTGTCCGCGACGCCAACAGCCTCGCGTTCGCCGAGCGTCACTTCGACTGTCGCGTTGCGCTGTGTCCGGATCTTGCCTTTGCGCTCGGCGAGCTGGCCCGTGTCGGATCCCCGACGCACGACGTCGTGTGCCTAGCGCGGACTGACCGCGAGTCGGCGTTCACCGGCGAGTTCGAGCGACTGGACGGGGTCGAGGTCGTCGACTGGGTCCACGATCCGACGCGCCACTACCGGATCGCACGCCGGGCCGCTCTGGCGGCGCCGCGACGCTACCGGCACAGCCGTGGAGCATCTCGCTTCGTGGCACCAGTCGCGCGGCGAGGGTTCCAGTACCTCGCTGAGAGTCAACTCCGACTGGGCCGACAACTGCTGAGCCGCGGAGAGATCGCGGTGACCGACCGTCTACACGGGCACATTCTCTGCCTTCTCATGAGCGTGCCCCATGTGGCCATCGACAACAGCTACGGAAAGCTCCGCAGTTTCTACGAGACATGGACTAGCTCCTCGGAGCTTGTTCGCTGGGCGGATCAACCGGCCGAGGCGGTTCGCGTCGCAGCCGGCTGGGGGCCGACATGATGAGCGTCGTCGGTCGTCGTGTGCGGAGGCAGCGCGCGCGGGCCCAGGTTTCAAGGCTCTCGCGGGATGTTCGCGACGCCGGTCTTACCTATCTCACCTACCGCAAGCTGCGGAACCTCGAATACTGCATCGAGACGATCTCGAGGGACGAAGTTCCGGGATTGTTTCTCGAGGCGGGCGTCGCCCTTGGCGGCTCGGCAATCGTGATCTCCAAGTTGATGCCGGCGGGGCGGGCCTTTCGCGGCTATGACGTATTCGGCATGATCCCGCCGCCCGGCGAGTACGACGATGAGCATTCGCATGACCGGTACGAGCAGATCGCCTCCGGCCGGTCGGAGGGCATCAACGGTGGCCGCTACTACGGGTACGAGAGCGACCTATACGCCAACGTGGTCCGAGCGTTCGCGGACTACGACTTGAGCGTGGACGGTGAGCGCATCTCGCTCCACAAGGGCCTCTTCGAGGACACGATTCAGCTCGAGGATGAGCCGGTCGCCTTTGCTCACCTCGACTGCGATTGGTACGAGTCGGTGAACATCTGCCTCGAACGGGTCTGCCCCAACCTGAGCCCTGGGGGATACATCTTGTCAGACGATTACTACAATTACGGTGGCTGCGCACGCGCGATCGACGAGTTCCTGGCCACACGGTCGGACATCCGGATGATCGATGACGGCCAGGGACCGGCCGACGGCGGGACCAACATCATCCTCCGCCGCGATTTGGCTTAGTTCACCGATTCGATTCGGCTGGCTCCGCTGCCAAACCTGGATTCGTTGTCGTCCGTCAAGCTCGTCTGGCTCTTCTGCGCGAGGGGACGCCCCACACGATCGCGATCGTTGCCCTGACGAGCGCCCCAGACACCCGTACGGCGTAGTAGATGCGCCGCAGCCTGCGCCGGAGGCGCGCGGTCGGAGGCAGATCGTAGATCTCCGTGATCACCGCCTTGGGCAGCACGAGATGGCGCCTCACAAAGGCGGGCGCGCCCCCTCGGGGGGTGAGCAGCGCGTCGACGAGCACGCTTTGGTGATCCGCGCTTGGCTTGAACATAGGGTCGGCGCCCTCCGTGCAGCGCGCCGCGAAGCGTCGGCGACGCTCCCCCGTGCGGCCCGCCGACAGAAGGCGGTGCGCGGGCACCCCGACTACCTGCTCGGCGTGGAGCGCCGCAACCGTGATCGCCCGGCGCAGCGGCGGGTACGCGGCTAGGGTCTCCTCGAGCGCATGGGGCGGGGCGTCATGTCCATAGCGGTCCCACCAAGCGCCGATGTCGGCGGAATGCCGCAGCCCGACCAGTCCGTCGCGACACCAGTACAGCAGCAGGGCCACCAGTTCGTCCATCGGTTGCGGCTCGGGGAGCGCATCGTCGCGACCGGGCCGGCTGCGCCCGACGAAGTCGCGCGAGAAGCGCTCCTCGTACCAGTGCAGCCGCCAGTGCAGGTCGACCGGCGGCCGCCACGCGTCATCGGCGCGAAGCGACGCCTCGAACAGCGGCAGCCCATGGTTCCACGGCGCCTTGTCCTCGCTGCGGTAGCCGTCGCGCTCGAGCACGGCGACCGCGCGGTGGAAGTCATCGGGCCCGACGAGGAGGTCGATGTCGTTCGAGCTGCGCATGCCGGCATCTCCGTACAGGCGCTCGGCCAGGTGCGGACCCTTGAGCGCGATGCTCCGGATCCCTTCGTCGGCCAGACTCGTGGCGAGCCGCAGCGTGACCTGCTCGACGAGCGCGGACCGACGCCGGGCGTGCGCCAGCGCGGCTTCGAGCGACTCGCGGAAGCTGTCGGGGACCACGGCGGGAGCCGTTGCCACCAGCCGCGTTCCGAGCACGGGCAGCAGCCGCGCGCGCGCGAGCGTTGTCGTCAGGGCGTCGAAGTCGACGCTTGCGGCGAGCCGGCCGATCTCGGCGGCGTCGGCCGCGCGCTGCCGCGCCGTCGCGGCGAGCTTGAGCCCGAGCAGCCGCTCGGCTTGTCGTGGCGCGACATCCGCATCCGTTGCGGCCCGGACCGGGGCCCGGAGGCTAGGCGTGCATGCGGCTGCGAGCAAGTGCTTCGACGCGTCCGACGTAGGCGGCACGCTGGTCCTTCCATTCGATCGTCCGCAGGCGCAGGCTCGCCCGCTCGGCGCGCGCCATCGCGCGCTCGCGGTCGTCGAGGACGTCCATGATCGCGTCTGCCATCGACGCGGGGTCGCCGGGCTCGAAGTAGCGGACCTCGTCGTCGGAGAAGTAGTTCTGGATGACGGGCAGTCGCGAGGTCACGACCGGGATCCCCAGGTGGATGTACTCCAGCAGCTTGACGGGCAGCAACAACTCCGTGAAGTCGTCCGCCAGCGTCGGCACCACCCCGATGTGCGCACCCTCGAGCTTGCCGGCGATCTCCTCGAAGGGCACCGGCCGCGGTGCGATGCGGACCCGATCGGGGGCGACCTGGCGAGCGAGCGACACGAGCGCAGCGCGGTGGTCGTCGGCGCCGTAGACGTCGAGCGACACGTGCGGGGCGGTCTCCGCCAGCAGGCCGATCGCCCGGATCAGCTCCCTGACGCCGAACCGCTCTGCCGTCCCGCCGTGGTAGACGACGCGCACGGCGCCGTCGCTCGGGCTCGCCACCGGCGCGCGCGCGACCCCGAAGACGCCCTCGTCGGGTGAGTTCATCACCACCCACTCGACCCTGCCGCGCGGGCAGCGCGCGGCGACCCGGGCGCGCGCCTCCTCCGTGACCGCGATCGTGCGGTCGGCGAAGGCCACGCTGATGCGCTCCTCGATGCGGACGAGGCGGGCGACGGCCGACCGGCGGCTGACGCCGAACTTCGTCTCGAAGAGCTCCGGGAACGTGTCGTGGATATCGAGCACGACGCGCGCGCCTCCGAGCTTGGGCACGATGGCCGCCAGCGCCAGGAGGTTGGGCATGTTGTGCGCCTCGACGACGTCGAGCGGATGCGCGCGCTGCAGCGCCGTGAGGCGCCGAAACGCGGCGAGGAAGAAGCGGCTGTAGCCGAGCAGGTAGCTCGCCGCGCCGCCGCGCAGCTTGCGGCCCCCGATCGCGTGCAGCCGGATGACCCCGGCCCCGACCGCGATGCGCTCCGGGGCGGTCAGGCACACGCAGTGCACCTCATGTCCACGCTCGGCCAATGCGCGCGCCTGGCGCTGCACGCGCGAGTCGATGGCGAAGTCCGAGTAGTGCACCATCGCGATCCGCAGCCGGCGCTGCGGAGCGCCGTCGTCGGCCCGGCGTGCGTCGGGGGGCCGGGGGATCGTCGTCGACATGATGGCTAGGCGGTCCGCAGCAGGCTGACCGGCGCCGGGCGCGTGGGCGCGTCCGCGAAGCCGGCATCGGCGAACGCCACGCGGACGGGCTGCCCGTGCAGGCGCAGCGACAGCTTGGCCGCCTCCAGCACCTTGACGATCTCGAGGCCGAGGCGGGCGTTGGATCGCGGCTCGGTCCCGGTCAGGATCGCGCGGGAGAAGTCCTGCAGCTCCAGGCCGAGCGGCTCGGCTGCGTCGATCCGCGGCGCGACCATGTCCCCGGTGCGGTACGTGAGGCGGTGCTCGCCGAAGCTCTCGGGCGCCGGATGCTCGACGTCCATGCCGCGGTCGTAGACGCGGATCGCCTCGTCGCCGTCCATGTCGGCGTAGCGCACCATCTGACGGCTGCCGACGATCACCATCTCGCGCATCTTGCGAGGCGCCAGCCAGGAGACCTGGATGTTGGCGACCGTGCCGCAGGCGAAGGTCAGGTTCAGGAACGCCGCGTCGGGCACGTCGCCGTCGAACATGCTCCGGCCGGTGGCGGAGACCTGCACGACGGGCTGACCGAGCCAGTACAGCAGGATCGACAGGTCGTGCGGGGCGAGATCGCACACCACGCCGTCGGGCTGGTAGATGCCGAGGTTCATGCGTGTCGACGTGACGAAGTACGGCGTGCCGAGCACGCCGCTGTTGAGCAGCTCATGCACCTTCATCACCGGCGGGCTGTAGAGGAACGTGTGGCCCGGCATGAGCACGAGGTCGCGCTCCGCGGCCAGGTCGATGAGCTCGACGGCGTGCTCGACCGCCGTCGTGAGGGGCTTCTCGACCAGGACGTGCTTGCCGGCCTGGAGCGCCTGGAGCGCCAGCCCGTAGTGCGTGCGCGGCGGCGTTGCGATCATCACCGCGTCGACACGCGGGTCGATGAGCGCCGACTCCAGCGTGTCGACGACCGCGACGCCGGGGTAGCGGGCGCGGAACACGTCCGCACGCTGCTGGTCACGTTCACACAGCGCGATGAGCCGCATCTCCGTGCGCTCCATGATGTTGCGCACGATGTTCGGTCCCCAGTAGCCGTAGCCGACGACGACGACACCGACGCGGTCTTCCCTGATGCCCATCAGGCAGCTCCCTTGCGACTGAGGACGATCCAGATCGTCTTGAACAGGATGGTGAGGTCCAGCGACAACGACCGACGGCGGGCGTACTCGACGTCGAGCTGGACCATCTCCTCGTACGTGCGTTCGTTGCGTCCACTCACCTGCCACAGGCCCGTGAGCCCGGGCGGCACGGCGAAGCGCTCGTGGTACCAGTCCGGATAGTGCTCCGCCTCGTACGGGATGACCGGTCGCGGGCCGACGAGCGCCATCTGGCCGCGCACCACGTTCCACAGCTGCGGCAGTTCGTCCAGGCTCCAGCGGCGCAGGACGCGTCCGACGCGCGTGACGCGGTCGTCGACCGCCAGCTTGAAGAGCTGTTGGCCGCCGGCCTCCTGGCGGGCGGCGCCGCGGCCGTAGCCGATCAGCTCGCGGATGTAACGCCGGTGCGGCTCGTCGTCGGCCGCCTGCGTCATCGTCCTGAACTTGTTGACGACGAACGGCCGTCCGTCGAGCCCGAGCCGGCGCTGACGGAAGATGGGCGACCCGGCGGACTCGAGCCGGATGGCGATGGCGATCCCGATCAGCACGGGCGCGAGCACGACGAGCGCCAGCAGCGCGATCACGGCGTCGGCGACCTGCCGGCAGCGCGTCGCGAACGTGGGCGTCGAACGCCGGACGCGGGGCGACCAGCGACGCGGGCAGCGCTTCGGAGTCCACTTACGCAGCCGCCTGTCGTGGTGCGCCGAACTCGCTCGCCGCGCGCGCGATCGCCCGGACCTCGGTGGCCGTCAGCGACGGCATGATCGGAAGCGAGCAGATCGTCTGCGCGAGCTCTTCGACGACCGGAAGGCTGCCGCGCGCCATCCCGAGCGATGCGTACGCCCCCGTGAGGTGAATCGGGACCGGGTAGTGGATCGCGCTGGCGATGCCCTCCGCTGCAAGGTGGTCGCGCAGATCGTCGCGACGCTCCGAGCGGACGACGTACTGGTGATAGACGTGGTCGTGACCGTCGGCGGGCGCCACGGGGGTGTGAAGGACGTCCCCGATCGCCTCCGTGAGCGCGGCCGCGGCGGCGCGCCGCTCCGCGTTGGTCGCATCCAGCCGACGCAGCTTCACCCGCAGCACCGCTGCGTGCAGCGCGTCCAGACGGCTCGTGGTGCCGCAGACCGTGTGGTGGTAGCGGGGGCCCTCGCCGTGCGCGCGCAGCCGGCGGACGCGACCGTCGATCTCGGGATCGTTCGTCACGAGCGCGCCGCCGTCACCCCATGCGCCGAGGTTCTTGGCGGGATAGAAGCTGAAGCAGCCGGCGTCGCCGATGGAGCCGACGCGCCTGCCGCGGTAGCGAGCACCGTGCGCCTGGCAGGCGTCCTCGAGGACGAAGATCCCCGCGCCGCGGGCCACCGCGACGATCGGGTCCAGATCGACGGTGCGTCCGTAGAGATGCACCGGCATCACGCAGCGCGTCGCGGGAGTCAGGGCGCGCTCGACGATCTCGGCGGTCAGCAGCTGGGTCTCGGCGTCCACATCCACGAGCCGTGGTGTCGCCCCCACCAGCGTGACCGCTTCGGCGCTGGCGACGAACGAGTTCGCCGGAACGATCACCTCGTCGCCGGCTGCGATCCCGAGCGCACGCAATCCCAGCGCCAGCGCGTCCGTACCCGAGCCGACGCCCACGGCGTGATTCGTGCCGCAGTAGCTCGCGAACTCGCGCTCGAACTCGGCGACCTCTTCACCCAGGGTGAACGCGCCCGTGGCGGCGATTCGCTCGACGTTGTCCAGGAGCTCGCGCAGAAGCTCTGGATCGGCATGGTCCAGCCGCGTGAGCGGCACCTGGATCTCTGCCGACCTCATGCCGCCGTGGCGGTCGGCGACCCGCTGAGCGAGCCGGTCGGGATCGGTTCGGCGGAGATCGAGAGGATGCCGAGCCCGAGGCCCGCCTCCGGGTCGAGCACGAGCGCGGCGGCTTCCTTTCGCGACCTGACGCCGAGCTTCTCGAAGATCGAGGACATGTGGCTCTTGACCGTGCTCTCGGCGAGGAAGAGGCGACGCGCGACCTGGCCGTTGGTGAAACCCATGACGACCATGCCGAGGATCTGCTTCTCGCGCGAGGACAGGACCGGCTTGTCGAGCCCGTCCGCGAAGTCGATCGGAATCGAGAGCTGGCCCGCGCAGGCGCTGTGGACGGCCACCGGCAGCGTGTCCTCGAGGTTCTCCTCGCGCACGACCGCGGCCGCGCCGGCGCGGATCGCCCGCCGGACGACGTGACGGTTGACGCTGGGCAGCACGGCGATCAGACGGCAACCGGGCAGCAACTGCGCCGCCTCGCTGAGCACCCCGGCGAAGTCCGGCGTGGGGCACCAGAGGACGGTTGCGTCAGCCGCGCGCTCGAGCTCGAGCGTTCGCGCAGAACTGGCGACGACGTCGAGCCCGGGGTCGGCCTGCAACAGCGCCGCATACCGCTCTCGCGTGCTGCGCTCGGGTGCGACGATCGCGATCGTGGGGCTCATGACCGATCAACGCAGCGGAATGTGGAGTACTTCCGCCCGACCTCGCATAAGTCTCGCGTTATGGGAAGTCGGCGCGCGCGCCGCCGGCGGGTTCAGAGGGTGACGAGGTCGCGCAAGTCGGCAGCCCCGGCCGGCAGCACCGGGACGCCGCCGTGTTCGACCCAGGCGTGCGCCGCGAACGTCTCTCCCGGCGAGACGGCGATGACGAGTCGTGAGCCGATCCCGCGGCGGGCCAGCAGCACGGTGAGCACCAACGACTGCGTCAGGCAACGGGTGTCGCCCGGCAGGCGGCGCAGCGTGCCCATCACCGCACGGCCCAACCGGACCGCCGTCACGTGCTCGTCGGCGAGCTGCGCGGCCGGCACGCCTGCATCGACGGCGTCGCCGCGCAGCAGTCTCAGGAGCTCGGGCAATGGCAGCGCCGAGATGTTGCGCCGCACGAGGACATGGGCCATGACGATCTCGACGCCGAGCCGCGCCTTCTCCACAGGACGCAGGCGGCGTGCCTCGCGCTCACGCAGGTGCGCGTCACGGCGGACCGCTTCCGTCAGCCGCACCGCGGCCTCATGACGCGTCACGGGCGGTGCGCTCACTGCAGGACCTCGAGCGCGGCGTGCGAGTAGATGGCGTGGGCCAGCTTGCGCTCGGAGCCGCGTGACACCGCGGCGCCGAAGACGCCCACGCGGGCGCCGAGCCACGCGACGAGCTCGAAGTGGCGGCGCAGGCGCTCCGGCGTGCGCACCGAGAGGTTGTGCGTGCCGGCCAGCAGACGCGATGGATCGGGCTGCTCGCGGGTGATGTGCGGCTCGGAGTCCTCGTCGAGCTCGCTGAGCAGATAGAGGCTGCGCAACGGGAGGGTCGGCACGTCGCGGATGCATTCGACGAGCGTCTTGCGGTCGCGGCCGATGACATCGCCGCCCTGAGCGGTGAGCTCGGGGACCGCGGCCCTCGCCCGCGCGCCGAGGCGAACCACGCCCAGGCCGGCGTGCGCGGCGACCTGCTCTCCACGCAGCTCCAGCGCGATGAGGTCGTCTGCGAAGAAGCGGGCCCCGACGAGCATGAGGTGGGTCGCGAGCGCGGACTTCCCCACGCCGGGCGGTCCGATGAACGCCATGACCTGGCCGGCGACCACCACCGCGCTGGCGCTGAACACCTCGAGGCCCTGCAGGGTGGCGGCCAGCGGCAATGCCTCCTCGGCGACGAGGTCGTGCCAGCGCTCCTGCGGATGGGCGCCGCAGGTGATCTGGATGTGGTGCCCGTCGGGGTCGACGAGGCAACGGCCGCCGGACGCCGAGGTGATGAGGTAGCCGGCCTGCGCATGGTGCTCGGTCCGCACGCCGGAGCCGTTGGACCGTGCGGTGGCGGCGGCGCGCGGCGGCGCGCCCGCCCAGGCGGATGCGATCTCGTCGTCGGAGACGAGGTCCATGTGAACCCAGCGGCCATCGTCGGGACCCGACGCTCCGCGCAGTCCGGGGAACTCGAACGACGCCTCGACCTGCAGCCCAAGAGCTCGCCCGCTGGTGATCGCGCTGGGAGCGCCGGCACCGGTGTGGGCGAAGACCGCCATCTACGTCTCTGCGACCTCGATGAGCCCGCGCACGGCGAGATCGACGCAGAAGCGGTAGAGGTCCGTCTCGACGACGGCAGGGTCCTGATCGCCGAACTCCGCCTGCAGCAGGTGAAGTCCCTTCTGGAAGGACTTCACCTGGTCGAGCACCTCCAGCATCCGGCCGCCGACCGGGTTGAGCGAGTGGTACTTGCCGGTGTCGAGGTTCAGCACGACCGTCTCGGCGGGGAACGGGCGGAACACGACGTGCTGCGGAAGGCGAATGATCGCCGAGGACATGCGCTCCAACGAGATCGTCTCTTGTGTGGTCACTGGGCTCCCTCCATGGTCAAAACTCCGTAACGGTCCCGCGCCGCTGCCCGAAACGCAGCGCGGCGCCCATAGCGAACAATGCGAACGGCATGAGGACGGCGGCGAAACCGGCGAGCCGGGCCACGTCCACCCATGCCGATGCCGCGAGCTCCGAGCCGACCGTGAGATGACGCAGCAGATCGACGGCGGGCGTGAACGGCTGCAGGTCCGACGTCCACGCGATCCACGACGGCAGCAGATCGGGCGGGAAGTACATGCCCGAGGTGAGCGCGATCGCCGTCATGACGAGCGTGACCCCGGGGGCCTGCTTGAACGCGAAGATCGCCGCCGTGAACAGCAGCGCGAACGGGACGAAGGCGAATGCTGCCAGCACCGCCGCGGGGAAGGCGAGGAGCAGGGTCGGCCATACGAGATCCAGCCCGAAGGCGATCGTCGCGAACACGAGCATGAGCACGCCGAACGCCAAGGCGCGTAGGAACGGGAAGACGAGCATCGCCATCACCGACGCCCCGGCGCCGAACGGCGAGAGGACGAGCCGCTCGAACGTGCCCGCCACGAGCTCCTGCCGGACGGCGCCCGGCAGGTTGCCGAGCGTGCCCATGACCGTCTGCATGATCACGAGGCCGATCATCACGTACTGGAAGTAGTTGTCCGGTGAGCCGAAGGTCTCGATCGTCACCAGCCGTGACAGGTAATAGAAGAGGGTGACGCTCGCGATCAGCGAGACGCATTGCGTGACGAACGCCGTGCGATAGCTGAAGAACAGCGCGGCGTCGCGCCGGACCACCGCAGAAGCCGCCGAGCCGTATTCGAGGACCGCGCTCATGCGGGCACCAGGTGCCCGTGCTCGAGCAGCAGGCGATGATCGGACTCGATCTTCTCCTCCTCGCCCGTCGGGGCGCACCAGAGCACCGCCGCTCCGCGTGCGGTCGCGGTGCGTACGGCCGACGCGAGGATCTCCACGCCCTCGGCGTCCAGGCTGTTGCGCGGCTCGTCGAGCAGGATGACGGCGGGCCCGTGCAGGAACGCTGCGGCGAGCCGGAGGCGCTGGCGCTGACCCATCGACATCCGGTCGACCCGGCGACGCGCGAGCTCGCGCAGGTCGAACTGGTCCAGCGCGGCCTCACAGACCTGCTTGCGGCGGCCGCGCGGGATGAACGCGATCCGCGCCCACCACTCCAGGTGCCAGCCGACGGTGAGCCGGGCGTACAGGCCGGCGTTGCCGGCGGAGAGAAACCCGACGCGGTCCTGGTAGGCGCGCCGGTCTCGCACCGGATGAAGGTCCTCGATCGTCACGACGCCGCTGTCCTGGCGGATCAGGCCGGCGGCAATCCTCATCAGCGTCGTCTTGCCGATGCCGTTGCGTCCGCCGATCCACGTGACGGTGCCCGGCTCGAGATCGAGGTCGACGTCGTCGAGCACCGGATGCTCGAGGCTCGGCCAGGCCTTCGTCACCGCGGTCATCTCGAGCAGCAGGCGATCCGCAACGACGACCGGCAGATCGCTCGGCGCGAAGTCCTCGTGCTCGGCGACGACCCGGACGCTCATGTGCGTCGCGCACCCCGGGCGCGCGCGGGTGACGAAGTCAGGCCGGCGATCGTCGGTGACGACATGACCACACAACGCAGATGCCCCGGCTTTCTGACGGTTGGGTTCCGGCGCCGGCGTGGGGAGCTTCAGCTGGCGCGTGCGCGCTGCCCGCGCCGGGACCGGCGCGGCCGCGTCAGCGCGTGCGCGTGACGCTGACCGACTGGCTGCTCGTCAGCCCGGCGGCGTCGAACGCGGTGGCCGTGGCCGTGTGGGTCGCGTACGTGGTGCTCGAGGAGACGCTCCACGTGCTGGCGAACGGGGCGCTCCAGTCGGTCGCGACGAGCTTGCCGTCGACGAGGAACTGCACCTTGGTCACGGCCTTGTCGTCGGAGGCGGTGGCGGCGAAGTAGAGCTTCTTCGTGAACCTCGCGCCGGCCGTAGGGGCCGTCAGCTTCACGGTCGGCGCCGCGTTGGTCGTCGTGGGCGGGGGCGGCGGGGGCGGCACGGTCGTGGCGCCCTGGGCGATGTAGTTCGCCACGGCGGTACGCGCGGGCTTGGCCGAGAAGTCGGTGCGCATGAGCCCGAGGTTGGCCAGCCAGTTGCTCGCGGAGGGGCTGACCCAGGCGTCGTCGCGCAGGGCGTAGATCATCTGGACCGGCACCCAGGGATAGCTCTGGTCGACCTTGCGCATGGCGCGCACGAGGTAGTCGGCCTGCTGGCTCTCGGTGACACACCACGAGCACGTGCCGTTGGAGTAGCCCAGCTCCGTGATCCACACGGGCTTGCCGGCATCGCCGCGTGCGTCGGCGACCTTGCGGATCTCCTCGATGCCGCAGAGCGCGCCGATCGCCTTGCGGCCCGGGTAGCCGGCTTCGTCCCAGCACGACTCCGGATCGACGGCCATCGTGTACGGGTGGACGTTGAGCGCGTCGAAGTAGCCCCGGCCGCCGGCCGTGTAGACCTGCTCGAGGAAGCGCCAGTCGTTGGAGGACAGCCCGCCCATGAGGACCGTGGCGCCGGGGTCGGCGGCCTTCACCGCGGCGTAGCCGGCCTTCAGCATCGTCACGTAGTCGGCGGCGTTCGGACCCGACGGCCAGAACTGGGCGTAGTTGGGCTCGTTCCAGATCTCGAAGGTGTGAACGCCCTTGGCCTTGTAGCGGTTGACGACGTAGCGCACGAAGTCGGCGTAGTCGGCGACGTTCGCCGGCTTCCAGCTGCGGTTCCAGCTCCAGTCCGTCCAGGCCCCGGTGCAGCGCCGGTTCGGATCGGCGGAGGCCCAGCAGGGGGTCCCGTCGATCGTCAGGGCGACGTTCAGGCCGCGGGCCCGGGCCTTGTCGACGGCGGCGTCCCACTCCGGGAACCACCACGTGTTGTACTGGCCCTTGCCGTCGAACTCGCCGTCGGCCCAGCTGATGCTCTGGTGGACCCAGCCGGCGCCGAGCGAGGCGGTCTCGGAGACCGTGCGATCCATCGTCGTGCGCGAGATGCCCCAGGTCAGATCGGTGTTGAGGCCAACGGTCGCGGCCTGCGCCGGAGTGGCGGCGCCGCATGCGGCGGCGAGGGCGGCGAACACGGTGCAGACGAGGTGGCGGGTGCGCATTCGTCACCGGATCGGCGCGTCCACCGATGTGCGCAATCGGGCGAACCCGACACGGACGACCGTTCGAGCAGTCCCGCGGACTCAGCCCCCCAAGATGGACGATCGTACGAACAGCTCGGGTGCTCAGCCCCCGATGCGGGCGCGCACCCGCCGTGCGAACTCCGCGTCCGCGTACGCCTGGGGCA
The DNA here is from genome assembly GCA_963751065.1 of uncultured Actinomycetes bacterium. Taxonomy (GTDB): domain Bacteria; phylum Actinomycetota; class Thermoleophilia; order Solirubrobacterales; family Solirubrobacteraceae; genus CADCVQ01. The sequence goes on from CAVVTD010000010.1 coordinate 54,190, forward strand.
TCGGCTGCCCGCGCTGCAGCCGCTTGGTCGCGTCCTCGATGAGCAGCTCGCGCGGGTTGCGCCGCCGCGCCTCGGCGAGGGCGCGCGCGGCCGTCCGGTTGTCGCGGGCGGCGCCGGCGGCCAGCCCGAGCTCGAAGCGCGCCAGCCAGTCCGACCGGTCGCGGTCGGCCGCGCGCGTGAAGTAGCCCTGCGCGCGCCGGGCGTCGCCGGCGCGCAGGGCGATCGTCCCGGCGATGAGCAGCGGGCGCAGCGCGAGCGGGTTGAGGTCGGCGGCGCGGTCCAGCCGCGCGAGCGCGAGCGCGGGCCGGGTCTCGGTCACGGCGCGGTCGGTGTCGCGCTGGGCGAGGTACATGACGCCGAGCAGGCCGACGGCGGCGGTGGCGGCGAGGGCGCCGATCGCGACGCGCAGCCTTCCGCGCAGCGCCGGCGCGCCATCGACGCTGGCCGCGGGCGGCGCGCCCGGCGCGCCCGGCGCGCGAACCGCGAGCGCGACCGCCACGAAGCCCAGCGCGGCGCCGCTGAGCGCCGGGAACTCCCACAGCCAGTCGACCGAGCCCTGCGCGAGCCACACGATGGCGGGCAGGACGAGCGCCGCCGCCACCCGGCGCTCGTGCGGATCGCCCGGGCGCAGCGCCGCGAACGCCGCCGCCGCGAGCGCCACGAGCAGGAGCAGCAGGCCGACCACGCCCGTGCCGGCCAGGACGCGCAACGGCAGGCTGTGCGTCCAGCGCGGCTCCTCGTAGCTGCGCCGCTCGCGGACGTACGCGGCGGCGAAGTTGTCCTGTCCGGTGCCGGCCAGCGGATGGTCGCGCCACTCGTCGAGGGCCACCCGCCAGAAGTCGTAGCGGTTGCCGCCCAGCCCGCCGCCGAAGCGCGATCCGCTCGTCGCGGGCTCGGCGCGCAGCTGGGTGAAGTCGTGCCACGCCGTGTCGAGGCGCTCGCGCGGATGGCCGTCGGTGGCGATCATCCCGGCCGCGGCGACGGCGATCAGCGCCCCGGCGGCGAGTGCGACGCCGACCGCGCGGGCGCGCCGCCGCACCGCGTCGGGCAGCAGGCGCGCGGCCCCGGCGGCCTGGGCCGCGGCGACGACGACCGCCACGGCGATCGAGCACAGCACGATCCGCCCGACCGCACGGCTCAGCGCATCCTCGAGCCCCGGTCCGGTCGCCGCGTCGAAGACGTCGAGCAGGACCGGCAGCGCCAAGACGACGCCGATCGCCACCGGCAGCGACCACAGCGCGACGCGCAGGCGCTGCGGCTGGACGGCCAGCGCGACGAGCAGGACGACCGGCAGCGTGAAGAACCAGCCGCGGCTCTGACCGAGCAACGCCAGGCTCAGCAGCAGCGTGGCCGCCCCGAGCGCGAGGCCACGCATGAGTGGGTGGCGCCCCTGGCGCGCCGCGAGGGCGATCGCCGGCAGCGCCGCGGTCGTCCACAGCGCGGCGGCCGCGTTGGGATAGCCGGTCGGCTCCGCGAGCCGTCCGTCGATGAGCAGATCGAGCGACGCGTCGCCGAGCAGGCGCACGAGGGTGGCGATCGCGACCGCGGTCACTGCCACGACCCACAGCGCGAGCACCGCCTCGGCGCTGCGCGTCCGCCACGCCGTCATCCCGAACACGAAGCACACGGCGACGTAGACGAGCGTGCGCGCCGAGCCCTCCAGCGCCAGCCACGGCGCCTCGCTCCAGGCGATCGACGCCAGCGACCACGCGAGGTAGGCGCACAGCGCACCGGCCGCCAGCCGCGCGGCCCGCGAGACCGGCCGCGCCGCCGCGCCGCGCCCGGCCACGACGGCGATCGCGGTGCCCGCGATCGCCAGGCCGCCGAGCAGCCAGTCGGCCGGCGCGTAGCCGCCGCCGTCGGCCGTCCACCAGGCGAGCACCGCGATCACGACGAGTGCGGGCACGACGGGGGCGAGCGCACTAATCTGCTCCCGACCGCGCGTCACGTCAGGACCGCGGCGGGGCTCTCGCCCGTCGACCCCATGTCCGCCGCCCGCCCACCGACCTGGCCCCGAGCATGAGCGCGGCGCGCGCGCCGTCCACGCGCGCGGTCGTCGAGGAGCACGGCGGCGACCGCAAGCTCTACGTCAAGGGCACGCTCGCCGGCCGGCTGGTCGCCGTGCCCTGGCGCTGGCGCGACGCGCCCGCCCAGGCCGTGCGGGCGTGGCGCGCGCGGCGCGGCGAGACCCCCGACGCGACCGCCCCGCCACGGCGCGAACGGCGAAAGGCGGTCTTCGTGATCATGGCCGGCCAGGGCGAGGGCGACGGCCTGGAGGACGTCCTGCAGAGCATCGTGCGATGGGATGGGCCGGACGCCGCCGTCGTCGTGCTCGACGACGCGACGACCGACTGTCGCACGGCGCGCATCCGGGCGATCGTGCCCGACGCCGTCGTCCTGCACCATCGCTGGCCGTGCGCGCGGCCCCCGTACCAGTACCCGTCGATCGCCCGCCTGCTGCGGGAGGCCTGGCGGCGCTTCGATGCCGACGTCGTCATCAAGGTCGACACCGACGCGCTGCTGACCGGTCCGGGGCTCGCCGCGGCCGCCGCCGGGGTGTTCGCCGAGCAGCCGCAGATCGGCCTGCTCGGCACCGTCCAGCAGCCGATCTACGACCGCTGGGTGATCGCGCGCGAGCGCCGCACCGGCCGCGCGGTGCGCCGGCTGCACGACGCCGCCCTGCGCCACGGCTACGACGGGAGCAAGGCCCACGGCGGCGTCTACGTGCTGTCGCGCGCGGCGCTGCACCGCCTCGCTGCGGACGGCTGGCTGGACTGGCGCCCGCCGGTGTGGACGCTGCTCAACGAGGACGCCTGCGTGGGTCTCGGCGTGTGGGCCTGCGGCCTGTCGATCGGCTGGCCCGGCGGCGATGACGCCGCGCCGATCCGTAGCGTCAGCCACGCGATGCCGATGCCGATGCAGGACGTGCGCCCGGCGGGGGTCCTCGCGGTGCACTCCGTGCGTCGCGGGCTGGCCGGCGAGAACGAGGCGGAGGTGCGCCATTACTTTGGCGCCGAGCGTAGAGCGTCATCCGATGCGGGGCGATAGTGGCCGGCGTGGCGCGCTCCATCCTGCAGGTCCTCGAGCCCCCGGAGGGCGGCGTGCCGCGAACCGTCATGTGGCTGGCGCCCGGCCTGCTGCGCCGCGGCTGGGACGTCCACGTCGCGACGCGCCCGGACAGCTCGATCCGCGCCGGCCTCGAGGCGGCGGGGGTGCCGGTCCACCTGCTGCCGATCGCGCCCGGCTCACGCGGCGGCGTCGCGGCGCTGCGGGCGCTGCGCTCGCTCGACGCCGGCGGCGGCTTCGACCTCGTTCACGCGCACAGCAGCTGGGCGGGAGCGGCCGCGCGGATCGCGCTGCCGCAGGCGCAGCGGATCGCCTACTCACCGCACTGCTTCGCGTTTCTCGGCGGGTTCTCGCGCGCGCAGCGCGCGATCGCCTGGAGCACCGAGCAGGCGCTCGTCGCGCGCACGAGCCGCTTCGCGCTCACCGGAGCGTGGGAGGCCGGCGTCGCCCGTCGCATGCTGCGCGGGACGCGCGGGCGGGTGCGCGTGCTGCCGGGATCGCCGCCGCCGCTGTCGGGAGCGCCGCCCGACCCCGCCCTGCGGGCCTTCGCGGCGGGCGAGCCGCTCGCCGGCTTCGTGGCGGCGCTGCGCGCGCAGAAGGACCCGCTCGCGCTCGTGCGGGCGGCCGCCTCGCTCATCGCCGCCGGCCGGCTGCCGGGCAAGATGGCGATCGTCGGCAACGGGCCGCTGCGCGACGACGTGGCGCGGGCGATCGAGCGCGCCGGGATCGGCGACCGCGTGCGGCTGTTCGCGTTCGCCGGCGAGAGCGAGCCGTACCTGCGGGCGCTCGATCTCGTCGTGCTGCCGTCGCTCTGGGAGGCCTATCCGCTCGTCCTGCTCGAGGCGTTCGCGTGCGGGACGCCCGTGCTCGCGACCGCCGTCGGCGGCGTGGCGGAGATGCTGGAGGAGGGCCGGGCCGGCGGGCTCGTCGCGCCCGGCGACCCGCGGGCGCTCGCCGAGGCGCTGGCCGCGGCGCTGCTCGACGCGCCGCGCAGATCGGCCTGGGCGCAGGCGGGGAGCGAGCGCCTGGCCGCCCATCACGGCGTCGAGCGCATGCTCGATGCCGCCGAGGCGATCTACGAGGACATGCTGCGCACCGCGAGTGGGCGCGCCCCGGATGCGCCATGATCGCCGGGATGCGAGAACGCCGCCACGGGAAGGGCAGCCGCTCATGACGCCCCACGACGTCCTGCAGATGATCTGGCGCCGCCGGCGCCTGGCGCTGCTGACGGCCGTGGCGTGCTTCGGGGTGGTCGTCGCGCTCGTCGCGATCCTGCCGCGCAGCTACCGCGCGACGGCGACGCTGGTCGCCAACGCGCCCAACGCCGACGCCGGGCTGGCCGACCAGTACGCGCGCACGTACGCGGCGCTCGCGGGCAACCCGAACGTCGCCGCGCAGGTGCGCGACAGCCTGCGCTTCGAGATCTCGCGCCGCGCGCTGCTCGAACACATGTCCTTCATCCCGGTCGAGCGCACGCAGCTCATCGAGGTCTCGGCCGAGTTCGGCAGCCCGGCGCGGGCCCAGACCGTCGCGAACACCTACGCGGGCGTCTTCGCTCGCCGCGCGCAGGCGCGCATCGGCGCCAACACCCTGCGGATCAGCGAGCTGGCCAGCCGCCCGACCGATCCCGTGCGGCCCAACCCGCCGCTGTACCTCGGCTTCGGCGCGATCCTCGCCGTGTTGCTCGGCGCCGGCGCGGCGCTGCTGCGCGATGCGCTCGATCGCCGCGTGCGCGTCGGCGACGCGGATCTCTCGCTGCACGGCGCGCCGATCGCCGGGCGCATCCCCGCCGGCAAGCCCGGCCACGACGAGCTCGTCGCGGATGCCCATCGCCTGCTGCGGGCGACGCTCGACATCGAGGAGGCCGGCGATCACGGCAAGATCGTCGTGGTCACGGGCGCGACCCCGCAGGAGGACGGCGCCACCGTCGCCGTCGGGCTGGCCGCCGTCGCCGCCGCGGACGGCGAGAGCGTGGTCCTCGTGGAGGCCGACCTGCGGCGGCCGGGCCTGCACGCCGGCCTCGCCGCACTGGGCTCCGGACGCCGTGCCGAGGTCGGTCTCGCCGAGTTCCTCGCCGGCGAAGTCTCCGCGACCGCCGTCGTGACCCGCGATCCGGCGGTCGACGGGTTGCGCGTCGTCTGGGCGGGCGGCGGTTCGACGCCGCACACCGCGCGTGTGGCGAACGAGCGGATGCGGGCCTTCGTGCACTCGCTGTCGCTGCGCTACGACCGCGTCGTGATCGCCGCACCGCCGGTCTCGGTCGGGGCGGACACCGCGATGCTCGCCGGGCTGGGCAGCGCGACGCTGCTCGTCGTCGACACGCGAGTCACGTCCGACGACACCGCACGCCTGCAGCTCGAGCGGCTGCGCACCTTCCATGCGCCGGGGCTCGCCGTCGTCGTCGTCAACGCGTCGGTGCGCCAGGAGGAGGCGTACTACGAGGACGCGGCGCGCCGGCTCGGACGGGCGCGGGCCGACCGCGGCGTCCGGGGTCGGACGGAGAGGGCGAGGACGAAGGCCCGCGACCGCTCGGACGACGACGCGACCGTCGTGCCGGCGGACGACGCGAGCCGCTGAGCATGGTGGCCGGCGCCGTGCGCCAGGCGGGGCCGTCCGTGGCGGCGGTCGCGCTCGCCGGCTTGTGCATCGTCGCCCTCCACGAGGGCCGGCTCGCGCTCGTCGTCGTCGCCGTCCTCGGGCCGCCCGTGCTCCTCGCGCTCGCCGCGCGGCCCGAGGTCGGCCTGGCTGCGTTGCTTGCGGCGACCCCGCTGATGGGGATCTCGCTGCCCGTCGCCGACAGCACCCTGCCGCTGCTGCGGGTGGCGCTTCCGCTGCTCGCGCTGTGGGTCCTGCTGCACGCCGTCGTCCTCGCGCACGGCCGCCCGCGTCCGCCGGCCCATCCCCGCACGCTCGTGTTCGCCGTCGTCTTCGTGCTCGCGGCGATGGTCGCGTCGGCGATCGGCGCGGTGGAGCCGCTGGGCTCCCTGCGCTTCCTGACGGAGTTCGCCACCGCGGTCATCGCGTTCTTCGCGGCGCTGCAGATCGCCGAGCGGCGCAACGCGATCGAGCTCGTCCTGGCGGGCGCGCTGACGGGGCTGGCGGTCGCGGCCGGCTACGGCTTGGCGCAGGCGGTGACCGGGACGGCCGACGGCGGCGGGATCTGGGTCGGCACCGAGCCCGTCGAGCGGCTGCGGTCGGTCTTCCTGCACCCGAACTTCTACGCGGCGTACCTCATGGTGCTGCTGCCCGTGGCGGTCGCCGTCCTCGTGTCGCGGGCCTTCACGCCGCTGCTGCGCTGCCTCGCGCTGCTCGCCGCCGCGCTCGCCGTGCCCGCCCTGCTGCTGACCTATAGCCGGGCGTCGATCGTCGGCCTCGCGGTGGGGGCGTTCGTGTGGCTCGTCCTGCTGTGGCCGAAGAAGACGATCGCCGCCGCGACGGCGCTGGCGCTGCTGGCGTTGATCGTCGCCCCCGGTACGGTCGCGGGCCGTTTCGACGCCGACACCGGGTCCGCCGACCTCGCACTCAGGACCGGGATCTGGCGCGGCGCGCTGGACATCGCGACGCAGCATCCCCTGCTCGGGGCGGGGATCAGCAACTTCCCGTTCGCCTACGCGCGCACGCCCGCAGTCGAGGCGCCGGCCGCCAACCGGCCGTCGATCCCCGAGGTCGGCGGCGACGAGCTGCCGCCGACCGCCCACAACATCTACCTCAACGTGCTCGCCGAGCAGGGGATGATCGGCCTGCTCGCGTTCTTCGTCCTCGCCGGCGCCATCGTCTGGACGATGCGCGACGGGCGCCGCGCCCGCGATCCCCGCACGCGCGTGCTGTGCGCGGGCGTCGGCGTCGCCGTCGTGACGTGGGCGGTGGCGGGGATGCTCGACACGATCCCGTTCTCGCAGGCCGCGATCGCGCTGTTCGCCCTGATCGGGCTCGCGGCGGCGGCGAGCTGGCGCGACGCTCCGGCCGGGCCCGCGAGACGACCGGCTAGGTAGCCCGCGCGCGGTGCCCAAGGTCCTGCACGTCTTCGAGCCGGCGGACGGCGGGGTCGCCGAGCACGTGCGCCTGCAGGCGCACGGCGCCGTCGAGCTCGGCTGGGAGGCGGCCTGCGTCGGCCCGCAGCACGGCGAGTTCGTCGACGCGATCGCGGCGGGCGGCACGCAGCTGTGGCGTCTGGCGTTCGGGCCGGGGCTCGGCCGCCCGCTGGCCGACCTGCGTCTCGTCGCGCCGCTCGTGCGGATCATGCGCGCCAGCCGCGCCGACCTCGTCCACACGCACAGCACGAAGGCGGGCATCGCCGGCCGCCTCGCCGCGCGGGTGGCCGGGCTGCCGGTGGTGCACACGCCCCACGCCTGGCCGTACACGGGGCCGATCGGCCGGCCCCGGCGGGCGTTCGCGACCGCCGTCGAGCGCGCGCTGCACCAGCTCACGGCGGACGTGATCTGCGTGTCCGAGCACGAGCGCCGCGCGGCGCGCAGTGCCGGCTTCGCGCCCGAGCGCGTGCACCTCGTGCACAACGGCTGTCCTCCCTGCGCGCCGGCGCCGCCCGCGCCCGAGCTCGTCGCGCTCGCGGCCGGCGGCGGCGCCGTCGTCACGTCGCTGTCGACGTTTCGGGCGTTCAAGCGCGTCGACGTGTTCATCGCCGCCGCCCCGCGCATCCTCGCGGCCGCGCCGGCGGCCCGCGTGGCCGTCGTCGGCACGGGGCCGCTGGAACGCGACCTGCGCGAGCAGGCGCGGCGCCTGGGGCTGCTCGACGAGCCGCGCTTTGCGTTCGTGCCGTTCAGGCCACCGGTGGCACGGTACCTGCACGCCAGCGCGGTGCTCGTCAACTCGTCGGACTCCGAGAGCCTGTCGGTCGGGCTGCTCGAGGCGCTCGCCTGCGGCGTGCCCCAGGTCGCCACCGACGTCGGCGGCAGCGGCGAGGTGGTGACGCGCGAGACCGGCGCGCTCGTGCCCGCCGGCGATCCGGCGGCGCTGGCGCAGCAGGTCGTCGCGCTGCTCGCCGACGCGCCCCGCCGCGCCGCGATGGCCGCCGCGTCGCGCGAGCGCCACCGCAGGCTCTTCGGCGTCGAGCGGATGGTGGCCGAGACCGTCGACGTCTACCGCGGCATGCTCGGATGAACAGCTCGGGGGCGCGGCTGCTGCGCAGCGCGGCGCTGCGGATCGGTCCGGAAATCCTCACGCGCCTGGCGGGCTTCGTCCTGCTCATCGCGCTGGCGCGGACGCTCGGGCCGACCGAGCTCGGCGAGTACGCGATCGCGATCGCCTTCGCCATGATCTTGTGGTCGGCCGCGGGACTGGGCATCGACCGCCTGGCGATGCGCGAGGTCGCCCGCGACGCGCAGGTCGCCCGCACGCTCGTCTGGGACATGAGCGCGCTGAAGGCGCTGTTCGCGCTGAGCGGGACGGCGCTGTTCGTGGCGGGGATCTGGCTGGCCGGGATGTCCGATCGCGTGGCGCTGCTCGTCGTACTGGCGGGGATGCGCGTCACGGTCTCGCTCGTGACGGTGAGCGTGTTCAGCGTCTTTCAGGGGCTGGAGCGGATGGAGCTCTACGCGCGGCTGATCATCCCGATCCGCCTCGGTGTGATCGCCGCCCAGCTGCTCGCGCTCGCGCTCGGCGGACGTGCGGTGGCGGTCATCGCGGCCGAGCTCGCGGCGGAGCTCGTCGCGCTGCCGTGCGCGTACCTCGTCCTGCGCCGCGCCATCGCGCCGCTGCCCGTCCGCCTCGCCCCGCGCGGTTGGCCGCGGCTCGTGCGCCAGACGGCGCCGTTCGGGCTGCAGGAGTCGCTCGGCGTGCTCGTGTTCCGGATCGACGCGATCCTGCTCGGCGTGCTGGCGACGAGCGCCGCGGTCGGCGTCTACAGCGCGGGCTACCGCCTGCTCGAGGCGATCCTGTTCGTGGTCTACGCGCTGGCCGCGGCCGCGCTGCCGCTGTTCGCGACGCTGCAGCGCGGCGGGTCCCCGTCGCTGGAGCAGGCGTTCGCGCTGTCGCTGCGGGTCGGCCTCATGATCACGACGCCGGTGGCGGTCGCGCTGTGGCTGCTGGCCGGGCCGCTCGTCGACGCGCTCTTCGGTCCCGCCTACGCCGACACGGTCGACGTCCTGCCGTGGCTGGGCTTCGCGCTCGTCGCGATCGCCGTCGGGCACATCGCCGGCACGCTCGTGGTCGTGCGCCTGCGCGGGCGGGTCGCGGTCACGCTGACGGCCTGTGCCCTCGCGTTCAACGTCGCCCTGAACATCGTGCTCATCCCGCTCTACGAGGCCCGCGGCGCGGCGGCGGCGACGCTCGTCACCGAGGTGGCGGTGGCGATCGCCGCCGTCCTGCTCGCGCGGCCGCTCACCGGCCGCCTGCCGCTCGTCGGCATCGTGCGCGGATCGCTCGTCGCCGGCGCGCTCATGGCCGGGGTCACGGCGCTGCTGGCCGACCACCTCCTGCCCGCGCTGATCGCCGGACTGGCGACGTACGGCGCCGCGCTCGCGCTGGTCGAGCGCAGCGCGCTGCGCGGCGCCGGCGCCCTGCTGCGCGAGGCGATGTCCCCGAGCGTCGCGCGCGGGCCGCTGTGAGGCGCCGTCAGGGCAGCTCGTGCAGCCAGGCCGGCGCGAGCGGGCGCGGGCCGGTCGCCGCGCGGCCGCGCGCCGACGGCGCCCGCGGCTCGAGGAGCGCGACCGCCGCGCGCACGAGGCCGCCGGGCACGTCGCCGTGACGGGCCCCGCCGAGGTAGGTCCGGGCGGCGGCGACGCGCCGGCCGCCGCGGCGCTGCGAGCCCGCCGTCCAGCGCGCGAGCCACGCGATGTCGATCTGCGCGCCCGAGGCGCGGTGCTTGGCGGCGAGCGCCTCGCCCTCGGCGATGACGACGTGCCCCGAGCTGACGCTCAGCCCGCCGCCGCGGCGCACGAACGCGACGAGCGGCTCGGTCACCGCGGCCGCCGGGCGGTGAGCCAGGCGCAGCCACAGGTCCCAGTCGGAGATGACGGTGAACGTCCCGTCGAAGCCGCCCGCCGCGCGCACGAGCTCCGTGCGCGCCAGCACGCTGGAGCCGCCGCCGGGAACGCAGTTGCGCCGGCGCAGGAGCGCGACGAGCTCATCAGGCGGCGGGGCGGGCTCGATGTCCTGCGGGTGCATGTGCTCGTCGACGACGAGCGCCGCCGCGTACGCCCAGTCGGCGCCGGCCGCCGCGGCGGCATCGAGCTGGACGCGCAGCTTGTGCGGGGCCCACAGATCGTCGTGGTCGAGGAACGCGACCCAGTCCGCGCGCGCATGCGCCAGCGCGTTGTTGCGCGCGGCGGCCTGGCGGCGCGGCGCCTCGTGGCGCACGACGCGCAGGCGGGCCTCGCCGGCGAAGGCCGCGGCGAGCCGTCCCTCCAGCGCCACCTCCGAGCCGTCGTCGACGACGATGACCTCGACCGCGACGTCGCGCTGCGCGAGCGCCGCGGCCACCGAGCGCCGCACGTCGGGCCAGCCGTCCCGGCACGGGACGAGGACGCTGACGTCAGGTGCGGCAGGTCCGGGGGGGACTCGGGGCGCCATCGCCTGGCAAGGGTACGGGCCAACCCTCGCACGCCCGACCCGTCACGCGATATAGCTTGCGCCGTGCGGTGCGGGGGCAATCGACCTTGACGGGGACATGGCGCGCGGCCCTGAGCGCAGCGGCCGTCGCCTGTGCCGCTGCGCTGGCGAGCGGCTGTGGCGCAGAGGAGGAACCGCCGGCGCGGCCGCTCGCCGTGCCCAAGGCGCGCGAGACGCCGCGGGCCGCGCTGAGCGATCTGCGCGCGATCGTCAAGGCGCGCGACTGCGATCGCATGGCCGACCGCTGGCACACCGCGAACGGCGCGCTGGACGCGGGCACGTGCTTCTACCTGTTCCGGCGCTTCGGCGCGATCGCGTCACCGGTCATCTCGGCCAATGGAACCGGTCTGGCGGTGAGCTTCGCCGCAGCGGGGGAGGACGGACGGCGCAGCGCGGTGATGGCACTGGACACCTCGCGCACGTGGCGGCTGCTGATGGTGCTCGACATCGATCCCGGGCCCCGTCCCGACCCGGCGGAGGTCGATCGCCGTGCGCGGGTGACCCTCGACGCGATCGCCGACGACGACTGCCGCACCGTCGTCACGCTCGCGCATCCCGACGTCGGGATCGCGGCCGCGGGCTCGCCCGAGCAGCGCTGCCAGCAGGTGCTGACGAGCGAGGTCGCGCTGGCCCTCTCGGTGCGGCCGGAGTACCGCCTCCAGCCACAGGGGCGCGGACGCAACTTCACGATGTACGCGCTCGACCTCGGCGAGAGCGGCTACTTCACCGTGCTCATGGTGCGCACGCCGCTGCGGCCCGTGCCGGACCTTCCGGTCGTGCAGCGCTTCGCGACGGGTGTCCGGGCCCGCTGAACGCCCGGGCGAGCCCGCGCCCTCAGGCCTTGGCGCGCGCGTGGCGGAAGACCGCCGGCACGGTCAGCAGGAGGATCTTCAGGTCCAGCCAGAAGCTCCAGTTCTCGATGTAGTCGTTGTCCCACGCGACCCGGTCGGGCAGCGAGCTCTCGCCGCGCAGGTCCTTGATCTGCGCCCATCCGGTCAGCCCGGAGCGCACGCGGTGGCGATCCCCGTAGCGGTAGATGCGCTCCGACAGCAGGCGTGCGTACGCGACCCGCTCGGGGCGCGGGCCGATGAGCGCCATGTCGCCGCGCACGATGTTGAGCAGCTGCGGGAGCTCGTCCAGCGACCAGCGGCGCAGCCTGACGCCCGCGGGCGTCGAGCGGTCGGGTCCGGGCGCGCCGCCTTCGGTCCCGAGCGTCGCGGCGAGCCAGTGGGTGTCGGCGTGGCCGTCGACCTCGGGGTCACCGTGCATCGTGCGGAACTTCAGGAGCTCGAACTCGTGCCCGTCGAGGCCGACGCGCGGCTGGCGGAACAGCACGGGTCCCGGGCCCGAGCGGCGCACGGCGATCGCGATCGCCAGCAGCAGCGGGCTGAGAAGGACGAGCGCTACGGCGGCGACGAGCCGCTCGATGGCGTACTTGCAGGCGATGGCGACCCCGCCCGGTCGTGCGTGGCGCTGGGAGAGCAGCGCGTATCCGCCGAGCCGCTCGACGTGCACGCGGGTGGTGAGGTCCTCGAAGAGGCGCGGGACGATCAGCACCTCGACGCCGCGGCGGGCCAGCGCGCGTACGGTGCCGGCGATCTCGTGATCGCGGCGGTTGGGAAACGCGACGATCACGCAGTCGACCGAGTGCGCCTCGAGGATGGCGGTGAGGTCGTCGAAGCCGCCGAGGCGGGGGAGGGCGAGACGGCCGTCGCCGTCGAGCGGCTCGTCGTCGGCGAAGCCGACCGGCGTGAGGCCGAGGGAGGGCATCGCCTGCAGGCGGCGTGCGATCGTCTGCCCGACCTCGCCCGCACCGACGATCAGCGTCCGCGAGCCGATCACCTCGCCGGCCCGCAGGCGGCGCAGGGCGAGCACGCCGCCGATGTGCGCCGACGTCAGGTAGGTCGCCGTGAAGAGCCACAGCCGCACGACGCGCGAGGCGGCGTCGGGCTCGGCGCCGAACGCGGTGCGCAGGGAGAGCGTCGCCATGGCCGCGACGGCGGTGACGGCGACGATGGTGCCGATCAGGTCCAGACCGCCGCGGCGCTGGCGCCAGCCGTACAACCCGCGCGAGAGCAGTCCGGCGACGACCGCGCAGGCGTATAGCGCCGACCAACCCAGCGGAACGTGGCCCACGCTGCTGGGCAGGGTGCGCTCGATCAGGATCGCGGCGACGACCGCGATCACGTCGACCGCGATCAGCATGCCGCCGGCCGACCAGCGGCCGCGCCTGGCCGCCGGCCCGGCGCTCACCACCTGCCGATCGACGACAGCGCTGCGCACGACGTCGCTTTCTGTAATGAGCTTTCGGTTGTCGATCGCCGGCCGGCGATCAGGCCGGGCGCCGTGCGACCTGGCGCACCGTCATGCCGACGAGCACCAGGATCAAGCCGCCGCCGACGAGCGCCAGCAGGTCGAGCCCGGTGAACGGGAGAGCGGCCGATTCCTCTGAGTCGAGGACGGCGTTTGCAGGTGCGACGGCGGTCGATGCGGGGGCGACCCCGGTCTCATCGGACGCCACAGGCGGCACGGGTGTGCCTTGGCCCGTGAGGACGGCGCCCTGCCCACCGTAGGCATCCTGCGACGCACCGGCGCGCAGATCGGCCGATGCCGGAGACGCGAGACATAGGAGAACCGCCATCGTGGCGAAAACTGCGACAAGCTGTGTGAATATCCGTTCGGGCATTCCGTCCCTTACTTCCCCCTAATTGATGTGCGGCGACCCATTCCGCTGCCCCTGGCCCGCCCTGAACATTCCGTTTTTCAGGTGGCGGCGGAGTATACGGCCACATCGCGGCAAAAGATAGTACGAACGGGCGCCCGATCGGGCCGGCGCTCAGCGCCGCTCGATCGGGATCGAGAACGGCTTGACGTCCTTGACCCGGACGAGCTCGGAGCCCTTGGCGCCCTCGTAGCGCACGATGTCCGCGCGGACCTGCTCGCGCCTGCCCTCGAGGGCCGCGATCTCCGCCTCGAGCTCCTCGCGGCGGCGCTCCAGGGCGGCGACGCGGCGGCGCGTGCGCTCGAGCTGCGACTCGAGCTCGAGGACCTTCTCGACGCCGGCCAGGTTCAGCCCCAGCTCGGCGGTCATCTGCTGGATGCGGCGCAGGCGCTCGACGTCCTCGTGGGAGTACAGGCGCGTGCCCTTCGGCGAGCGCTTGGGCTCGATGAGGCCGCGCTGCTCGTACATGCGCAGCGTCTGCGGGTGCATGTCGGCGAGCTCGGCGGCGACCGAGATCATGAACACGCCGCGGTCGGAGGAGACCTCGATGCGCGTCGTGGTGCGCCGCCGGGTGCTCATTGCGTAAACAGCCTCTCCCGCGGATTGCCGTTGAAGACCTTCGCCATGTCGTCGACGACGGCCTCCTGCTCGGCGGTCAGCTTGTCGGGCATGTCCAGCACGAAGCGATAGCGGATATCGCCGCGGCCCGTGCTGCCGAGCTTCTTCGGGCCCTCGCCGCGCAGGCGCTGCACGCTGCCGGGCCGGGTGCCGGGCGGCACGCGCAGCGTCTTGCGCCCGTCGAGCGTGGGCACTTCGATCTCCGCGCCGCGCAGCGCCTCGGGCAAGGTCAGCGGGACCTCGACCTCGACGTTGTCGCCCTTGCGCGTGAAGACCGGGGAGTCGAGCACGTGGGTGATGACGAACAGGTCGCCGGACGGCCCGCCGTTGCGGCCCGGCTCGCCCTTGCCGGCGAGGCGGATCTTGCTGCCCTCGCGCACGCCGGCGGGGACGTTGACGCGGTACCGCTTGACGGTCCGCTTGCGGCCCTCGCCGTGGCAGGTGGGGCACGGCGACTCGATGATCGTCCCGGCGCCGCCGCACTGCGAGCAGGGCTGGGAGATCGAGAACAAGCCCTGGCCCTCGACCTCGACGCCACGCCCGTTGCAGCGCGGGCAGACCTGGGGCGCCGTGCCTGGCTTGGCGCCGGTGCCGGCGCAGGTCGGGCAGCGCTCGTAGGTGGGGACGGAGATCGGCACCTGGGCGCCGGCGATCGCCTGGTCGAAGCCGATCGTCACCTCGGCCTCGAGGTCACGGCCGCGCTCGGGGCGCGGTGCGCGTCCGGCGCCGCCCGCCCCGCCGCCGCCGCGCCGGCCGGCGGCCTGGCCGAAGAGGTCGGAGAGGATGTCGCCGAAGCCGCCGGCGTCGAAGCCCGGCTGGCCGCCGCCACCGCGCCCGACGTTCGAGAACGGGTTGCTCAGCTGGCGGTCGTACTCCTTGCGCTTGTCGGGATCGCCGAGCACGTCGTGGGCCTGGGAGATCTGCTTGAAGCGCGCCTCGGCCTTTGCGTCGCCGGGGTTCTTGTCGGGGTGGTACTGGCGCGCGAGCTTGCGGTAGGCCTTCTTGATCTCGTCGGCCGTCGCCTTGCGCTCGACGCCGAGCACCTTGTAGTGATCCTGGGGAGCGGCCATCTCGACGTCTCCTACCCGGCGACGATCACCCGCGCGGGCCGCAGCACCGCGTCGTTGAGCTTGTAGCCGGCCTGCAGCACCTCGACGATCGTGCCGGGCTCGCAGCCCGCGACCGGGTGCTGCGCGACGGCCTCGTGGTGGACGGGATCGAAGCGCTCGCCCTTGCTGGCATATCCCTGGATGCCGGTGCGCGCCAGCGCGGCCGCCATCTCGTTCTGCACGAGGCGGATGCCCTGGGTGAGGTGATGCTGCTCGTCCTGGCCGGAGGCCTCGACGGCCGCCAGCGCGCGCTCGAGGTTGTCGAGCGCGGGCAGCAGCTCGCGGGCCAGGCGCGACATGCCGCGCGCTTCGGCGGCCTTCACGTCGCGTGCGGTGCGCTTGCGGTAGTTCTCGAAGTCCGCCTGCGTGCGCTGGGCGAGCCCGAGGTAGGCGTCGGCCTTCGCGGCGCGCTCGCGCAGGTCGGCAGGGTCGGGCTCGGGCTCCGGCGCGCGCTCGTCCTGCGCGTCGGCAGCAGCGGCCGCGCCGGTCTCGGCGGCGCCGTCGCGCTCCGAGGACGCGGTCGGGTCATGGTCCTCGGCCCTCGCGGGCGCCTGCGGCGCCGGACCCTGCGTGGGGTCCGGCGCCGCCGGCTGACCTGCGAGCTTCTCCTCGGGCGCGGCGGGCACGGGCTAGCGGCCTTCCTCGACGACCTCGGCATCGACGACGTCCTCGTCGTCGTCCGCCGCGCCCTCGGCGGAGGCGCCGTTCTCCGACGCCGCGCTGTCGGCCTGCTGGGAGCGGGCCTTCTCGTACATCGCCTCGGAGACCTTGTGGAACGCCGTCTGCAGCGCCTCGGTCTTCGCGGCCAGGGCCGCCGCGTCGTCGGACTCCAGCGAGTCGCGCAGGTCCTTGATCAGGCCCTCGATCTCGGCCTTCTGAGCCTCGTCGATGTTCTCGTCGAGATCCTTGAGCTGGCGCTCGGCCTGGTAGGCGGCGTTCTCGGCGTTGTTGCGCGCCTCGGCGAGCTCGCGCAGGCGCTTGTCGTCGTCGGCGTGCGCCTCGGCGTCCTGGACCATGTTCTTGATCTCCGCGTCCGACAGGCCGGAGCCCGACTTGATCTCGATCTTCTGCTCCTTGCCCGTGCCCAGGTCCTTGGCGGACACGTTGAGGATGCCGTTGGCGTCGATGTCGAAGGCGACCTCGATCTGCGGGATGCCGCGCGGTGCGGGCGGGATGCCGGTGAGCTGGAACTTGCCCAGCGACTTGTTGTAGGTCGCCATCTCGCGCTCGCCCTGCAGGACGTGGATCTCGACCGAGGGCTGGTTGTCCTCGGCGGTCGAGAACGTCTCGCCCTTGCGGGTCGGGATCGTCGTGTTGCGCTCGATGAGCTTCGTCATGACGCCGCCCTTGGTCTCGATGCCCAGCGTCAGCGGGGTCACGTCGAGCAGCAGCACGTCCTTGACGTCGCCGGCGAGCACGCCGGCCTGGATCGCGGCGCCGATGGCGACGACCTCATCGGGGTTGACGCCGCGGTGCGGCTCCTTGCCCGTGAGCTCCTTGACCTTCTCCTGGACGGCGGGCATGCGCGTCATGCCGCCGACGAGGACGACGTGGTCGATCTTCGCCGCGCCCTTGTCCTTGGCGTCGTCGAGGGCCTGGCGGACCGGGGCGACGACGCGGTTGAGCAGGTCGGCGGTCAGCTCGTTCATCTTGGCGCGCGTGAGGCGCACGTCGAGGTGCTTCGGGCCGGAGGTGTCGGCGGTGATGAACGGCAGGTTGATCTGCGACTCCTGCGCGGTCGAGAGCTCGATCTTCGCCTTCTCGGCGGCCTCGTAGAGGCGCTGCAGGGCCATCGGGTCGTTCTTCAGGTCGATGCCCTGGCTCTTCTTGAACTCGCTGGCGAGCCAGTCGACGAGCGCCTTGTCGAAGTTGTCGCCGCCGAGGTGGTTGTCACCGGCGGTCGACTTGACCTCGAAGACGCCGTCGCCGATCTCGAGCACCGACACGTCGAACGTGCCGCCGCCGAGGTCGAAGACGAGGATCGTCTGGTCGTCCTCCTTGTCGAGGCCGTAGGCCAGCGAGGCGGCCGTCGGCTCGTTGATGATCCGCTTGACGTCGAGGCCCGCGACCTTGCCGGCGTCCTTGGTCGCCTGGCGCTGGTCGTCGTTGAAGTACGCGGGAACGGTGATGACGGCGCCGTCGACGGTGTCGCCGAGGTAGGCCTCCGCGTCGGCCTTGAGCTTCTGGAGGATCATCGCGCTGATCTCCGGCGGGCTGTACTGCTTGCCGCCCGCGTCGACGCGCGCGTCACCGCCGGGACCGGCGACGACCTTGTAGGGGACGATCGACTCCTCCTCGCGCACCTCGGCCTCCTTGCGGCCCATGAAGCGCTTGATGGAGAAGATCGTGTTCTGCGGGTTGGTGACCGCCTGGCGCTTGGCGACGGTGCCGACGAGGCGCTCGCCGGACTGCGCAAAAGCGACGACGGAGGGGGTCGTACGACCGCCCTCGGAGTTCTCGATGACGGTGGGCTCGCCACCCTCCAGCACGGCCATGCAGGAGTTCGTGGTGCCCAGGTCGATGCCGATGGTCTTGCCCATGATGGGAGGGGTCTCCTTCTTTGAAGCCTAAGAAATCTGCGTGCCAGTGTAGTAGATCTGGCCGGCGGGCTTTCCAGGGGCCGCATTCGGGAGCGGCGGGCGGCGTGTTCAGAGCAGGGAGGCGACCGGCACGGTGAGATCGAGCTTCGCCGCCGTGACCGTCTCTGTTTCGCCCAGGGTGCGCACGTCGGTGTAGGCGCCGTCGTGCGGTTCGCGGTGCACGGTCAGCTCGCGTCGGTCGACGTCGAGGACCCAGTACTCGGGGACGTTGCCGGTGGCGTAGATGCGTGCCTTGCGCACGAGGTCGATCCGCAGCGAGGTGACGCCCATCTCGACGACGAGCACAGTGTCGCGCGGGTGCGCGTCGGGCCCGGTCGGCGGAGCGATGGCGAGGTCGGGCTCCGGCAGGCTGATCGGGCTGCCGACGTCGATCGGGGTCTGGATGCTGAGCTCGAGCGCGGCCGCGGCGACGATCGGAAACGCGAGTGCCGCCAGTTGGCGGATCGCGTACGCATGTGACGGTTCCAGCGGGCGCATCTCGACGAGCACCCCGTCGAGTAGCTCCACGTGGTCGTCTTCGTCGAGGATCCCGAGTTCCACCATGCCCGCGACGTCCGCGACGCTGAGTGGATGCAGCGGGAGCGTCTCGTCGACGTGGACCGGCATGTTCAGAGCAGGGACGAGACCGGCACGGTGAGATCGACGGCGACGGCGGTGACGGTGTCGTGCTCGGCAAGGGTGCGGACGTCGGTGTAGGTGCCGTCCTGCGGTGCTCGATGCACGATGAGCGCGCGGCGGTTGACGTCGAGGACCCAATACTCCGGAACGTTGCCGGTCGCGTAGATGCGGGCCTTGCGCACGAGGTCGATCCGCAGCGAAGTGACGCCCATCTCGACGACGAGCAGCGGGTTGCGCGGGTGCGCATCGGGGCCGGTTACGGGCACGATGGCGAGGTCGGGCTCGGGGAGGCTGATCGGGCTGCCGACGTCAACCGGCCCCTGAACGCTCATCCGGATACCCAAGGCGGTGACGACCGGCGACACGAGTGCCATCAGTTCGCGGACCGCGTACGCGTGAGGCGATCCCTGTGGGCTCATCTCGACGAGCACCCCGTCGAGCAACTCCACGTGGTCGTCCTCGTCGAGGATCCCGGCGTCGACCATCCCCATGACGTCGGTGACGGTGAGCGGGTGCAGCGGGAGCGTCTCGTCGACGTGGACCGGCATGAGGGCGATGGTACCTCCGGTCGGTGGCATCGGCGAGCGGTCACCGCTGGTGCTCAACGTCGTGCCTGGGGTCGCGGCTGCCTCACATAGACACGAGGCGTGAGGACGGCGAAGTTCGCCCCCCTGGTGTCAGGCGCGGTTGGTCAGCGGCGTCGCAGGCCGCCGACGAGCTGCACGCGGCTCGTGCCGCGGGCGTGGCCGCTGGAGGGCGACGGCACCACGACCACCCGGTAGAAGGCCGCGCTGCGGCGGGCGCGGATCGTCACCCGGTAGCTGGAGCTGTCGGCGTCGACGGACCTGACGGCGACGCGCCGCAGGGTGACGAAGCGCCCGCGGACGCGGCGCTGCAGCGAAGCGCGCGCGCCGGTCAGGCCCGGGCGGACGGTGCCGCTGAAGCGCACCCGCCGGACGCGCACGCGCGTGGCGGTCAGCCCGACCCGCGCGGTCGTGCGCACGGTGCGGGCGACGCTCGTGACGGCCGGCGACGTGCGCGCGACGACGCGCAGGCGGGCGCTGATCAGCAGCGGCGAGAGCGTGAAGCGGTAGGCGCCGGTCGAGCTCGCGGACCGCTGTGAGGCGACCTGTGCGAACGGTCCGGTGAAGGGGAACGGCTGGCGCTCGAGCACGACGGTCACGCCGCCCTGCCCGGCGCTCGTCGCGGTGCCGCTGGCGACGGCGGCCGTCCCGAAGGGGACGCGGTTGGACGCGAGGGCGAAGGTGAGGGCGGCGGGCGCGCGCGGGGTGGTGAAGCTGCGGCGCGCGCCGTTGACGGTGCCGGCACTGCTGGTCGCCGTCAGGCGGTAGCTGTAGCGCGTGTTCGGCTGGAGCGTGAGGACGGCGGTGGCGCCGACCGCCGCCGTACCGTTGGCGGCGGCGACATAGGCGGTGTGGCGGTTGAGGTTCGTGCCGGTTCCCCAGTCGAAGCGGTAGCGCGTGACCTGCCCGCGCGGGTTGACGGTGCCGGTCAAGGTGGCGCCGCGCGCGGTGAGTCCCTGCACCGCGCCGGTCGACGCGAGCGGCGCCTGCGGCGTCGGCGGCTTGGTGGTGCGCAGCGTGCGGTCGGCGCTGCGCCCGATGCCGGCGGCGTTGGTGGCGACCACCCGGTAGTGGTACGTCGTGTCGTTCGTCAGGCCGGTGAGCCCGACGCTGATGGCCACGGGGCTGTCGGCGCTGCCGGCGCTGCGCTCCGGGGTCGTGAGTCCGTAGGAGACCGTCGTGCCGTACTCGACGTGGTAGGTCGTGGCGGCGCCGTTGGCGTCGACGGTGCCTGGGATCGTCGCCGTGGTGAGCGTGACGCTCGTGGCGGCCGCCGAGGTGGCGATAGGAGGCGTCGGCGCTTGGGCGGACGCGGGGACTGCGCTGAGCGCGAGGACGAACGCGAGGACGAGGATTGCTCGGCGATGCATGCGTGCCTTACGACACCACACGCGGCGGTTCGGACCGGGCAGATCTCACGGAACGCTCACTGCCGAAGCCGCTGCCGGGGTATGAGCGTGGCGCGGGGGCGAACCCTCGTTGTACGGCAAGGGCGCGTGTGCGACCGTATGGCCCACGGGGATGGTCATATCGCGGTCGGTACCGGCGCGCGATCAGCACGAAAGGCAAGACAGGATGCGGTTCCTCATCACCGGCGGAGCGGGCTTCATCGGCTCGCACCTCGCCGAAGACCTCCTCGCCCGTGGCCATCGAGTCCATGTTCTCGACGACCTCTCGACGGGGTCGATGGACAACATCCGCCACCTCAAGACCGAGCCGCGCTTCGGCTACACGATCGAGACGTGCGCGAGCGCCGCGGTCGTCGCCGAACTCGTCGATGACGCGGACATCGTCTACCACCTGGCGGCGGCGGTCGGCGTCGACCTGATCATCGAGAGCCCGGTGCGGACGATCGAGACGAACGTGCACTGCACCGAGGTCGTGCTCGCCCAGGCCGCGAAGAAGCGCAAGCCCGTCTTCATCGCCTCGACGAGCGAGGTCTACGGCAAGTCGACGAGCTTTCCCTTCAAAGAGAGCGGCGACATTGTCTTCGGCGCGACGGCGAACGGCCGCTGGTCGTACGCCTGCTCGAAGGCGCTCGACGAGTTCCTCGCGCTCGCCTACTGGAAGGAGCGCAAGCTGCCGACCGTGGTGGGCCGGATGTTCAACACCGTCGGCCCGCGCCAGACCGGGCGCTACGGCATGGTCGTCCCGAGGTTCGTCCAGCAGGCGCTGTCGGGCCGTCCGATCACCGTCTATGGCGACGGCACGCAGACGCGCTGCTTCTGCCACGTCGGCGACGTCGTCAACGCACTGATCGACCTCATGCTGCTCGGCGATCTGGCGCATGGCCAGGTCTTCAATATCGGCGCGCAGGAGGAGATCTCGATGCTCGCGCTCGCCGACCGTGTGCGTGATCTGACCGGTTCGGACTCCGACATCCAGGTCATCCCGTACGACCAGGCCTACGAGGAGGGCTTCGAGGACATGCCTCGGCGCTATCCCGACATCTCGAAGGTCGCCGGCGGCCGATCGGCTGGACTCCTACCCGCATTCGCTCGATGAGCTCGTGATCGATGTCGTGCGTTTCATGCAGGCTGAAGCGGCGGTTGTCTAGCGCTGCTAGCACCGCAGGCACTCTCCCTGGTCGGTGGCGGGTTGAGCCACGAACGGGCCTGGGGCTGGCGCGCCGCAGGCGCCTGAGCTATCCATGCGCAACGGGTTCATGAGCAGGAAGCCGACGCTCGACAAGTCGACTCGCGACCGACATCGTGGTCTAAACAAGCGGACGCCCGGACCTGTGGGGCCCTGGCTGTATCTAGCGCTCGCTTTTACACCGGCTGCAGGTGCAGCGGCCGAGTGGTTCCCCGGCTGGGTGAGCGCGGTGACTCCCCCGCTGGCCTTCGCGGCAACCCACTGGCTCGTCCCGGCTGTGCGGCCGGTACGCCAGCCTCTCGTCTCGCCGAAGAGCATCCTCTACGCCGGGTTCGCCATCCAACTCGTCGCGGCGCCGCTTCTGTTTCTGATCGTAGGTCCGGTTCTGTGGGTCTTCCCGGTTCCTCAGACCTGGAACGCTGTGTCAACCGCCGCATTGCTGATCGCTCTGACGTTCCCGTGCTGGGCACTCGGTGCTGTGGCGTTCGAGAGAACGTCCGCATTTGCAGAACCGAGCACTGGATTGGACGCTGTACCGCGCTGGATGATCGTCCTGTTCGCGGCGCTCGGTGGGGCCGGACTCGCCCTCTTCGCGCTACAGGTGAGCGGCTTGGAAGTCCAGCCCGGCGCCGACGGCGTCGAGACGGTCCTGCGGCTCGTGCTGCGACCCTTCCTCGCCGCCGCGGCAATTGCCGTCCTTTCGAATCTTCTCCTTACGCGCGGCGCGTCGCTCGACCGCCGGCTCTTGTTGGTCGCGCTGAGCAGCTGCGTGGCCCTCGTTGCTTTGAGCGCAGTGACGATCGATGTGCGGCGAGGGCCATTGCTGGCATCGATGCTCGCGCTGCTCGCTGCCTATGGTCTCATCACCGCACGTCCCTCGGCGCGGACGCTGGCAACCATCGGAGTTGGAGCGAGCCTGGCATTCCTCGCCTTACGCGTGTTGCGATCACCGGGCCAGCCGTTCAACACCCTCTTCAATAGCAGTGGCGCTGATGAGGGTCTGCTGAGCGCCTTCAACACCGAGGTCCAGTCGTATGCCGGCGGCCTCCAGATGGTCGCTTTCTTGCTGGACCACGTGGAAGCACTCGGGGGGTTTCTCCACGGGCGCGGCCAGATCTATACGGCGATCGCGCCGTTGCCAGAGCTGGGTGCTTCTGTGCGCGATTCGACCCCCGGCGCCCTCTACAACGCGTTGTTCATCAACCGGCAGGACCAGGTGCTGCCGTTGGCCGGCCAGCTATACCTGGACTTCGGTGTGGTGGCGGTGGTCGTCGGGTGCATGCTGCTTGGCGTGATCACCGGTCTTCTGCATCGGCTGTTCATGCGATCACGGACGCTGATCGAGGCCTACGTCTGGGTGCTGCCGAGCACTTGGCTGGCGTTCTCACTGGGGTCGAGCCCGATCGGCTGGTATCAGTTCCTCATTTACTTCTCGATGCCCTCGTACTTCCTGATCGTGTTCGGTGCCAGAGGCGCTCAGGCAGGACGTAGTGTGACCGCACCGCCGTAGCCTAGAAATAGTCTCCCGCTAGTTCGTTCGCCAGTTGCTGGTACCGGCGGACATCCTGGTTGGCGGCCTGCACTGCGACGTCGGCCGGAAGACGCAGCTTGCGATCCGGAGCATTCACGTGACGCTCGGTGACGTAGTTACGCAAGGCACCCTGGGTCATCGTGTCGAAAACGATCTCCCAGCGCTGGGGCGTGCGCTGCAGCAGAAAGGTTGCGTGGGTGATCGCGCCCTGCAGGCCGCGGCCATCCACGTACACGATTGCGGTAGGGCGCCGTCCACCGCCGTTGGCGGCGGGGCGACCCTTGATGGCGATCGTGCGCACGATGCGAGGCGAGAAGGCGCTAGCAGTGGACTGGGTGATCCCCAGCGCGCCCAAGAAGTTTCCTTCGCTTATCCGCGCCACGACATCTGGGTCGTACGCGTTGAGGGCAAGTGGTATCAAGCCGTCGCGTAAGTACGACCACATCTTGATCACGATGACGCCAGGCTGACCTGGCTCGGCGCCTTGTTGAGACTCATCAATAGTGGGAGCGGTTGCCGCTGGGGCGGCGCTGCCCGGCACCTTGTCGTCGCCGTTTGAGCTGCATCCGGCAAACAGGACGCAGGACGCCAGCACGATCATCGCGCCCGAGCGGCAGGCAAGCCTTCGACGGTCTGTCATATCGACCGCAGTCTAGGGCGGCTCCAGCGTGCGGCGCGACGTTGGGGAATCAGGGGAATCAGGACGCGACCGCGTGCGCGACTTCCCACTCTGCCGCCTCTTGGGGGGTGAGCGGCCGCGATCGATGTCGAAGGAGTCTGTCCTCGGCGTGGGTGGAGATCGCAAGTGCTTCCACAAGGGACTTCGCTGCGTGCTCGACGGCGATCGTCATCGGCTGAATGCGACGACCATGGCGCCAGCTGTCGATCACGGCCCGCCGGGCATACGTCGCGCGCCCAGTGTGGATCTTGTGCCAGACCAAACGATCTTCGCGGTAGCCGAGTAGCGGCTCGGCGAGATTGGCGAAGACGCTGTGCCGGTGGGCGCGAAGCAGTAGTTCCTGGTCCTCGCAGCGCGTAGCGTCGAGGGCGTAGCGATAATGCTTGAACCATTTTCGCTGGCCCAGCCACGTCGGATGAAACAGCGGAAACCCGGAATGCGGTCGCGCGCAGATCTCGGCGTGACCGGCCGGGGCGCGTCGCACTCCGCGAGCGCGCCCGGCGCGATCGAGAATGATCATCGACGTCCCGAGAAGCTGAACCTCCGGATTGCGGGCAATGAACGCAAGCTGGCGCGCGAATCGCTCGGGGTGACATATGTCATCGGCGTCCATGCGGGCGAAGAATGGCCCGGTCGCTCGATCCAGAAGCTCGTTGAGCCGCTGCGGCAGTCCTTGGCGGCAGCCGCCTTCTACGAGCTCGACCCGCCGATCCTGGTCCGCTAGCGACCGCACGATCGCTGCCGTCCGGTCGCTCGATCCGTCGTCCAGCACGATGAGACGCCAGTCGGCGTGTGTCTGCGCCTGAACTGAGTTCACCGCGCGGGCGACGGTCTCTTCTGCATCGAGCACGCTCATTCCGACCGTGAGCAGCGCGTTGTGTGGCGAGGGCAACTGTGGCTACTTTCTGCTTCTCAGGACGGCCGTGTAGGTCTCCATGGCGCGGTCGGCGATCGCTGACCATGCGTACGTATTCGCGTGCGCAATGCCACTGGCACCCAGCATCTGGCGGCGATGCGGATCTCTTAGAAGTTCGAGTACGGCGTCCGCGAGCGCGGCGCTGTTCCCGGTCGGGAAACGCAGGCCGCAACCGTCGGGGACTGTCTCGCGCAGTCCACCGTGATCACTGGCGACGACCGGTATGCCGCACGCAAGCGCTTCCAGCGCGGCCATACCCTGCATCTCGAGCTCGATTGTCGGCATCACAAAGATATCGGCCATGCCCAGGACCGCCGCGACCTTCTTCTCCGCGACCCGGCCAACATAGATCGCTCCAGCGCGATCGATCGCCTCCTGCCAGGCGGCGAGTTCCTGCGGGCGATCATGCTCGTCGAACTGACCTATAGGCCCAGCTAGTACAAGGTGCACTGGGTGGGTTATCCGGCGACGAAGTTCCGCGTAACCTTCCAGCAGGACGTGGACGCCCTTCTGGTTACAGATCCGGCCGAGATACACGAGGACGGCGCCGGTCAGCCCGAGCCGACTGCGTTCTCTTGCCGAGGCTTCCGGTTGGGACCGGAACTGTGTGGTATTGACGCCATTGGGCAGCAACTGCACGCGACTTGCAGGGAGACTCCAGTGCGCTGACGCCGCGTCTGCGCAGTAGCGAGACACCGGCAGGAGCATGTCAAAGCGCAGTAGCAGCGATCGGTACGCGCGTGGCATGGCTCTCCCAAGACGCTTGCGGAAGTAGAAGTTGTCGAACGACAGGACAGTACCTCGACCGATGCCGGCGAGGGCAAATGCGCCCTCTGGCTCATTGTGGACGTGGATGATGTCGGGCTGGGGCCCGGCGGTGATCGCTCGTCGGGCACGAAGCAGGAATTCCCAGTGCATGAGCGGGCCATCAACCCGACAGGTGACGAACCGGGTTTGAACACCCTGTCGTTCGAACGCGAGTGGTGCTGGTCCGGGCGATACGACAGTGACGGCGTGGCCATCTGCGGCTTGAGCGGTCGCCAGTTCGCCAACACGCCGCTGCACTGCGCCTCCGCCGTCTGAGAACACCGGCGGCAACGCTCCCACGCTCACGTGCGTGATTCTCATGCGACGGCGCAGAGAACCGCTGCGCACAGGGGACCGCGGGGCAGGCGGCTGCGCGCTGCTGTAGCAGGCGTCCTAGCGACTGCTTCATTCCGAGCCTTGCTGAGTGGGGCAGGAGTCGGCTTGCCGTTAGGTGGAGCGCGGGCGCGACGCGATATCGCCCCGCACCGACCGTTGCCAAGACGTCCGCACGATCCCACAGGCGACAAGCTTCGCCCGGCAAGTAGCCGGTCCATGTGACTGCAGTGAATCCAGCAGCTCGCAGTTTGGCTTCCCAAACTGCCGTGGACCACAGGTTGCGATGCTGGAGTTGACGCTGTCTCCAATGCACGTAGCGCTCGTGTCGGCAGGCGAGGTGTTCGTTGATTTGTTCCAACGGCACGGTCGCGATCAGTCTCGCCTCCGGGCATGAGCGCGCTGCGCACGTTTGGCAGCGCGAGTTCGAGATCAGAGACATGCTCAAGCACGCTGTTGGCGAAGACGGTGCCGTATAAGCCGACGATCTGGTAATCAAACGCATGAAGGTCGAGGTGAAAGACGCGTTCGTATTGACCTCGTTCAATCGCACGGCCAATCGCGCGTGGCTCTCGGTCGGTGCCCACCTGAACCGGGATTCTCGTCAAGCGCGTGAACACGCCGTTGCTGGAGCCCACTTCCAATACTGGATGGCGAAAGCTGTTTTCGACTCGCCTGACGGCGTCCAATTCATGCAGTCGCCAGAAAGCCTCGGACGGAGCTGAGCAGGCGCCGAGCAGGGTGATTGCATCGTCCAGTGAGGCCATGCCTACAGGGCTTCCGCGATAACCAGCAGGGAGTACCCGCCGACAAGACGCACTGCGGTCGCCCGCGGCAGGCATCTAGTGATGCCTCGCCCCAGCGACATCGGCCAAGTCTGCCAGATTGGCGTGTAGCGATAACTGATCACGTGGTAGCCGGCATCCATGACTGTGGCCAACGCGGTTTCTGGAGAAAAGTAGTGAATATGTCCAAGGACGGTACGCTTCTCGAGCAGTTTTTGGCGGGCGTATCGCACTCGCACCACAGATATCAAGTGGGATATGCAGTAGAAAGTGTGTGGCCTTACTCGCTAGCGCTCTCAAAAAGTCAATGGGATCGGGAACGTGTTCGATGACATCGATCACGAGGATCAGGTCAAAGTGTTCTCCATCATCGGATGCGTTGCCCAGCTTGAAGGTCAAACGCTGAGTGGACTTGGCTGCGGCCAGTGCGATTGCGGTTGGTGAGACGTCGTATCCGACGAGCGTCGATTGGGGCACCTTCTCGTGGAGTATCCGCAGGATTCCGCCAGCGCCGCAGCCGACCTCGCAGATGGTTCGCGGCAGCCACCCACCTAGCGCCGCATGTATCTGGTCGGCCTTCCACGCGGAAGAGCCGAGGTGCCAATCGGGATTGGCGTCGACATAGCGTCCGTCGAGATAGCGATCGAGTGTTCGCGGCACCCGTCCAAGATAACCCGCTCAGGTAGCGGTCGGATCGGCGCGGGCGCCACCGACTACTGTTCCGCCGTGGTGCAGGCGCTTGCTCTCGTCGCTAGGCGCGTTGGTCTTGAGCGGCTCCGCGGACGCGATGCGGCCCTCCGGCCGGCTCCGGCCGGCGGCCATCATCAGCCGATTGTCGGCTCTGGTGGCTCTGCTGCTCATATCGCGCATGCTCGCGCCAAGCGAGTTGGGAAGGTTGACGCTCATCCAGAGCGCAGCCCTGATCGCCACGGCGGTCGCGGGGTTGGGCCTCCCCCTTGCTGTAGTTCGCCAGGTAGCGCACGTCCGGGACGACAGCTCGGAGCCGCTGGCACGCCACTCGGCGCGGTGCTGGCGACATCGCCGGCGTCGCTATCACGGTCGCTGCGCTGAGCGCCGAACGTGACCGGCATGCCGCGACAGCACTCGGCGATGACTCGCTTGCGAACCTGGTCCCGGCCGCGGCTGCAGGCGTGGCTGGACTCGCCATCGCCACGGTCGTCAAGCTGGGTTGTCCGGACTTGAGACGTTTCGACGGGTTGCCGTGCTGCAGCGCGTCCAGGGGGCCCCGGCTAGCACGGGCCTCGTCATCGGCGCGACCACCGACGGCGTGCAAGGGGCTCTGGTCGGGTTCGCTATCGGCCAGTTCGCCGCTGCGGCCTCAGCCTGGCCTTTTCGGCGGCACGTCCGCGGGGTGTCTGTCCCGTCGAGACGCGGCTCGAGTGCCCGGAGGCCCGGTCGATGATGGTGTCGCGGCGCCCCGATATTCGCCTCGCTCGCGGTCGCCCTGGACCGCTCGGCGGACAGATGCTGTTGCGAGATGAGCCGGACGGGTACGCGTACATCGCTGATTCTCGGCGGCCTACCGCTGGCATCTGGCGATCTGTTCGTTCCACTGGCACTGCTTCCCGGAGCGTCCCGATCCTCACCGACTGCACACGCGTGATCGTCGCGGAGCGCGGAGACGCTCAGATTCACGGTCATCGCCGGTTTTACCGGCGGCCGTTCCGGCCGCCGTCGTGGCCATAGCGGCACCCCGTCCTGGGTCTGAGCGGCGACTACGACGAGCCCGGCCGTGGACCCTAACCGTTTTGGCGATCGCGCCCGCGCCACTCGTCCTCAACAACATCCTGTCCAGTGCCGGGATCAGCTACGGATCGGTGCGCGCATGGCTCGTGAGCACGCGGGGCTGGCCCCGCCGGTCATCGCTCTGGCGCTGGCCCTGAATCGAGCATGCAGGCTGTCGGGCTAGCGTTGGCGTACTTCGGTGGCTACGTGCTAACCGATCTCGCGCTGATTCCGTCGGTCGCCCGGCAATCACGGGACACGTCGGGCGACCAGCAGTGATGTGGATTCTGCTTGTGGGCGGACTACGGAAAGCGGCTTTCATTGTAATACGGGCTGCCTCGCACCGGAGACTGCGCCGGAACTGGGGTTGCGCGCCCGCGGCCACGAGGTAACGGTGCAGAGCCATCACGGACCCTTCCACTGCAACGACGCGGACATCGTCCACGTTCATCACCTCTCCTACGGCGCGGTGGCTGCGGTGGATAGCGCCCGACCGTTCGTCTTCACGGGCCACCTTTTCAGAGAGATGACAGCGCTGCGCCGCGCTGCACTGCGCTTCGTCGTCACACGAGCCGACGCGTCGGTTGTGCTGTCCGAGCCCGAGCGCCAGTGGCAACTGCGGGTGGCTCCAGGCGACACGCCTCGGCCGGTCATCCCGAACGGAGTCGATCCGCGCGTATTTCGGTTCAGACCGCCCGTGCCGCGTCGGCGGACCTTGAACTTGCTCTACGTCGGGCAACTCATACCGCTCAAGGGCCTCGACTATCTCTTCGATGCGCTCGCTCTCGTCGCTCGCGAAGTCGACGTCAGGTTGCGGCTCGTGTACCAGGTCGATGACGAGGAGCCGCGGCTGCGACAGCTCGCGACCGACCTCGGTCTCAACGTGCAGTTTCTCGGGCCTCGGCGACTCGAGCAGCTCGCGGATCTGTATGCCGAGTGCCACGCGCTCGGCGCTGCCCAGCACCACCGAGGCACTTCCGAGTGTGGTCACAGAGGCGATCTTCGTTGGCCGTCCGGTCATTGCGACCGACGTCGGCGGCGTGGCTGATCAGGTCGGCGACTTCGGTCGTGTCGTTCCCGCACCAGTGCGCCGGCGCTCGCCCACGCGGTCTGCGAGCTCGCGGCCAATCTGGACGCACTGGCGGCCCGCTCGGCCCTCGCCAGCGAGTCGGCTGTTGCACGCTACTCGCTGGACGTCATGACCGAGGCGCACGAGCGCCTCTACCAAGGCCTGATCGAGACACGACGCGCGAGGCGTTCGAGGCCTGGGCGGATCGCGGTCGCGACGCTGGCGCGTTGCGCAGGTCGCGCACGGACTAGAGGTTCGCGCGGCGGGCGGTAAGCAGCTCCATGTAGAGGTTGTCGATGTCGCGGATGAGCCGGCCGGAACTGAAGGTTTGGCTCACGTGAGTGCGGGCGGCGACACCAAGGCGCTCTCGCCGCTCGCGGTCCGAGGCAAGCCGGAGTAGCGCCGCACCGAACGCCGCGGCGTCGCCTGGGCTGACAAGGAGCCCTGTCTCGGCGCGCACGATGTCCGCCACACCGCCGACTTGCGTGCTAACCGCTGGACGTCCTGCTGCGGCGGCCTCGATGAGTGCGACCGGCGTGCCTTCATTGTCGGATGAGAGCACTGCGATATCCGCGGCGGCGGCAATTGCGACGAGATCCGTTCGAAAACCGAGGAACGTCACCGCACCACGGACGCCGAGTGCATCGACAAGCGCCTCCAGTTCCGCTCGCAGCTCACCG
This sequence comes from uncultured Actinomycetes bacterium, assembly GCA_963751065.1. Lineage (GTDB taxonomy): Bacteria > Actinomycetota > Thermoleophilia > Solirubrobacterales > Solirubrobacteraceae > CADCVQ01. The sequence continues at coordinate 84,214 of CAVVTD010000010.1, forward strand.
TCGCCGACGATGGCCAGCTGTAACCGAGCGTTGCTTCGACGTGCGGCGGCGAAGCCTTCAAGCAGAACATCGATTCGCTTGATCGGCACAAGTCGGCCAACAAACACGGCGAGCACGTCATCCGGTCCCGCACCTACCTCACCCCGGAAACCCTCGCCGTCGCGCGCCGACGACTTCAAGAAGGGATCGAGGTCCAGACCGATTGGTATAGCCACGAAGCGTGAGCGCGGTGCGATGCCCAGGCACACCAACTCGTCCACGGTGGCCTGACTCACACAGATGAGCCGATCGCTGACGCTAGCGAGACCGCGTTCCAACTGCCGGAAGACACTGGCCTGCACGGGTCCGAAGTATCCGGAGAGAACATGCCCGTGGTAGGTGTGTACGACGACGGGCCTCGGGCCGAGCGCCAGCCGCGCAGCGATTCTCCCGAGTGCGCCCGCCTTGGCCGTATGGGTGTGGACAACGTGCGGGCGGAATGCGCGGATCGCCCGCACGAGCGAGCGGAGCGCGCGCGTGTCGCCGGCGGGATCGAGTTCGGGACCGAGGCCGTCAACGAACTCGAGGTCCGCGCCGTAAAGATCCGGGAGATGCTCGGATGAGCCCTCACCAGGTCCCGGGGAGCCTGCGAGCAGATGAGTGCAGTAACGCTCCGGATCGAGGCCGCCCGACAGGATCGAAACGTGATGCGCCGGCCCGCCGACGTTGAGACGCGCAATGATGTCCAGCACACGGACGCGTCGGTCTGGCTCCATCTCACGAAGACGGTAGCGCCGATTGCGTCCGCTACATCAGTTACCGGCAAAAGCTGAGCGCGTCAGTCGCGCCGGGCCGTGAGCCAGACGTGATGCATCCACGTTGGCGAGCCGCGTGTGAGCCGGTAAAGCAGACCGTCCCAAAATGCCTCGTAACGCATATTCTCCCATGTCGGCTTGAAAGTCTCGGGATCACGCCGCTCGGCAAGAACCGTGAACTGCGAGGCGAGTGATTGGCGCAACCAGGCGTAGCTCAGAGCAAGAGGATGTGTCTGCCCAACATGTGGGCGCACGCGCTTGTGCAACCATCGAAGCGGGGAATCGAGGTCGACGTGGAGTACCAGTCGCCCACCGGGCTGGAGGACGCGGGCGATCTCTGTCAGGACTGTATTGGCGTTCTGCACGTGGTCCAGCGAGTTGATGCAGAAGACCGTGTCGAAACTGTCATCGGGAAAGGGCATGATCTCAGCCTGTGCTGCGACGAGTTCGATCTGGTCACCCAGGTCGCCGTTCCACTGTTCGTACACCTCTGCGAGCGGATCGAGTCCAACTCGCCGCCTGGCTTCGACGTAGCAGGCGATGCCTGACGGCCCGCACCCCACGTCGAGAACGGCTTGGTCGGCAAACTCGTCCAACGTCAGGTTCAGGCTGGCGAGGTGGCGTCCCCACTCGAGACGACGGCGAGAGGCAGGGGAACTCCGCCAGTCCTCGCTCTCCCAAAAGGAGCGTTCCAGGGGCTGGGCGCTGGCCCATTCTTCCCTCGTCGCCTGCTACCGCATGCGAGTCGAGAACTCACCGCACCGGCCTTCGCCGACAAACAACCAGCGCTTGCCTACGCGGCTGTCAGCGGAGTGACTCGCTGCAGGTCGGCTGAGCTTCGCAATCCCCGCGTCGCGCGGGTTCAGCGCATGCGCGCGCCCGTACTCCGCCGCCGCAGCCCGCCGCTCTCCCTGGCGCGTCGAGAGATCGCCGAGCAGCACCCACGTCACGAACTCGCGCGGCTCGCGCCGGGTGGCGTCGAGCAGCACCGCCCGCGCCGCGCCGCCCTCGCCGAAACGTGCCAGCGCCGCCGCCTTCGCGTAGTACGCGGGGATCGCCTCGCGGTCGAGGCGCAGCGCGCGGTTGGCCTCGACGAGCGCGCGCGCCGGGTCGGTGGCGAGCGCTTCCTGCGCGCGGTCCACGTACAGCTCCGAGAGCGACTGGCGGCTCAGGCTCAGCGCGGCCACGGAGATCGCGACGGCGACGAGGAGCGCGGGAGCCAGGCGCGCACCGCGCGAGCGGACAGGGGCGAAGCCGAGCGCGCGGCCGGCGCGCTGCGCCGCCAGCTCGGCCGCGTCGTCGGTGTCGCCCGGCGGGCGCAGCAGGACGGCCGCGCCGAGCAGCGCGACGCCGGTCAGCCCGGGCAGCAGGTGCATCCAGTCCACGCTCGTGTGCACGAACCACGCCGTCACGACGCCGACCGCCGCGACGACCACCGGCTCGCGCAGGCCCGCGCGGATCCGCCGCCACGCCCCAAGCGCGATCAGCAGCAGCGCCGCGACCAGCAGCAGCGCACCGGCGATCCCGAGCTCGGCGAGCACCTGCAAGCGGCAGGCTGTGCGGCTGGCGGATGTCCTCCGCCGTCGTGCGCTGCGCGAAGTACGGCTTGTCGTAGCCGCCGGCGCCGATCGCCCTTCACCGGGTCGTCGCGCCACGCGTCGACCGCGACGCGCCAGTAGTCGTAGCGGTTGCCGGCGCCGGTCGCCAGCCGCGAGGCGGTCGGCTCGCCCTGCGCGCCGCCGAGGGTCACGAACGCGTCGTACTGGCGATCGACGTAGTCGGCGATGCGCCCCGCCGACGCCACGCCGGCCGCTACGGTCAGCACGGCGAGCGCGGCGACGCCGAGCGCGACCGCGCGCTGCGGGCGCAGGCCGCTGGCCCGGCCGCGCTGCTCGAGCGCGACGAGCAGCGCCCAGATCGCGCCGGCCGCCGCGGCGGCGAGCAGCAGGCCGAGGGCGGCGCCGCGGAAGCGGTCGGGGGTGACGCCGTCGCCGTAGACGTCGAGCAGCGCCGGCAGCGCCGGCGCCAGGCACGCGCCGCACACGAGCAGCGCGACGATCCGCCGCAGACGCCCCGGCAGCAGCGCGAGCACGACGACGAGCGAGAGCGCGCGCCGCGAGAATCGCTCCGCGCGACTGCCCGAGCAGCGGCCAGTCCGGCGAACAGCGTCGCGCCGGCCAGCCCGAGCCCGGCCGAGCGCGGGCGCGAACCGCTCACCGCGGCGCTCCGCAAGCGCGACGCACGGCCAGAACGCGAGCACGAAGAAGCTCGCCTGGCCGTTGATGTAGCCCAGTGGCTCGTGCAGCCGGCCGGAAAGAAACAGCGTCCTGTCGTCGCCGAGCACGCCCGCGATCACCCAGCCGGCGACCGCCAGCGCGCCCACCGCGAACGCTCCGAACGCCAGCACCGCACCGCGGTCGCTGCGCAGCAGCACGACGAGCAGCGCCAGCGCGGCGGCGTAGAGCAGCATCCGGTTGCCCTCCACGACCGCCTGCTCGATCGAGTCCGTCCACAGCGCCGAGACGAGCGCCAGCAATGCCAACGCGGCGATCGCAGCCGGGGCAAGCGCCACGCGCAGCGGCAGGCGCACCGGCCCGGCGATCAAAGCCGCGGTCAGGACGACGAGCAGTCCGAGCCCGGTCGGGGCCCAGATCGAGGAGTCGTAGTAGCCCGAGGCGAATGGGCTCAGGCCGAACGGCGATGCCAAACAACGCGAGGATCGCCAGGGGCGGCCACGTGTTCAGGCGATCGCGGCCGCCGCCTTCCGCCGCCTCCCCCGGGCCAGGCGCCGCGGCCTCCTCATCGGACCTCGCATCCCCGCGCGGCTCGTCGAGCACCGCACCGTCGGAGGGCGGCCCCGCCGCCACCACCGCGAACGCGCCCGTCTTCGCATCCAGCACCACGATCACCGTCGCCATCGCCACGAGGTACAGCAGCACCACCGGCACGAGCGCCTTCGGCCCGCCCTGCACCGCCACGAGCGCCAGCGCCGCCAGCAACGCCTGCCCGGCGCCCAGCGCCGCCACCGACGCATGCACGGTGCTCAGCCGCGCGCGCGTGCGGTGCGTGAGGTGGTCGCGGCCGCCGGTCAGGATCGACACCCCGCGCCGGCGCCGCGACACGACGACGAGGCAGGTGTCCAGCGCCGGCACGCCGACGAGCAGCAGACCCATGACGAGCGCCTGCCACTCGGCCGCCGCGGAGGAGGCGCCGATCATCACGAGCGCCGCGATGGCGAAGCCGATCGGCATGCTGCCGCCGTCGCCGAGGAAGATCCGCGCCGACGGGCGCGAGAGGTTGTGGGGCAGGAAGCCCAGGCACGCACCGCACAGCGCCGCGCCCGTCGCGACGAGCCAGACGTCGGACTGCACGAGCCCGAGGACCGCGACAGCGGCCGCGACGACGCTCGCCATCGTGCTCGAGGCGCCGTCCATGTTGTCGAAGAGGTTGAACGCGTTGACGACCGCGACGACCCAGATCGCCGTCGCCAGCAGATCGACCGCGCCGCCGAGGCCGAGCGACCAGCCGAGGTCGGTCGCCCACAGCATCGCGGCCAGCCCGACCTCGGCGACGACGCGCGGCCAGACGCCGACGAGCCGGCGGTCGTCGAGCGTGCCGATGATCCACAGCACGAGCACGCCGCCGAGCACCGGCACCGTCTCGCGCGGCTGCGAGGTCAGCGTCAGCGCTGCCACGACGAGGACGAACCCCGCGATGACCGCCGTGCCGCCGAGATACGGCGTCGGCGTGCCATGGCCCTTGTAGCCGACCGGGACGTCGTAGAAGTCGAAGTGCGCAGCCAGACGGATGGCGACGGGCGTCGCCGCGTAGACGATCGCCATCGCCAGCGTCAGCCCGACGAGCAGTCGCGCCTCGAGCGGCACGTCACCGCCCTCCGTTGTGTGTCAGACAGATCAGCAGAGTAACAAGCAAAGCACGCAGGGGCGGGGTGGGTTGCGGCCGGGACGCAATATCTGTGACACGCTGGACTGCGCCCGCTCCGGTGCCCGGACCTACACTCGCCTGAGCCATGCTCTCCCGCTCGCGCGCAGGCCGGGTTCTGCGAACCGCCACCCTCCTCCTGGCCGCCGCGCTGGCTCTCGCCGCGCCCGCCCACGCGGCCGAGAAGGCGCTCTGGGGACCGCCGGTCCTGCCCGACGGCAGCTCGGCGTTCGGCCTCTACGACGAGCTCGGGATCGACACGCTGCAGTTCTCGATCTCGTGGTCGGACGTGGCCGCCACGCGGCCGGCGGCGCCGCGCGATCCCGCCGATCCCGCCTACCGCTGGCCCGCCGACCTCGACGCCGCCGCTGCCGAGGCCGCTCGGCACGGCATCAGGATCTCGCTGCTCGTCGCCAACTCGCCGCCCTGGGCCAACGGCGGCCGCCCGCCCACGTTCGCTCCGGCCCAGCCAGGCGACTACGCCGACTTCCTCGCCGCCACCGCGCGCCGTTACCCGCTCGTGCGCCGCTGGATGATCTGGGGCGAGCCCAACCGCCACGACCGCTTCCAGCCCAACCAGCTCAACAGCGCGCTCGGCCCGCGGGCCTACGCGCGGCTGCTCGACGCCGCGTACGGCGCGCTGAAGTCCGCCAGCCGCCAGAACATCGTCATCGGCGGCAACACGTGGACGAGCGGCACGGTCAAGCCGCCGGACTTCCTGCGCTGGCTGCGGCTGCCCGACGGGCGCCGCCCGCGCGTGGACTGGTGGGGCCACAACCCGTTCCCATTCCGCTTCCCGAAGCTGGCCAACCCGCCGCTGCGAGGGGGCTTTCGCGACATCAGCGACATCGACACGCTGAGCGCCGAGACGCGGCGCACGTTCGGCCGGCGCGTGCCGCTGTGGCTGTCGGAGTACACGATCCAGTCCGATCGCGGGTCGCGGGTCTTCGCGACGTTCGTGTCGCGGGCCGGCCAGGCGCGCTACCTCAGCGCCGCCTTTGGCATCGCCGACGACCTCGGCCCGGCCGTCGCCGGGATCGGCTGGCTGACGCTGCTCGACGAGGCCCCGGCGCCGGACAGCGCGAACTTCGGCCTGCTCAGCTTCGCCCTGGAGCGCAAGCCGGCGTTCACCGCCATGGCGCTGGCGCCGAGCGAACGGGCGCGCCCGGTGGTGGGCGTGGCGACGACGATCCGCCGCGCCGCCCTGCGCACGCCCGGGCTGGAGGTCTTCGTCACCCCGCGTCGCGGCGGCCCGATCGTCGTCGAGCTGCGTCGCGGCGGCGTCCTGCGGGCCCGGGTCCGGCGGACCGGCCGCGTGGGCTCACGTAAGACCGTGCGCGTACGCAGCACGAACGTTGCCGCCGGGCGCTACGTCCTCAGCGTCAGCGCCCCGCGCGCCGCCACCGTCCGGCGCAGCGTGCGCGTGCGATGAATCGGGGAGGATCCACCAGCGGTACCGCCGCGCGTTGCAACCCAAGCCGAGGAGGGCCACCATGACCCCGATGAAGCTCGCCACATTCACCTCGGCCTGTCTGGCGCTGGCCGTCGGCACCGCCACGGTCGCGGGGCTCGCCCAGGCGCAGGACTACCAGTTCCCCACGGCCAAGCCCGCGGGCTGCCCGCAGACCGGGCTGCTCGTCGCCGGTACCGCGGCGGGCAACACGCTCAACGGCACCGCGGTCTCCGACGTCATGCGCGGCGGTGGCGGCAACGACATCCTCAACGGCCTCGCGGGCGCCGACTGCGTCTACGGCGAGACCGGCGGCGACACGCTGAGCGGCGGCGACGGCGACGACGTGGTCTCCGGCGGCGCCGGCGGCGACACCGCCGGCGGCGGCACCGGCAAGGACAGGGTCAGCGGAGATGCGGGCAACGACTCGCTGTCGGGCAGCGAGGGCAACGACCGGGTCAACGGCAACGCCGGCAACGACACGCTGAGCGGCGGCTCGGGCACCGACACGCTGTCCGGTGGCATCGGCAACGACAACGTCAGCGGCGGCTCGGGCGACGACAAGATCACCGGCTCGATCGGCAACGACCGCATCAGCGGCGGCGCCGGCCGGGACACGATCAGCGCCGGCGCGGGCAACGACCGCGTCTCGGCTCGCGACAAGCAGAAGGACTCCATCGACTGCGGGACCGGCAAGAGCGACAAGGTGACGGCCGACAAGACCGACACCGTCAAGGGCAACTGCGAATCCGTCTCTCGCAAGTAGCGCTTCGCGCGCCATGCCTGAATCCGACCTGACGATCTACGAGGTGAGCCGCTGCTCGACGTGCCGGAAGCTCACGGCGCTGCTGGCAGACGAAGGCATCGAGTACGAGGGCGTCGAGTACCACGAGACCGGCCTCGACGAGGCCACGATCCGCTCGCTGCTGGAGAAGTCGGGCCTGACGCCGCGCGACGTCCTGCGCACGCGCGAGCCCCTGGTGAAAGAGCTCGGGCTGCTCGACGGCGCCGGCGCCGGCGACGACGAGATCATCGCGGCGATGGTCGCGCACCCCAAGCTCCTGCAGCGCCCGATCGCCGTGCGCGGCGACCGCGCGCTGCTCGCGCGCCCGGTGCAGCGGGTCCTCGAGCTCTTCGAGTGACGCCGCCGGCAGGCGACGTTCGCCACGCCGTGCGCGCGGATCACCCCGCGCTCGCGGCGATGCTCGCCCGCGCCTTCTACGACGACCCGGTCACCGCCTGGTTCTATCCCGACGCCGCCCGCCGGCTGCGCCACGGCGAGCGCTTCTTCGCCATCCGCCTGCGCCAGCTCGAGGGCCACGGGATGACGTTCACCAACGACGCTCGCTCCGGCGCGGTGCTGTGGGCACCGCCCGGGCACTGGCGCGAGGACTTCCGCCAGTCACTGCGGATGCTGCCGATGCTGCCGGTCCTGCTGCCGCGCCTGGCCCGCTCGACGCGCGCCGTCAGGGAGATCGAGCGCCGCCACCCGGTGGAGCCGCACTACTACCTGTCGGTCATCGGCACCGACACAGAGAAGCAGGGCGGAGGTATTGGCTCCGCCCTGCTTGCTCCCATGCTGCATCGATGTGACGAGACCAAAACGGCGGCCTACCTCGAGTCCTCCAAGGAGAGCAATCTCTCCTTCTACGTCCGCCACGGGTTCGCCGTGAGGGAGCGCATCGAGCTACCCGAGGGGCCGCCGCTCTGGCTCATGTGGAGGGAACCAGCCCACCGCCGCCCAGAAGGCCGCCGAGGAGGTTGTTGATGAGGCCCGTCACGGTGCCCATGACGCCACCGATGATGCCGGTGGTGGCGCCCGAGCCGCCACCGAGGACGGTGCCGAGCAGGCCGCTGATCATGTCGCCGATGCCACCCAGGCCGGCGGTGCTGCCGCCGCCGAGGATGCCACCGAGCAGGCCGCCGAGGCCGAAGGCGCCACCGGCGCCGGCCGACGTGCCACCGACGAACGGCAGCGAGCCCAGGATCGTGTCGATGAGGCCCGTGACCGTGGAGAGCACGGTCGGGACGATCGTGCCGACGGTCGAGGTGACGAGGTTCAGGACCGTGGACAGCGGGCCCTGAACGGCCGCCGGGAGCATCGGCAGGAGCGACTGGATCATGCCGAAGGCCTGATCGATCATCGCGGTCGCCATCGTCATGCACTGGCTGACGATCGCGGAGATGTCGAACGGCAGGACGCCGGACGTCGTGGCGTCGTTGAGGTTGACGACCTCGGTCGCGTCACCGGCGCCCAGGGCGGCGATGATGGTCGCGATGATCGGCTGCGCCTCGGCCGGAACCTGCGGGAGGATCTGGTTGAGGACGTCGATGATCTTCTGCTTGCCCGCGAGGCTCGGGGCGATCGAGTTGGCGACCTGGGCCTGGACCTGGCCCTTGACCTGGTCGACGATCGCGGTGATCGCCTCGACGAGATCGTCGTACTGCGTGCCGGCCAGCGTGAGGGCCTGAGCGGCGACGAGGTTCTGCGACTCGGACGAAGCCTTGTTGGCCATCCGGCGCGCGACCTTCGACGCTGCAGCGGTCTCCTTGCGGGCGATCTTCAGCTGCTTGGCGACGCGGGTGCTGTCGCCGAGCCGCGCGTAGCGCTTGACGCGCTTCGTGGCGGTTGACGCCTTGTCGACGCTGGCCTGGACGACGGCCTTCGACGACTTGACGGAGTTGGTGGACGCCGACGCGGTGGTCGGGATCGCCACCATCGTGGCGAGTGTCGCCATGACGGCGACCATACGGCGAGATTGAGACATTCTGCCCCCTTCGGCAACTGGGCGGCCTCGGTGAGGCCCCTGGTTTTGCGCACCCGCCTCGCGACGGGATTGCCTTTTCGATTTGGTCTGACTGCCCCTACCACGGCGGGGGCCCCTGGTTGTGATGCTCTACTTGGGAAAGATTTTTCGTTGGCGCGTCGGCGCTCGTCGTCAGCCGGTGCCGAAGAGGCCCTTGAGCAGGCCGTCGACGCCGCTGAGCAGCGACTGCACGGGTGCCAGGACGTTCGTGACCGTCGTGTTCGACGGCACCGAGGACGGCGGCGGCGTGGTCGTCGTGCCGGACGGCAGCTTCAGGCCGAGCGTCGCGAGGACCTCGTTGACGAGCGGCCCGAGCGAGCCGAGCGTCGTCTGGATGAGCGCGTTGGCGGCGGCGAGCGCGCTCTCCGTCCCCGGGCGCGCCATCGCCTGCGCGTCCTTGAACGCGGCGAGGATCTGGTCGCGGACGCGCTGCAATTCGTCGGCGGCGGCGTCCCTCGGGCTCGTCGCCGGGGCCTGCGTCGCGGGCGCCGTGGCGGCCGGAGCCGTCGTGTTGGCGGCCGGCACGGGCGTGAGCGCGCGCGCCTGCTCGGCGGCGCGGTCGGCGTTCAGGCGCGCGGTCTGGGAAGGCTCGCTCGTGCGCACGCGGGCGGCGCTGGCCTCGCGGGCGGCGCGGGCGCGGCGGGCGCGGCTGGCGGCCGCGGCCTGCGCGAGCGCCTGCTCGCGGACCTGGTCGTGCAAGGGGGAGATCGCCGCCGCCGACGAGGAGGCGCTGGCGGCCGTGCCGATGGCCGACCGGCCGGGGTCGTCGTGGCCGACGACCTTGGGCAGCTCGACCGCGGCCGTGCCGGTCGTCGCGACGAGCGCGGCGACGGCCATGCCCTTGACGGCGGCCGGCAGGCCGGCCCAGATGCCGCCGCCGGCGACGGCGGCGGTGCCGCCGGTTCCGGCGGTCGCGGCGATGACGCCCGCGCTCGCGGTGCCGGTCCCGTAGCCGAGCGCGCCGAGCAGGGCGGCGCCGCCACCGAGCCAGGGCCCGAGGCAGTGCAGATCGGTCTGGCGGATGCCCATCGCGCGCTCGAACGTCGCGCAGTCGTTGCAGGCGCGCAGGTGGGCGCGCATGCCGCGGGCGCGCAGCCGGCGGCGGTCGCCGTCGGACAGGCAGCGGCGCACGCTCGTGCACTCCGTGTTGCGACCGTCGGCGGCGTCGTGCAGCGCGGTGCGCGCATCGAACACGGCGCGCCGCGCGCCCTCGGGGCGTGACGTTGAGAGCGGAGGCGATCTCGTCGTAGCTCAGGCCGCTGAGCTCGCGCATGACGAGCGCGCCGCGCTGACGTTCGGGCAGATGATGCAGGTCGTCGACGAGCTGGGCCAGGCGGGTGCGCTGCTCGGAGTCGAACTCCGGGCCGGGCACGGTGAGCAGGTCATCCGTGTCGACGCCGGCGGCGACCGGCTGGCGGCGGCGGACGATGTTGATCGCTTCGTTGTGGGCGATCCGGTACAGCCACGGCTTGAGCGGGCGGCCCGGCTCGCGGCGCGGCAGCGCGCGCAGCGCGTTCTCCAGCGCGCTCTGCGTCGCGTCGTGGGCGTCTTCGGCGTTGAGCAGGATCGAGCGGCAGTAGCCCAGCAGGGGGCCGTAGTAGCGCTCGTAGAGGGCGGTGAAGGCGTCGGCGTTCCCGGCGGCGGCGCGATGGGCGAGGGACTCGTCGCCCATCCGCGCGAGGGGGAGGATGCGGGGCGCGCGCGGGGTGAGGACGGCTGTGGCGGACATCGTGAGGCCCGTATCGGCAGGAGAGGACAAACGTTTGAGCCCCCTACTCTTGGGCCGCATGCTCGTCCAGGCTTCGATCGGCTCGTTCTTCGACGCCGTCGGCTCGTTCTTCGACAGCCTGTCGCGGGTCGGCTGGGTCTCGCTGCTCTTCGGCGCGATCGCGTTCGTGATCTACCTGACGCTGCGCTCGCGGGCGTTCTTTCACACGCTGCGCGCCGCCTATCCGAACGAGCGCATCGAGTTTCGCCGCATCTGGGGCGCGTACATCGCGGCCTACGGCTTCAACAACGTCATCCCCGCGCGCGGCGGCGACATCGTGAAGGTCTTCCTCGTCAAGCGCTCGGTGCCCAACTCGTCCTATCCGGCGATCGGCGCCGCGGTCTGCGTGGAGGCGGTCTTCGACTTCGTGATGGCGATCTTCATCCTCACGTTCGCGTTCAGCCAGGGCGTGTTCCCCAAGCCACCGGACTTCGCGAAGCTCAACGCGTTCGACCTGTCGTTTCTGGCCAGCCACCCGAAGTTCACGCTGTTTCTCATCACGGCGCTGGCGGTCGCGGTGCTCGTCGGCTTCGCGCTGCTGTCGCAGCGCGTGAAGGCGTTCTGGGAGCGCGTGCGCCAGGGGCTGACGATCCTCTTCGACCGCCGCCGCTACCTCCGCGAGGTCTTCGCCTGGCAGTTCGCCGGCTGGTGCTTTCGCTTCATGGCCTTCTGGTTTCTACTGGAGGCCTTCAACGTCGGCGGATCGGTGCGCAACGTGCTGCTCGTGCTCGGCGTCAACGCCGTCGCGGCGGTCGTGCCGTTCACGCCCGGCGGCGCGGGCGTCCAGCAGGCCCTGCTCGTGAAGGTGTTCTCGGGCGCGGCGACGGGCGCGACCGTGGCGGCCTACTCGGTCGGCCAGCAGATCGTGATCGCGGTGTCGACGCTCGCAGTCGGCTTCGGTGCGCTCGTGTCGATCTTCCGGATCCGCTCCTTCAAGGAGGCGATCCGGCTGGGCAAGCAGGACCGCGACGCCGAGCGCGAGGCCGCCGCGGCGGCCACGACCGGCGAGGACGGGGCCGCTACTGCAGGCCCTGACGCGCCTCGCGCACGAGCGCGACCGCATCGGGAAAGACGATTGCCATGACCGAGCGGATCTGCTCGGCCTGCTGATCGATCGTGCCCTGGATGTTGACGCGGTTGATTGCCGCGACGGTCATCTCGACCGCGAGCTTGATCGCGTTGTCGGCCCACACGAGGCCCTGCTGAGCCTGCATCGACTCCGCGAACTCGGCCATCTTCTTGGCCAGGTCCTCGGGGTCGCCGAAGAGTCCTCCAAATCCGCCTTCCATAGGAGAAAGCGTAGCTGGGTGAGTTCTTCGGCGAGCGAATAGGCTCGCCGCCATGCCGTTTGTGGAGGGAGCCGGGGTCGCGCTGCACTACCTCTCCCGTGGCGAGGGGCCGGCCGTCGTCGTCGTGCACGGGATGGCGTCCGACGCCGAGGCCTGGGCGCCGGTGCTCGACGAGCTGGTCGGCGCGGGCGCCCGCGCGATCGCCTTCGACCGCCGCGGCTACGGCGCCAGCGGCGCGCCCGAGCCGTACGCGGCGACGACGGTGCAGGAGCAGTCCGAGGACACGGCCGCGCTGCTCGCCGCGCTGGTCGGGGAGCCGGTCGTGCTCGTCGGCGACGGCTTCGGCGCGCTCGTCGTGCTCGACCTGCTCGTGCGCCGGCCCGACCTCGCGCGCGCGGCGGTGCTCGTCGACCCGCTCGTGCACGCGTTCGTCCCGGCCGCGACCGCGGCGCTCGCCGACGAGCGGGTGCTGCTGGAGGACGGGCTGCGCGAGGGCGGGCCGGGCGCGGCGGTGCGGGCCTGGCTGGCCGCCGCCGGGGGTGCCTCCGACGCGGGCCGCGTCGAGCGCGCCGCCGCCGCCCGGCTCGGGTTCTTCGCCGACTACGCCGGCCAGTCGAGCTGGACGCCGGCGCGCCGCGAGCTGCGCGCGATCGGCGTGCCGGTCGCGGTGGTCACGGGCCCGGACACGCCGGCGCACGTCGTGGCGGCCGCGGATGCGGTGGCGGCGCTGCTGGGGGATGCCCGGCGGGCGCGCGACGGCGACGTCGTGGCGGCCGTCCGCGCCCTGCTCTAAAGGCTCGTGCGCTGGCGCGGCGCGCTGGCGTGGCCGTCGGCGAACTGCGTCTTTGAGGGTGTGTCAGTTGCGGGAGCGCCGGCGGGCGGTCCGGGTTCGGCGTCCGTGGTGGAGGTGTGTCGAATACTTCGTGCCAGACGCGAATCCCTCGACACAGCCCCTCGCACCCACACACCGGACGCGCTCAAAGATGCAGTTGGTGCGGGGCGGGCCGCCTCACCGACGCCGCGCGAGAGCGAACAAGCTCCAGCGATCAACGCCGCCCGCAACGACAGAAACGCAGCTGCGCTAACCCGCTCGGCGCGCGACGACGGCCACCGTCCCGCCGCGCCGCGCGAGCGCGAAGGCCAGCTCCGCGACCACCGCGACCGGCGCGAGCTGCAGCGCGACGACGGTGACCAGCGCGTCGCGGCTGCGCAGGGGCGCGTTGTGCTTGAGCGCGTGGTACAGCCACGAGGGCGTGCGCGTCGCGCGGCTGGTGACCGACTGCCACAGGCCGAACGGGTTGTGCTCGGCGAGCACGTGGTGGGTGGCGACCGGCTCCAGCCCGTGGTGGCGCAGCAGCGCGTGCAGACCTTTCACGGTGAAGTGCGTGCGGTGGCGCGGGACGTCGAGGTGATACCAGCGCGCGCCGCCGGCGCGGGCCTGGACGCTTCCAAGGTTCGGCACGCCGACGACGAGCAGGCCGCCGGGGCGCAGCCAGCCGGCAATCCGCTCGAGCGCCGCGCCGGGGTCCTCGAGGTGCTCGAGGACGTGCCACAGCGCGGCGGCGTCGAGCGAGGCGGGCGCGACATCGGCGTCGTCGATGCCGGCCTGCTGCAGCTCGACCCCGCGCCCGCGGGCGCCCTCGATGCCGCGCAGCGACGGCTCGATCCCGTCGGCGTCCCAGCCCGCCGCGCGCGCCTGGGCGACGAAGCGCCCGCGGCCGGCGCCGATGTCCAGCAGCGTTCCCGGCGGCCGCCCGCCGGCACGTTGAAGGAAGGTCAGGCGGCGGCGGTCGAACGCGCGCAGTAGCGGTGCCGCGAGCCGCGCCCCGCGCGGCGTGCCGCCGCCGTAGGCGCCTTCTTCATGTGCCTCGGGAGGCGCGGGCGCCAGCGTGACCGCGCTGCCGCAGCTCGTGCAGCGCGCCAGCGCGTAGTCGCCGGGCAGCGCCGGGTCCGAGCCAGGCACCGTGCGCCACGCCACGAGCGCGCCGGTGCCGCAGGCGGGGCAGGCCCGCGCGGTCACGCGCCGGTCGGTCCGGGTCCGGCGCGTGGCGGATTTGGGGTGCATGTGACCCCATAGGCGCCATGATCGCCCAGCCAACCGGGGGGTGTGTCGAATCGTGCACGCCTACCGAGCATCATTCGACACACCCCTGCCGATCAGTGGCACTGCCCCCCGACCGGCCGCGCTCACCCGCCGCGGTCGTGAAAGTAGAAGCCCGGCAGCGCGGCGCGCGTGATCTGCGCGGTCATGTGCTGCGCCAATTCCAAGTCGCCGGTACGCACGGCGAGGTCGTCGAGCGTGATGATCCCGGTCAGCCGGCCCTGGTCGAGCACCGGCAGGCGGCGCACGCCGTGGCGGACCATGAGCTCGGCGGCCTCCTCGACGTCCATGCCCGGCTCGGCGGTGACGACGGGCGAGGAGGCATGCGCCTCGACCGGGTCGCCGGGGTCGCGGCCGTCGGTCAGCGCGCCCAGAGCAAGGTCGCGATCGGTCACGAAGCCGGTGATCGCGCCGTCCTCGTCGACGAGCACGACGGAGCCCACGTTGCGCTCGCGCATGAGCTCGGCGACCTGGCGCACAGTGGCCGTCGGCGCGGCGCTCACGACCCCCTCCGTCATGACGTCACGGATCTCCACGGACGCAACATACACTTGCGCCGTGCCCGCCACCCCGGAGGAGACGCTCGCCGAAGAAGAGCGCCGTCGCACGAAGGCCGGGGCCGCGGGAATCGCGGCCGGCGTGCTGACGTTCGTCGGCGCGCTCCTTGCCATTCAGGGCAACGACGGCTTCCCGACGCTGCGCGTCCTCGACACGCTGCGCTCCGAGCTCGGCCTGTCCGAGGGCGAGGGCCCGGGCCCGATCGCCCGCGTCGCCCTCTTCCTCGACGACCACATCGTCACGATCGTCGCCGCGCGCCTCATCACGGCGATCGCGCTTGCGCTGATCGGCGTGGCGATGGTCTCCCTGTACCGCTCGACGAAGGCGCGCAACCCGCAGCTCAACAAGATCGCGCTCGTCGCGACGATCACGGGCGCGGTGCTGTCGGTCGTCGCCGGCGCGGTGGCGGCGATCTCGCTCGCCGCCGACGTCTCGGCCTTCGCCGACTCGGCGCGTCAGACCGAGGAGGCGGCGCGCGACGCGCTGGCCGACCCGTTCACGAGCGGCGCCGTCCAGCTCGCCGGCCTGGGCTCGGCGATCCTCGGCCTGGGCATCGCGCTGACCGCGCTCAACGCGATGCGCGTCGGCCTGCTCACCCGCTTCATGGGCGTTCTGGGAATCATCGTCGGCGTCCTGTCGTTCCTGCCGCAGCTCGAGGGCCAGCTGCCGTTCGTGAAGATCTTCTGGCTGCTCGGGCTCGGCGTGCTGCTGCTGCACCGCTGGCCGGGCGGCAACCCGCCGGCCTGGCAGACCGGCGAGGCGATGCCGTGGCCGACCCAGCAGGAGCTGCGCGAGGCGCGGATGGAGGCCCGCGGCGAGACCCCCGCCGACCCCGCGCCGGCGAAGGAGCGCCGCCCGCGGCGCGGTCGCGAGGACAAGCCGGAGATCCCCGCGCCCGAGCCGCCGCGCGCCAAGCCGCACTCGTCTTCGAAGAAGAAGAAACGCAAGCGCCGCTAAACGCCGCGCAACGGGTAGAGGCGCGGTACGGTGCGCGCACGATGACCTACGAGGAAGCCTGCGCCGCGCATTCCTGGCAGGTGCCCGAGCGCTACAACATCGCCGCGGACGTCTGCGACAAGCATCCCCGCGACAAGCTCGCGATGATCCACGAGGACCCCGACGGGACCGTCCGCGAGGTGCACTGGGGAGAGCTGCAGGACATGGCCAACCGCTTCGCCCTGCGGCTGCTCGAAGCCGGCGTGCAGCAGGGCGATCGCGTCGCCATGCTCCTGCCGCCGACGCCCGAGACCGCCGCGGCGTTCTTCGGCACGTGGAAGGTCGGGGGGATCCTGCTGTCGATGTCGATCCTCTACGGCGACGACGGCATCCGCCATCGCCTCAGCGACTCGCAGGCCGCGGTGTGCGTCACCAACGAGGCCAACCGCGCGCGCGTCGAGGGCCAGACCGACGTGCTCGTGCTCGAGCCCGGCGACCTCGACTCCGGCTCCACCGACCACGAGACGCTCGACACCTCCTGCGACGATCCCGCCCAGCTGTACTACACGTCGGGCACGACCGGCCTGGCCAAGGGCATCCTGCACGCCCATCGCTACATCCTCGGCCACGAGGAGTTCGTCTACTGCCACGACGTGCAGCGACGGCGAGCGCTTCCACGGCATGGGCGAGTGGGCGTGGGCGGCGGGCATCGCGCCGCTGCTCGGGCCGTGGCGCTACGGCGCGACGCAGGTCGTCCTGCAGCGCAAGGGCGGCTTCGACCCGCACGGCCAGCTCGCGTTCCTCTCCCGCCACCAGCCCGACGAACGTCTTCGCCACGCCGACGGCGATCCGCTCGATGATGGGCATCGGCGACGCCGGCACGCGCTACCCGCAGGACTTCCGCATCGTCTGCTCGGCCGGCGAGCCGCTGAACCCCGAGGCGATCCGCTGGTTTCGCGAGCAGTACGGCGTCACGGTGCTCGACTACTACGGGCTCTGAGCAGAGCTATCCGCTCGTCGCCAACTACCCGTTCATGGACGTCCGCGAGGGCTCGATGGGCCGCCCGATGCCGGGCTGGGACGTGAAGATCCTCGACGAGGACGAGCGCCCGGTGGCGACCGGCGAGCGCGGCGAGATCTGCCTGCGCGCGCGCTCGAACCCGCACTATCCGCTCGGCTACTGGAACAACGAGGAGGCCGGCAAGGAGACGTTCGGCGGCGAGTGGTTTCACACGAAGGACGCCGCCTCGCAGGACGAGGACGGCTACATCTGGTACGAGGGCCGCGCCGACGACGTGATCATCTCGGCCGGCTACCGGATCGGCCCGTTCGAGGTCGAGTCGGCCTGCCTGGAGCACCCCGCCGTCGCCGAGGCGGCGGCCGTCGCCTGGCCCGACGAGCGGCGCGGCGAAGGTCGTCAAGGCGTTCGTCGTGCTCGTCCGCCGGGTATGAGCCCGAGCGACGAGCTCGGCAAGGAGATCTCGGCGTTCGTGCGCGAGCATCTCTCCGCCTACGCCTATCCGCGGATCGTCGAGTTCGTCGACGACCTGCCCAAGACCCTGACCGGCAAGATCCGCCGCATCGAGCTGCGAGAGAGGAGCAAAACGGCACTGAGCGTCGACAGTCGCACGAAGCAGCTGTCCCAGCGTCTCGAGGAGCTGCTCGAGGTCGAGACGTTCCCGCCGCCCGAGGAGTTCGCCCGCGACGCGCTGCTCAACGACCCGGCGATCTACCAGGAGGCGGCCGACGACCCGCTGGCGTGGTGGGAGAAGCAGGCCCGCGAGCTGGACTGGTTCAGCGAGTGGGACACGATGCTCGACGACTCCAACCCGCCGTTCTACAAGTGGTTCACCGGCGGCACGATCAACGCCTCGCACAACTGCCTCGACCGCCACGTCGACGCCGGCAACGGCGACCGCGTCGCCTTCCACTGGCGCGGCGAGGAGGGCGAGGAGCGCGAGCATCACGTACGCCGACCTGCACGCGCGACGTCAAGCGCTTCGCCAACGCGCTGAAGGACCAGGGCATGCGAGCAGGGCGACGTCGTCGGGATCTACCTGCCGATGATCCCCGAGGTCGTCGTCGCGATGCTCGCCTGCGCGCGGATCGGCGCGCCGCACAACGTCGTCTTCGGCGGCTTCTCAGCCGGAGTCGGTGAAGGAGCGGATGGAGGTCGAGCGAGGCGAAGGCGCTCATCACCGTCGACGGCGCGCGGCGCAAGGGCAAGACGGCGCCGATCAAGCAGGCCTGCGACGAGGTCGGCATGCCGGTGCAGACGACGATCGTCGTGCGCCACACGGGGATCGACTGCCCGATGGGCGACGGCGACGTCTTCTACGACGAGATCATGGACGCCGCCGAGGACGGAGTGCGAGGCGGTCGCCGCTGGACGCCGAGCACCCGCTCTACATCCTCTACTCGAGCGGGCTCGACGGCCAAGCCGAAGGGCATCCTGCACACGACCGGCGGCTACCTGACCTGCGTCGCCTACACGCACAAGGTCGTCTTCGACCTCAAGCCGGAGAGCGACGTCTACTTCTGCTCGGCCGACGTCGGCTGGGTCACCGGGCCACTCCTACATCGTCTACGGGCCGCTGATGAACGGCGCGACGTCGGTCATGTACGAGGGCGCGCCCGACTACCCCGACAAGGACATCTGGTGGGAGCTGTGCGAGCGCTACGGCGTGACGCTCTTCTACACCGCGCCGACGGCGATCCGCGCCTGCATGAAGTGGGGCGAGGAGTACCCCGGCCGCCACGACCTCTCCAAGCTGCGCCTGCTGGGCTGCGTCGGCGAGCCGATCAACCCGAAGGCCTGGGTCTGGTACTACCACGTCATCGGCGGCGAGCGCTGCCCCGTCGTGGACACTGGTGGCAGACCGAGACGGGCGCGATCATGATCGCGCCGCTGCCGGGGATCACGCGCGTGCAAGCCCGGCTCGGCGACGCAGCCGCTGCCGGGCGTCGTGGCGGCGGTCGTCGGCGAGGACGGCGAGGAGCTGCCGCGCGACCGCCAGGGCCTGCTCACGCTGCAGGAGCCGTGGCCGTCGATGCTGCGCACGCTCTACGGCGACGACGACCGCTACGTGTCGACGTACTTCGAGAAGTTCGGCCCGCAGACGTACTTCGTCGGCGACGCCTCGCGCGAGGACGACGACGACTACTTCTGGGTCATCGGCCGCGTCGACGACGTGCTCAACGTGAGCGGCCACCGCATGTCGACCGCGGAGATCGAGTCGGCCGTCGTGTCGCATCCGAAGGTCGCCGAGTGCGCGACGATCGGCGCCGATGGACGAGGACACCGGCCAGTCGGTCGTCTGCTTCGTGACGCTGGAGGGCGACCTCGAGGGCACCGACGAGCTCGTCGCCGAGATCCGCGAGCACGTCGCGAAGAAGATCGGCAAGCTCGCCCGGCCGAAGCGGATCGTGTGGGCCGACGACCTGCCCAAGACGCGCTCGGGCAAGATCATGCGCCGCCTGCTGCGCGACATCGCCGAGGGCCGCGAGCTCGGCGACGTCACGACGCTGCGCGACCCAAACGCTCGAGCCCGGCGACCTCGACTCCGGCTCCACCGACCACGAGACGCTCGACACCTCCTGCGACGATCCCGCCCAGCTGTACTACACGTCGGGCACGACCGGCCTGGCCAAGGGCATCCTGCACGCCCATCGCTACATCCTCGGCCACGAGGAGTTCGTCTACTGCCACGACGTGCAGGACGGCGAGCGCTTCCATGGCATGGGCGAGTGGGCGTGGGCGGCGGGCATCGCGCCGCTGCTCGGGCCGTGGCGCTACGGCGCGACGCAGGTCGTCCTGCAGCGCAAGGGCGGCTTCGACCCGCACGGCCAGCTCGCGTTCCTCAGCCGCCACCGCCCGACGAACGTCTTCGCCACGCCGACCGCGATCCGCTCGATGATGGGCATCGGCGACGCCGGCACGCGCTACCCGCAGGACTTCCGCATCGTCTGCTCGGCCGGCGAGCCGCTGAACCCCGAGGCGATCCGCTGGTTTCGCGAGCAGTACGGCGTCACGGTGCTCGACTACTACGGGTTGAGCGAGAGCTATCCGCTCGTCGCCAACTATCCGTTCATGGACGTCCGCGAGGGCTCGATGGGCCGGCCGATGCCGGGCTGGGAGGTGAAGATCCTCGACGAGGACGAGCGGCCGGTGGCGACCGGCGAGCGCGGCGAGATCTGCCTGCGCGCGCGCTCGAACCCGCACTATCCGCTCGGCTACTGGAACAACGAGGAGGCCGGCAAGGAGACGTTCGGCGGCGAGTGGTTTCACACGAAGGACGCGGCCTCCGAGGACGAGGACGGCTACATCTGGTACGAGGGCCGCGCCGACGACGTGATCATCTCGGCCGGCTACCGGATCGGCCCGTTCGAGGTCGAGTCCGCCTGCCTGGAGCACCCCGCGGTCGCCGAGGCGGCCGCCGTCGCCTGGCCCGACGAGCGGCGCGGCAACGTCGTCAAGGCATTCGTCGTGCTCTCCTCCGGGTATGAGCCCGGCGATGAGCTCGGCAAGGAGATCTCGTCGTTCGTCCGCGAGCATCTCTCCGCCTACGCCTATCCGCGGATCGTCGAGTTCGTCGACGACCTGCCCAAGACCCTGACCGGCAAGATCCGCCGTATCGAGCTGCGAGAGAGGAGCAAAGCGTGAGTACTGACGCGAAGTCCCACGAAGCCCTGTCCCAGCGGCTGGAGGAGCTGCTCGAGGTCGAGACCTTCCCGCCGCCCGAGGAGTTCGCCCGCGACGCGCTGCTCAACGACCCGGCCGTCTACCAGGAGGCCGCCGACGACCGGCTGGGATGGTGGGAGAAGCAGGCCCGCGAGCTGGACTGGTTCAGCGAGTGGGACACGGTGCTCGACGACTCCAACCCGCCGTTCTACAAGTGGTTCACCGGCGGCACGATCAACGCCTCCTACAACTGCCTGGACCGCCACGTCGAGGCCGGCAACGGCGATCGCGTCGCCTTCTACTGGCGCGGCGAGGAGGGCGAGGAGCGCGAGCTGACCTACGCCGACCTGCTGCGCGACGTCAAGCGCTTCGCCAACGCGCTGAAGGCGCAGGGCGTGCAGCAGGGCGACGTCGTCGGCATCTACCTGCCGATGATCCCGGCCGTCGTCGTGGCGATGCTCGCCTGCGCGCGGATCGGCGCGCCGCACAACGTCGTGTTCGGCGGATTCTCGGCCGAGTCGGTCAAGGAGCGCATGG
Organism: uncultured Actinomycetes bacterium; assembly: GCA_963751065.1. GTDB lineage: Bacteria > Actinomycetota > Thermoleophilia > Solirubrobacterales > Solirubrobacteraceae > CADCVQ01. Next base: position 105,077 of record CAVVTD010000010.1, read on the forward strand.
AGGTCTCCGAGGCGAAGGTCCTCATCACCGCCGACGGCGCGCGGCGCAAGGGCAAGACGGCGCCGATCAAGCAGGCCTGCGACGACGTCGGCATGCCGGTGCAGACGACGATCGTCGTGCGCCATACGGGGATCGACTGCCCGATGGGCGAGAACGACGTCTTCTACGACGAGATCCTCGACGCCGCGGAGGACGAGTGCGAGGCCGTCGCGCTCGACGCCGAGCACCCGCTCTACATCCTCTACTCGTCGGGCTCGACGGCCAAGCCGAAGGGCATCCTGCACTCGACCGGCGGCTACCTGACGTGCGTCGCCTACACGCACAAGGTCGTCTTCGATCTCAAGCCCGAGAGCGACGTCTACTTCTGCTCGGCCGACGTCGGCTGGGTCACCGGCCACTCCTACATCGTCTACGGGCCGCTCATGAACGGCGCGACGTCGGTCATGTACGAGGGCGCGCCCGACTACCCCGACAAGGACATCTGGTGGGAGCTGTGCGAGCGCTACGGCGTGACGCTCTTCTACACCGCGCCGACGGCGATCCGCGCGTGCATGAAGTGGGGCGAGGAGTACCCGGGCCGCCACGACCTCTCCAAGCTGCGCCTGCTGGGCTCCGTCGGCGAGCCGATCAACCCGAAGGCCTGGGTCTGGTACTACCACGTCATCGGCGGGGAGCGCTGCCCCGTCGTGGACACGTGGTGGCAGACCGAGACCGGGGCGATCATGATCTCGCCGCTGCCGGGCATCACCGCGTGCAAGCCGGGCTCGGCGACGCAGCCGCTGCCGGGCGTGGTCGCGGCGGTCGTCGGCGAGGACGGCGAGGAGCTGCCGCGCGACAAGCAGGGCCTGCTCACGCTGCAGGAGCCGTGGCCCTCGATGCTGCGCACGCTCTACGGCGACGACGACCGCTACGTGTCGACGTACTTCGAGAAGTTCGGGCCCGAGACGTACTTCGTCGGCGACGCCTCACGCGAGGACGAGGACGACTACTTCTGGGTCATCGGCCGCGTCGACGACGTGCTCAACGTGAGTGGCCACCGCATGTCGACGGCCGAGATCGAGAGCGCCGTCGTGTCCCATCCGAAGGTCGCCGAGTGCGCGACGATCGGCGCCGCCGACGAGGACTCCGGTCAGTCGGTCGTCTGCTTCGTGACGCTCGAGGGCGACCTCGAGGGCACCGACGAGCTCGTCGCCGAGATCCGCGAGCACGTCGCCAGGAAGATCGGCAAGCTCGCGCGGCCGAAGCGGATCGTCTGGGCCGACGACCTGCCCAAGACGCGTTCGGGCAAGATCATGCGCCGGCTGCTGCGCGACATCGCCGAGGGCCGCGAGCTCGGCGACGTCACGACGCTGCGCGACCCGGACGTCATGGCCCAGCTCGAGGACAGGATCGCCGAGCGCCGCGACGAGGCCGACGCGTAGGCCGCCGGGTCGCCCCGCCTCCTAGGCCCGTCGCCGCAGCGACCCTCGGGACGCGAGCCAGCGCATGGGCTGGCCCGTGATGACCGCGATGCGGTCGAAGTCCTCGTCGTAGTGCAGCACCGGCACGTCCGCGGCCTCGGCGGCGGCCGCGACGAGCAGGGTCGGGTGCTTGATGGAGCGCTGGCGCTTGCGACCCTCCGCGGCCAGCGCCTCGTAGACGTCGATCGCGCGGCTCCACAGCTGCGGCGAGATCGGGCAGTTGGGCAGATGCGCGAGGTCGGCGCGGGTGACGCGGAAGTCCGAGATGCTCGGCGCGCCGTGCAGCAGCTCCATCCGCACGACGTCGCAGGTCGCGATCCGGCCGTCGACGAGCGCCGCGTCGAAGTCGCTGCGCACCGAGCCGCCGGCGCGGGCTGACCACCACCAGGCGCTGGAGTCCGCGAGCTCCACTTCGACCATCTAGATGTGGGCGGCTCGCGGCCGGCGCAGCGCCTCGAACTCGGCCGGCTCCATGTCGTCGAACAGGTCGCGCTGCGTGAGGCCGCGGCGGTGTATGCGACCGATCACCTCGCTGAGCGCGGCATTCACCGTGTCGCTGATCCGCTGCGTGCCCAGCAGTGCGGCGGCTTCGTCGACGAGCTGCGTGTCGAGGTCGACGTTGATGTGCCGCAACATGGCGCGACACTACACCTCGCTGCGCGTGTCGGTCGGGTGCGCGCAGGTTTGCCCGACGCGCGCGGTGGGCAGGCAGGGGGTTTGCGCTCCACCACGACACACCGGGAGGCACGATGAGCAGCGTTCCTCACAAGGCCCACATCGCCGTGATCGTCGGTGCCCTCGTTCTCGCGGTCGCGACGACTTCGCACGGCGCTGAGCCGGCCGGGCGTCGCGCTCGCGGCGGACATCACGTGCGAGTCGAAGTCCGCGGCAAGCCGGGCCCGTTCTACGACGGGCGACTCGGCGTCCTACGCCTACGACCAGCGCTTCGGCGGCGGGCCGACGCATCCCCGGCCTGAGCACCACACGCCGCAAGGCGTCGCGGCTGGTTCAACTGGAGCGGTCCGAACCAGAACCTGCTCGTCGTGACGGCCTACCAGGACGGCCAGCGGGCGCACCTCATCGGGATCGATCCCGCCAGCGGCAACGAGGTCGGCACGGTGGCGGTCGCGCCGTCGCACGTCGGCGGCATCGCGATCACGATGGGCTGGGCGTTCGTCCAGGGCGAGGGCAACGTGATCCGCAAGTACCGGCTCTCGCAGCTGAAGAAGAAGATGACCGCGCCCGGCACGCCGTACCTCAAGCAGGTCGGCAAGGCCCGCAAGGTCTACGGCGCGGACTTCATCTCGAGCTACGGCGACAACCTCTACGCCGGCCGCTTCAGCCAGGACGGCCGCGAGAAGATGTACAGCTACAAGGTCGCCGCCGACGGCTCGCTGGCCACGCAGGCGGGCGCCTACGAGGTCCCGAAGAAGACGCAGGGCCTGCTCGTCACGGCCAACCGCTTCATCTACAGCACGTCGTACGGCAACGACAATCGCAGCAACATCTACGTCGTCAACGGCGGGGCGCGGACGATCTCTCCGAGCACGGCGAAGTGCTTCCGCGCCCCGAGCATGAGCGAGGGCATCACCGAGTACGGCGGCAAGGCCTACCTCGTCTACGAGTCAGGCGCGGCGCAGTACGTCGCCAAGAACCCGCGCAACGTCATCCCGGGGATGCACACGGCGCCGATCGCAAGCTGACTACATCAGTCGGCGAACGGCAGCCGGTCGACCAGATCGGTGATCTCGAAGACGCGGTGGACCTGCTTGGGCCCGCGCAGCAGCGAGAAGCGCCCGGGCGCCGCCCGCTCGGCCGCCATCACCAGCAGGCGAAGCCCGGTCGAGTCGATGAACTCGAGCTGACCGAGGTCGACGACGATCGAAGCGGCATCGCTCGCCTCTGCGGTGTGCAGCTCCTCCTCGAGGCGCGGCGCGCCGTCGAGATCGAGCTCCCCGATGAGCTCGATGATGCACACGCCGTCCTCGTGCTCGCTGCGCACGGTGAGGCTTCCCAGCTTGCTCGTCTGTGCGGCACGGTCGCCCTCGTCCATTGGCAGCCCCTTCCCGTCCGTCTCTGCCGAGGATCGGCTGATGCGGTCTTCCAGAAAACCGCGCTGAAATCTATCAACGGGCGTCGAGCTTGGCCTGTGTACGCAGCTCGGAGACGATCCGCTCCAGGCGCGGCTCGGTCTCGCGGTCGACGAAGGTCATCGCCGCCGCGACGGCGGGATGCACCGCGGCGATCCGCTCGTGCATCGCGTGCGCGACGGCGCGGTAGGCGGGATGGCCCTCGCGGCCGGAGCGCAGCTCGATGAGCTGCATCGCCTCGCGGGCGTTGAGATCGAGGACATAGCGCAGGCGGTAGCCGAGGCAGAGCGCGTACATCGCGGCGCGGCGGTCGTGGCCGGCGTCGAGCAGGCGCTCGTAGGCGGTGTGCGAGATGTCCAGCGCGCGGCGGTAGTCGTCGCCGGCGCCGGCCTCGTCGAGCTCGTGCGGGACACCGGCGCCGAGGTCGGGCGTGAGCGCCTGCCACTGGCAGGTCAGCATGCGGTGGCGCTGCAGGTCGCGGAAGGCGCCGTAGTCGCTGACGATCTCGAAGCGGTAGCGCAGCGACTCCAGGCCCCGGCCCGGGCGGTGACGGCGATTGGCGCGCCCGCCCATGAGGTCGGCGAGCAGCGCGCCGCGCTCGTCGTCGGTCAGCGTGTCGAGCGCGGCCCGCGTCGTGCGTTCGTCGGTCGTCGACGCCTCGAAGAGCAGCGCGGCGAGCATGAGGTCCTCGTCGCCGTCGTGGTGCACGAGGCGCACCGACGGGCCGCCGGCGCCGTCGTCGCCGGCCGCCCGGTCCAGGCCCATGCGCGCGACCCAGCGCTCGGCGGCCTGTTCGCGGCGCTGCAGGTAGGCGACCCACTCGCCGCCGCGGTCGGGCCTTTGCACGCGCGAGACGAAGCTCGGCATGACGTCCTGCACGGCGCGCAGGATCATGTCGCCGTAGTGGCGCGCCTCGGGCAGCGGGTGGGCGAGCAGATGCAGGATGAGCTGCTCGTAGGTCTGGCCCGTGGCGAAGATCCCCATGTGCGACAGCGAGGCGGCCGGCAGCAGGCCGCGCAGCAGGTCCAGCGCCTTGGCCTTGATCGCGCGGGCGTGGGCGTTCGGCGATTCGCCCTCGGCAGGCGGATAGGTGTCGGCGGCCCACGCCTGCACGCGCGGCAACGACGCGGAGTAGATGCCGAAGATCTCGTCCATCGCCTGTTCGTACTCGGGCCCGAGCTCGCCGTCGCGGTAGTAGCGGTACTGCGACGTGCCCTCGATCGGCGCGTCGTAGGCGATGTAGCGCGTGGACTGCTCGAGGTAGGCGCCCAGGCGCGGGCGCTGCAGGACCTTCGTCAGGACGTTGGACGTCCACTCGCAGGCGATGTGCGCGCCGCCGAGCTGGGCGATCGAGTCGTCGCCGTAGCCGACGAAGATCCGCTCGTAGAAGTCGGCCGCGCGGGCGCCCTCGGCGTTGTCGTACGTCGCCGCGCCGTCGCTGCCGCCGTCGAGCGAGTCGGCGAACTCGTCGAGGAACAGCCGCCGGAGCGTCCCCTGGTAGCGCGAGTAGCGTGCGAACAGCGCGCCCTTGACGGTCTCCGGCAGGTTGACGAGCGCGAAGACGGGCTCGTCGAGGTTCGTGAAGTGCGGCTCCAGCCGGGCGCGCTCGGCGGCGCTGAAGGTCTCGACGGGGTACTCCACGGGGGCGGAAGGCTAGCGCCCGGGTCGGCGGCGTCGGCTGACCGTGGGCTGGCCTTGCACGGCCGGCCCGGGGTGTGGCGAATCGTGCACGGTATGCGTGCATCGTTCGCCACACCCCTCCAATCGGCCCGTCGCGAAGGCCGAAACCCGGACCGCCCGCCGCCACCGGGCCAACCGACACACCGTCAGAGCTGCAGTTCGCCGGCAGCTTCACCGACGCGGCGCGTCAGCGCACTCAGACGCCCTGCTGGACCGCCGCCGCGACCACCGTCTCGACCACGACATCAAGGTCGTCCGTCACGACGAGCAGGTCGAGGTCCTCGATCGAGATCTTGCCCTCGGCGGCCGCGGTGTCGCGCAGCCAGTCCAGCAACCCCGACCAGTACGCCGCGCCGACGAGGATGACCGGAAACGAGCGGATCTTCTCGGTCTGGATGAGGCACAGCGCCTCGAAGAGCTCGTCGAACGTGCCCAGGCCGCCGGGCAGCGCGACGAACGCGTTGGCGTAGCGCACGAACATGACCTTGCGACAGAAGAAGTAGTGGAAGTCCAGCGAGCGGTCGAGCCACTGCTTGGCGTGGCCTGACTCGAAGGGCAGGTCGATGTTCAGCCCGATCGACAGCGCGCCGGCCGCGCGGGCGCCGCGGTTGGCGGCCTCCATCGCGCCGGGCCCGCCGCCGGTGATGACGCCGAAGCCCGCATCGCCGAGACGGCGACCGACCTCGACGGCCAGCTCGTACTCGGGCGAGCCGGGCACGCTCCGGGCCGAGCCGAAGACCGACACGGCGCGTTTCACATCGGCCAGCTCGCGGAAGCCCATCTCGAGCTCGGCGGCCATCCGCTCGACGCGCGTGGCGTCGGTGATCTCGTGCTCGACGCCCGCGCTCTGGGCGCCGATCAGCTCCTCGTCCGGCGTGGTGGGTCGGCGCGCTCGCAAGCGGGCGAGGGTAGACGGTCCCTCGCCGGCCCGCCTCAGACCTTCTCGGTGATCGTCCCCCGCGCACCCGCCGCCGACGACACGCCGAGCAGCGCGTCCTGGCCGTCGGGCCGGTCCGGGTTGGGATCGGCGAGCTCAAGCGACCGCGGCAGCTCCTTGCTGTGCCTGAGCTGAAACTCGGTCAGCGGCTGGATGATCCCGCGCAGCGCCAGCGCCCCGCCGACGTACCGTGGCGCCCAGATGCGCGCCGAGCGCCGCGCGACGCCCTGCTCGATCGCGTCGATCGCCACCGGCAGCGGGGCCGGCTGGGCGATGAACTTCGGCAGGGTGGAGGTGAGCCCCGTCGTCGACGGGTGCGAGAAGCTGGCCTTCACCAAGTCGGTGTCGATGAAGCCGAAGTACGCGCAGCCGACCCGCGCGCCGGTGTGCGCGAGCTCGACGCGCAGGGAATCCGTCATCGCCTCGACGCCGGCCTTCGACGCCGTGTAGGCGCCCATCAACGGCGTGTGGCTCGCCGCGCTCAGCGACGAGATGTTCAGCAGGTAGCCGCGGTTGCGGACGATCTCGTCGAGCACGGCGCGATCGGTCCGCCACGTGCCCATGAGATTGACCTCGAGCGTGCGCTCGAAGTGCTCGCGCGGCATCGTCGCCATCCGGCCCATGAACTGGATCCCGGCGTTGGCGACCGCGACGTCGATCCGACCGAAGCGCGCGATCGTCCCGTCGACGGCGGCCTGCACGGCCTCGAAGTCGGTGACGTCGGCCTCGAACCACGCCGTGCGTGGCCCCAGCGACTCGGCCAGATCCGCCAGCTTCTCGGGCTCCATGCCCACGAGCGACACGTTGGCGCCCGCCGCATGCAGTCGCGCAGCCGTCGCGGCGCCGATCCCGCGCGCCGCGCCGGTGATGAAGACCGTCCGCCCGGCGACGTCGTAGCGCTGGCGCAGAAGCATCACGCCACCGCCTTCGGGGCCGGCGCCGAAACCCCGTGGCGCAGCATGTAGGCCTCCGTCTTGAAGCGCTTCGTGCGATGGCGGAAGCGCCACGTGAAGTCCGGCCAGATCGTCGTGTTCTTGCCGTCGGCGTCGAGGTACCAGCTCGCGCAGCCCGACATCCACACCGTGCCCGGCAGCTTGGACTGGATCTGCGCGTTGTAGGACGCCATGACGTCCGGGCGCACCTCGAACTCGGCGATCCCCTGCTCGTCCATGACGCGCAGCGCGTCCATGACGTAGTTGAGCTGGGACTCGATCATGTAGACCATCGAGTTGTGGCCGAGGCCGGTGTTCGGCCCGATGAGCTTGAAGTAGTTCGGCAGCCCCTCGACGGTCGCGCCGAGGTAGGCCTGGATGCCGGCCTGCATGCGATCGGCCAGCGTGCCGCCGTCGCGCCCGCGGACGAGCTGCGCCGAGGGCGGGTCGGTGACATGAAAGCCCGTGCCGAAGATGATCGTGTCGACCTCGCGGGTGCTGCCGTCGGCGAGGTGGATCGTGTTGCCGCGGATCGCGTCGATGCCGTCGGTGACGAGCTCGACGTTCTCGCGCGTCAGCGTCGGATACCAGGAGTTGGAGATGAGCACGCGCTTGCAGCCGAGGCGGAACGTCGGCGTCACCTTGCGGCGCAGCTCCGGGTCCTTGACCTGCTTGCGCATGTGCGCGGCGGCGATCTTCTCGGCGCCGGCCATGAACTTCTGGTTCTTGATGAAGCCGAGCAGGAAGCTCTCGCGGCTCCAGTACACGCCGCTGCGCACCGCCTTCTGCAGGAACGGGAACGTCTTGTACAGACGGCGCTCGATCCGCGTGGTGGGGCGGTCGGAGTGCGGCAGGATCCACGGCGCGGTGCGCTGGAAGACGTGCAGCTGCCCGACGCGGTCGGCGATCTGCGGCACGACCTGGACCGCCGACGCGCCCGTGCCGATGACCGCCACGCGCTCGCCGGTGAGGTCGTGGTCGTGGTCCCACTCGGCGGTGTGGAACATCGTGCCCTTGAAGCTGCCCATGCCGCGGATCCGCGGCACCGCCGGGTAGCTCAGCGGCCCGGTCGCGTCGATCAGCAGGTCCGCCGTCCAGTCGCCCTGCGAGGTCTCGACGTTCCAGCGCTGCGCGTCGTCGTCCCACGCCGCGCCGGTCAGCTCGTGGCCGAAGCGGATGTGGCGGTGCAGGTCGTGGCGGGCGGCGAGATCGCGCAGGTACTGCCAGATCTCCGGCTGCTTGGAGTACGTCCGCGTCCAGCCCGGGTTCGGCGCGAAGGAGAACGAGTACAGGTGCGAGGGGACGTCGCACTGGCAGCCCGGGTACGTGTTGGCCTGCCACGTGCCGCCGACGTCGTCGGCGCGCTCGATGAGGACGAAGTCCTCGATGCCGGCCTCCCTGAGGCGGATGGCGAGGCCGAGGCCGGCGAAGCCGGTGCCGACGATGGCGAGCCGCACGTGGGGGATGTTCTCATCGCCACCGGCGCGGTCCTCGAAGGCGGGCGGGCCGGTGTTCAGGTCGATGACGGCCATCAGGAGTGGCTCCCGGCGCCCGAGCGCTCGCGCTGGGGGTCGGACCCGTTGCCGTTGGACCGCGACCGCGCCCAGTCAGGCAGCGCCTGCTCGATGGCGATCCGCTCGCGCTCGCGATCGGCCTCCGTCGTGGGCTCGGGCGGCAGCGCCCATTCGGGGATCGGCGTATCGCGCTTGACGCCGGCCGTCGTGCCGACACGGTGGATGCCCCAGGCGAGCATCGCCGAGCAGGCCGAGCGCGAACGCGAGCACGGTGCCGTAGGCGGCGTACGTGATCCACGTCTCGTTCGTCTTGGCCTCGCGCTGCAGCAACTCCTTGTCGGAGAGGAACTCGCGGGTGAAGCGCGGCGGCGCGCTGACCGCCGGGACCGGGATCGCCCGGTCCTCCGGGGCGTAGACCGGCAGGCCGAGGATCGAGCGGCCCTCGTGCAGGCGCAGCATCGTCTTCCAGTCGCCGTAGACGGGGACCGGCTGCGTCGTGCGGTAGACGCCCTCGGCGACGCGCTCCAGGCGGTCGGTGATGAGGTGCCCGCCGCCCTGCCAGGAGGTCATCGTGAACCAGTTGGCGTTTTCGGCGGCGTCGCGCGGGGTGAGCGTGACCGTCGCGTTCACCGTGCGCTTGGCGCCGCTGTCGACGTTCGTCAGGACGACGCTGGCGCGCACGTCGCTCGTCGTCTTCGTGAACAGGGGGAACGCGAGCATCGCGAAGACCGCGATCGCCGCCACCACGGCGTACGGACGCAGGTGCGAGGTCTCGCGGTAGGGAAGGTCGTCCGCCGACAGGCGGGCGCCGATCCAGGCGCCGAGCGTCGACGCGGCGATCGCCATCGCGAGGCCGAGCACGATCGTCTCCGGCAGGATCTCGACCGACCAGGGCAGCGGCATCCACACGTGCGACCAGCCCCATTCGGCCGCGAGGCCGACCGTGCCCATGAGCGCGCCGGCGGTGAGGCCGAAGCGCAGCGGGCGGCGCGTGCCGACGAACAGCGCGGCGGCCTCGACGCAGAGCGCCTCGACGATGTAGAGCGGGAAGCTCGTCAGCGACTCGCCCAGCGCGCCGGTGACGATGAGGTCGAGCAGGCCGCGGCAGATGATGAAGAAGCCGATCGCGCCGAACAGCGCGCCGCGGCCGAGCCAGATCCGCGTCATGGTCAGCGTCAGGCCGGCCGCGAGCATGATCAGCAGCGGGTGGAAGATCATCTGGAACTGCGGCACGCCGAAGTCGAACTCGCCCTGGAAGGTCGACATGCCGACGAGCAGGCCGCCCGGCAGCCAGACGACGCGCAGGTGGCGCACCCAGGCCATCTCCTTGTGCATGACGCCGGCGACCTTCATCGCCCGCACGACCTCGGCCTGGATGATCGCGATCGCCAGCAGCGTCATGACCGCGCCGCCGATGAGCATGAGGTGCGTCGGGCCCCAGAGCGTCACGTCCTGGCCGAAGAGGCGATGCCAGAAGTCGTCGAGCGGGAAGGCGATGAGCGAGAAGCCGCCGGTGACCATCATCATCACGCCGCCGAGCGGGGCGTACCAGTCCTTGCCGACGCGGATCGCGGTCGGGCCGGGACGATCGGCGCGCTCCTCGCGGCCCGAGGCAGCAGGCGAAGAAGCCGGCGGCGAAGATGCCGTACAGGCCGCCGAGGATGAACATGTGGCTGGGGTTGCTGAAGACGCCCTCGTCGCGCCCCTTGTCGATGTGCAGCGAGACGTCCCAGTACAGGCCGAAGAGCGCCGTGATGAGCGAGATGATGGCCAGGCCGCAGGGCAGTGAAGCCCACGCCGGCTGACCGGAGACCTTCTCGCTGAAGCGCTCGAACCAGCCGAGCGTCGGTATGAGCCCGCCGCGGTGGCCGAGGCCACCCATGAGCATGAAGATGATCGCGAAGCCGGCGATTCCACCGGCGATGCCGAGGTCTCGGGCGGACGCGCCGCCGGCGTTGTTCTCAACGCTGGCGGCGAGAATGGTGGCGGACGAGTAGATGACGCTCATGACGCCACCGTACTATGTAACGTCACCTGATGTCAAATAGATCCGAGCCCGTAGACATTGGGTTTCCCGGGTGGAGCGGGCGCGTCGCCGCACCCTGGCAGCCGTTCAGGGACTACCCGCCGGCGGCGTCCGGGTTGCCGGTCGCCTGGCTCGGATCCCCGTCGGCGTCCGCGCTCGTATCCGGCGCGTCGTGCTCCGGCGTGACGTCGTCCTCGGCGTGTTCGCGGGCGTCGATCCCGCTGCCGGGCTGACCCTGCTCGGGGTAGCCCTGGCCGGTGTCCTTCCCACCTGGGGTGCTCTCGTCTTCGTTCACGCGGGCCGTCCTACCCGCGCGTGGATCAGAGCAGGCCGAGGGCCGCGCGGACGTTGCGCACAGTCGCACAGCATGCGGGCAGCGGCTGCCGCCGAGCAGCGCACCGACGCGGCGAGCTCAGCACCGGCCGAAGCCTGCCGACGGCGTCGTCCACCCCGCCACGCTTGCCCCGACCGATGTCGTGTCGCCCGGGTCGATCAGCTCTATGCAGCGGGTGTACTCGGGTCCGACTGCGTAGCGGCGATCGGATGATGGGTGAGTCGGCTCGAGGCGGTCGATCGGACGAACCTGTGTCGCGCGCAGCAGGTAAGCCGACCTGTGTCATCGCTGTCGTCGGCCCTCGATCGCGATGGGCAACCGCGTTCTCGTGGCCAGCGAGCCGCGGTCTTGTGGGTCGACACGCAATAACGTCACCGCACGCAACCCACGCATGCGCCGCCCGCGGTCGTGGACGCGGTAGGTCCGATATCCGGACCCGGCGCGTCCTCGGCACCGCGTCCGCCACCCGTGGATCAGAGCAGGCCGAGCGCCGCGCCGACGTCGCGCACGACGTCGAACAGCGGCGAGGGCACGATGCCGAGGATCAGCGTCAGCGCGCCGAAGACGACCGCGACCGCGACGACCTCGCCCTGGCCGCGCCAGCTCGTCGCCTCCTCCGCGCCGCCGGCGAGCACCGGCTGGTCGCCGCCGGGCAATGGCGCCGCGACCGCCGCGCCGGCGTCGGCCTCCGCCGGCGTCATCCAGATCGCCGCGATGACCTTCAGGTAGTACGCGAGGGAGATCATCGAGCCGACGACGATGAAGACCGCCAGCCACGTGTAGTCGCCCTCGACCGCGGCATCGATCAGATAGAACTTGCCGATGAAGCCCGCCGTCGCCGGGAAGCCGGCGAGCGCGAGCATGGCGATCGTCATGGGCCACGCCAGCCACGGCCGCGTCGCCCCGATCCCGTTCAGCGAGGCGATGTCGTCGCCTAGCGGCGTCTCGCGCTCGCGCGCCACGATCACCGCGAAGGCCGCGAGGTTCATCACGAGGTAGACGGCGATGTAGAACACCGTCGCCTGCAGGCCGAGCCGCGAGGCGACGACGACGCCCGCGAGCATGTAGCCGGCCTGCGCCACCGACGAGTAGGCGAGCAGGCGCTTCAGCGAGGTCTGCCCCAGCGCGCCGACGTTGCCGACGACGATCGTGATCGCGGCGAGCACCGCGAGCGGCGGCGCCCAGTCGATCGCGGCGTCGATCAGCGCGACGTCGAACAGGCGCAGCATGACGCCGAACGCGGCCGCCTTCGTGGCGACCGCCATGAACGCGGTGATCGGTGTCGGGGCGCCCTCGTAGACGTCCGGCGTCCACTGGTGGAAGGGCGCCACCGAGGACTTGAAGGCGAGGCCGACGATCGTCAGCGCGATGCCGGTCAGCAGCAGCGGGTCGGTGACGAGGTCGTCCGACGCGCCGAGCGCGGCGGCGATCCCCGAGAAGTCGGTCGAGCCCGTCGCGCCGTAGAGGAACGCCGTGCCGTAGAGCAGCGTCGCCGAGCCGACGGAGCCGATCACGAGGTACTTCAGCCCGGACTCCAGCGACGAGGCGCGGCGCATCTCGGTCGCACACAGCACGTAGAGCGGGATCGACAGCAGCTCGAGGCCGAGGAAGACCGACACGAGGTTCTGCGCGGCGACGAGCACGATCATGCCCGCGATCGACGTCAACAGCAGCGCGTGATACTCGCCGTGGGCGGCCTCGCGCGGCGCGACGTGGCGCCACGAGAGCAGGATCGCCGCGATCCCCGCGATGCAGAAGAGGATCGTGAGGATGAGCGTGAGCTCGTCGAGGCGCAGCGCGCCGGCGATGAGGTCCTTGCGCTCGCCCCACTGCTCGATCGAGAACGCGATCGCCAGCACGAGCGTGACGATCGACAGGGCCGGCACGGCCGTCTCGCGCGCGGAACGTGAGCGCGCCAGGCCGAGCATGAGCACGACCAGCGCGCCGCTGAAGACGGTGATCAGCGGCGCCAGGCCGGCCCAGTCGATGTCCGGTCCGGCGATCTTCTCGGCGGCGGCGAGGATCATGGCGTCTCCTCGAGCGGCGCGTAGGGCGTCGAACCGGGCAGCACGTCGGCCGCCGCCGGCGCCGGCTCGGCCACCGCCGACGTCACGGAGGTCACGGTCTTGTCGCTGCGCTCCAGCGCGAACTGCGGATACAGCGCGATCGCGATGACGAGCAGCACGAGCGGAATGAGCACGAGGCCCTCGCGGAGGTTCAGCTCACGCGACTCGACGCGCGCGCCCGTGCGGTTGTGCATCGTCGTGATGTACAGCCGCAGCGCGTAGACCGAGGCGAGCACGACGCCCGCCGTGGCGACGATCGCGATGACGATCTGCTCGGTGAAGACGCCGAGCAGGATGTAGAACTCGCCGACGAAGTTCGCCGAGCCGGGCATCGCCAGCGTCGCGAACGCGACGATGAGGAACATGGCCGCCAGCAGCGGCGCACGCATCGCGATGCCGCCCATGTCGCGGATGTCCTCCGAGCCGCCGGCGCGGGCCGCCAGCAGCGCGACGATGAAGAACGCGGGCGCGACGACGAGGCCGTGGTTGAACGCCTGCAGGATCGCGCCCTGCGCGCCCTGGGCGTTCAGCGCGAAGACGCCGAGCGTGATGAAGCCGAGCTGGGCGACCGACGAGTAGCCGAGGATCAGGCGCGCCTCGGTCGTCGTGAACGCCATCGCCGAGCCGTAGAGGATCGAGGCAAGGGCGACGAGCAGCAGCAGCGTCTGGAAGTTCTGGCTGGCGTCGGGGAAGAGCGGCAGGCACACGCGGATGAAGCCGTAGGCGGCGACCTTGCTCAGCACGCCGGAGAAGACCGCGAGCACCGGCAGCGGCATCGCGCGGTAGCCGTCGGGCATCCAGCCGTGCAGCGGGAAGGCGGGCATCTTCACGAGGAAGGCGGCCGCGAAGAACAGGAAGATCCAGTTCTGCGAGTCCTCCGACAGCCGGCGCTGGGCGAGGTCGGAGAACGCGAACGACAGCGACAGGTCGCCGCTGGCCGCCAGCACGCCGGTGGCGATCGCCGCGGTGAGCATGAGCAGCGAGCCGACGAGCGTGTAGATGACGAGCTTCATCGTCGCCTGCACGCGCCGCGCGCCGCCCCACATGCCGGTGAGGAAGAAGAACGGCACGAGCATGAGGTCGAAGAAGACGACGAACAGCGCGAGATCCTGCGCGAGCAACGCGCCGAGCACGGCGGTCTCGGCGACCATGAAGTGGAAGTAGAAGAGCCGCGGCCGGTCCCACTCGCGGAAGGTCGCCCACAGCGTGCAGGAGAAGAACAGCAGGCCGGTCAGCCCGATGAGGAAGAGGTTCAGGCCGTCGATGCCGAGCTTGTAGGAGATCCCCAGCTCGCCGATCCAGGTCTCGTCGGTGACGTACTGCAGGCCGCTCGCGGAGGCGTCGAAGTCGGCGATGTACGTGATCGCGTAGGCGAGCGCGAGCGCCGTGCCGAGCAGCGCGATCTTGCCGGCCAGCCGCGCCGGCGCGAGCAGCCCGAGCACGCCGCAGGCGAGCGGGATGAACAGCATGATCGAGAGGTGCAGCGTCATGCGTTCAGCAGGAAGTAGAAGGCGATGACGACCATCCCGACGACGACGAGCAGCGTGTAGTAGCGCAGGAATCCGGTCTGCGCGGCGCGCACCGCCGACGAGCCGGCGCGCACGATCCCGGTCGTCCCGCCGACGAGCAGGCCGTTGACGAAGACGCGTTCGAAGGTCTGCTGCGACCAGGCGCCGAACCAGCGCGCGGGCCGCACGACGAGCATGTCGATGAGCTCGTCGAAGTACCACTTGTTGACGAAGAGACGGTGCAGCGGGGCCAGGCGCTCACGCATGGCCACCGCGATGTGCGGGTTCTTCACCCAGATGAAATACGCGAGCGCGATGCCGGCGATGCCGACGGCGGCGCCGAGCAGCAGACCGACGCCGATCAGCCCGTCGCTGGGATGGCGCTCGTAGAGCATCGAGTCCTCGAAGGACGGCTCGAGGAAGTGGTCGATGATGTGCGTGACCTTGGGGATCTGCAGGAAGCCGCCGACGACCGCCAGGACGGCGAGGGTCCCCATCGCGATCTTCATCGTCGGCTCGCGCTCGGCGATGTGGTGCTCGGGGCCGGGGAAGCCGACGTCGGTGTCCTCGACCTCGCCGTTGGCGGGGTTCGTGTGGACCTCGGCGTGATGCAGGTGGCCTTCCTCCAGCTCGCGCGCCTCGGGCACCGGCTCGCCGTAGAAGGCGCGGAAGATCATCCGGAACGTGTAGACCCCGGTCAGGAACGCGCCCGCGTAGCCGGCGACGTAGAGGCCCCAGTACCAGCCGCCGCGGTCGCCGATGAGCAGCAGAATCTCGTCCTTGGAGAAGAAGCCCGAGAACGGCGGCACGCCGGCGAGGGCGAGGCCGCCGATGCACATGCAGCCGAAGGTGAACGGCATCGCCTTCTTGAAGCCGCCCATCTTGTCGAGGTTCTGCTGGCCCGCCATCGCGGCGATCACCGAGCCGGCGGCCATGAAGAGCAGCGCCTTGAAGAAGGCGTGCGTCATGAGATGAAACAGGCCGGCGGCGTAGGCGCCCGCGCTGACGGCCATGATCATGTAGCCGATCTGGGACATCGTCGAGTAGGCGATGACGCGCTTGAGATCGGTGACGGCGATCGCGATCGTGCCCGCGACGAGCAGCGTCAGGCAGCCGATGATCGCGCCGACGTCGGCCGCGGTGGGCGCGAGCTCGAAGAGCGGGTGCATGCGGGCGATGAGGTAGACGCCGGCGGTGACCATCGTCGCCGCGTGGATGAGGGCGGAGACCGGGGTCGGGCCCTCCATGGCGTCGGGCAGCCAGGTGTGCAGCGGGATCTGGGCGGACTTCGCGAACGCGCCGACGAGCAGCAGGATGCAGCCCGCCGTGAGGTCGGCGTCGCCCTTCTCGAAGACCTCGGGCGCCTTCTCGAACGTCGCCAGGAAGTCGACCGTGCCGACGTGCTTGAAGATGAAGAACGTGCCGAGCACGAGGCCGACGTCGCCGAGCACGTTGATGACGAACGCCTTGATGCCCGCCTTCGTGGCGGTCCCGCGGCGGTACCAGAAGCTGATGAGCATGTACGACGCGGCGCCGACGAACGCCCAGCCGACGATGAGGATCAGGAAGTTGCCCGCCAGGACGAGCAGCAGCATGGAGAAGACGAAGAAGTTCAGGTACGCGAAGAAGCGCACGTAGCCCTCGTCGGAGGCGATGTAGCTGATCGAGTACAGGTGGATCAGCGTCGAGACGCCGGAGACGACGAGGATCATGAAGACCGACAGCGGGTCGACGAGCAGCGAGAGCTGAGCGTCGAGGCCGGCCGAGACGGCGTAGTCCCAGGCGACGGCGACGACCTGCTTGTGCTCGTGGTCCTGGGCGTTGAGCTGGATGAGGGTGGCGACCGCCGAGACGAAGGAGAGCGCGAGCGCGGCGGTGCCCAGCCAGCCGGCGCCGCGGCCGGTCAGGCGGCGCCCGGCGAGCGAGACCGCGATGCAGCCCGCGAGCGGGAAGAGCAGCGTGCACCAGGCGAAGAGCTTGAGCGAGTTCATCCCTGCAGCTCCTGCAGTTCGTCGACGTCGATCGGCAGCCGGCGGCGGTGCATCGCGACGATCACGCCGAGCCCGACGGTGACCTCACAGGCCGCGACGACCATGACGATGATCGCGAAGATCTGGCCGTCGTGGTTGCCGTGCATGCGGCTGAAGGCGATGAGGGCGAGGTTCGCCGCGTTGAGCATGAGCTCGAGGCACAGCAGGATCACGAGCGGGCTGCGGCGCGTGAGCACGCCGGCGGCGCCGATCGTGAAGATCAACGCCGAGACGGCGAGAAACCAGCCGATGTCCATCTAGGGCTTGTCCTCGGGAGCCTCGGCGGGGGGCGGCGCCTCGGGGGCGTTGGGCTCGCCCGGCTTGCTCGGCTCGCTCGCGGCGGCGACGGCCGTGGGCTCGCGTGGCTGCGCGTCGGCCTCGGCCGGTGCGGTGGCGGCAGCGCTGCGGGGCAGCGCGTGCGGGCCGCCGACGCCCTCGGCCATCGTGCCGGTGTAGGCGGGGCGCAGCACGTCCATCGCGCTGTAGCGCGCCTGCTCCTCGGCGGCGCTCAGGCCGCCGCGGCGGCGCGCCAGGACGACCGCGCCGACGGCCGCGATGAGCAGCAGGAACGACGCCACCTCGAAGGCGACGAGGAACTTCGTCAGCAGCAGCGTGCCGATCTCGGCGGGTGAACCGAAGCTCGCCGGCACCGGCGTGCCGGGCGAGTCGATGAGCTTGAGGCCCGAGCCGAGCGTCGCCACGCACAGCTCGATGAAGAGCAGGCCGCCAAAGACCGCCGAGACGAGCTTGAGGTTGCTGCCCGCGCGCGGGCCGAGCGGCTCGTCCTGGCCGCCGATGTAGGCGACCACGAAGACGTAGAGGACCATGACCGCGCCCGCGTAGACGACGACCTGCGCAGCGGCGACGAACTCCGCGCGCAGCAGCAAGAACAGCGCCGCGAGGCACAGCAGGTGCGACACGAGCGCCAAAACCGAGTAGAACGGGTTGCGTACGGCCACCACCCCGATCGCCCCCGCCACGGCCCCGATCCCGGCCACGAAGAACAGCACCTCTCCCATGAAGCGCGCAATCTATTCGACCCTTGGCGATCGGGGAACCTGGCCCCTTGGCGTTGCCGGGTAGCGGGTACCGTCGATGACATGGGGCGCGAGTCGGCGAGCTACTACCTGTCGCTGCCGCCGGAGCTCGAGGAGGCGGTCATCGTCGCTCTGCGCGAGGGCGGCGCGGAGGCGATCGGAGCCCAGCACACCTGGATCGAGCTGCGCGTGCGTGACCCGCACCGGTACTGGATCGACCTGCGCGTGCACCGCGCGCCGGAGCCGCTCCTGGAGATCCGGATCGCGCTGACGAACGACGAGTGGTCGATCCGCGCGCCGCTCGAGGCGGCCTTCACCGCCCTCCCGGCGGGCGCCGCGCAGCGGCCGCTGCGCGACGAGGACGGCGGCGAGCTCGGCGCGCCGGCCGGCGACGGCTGGTCGCTGCGCCTGGAGGAGGACTACGGCCGCCGGCGGGCCGAGTTCACCCGCCGCGTCGGCGACATCAACGCCCCGATCTCCGCCGATCACGTCTACATGTACATCCACCAGACGGGCATGCGCCGCGACGACGACCTCGAGCTCGAGTGGCACCGCGAGCGCGAGATCTCGAAGATCGAGCAGATGTGGGAGGGCGAGCCCGAGCTGCCGCCGGAGCACCCGGACAACCCCGACCCGCCGGCGGAGAGCACGAACTGAGGCGACGGCGCAGCCGTGGTGTGGCGAATCTGTATCGCCCCGCGTGCACGATTCGACACACCACCGCGGGTGGCGGCGGTCTACAGCTGAAGGTGCAGCCGCAGCGCGTCGTCGACCTGGCTCATGAGCGATGCCGGGAGCCGGCCGAGGACCGGCCCGAGGCGATGCACCGACACGGCCCGCACCTGCTCGCACTGCGCCTTGGAGTCGACGTGCAGTCCGCTGAGGTCCGCCGGCAGCGCGACCTGAAACGGGAACACACGCGCGACGTTGCTCGTGATCGGCACCACGGTCACGACGCCGCGACCGAGGCGGGCGGCGGTCGTGTTGGCGTGATCGTTGCTGACCAGGATCGCGGGCCGGCGCTTGTCGGCTTCGCTGCCGCGGGTTGGATCGAGGTCCGTCAGCCGGACCTCACCGCGGAGCATCGGTCAGCCCGTCGCTGACGGTGCTCTCCCAGGCATCGCGTTCGCCGGAGGCGTCCCACTCCTCCCAGGCCGCCGCGTAGTCGTCCTCCAGATCGGCGTGACGAAGGAGGCGCACCGCGTGTTGCAACGCCGCGGATCGCGACGGCAGGCCGGCGGACCGGGCGAAGTCGTCGAGTAGCGCGACGTCGGCGTCGGGCAGGCTGATGCTCAGCTTCACGCTCGGCATGCTACCTCGGTACTACTTCGGTTACTACCCGGCAAGACCGCGACCGCAGGTCGCGCCCGCGGGAAGCGGGGCGTACGATCGCGCCATGCACGGTGCCTGGCGCTCGGCCGCGGTCTTTCTCTGCGCGGCCCTCGCGGTGTCCGGCGCCGCCGACGTGGCATACGCCGGCACGGCGTCCGGGCGCCCGGTGCAGTTCATCGCGACCCCGGGCGAGCAGAACGATCTGACCGTAAGCGACGGCAGCAGCGGTCGCGTCCAGCTCATGGACTCCGTGTCGCCGATCGGCGCGTCGCTGCCGTGGTGCCTCCCGTTCCCGCTCGGGCACGCGCTGTGCGATCCCGACGGCGATCCGCGCGACACCGACGGCGGTGGGGTGGTCGTCGACCTCGGTGACCGCGACGACCGCGGGGTGATTCGTTTCATCCCCGGCACGGCCACGCGACCGGGCCGGATCACGATCACGGCCGGGGCCGGAAACGACATCGTCCAGAACACCGCGGTCGCCTCGGTCCGCATCGACGGCGGCGAGGGCGACGACACGCTCGACAGCGTCCGGGCGGCGGGCGCGTACCTGCTCGGCGGTCCGGGCGCGGACGCCCTGAGGTCCAGCGGGGAGTGCTGCGCCGTCGCCGCCTACAGCGATCACGACAAGGCGGGGGTCGGCATCAGCCTCGACGGGCTCGCCAACGACGGCACCGCCGGCGAGCAGGACGATGTCCGCACGAACCACGTGATCGGCAGCCCCGGCGGGGACGTCATCACCGGCGGCGGCCGGGCCGACACGCTCGTCGGCGGCGGGGGCGGGGACGTGATCGACGGCCGCGGCGGCGACGACACGATCAACGCCACCCTCGAGTACGCGCAGGCCTTCGAGAGCCCGGGCAGCGTCGACAGCGCCGACACCGTGACCTGCGGGGCCGGCGACGACGAGGTCATGGCCGACGCGAACGACGACGTCGCCGTCGACTGCGAGCGCATCCGCCTCGGCCTCCCGGTCGCCCCGGAGATCGTGCTCGTGACGAAGTCCGCGCGCGCCGACCGCAACGGCGTCATCAGGCTGACCTTCCGCGTGAGGACTCCGAACCCGAGCAACGCGGCGACGGCCCGCAGCACCGTCCGGCTCGTCGATCGCGCGGGGCTGGCGGCCAGTTCGACCACGCGCTTCACGCTCGGCGCCAAGACGAACCTCGTGCGCCTGCGGGTCACGCTCAAGCAGGCGACGCGCACGCGTCTGCTCAAGGCCCGGGCCGGCTCGCTGCCGCTCGTCGTGCAGCGCGTCAGCCGCAGCGGCGACCCCGGGCCCACGGCCGGACACGAGCGCTCCCATGTGGCGTTGCGCGTCTCCCGGCCGCGTCCCACCCGCTGAGCGGACGGGCACCGGTCTGATGCGCCCATCCCTGTTCGAGTTCGCCGGCGGGGAGCCCGCGTTCCTCGCGCTCGCCACCGCGCATCACGCCCGCTGCCTCGCGGACCCCGAGCTCAACCACCCGTTCTCACACCCCGACCGCCACCCGCAGCACGTCGAGCGCCTGGCCGCCTACTGGGCGGAGGCATTGGGCGGGCCACCGGCCTACACGCAGGCGTGCGGCGATCAGTCCGGCGTCCTGCGCATGCACGCCGGCAACGGCGACATGGGCGACCTCGGCGAGCGCTTCGTGCGCTGCTTCGACCAAGCCGCTGACGACGCCGGCCTGCCCGACGACCCGGAGTTCCGCGCCGCCCTGCACGCCTACATGGGCTGGGCGGTGGACGATGTCCTCGCGTACTCGCCGCACGACGCCGTGGTCCCCAGCGGCGCGCCGATGCCACGGTGGGGCTGGGACGGCCTGCAGGGCTGATCAGCCGAGCAGCTGCGTCACGCGCACCCCCGGCGGGTTGTTCGTGCCGAGCGCCTGCTGGGGTCCGCCCGCGACGATCGCGCGGCCGCCCGGGGCGATCGCGCCCGCCGCGGTGCCGCTCGCCTCCGCCCCGCTGAGCACGAGCTGCGGCGCGCCGAACGCCATCGCGCCGCCTGGCCGGATGACCGCTGCGACCGCCGCGAGCGGCGTCGTGCCGGGGACGGTCGCCCAGACGACGAGAACGTCGCCTGCGACATCGCCGGCCACGTCCATGAGCTGCGCGTCGGCGCTGGGCGGGGAGAGTGTCTCCGTGAGTCCGCTGTCGCGGTGCAGCCGGTTGGCGCGCACAACGTAGTGGCCGTTGGCGAAGCCCGTCCACACGTACGTCGCGGCGCTGTCGGCACCCAGGATCGCCCGCAGCCGGGCGCCCTTGATCGCGTCCGCCTCGCCGTGGCCGGTCGGGGTGCCGCGGTCGAGGATGTTGAGCGCGCTCAGCTCACCGCGCGAGTTCATGTCGGCCTGCGAGACCGTGAACGACCCGCCGACCGATCCTTCGCCGACGGCCTGGCTGAACCATGCGACGGTGCCGTGGCGTCCGTCCGTGAGCGTGACGGCGATCTCCGGCACCGGCGCCGTCGGGCCGGCGAGCCGGACCCTCGTGAGCGTCCCGTTCGCGCGCCGCGTGCGCACGCGGATGTCGTTGCCGCGCCCGACCGCCCGATGCTGGATCCAGGCCACGATCGCATCGCCGCGCGTGTTCAGCGCGACCGCCGCCACCGGATAGCCGGTTCGCCGCGCGAGCCGGATCGGCGCCGCGAAACCGCGCCCACGGCGACGGAACGTCACGAACACCGAGCGCTTCGCGCACCCCCGATCGATGCAGCGCGAGAAGACGACCGCGGCGTCGCCGGCGTCGTTGACCGCGCTCGCCAGCGTCTTCGTGGCGACGATGCGGGGCGTGGCGATCCGCCGCAGCCGGCCGTTGACCGGACCGATGCCGACGCGCAGGCGCGCGCGCCGGCCCTCGACGCTGAAGAAGTCCAGTGGGCTGCGCGGCCCACCTACCGCGAGCATCGTCCCGCCCGGTGAGACCGCGACCGGGGAGCCCAGCCCGTCGGGCAGCGGCGCCGGCGCCGGCGTGGTGGAGACCACGGCGGAGATGGCGACCGGCGCCTGTGGGTTGCCGGGAAACATTGTGATCGGCCCGTACATGCCCACGCTCGCCCCGCCGGATCCGAAGGCGGCGAAGAGCGGGAACCGGCCGGCGGTGTTCGGCAGATCCTCCGGCGGCGTCCACGACGCCGCGGCGGCGGGGGAGACGGTGCCGGCCAGCCCGGCGGCGCAGGAAGCGAGCACCAGCGCGGTACGGGAGAGCGTTCTCATGACCCGCCAACGGCGGGCGGCCGCGAGGGTTGTGCGGCTCGACGTATGGTCGAGCCTGCCCGCGC
>CAVVTD010000011.1:0-105748 GCA_963751065.1 uncultured Actinomycetes bacterium
AAGCCCGCCGACGCGGGCTGATCCCCGACCTCAACCACCGCCAGGCCGCATGAGCAAGACGGCACGGCTGAGCGAGCTCGACGCGCTCATCGACGACCTCACCGTCGACGCCTACAACGACGAGGAGCAACTCGTCGGGTTTCTCGTCGGCGCCGACGAAGCCCTCCAGGGCGGCGAGCCTGCGTCGATCGCCGGCATCGAAGTCGAGGTCATCGAGGTCGACAGCGGACCTGACGCGCGCACCGGTCTGACCGCCCGCGTCCAACGCAACGGCCAGACGTACGACGTGGCGCTCGCCGACCTCGCCTTCGCCGCCGACAGCCAGCTCGGGCTGATCGTTGCCGCGTACCGCCGCTGGCAGGGCCGCACGCCGTAGCGACAGGTGAGCCGATCCGTTGGTGAGTGCGTATCGACGTGGGTCAGCGAGGCGCGACAACCGCGAGCCCGAGCCCCGAACCCGCCTGCTGCATGCGCGCGTCATAGGTCAGCAGGCCGGCGAGATCGGCTCCCAACGATGCCGCGGTCGCGACGTGGATGGCATCAAGCGAGCGCACGGTCGTGGGTTGGATGGCCGCGGCTGCGCGCCGGATCTCCGGAGTCAGTTCGAGTTCGAGCAGTGCGGCGGTGATCGTCCACACCGCGACGTCGTCGAGCGTTGTCGTGCCGCGCTCGCGAGCCCGGGCAACCGCGCGCGCGAGCTCGATCTCGGTGATCACGCTCGTCGCGACCGTGTCCCATCGGTTCAGCTCGATGCGCAGGGCTTGTGTCTCGGGCTCCTCGACCGCCAGCTTGACGAGCGCCGACGTGTCGGCGTACAGCACGCCGGTCGGGTCAGCCACGCTCGCCGCGCTGCTCCTGCAGCGCGCGCGTGCCGGCGTCTGTCACCGGTCCGGGCGGGCTGCCGATCTCGCGAAGCACCTCGTGCAGGTCGCGGCGGGCGGGCACCGCATGACCCTCTGCGATCAATCGCCGAACCGCGGGCGACAGCGCATCGGTGCTCGGAGCATCTCGGGGCATAGACCGACAGTATCGAGGGATGGCCGCCGCGATCAAGGATTCTGTACAGCGTGGGATCGCAACGACCGCGTCGACCGATCCCAGCGCCCGTATCATGCGCCGTACGGCGAAGCGAAACTCAACTCGGCGTGTGTCCTGTCCGGCGCCCGGGGCCTGCCGTTGAGCAGGTCGTCGAAGGCCTTGCCGTGCTGGCTTGGCCGACGGTCGCGCAGCGACTCCGTGTAGATCCGCAGTGACGTCGAGTGGTCGGCGTGACCGCCCTGGTCAGCGACCCAGCGCGGCGGAGCACCGGCCTCGTGCAGAAACGTGAAGTACGTCTTGCGTAGGGCGTGTGCGCTCACGCCGTCGCGCGGCGCGGGCTGGTTGCGTTCTGCGAGCACGACGTTGGTCTGCGCGACGAGCGGCTTGATGATGCTCACCGATGCATTTGAGCCCTCGTAGCGTGCGCCGTTGCTCGTCGGAAGCAACGGACCTATCCCGGGCCGACCAGACGTCATCTCGAGGTAACGCTTGAGGTCGGCAACGGTGTCGGGCGTCAACTGCACCGTCCGTACGCCCGCTGGTGTCTTGGCCTGCCCGACGCGCAGGCAGTTGGCGATCAGGTCGACATCACAGCGGCGTGCTCGGCACGCCTCATCGATGCGCAGACCCGCAGCGCACAAGACGCGCACCCATACGCGGTAGAACGGGACCGGCTCGCCGGCCTGCTCATAGCGCATCTGGCGGTAGTGCGCGGTCGAAAGCGCAATCGACAGCCGCGAGGCGATCTGCGGATAGGTCAGGCCCTCCCGGCGCACTTCGGCGACCTGCAGCACCTTGTCGGTAACTCCGGTTGCGCGCCGGTCCAAGCGGTCGGCAGCCTCGAACATCGCCCGGACCTCGTGGGGCTCGAGGACCGGGCGCCGCGGCGTGCGGTGGCGTAGGCGCCGCACACGCCGGCCCGGATTGTCGCGCAGGTAGCCGCGCTCGACCACACCGGCCTCCAGGCGCTCGGAGGTCCGCCGGCTCTCCTTCAGCAGCGTCGTCTTGACCGCAGTGACGCGCGTGATGTCAAACGTCGACAGGCGCACCTCGCCGACGTGCGGCAGCAGGTGGCTCTCCATACGCCACTTCACGTCGCGGACCGTGCTCGGCCGCCACTCGAGCATGTTGTCCTCAAGCCAACTGGAGGCATACGCGCGAAACGTCAGATCGTCCTCCTCGCCGGCGCCGGGGCCGGCGACCAGCTCCGCGCGCTGCCAGGTTCCGGCGCGGATCTCCGCAAGCTGCTCCTCCAGCGCGCCCATCGCACGACCAGGCGTCCAGCCCTCACGATCGCTGCCCAAGCGCACCCTGTGGCGCCGTCCGTCGACGGTCAGACGCAGATAGAAGGTCTGCGCGCCGTCCACCTGTGCACGGACATCCGGCACCGCCCGGTCAAAGACCACCAATATTTCCCCTGCAAAACGACTATATCGGCGACGTCGCCGCGGGGCTTCACACGCGAGAGGTCGCAGGTTCGAAACCCGCCGCGCCCATGGTGAGGAAGTAGCTGCAAAGCGGCACCGCCGGCCCGAAGCTGACCGAGCAGCGCCGGACGCGGCGGCGCTTGGCCACCCGCCCGTGCAGACCAGTGGGCGACACGCGGTCCCGAGCGCACGCTGCGCAACATGAACGACGGTGGGGTTCTCGCAAGACGAACACGTCCTCCGAGTGCCAGGCGATTTCTGAGTACTCGAGTTGCGCAAACGTCAGCACCACATGATCGGGAACCGTCGGTTCGCACCGCGCCGAGGTGCCTATCAGCCGGTTACTCGTCGAGGAACCAGCCTGATGGCGCGAGCTCGGCGCCGAGTCGT
Organism: uncultured Actinomycetes bacterium; assembly: GCA_963751065.1. Classification (GTDB taxonomy): domain Bacteria; phylum Actinomycetota; class Thermoleophilia; order Solirubrobacterales; family Solirubrobacteraceae; genus CADCVQ01. The sequence goes on from CAVVTD010000011.1 coordinate 2,856, forward strand.
GGGGCGTATTGGCCGAGGAACACGTGGTTGACGAGCTCGCGGCGGCTGCCCACGCCGGACTTCTCGAAGATCGACTTGAGGTGGTCTTGGATGGTGTAGGCGGATAGGTGCAGCGTCGTCGCGATCTGTCTGGTGTCGATGCCTCGCAGTACGAGCTCGATCACGTCGCGCTCGCGTGGTGTGAGGTCGAAGGCGGCGATGACGAGCGGCATGATCTCGGGTGGGCGGGCCTCCTCGATCGTGAGGACGACGTTGCCGGTGGCGCCGTCGGTATCTGACAGCGGGGAGGCGTGCAGCACGAGCCATTGGCCGCTGGGCAGTTGCACGCGGTTGCGCGGGAGCGTGTCGGTGTGACCGGCGGCGAAGCGTCGCGCGCTGGCGACGAGTGCCCCGATGATCGCCATCGGCGTGACGGCGTGGCTTATCAGGCCGAGCTCGTCGAGGCGGGCCTGGGCGCCGGCGCTGACCTGGCTGATCTCGTTGTTGGCGTCGACGATGATGACCGCGGGGCCGGTGGTGGATGGCGGAGGTGTGAGCGCGAGCCGGGCGAGGATCCCGGCCCGCAGGCCCTCGGCGAACGACGCGGAGATCGACGCGACGAACGCGACGTCGCCGTCGTCGAAGGGCTTATCGCCGAACCACGCGATTGCGCCCCACACGCGGTCGCCTACCCGGGCGACGAGCCGCAGCTCGTCCGCGTAGCCGAACTTGGGGATGACGAGGTCGCGCATCCGCGGCGAGCGCTGCACATCGCCGCCCGTCGACAGATGCACACCGGCGGCCGGCACGTCGGCGTGCGCGAGCTCGGTCAGGCTGGTCGGCTCGACGTGCCCGTACTCGACGAGCGCCCACGCCTCGTCGTGCTCGTCGTTGCCGGCGAGCTCTCCGTACTTGTAGCCGCCGGTGAGCAGGTTGGTGGCGGGGTCAAGCGTCGCCACGCAGCTGGCGCAGGAGGGCAGCGCTCTGCGCAGCGACTCGTCGACCTCGGCGCAGAAGGTGGCGATGTCCAGCCCACCGCGGGCCAAGACCTCGACGTCGCAACGCACGCGCTCAGCTGTCAGCTGACTGCCCACACAGCCAGCATGACGAGCGGTCGGCGCGCCCGCCACCCCAGAGTTCTGGGGGGTCGCCCGGCCCCTCAATGGGTGCTCGCAAGACCCGGTGAAGGTGGGATGGCCGGCGCGGTCGAGCCTGAGAACACTCGTCGAGCAGCCAACCCCCTGGAGGAGACCATGTCGCACGAAGCCATCTGGTTCCTAAACGAGCTCGTTGAGGTCCTGATCGACGGGACGGACACCGGCGGCGCCTACGACGCGGCGACGTTCACGTCGGCGCCGGGTGACATGCCGCCACCGCACATCCATGCCAACCAGTCGGAGTTCGCGCTCGTGCACGAGGGCGAGCTGACCCTGCACACGGCCGCCGGCCCCCATACCGTGCGAGCAGCGCAGGCGTTCCACGCCCCGCTCGGCGAACCGCACACCGTCGAGGTGACAAGTCCGGGCCCGGCGCGCTACACGGTGATCGGGGTGCCGGCGGGGTTCGTGGACTTCGTCCGCGCCGTCGGGACGCCCGCGCCGCGACTCGAGCTGCCCGTCGAGGACGGCCCGCCGGACATCGAGCGCCTGGAACAGATCGCGCTGGCGCACGGCATCAGCATGGTCGGAGCACCCGGCAGCCTTCCCATCGACCTGATTGACCGGGCCACGCTGTGAGGACGGACGGCACGCGACCCCGCGATCGCTCGCGGTCGTCGCCGGCGGCGCACGCGCCGATCCGCGCCATGCTGCCGATGCGCGTTCCAGAGCGGCCCTTTTGACGGTGCGCAGGACCACGCGGCTCGCGTGGTCGTTGGTCGCCTGCTCGATGGCGATGCTCACCGCGTCACGGGCGCTGGGCGTGATCAACGGCTGGAGGTGGCCCAGCGAGGCCTGGGGCAGCGAAGCGTCGACCGCGCTACCGCTGATCCCGCTCGTGGGCGTCGCGTTCGCGTTCGTCGGCGCGCCGATCCCCGCCCGCCAGCCACGCAACGCGGTCGGCACACGCGCTGGACTTGACCTCGCCCCCCACCGAGCGTCGGCCGCCGTCATCAAACAGTCCGACGCCGAGCACCGCACAGCGACGGTGCGCCAACGTCCGGACGCGATCACCCGTTCGGATGAGGGCCGGGGCCCGCGGCACCGTCACGTCCGTCGACACCGAGGGCGACGACCACGACACGATCACGCTGCTGGCGTAAACGGCGCCGACCACCTACTCGCGCCCGCGCGCCGCACGCTGACACCACCTCCGAGCCAGACGCTCCAGATTCCGTACTGGCACGGATCACACCCGCAACGCGGGTCGCGAAAGTCAACGCATGTCACTCACACGCGCTCGACTGGACCTCGCCCCCACCGTGTCCCCAGGTCAAGCCCGCGCAGTACCGGCAGAACAACCATGAAGGGCACGTGCACATCCAGAGCGCCATCCCGGCGCTCGCGCTGGTCGCGGCGGGGGAGCACGATCCCCCCACTCAGGGGTGGTGGCGGTTGTCGCGCCCGCGGATGGTTGAACACAGAAGCCGCTGCGCCGGGCACGGCAGCGTACATCGACAAGCAGGAGGCAAACCATGACACGCACACGCACATCCAGGGCCGCCCACGCGGCGACCCCGAGACGCGCGTGGCGGCGATGCGCCGTCGGGGCGGTCGCCGCACTGACGCTGCTCGCCGCGGCGGTCGCGCACGCGGCCCCGACCGGAACGCTCGATCAACAGCAGCCCGATACGTCGGGCGGTGAGGTTCTCTTCGGTGGAGTTGGCGACACCGCGTTGGCGCAGACGTTCACGGCAGGGCTGTCCGGTGTCCTGGATCAGGTCGATCTGCGGCTGCACGCGGTGGGGTCGGGGAGCCTCGCGACGGTTGAGATCCGGGCCGTTGACAGCAGCGGAGCGCCGGGGTCGGACGTGCTGGCGAGCACGACCGTGGCGCCGAATTTCAGTGGAGTCTGGGTGGAGGCCGCGTTCTCATCACCGGCGACCGTCGCCGCCGGGACGCAGTACGCAATCGTCGTCCGCTCGGCTGGCCTAGCGGCCTGGAGGATCAGCGCCCTCGGGGGGGACCCCTATCCGGGTGGTCAACCGTACAGCAGCGCGGACGGGGTACCATGGGTGGCCACCACCGGCACGTACGATCAAGCGTTCAAGACGTACGTCACGCCGCCTCCGCCGGCGGCTGATCTGTCGCTGAGCATCGCCGGGCCCGAGACGGCGAAGTCCAAGGCGCAGGTGACCTACATCCTGACGGTCCGCAACAAGGGGCCGCAGGCGGCCACCAACGTCGTGCTCACCGACCACCTGCCCTACGGCACACACTTCACGTCGGTCGGCACCTCGCAGGGAACATGCACCAAGCCGGGCAAGGGCGGCTCCGGCAACGTCACCTGCAACCTCGGGACCATCGAAAGCGGCGCCGACAGCAGCTCGGGCGTGACGCTGAAGATCACCGCACGCGCACCACAGTCAAACATCAACAACGTCGCCACCGTCTCCAGCGACATCAACGACCCCAACCCGCTCGACAACACCGCGTCATTCACGACGCAACTCGTCAAGTAAGCGCTGGCGGGGCCGGGGCCACACAGAGCCCCGGCCCCGCTCGGTGCTCACGCTGCGTCGAGCTCGGCGACCTCCTCATCTGTTCGGGAAGAGAGAGATCGATCGGTCCGTGTCTCGTGGAGAGTCGCCATCGAGCCTTGGCTGATGTAGCTGCGGCCGACGAGCGCGTGAGTCGTTGCTCGTGAAGGACGTCGTCTACGTCTGCAGGCACCGCCCGGCGTAGCGCCGGCCCGCGCAGTCGACCATGCGCGGCTGGTCCGTCGCTGTCGCCTGCCGTGTTGACCGCCCGGTCGCACGGCCTACGAACGTGGGGTGACCGAGACCCGACGAGGGGCACACAGATGAGCGCACCGGCATATCGCGGCATTGCTGAGGTCCCAGGCGGGAACTGCGTCGACCTGAGCCAGGAGGCGCTGTGGGAGCGCCATGCCGAGCTGGGCGAACCGTGGACACGCCGCGCCCTGGTCGAGCGCTTCCTGCCGCTGGCCCGCTCGATCGCGCGCCGCTACGAGAACCTCGGCGAGCCGATCGAGGACCTCAACCAAGTCGCCTCCCTGGCGCTCATCCACGCCGTCGATCGGTTCGACACAAGCCGTGGCAACGCCTTCACGAGCTTCGCGGTACCGACGATCGTCGGCGAGCTCAAACGCCATTTTCGCGACCGGGGCTGGGCGGTGCGCCCGCCCCGCAGCCTGCAGGAGCTGTCGCTGCGGGTCGACCGTGCGACGAGATCGCTGACGCAGCAACTCGATCGCCAGCCGACCGTCCCGGAGATCGCGCGAGCGCTCGACTGCGACGAGGAGCACATCCTCGAGGCCCAGCGCGCACGCGTCGGGCGCAGCGCGCTGTCGCTTCAGGCGCCGAGAGGCGCAGACCTGGGGCCGGCGCTCGAGGACGAGTGCGGCCGGGAGGACGACGGCTACCACCGCGTCGAGTCCCGCGCGCTGCTCGAGCGCCTCATGACGTCGCTTCCGCCACGCGAGCGCGTGGTCATGGACCTGCGCTTCGGGGCCGACATGACGCAGGCGGAGATCGGCGCCGCGCTCGGAATCAGCCAGATGCAGGTCTCACGCATCCTGCGCAAGGCGATCGACCGCCTCAGCGAGATCGTGCACCAGCAGGAGCGGCTGCAGCGGGCCCGTCGCTGCGCGTAGAGGCCGCCCGCGCCGCGAGCCCGACCGGCGGGTCATGCGCGCGAACCGCGCGCGCACGCCCCGCCGTGCCGGTCATACGCGCTGGACGCTCACCATCCAGAGCTGCTCCTCGAGCGTGTCGACCACCTCGATGAGCAGGTCGTTGCTGACGTCGTCGAGCTCGCCGCTCTGCTCCATCGACTTGCGCGCCTGCGCGACCGCCTCCGCCAGCGCACCGGTGAGGTAGTCGACCACGAACGAGTCCTCGAGCGGCCCGGCGATCTCGTTCGCGTCAAACGGCGTGTGCTCGGCGATGGTCGCCACGCGCCCGTCGGGCGAGACGCCGAGCATGACCGCCCGCTCGGCGACGCGGTCGCCCAGCGCGCGCCAGGCATCCACGAGCTCGTCGAGGTGAAGGTGCAGCGAACGGAAATGGGGTCCCTGGACGTTCCAGTGCAGCTGCTTGCCGATCAACGCAAGATCGGTGAGCTCCACCAGCGTGCGCTGGAGGAGCACGCCGATCGCATGGCGCTCCTCGTGGCGAAGCGTGGGGTGTCCATCCTGCACGACGAGTTCAGTCGTCATCTCGTCCTCTCACGGTCGTCGGTTGTCGTTCGGGCAGGGCCACGCGCTCGCCGTCGCCGGCGCCGCGCGCGGATCTCCTGCGCCGCTCGATAGGCCGAGCGGCCTGCGGGTCAAGCGCGCCGGCGTGGCTTGGAGGTGCGGTCCTCCCGCGTCGTGTCGCCCTCGAAGGCGGCCTGGCGCTCGAGCCGCCTACGGCCGGGGTGACCGCGGGGGACGTCATGCGGCGTGATGTCGTCGTGCAGCTCGGGCGAGTCGCCGAGCGGCGTCTCGTCGTCCATCCCGACGCCCGGAAACGGGCTGTCATCCTCGACCGACAGATCCTCGAGATGGCCGTCCTCGCGCAGGCGGGTCTTACGCCGCGCGGTCGCGTACGTGAGCGCGGCCGCGGTCGACGGCACCGTCCCGGCCAGCAGCGCCGCGAGCGCGTACTCGGGCCCGAGCACCGCCGCCGCCGCCGCCGAGATGAGGTAGAACGCGCCGAGCCCCGCCATGAGCGCAGCGAAGCCGCGCGGGGGCGGGTTGCCCGGGGACGGCCGCACCGCGAGGTAGGCCGCCCCGCCGAAGGCGATCAGCACGAGCGCGATGCCGACGACGGCCAGGTCGGCCCGCTGGGAGCCCATGAGCACGAACAGGCTGCCGATGTAGACCGCCAGCCACAGCGCCGGAGGCCATCTGTTGAGCCAGCGGATCATGGGTCTCGGGGGTACGCCGCCGAGCGCTCGGCGCAAGGCCTGATCGGGTTCACGACGCGGTCACGCGTTGGCAGCGTCTCCAGGGCACGGAGCTCGGCGACGACTTGGTGCGGCGTGATCGCCCGCAGTCCGGGATCGCAGCGCTCGCCGTGCGGGTCGAAGGTTGACGGGCGCGTCCTGCGAGCTACAGGCCGGACCATGGACCACGACGCCTTCGTCGGCGCTGTCATGCAGGCCGCCGCGATCGACCGCGACGACGCCGAGCGCACGGTGCGGGCGACGCTGACCACCCTCGGCGAGCGGATCTCGGCGGGCGCGGCGCGTGACCTCGCCGCGCAGCTTCCGCCGGAGCTCGCCCCGAGGCTCAACGTGGACGAGCACTCCCAGCGATTCGATGTCGACGAGTTCCTGCGCCGGCTCGCAGAACGGTCCGGAGTCGATCGGGAAGCCGCGCTGCAGCGCGCACGGAGCGTCTTCGCCGTGCTCGCGCAGGCGATCTCACCGAGCGAGCTCGACGACGTCGCCTCCGAGCTGCCCAAGGACTTCGGCCTGCTGCTGCCGCGCGGGGCGCACGTCGAGGTGATGCCGGCAGACGCGTTCTTCGCGCGCGTGGCCGAGCGGGCGGCACTCGACGCCGAGGGCGCGCGCCGCGCGACCGAGGCCGTCCTGGAAACGCTCGCCGAGCGGATCGCCGGGGGCGAGGTCGACGACCTCCTCGCGCGCCTCGACCCCGAGCTGCACGCGCCGCTGAAGCGCGGGCGCGAGCGCAGCGACGGCGTCGCGCGGCCGATGCCGCTGGAGCGGTTCGTCGCGCTGATCGCCGCGCGCGAGGGCGTGCCCCCGGGCGTGGCGCTTGCCCATGCGCGCGCTGTTCTCGCGACGCTGCGCGAGGCCGTCGACGACGAGTTCTTCGACGTCACGTCGCAGCTGCCGCAGGACTACCTCAGCGCGCTGATCCCGGCGCGGACGTAACCCCGCGGCCGGCCGCTCGCTAGTTCTTCTTCTTCTTCTCGGGCGGCATCCGCGCGACGAGGACCGGGCACGGCGCGTGGCGCATGATCTCGCGCGACGTGCTGCCGAGGAGGACCTCGCCGAGCCTGCCGCGGCCTTCGATGCCGACCGCGATCGCCTCCGAGTCGTTCTCGAGGGCGACGCGCCGGATGGTCTCGGCGATCGTGACCTCGAGATCCTCGGCGACCGCGAGGCCGCCCTCGACCTCGAAGCCCGCCTCGCGCGCCAGCGCCGCGCCCCGTTCACGCCCGATCGGACATCACGATCGTACGTCATCCCGGAGACGGGCTCGCGGCGCGCGCATCGGCGATCGCCTGCTCGGCCCGCGCCTTGTCGTGCACGGGCAGCCTGTCGGCGAGCTCGCCCAGCTGGCGCTCGACCTGGTAGGCCAGCGAGTCCAGCTCGTTGCGGGCGTCGATCTCCTCGCGGCGCCGGCGATCGGCCGCCGAGTTCTGCTCGGCCTCGCGGATCATCCGGTCGATGTCGCCCCGGTCGAGGTTCGTCGACTCCTCGATCGTCACCTGCTGCTCTGCCCCGGTGTCCTTGTCACGCGCCGACACGTTGAGGATGCCGTTGGCGTCCATGTCGAACGTGACCTCGACCTGCGGCGTGCCGCGCGGCGCCGGGCGGATGCCCTCCAGGCGGAAGCGCGCGAGCTGGCGATTGTCCTGCGCGAGCTCGCGCTCGCCCTGGAGGACGACGACGTCGACCGCGGTCTGGTTGTCGGCGGCGGTCGAGAACGTCTCGGTACGCCGCGCGGGGATCGTCGTGTTGCGCTCGATGACCTTCGTCATGACGCCGCCGAGGGTCTCCAGCCCCACCGACAGCGGCGTGACGTCGAGCAGCACGACGTCCTCGACCTCGCCCTTGAGCACGCCGGCCTGCAGCGCGGCGCCGAGTGCGACGACCTCGTCGGGGTTGACGGACATGTTCGGGTCCTTGCCGCCGGTCAGGCTGCGCACGAGCTTCTGGACAGCCGGGATCCGCGTCGAGCCGCCGACGAGGATGACCTCGTCGATGTCGCCGGCGGTCAGCTTGGCGTCCGACAGCGCCTGCTCGACGGGACCGCGGGTGCGCTCGACGAGATCGTTGACGAGCTCTTCGAACTTCGCCCGCGTCAGCGTCATGTTCAGGTGCTTGGGCCCGTTGGCGTCGGCGGTGATGAACGGCAGGTTGAGCTGCGTCGACGTCGTGGCCGACAGCTCGATCATCGCCCGCTCGGCCGCCTCGTAGAGGCGCTGCAGCGCCTGCGGGTCGCTGCGCAGGTCGATGCCCTGGTCGCGCTTGAACTCCTCGGCCATCCAGTCGACGATCCGCTTGTCGAAGTCGTCGCCGCCGAGGTGCCCGTCGCCGCTCGTGGAGCGCACCTCGACGACGCCGTCGCCGACGTCGAGCAGCGAGACGTCGAAGGTGCCGCCGCCGAGGTCGAACACGAGGACCGTCTCCGAGCCCTGCTTGTCGATGCCGTAGGCGAGCGCCGCGGCGGTCGGCTCGTTGATGATCCGCAGGACCTCGAGTCCGGCGATCCTGCCGGCGTCCTTCGTCGCCTGGCGCTGGGCGTCGTTGAAGTAGGCCGGGACCGTGATGACGGCCTCGTTGACCTTCTCGCCCAGGCCCTTGGCGCCGTCCTCGGCGAGCTTGCGCAGGATGATCGCCGAGATCTCCTCGGGCGAGTACTGCTTGCCGCGGACCTCGATGCGGACGGCATCGTTGGGTCCCTTGACGACCTTGTAGGAGACCATCTTGGCCTCCTCCTCCTCGACCTCCTGCCACCTGCGTCCGATGAAGCGCTTGATCGAGTAGATCGTGTTCTCGGAGTTGAGGATCATCTGGCGTTTGGCGACCTGGCCGACCAGCCGCTGTCCGTCCTCGGTGAACGCGACGACCGACGGCGTCGTGCGCTGGCCCTCGGCGTTGGGGATCACCTCCGCCTGGCCGCCCTCCATCGTTGCTGCCACGACCGAGTTGGTCGTGCCGAGATCGATTCCAACCGCCTTGGCCATTGCCGCTCCTCCTCAGTCGCGAGTGAAGGTGATGGGCGTGGCAGGACCTGGGGCCCGCACGCCCGCAGAGATGGCGATAGGGCACACCGCGCAGGCGTCAAGGTCGATCACAGGCGCGACGGTCAGCGCCCCGCGCTCAGCGCACGGCGACCGCCGGTCGCGCGTGCACGATGCCGCCCACGTGCTCCTCGCGCCCGGCCCGCACGACGTCGCCGAGCAGCCGGCTCCAGCCGAGCTCCTCGTCCCACGGCGCGTCGCCGGCGGCGGTCGTCTGCTCCTTCGCGGCGACCGTGTCGGCGCCGGGAATGAACGCGGCGACGCCGGACTGCACCCGCCCGCCGGGCAGCGGCGTGCTCCAGCTCGTCACGTAGGCGTCGATCGGCGGCGACGAACGCTCGATGAAGCTCCACGCGCGCGCGACGGGGGCGCGCCGGGGGCCCAGCTCGAGCTGCCACACGACGAGCGCCCCGAGCTCCCGGACGGCCTCGGCGAGCACCGCGACGGACGGATCGCTGATGACGACGACGTCGTCGTGGCGGACCGCATCGCCGATCAGCGTCTCGCCGTCGCGCGCGGCGCCGGCATAGATCTCCCGCTGCTCGGCGTCGAGCCGGCGCTGCCCCCGCGCGTGGCCGCTGAGCATCGCGTCCAGCTGCCGGGCGAGGTCGCGCAACGGCCCGTCGGCGGCGATGTCCAGGCGGCCGGTGGCGACGGCGCCCGCTCCGCCCAGGCGCGATCGCAGCGCCTCGGCGGCCGACCGGCGCTCCGGAACCGCCGCCGCGCACCACACGGTGCGTCCCGCCAGCCCGTCGATCGCCTCGCGGCGGGCGCGCTCGCGCAGGCGCATGTCTTGGGCGCTCGACGGAACTCCGAAATGCTCGAGCATGAGACTGGTCACGGCTGCCTCCTGAGACGGTGTGCCGGCGCTTCGATAGGCCGCGGCCGGACGGCGGCAAGCCGGGCCACCTTGCCGGCGCACCGAAGCGCCCTACATCCGGCTGCGTGAGCGTGACGCCACCACTCCCCGAGACGGTCGTCTGCCCCCACATCACGATGATCCGGCCGGTCGGGCCGCGCACGCCCCAGGGCTGCGAGGAGTGCCTGCGCGTCGGCTCGCCGTGGGTGCACCTGCGGTTGTGTCTGACATGCGGCCACGTCGGCTGCTGCGATTCCTCGCCCAACCGCCATGCCCGCCGCCATGCCCACGCGATCGGTCATCCGATCGTGCAGTCCTTCGAGCCCGGCGAGGACTGGCGCTGGTGCTACGTGGATGCGGCGTTCGTCTGACTGGATGCGGCGTGCGTCTGACGCACGGCGTGCTCGCGCCCGGCGAGGTGCTCGTGGACCAGGCGCACGGCCATCGATCCCTCGCCGACGGCGGTCGCTCCCCGTAGAGGACGTCGCCGGCACGCACCTCGCGGCGCTCGCCGAGCGCCGCGAGCGCCTGGATCTGCTCGGCGCTCAGTCGCGGGTAGGCCCCATGAAGGTCGGGCGTCTCCTCGAGCGGCGCGGGCTCGGGCGTCGTGGGCATGCGGTACCTCTTCCTCTCGCGGGATACGAGACCGATCGGTAGGTCATCGCCGCCGCACGTTCAAGCCGGGTTGTCCGGCCCGGCCTGCGTCCTACGTCGGCAAGTACGAGGCTCCGACACGAGCCTGATGCGTCGACAGTCAAAGGAGGATCGATCGCGATGGCGACGATTTTGCAGCCGCTCGCGCCCTGGATGCGGGATCTCAGCCGTTTCATGAACACGCCCGGCGCAGCCAGCGCGTTCCTGCCGCCTGCGGACGTCCTCGTCAGCGAGGACGATGTCACGGTCTACATGGACGTCCCCGGCATCAAGGCCGAGGACCTCGACATCCAGCTGGAGAACGACATGCTGACCGTGCGCGGCGAGCGCCGCCCTCCGTGGGAGAGCCTGGAGGGCTGCACGGCGCGGATCGAGCGCTCGTTCGGCGCCTTCGAGCGGACCCTGCGCGTGACCGACGGCCTGGACCCCGACGCGATCGAGGCGTCGATCAGCGACGGCGTGCTCGTGATGCGGCTGCCCCAGCCCGCGCAGACACAGCCGCGCCGGATCCAGATCCGCCCGGGCACCGCGGCGGGCAACGGCGCGAGCATGCCGGCCTCGGCGCAGGGCGGTTCCGCAGATTCCGGACGGGCCGCCGGCGAGTCGCCAGGCGATGCCGGGGAATCCGCGCCGGACGCCGACGAGGCGCACGAGGGTGGCCCGGCTGAGGCGCAATCGCCGTCTGGCGCCACCGTCTGACCGCACGCTTCGAGGGCCGCCCGCGCGTGCCTCCCCCCTCCACGCCCAACGCGGGCGGCCCCGAAGAGCGCGTCTGAGCTCGTATCTCATGGCTGCCAAACCGACGATCATCACCTGCCTGAACTGCGGCACGAAGAACCGCGTGCGCCCGCGCGCCGAGGGCATCCCGCGCTGCAGCGTCTGCCATGCCGCGCTGCCGTGGATCGTCGAGACCGATGCCGGCGGCTTCGACGAGGAGATCGTCGCGTCGGTCCCCGTGCTCGTCGACTTCTGGGCACCCTGGTGCGGCCCATGCCGCATGGTCTCACCCGTCGTCGAGCAGATCGGACGCGAGTACGCCGGCCGCCTGAAGGTCGTCAAGCTCAACATCGACGAAGCACCGGACATCGCGACGCGCTACGCCATCCAGGGCATTCCGCAGCTCGTTGTCATCAAGGACGGCCAGGAGGCCGACCGGCTCGTCGGCGCCGTCCCCCCCGCGCAATTGCGCACGATGATCGACCGCCACGTCACGGCCGTCGCGGAGCCACCGGGCGTCAGCGGCTGACCCGCGCCGATGGTGCCCGTCGATGCCCGGCGCCATGGCGTCACATGAGCGAGAAGCGCTCGGCGAGCAGCTCGTACGAGCGCCGGCGCGCCGCGTGATCGTGGGTGACCGTGAGCACCATCAGCTCGTCGGTGTCGTAGCCGCCGGCCAGCGCGCGAAGGGCGTCGTGCACCGTCGCCGGGGCGCCGGTGACCATCCGCTTGTTCAGTGCCTCGCCGGGCGCGTCGGTTCGCGTGCGTCGCTCGATGAAGCGCACCGCGGTCTCGACGCGTGGCACCGGGGTGAACCGGCCGCGGCGCGCGAGCATCATCGTCATCCGCGCGCTGGCCGCGAGCTCGTCCGCCTGCTCGTCGGTCTCCGCGCACAGCGCCCAGACGGCAACCAGGACGCGCGGCTCCTGCAGGCGCTTGGATGCGACGAAGCGCCGCGCGATAGAGGTCGACGAGCTGGACGCCGGCCCCGGGATTGATGAAGTCCGCGTAGGCATACGCCATGCCCAGCTCGGCGGCCCACACGGCGCTCTGCGGCGAGGACCCGAGCAGCCATGGCTCGGGCCCTTCGGGGCGCCCCGGCAGCGTCGCCGGCAGCTTGGCGAAGATGTGCTCGGCGGGCAGCTCACCATCGAGGTAGGCCAGCAGCTCCGGGAGCTGTTCGCCGAAGTCGTCGGGCGCCGGGTTGTTGCGGTCGCGCTGCAGTGCGAAGCTCGTGACGGGATCGTCGGTCCCGTCGGTTCGCCCCACGCCGAGATCGATACGGCCCGGGAACAGGCCGCTCAGCAGGCTGAACGTCTCGGCGACCTTCAGCGGGCTGTAGTGCGGCAGCATCACGCCGCCGCTGCCGACGCGCAGACGGGTGGTCCGCGCCGCGATCGGGCCGATCAACGCCTCCGGGCTCGTGCCGGCCAGCATCGGGCTGCCGTGGTGCTCGGCCAGCCAGTAGCGGTGACAGCCGAGCCCGTCGGCGAGCTCGGCGAGGTCGAGGCTGTTGCGCAGTGCCTGCGCCGGATCGGAGCCCGCCGCGATCGGAGACTGATCGAGCACGCTCAGGCGCAACATGCGCTCGGTCGCGGTCACTCGATGCGTGGCTCAGTGCGGATGATCGTGCGGGCCGTCGTCGTGCCCGGGCGCCGCCGCTCCCGCGACCTGCAGGCGGAACTGGCGCATCTGCTGGATCTCGAGTCGTCTGGCTGCCCGTGATCTGCTCGGCCAGGGCCCTCGTCCGGGTGCCCGTGCCCCGCGCGAAGAGGACGTTGGACATCGTCAGCGCGCCCTCGTGGTGGGGGATCATCATGTCGACGAAGACGACGTCGAACGGGCTGGCGCCCACGAGGTGCGACGTGTGGTGGTCCATCCCCATCTGCGCCGCCGTCAGGCCCAGGGCGACCGGCCGGATGCCCGCGGCGCGCAGCTGCGCGGCGATCTGGCGCATCGTGGCGATCTCGATGTTCTGCGAGCGGATGATGCTCGCCGAGAGCGTGCGGATGTACTCGCTCTCGCCGTGCTGCAGCCCGTACTGGGCCATCTCGACGGCTCCGACGTGGTGCGGGATCATCTGCTCGACGAAGGCGAGGTCGAGGCCGTTGCCTCGCCGCGACAGCGCCCGGCCGGCCGCCACGCAGCGCGAGAACGCGCTCGTCTTCGTGCCCGCGATGCGCTTGCGGCTGAGCGCGGCGCAGGCGATGAGCGGCGAGCGCGACTTGGCCTGCGCGAGGCGGCGCATCGCGCCGATGCAGGTGCCGTACGGCGTCGCCCGCGAACCCGGCGACGGCTGCTTGCTCTGGTTCTTGCAGCTCGCGGCGTACAGCGCGGCCGGCGTCTGCGCCGCCGCGGCGGGGGCGGGAGCGGCCACGCCGGCCGCGCCGAAGACGGCCGTCACGGCGATGGCGGCTACGCGCCCGCGCTTTCCGGGCGTACGGCTCCTGCTGTCAGCTCCTCGCACCTCAACTACCTCCGAACGTCGCTATGTGTCCGCAGACTCTAGTGGGTCGCCCGCCATGCGTCGCCGGCTCAGCGCGTGAGCGTCGCAGCGGTGTAAGCGATCTGCACCGGCTCGCACCAGATCACGATCGAGCGGATCTTCGCCGCGTCGGCGCTTCGCGGCAGCAGGTAGTTCTGGTCGCCGAGCGTCGACTTCAACCCGGCGAATTCGACGTGACGCGCAGCGAACGCGGCCCGCGTCGTGCGCGGTCGCCGTGCCTCGCTCAGCCAGACGAACAGATCGGTGTTCGCATCGGTGCGAAAGCCCTCCATCCGCAGCGCCAGGCGCCCGTTGGCGAGCCGGTAGAGCGTCGCGCTGCCGAGGCCCTTGCGCTCGATCTTGTAGAAGTCGCCGCGCGCGAGCACCTTGGCACCGGACGCCTCCATGGCGGGCAAGCGGCGCCTCGTGCAGCGCGGTGTCCACCTCCTGCTCGACGCTCACCCGCCAGGGGCCGGGGCCCTCCACGCGCAGCTCGCGGCGTCCGCGGCGACCCATGCGTGCTCCCCCGGGCAATCGCCCTCTGCGCGGGCGGAGCCGCTGCGCGGCGGCGGGCTGATGACGAGCGACAGACGCTCCGCCGGGCAGCGCCAGCGGGCGCGCCACTGGATCGCCCCCTTCGCGATGTCCACGCTGCGAGTGACCGTGCCGCGGCCCGCGAAGCTCGTCACCGGCTCCCAGCGCGGCGCGGCCTTGTCGGCGGGCGCGGAGATCGTGCCCTGCGGCACCGCGCGAAAGGGATCCTTCGCGGGCGCGGAGGCCTGGTCGCCCTCGCCCTCGCCGCAGCCGGCGAGCGCGAGCGCGAGCACGGCCGCGGCCGCGATCGCCCGCCCCACGCACGGGCGCCCGCTGCCACCCGCGGTCATCGTTCGGCGCCGTCCTGCTCGGCGCGCTTGACGACGAGCCGTCCGAGCTCGCGCCCCATGCGCTGGCCCACCACGTTGTCGCTGCGGTAGTGGATCCCTCCGTACAGGCGCGAGATGCCGGCCTCGCGCGCCTTCGCGCGCCACAGCTTGGCGTCGGAGGGAAACAGATCGGCAAGCACCTCCCCGGCGGCGCCCGAGTACGTCGCGTGGCCCGACACGTAGGCCGGAAAGAACGGCGTGTCGAGCAGCGGCTTCCAGTTCTTCTTGATGCCGAGGTCGCGCACGACGTTCTCGGGGCGCAGGTTCCAATAGGCGTACTTCGCATCCCAGGACGCGACGCCGGCGTCGGCCATCGCCACGTTGAGCAGCGCGAAGACCCGGGTCTGCAGCGGGATGCTCAGACGCTGGTCGCGCACGTAGGCGAACATGACCTGGTTCCAGACGCCCGGTGGCAGCGGCGTGCCCTGCCCGCCCGCCCAGAACTTGGCGATCCGCTCCTGCTCGGGCGTGAGGTTCTCGCCGATGCGCACGACCTCCGTCGCCTCGGCGCGGAACTTCGCCGAGTCGTAGGCCGGCGGCGGCTCCGGCCGCAGCTGACGGCCGTTGCGCAGCACCCACGTCTTCCAGGCTCCGGCGAGCGGCTCGACGGGACGGGCCAGCGAGCCCGGCGGGGGCTCCCAGTACCCGCGTCCGCGCGGCCGCTTGCCGTTCCAGACGCGCGTCGAGCCGTCGCGCTTGGCGTACGCGACGACGCGCTCGCCGATCGCGCGGCCCAGCTCGAGCCCCGCCTTCGCGTCGCTGGGGTAGGTCGTCCCGGCGACGACGCGCAGCCGCGCGGCGTCGTCGGCGTCCTGGTCGAAGCGCGCCTGCGGCACCTCGGGATACAGATAGGACAGCACCCGCGAGGCGGCGCCGGCGATCGCGGCGCCGGACGACGGATAGGACGGGTCGGCGCTCGGCGCGACGAGGGGATCGCGTGCAGGAGCCTTGCGGTTGTAGCGATACATCCAGTGGTAGGCGGCCAGCGCGGCGTCGTGCATGGCGACCGCGACGAGCCCGTAGGACCGCGAGGCGGCCGGCGGGTTCTTCTCGCGCTGGGAGACGAGCGCCATCGCCCGCCCGAGCCACGGCTGCACGACGGACTCGACGTTCTGCTCGCGCACCTGCCTCTCCTGCGCCGCGGTGCGCGCGTCGACGGCAGCCTCGAGGTCTCGCACGTCGGTGCGAGCCGCCGCGGAATCGGCGCGCGGCGGCGGCGCGACCGCGATCTCCGCGGGCGAGTCGAGCACCCAGGTCTTCCAGCTCCCGGCGGTCGGCTCGGCGTCGGCCGCGGGCACCCGCGACGCAGCGTCGTCGGAGTCTCCGCAGCCGCTTGAGATCAGCGCCAGGGCCAGCGCCAGGCAGAGGACATACGCTCTCACGCCCTCGAGCCTAGCTGTGGCGAACATCTACGTCGAAGGGCAACCGTTCGGGGTCGTGTGCCGGCTCAGGCTCAGTCCTCGACCGCACGGGGAAACAGCGCGATGAGCACGTCCGCGCAGCGGGCCATGAGGCACGGGCCCTTCGGGGTCGCCTCCCAGTGCGCCTGGACGAAGCCCTCGTGCGGGATCGCGAACGCGCCGAACGTGCTGTTGTCGGCCCCGACGTACCAGACCCAGTCCGTCTCGCCGGGCGGCGCATCGTCCTTGGGCTCGGCCTTCTGCAACGCGCCGCTGAACATCGCGATGAGCGGAGCGCCGGGTCGCGCGGAGCGCACGGTGACCGTCCAGTACCTGCCGAGGCGGCCCTGCAGCGCCGCCACGACGCCGTCGTGGTCCAGCAGCGCCTGCATCGATGGATCGTGGACCGGCTCGGCCATCTACTCCGCGCCTCCGGTCGCGGGCGCGTGGACGCGATCGACGTGGCGCGCCTCGTCCCAGATCGCGATCAGCATCGGCACGAACACGATGAGGTTGTACGTGTAGTGCAGGTACGGGCGATCCAGCGGCGAGCCGATCAGGCCGTGGTGTCCCATGATCCCGCTGAAGCCACCGGACAGATAGAAGTTCGTGTCGAAGAGGTGCTGCCAGAACAGGTAGAGATGCTCGACCTCGTGCAGGCTGGCCGCGACGAAGGCCACCCACAGCCACGCGTTGCGCCCGCGCAGGACCATGATGAGCAGCCCGAGACCGACCCACAGCAGGCTGTCGGTCACGAAGTGCACGAGCTCGAAGTCAAGCTGGCCGAAGAGGCCGTGCGAGCGGCTGAGATCGCCGCTCGTCGCCACGAGCTGGCCGACCTGCACGGAGTGCTCGACCATGTGCAGCAGCTGCAGCAGGCCCATGAGCGCGAACAGCGCGAAGACGCCGTAGCGCGCGTACTTCCAGCGTGCCTCGAGCGCGACCGGCGCGATCCAGGGCGCCAGGACCATGAACCACGCCAGCCAGAACGGCGCGCCCACCGCCCATACGACCGGCACGGCCGCCAGCGAGATCACGCGCGCGATCACGATCGTGCGCCGGGAGGTGATCTCGAAGCGAAGGCTGCGCGGGATGCGCGGCTGGTCGCGCACCTCGGCGGCCGTCGCCCGGCGCGGCCCGGCCAGCTCGTCGGGGTACCTGCGGCGCAGGCGCAGCGTCCGCACGATCACGAAGCTCGTGCCGATCGCGACCACGATCGCCGAGGCGAGCGCGACGACCCAGTGCTCGTTGACCTCGCCGCTGGTCAACTGCGGGCCGCCGATCGGGACCGTGACGGCGATGTACGCGAGCGTCAGCGCCACGATGTCGACGACGATCGCCAGCCCCATGAAGCGGCGGTCGGGGGCCCACCCCGCAGGCTTCGGGGGGGTCGGCTCGGGCGGCGGTGCCGGTGGGGACTCCAGGAGGGTCGACATGGCTACACCGGTCGCAGGTTGGCGGCGCCGAACGCGATCGTGACCGTGGGACACCAGATCACGACGCTGTCGATCTGGTCGACCGTCGCCTCCGCCGGCAACAGCTGGTTGTAGGTTCCGAGCGTCGATCGCAGATGGCCGGCGTTGAGATGTGGGGCATCGCGGGCGTCGAGGGTCGACTGTGGGTTGCGGGCCTGGCTGAGCCAGACGTCGAGGCCCGGGCTGCCCGTCGTGTAGAAGTCCTCGAAGCGCAGGGCCAGACGGCCGCCCGGCAGGCGATAGAGGTCGACGCGACCCTCGGCGCGGCGCTGGATCGAACGCATCTGCCCGCTGGCGACGAGCGTCTCGGCCGTCATCCCGTCCAGCGGCGGGCGCATGAGCGCGGTGTGGACCTGCTGTTCGACGACGATCTTCCACGGCCCGGTTGCGGTGATGCGCAGGCGATGGGCGCCCGGATCGGTGCGCGTCTCGACGCCGTCGTGCGGGCATGTCGTCTCCGCGATCTCCTTGCCCCCGGCCGCGGTGTCGACGACCCGCATGTGCCCGGCATCGCAGTTCATCGTCGCCTTCCACTGTGAGGCGCCGGCGGCGATCGTGAAGGACGCATCCGTCGTGCCGGTGCCCGTGATCGTGCTCACCGGCTCCCACCGCGGCTGAGCGGTGCGAACCTTCTTGCCCGCCGAGCCGTCGATCGGGATGAACGGGTCCTTGTCCGGGGGCGGGCTGCCGACCGCCATGACGGCGGCGAGCCCCGCCGGCAGGCCGATGACGAGCAACGCGAGCGGCAGCGCGAACCGCCGGATCGCTCCACGGGCGTCCGGCCCGGGCTCGCTCATCGGGTCGCCGGCCGCCGACTCATGCCAGCGACTATATGGCTGGCACCCTTAGCTGTCCAGAATCAAGCGTGGCGCCGCGTCGCGGCGGCAGGGTCAATCCTGCGATTCCGGCACGCTCGGCATCCGCGGCATCTCGTGCTTCGGGTCGCGCCCCGCGTAGCCGCCGACGCCGGGGTCGAGCGGCTCGCCCGGGCCCTTGTCGTCGGCGGTCGCGTCGCTGACGACGTTCGGATCGGGCTCGTCCTCGCCCCGCGGGGCCCGCGGTCGCTCGGTGCGGACCTTCTGCATGGGCGCCGGGTCCTCGTCGCGCTTGATGATCGGCTCGTCGGGCTGACTCATGCGTGGCTCCTCGTGAAGGATTGGGCAGGGACCCGCTGGGGCCTACCCGACGGCGCTTCATCGTATGTGTGTCCGACATACAGCACTGGCGGACGGGCCGTGAATGCCGAAATGTGCGCTTGGGGTCTTGACGTAGCTATATGTATCCGTCATATATGTCGGGGTGGCCTAGTCTCTCCACCACCTGGCGGCCTTGCCAGCGCGCCAGACGGCCGGCGGCCCGTGATCCGATCACGGGCCGCCGGCCACCTCCGTCTGAACATTCCGAGACAACGCACCTGACCTTGTCCTCGGAACCTGTTCCCCGTCGCTCGCTGCGCCCGCACAAAGAGCTCATGACGGCGTGGCTGCTGCTCCTGCTCGATGGCGGTGCGAGCTACGGATACGACCTGCGCCGCGAACTCGCCGCGAGCGACCTCGAGATCGATCCCTCGGTCATGTACCGCGCGCTGCGCAGGCTCGAGCGCGAGGGGCTGGTCGAGTCTCGCTGGACGCGGTCCGACACCGGCCCCCGGCGGCGCTTGTACCGTCTGAGGACGAAGGGCCGGCGCCGGCCCTACTCGATGGCGCTACGTTCCAGCTCTTCGAGCTCGTCGCGGTAGGGATCGCCCAGCTCCTCGAGGAACTCCCGCGTCGCGCTCGCCTCTGCCTCGTCGATCTTCGACATCGCAAAGCCGACGTGGATCAGGACCCAATCGCCGATGCCGACGCTGTCCTCCGTCTCGGCGAGCAGGCCGACGTTGACGCTACGCCGCACGTTGGCGACCTGCGCCGTGGCGATGTGCAGCTCCTCGTTGACCCAGTCGACGATCTGTCCGGGGATGGCTAGACACATCTGCGCACGCTCCGCCGCCGCATCAGTAGTTGGAGAGGACGTCGGACGACTGGTGCCCGCCGCCGTTGGACCGCCCGCCGACGCGCTGCTCGAGGCGATCGATGCAGTCCGCCAGCGCCGCCTGCCCGGTGGCGAGATCGTCGGCGATGTCGTTGACGACGCCTTCCAGCCCGTCGGTCTTCTCCACGGTCTCGACCACCGCGCCGAGGATCGTGATAAGCCGCAGGTGCGTGCGCCGCAGCTCGACGATCACGGCGATGAGAAAACCCGCGATGACAAGGACGGCGACGAGGACGAGCACGATCGAAACGACATGTTCAGGCTTCATGTGTCCTCCCTAACGAATCTTGTCGATCGCCGCGATGTAGCCGACGACACCCTCGTTGACCTGCTTGACGAGCGCACGCGTCTTGACGAGCTCCGAGGTCGCATCGAGGTGCGGCCCGAAGAGGCCGCCGTGCTCGGCGATGTCGTCGGCGTAGTAGCGGATCTCCCGGATCGGGTTGAGCAGGTTGATCAGGATCGAGACGACCACCGGGACGATCACGAGCAGGAAGACGAGGTTGGCGATCCACCAGAGCATCAGGAACGTGCCCCCCCGCGTGCGTACTGCTCGGCCATGTCCACGAGCCCCGGCGCCACCGTGACGATGTCCGTCAGGCCGGCGTTGATCTGCTCGATGTTCGAGCGCGTCGCTCGCAGCTGACGCTCGACCGCGCGGGCGCCCCAGGCGACCTCGGCGAGGGTCTTCGCGATGTTGCGCAGCAGCCGCGTGATGATGATGAGAAAGAACGCGAGCACCGCGACGAGCGCGACGATCTCGACGATGGTCACGACGGTGAGCAGGCCCTCGCTCATGACGACACCCGCCTTCCGGTGGCCTGCGAGAGCAGCTTCTCGTGGCGCAACAGCTCCTCACGGAGCGCCCGGACGATCGAAGCGGTGCCGGCGAGCTGGTAGAGCCCCGTCGTGTTGATGGCGGTGCGCTTGGTCACCGTCCAGAGATACGTGACCCGGTTGTCGATGTCGCGGACCAGCGACCACAACAGCGAGAGCAGCAGGATCACGACCAGACAGACGACGAGGCCTATCCCGACCACGATCGTCCACAGGACCCGCTCGTCGGCGGTGGTGTGCATCACGTTCCCCCTTCCAGGAGCTTGCGGGCTCGCTCGGCGTCGCGCCAGATGCCGGTGGTGGCGATGTTGATCTCCTGGATGCGCCACACCGAGACCGTGTTCGCGCGCGCCATGTCCATGCGTGCGATCCCCTCGATCGCCTGGTCGCGGATCCGGGCGGCGTAGGTGAGGATCATCGCGACGAGGATGACCACGACCACGACGATGAGAAACCCGACCCCGATGCCGGTCCACCAGCCGGGGAATGACGCTGCCATGACCACGTGCGCTGCCTCCTGTCAGAAGGATTGTCGTCGCGACACTAACAGAACACTGTGTGTCTGACACACATATTGTGCGGCCAGGCGGCGAACGTGTCAAGGCAGACGCGAAAATGCCGTTTTTGCAGCACTTTCACGCGGCCGGCGGCGCAGCGGCGAAAGTTCGCCGGCGTGGACGCGCCGTGTCGAGACCCGCGATGAGCTGCGCCATGCCGGCGATCGCGCGTGGGTCGTGCCCGGGCACGAACTCGTCGATGAACGGCATCGCGGCGCGCATGCCGATCGCCAGCGGCTGACGGTCGACCTCCATCGGCCGCGGGTTGATCCAGATCAGCCGGCGCGACTGCAATTGCAGCCGCCGGACCTCCGCGGCGAGGATCGCGGGGTCCCCGCGGTCCCAGCCGTCGCTGACGACGAGCACGATGGCGCCGCGCGCGAAGCCCCGCCGCGCATAGGTGCGGTTGAACTCGGCGAGCGCACCGCCGATCCGCGTGCCGCCCGACCAGTCCGGGATGCTCGCGCGGGCATGCTCGAGCGCCCGCTCGAAGTCACGGCCGTCGAGCGATTTCGTCAGCCGCGTGAGCCGCGTCGCGAAGACGAACGCCTCCGCCTTGCGCGACGCGCCGACGGCGACCTTCAGCGACGCGAGCAGCACGCGCGAGTAGCGCTCCATCGAACCCGACACGTCGCAGACGAACAGCAGACGGCGGGGGACCGGACGCGGTCCGGTGTACGACAGCCGAAAGGCCTCCCCGTCGGTCGCGAGGGACTTGCGAACCGTGGCGCGGACGTCGAAGCGATGACCGCCGGGCGACGGGCGCTGGCGACGCGAGCGGCGCTCCGGGGCCGCGCGCTTGATCTCGTCGGCCAGCTGGCGCAACGCCGTGAGCTCGTCCTGCTGGTAGTCCATCGCCTGCTGCAGCGTCAGGTCCTCGGTCGCGCTCCAGGCGACGAGAATCCCCTCCTTCTGATCGCTGGTGGCGTCCTCGCCGTCGGCGCTGGGCAGGTCCTGGTGCGCGCGCGTGCGCTCGCCGTCCAGCGCGATCTTCTCGGTGCCCTTGCCGCCGAACTGCGGCAGCGCCTCGCCGCCATGGTGCGAGCCGCCCATGCGCGCGTCGCTCTCGCCGTGCTCGGAGCCGCGCTGGCCCGGCACGAGCGGATAGCCGCGCCAGAGACGGTCGAAGACGACCTGGTAGGTCTCGATCTGGTCGGGGCTCTTGACGAACGACGCGTGGCCGGCCCAGTACAGCGCGTTGGCGTCGCGCAGGTCGATCTCGCTGAGCGCACGCAGGTAGACGTGCTCGCTGTCGACGCTCGTCGACAACCCGTACAGGCGCAGCGCCCGCGCGAACTCGACCGCGCAGCGGACGATCGCCTCGTCGGTGGACCGGTCCGCCGCGCCGGCGATCGTCACCGCAGGCCGCCCTGCCACCCCTGCCCGGGCTGCGCGGCCTGCCCGGATTGCTGCGACCGCGCGATCAGCACGTCGAGGCCCTGCCCGCGGATCCGGTCGAGGTCGTCGCGCTCCTTGAGCAGCACGCCGAGCGTCTGGTTGGCGGTCTGCGGATCGAGCGCCTGACGGCCGAGCGCGTGAAAGCCCTCCAGCCAGTCGAGCGTCTCCCCGACCCCGGGCGATCGGTAGAGGTCCAGCCACCGCAGCTCCTGGACGAACGCGCACACCTGCTGGGCCAGGTGCTGGCCGATGTGCGGCAGCCGCGCCCGCACGATCGCCAGCTCGCGCTGCAGATCCGGGTGGTCGATCCAGTGATACAGGCAGCGCCGCTTGAGTGCCTCGTGCAGATCGCGCGTCCGGTTGGAGGTGATGATCACGACCGGCGGCGTCTCGGCCTTGTAGACGCCGACCTCCGGGATCGTGACCTGAAACTCCGAGAGGAACTCGAGCAGGAACGCCTCGAACTCGTCATCGGCGCGGTCGAGCTCGTCGATGAGCAGCACCGCGCCGGGCTGGGTCAGCGACTCGAGCAAGGGGCGGCGCAGGAGAAACTGGGCCGAGTACAGCTGCGTCGTGCCGCCGGCGCGCAGCTCCAGCAGCTGGCGCGGATAGTCCCAGTCGTACAGCGCATGATGGACGTCGATGCCCTCGTAGCACTGCAGCCGGATGAGCGGGACCCCGCTCGACGCGGCGAGCGCCTTGGCCAGCTCGGTCTTGCCGACGCCGGGCTCGCCCTCCAGCAGCAGCGGCCGGCGCAGCTTAAGCGCGAGGAAGGCCACGGTCCCCAGGCCGTCGTCGACGAGGTAGCGCTGCTGCGTCAGCGCGCTGCGCAGCGCCTCGATCGAGTCAAAGCCAGGCATCGACGATCTCCTCGATCTGTTTGACGGCGTACGGAAGCGCGCGCTGGACCACCGGCGACAGCCCCTGGCACATCTCGTCGACGTCCAGCGGCTGACAGCCGATGATGCGCACACGGTCGGGCAGGTAGCCCATCGTCTTGGCCATCGACAGCACGCGATCGGGGTTGGCGAGGTGGACGTCGGGCACGTGCACGCCCTCGCCCACCTCAGGCTCGAGGACGAAGACCGTGCCGGGCGCGGCACCGCGATCGACCGCGTCGATGAGCACGAGCCCCCCGCAGCCGACCATGAGCTCCTGCAGCAGCGCGACGCCACCGGTCCCGGTCTCCACGACCTCAGCGCCGGCGGGCAGGTGGCCGAGCAGCTCCGTCACGGCCGGACCGAACCCGTCGTCGCCGCGCAGGACGTTGCCCACCCCGGCGACGAGGATGCGCGTCGAGCGCACCTCGTGTGGCGGGAAGGCGAGGCTCACGCGACGTTCGCCGCTATTCGCATGACGCCCTCCGAGGAGACCGCGATCGGGACGACGGCCAACGCCGCCCCGCCGGGCTCGTCGTCCACGCGCTTGCCCGAGCGGGCGTCATAGGCGCAGTTGTGCCATGGGCAGACGAGGACCGTACCGGTGAGCCGTCCGCCGTCCAAGGGGTTGCGGCCGTCGACCGGGCAGACGTTGCGAAACGCATACGGCTCGCCGCCGAGGTTGATGATGAGGATCGCGTTGTCGTCGACGTCGGCGACCGTCATCGCGCCCTCGGCAAGGTCCTCGAGCCGCCCGACGTCGACGAACACCGGTCGCTTGAGCTGCGCGATCTGCAGCAGCTCGCCGCCGCCGGCGGCCGGCGCCCGGGCGCGTGGATCGACCTGGACCATCGGCAGGCCGCCGGCGACCGGCGCCTCGGGCTCGGGCTCATGGGCCACGATCTCCTCAAACCAGGCGATCCGCTCGCGCAGCTTCTCCTCGACGCCGCGGCGCAGCGTCATCGCCGAGGCGGCGCAGCCCTGGCAGGATCCCGACAGCCGGACGTGGACGATGCCGCCGTCGACCTCGAGCAGGTCGAGGCCGCCGCCATGGGACTCGATGTACGGGCGGACCTCGTCGAGCGCCTCCTCGACCTGCGTGTATTCGTCGAGCGGCACGAGTTCGTACATCGCCAGCACGGCGGCCGCGATCGGATGATCGGGCTGGCCACCGAGCAGCAGCTCGAGGGCGGGCCGGTGCACAGCGTCCATGAGCTGCAGCAGCATCAGCGCGCGCTCGTCGCCGTCGCGCTCGAGCGTCGACACGAGCGTCTCGAGCTCGGCTACAGCCTTGTCAAATTCCATACCGTTTCCATGATCTCGGGCAGCTTCGCCTCGACCGGGTCGCTGAAGCCCTCGCCCCAGGTCTCGTCGCCGGGCTCGATCTCGACGACCCACACGTCCTCGGGCAGCGCCTTGAACGCCTCCGACACGACGATGAGGTTGTCGAGCGAGATCGAGCCGGTCACCGAGTCGCCGACGCGCTCGTTGATCTCCTTGACGTCGGGCAGCACGTGGTCGTACTTGTACGTGGTGATCGTGCCGGGCTCGCGGCCGCGGAGGACCGCGCCGACGAACACGATGCGATCGTACGCCGGCCGCTCCTCGAGGTTCTGCGTGAACCCGACCGGGTGGTAGCCGAGATCCTCGAACTCGACGCCGTTGGTCGCCTGCGGGGCGAGCGTGTCGGTGATGTAGACGCCGAGCGCGTTGTCGCGCAGGAAGCGGTACCCGACCCCGCAGACGAGCACCCGCACGGCAGTTGACCCCTCAGTTCCCCTGATGTTGGCGTGACCTAGTGATGCTCATGCACCTCGTCGGCGCCGCACGCGCAGCTGATGATCTCGCGCGAGACCGTCCGGCCGTCCATGTGCATGTGCGTCGTGCAGGGCATGCAGGGGTCGAAGCTGCGGATCGCGCGGAGCACGTCGATGCCCTTGAAGTCCTCGGGCTTCTCGTAGTTCTCCAGCAGCGGCGTGGCCAGCACCGCCTCCTCGTACGGCCCGGGGTTGCCGAACGGGTCCTTCGGCGATGCCATCCAGGTCGAGGGCGTGAGGATCTGGTAGTTCTCGAGCACGCCGTTGTCCATCTCGAGGTGATGGGTGAGGTAGCCGCGGCCGGCGCCCCACAGCCCGACGCCGATGCGGTGGTCCTGCGGCATCTCGTACGGCGTCGACATGCGCGCGTCCGGTCCGCCCTTCTTCAGGAGGTTGTAGGCGAGCTGCAGGTTGTCGTAGGCGATGGCCGCGGTGTAGAGGATGCAGTAGGCGCGGGCGCGGTTGCGCTCGAAGGCGCCCCACGTCTCGGGCACCTTCCACTCGATCTCCGTGTTGGGCAGCTCGGCCTTGGGAAGGTGGATCTTCACGCTGTGGCCGGTGGACTCGATGAACGGCGAGTCGCGGAAGGCGTCCGGTCCGGTCTGCGCGGCGACCCAGATGCGCGAGTACGCGCCGGTCTCCATCGCCATCCGGTCCCAGCGCGGCGCGGTCGACCAGGAGTACTTCTCCTTCCAGCTCGTCGCCGTCGGCTTCGGGATCGTCTCCTTGTTCCACGGGTGCCAGGGCGACAGCGGGTTGCCCGACGGATCGGTCTTGTGCTTGTAGTACTCGTCGCCGTTGCCCGTCCACTCCTCGTAGAACGCGTGCTCGACGAACTCCTCGACGCCGGCGTTGAGCATCTGCAGGCTCGTCGTGCGCAGCTCGCCGTCGACGAGCACGCCGGGCGGCGCCCAGCGCTCGCGACCCCAGGCGTCGGCGTTGGCGTACGTGCCGTCGTAGGCGTAGGGATCGTCCCACTGGCCGGGCTCGATCATGTTCGCCGGCCGCGAGCCGATGTCGCGGTACTTCGGGTTGACCTCGTAGAAGAACTCGGCGAGGTCGTCCCAGATCGCGGCGGTCTTGCGGCCGTAGTCGAAGTACTTGACGACGCGCAGCATGATCTCGTTGAGATCGGAGGCGTCGATCGTCGTGCTGACGCCGCCGGGGACGACCGTCTGCGGGTGCGGGTACTTGCCGCCGATCAGGACGTAGGCCTCGCGCGCCAGGCGCGTGTAGTACAGGCCCTCGAGGTAGAGCTTGCCGGTCAGCGGCGTCAGGTCGGTCATGAGGTCCGACATGAGCTCGTAGCCGTGGACGGCGGCGCCGCGCGTCCGCGTGTTGCGGGCGCGCTCCCAGATCTCGGGGTTCGTCTCGCGGACGGCCGCCTCGGAGAAGTCCGGGCCGGCGAGCAGCGAGAGGTGGATCGGATGGTCGTAGAGGTACTCGGTCGACAGCAGCAGGTTGCGTCCGACGACGCCCATCGGTGGCGGCTTGATGCCGAACGCCATCTCGCAGGCGAGCGCCGAGGCCGTCGCGTGCACGCCGCCGCAGACGCCGCACGCCCGGCTGGAGATGAAGATCGCATCGCGCGGGTCGCGGCCCTTGAGGATGATCTCGTAGCCACGGAACAGCGTCGCCATCGAGGCGGTCTCCATGACCTGGCGGTTCTCGAGGTCGACGACGGTGTGGAAGGCCAGCGCGCCGGCGACCCGGGTGACCGGATCGAAGTCGACGCGCCGGACGGCGCCGTTGCGCGCGAACAGCTCGCGCATCCGCTCGGGATCGTCCTCGATCGGCGTCGGGGCCGGTGTCTCGGTGTACGAGTAGGGGTTGGCGACGCCCGGCTTGAGCGTCGCGTTGCCCTGCGCATCGAACTCGATCGGCAAGTTCTTGAAACACATACTTACATCGTCTCCCGGTGCTCGACTGTGTCCCCGACGCCGGCGCCCGGCTGGAGGTTGACGCCCTGCTGGCTCAAGATGTTCCGACTCTGCGGCAGCGGCTGCTGCTTGTTGCGCTTGGCGTAGTTCACCGAGCCTCGGTACTGCAGTTTCTTGTAGAAGAACGCGTTCGCGCGGCCCACCGCGCCGTGACCGCCGCCGGCTCCGGCCCAGCCGGACGGAACCTCGCCCGCCTTGTCCCACTGGGGCTCGCTGTTGCCGCTCTGCATCGACATCCGGCGCAGCCGGCGGATCGCGCCGCCGGTGACCTTCGAGACCCCGCCCGACAGGGCAGAGCCCGGCGGCGCCTTGTAGAACGGGCTGAACTTGTCGGGAAAGCCCGGCATCGTGCAGCCGATGCACGCGCCACCGGCGACCATGCAGCCGCCCATGTGGTTGATCGCGCCGCGCTCGACGATGTTGCACTGCACGACCGGGCCCCAGCACCCGATCTCCACGAGGCACTGGTTGTCGCCGGGCTCCTCGGAGAAGACGCCCTCCTCGTAGTAGCCCGCCTTCGGACAATGGCGATGCACCGTCTCCTCGAACAGCCACGCCGGGCGACCGAGCTCGTCGAACTTCGGGACCGGGGCGAGGTTCGCGAGAAACAGGAGCACGGCCGCGACGGTCTCGGTGAAGTTGTCGCCGACCGGCGAGCAGCCGGGGATGTTGACCACCGGCACGCCGAGCGCCGAGCGGTAGTCGCGGCCGAGGAAGTCCGTGAGGCTCATCGAGCCGGTGATGTTCCCGGCCGCCGCCGGGATCCCGCCCCAGGTCGCGCAGGTCCCGATCGCCACGTAGGCGGCGGCGCCGGGCGCCAGGCGCCACAGCCAGTCGGTCACGCGGTTGGGCTGTTCGGTGTCCGATTCCGGGTCGAAGCCGCCCGCGCCCATCGCGGAGAAGTAGCCGTACTCGGTGGGGAAGGCCTGGTCGTCGGGCACCGAGCCCTCGAGCACGACGACGTACGGTGCGCCGAGGGTGCCGTTGGCGGCTCGCCGGAACGGCGCGATGAACTCCGAGCCGGCTCCGGGCGAGAGCACGGGGTGGTGCAGCACGACCTTCGGGAGGTTGGGAATCCGGCCCAGGAGCAGGTCCTCGACGGACGGGTTGGTCGCGCCGGTGGCGGCGATCGAGCAGCCGTCGCAGCTCATCCCGGCGATCCAGAAGACGTGGACGATGTTCAGCGGCCCGGTGGGGCTGCCGCCGATGCCCCCGACGCCTTCGACGCCCGCGCCGAAGACTCCGCCTGCGTTGGGGACCGTCTGAAGCTTGAGTTTGGACATCGGTCTTACCCTCTCTCTCTCAACCGGCGACCACGCTCTGTGTACTGTACACATACCATGCCGAGAATGTCCGTAACCACGATCGTTCCCGATACTTGGCGCGCATCCGCGCCGGCTCGATGAGCAATCCCCGCCCCGGCGTCATCGCCGTTGATGCCGGCCTCGTCGGCAAGACCCTCGTCGAGGCCGTGTTCACGCGCGTGCAGCAGCGCGACGCGCCCGCGCCGGCGCCGCCCGTCGGCCCCGCGCTCGACGATCCCGACCTCGCGCTCGCGGCCGACGACGAGGCGCGCCTGGAGATGCAGCTGCGCCGCGCCGGGTATCTCGCGCGCGTCGTCGAGGCCGAGCTCTTCGAGCCCGCCCGGCAGCCCGCGGCATGGCTCACGGCGCGCGTGCGCGACCGCTGCGGCGACGGCGAGGACGTGCAGGCGGCGCTGACGGCGACGTGCGCCGAGCTGGCCCGCGCCGAGCCGGTGGGCAAACCGCACCCCGACGATCCCGCGGCGGCCACATGGCGCGTACCCGGTCCCGGAGGGCATGTCCGCCACTACCTCGCCCGGCGCACCATCGAGGAGCTCCTGCAGGGCCGGGACCGCCCGCTCAACGGCGACCCGGCCGACCTGAAGATCCCGTGGGTCTACGGCTTCTTCATGCGCGCGTGTGAAGAGGTGCTCTCGCATCCCGCCCCCCCGTCACCCGGCGCCGAAGATCAGTGAGTCGAACACGACATGCACGGGTCGAAGCTGCGGATCGCGCGCAGGACGTCGATGTGCCGCTCCCGGCCCTGGGTCGACAGTACCGGCGTGGCCATGACGGCACGCTCGAGCGGCGCCGGCGCGCCTGAGCCGTCGCGCGAGGCGACGAACGTCGTCGGCGAGACGATCTGGTAGTTCTCGATCACGCGTCCCTTGACCTCGATGTGGTGGCTGATGTAGCCGCGCGCCCCGCCCCAGAAGCCGACGCCGATCACGTGATCCTTGGGGATCGAGTAGTGGCTGAAGACCCCGGACTCCGCGTCGCCGATCCGCGCCATGTCGAACGCGTACAGGATGTTCTCGTAGGCCACGAGCGTCGACTGGACGAGCGAGTAGGCCCGCGCGCGGTTGCGCTCAAACGCATTCCACGTCTCGGGGATGCGCCATTCGATCTCGCCCTGGGGCAGCGCGGCCTGGGGCATGCCGAAGCGCAACCCTCGCCCGGAGGGCTCCATGAACCCGCGGTTCGTGAGCTTCTCGGCGGCGGCCGTGATCCACAGCCGCGCGCCGGGGCCGGTCTCCATCGCGGCGCCCTTCCAGCGCGGCGCGGTCGCCCACGTGCACCTGCCGTGGCGCTCGGGGTGGCC
This sequence comes from uncultured Actinomycetes bacterium, assembly GCA_963751065.1. GTDB lineage: Bacteria > Actinomycetota > Thermoleophilia > Solirubrobacterales > Solirubrobacteraceae > CADCVQ01. Next base: position 32,531 of record CAVVTD010000011.1, read on the forward strand.
GGGCTTGGGCAGCGTGTGCTTGTTCCACGGATGCCGCGGCGACAGGCGGTTGCCGTTGGGGTCCTCGGTGACGACCTGCTCGCCCTGACCGACCCAGTCCTCGTAGAACGAGCGGTCGACGAACTCCTCGACGCCGTTGTCGATGAGCGGCAGCTGCGTGGTCTGCAGCCGGCCGTCCAGGATCGCGCCGGGGGTCGACCAGCGCGCCTCGCCCCACGTCGCGGAGTTCTCGAACGACGCGTCGTAGACCTCCGGGTCATCCCAGAGCCCGAGGTCGATGAAGTTCGCGGGTGCGGCGCCCACCTCGCGATAGCGCGAATCGGCCTCGTAGAAGAACTCGGCGAGGTCGTCCCAGATGGCGGCGGCCCGGCGGCTGTAGTCGAGGAACTTCGTGACGCGCAAGAGCACGAGGCTCAGGTCCGACGGATCGACCGTGGAGCTGATGCCGCCGGGGACGATCGTCTGCGGATGGGGGTACTTGCCGCCGATGACGACGTAGGCCTCGCGGGCGGTCCGCGAGATGGCGAGCGCCTCGCGCGAGAGCCTGCCCGTGAAGCGCGTGAGGCCGGTCATGATGTCCGAGATCCGGTTGAGGCCGTGGATCGCGGCGCCCGGCGCGGGCGTGCTCTCGGCGCGCGTCCACAGCTCGGGGTTCGTCGCGCGCACGACGGGCTCGGAGTAGTCCGGACCGGCGCGCAGAAACAGCGCCACCGGGTGGTCGACGAGGTTGTCGATCGCCGCGAGCACGTTGCGGATCGCGATCCCGAAGTGTGGCGGGCGGACCTCGAAGGTCATCTCGAGCGCGAGCGCGGAGCAGAGCGCGTGCGCGCCGCCGCAGACGCCGCACGCGCGGCTGGAGATGAAGATCGCGTCGCGCACGTCGCGTTCGCGCAGCAGGACCTCGTAGCCGCGGAACGTCGTGGCCATCGCCGTCGCGTCGCTGGCGCGGCCGCCCGGATCGAGCGTCGCGTGCAGCGAGAGCGCTCCGGCGACACGCGAGACCGGTTCGAACGAGACCTCCATCTACAGCTCCTCTCGCGTGATGACGTGCTCCTGCAGGACGTCGGTGCTCGCGTCGAGGTCGATCCCCTTCTGACGCAGGATGTCCATGCTCTTGGGTTGCGGCTGCTTCTTGTTGCGCTCGCCGTGATGGACCGACCCGTGGTACTGAAGCTTCTTGTAGAAGTGGGCGTTGACCGACTCGAGCGGGTTCTTCGTGCCGTGGGCGAGCCCCCAGCCGGTCGGGCCGGCTTCCCCGGAGCGGTCCCAGATCGGCTCGCTGTTGGCGTTGCGCATCGACATCCGGCGCAGCCGGCGGATGCCGCCGCCCGTGACCTTCGAGACGCCACCCGAGATCGCAGAGCCCGGTGGCGCCTTGTAGAACGGGCTGTACTTGTCGGGAAAGCCCGGCATCGTGCAGCCGATGCACGCGCCACCGGCCACCATGCAGCCGCCCATGTGGTTGACGGCGCCGCGCTCGACGATGTTGCACTGCACGACCGGGCCCCAGCACCCGATCTCCACGAGGCACTGGTTGTCGCCGGGCTCCTCGGAGAAGACGCCCTCCTCGTAGTAGCCCGCCTTCGGACAATGGCGATGCACCGTCTGATCGAACAGCCAGCCCGGACGGCCGAGCTCGTCGAACGGCGGCAGGTCGCGATTGCCGATGAGGTAGCGCACGACGGCAAGCAGCGTCTCGGTGAAGTTGTCGCCCTGCGGCGCGCAACCGGGGACGTTGACGACGGGGATCCCCCGCGCCGAGCGGTAGTTGGCACCGAGGAAGTCCATGAGGCCCATCGAGCCGGTGATGTTCCCGGCCGCCGCCGGGATCCCGCCCCAGGTCGCGCAGGTCCCGATCGCGATCGTCGCGTCGGCCCGCGGGGCCATCGCGATCACCCAGTCGGTGACGCGCGCGGGCTGCGTGTCCGAGCGGCTCGAGCGCCCGCCGCGGGGCAGGTCGGCGCCGGTGCCGAGCGTCGCGAGGTGACCCGCGCTCAGCGCCTGATCGTCGGCGATCGAGCCCTCGAGGACGAGGATGTACGGGGCCCCGAGCGTGCCGTCCGCGGCAGCCGCGTACGCCGCGGTCAGCTCCTGGCCGGACTCCTCGGAGATCATCGGATGATGGAAGGCGAAGAGCGGCACGTCCGGGATGCGATCGAGCACGAGATCCTCGATGGACGGATTCCCGGCGCCCAGCATCGCCACTGAACAACCGTCACAGCTCATGCCCGACAGCCAGAAGACATGCACGATGCCCGAGGCCGGGTCATCAAGCGCGCGGTATCCCCGAAAGTCAATGGCCATGGTGTGTGGGTTCCCTCCTTCTCGCCGTATCGCGTGCCACGCAGCGGGGCCTGCCCGCTATGTGTTCGAACCATACACCGGGAACGGACGATGTGCCAGCCTCAATTCCGGCGGCCGCCCGGGACGCGCCACCTATGTGTTGAAACCACACACTTCTCGCTGTACGCTCACCGGCATGAAGCTCGCGATTGCCGGCAAGGGCGGATCGGGGAAGACCTCGATCTCCGGAACCATGGCGCGACTGCTCGCCCGCAGCGGCCACAGGGTGCTCGCCATCGATGGCGATTCCAACCCGAACCTCGCACTCACGCTCGGCATTGCCGCCGAGCGAATGAGCGACATGCCGGTCCTGCCGTCGAACCTGCTGCGCAGGACCGAGGCCGGTCCCGTGCTCACGCACACGCTCGACGAGATCAAGGCGTCGCATTCCGTGATGGGGCCCGACGGCGTCGAGCTGCTCGTGATGGCCCATCCGCAGCACGCGGACACCGGCTGTCTGTGCAGCATGCACGCGACCGTCCGGCGCATCATCGAAGCTGCCTCCGATGAGGACCGGGATGTCTGCATTCTCGATACGGAGGCGTCGCCCGAGCATCTCTCGCGCGGAACGGCGAGCTACGCCGACGCGATGCTCGCGGTCGTCGAGCCCTACTTCAAGTCGCTGGAGACCGGCCGGCGGATGGCCGCGCTCGCCAACGATCTCGGCCTCGAGCGCGTCGCGCTCGTCGCCAACAAGATCCGCGACGAACGCGAGCTCGAGGCGGTACGGACCTTTGCCGCGAACCACGATCTCGAGATCGCTGCCGCGATCCCCTTCGACGAGACCTTCTCGCTCGCCGAGCGCGCAGGGCTCGCCCCGCTCGATTACAATCCCGATTCGCCTGCGATCGGACCGATTGGGATTCTCGCTGAGAAGTGGGGGGGCAATGGACGAACTTGAGGTCTTGCGCGTTCGCGACGAGGTGCTCCAGGCCATGTACTGGATGCACTCCGAGGCGATCTCGACGATGCCGACCGCCAAGGAGCTGAGTGGGTTTCTCGCTGTGCCCGACACCGTGCTCGTCCCGTTTCTCGACCGCTTCGTCGCGGATGGACTGCTGCAGGGAGAGTCGACGTCGTTCTACTGGCTCAGCCCGGACGGAATGGAAGCCGGCAAGCGCACCTTCGCCGACGAGATGGCCGATCTGACCCGTCCCACCCACGGCGAGTGCGACGCCGACTGCTGGTGCCACGACTCCCCCGAGGCCGCTGCCGACTGCCTACATGAAAGAACCGGAAAAGCCCATTCCACCTGATCCTCCCGGCGCGCAGATCCTGCCGAAGAACTTCCTGCGCCCCTGTCTGCTGCTCCTGCTGCGCGAGCACCCCGCGCACGGCTACGACCTGCTCGAGCGGCTGCGACCGCTGGGGTTCAACCGCGACGATCCCGGCCGCCTGTACCGCGCGCTGCGCGCGCTCGAGAAGGACAAGCTCGTGCGCTCGGTCTGGGAGAAGTCGTCGGCCGGACCGGACCGCAGGATGTACGAGCTCACGCGCAGCGGCATGGAGGAGCTGCACGAGTCCGTGATGTCGCTCAAGGCGACCGGCGAGATCCTCGATCTCTTCATCAGCCGCTACACGGAGTTCGTCGCGCTGCGGCCGACGAAGAAGAAGTCCCCCGCCAACCACGACTGACGGCGGCGGCGGGCGCATGACCACGGCCACGCTTGCGACGCCGGCGCCACAGGCCGCGCCCGAGCCTCCGGACGGGCGCACGCGTCCGGGCCTGCGGCTGGCCGTCGTGGGCAAGGGCGGCGCGGGCAAGTCGGTCATCTCGGCGACGCTGGCGCGGACGCTGGCCCGGCGCGGGCACCGCGTCCTCGCGCTGGACTCCGACACGCTGCCGGGGCTGTCGATCAGCCTCGGTGCCGGCGTACCCGACGAGGTCCCGCTCAACGCGGCGGCCGAGCGCAACGAGAAGGGCCGCTGGCGGCTCGTCAAGGGCGTCGGGGCCGCGCGCGCCGTGCAGCGCTACGCGACGGACGCGCCCGACGGCGTGCGCGTGCTGCAGATCGGCAAGACCGACCGCCGCGGCCTCGAGCCCAACCGCGCGTCGCACCAGGCCTTCTACCAGGTGATCCACCGGCTCGACGGCGTCCGCTCGCTCGACGACTGGGTCATCCTCGGCGACCTGCCGGCCGGTCCCCGCCAGGCGGCCTACGACTGGGCGCCGTACGCGCAGCGCTTCCTGCTCGTCGTCGAGCCGACCTGGCAGTCGATGCTCACCGCCCGCCGGATCGTCCGCATCGCGAGCACGATGCGCGACGACCGCGCGTTCTCGCTCATCGTCAACAAGGCGACGGACGTCGCGGACGGCGAGCGCGTGCAGGAGTTCCTCGGCGTGCCGCTGCTCGGCGTCGTTCCCGCCGACGACGCCGTGCGCGCGTCCGAGCGCGCGGGGGTCGCGTTGCTCGATGCCGCGCCGGACGCCGCCGCCACCCGCGCGATCGAGGGTTTGGCGGCCAAGCTAGATGCCGGTAACATAGACCGATGAAGATCGTTGTCGCAGGGAAGGGTGGGGTCGGCAAGACCACGGTGTCGGGCACCATTGCGCGCGCGCTCTCACGCGCCGGCCATGACGTGCTCGCTCTCGACGCCGACACGAACCCGATGCTCGGCGTCTCGCTGGGTGTCGGCCCCGAGGAGACCGATCTCCTCGTCGCGGTCCGCCAAGGACTCGAGACCGGAGAGACCGAGCACGAACGCTCGACCGAGGGCTTCGTCGAGCGCTTCGGCCGCGACGCGCCCGACGGCGTGCGCCTCGTGGTCGCCTCCCGGATCGAGCGCTCCAATCCCGGCTGCATGTGCTGCGGCGTCTCGCCCGAGGGCCTGCTCACCGAGCTGGACTCCGCCGGCAAGATCATCATCGGCGATCTCGAGGCCGGGATCGGCACCGTGATGCGGCTGCGCGAGGGCCATGCCGACGTCGTGCTCGTCGTCGCTCAGCCGACGGCGAAGTCGCTGAACATCGCCCGGCGCGCCGTCGAGCTGACCGACGATCGCGGCGGTCGCGTGATCGTGGTCGCCAACCGCGTGCGCAACGACGAGGATCTCGCGGTCATCCGCGAGGCCGTCGGCGACTGCGACATGGTCGTCGTGCCCGAGGAGCCGGCGATCGCGCTCGCCGACCGCGAGGGCCGCGCGGCGATCGACGTCGACGAGGACGCGCCCGGCGTCCGCGTGCTCATCGAGCTCGCCGACCGGCTGGCCGGCATGGCCGTCGCGGCCTGACCCAGCCTCAGCGCACCGTCACCTCGTTGATCATCCCGAGCTCGATGTGACGCGGGCCGCCTTCGCGGCCTCGCACGATGCAGATCAACGCGTAGCGCGCGGCGTCCAGGTCGAGCTCGGTGACCTGGCGCTCGCCGCCCTCGAGCACGACCGTCTCGCGCGTGCCCTCGGCGTCGACGGGCGGCGGGCCGGTCGATGACGTCGTGTTGAAGAACCGCTTGACGTCCGCGAGCGTGGCGCCCGCGCGCATCGGCACGAGGAACGCGTGGTGCGGCGTGGCGCCGCTGTTGTCGAAGTCGACGCTGTTGCGTCCGGCCCGCAGCCCGGACACGCGGAAGGAGTAGTCGACCGCCTCGATGCGGGCAGGCGCCCGCGGCGGCTGCGCGGCGCCGTCGGGCGCGGTCACCGTGAACGGCGCGACCGTGCCCGGTTCGTCGAGCGTGCTGGCGACGTAGTAGCGGCCGGCCGGCAGCGCCTGCAGCGAGCGGCTCGTCGAGCGCGGTGCGGTGAAGCTGACCCCGCCCGCCGTCCGCAGCCAGTCGGGCTGGGGATGGCGGATGCGCAGTGCCTCCTCGACGGTGTGGTTGCCCGTGATCCGCCACAGCTGCGCCTTCTGCGCGCGCGTCGGTGTTGTTGCGCAGGCGGATCTCCACGAGGCCGCCGCGGACGGTGCGTGACGTCCGGTAGCGGGGCCGGACCGTGTCGCCCTCGACGGTGATCGTCATCGTCGGCCGCCCGGCGGAGCTTCGGGCGAGCGGGTCGCGCTTTGCCGTGCCGCCGGCAGCGGGCGCGGCGGCGGGTCCGGCCTGGTCCGTGCGCGGCACGAGATCCGGCGCCTCGGTCACCTCGCCGCCGCATCCGTAGAGCAGCGCACCGAGGACGACCAGCACGAGGGCGGCCCGTCGGCGCGGCACGCTCATGCGAGCCATTGGACCACTGCGATCCCGGCGGCGTCAACCACGGTCGCCGCCGTCCCCCTTCCCGCCCCCGCCCTCGCGGTAGGCCGCGAGAAACCCGTTGTGGGCGTCGCGCGCCTCCTCGACGCTCGCCGCGATGCGCCGCAGCTCGGCCTTCCCGGCGCCGGTGATCTCATAGACGCGGCGTCGCGGCCCTTCCCCCGAGCGCATCCACCGCGAGCTGATGAGCGTCTTGCTCTCCATCTCGCGCAGGCTGCGATACAGGACGGCGGGATCGAGCGGCAGACCCCGCAGATCGAGTTCGCGGCGCAGCTCATAGCCGTAGCTGCAGTCGCTGCTGTCGAGCAGAAACAGCAGCCATCCGATGCGGAGATCCTTGCCCCTTGTCAAGATGTGATCCAATCACATAGCGGCACGACATGTACCTCCGTTTTTCGCGCAGACGCAACCCCGTTGCGCGAGCGGGTGCCGCCACACATCTCGCCGTTGTCGTCGCCCTTCACGTCCGCAAAGGAGCCCGCCGTCGCCGTGTCCGAATCGTCGCTTGCCCCGCATGGCCGGATCCCCATCTCCGTCGTCACGGGCTTTCTCGGCGCGGGCAAGACGTCGCTCGTCAACCGTCTCGTGCTCGAGCGGGCCGGCGCCGAGCGCATCGGCGTCGTCGTCAACGAGGCCGGCGAGATCGGGCTGGATGGCGAGTTGCTCGGCGACGCCGGCGGCGACGTCGTCGAGATCGCCGACGGCTGCGTCTGCTGCACGAGCCAGGGCGAGCTGCTCGACGCCATCACGCGGCTGCACCGTGCCGCCGGCCCGCTGGATCGCATCATCGTCGAGACCAGCGGCCTGGCCGATCCGGGCCCCGTGCTGGAGACGCTGACGAGCATCAGCCACGTCCTGCGCCTGGACACGATGGTCGCCGTCGTCGACGCGTTGCACGCGGTCGATCAGCTCGACCGGCACGAGAGTCCCGAGGCGCGCCAGCAGGTCCAGCTCGCCACCCACATCGTCGTCAGCAAGATCGACCTCGCGGACGAGGCCGCCGTCGAGGACCTGCGCACGCGCCTGGAGCGCATGAACCCGGACGCGCAGATCATCGTCGCGCCGCGCGGCAGCGCCGGAGCGGATCTCCTGCTCGACCGCTTCGCGATGGGGGCCTCCGACGAGAACGTCGACGATCACGAGCACACCCATCACCACGAGCATGAGCACCTCGAGGTCGAGATCTTCTCGCACGAGCTCGGCGACCTCGACCCGGCGCGCTTCGACGGGTGGCTCGGCAGCCTCGTGATGCTCAGGCCCGACCTCTTTCGGATCAAGGCGATCGTCGCGCTGGCCGGCGAGTCGCGGCGCCAGATCGTGCACGGCGTGCAGACCTACGTCGAGTCGGCGCCCGGGCGCGAGTGGCGTGACGACGAGCGCCGCAGCAGCCGCATCGTCATCATCGGCAAAGACCTCGAGGGCGACAGCTGGCGTGCCGAGCTCGCGCGCTGCGCTGCCGAGTAGCCGCACTACGAGCGCGCGTAGCCGTCGCGCAGCTCGGCCACGAGCGGCGGCGAGGCGGTGTGCGGCGAGCCGGCGCCGGCGAAGGGCGGCTCGGGCGCGTACTCCAGCACGAGCTGGATACGCCGGGCGACCGCCTCGCCGGCCGTGAGCGCCGCGATGCGCAGCGCCATGTCGATCCCGGCCGACACGCCGGCCGACGTGACGATCCGGCCGCTGACGACGACGCGCTCGTCGACCGGGAACGCGCCGTGCCGCGTCAGCTCGTCGCGCACGAGCCAGTGGCTCGTCGCCCGGACGCCGCACAGCAGACCGGCGGCGCCGAGCAGCTCGGAGCCCCAGCACACCGAGGTGGTCAGCTGCGTGTGAGGGTGCGCGCCGCGCAGCCACTCCAGCAGCCGCTCGTCACGGCTCGCGGTGAGAGCGCCGGGGCCACCCGGAACGACGACGATGTCGGGGCGGGGCACATCGACGAGCGTGCTGTCGGCGACGAGCTGCAGCGGCCCGTCGGTCTGCACCGCGCCGGTGGTCGCGGCGACGAGCCGCACGTCGGCCTGCGGCATGAGCTTGAGCACGTCGTACGGCCCGATCGCGTCGAGCGCGACGACGCCGTCGAAGAGCAGGATCGCGATCTGCATCAGCGGATCGCGCTCGCGCGACGAGGCACGCTCGCCCGCGCTACGCCGGTTGCGGGACGGCGAAGCGCTCGCTGATCCGCACGATCGCGCGGACGCCCGGCGAGTCCTCGTCGAGATCGATCGGCGCCAGGCCCTCGGCGTCTGCGCGCGCGATCGACGGGTCGTCGGGCACGACGACGATCTCGTTGTCGCCGAGCACCGCGCTGATCGTCTCGAGATCCTCGTCGTCGGCCACGCGGTTGGCGATGACGAGCACGTCGATGTCCCGCGCGCGTGCCGCCTCGACGGCGCGCCGGGCGACCTCGATCGACTTCGGCGTCGGGTTGGCGACGACGAGCACGAGATCGAGGCTGCCCACCTCCATCCGGGCCAGGACGCCGATGCCCGCCTCGAGGTCGCCGAGCACGGTGCGGCCCTGTCCCTCCATCTCGCGCAGCAGGCGATCGGCGCTCACGCCGCAGCACAGGCAGCCGTGGTCGGGCATGTCGACCCGCGATGCCACGAGGACGCGCACGCCATCCGGCGCGGCTGTGCTGAAGCGCTCGATGAGGCCCTCGATCGTGTGCTCGTGGACGGCGTCGTCGGCGTTGCCGCTCTCGCTGAGGTCCTGGCGCATGCCGGTCAGCCGCTCGGTGGCGTCCATGCCGAGACCGAGCGAGATGCCGAGCATCGGGTTGATGTCGGCGTCGATGGCGATGACGTCGTGGCCGGCGCGCGCGAGGGCGCGCGCGATCGTGCCCGAGATCGTCGTCTTGCCGGCGCCGCCCTTGCCGGATACCGCGAGCTTCATGGGGCCTCCAGGGTGCGCTGCTCGATGGTGTCCGCCAGCCGCTGCACCGCGCGCACGACGGGTGAGCTGGGCGCTGCGTCGATCACGGCGACGTGCGCGCGCTCGGCCACGCCCACGGCCGGATCGGCCGGGATCTCGAAGTCGACGCGCTCGCCGAGCAGCCGCTCGACGCGGCGACGCTCGTCGGGACCGGCGATCTTGCTCGCCACGAAGATGACGTCGGCGCCGAGCGGGCCGCGGGCCAGTCGCGCCACGCGCCGTCCGGTCATCGCCGACTGGCTCGTCGGCTCGACGACGACGACGTAGAGGCTCGCGTAGGGCGAGAAGCCGGCGGCGAGATGCCGCGGGCCGGCGGGCAGGTCGCCGACGATCGCCCAGTCGTACATCGACTTGCTCTCGTGCAGCCGGCGCACGACCTGCAGGAACGCGTTGACCGACCCCTGGACCGGCGTCAGCCCGTCCTTGTCGGCCTTGCCGAGCTGCATGAGCCGGATGCCGTCGGGGGCCGGCGTCGTGTAGCGCCGCACGACGGTCGCCGGTCCGACGCCGGCGCGCAGCCGCCACGGTCCCTTCTCCGGCTTCTCGGCGGCGCGCATGAGCATCGGCGCGTCGGGCTCGGGCACGCCGAGCGAATGGGCGAGCCCCGGCATCGGATCCGAGTCGATCGCCAGCACGCGGTGGCCGCGCTGGGCGAGCACGCGCGCGAGCGTGCCCGACAACACCGACTTGCCCGCGCCGCCCTTGCCGGCCACGCCGATCCACAGCCGGCCGGTCGGGCGTGGCTGCAGCGGCATGTCGATCGGCCACAGAGCCGGTTTGGGGCTGGGGGTGGCGACCGGGCTCACGCGCGGGCCGCCGGGAACGAACCCGCCGCGATCTTGTCGACGTCGTCCATCGTGAGCGTCTCGCGCTCGAGCAGCGCCTCGGCGACGCGCTCGAGGATCATGCGCTGCTCGCTGAGCACGCGCTGGGCCAGCGCCTCGGCTTCGCTGACGAGCCGCCGCGCCTCGGCGTCGATCAGGCGCGCGGTCTCGTCGGAGTAGTGCACGTTCGTGTGGCCGTTCTCGTCGGCGTAGCTCAGCGAGCCGACCACCTCGCTCATGCCGAGGACGGTGACCATCCGCCGCGCGATCGTGCCCACCTGCGCGAGGTCGTTGGCGGCGCCGTCGGCGACCTGGCCGAAGACGATCTGCTCGGCGACGCGACCGCCCAGCAGCGTCGCCATGCGCTCGATGAGCACCGAGCGCGAGCGCAGCCGCTGATCGCCGGTCTCGGGGATCCACGTCACGCCGGCGACGCTCCCGCGCGCGACGATGCTGATGCGATGCAGGATCCGCCCGCCGGGCAGCGCCCGCGCGACGAGGCCGTGGCCGGCCTCGTGGTACGCGACGACCTGGCGGTCGGCGTCCGACAGCGGCCGCGCGTTGGCGATGCCGACGCCGACACGGTCCAGCGCGTCCTCGATGAGCGCCTGCGTGATCGTGTCGGCGCCGCGACGCGCGGCGAGCAGCGCCGCCTCGTTGAGCAGGTTGGCGAGGTCCGCGCCGGCCAGGCCGTACGTGAGCCGGGCGATCGCGTCGAGGTCGGCGTGCGGGTCGATGCGGCGATCGCGCGCGTGCAGGCGCAGGATCTGCTTGCGTGCCTCGAGGTCGGGCAGCTCGAGGGTGATCCGGCGATCGAAGCGGCCCGGGCGCGTGAGGGCGGTGTCGAGCATCTCCGGGCGGTTCGTCGCGCCCATGACGATGACGGTCGAGTCGCGGCCGAACGCGTCGAGCTCGATGAGGAGCTGGTTGAGCGTCTGCGCGCGCTCGCTGTTGTCACCCGTCCCGCCCGTGCGGTTCCCGCCGATCGCGTCGAGCTCGTCGATGAAGACGATCACCGGCGCGATCCCGCGGGCCTGGGCGAACAGGTCGCGCACCCGCGCCGCCCCCTCCCCCACGTACGTCTCGTTGAACTCGGTCGCCGCCACCGAGATGAAGGCGGCATTCGATTCCCCGGCGAGCGCATGGGCGAGCAGCGTCTTGCCGCTCCCGGGCGGTCCGGCAAGCAGATAGCCGGTCGGCACGCGCGCGCCGAGGCGCTCGTACTTCGTGCGGTCGGCGAGGAAGTCGCGCACCTCCTGCAGCTCGTCGATGACGTTGTCGAGGCCCGCGACGTCGGCGAAGGTCACGCGCTCGCCCTGCAGGAACGACTGCCCGATGCGGCGGTCGCGCATCGACAGGCGCCGCTGGCGCTCGGGCGCGTCGCGCACGCGCTGCAGCGCGGTCTCGAGATCCTCGGGCAGGATCGAGGCGCGGCGGGCGCGGGCGGTGAGCAGCGCGGCCTCGTTGAACAGGCCGGCCAGATCGGCCCCCGTCATGCCGACGGTGCGCTGCGCGATCGACGCCAGATCGACGTTCGGGGCCAGCGGCTTGCCGCGCGCATGCACGGCGAGGATGGCCGCGCGGCCCGCCTCGTCGGGCAGCTCGAGCCCGACGGCGCGGTCGAAGCGGCCCGGGCGCAGCAGCGCCGGGTCGAGCACATCGGGACGGTTCGTCGCGCCGACCACGATGACGCCCTGCGCCGGCGTGAAGCCGTCGATCTCCGCCAGCAGCTGATTGAGCGCCTGGCCCTGCTCCTCGGCCGCGCCCTGGCTGCCGGGGCCACTGCCGGCACGGCGACGGCCGACCGAGTCGAGCTCGTCGATGAAGACGATCGCCGGCGCGGATTCGCGCGCGTCCTTGAACAGGTCGCGCACGCGGCGTGCCCCGACGCCGACGTACATCTCCACGAAGTCCGAGCCCGAGATCGAGTAGAACGCCGCGCCCGCCTCGCCCGCGAGCGCGCGCGCCATCAGCGTCTTGCCGCAGCCGGGCGGGCCGTAGAGCAGGATCCCGCGGGGGATCTGCGCGCCGAGCTCGGCGTAGCGCTCGCTGTTGGACAGGAAGTCCGAGATCTCGCGCAGCTCCGTGACGGCGGCTTCCTGACCGGCGACGTCGCCGAAGTTCACGTCGGGGTCGTCGACGCGGGAGGACTCGCGCGTCCGGCCGAACGCGCCCTCCCCACTGCGGATCGAGAAGATGAAATACAAGAAGACGATCACGAGCATGAGCGCCGGCAGGAGCGTCGTCGCAGGTCCGGCGATCCGCTTGAACAGCTGCTGGTCGATGCGCGTCGGGACGTTGTTGCTGATGAGCAGGTCGACGATCCCGTCCTGCGCCGTCGTGCCGTTGCGCGAGAACGGCGAGAAGAACCGGAAGATGGGCCCGCCCTCGGTGCGGCGGTAGCGGCCGACGATGATCCGGTCCTGGTCGAGGATCGTCGCGTCGATCACGCGGTCGTCGCGGACCGACGAGTAGAAGCCGTCGAGCCGCAGCCGCTCACCGGACAGATGCGGGCGCGAGGCCTCGAGCACCGCGAGGTAGACGATGACGAGGACGGCGATCGAGGCCAGCGTCCAGAAGCCCAGCGAGCCGCGCCGACGGCCCTGCCGCCGATCCGATTGCCGAGCCTTCCTGCCGGGCGCCTGCGTCACTATGTGAGGAGGCTACCTACCACGAGGGCCGCGCGGGGAGTTTGCCGATCGGCCGCGCATCGAGGCCCATGTCCCGCCGAGGATGAACAGGGCCGCCAGCCCGATGATGATCGGCACGAGCGAGATCCCGCCCCCGTCGTCGGCGGTGTCGCGCGGGTCGCTCGCCGGCGCATCGGGCCGCCCCGCCGTGGGCGCCGCGGCCGGCAGGAACGACTGCTTGTCGAGGATGCCGCTGCCCCTGACGTCGACCCACCCGGCGTAGCCGAGGACGCGGTAGGCGAACGTCGTGCCGCCGAAGAACAGCGGGACCGCCGGCAGATCCGTGGCGAGCAGCTTGAGCTCAGCCGCCACGGCGTCCTCGCGCGCCGGCGGCGTCGCCGCCGACGCCACGCGGTCGGCGGCCTGCTCGAAGCGCGCGCTGCGGTACCCGCCGTCGTTCAGCGTGGCGCTCGCCGGGTCGCCGAAGACGTTGCGCAGGTAGGCGGGGTCGTAGGACGCCAGCGTCGGGATCCCGACGACGGCGGCGTCGAAGTCCGCGGTGCTCCCCTCCCGCCCGAGGCGTCGCTCGAACTGCTCGGCCGTCAGCACCTGCAGGCGAACCGGCGCGCCGGCCTGGCGCAGGGCCGCGACGACACGCCGGGCGGCCTCGAGCCGCACGCCGTCGCTGCGCGACGCGAGGACCGCGAACGGCGCGACGGATCGTTCCGCGAACGCCAGGCGCGCCGCCTCGACGTCGCGGCGATGCACGGTCGTCGCCGGTGCCCAGCGCGACTGCGGGTGCAGCATGCCGCGCTCGGCCGTCGCCATCGCCCCCGGGCCGTTCTCGTTACCGGCGATCGCGCCGAGCCGCAGCGCCCGCGCGACCGCCTGCCGTGCCGCCCGGCGGTCAAACGGCGCTCGCCCGAGGTTGAACTCGAGCATCGTCCCGCTGAAGGAGACCCCGTCGGCGAAGCGCAGGCTGCTCGAGCGCTCGGTTGTCCCGCCTGCGGGGAGGTTGACCGGCGACGCGTCGATCGAGCCGCGCTCCAGCCGCTCGAAGGCGCCGGCCTCACTGCCGACGATCGGCACCTGGAGGACGTCCGCGCGCGGCGCGCCCCGGAAGTAGCCGCGGCTGGCCTGGAAGGTGTAGCGCGTGCCGACCACGTGGCGCACGAGCCGGTAGGGCCCGCTGCCGACCGGCACGCCACGCGGCGCGGCCTGCCCCGCCGGCAGGTCCTCCCAGAGATGTCGCGGCAGGATCGGGACGTCGGCGAGCGGCTGGTCCTCGAAACCCAGCGATGCGCGTCGCAGCGCAAAGACCACGGTCCGCGCGTCCGTCGCGGTGACGGACTCGATGTCGCGTAGTTGCGGCGTGAAGCGCGGATGTGTGCGCGCCGCCATGTAGCGGTACGTGAACACGACGTCCGCTGACGTCAGCGGCCGCCCGTCGTGCCAGCGGATCCCCCGCCGCAGCTTCACGGTCACGGTGCGCCCGCCGGCGTCGCGGCGCACCGAGCTGGCCAGCCACGGCCGCGCGGTGCCGGTCACGTCGCGCCACGTGAGCGAGTCGTAGACGAGCATCACGAGCGGATAGCCGGTCCCGAAGGTGTACGGGGTCAGGCTGCCGTCCTCGCTGGGGAAGGAGACCCGAACCGTCTTGGCCTCCTGGGCGAGCGCCGCCGAGCCCGTGGCGCCGAGCGCCGCGATGACCAGCAGGCCGGCGAGCGCTGTGAACCCGGATCGCATGGCGCGAGACCATAGCCCGCACCCAACCGCGGCCGTCGGGATCGCCGGAGAGTACATTCGCGCCGTGGCGACCGACTCCAAGCGCAATGCCGGTACCGGCACCCCGCCGCTGGAGCGCCGGCTCATCGCCCTGGCCGTGCTCGCGGCCTGGTCGATCGTGCCGCCGTACCTCGGTCCGGTGGTCGGTCTCGAGCTCGACGTCGCCGCGACGGTCGAGGTCGTCGACCACGTCATCCCGGGTCTGTGCGCGGTCGCCGCCGCGTGCATCGCGCTCTTCGATGCGCGCCACGGCCAGACCGACAGCGTGCGCGCGCTGGCCGCGCTCGGAGTCTGCGTGCTCGCGGGACTGTTTCAGGCCGTCAGCCACGCGACGCTCGTGCTCAACGCCGGCGGCCCGCAGCAGCCGGTCGGTGCCGTCGCGCTGCACGCGACCCCGGGGCCGGCGCTGCTGCTGTTCTCGCTGTGGCTGCTGCTGCGCTCCCAGCCCGAAGATCACGCGGTGTGAGCGCCGGACGTGTGCGGTTCGTCGGGTGCGGCCCCGGCGCGGCCGACCTGCTGACGCTGCGCGCGGTGCGCGCGCTCCAGGCCGCCGACATCGTCGTCTGGAGCGCCTCCCTGCTCGAGCCGGCCGCGGTCCTCGAGCACACCGGCGACGACTGCGAGCTCGTGCGGTGGCCGCCGGCGACGCAGCGCGACATCGATGCCGTCTACGACCGGGCGCTGACCGAGCACCTCGAGGTCGTCCGGCTCAAGGGCGGCGACCCGATGCTCCTCGGCGAGATGGAGCCCGAGCTCTCGGCGGTCCTGGGGCGCGGCCTGCGCTGCGAGGTCGTCCCGGGCGTCAGCGCGGCCGGCGCCGGCGCCGCCGCGCTGCTGTGCGAGATCGCCACGCCGACGGCGCCGTTGCTGCTGGCCGATGCCGCCGCGCTGCCCGGCACGCTCGATCCGGGCAGCGCGCTCGCGGTCCACAACGCCGGCCGTGACCCGCAGGCGCTGCAGCGCGACCTGCTCGCGCGCGGGCTGGCCGCGACGACGCCATGTGTGGTCGCGATCGAGGTGTCCCGACGACCCGAGATGTTCGCGTCGTGCGCGCTGCACGAACTGGCCGAGACGCTCGAGGACATGGGCCGCGGGATGCTGGCGATCGTGCTCGTGAGACCCCCCGCCAAGCGTCCAGAGCGAGGCTGATTCCCGCTAGTCGTAAAGACACTAGATGCGCCGAACACTTTGGTGTATGGTCGGCCGATCGTCTTCGGTAGGCGGTGGTTCCGGTTCTTCAAGAAAGGAGAGTGCTGTGTTCCCGAAGTCTGGGCGCACAGGTGCGGGGCGCAGACGCCACGCTACCTTCGCAACGCTGTTGGTGGCGGCCTTTGTGGTCCCTGTCGCCATCGCCTACGCCTGCAACCCGCAGGCACACTTGTCGCTCGACAAGACGTCCTATCAGCCGGGCAGCACGATCACCGTCAGCGGGTCGTACTTTGCCAACGGCAAGCCGGTGACCGTGAGCGGTCCTACGGGCTCGACGACCGTCACGGCATCCGGGGCCGGTGGCTTCACGACGACGGTGACCGCGCCGTCGACAGCCGGCAACTACACGATCACCGCCTCCAAGGCGACCGGCGGATTCGCGCCGGCCTCCTTCAGCGTGATCGCGCCCGCGGCCGCCACTCCGACGGCCGCTACGCAGTCCGAGCCGGCAGCGACGGCGCCCGCGCAGTCGCAGACCCAGCCGCAGGCCACTCGGCCCAGCCCGACGTTCCGGGAGCCGAGCGTTGCGCGCAGTAGCGCACCGGCCTCGGCCGAACGGCAGACGACTCCTGCGCGCACCGCAGGCTCGACGTCCAGCAGCCGCACGAGCACGAGCGGCAACGTGACCTCGGCCACCGGCCAGCAGGTGTTCTCGGGCTCGACACAGACCGCCGCTCCGGCGCAGACGTTCACGACGACGCCGGCTCCGGCCGTCCGCCCGTCGCGGTCGTCCTCGTCGGCGCGTACGCCCGCCACCGCCTCGGCTCCGGCCCAGCAGGCGGCGCTGAGCGACCTGTTCAGCAACTACGAGCCCGGTCGCACCCCGTCGCTGACGGGTGCGAGCTCCGGCGCCCCGGCCAGTGGTGCCGGATCCGGCCTCGGGCTCGGAATCGGGTTGCTGGCCTTCGGTCTCTTCGCGCTCGTCGCGGGGCTGTCGGCCGCAGAGGTTCGCCGTCGTCGCGTCTCCTAGTCGGCCGCGATAACGATGACAGCGCGGGGCCGGCTCTTGCCGGCCCCGCTGCGTTTTCGGAGCCGTACACCAGTGGCGGCGGCTGTAGATGTGCTCTTTCTCTATTGCGTTTTACACCTAGATAGGCGTAGGTTCCCCTTGATGCCAGCTCGAAATGGATTTCGCCGGCGGATGCAGGTCCTTCCGGTTGTCGCACTCGTCACGGTCGCGCTGCCAGCCGCGCCCGCCGCCGCCCAGGCCCCAGGCCTGCCGCGCACGTTCAACGTCACGACGATCGACACGCCCGAGCCGCGCGGCGGGGGGTCGTTCGGGTGGGGCCTGGCGAGCGCCGATCTCACGGGCGACGGCAAGCTCGACCTGCTCGTTCCGCAGTCGCAGGACCCGGCGAGCAGCCAGGTCTTCATCTTCGACGGCGCGACCGGTGCGCACATCGACACGATCAAGCCGCCCGAGCTCAACCCGGACACCAACCCGGATCCCGTGCTCGCGTTCACGTACGTCGAGACGATGCCCGACCTCGGCAGCTGTCCCGGCGGCGACGGACCGGACGCCGGAAAGATCTGCGACGCCGCCACGATCGGCGCCGGCGACGGCATCCCCGAGATCATCGTCGGCTCCCGCGCCCTGCGCATCAACGCGACGGACGGATCGATCCCGCCGACCCTCGACGATCGCCAGATCGGCCGCGGCTACGTCATCGACGGCAAGACGCGGGCGGTGATCAAGCGCATCGACATGCCGCTGGCCGACCGGGTTGCGCAGGCGTCCTTCCCGGCGACGCCGACACCGCCTGGGCCCGCCGCCCCGCAGTTCGCCCGCGTGATGGCGTCTCCGCAGGCCCTGCCGCCGTGTGCCGGGTCGCCCGCGGAGAACAACAACCAGGGCGTCGGCCCGTGTCCTGAGATGTCACGGGCCAGCCGGATCGGCGATCTCGACGGCGGCGGTGCCCCCGACATCGTCATCACTGCGCGTAACTACATCGAGACGAGCCAGGAGCCCGGGGACCCCGGCACGATCGCCGCGACGCTGGCGGCCGCGCCCGGATCTCAATGCCAGAACGCCACGACCGGAGCAGTCACCCCCGTCCGCTGCACGTCGGGCAAGGCATGGGCCTACAGGGGCGAGGACATCGTCGGCAGCAACCCGCAGACGATCCTCGACACCGCGCTGTACGCGATCAAGAATCCGCTCGCCCAGACCGGCGGGCAGGAGTTCGGCGGCAACCTCTACCGGGTCGGTGACGTCAACACCGATGTTACGGCGACCCCGAGCTGCGACGCCGCGCCCGCGACCGCGACGTGCGCGCCCGAGTTCGTGATCCCGGCTCGCAACCTGAGCTACCCGTTCGCCTCCCCGACCTCGGAGTTCAGTGGCGTCGGCGCGGCGTTCCTCGTCAACGGACGTACGGGAGCGATGCTCGTCCCGCCGGGAGCGTCCGCCGCACAGCCGGCGATCACGAGCCCCGAGCCGCAGAAGCTGTCGCAGTTCAGCGGCACGTTCAACGGCGGGCGGCCGGTCGGCGACCTCGGCGCATCGACCGCACCCGACATCCTGCTGCCGGCCGCCCTGCAGAATGCCCATTCGACCGACGACGGCAAGATCTGGGCCTTCAACGCCGTGGGCGGCGGCGGCGGCGCGACCGGCAGCTGGCAGTTCGCCAGCATGACCGATCCGACACCGGTGCCCGGCGGGAACTTCGGCGGCGCATTCACCGGAGCCGGCAACCTCGTCGACGGCCTCGACGCCCCCGCCAACGAGCTGCTCGTCGGCGGCTTCCGCTTCGACCCCTTCACGGAGGGCACCGACAACGTCGTCGCCGACGTGCACTTCGTCAACATCCAGACCGGCCGCAACCTCATGACGATCCCCGATCCCGACGGCGCGCGCGCCGACGGCTTCGGCGTCGGGCTCGTGCCGATGGGCGACATCAACAACGACGGGTTCCTTGACTTCGCCAGCTCGGCGTATCTGGCCAACATCAAGATCGGCGGCGACGGGCGCGCGTGGATCTTCACGAGCGACAACTCGCCGCTGCCGCCGCCGCCGACCGCACCTGCCCCGGTCGCCACCGGCCCGGCCGCCCCGCCGCCGACCCCGCCGGCCATCGCGGAGACGCCGCCGCCGCTGCAGGCGGGCCGCTGTGCGAATCGCACGATCGGCACCGATGCGACCGAGACGCTGCGCGGCACGCTCGCCGGCGACCAGATCTTCGGCTTCGGCGGCAACGACCGGATCCTGGGCTTCCAGGGCGAGGACTGCATCGACGCCGGCAAGGGCAACGACCGCCTCTGGGGCGGCGACGCCAACGACAAGGTCATCGGTGGGACCGGCAAGGACACCATCAAGGGCGAGGACGGGCGCGACGAGCTCTTCGGCGGCTCGAGCAACGACGTCCTCGAGGGCGGGTTCGGCCGCGACATGCTCGCCGGCGGCGCGGGCAACGACCAGCTGCTCGGCGGCGCCGACGACGATCGGCTCTTCGGCGAGGGTGGCACGGACCGGATCGTCGGCGGCAAGGGCACCAACGTCATCGACGGCGGCGCCGGCAACGACTCGATCGACTCCCGCAACGGCGTCCGCGACCGCGTGGTCTGCGGCGCCGGGCGCGACCGGGTGCGGGCCGACAGCACCGACCGGCTCAATGGCTGCGAGATCGTCACGATCGGAGGCAAGATCAAGTGAGCACGACAGCCGCACGTGACAGCGACAGCGAGCGCGAGAACGCGAACGCCGGCAAGCGACCCGCCCCGCCGCGGACGGCGCGGACGGCGCACCGGCGGCGGAGGTGGCGGCGGCAAAGGCGGCGGCGCAGGCCTCCCGCTGTTGCCCCTGCTCGTCGTGGCCCTGGCGCTCGTCGTCGCCGGAATCGGTGCGCTGATCGTCTCCTCCTCCTACGACACCCCCCGCAAGGCAGCCGTGCTCGGCGGCAACCTGGCGATCAACGACGGGGCCGCCAACCCGCTCGACCTCAACGCCAACAACTCGCCGACGCTCGTGCGCAACCCGGTCGAGCAGGGCAATCTCGTGACGGTCAACCGGATCGACTCGCCGGCGTATTCGTGCTCCCTGAACGTCTCCTTCGACGGCGGCGGGCGCTGGTCGCAGACGCCGATCCCGGCACCGGCGGGCGAGGAGCCCAAGTGCTTCGCTCCGGACGCCGCGTTCTCCAGCGACGGCACCCTGTACATCTCCTACGTCACGTTGAAGGGGCGCGCCAACGCCCCCAACGCGGTGTGGCTCAGCACGTCGACCGACGGCGGCAAGACGCTCGGCACGCCGGTCGAGACCCCGCTCGGCGAGCACGCCTTCCAGGTGCGGCTCGCCGCGGACCCGCAGACCGCGAAGCGCGTCTACCTGACCTACGTGAAGGCCGACGAGCTCGGGCTCTACACGTTCTCGAACACCGGCAACCCGATCATGGCCGTCCGCTCCGACGACGGCGGCACGAACTGGACGACGCCCGCCCGCGTGAGCCCGGCCGATCGCCAGCGGGTCGTCGCTCCGACGCCGGCGATCGGCAAGAACCCGAGCGAGCTCAACGTCCTGTACCTCGATCTCGGCGAGGACGTCCTGGACTACGGCGGTGGCCATCGCGGCCGCGGCGGGCCGCCGTACGACGGCGATTGGCAGCTCGTGCTCGCGCGCTCGACCGACCGCGGCGCGACATGGAAGGAGTCGGTCGTCGACAGCGCGGTCGTCCCGACCGAGCGCTTCATCGTCTTCACGCCCCCGTCCCCGTCGCTCGCCGTCGACCGTGACAGCGGCACGCTCTACGCCGCATTCCAGGACGGGCGCGACGGCGACGCCGACGTGCGCCTGTGGTCGCTGGCCGACGGCGCCAGCGCCTGGTCCAAGCCGGTCCGCGTCAACGACACGCCGGTGGGCGACGACACGGCGCAGTACCTGCCCAAGCTGTCGGTCGCGCCGAACGGCCGGCTGGACGTCCTGTACTACGACCGGCGCGCGGACCGCACGGACGTCCTCAACGAGGTGTCGCTGCAGGCGTCGTTCGACGAGGGCAAGACGTTCCTGCCCCGCGTGAAGCTTTCCGACCGGTCGTTCAGCTCGCGGATCGGCTCCGGCCTCGAGCGCGACCTGGCCGACCTCGGCAGCCGCCTCGGGCTGGTGTCGACCGACACGCGCGCCTACGCCGTATGGACCGACACCCGCAACGGCAGCACGAAGACCGCCAAGCAGGATCTCGCGCGCGGCCTCGTCGCGTTCAACGACCCGCCGCGGCTGTCGAGCGCGGCGGAGGCGGCACTGCGGATCGGTGGCGTGATTCTCATCGTGCTCGGCCTCGGGACCGCGTTCCTCGCGCTCACCAAGCGCCGCGCGGCCGCGCGAAGCGCCGCCTGACGGCTATCGAAACAGCAACGGCGCGCTAACGGCACGCAAGAGGTCCGGCGCCGTCAGCATGTTGATCTATGACGGTCGGGACGACCTTCGCGCTCCTGCTTGTGACTGCGCTGGTTGCTGGCTGCTCGAAGGCACCGCGTCCCGAGCATGACGCGCCCCGAGCAGTGACCGTCGTCGCCGATCCTCACGACGCGGTTCTGAGCGGTCCGGGGCTGCCGGCGCGAGGACGCTCGTGCCACACGCGTATCGAGAGCGGGTTCTACAGCTACAGCAGCGTCGCCACGGTCAGGGACGCAAGCTGCACGACCACGATTCGCACATTCACGGCGCTGTTTGAGCAGGTGATGCGCCGTAGCCGCGCCGGCGAAGACTGCTACCCCGGATTCTGCACGCTCGACAGCCCTATGACGAGCAACGGCTTTCGCTGCACGGCGCTCGGCCTCGGTGACAGCCTCGCGCGACTGACCTGTCGTCGCGGCTCGCAGGTCATCGATGTAGGCGCTGCCTGGAACGGCTAACGCGCTTCAGGCCTTACACGCGGGCCGGCTGATGCGCCACACGGCCTAGCGCATGTCGCCTGGGACGACACCGTGCGCCGCGCTCAGACTCAGTGGCGTTCCGGGGACCTACCGGCCCCGGAACGCACACTGCCGGCTGGCTCAGCCTGGGATGCTGAGCCGGCGGTCGTCGCCGGCGTCCTCGAGAGCGTCGGGCGCGTGCAGAGCACGCGCCTTCGTCTCGACGATCATCGCCTGCAACTCTGCTTCCATCGCCGCGTCGAGCTCCGCGGCCGGCGTCATCACCGGCACGGCGGGGACGGCGGCACGCTTCACGCGCCGTGCGATAAACACGGCGAACGCGCCGATCAGGCTCACCGCGAGCAGCCCGAACAGCCCGAACCATGTCGCTGACGACCCGGCGTCATCGGCCTGCGTGGTCGCGACGGTCGCTGCGGCCGGACGATCGACCGCAGCCGCACGCTGCAGCGGCGAGGTCTCCACGACCGGCTTGTCGATGGAGCTGGACACCGCGGGCTTCGCGGCGACCGACTTCTTCGTGCTCGTGCCGCGCGTCTGCGCGACCGGCGTCTGACGCGTCGTGCTGCTCACGCCGTCGGCCTGAGCGGGCGTCGGGATCGTGGCGACCTTGGCCGCCGGCTTCGTGACAGCCGCGGGACGCTGGGCAGGAGCCGAAGCCACCGCCGGGCGCTGCGTCTGTGCCTGCGAGGTCGCCGGGCGCTGGGCCTGCGTCTGCGCAGCGCCCTTCGACGGCGCCTGCGAGGCCGGCTTCGTCGCCGGACGCGCCGGCGTGCCGGGCGTCGACTTGGCGGTGCTGGGCACCGCGATCGGGGCCGTGCTGGCCGTGCGTTCCGGCCCGGGGGCCGGCGCCGCCTCCCCCGGAACCGGGGTCCCGGCGGCGTGCGGACACATCGTCCCGTCGGCCATCACCAGGTGATGGGCGACGGCCCCGGGCGCCGTTGCCAGCAGCGCCCCGCAGGTCAGCGCTCCCACGAACAGCGGCCTCATCGGACCGTGCCGCGCACGCGACCTGTGCTGCAAGAACGAACTCATCGTCCCCCTCTCGTCGTTTGCCATGCCTGTCATCGCTTCGGCGTCCGCGAGCGATCGGCGAAGTACAGCCGGTCGACCATGGTCCGCAGCTTGAGCTGATCGAGCACCTTCTGCGCCTCGGGAGCTCCGCCCGGCGACAGCAACAGCAGGCCGCCGATCCGCGCCACCGCCGCGCCCATCACCGCCGTGTCCATCCGGCGGGTGAGGTTCGTCGAGAACACGATGTTCGTCGGCAGGCCCCAGCGGCGCGACTGCGCCACGACCGTGCGCGACGTCGCGACCGCGTTGCTGCCGCCCAGCCGCTGCGGCTTGGGCAGCGCCGTCAACACGCTCGCGTTGACGAACTCGTTGGTCCCGATGACGATCGTGCGGGTGATCCCGAGATCCTTGAGCGCCTGCGCGGTCGCGGCCGGCAGCGCGTTGGCGCCGGTCAGCAGCACGGGGAACCGCCGGTTGGCGGCCAGCGCCGCGATCGAGGCGGCGTCCGGGCTGGCCGGGTTGACGATCACCGCGGCGTCGAAGGCGGGAATGCCCGACGACTTCTGCACCGCCGTGCGCCGATCCATCGCGTTGGCGACCGCCGCGGCGGTGTCCGCCGGGCTCGCGCCCGCGATCCGGATCACCTGATCCTGCGGGATCCCGGTGGCCGCCAGGTCGGAGATGACCTGGTCAGACAGCGAGTTCGGCCCGCCGATGACGTAGGCACCGATGGGCGCCAGGCGCGCCACCTCCTCGCGCACGGCCTGTGAGAGCCCGCTCTGCGGCGTGACGAGGACGGGGCCGACGAAGGCCCGGGCCAGCACCCCGCCGGCGAGCGCGCCGGCCAGGTCACGCTCGTTGACGATCACGACCCGGCTCCACGGCCGCGACGCGAACGTCGCCGCCAGCGTCGCCTCGGAGCCACCCGGGTAGGCGCGCCGCGACATCTGAATCGCGAGGTCCTGCGGGCTCGTGCGAGCGATCCGGCGTACCGGGATCGTGGGCGATCCCTTCAGGTTGGCCTCGGCGAGGTAGATGCCCATGGCATCGGTCTCGACGTTGCCGTCGCGCGAGTCCATCCAGGCGAACAGGATCCGGTCGTTGCCGATCGGCAGGGCCTTGGGGCCGTAGTCCCAGTAGGCGCCGAAGCGGTAGTCGTAGCCGACGTCGTTGTTGATCGAGTGGTCCGTGATCCGCCGCTCGGGCGAGAAGGACCGCCCGCCGTCCTTCGAGGAGCGGTAGTACGTGTCGCCCAGGCGCGCCTCGTCGCATTCGACGTGCGTGTGCGTGCAGACCCCCGACGGCTCCCGGTGGTTCGGGCCGAGGTACCAGTGGCGGCGGTCCTGCCAGACGACGTCGAGACGACCGTTCGGCGCGATCGAGAGGTTCGGGTGACGCGTCTGGGTGATCTCGAGCTGGATCGGCGCGTTGCGGTTCAGTCGCGCCGGGTCAGACCAGACCGCGCCACCGTCGGTGGAGCGCTGGAAGTACACGTCCATGTCGTTGTGGATGAAGTGATCGACCGGCGTCACGGTCTTGCTCTGCGACGTCGGGACGGTGCCGTTGCCGTAGGTGATGTAGAGGTTGCCGGACCTCGGGTCGCCCGCCAGACGCGGGAATGTCGAGGCGTTGAACGCCGTCGGCGTCGTGCCGTACGGCGGCGTGACGGGGCCGTTGTAGATGAACCCCGTGACACCGGCGATTGTCGAGCGCGTCCACGTGCGACCGAGGTCGGTCGACTTGCCGACCACGAGCGTGCCGGCGGGCAGATAGCGGCCGGGCGTCGCGGCCGGGTTCTGCGTGCGCCAGGCCACGTACAGGGTGTCGCCGATCAGCACCGGCTCGGTCGCCTCGATGGCGGACTGGCCGGCCGGGCTGGCCGCCGATGGCGGCGCCCATGTACGCCCGCCGTCGGAGGACGTCGTCACGATCGTGCGGTTCTCCTCCACCGTCGACGGGGGCCGCGTCTCCGAGGAGTTCGCGACGAGGTACAGGCGGTCCGCCGTGCCGCCGCTACCACGCTTGACGGCAAGCTTGGGCAGGATGTAGTCCGGTCCGTCGTCGACGTCGGCGCCACCGGGCAGCGCAACGACGCCGGTTTCGAAGCTGCGCCCCCCGTTCGTCGACTTCGCGATGAGCACCGACTTGCCGCGGCTGTCGTCGTTCTCGTCGACGAGGCCGGAGGCGAACGTCGTGTAGACGGTGTTGCCCTGGCCGAACTGGATGCTTCCGTCGAGGAAGTTCGCGAGGTGGTTGCCCACCGTGCAGGGCGGGTGGATGAACCCGGCCGGCGCCTTCAGGCGGCTGCGCCGCCACTTCTTCCCGCCGTCGAAGGAGACGGCGGTCTCGCACCAGAGCGTCTGGTAGTCGTTGTAGACCGCGACGATGTGCTTGGGGTTGCGCGGGTTGACCGCCAGCCCGACCGCGTCGCGACCGTAGATCGGGTCGCTCGTCGGCAGCAGCGGGCGGTTGGCGCTCACGCGCAACGGCGACGTCGCCGGTGCGGCAGCCGCGACGGCCTTGCCGTGATCGGCGCCGGCCGGAGTCGGCGCCACCGCGGCACTGATGCCTGCCGCGCCGAGGGCGGCGATGAGAAGAAGGCGTGGCTTTCGCCCGTGCATGAATCAAATACCTCGCTGAAGACGATGAAGCGGAGAACGGGACAGCGGCCGCGGGCGGTGGAGGAGACAGGGGCCGCCCGCGGCCGCTGGTACGGCGCAGCCGTCGGCGCGTGCGGCGCCGACGCTGTGAGCCGAGATGTCGGTGTAGACGTCGGTGTCAGGACCGCGCCGCGACGGCGGATCGCACGGGACGCCGGCGCACGGCGATCGTGCTGATGCCTGCCAGCAGCGCGACGCCCAGCAGCCCGGCGCCGATCAGCCACGGCTGCGGTGCGGCGGGGCCGCCACCCGGCGTGACGGGCGCGCCGACCACCGAGGAGCGTGCTGCGGCGCGGATCTTCAGCGGAGCGCGGCCCGGCGTGCCCGAGGCGATCTTGCCGTTCGGTCCGGTCTGGGTCGCGACGATGATGTAGTGCCCCGGGCGTGCCTGGGGAACGGTGAAGATGCCCTTGATCTTGCCTCCGGCGGCGGCACGGGCCTCGCCGAGGATCTGCCCGGTGCGGCTGTTCCAGCGCAGCTGGACTGCAGACGCGGCAGCGTTGTTGTTGAAGTTGCGCCCCTTGAACGCGACCTGCGTGCCGGGCGTGGCGCCGGCGTGATCGAGCTTCAGCGCGGCGAGGTTCGCGCACGCAAAGGCCGTGGCGACAACCGACAGCGGTACACCCACCATGCCGACCACCGCGAGCACAGCAAGCTTCCGACGTGACCTGGACAAATCAGTCTCCTCCCGAATCCGTTGCGTCCCGCCTACCGAGCAGGACACCTACCTGGCACATGGACTTCTAAATGTATCGGTCCTCAATGTCAAGTGCATCTACCGCATTGAGGCTGTCGGCAAACGCGTCGTTTGCCCCGTCGACCGGCGTCGCATCAGACCGGACGCGAGCGCCGATGCGCCGCCGAACAGCAGCGCGATGCCGCCGTACCTCAGCGCGTCCTCGATCCATCGTCTGCTCTGGTGAACGCGGGCAAGATAGAGATCCTGCTTGCTGGATGCGTCAGTTCCCGAGCGGGTGTCGCTCCAAACCGCGACGGCCCCGTCGTCTTCGGACACGAGGCCGAGGCGACTGCCGAGGTCGGCGAGCCCGCGTTCGCTGCCGAAGCCCACGCGCGAGTCGAACTCGACGCTCGACAGGTCGGTGCGCGCGCCGAACGAGCGCGCCTCGTCGTCTGAGGACTGCAGCGACACGCGGTTGAACACGTTGCTGCCGGCGTCCTCGCGCCGGTCGTAGTACGCGACGTCGACGCGGCCGTCGGGCGCGACCGCGAGCTTGGGCAGGTACTGGGCCGTGCGATCGCGCGCCGGCGTGTCGTTGACCCGCACCGGCCCGCTCCACGTGCTGGAGCCCGGGGCGAGCGACCAGACCCGGACGTCCGGGTCGCCGTCACGGCCGTCGTGGAAGGCGACGTAGAGCCGTCCGCTGCGGCGGTCGACGGCGAGCGAGGGGAACGGCGGCAGGAACGCGATGAAGCGCCGGATCGGGACGACGGCGTCGTCGACCACGGACTCCGCCCACGTCGCGCCGCGATCGAGCGATCGCGCCAGGACGAGGCTGAAGCGTCCCGCGTACGGAGGACCGCCGTAGGCGTCATGGCCGCCCTCGTAGTCCAGCGTGTCGTCGCCGACGTCGAGGTAGAGCAGGTAGAGCTCGCCTTTCGGGCCGACCGCCGCCGACGGCGCAAGGACGCGGCTGCGCGCCGGCGCGTTGACGCGGACCGGCCGGCTCCAGCGCGCGCCCGCATCGTCGGAGCGCGAGACGACGATCGGATTGCCGGCGGTGAACCGCAGCGTCCCGACCTCGCGGGCCTGCACCCAACTGAGGTAGAGCCTGCCGGGGCGCGCCGGATCGGCGGCGATGCGGACCTGGAAGGCGAGCTCGCCGGCCACCTTCCGCGGCGTGCCGAGCGTGCGACCGCCATCGCGCGATGAGGCGACCCAGACGGCGCTCGGCGTGTTGCCACGGCCCTGCAGCGTCACGTAGGAGACGTGCAGGGCGCCGTCGCGCGCGAAGGCGGCATCGGCCGCGTAGCACTTGCGTCCCGGCCCCGGCGGGATCGGCACGCGCGTGCGCGCCCAGGTCGCCCCCGCGTCGGTGGAGACGTGCACGGCGCAGCTGAAGTCGGGCGAGTCGACCCGGCTCGTGACGACGAGATTGCGCCGGTCGCGCGGGTTGCGGGCCACCGTCGGCGAGTTGTGGGCGCTGATGTCGCCGAGGTTGCCCGCGCCGGCGTTGACCGGACGGTCGAAGCCCATCCGCCGCATCGCATCGCTCGCCCACAGGACCGAGGCGAGGATCGCGACGACTCCCGCCACCAGCAGGACGCAGCCGAGCAGCGCAAGGCGAGGGAGCGAACGGACGTCGACGGAGCGCATGAAGCTGCGCAGGCTAGCGGTAGGTGATCTCGGCCACTACCACTCGGCGGATGCCAGACTGCGGGCGCGACGCCGGCGCTGCCAGGCGCGGACAGCAGGTACCCAGCGCAGCCAGCGTGCGCCGCGCGCGCCAGCGGTATATGTTGACGACCCGTAGCGGCGTGGCGCGAGGCGTCCGGTGGACGCCGCGCGCACCCGACGAAGGACACGATGGCCGAACCTCGCGACAACCCCCACCCGCAGCCTCCCCCGCTCCGATGAAGGTCGCGATCGCCGGCAAGGGCGGCGCCGGCAAGACGACCATCGCCGGTACCCTCGCGCGCCAGCTCGCGCGACAGGGCTACGAGGTGCTCGCGCTCGACAACGACCTGAACCCGAACCTTCCGCTGACCGTCGGGATCCCCGCCGAGCGCCTCAGCGATCTGCCGACGATGGCATCGGACATCGTGCGGATCGTCGACGGGCGCTACGAGCTGACCCAGACGATCGACGAGATCCGCGCGGCACACGCGATGGACGCGCCCGACGGCGTGACCGTGCTCGTCGCGCACGAGCCCAAGCAGGCCGACACCGGCTGCATGGGCCGCTTCCACGTCGCAATGCGCGCGGTCGTGGGCGCCGCGCCGGATTCGCAGAACTACATCTGCATCCTCGACACCGAGGCCTCGACGGAGCATCTGAAGGTCGGCACCGCCAAGCACGCCGACGTGCTCTACGCGGTCGTCGAGCCGTACTTCAAGTCGCTGGAGTCCGGCCGGCGCGTGCTCGCGCTTGCGCGCGATCTCGGCATCCAGCATCTCGCCCTGCTCGCCAACAAGGTGCGCGACGGCGACCTGGCCATCGTGGAGGAGTTCGCCGACGCCCACGATCTCGGGGTCATCGGCGCGATCCCCTACGACGACTGCTTCTACCACGCTGAGCGCGCCGCGGTGGCGCCGATCGACTTCGCGCCCGACGCGCCCGCCGTCGTCGCGATCGGCAAGCTCGCGCGCAAGCTCGTACGCGGCTAGCGGCCTGCGCTCAGTCCGGCTTTCCGTCGGGCCGCACGAACCTGAAGCGCCGCTCGGGCATCGCGTTCTTCTTCAGGCCGGCGACGCCCTGATAGCCCGCGATGCCGGGATACCGGTCGTCGCCCGGGGCGGTCGTCCTTGGAGCGGTGCTGGTTTCCGGCGGGACCGGAGTGCTCTTCTTCTTGAAAAGACCCATGGTGACCTCGTTGTTCGTGAGCTTTCGCGCGCCAACCGTAGCGCACGGTGGTCACTCGTCGTCGAAGAAGAACTCCTCCATCGAACGGAGGAAGTAGCCGTACTTCCACGTGTGCTGCAGGTCCTGCGCGGTGATGTCGCCGGGGCAGCGGACACCCTTCAGGAGCGCGTCTCGCAGGCGACCGCGCACGGCTCCTCCGACGCCGGGCACGACCCAGCTCGGCCCGCCGGCGGAGGGCGGCGGGTCGATCGGCTCGCTGAGCGCCAGGTCGGCGGCGAACTCGGCCATGGCGTTGGCGACCGAGCCGCCGGCGCGATCGGCTGCCTCGAGGCTCTCCGACAGCTCGTCGCCCAGATCGTCGTCGAGCTCCCGGGCGCCCGCGAACTCCGCGTACTCCGCCGCGCGCGCCACGTAGCCCAGCCGGGCGGCCGTCTGGCCCGCGAGGACCGCGTCCTTCGAGCAGTCGCGCTGGGTGAGATACGGCAGGCCGATCTGCAGCAGCGAGAGCGTCTCCGCATCGAGCGGGTAGCTGCGCCAGTTCTCGAGGACGAGGTCCGTGAGCCGGTTGACGGCCTGGGCGGCGCTTGGTTGGGCGGGTGGCGGGGCCGGCGGCGGCGTGGTCGGCATGGCCGGCGGCAACGGCGGCGAGGAGGCAGCCGGCGCCGGCGGGCGGTATGGCGGCGGCGGCGCGGGGCTCGGCGCCGCCGCGTGCGCCTGGCCTGCCGGTCCAAAGGCCTGCGGCGCAGCCTCACGCAGCCAGGGCGGCACGTCGTCTCCGTCCGGCAACGGTGGAGCGGGTGGAGCCGTCAGCCCCTTGATGCGGCCCAGGAGCCCCATCGGGTCATGCTCGCACATCGAGCGGTACGAGCCGCGTACCCGCGGCGCCGGCGTCGCCTGCCGTATCAGCCGTCCAGGTTCGCGGCCGAGCAGCCCACGTCGGTCCCAAGCGGCAGAGCGGTGAGCATCCGCAGGTCGTGTTCGTCGTCGCCGAGCAACAGCGCCGACAGCAGCGACGGTCCCATGCCGTTCGTGGTGAAGGCGGGGTCGTAGCTCGCGATCGGGATGAGCGCGCCATCCGGGTAGACGGAATCGAGGCGCTTCACCAGCTCGGGCAGCGACCCGTCGTGACGGTACGTCTGCCAGCGTCCGCGACCGTCCCACTCGGAGCCGCGGCTCGCCGCGATGGCGTTGAGGACCAGCAGTGGCGGCGTGCTGGCGTTGATCCGGAAGTTCAGGTCGAAGACCCGCAGCTCGCCCGAGGACGTCAGCCCGGTGTCGATGCCGCAGTAGCCGATGAACCCGAGCCCCCGAGCGCGCTCCGCGACGCCTTGGCACAGCTCGGCCGCGGCCGGTGGCAGGACCGTGCCGCCGACGCGACTGCCGCCGTAGGCGCCGGTGGCGGAGATGATCTGCTCGGTCGCGCCGAGCAGGCGCGGCCCGCCGATCGCCTCGACGCAGAAGTGCACGCACCAGTTCTCGACGAGGTCCAGGTACTCCTCGACGATCAGGTCGGCGCCCGGCTGGACGAACGCCGGCCGGGCGATCGGGGTTCCCGCGTGGTGGACGTACACCCCGAACCCGCCGCCGGAGGAGTCGTCGGAGCAGACCTTGAGGACCCACGACTCGTCGGCCCGCAGCGTGGCAACGGCGGCGGAGTCGATCGACGTGCGCCGTGGCGAGCCCTCCGGGCCCACGATCGCCGGGAGGTTGGCCTTGTTGTTGAGATAGCGCAGCAGCGACGGCGCGACCAGGCAGGCGTCGGGCGGCACCTCTGCTTCGTCGTGGACGTGCTGGCACAGCAGTCGCTCGCCGTTGCCGAGGATCTCGCCGACGAGGAGCTGGAAGTCCTCCGTCGTCCGGTAGGTGCGGATCTCGCGGCTCACGGGGACGCCGGCGGTGCCGAGCAGGTCCAGCCCGCAGGGGCTCGCCACCCCCGCGCTGCAGATCACGGGCGTCTGATCGGCGATCGCCATGATCGGGCCCGTGTAGGCGTCGCAGAGGTGCGGATCGGCAGTGTTCGCACCCGTGTCCGACAGTGGCAGCCTCGCGGTGAGGACCGCGCCGGGACCGAAGACCGAGGTGCGCTGCCGAGCCGCAGTCGAACGCGCCGTCGCACTGTCGCGATTCTCGACCGGCGGGTGACCGGTGGGGTGAACGGCCATGTGATGCCTCCTTGCGCGGCCTCAGCACCGAGCCAGCGCGCACCTCGAAGTTGGTCAGGCGTGCCCTGTCAGCGTGTCGGCCGCAGGCACCGCCCGCCAGGGACCGGGCGGAGAAAAATCGCGCGCGAAACTGGCCCCGCTGGCGGGGAGGGCCGGCTATTCGGCGTCGACCACGGACCCGTCGGCGCGCGCGATCGCGTGTGGCATCGCCGACGCCGACCGCGCGATGCCGATGTTCCCGGCCTGGTCGACGAGGATGAGGCCCCCGTAGCCGCCGAAGCGCCGCAGCACGCGTGCGACGGATTGCTCGGCCACCGCCTGTGCGCCGTCGGCGACGTGCTCGACCGTCCAGAACGCGGCGCACGCACGCGCGAACGCCTCCCCGTCGCCGGTGCACGAGCAGGCGGCGTGCTCGTCGGCGTACGTCCCACCGCCGACGAGCGGCGCATCGCCGACGCGCCCCACGTCGGTCCCGGCGATGCCGCCGGTGCTCGTCGCCGCGGCGAGGCGCTGCTGGGCGTCCAGCGCCACCGCTCCGACGGTGTTGCCGCGATCGAAGCTCCCCCGCCCCTCGAACTCCGAGCGGCGCTCCGGGGTGATCATGCGCTCGGGATCGACCGGCTCAAAGCCCCGCGCGCGGGCGAACGCCGCGGCGCCGTCGCCGGCGAGCAGGTGATAGCGACCGTCCTCGAGCACGGCGCGGGCGATGTCGATCGGATGCCGGAACGGCGGGAGCACCGCCACGGCCCCGGATGCGAGCGAGATGCCGTCCATGACGCAGGCGTCGAGCTCCAACGTGCCGTGGCTCGTGAGCACGGCGCCGGTGCCGGCGTTGCAGGCCGGGTCGTCCTCGACGATTCGCACTGCGGCGATCACCGCGTCCAGCGCGCTGCCCCCTGCGGCCAACGCCTCCATGCCGGCATGCGCGGCGCGCCGGCACGCGTCGCGACCCGGGCCGGTGCCCGCATACCACTCCGACGCGCCGCCATGGACGACGACGATCGGCTCGACTCGAGGACTCACGAGCGCCGATCGGTGACCGTCGGCGACCTGCCGCCGCGCACGCGAGCAGGTCGATGTGAGGCGGGCGGCCGGAGCACCGGCGGGATGCTAGTCGGCGGATCGGCGGGGGCCCCGTCGTTGCGCGCCGAGGCTTCCGGTGCGATGGGCTCGCCGAGCGCTACCTGCTGCTCGCCGGCCGCTGGACGGATCAGCGGCTGTGGGCGATCACCACCGAGGACGAACTCGTCGACTGAGCGGCCGCCATGCGCATCCGCCAGTCGCGGCCGATCTCTCGCATGATCGGCGGGTAGACGACGCGGTGGCGAAACGGCGCGATCGCGGCCATGTACGCGCTCCCGAGCCGGCCGTTGGGCCTCACGTATACGGCCATCTCGCCACGGTAGCCGCCGGTCCCGTCCGGGACCCAGCCAAGGTGCATGATCCCGTGAACGGTCCGGTTGACGACCTCGGCCGCCAGCTCGGCGTCGGTGCGGTACACCGTGGTGAAGGGGAGCGAGGCGAAGTCCGGGCCGGCGGTGTCGCGCAGGTCGGCCGGCAGCCGGTCGCGGAGCGTCGGCCCTGCCGCGTCGCCGCCGCCGGGGTCATCCCAGCCAAGCAGCTCCCCCACCTTCCAGCGGATCGCGAACAGCGCGCGGACGGCCCTGGAGGAGTTGCGCGACGGGTCGCCCTCGGCCATCGCCTGCACCAGCCGAGGGAAGTCCCCGGGGCCGCCGGGCGTCGGCAGGGCCCACACGTCCTCGAGCCGGAAGTCATGGGTGAGCTCGTGGATGCGCCATGGGCGGTCGGTGTGCGTCGTATTGCGGAGTCTCATGTGTCCGTCTCCATCCATACAGTTGTGTATGGATGGAGGCTAGGCACCACCCGCGGCCGTGTCAACGGGCCGCCCGACGCGACCGAGATCGGTGATGGCTGCCCCGGTCCGCACGCCGCGCAGCACATGGATCGAAGCCGGGCTGCGGGCCTTGGAGGGCGGTGGCCCCGATGCCGTCCGGATCGAACCGCTGGCCCAGGCGCTCGGCGTCACCAGGGGCAGCTTCTACTGGCACTTCGACGACCGCCGCGCGCTGCTCGAGGAGATGCTCGAAACCTGGGAGCGCACGAGCATCGACGAGGTGATCGAGCGCGTCGACGCCGAGAGCGGCGGTGACGCCAAGGCCGCGCTCGCGCGGCTGTTCGCGCTCGGCTCCTCGAGCCAGGAGCTGCGATCGACAGACCTCGCGATCCGCGACTGGTCGCGCCGCGACCCGGCGGTCGCCGACCGCCTGCGCCGCGTCGACAACCGGCGGATGGACTACCTGCGCTCGCTGTTCGGCGGCTTCTGCGCCGACGAAGGCGACGTCGAGGTCCGTGCCACGCTCACGCTCACCCTGTGGATCGGCAGCCGCTTCATGGCCGCCGAACACGGGTCGCGCACGCGGGCTGAGGTGATCGAGCTCACACTCGCGGCGCTCACCGAGGTGTAGCCGAGTAGGTGCCACGCGCAGGCCCGCAACGCGGGAGCGCGCCAGCTTCACGGCAGCGACGCGCCACGCGGCCGTGTGGTGCGCATGGAGGGGTGAACCGCACACCCACCGCGCGCCGGCCGACTGGATTTCGGGCTGCGCGCCGTCCCAAGGAGGAACCCGATGTCGCCCAAGAATCGTCGCCTGCGCAGGGGCACCGCGCTCGCCGCCGGCGCGCTCGCGCTCGCGGTCGCCGCACCGTCCGCCGCCCAGGCCCAGGTCGCCGCGCCCTCACCGGCGTTCGGCGCGACCGCCAACGGGCGGCTGGTCTCCTTCACGCTGGAGAACCCGCTCAACGCGATGTCGCGCACGATCACCGGCCTCGCCGCCGGCGATGCGATCGTCGGCATCGACGAGCGTCCGCTCAACGGCGCGCTCTACGCGGTCACGAAGGGCGCCGGCAACGCCGGCCGCGTCTACACGATCGACCCCGCGACCGGTCAGGCCACGCTCGCCTTCGCGCTCGTCGCGCCGGGCCGCACGACGGCCGGCGGCGCCGCGACGCCGATCGTGCTCAGCGGCACCCAGTTCGGCGTCGACTTCAACCCGGCGGCAGATGCGCTGCGGATCGTCAGCAACACGGGCCAGAACCTGCGCGCGCTGCCGTCCGATCGCGTCGCGGCGATGGTGCAGCGCTTCGCCGGTGACACATTCACGGACGGCTCGCTCAGCTACCAGCCGCTGGCCGCCAACCCCCGTCCGATCGAGCCGGGCGTCAACTCCGCCGCCTACACGAACAACGACACCGACCCGGCCACCGGCACGACGCTGTACGACATCGACGCGGTCAGCCAGCGCGACCTCGTGCTCCAGAACCCGCCCAATGACGGCACCCTGGCGAAGGTCGCCGACCTCGATCTCGGTACCCGTCAGGTGCAGGGCTTCGACATCCGCGGCGGCACCGACGCGTTCGTCGTGCTCGGCGGCCTGCGCCTGCCGGCGTTCGTCGAGGCGATCCTCATCGATCGCGGGATCGAGTTGCCCGGCATCCCCGTCCGTCTGGCGTCCTTGAACCTGACGACCGGCGCGCTCGACCACCGTGGCTTCGTGGGGACGAGCTCGCCGTTCGTCGGCTTCACGATCGACATCCCGGGCCCGGCAGCCGGCTAGCCTCGCCGCTCGCGCGCGTCACGCGCCCGCGTCGCACTGACCCGCGGCGCGCGGCGCGAAGCGCCCGAAGACGCGCGCGAGCGTCGCGATCTCCTCCTCGTCGAGCTGGTCGAAGAACATGGCCTGGACGGATGCGAAGTGCGTCGACTGGGCGCCCTTGACGAGCTCGAGGCCGGCGTCGTTGATCTGCGCGTGGACGGCCCGCGCGTCGTTCGGGCAGCTGTGTCGGTCGACGAGCTTGCGCTCCTCGAGCACGCCGATGATCCGCGACACGCGGCTCAGGCTGAGGCCCGACGCGCCCGCCAGCGCGGTGAGATGCATCTGGCGGTTGTCGGCGGCGGCGAGCCGGGCGAGCAGCTCGAGGCCGCTGAGGCTGAGGCCATGCTCCGCGGTCAGCTCGGCATCGAGTGCGCGAGTAAGCTGCTTGTGCGTTTCGAGGAGGCCGATCCAGGCGTCCGCGTGGGCCTCGGTCCAGTGCGCGAGCCCGTGCTCGTCGGTCTCGTAGGAGCAAGCGTGGGGCTTGGGGGTAGCGTTCTCCGGCATATCCGTTGGTAGCAGGATAGCGCCGACAGTTGCGCGCGCAACTAGTTGTGCTATGGTTGCGCTAGCAAGCAAAACGAACCGCCTTCAGGAGGCAGCCATGAGCACCGCAACCAGCGCCCCAACCGGAACCTGGAACGTCGACCCCACGCACTCTCGTGTCGGCTTCTCGGTCAAGCACCTCGGCATCGCCACCGTCCGCGGGACGTTCAAGGAGTTCGAGGGCACCCTGGAAATCGGCGACGACCTCACGACCGCCAAGGCGTACGGCAAGGTCAAGACCGCCTCGGTCGACACGAACGAGGGCAGTCGCGACGAGCATCTGCGCACGGCCGACTTCTTCGACGTCGAGAACTACCCCGAGATCACGTTCGAGTCGACCTCGATCGAGCTCATCGACGAGGACTCGCTGAAGATCCTCGGCAACCTCACGATCAAGGACGTCACCAACGAGGTCGAGCTCCTGGCCGAGCTCGGCGGCACGGAGGTCGATCCGTGGGGCAACGACCGCGTCGGCCTCGAGGCCGTCGGCAAGATCTCGCGCGGCGACTTCGGAATCAAGTTCAACATGGCGCTCGGCAGCGGCAACGTCGCCGTCGGCGACAAGGTCACGCTGAGCCTCGACGTCTCGGCCGTCAAGGCCGCGTAGGCCACACCCGCCATCTCGCGACAGGCCGGCGGTGCCTCCTCCCGCCGCCGGCCCGCGAGCGCGTCGCGCGCTGCCAGACTGTGCGGGCATGCCGGATCCGCTCATCATCCAGTGCGCGATCACCGGATCGATCGAGCCCGACCCCGAGCGCCGGCCCAACCTGCCGGACACGCCTGAGGCGATCGTCGCCTCGGCACTGGAGGCATGGCGCGCCGGCGCCGCCGTCGTGCACCTGCACGCGCGCGAGGCCGGCGGCACGCCGACCCAGGACCGCGAGGCCTACCGCGGGCTCATCGACGCGCTGCGCGACGCGGGCTGTGAGGCGATCGTCAACCTCTCCTGCGGCAGCGCCGGCGGGCGCGCCGTGCGCGACGACCGGCTCGGCCCGCTCGAGCTCGCGCCCGAGATGGCGAGCTTCGACTGCGGCTCGATCAACTTCCGCGAGCAGCTCTTCGAGGGCGACCTGCCGTTCCTGCGCCGGATGGCGGAGAAGTTCCGCGAGTTCGGCGTGCGCCCGGAGGTCGAGTGCTTCGACACCGGTCACGTGGGTCTGGCCCTGCAGCTGCGCGACGAGGGCCTGCTCGACGCGCCGATGGTCATGCAGTTCGTGCTCGGCGTGCCGGGCAGCGGGGTGCCGGCGACGGTCGCGATGGTCGAGCACCTGCGGCGCATGATCCCAGCCGACTGGCCGTGGTCGGTGTGCGCGATCGGCCACGCGCAGCTGCCGCTGAACGCCTACTGCATCCTCGCCGGCGGACACGTGCGCACGGGCCTGGAGGACAACCTGTGGCTTCGCCGCGGCGAGCGGGCGACGAACGCGGCGCTCGTCGAGCGCGCGGTGCGCCTGGCGAGGGAGCTCGACCGCCCGGTCGCCACGCCCGACGAGGCGCGCGCGATGCTCGGCGTCGGCTGAACGCACGCCCTCGCCGGCACGAAGTCCCCCAACTCCGGGGACTTCGTGCCATTCGCGGCGCGTCAGTCCTTGCGCAGCAGGTCCTTCGCCTTGTCGGCGGCGCCGCCGACAGCGTCCTTGACCTTGCCCGAGGCGCGATCGACCTTGCCCTCGTCCTTGAGCTCTTGGTCTCCGGTCAGGTCGCCGAGCGCCTCCTTCGTGCGGCCCTTGGCCTCGTCCATCGTTCCGTCGCCCATGAGTGTCTCCTTCAGATTGGGGGGTTAGGGTCCCGTACCCGAACGGACACTCGCTTGCACGAGCGCGGTCACGCCGAGCCCGATATAGGCGTTTTGACCAGTACGCCCGCGCCGATCCCTAAGCTGCGGGGTGATGGCGTGGACCGCGA
The DNA here is from genome assembly GCA_963751065.1 of uncultured Actinomycetes bacterium. Lineage (GTDB taxonomy): Bacteria > Actinomycetota > Thermoleophilia > Solirubrobacterales > Solirubrobacteraceae > CADCVQ01. The sequence goes on from CAVVTD010000011.1 coordinate 69,801, forward strand.
CGAACAGCGAGGGCTATCCGGCGCCGGCCGCGCTGGCGACCGACGTCGTCGTGCTCACCGCCCGCGACGGTGAGCTGCTTGCGCTGACGATCACCCGCGACGGCGGCGAGCGCGCGCTACCGGGCGGCTTCGTCGGCATCGGCGAGCGCCCGCTGGACACCGCGCTGCGCCGGCTGCAGGAGAAGACGGGTCTCGAGGCGCCATATGTCGAGCAGCTCGGTGCGTTCGCCGATCCCGGCCGCGACGCGCGCGGCTGGATCCCCTCGATCGCCTACCTGGCGCTCGTCCCGCCCCGCACGCAGGTCCCCGACCCGCACGCGCACTGGATCCCCGCGCGCGACGACCGGCCGCTCGCCCACGACCACCGCGAGGTGCTCGACACCGCTGTCGAACGCCTCGAGGGCAAGCTGTGGTGGTCGAACATCGGGGTCGGGATCCTGCCCGGTCCGTTCACGCTCAGCGAGGCGCGGCGCGTCTACGAGGCGATCGCGCAGGCGCGCTACGACCCGGCGACGTTCGGCCGCGACCTCAAGGCCACGGGCCTCATCGAGCCGACCGGTGACCTTCGCACCACCGGCCCCGGCCGGCCCGCCGCGTTGTACCGCTTCACGTCGGACCGGCCGGCGTGGGGCGCCGGGCGGCGCAAGCGGATCGCCGCTGCGTAGCGCCGCCGCCCGGCGATTCCCACGGGCACGGATTACTCGCGCTCGATCGCCAGGCGCGGAATCTTGCGCACGAGCCACGACGGCGCCCACCAGGCCTTCTCCCCCACGACCTGCATGAGGGCCGGCACGAGCAGGCAGCGGATGATCAGCGCGTCGAGCAGGACCGCCATCGCCAGCCCGAGGCCGAACTCCTTGATCACCCGCTCCGGGCCGAGCGCGAACGAGCCGAAGACGACGATCATGATGACCGCCGCCGCCGTGATGACGCGCCCGGTCGTGGCGACGCCGTTGCGCACCGCCAGCGACGCGTCTCCCGTGCGCAGCCACTCCTCGCGCACGCGCGACATGAGGAACATCTCGTAGTCCATGCTCAGCCCGAACACGATCGCGAACGTCATGACCGGGACGAAGGACTCGATCGGCCCGGTGCCGACCCCGAGCGCGCCGGCCAGGAAGCCGTCCTGGAAGACGAGCGTCAGGAAGCCGAGCGCCGCGCCGATCGACAGCAGGTTCATGATCGCCGCCTTGATCGGGATGAAGACGCTGCGGAACACCATCATCAGCAGCAGCGCGCTGAGCAGCACGACCATCCCGACGAACAGCGGCAGCTTGTCGGCGATGACGCCCGTGAAGTCCTCCTGCGACGCGACCTGACCGCCGACGAACACCTCGGCGCCGGTCTCGCGCTCGACCGTGGGCACGATCTCGCCGCGGACGCGTTCCAGGAGCTGTGTCGTCGCCTCGGCCTGCGGGCCGCTCTTGGGGAACATGATCACGGTCGCGATCTCGCCGTCCTTCGAGAGCTGCGGCGCGAGGACCTGGGCGACGTCCGGATCGCCCTTGACGGCCTCGGCCACGCGCTGGGCCGCGGTCGCCTCGCCGGGCTTCGGCAGGTCGACGGCCAGCAGGAACGAGCCGCTCGTGCCCGCGCCGAAGCCGTCGGCGATGAGGTCGTAGGCCTTCTTCGTCGTCGTGCCGGGAGGATCGAGGCTCGCGTCCGACGTGCCCAGGCGCATGTGCAGGGCGGGGATCGCCAGGCCGAGCAGGATGATCAGGGACACGGCGATCGCCGCCCACGGGCGCTTCTGCACGCCGAGCGACCAGCGATCCCAGGCGGGACTCACGCCCGAGATGCCCGCGGCGCTCGACGCCTCGCCGGCCGCCGCCACGCGCCGCTTCTGCCCCGGCAGCGGCAGGTGCAGGCGATCGATCCACCTGCCCGATCGGCTCAGCAGCGCGGGCAGCAGGGTCAGCGCGGCGAGCATCGTCAGCCCGACCGCGACCGCCGAGGCGATCGCCGCGCCGTGCAGGAACGAGAGGCCGAGCAGCAGCAGGCCGAGCAGGGCGATGATCACCGTGCAGCCGGCGAAGAACACCGTCCGTCCGGCCGTGTCCATCGCGAGCAGCAGCGCCTCCTCGCGCTCGATGCCGCGCGCGTGCTCGGCGCGATAGCGGGTGACGACGATGAGCGCGTAGTCGATCCCGACGCCGATCCCGATCAGCGCGGCGAGCTGGCCGGCGAAGTCGGGCGTGTCGACGACCTGCGAGATCACCGGCACGAGGCCGAACGTCGCGCCGATCGCGAAGCCCGCCGTGAGCAGCGGGATGCCGGCCGCGATGAGCGACCCGAACATGACGAGCAGGACGAAGAAGGCGGCGATGAAGCCGATCGCCTCCGTGGCACCGCCCTCCTGCTCGGAGAAGCGCACGAACTGCGCGCCCTGGCCGCCGTGCTCGACCTGCAGCCCGCCGCCGCGGGCGGTGAAGGCGGCGTCCTGCACCGCCTTGAAGTCCTCGGGATCGAGCGACTCGAAGTCGTCGATGTACGTGACGTCGACGACGCCGATCTTCCCGTCGGGCGTCGTGCGCAGCGGGGCGACGTTGACGACGATCGGATCCTTGCCGACCTGCGCCAGCGATCGTTTGATCCGTGCCTGGAGGGCGGGGGCCTCCAGCGTGCCCGCCTGGGCGACGTAGACGAGCTGGTCGGTGATGCCGTTCTGCTGCGGCGAGTGGTCGGCGAGCAGGTCGTAGGCCTGCTGGGACTCGGTTCCGGGCAGCCGGAAGTCGTCGATCTTCGCCGTGCCGACCGTCGAGCCGAGCGCGATCGCCACGGCGACGAGCGCGACCCAGCCGACGAACGTCTGCCAGCGGTGGTGGGCGCACCAGCGGGAGATACGAACGAAGCGGGAGTGGGAATGGGATACAGGGGTGGACATGGCGCCTAGCCTGACGGACGCAGCGGCGAAATGTCGCCGACATTTGTGACCCCCGCGCGCGCCTCGGATAGGCCAAGATTGACCGCATGGCAAGTGGCATAGAGATCGAGCGCAAGTTCCTCTTACGCGGCATCCCGCCGGCGATGCGCTACGCGCACCGTGAGCCGATCCGGCAGGGCTACCTCGCGCTCGACGGCGACACCGAGGTGCGCATCCGGATCACGCCGAAGGGCGCGGTGATGACGATCAAGGCCGGCCGCGGCGGCGTGCGCGTCGAGGAGGAGATCGCCCTGGACAGCCGGCAGGCCGAGGCGCTCTGGGAGCTCACCGAGGGCCGTCGCGTGACGAAGACGCGCCGCCGGGTGCGCCTGCCCGGCCCGACCGGGCGCGCCGAGCTCGTCGCCGAGGTCGACGAGTACAGCGGCGCACTCGACGGGCTCGTCGTCGCCGAGGTCGAGTTTCCCGACGAGGAGACCTCGGCCGGATTCGAACCGCCGGCCTGGTTTGCGCGCGAGCTCACCGACGACTGGCGCTACGCGAACCGTAGCCTCGCCAGCGACGGGATGCCCGACGAGCCGGACGCGGAGTCGGGCTAGTGCACTAGGACGCGGGCTGCGTCGAGCGGTGCGTGGCGGTCCCGCCGCAGTCGGCGACCACGACCGGACAGACGTGGCAGGCCTGCGCGCCGCGCTGGTCAAACCAACGGCAGGTGCGGCGGATCGCACATGGCGGCAGCCGCGTTGCGATCTCACCGGTGCCCTCGAGCGCGACGACGCGGTCGGCGACAGCGCAGCGCGTGCCCGTCCACTGCGAACAGCCGGCCTCGATGCAGGGCGCGGAGAAGCGAAAGCGGCTCTCGGGGCGACCGTCGGCCTGTGCCCGCTCCACGAACGCGGCGTCGATCCGTGTCGGGGGCTGTACGTAGGAAACGCGCCCCGTCTCGGTCACGACGCCGAGCAGGAGCGCGCCCTCGATGCAGGGCGCGCTCGGGCACGACTTCGTGTCGCCACCCGGTTCGACGACCGGCACGACGAGCGGCGGCGAGGCCGCAGCCCCGCCGGCGCGATCGGAGGCCCGGGCGGCCATGGGCTACTTGCCGACCTGCTTGTTGGCGAACGCCGAGATCTGCTTGGCCAGATCGTCGGCGGGGACGCCGCGCCACCAGAAGTCGGGCCTGACCTGGATGGTGATCGCCTTCTTCGGAGTGAGATCGGCGATCGCGAGCGCGCCGGCCTGGGCGACGGCCTGGCCGACCTTCTCGATCTGTGCCGGCGTCAGGTCCACGTCCGAGACGGCGAACTTGAATTGATGCGTAGCCACGGGGCTCCTTTCAATAGGGGTGCCCGCAGTGGGGCGATGCGAGCGTAAGCCGGCCGTCGCGGCGCGGGTGTGAGACACGACACACGGCGCACGCACGACCGATGGGACGGCGGGTTGGCAGAGTTCGTCGCGTGACCGCCCGCCGACTGCGCCCGTTCGGGACGACGATCTTCGCCGAGATGTCGGCGCTCGCCACTCGGACCGGGGCGATCAACCTCGGCCAGGGCTTCCCCGACACCGACGGCCCGCCGGAGATCGTGGCCGCGGTCGAGACCGCGCTGCGAAGCGGCGATGCGAACCAGTACGCCCCGCAGGCCGGCCGGCCCGAGCTGTGCGCGGCGATCGCCGCCCATCAGCGCCGCCACTACGGACTCGAGATCGATCCAGACGACGGCGTGCAGGTGACGTTCGGAGCCACCGAGGCGATCGCGGCGACGATGCTCGGCCTGCTCGAGCCCGGCGACGAGGTCGTCGTCATCGAGCCGTTCTATGACTCCTACGCGGCGACGATCGCGATGGCGGGCGGGCGGCGGCGCCTCGTGACGATGCGCCCGCCGGACTTCGCGCTCGACCCCGATGCGCTGGCCGCCGCCGCGCCGGGCGCGCGCATGCTCGTCCTCAACTCGCCGCACAACCCGACCGGTCGCGTGTTGTCGCGCGACGAGCTGGAGGCGGTCGCCCGGGTGTGCGTCGAGCACGACCTCATCGCGGTGACCGACGAGGTCTACGAGCACCTCGTCTTCGACGGCGAGCACGTGCCGCTGGCGACGCTGCCGGGGATGGCCGAGCGGACGCTGACGATCTCCAGCGCCGGCAAGTCGTTCTCCTTCACCGGCTGGAAGATCGGCTGGTGCACGGGCCCGCCGGAGCTCGTCGCCGGCGTGGCCGCCGCCAAGCAGTTCATGTCGTACTCCGGCGGGACGCCGCTGCAGGTCGCGGTCGCCGGCGCGCTGGCCGACGCCGAGCGGCTCGTCGCGCCGCTGTGCGCGGCGCTGCAGGCGGGGCGCGACCGGCTGTGCGAGGGGCTGCGCTCGATCGGCTGCGAGGTCTCGGTGCCGGCGGGCGGCTACTTCGTCAACGCCGACATCGCGCTGCTCGGCGTGGGCGACGCGCGCGCATGGTGCCTCGAGCTGCCCGAGCGGGCCGGGGTCGTGGCGATCCCGACGAGCGCGTTCTACGGCGACCCCGAGGCCGGGCGCACGCTCGTGCGCTTCGCGTTCTGCAAGCGCCCGGCGGTCATCGACGAGGCGGTGCGCCGGCTCGTCCGTGCCGGAGCGGCGATCCGCGTGTAGCGTCCCGCCCATGGCGAAGCTCTCCGACAGTGCGAGCACCGACATCGACGCGCCGATCGACGCCGTGTGGGCGATCGTGCAGGACGTCGCGAGCTGGCCCGAGTGGCAGGGAACGCTCGGGTCGCTGGACATCCTCGAGCAGGACGGCGACGGGCGCGCGTCGCTATGCGCCGTCGCGTTCGACGCGAAGATCGCGCAGATCAAGATGAAGCTCGAGTGCGCGTACTCCGCCCCGACGAAGATGACGTTCGAGCGCACCTCGGGCGACCTCTCGGCGCTGTCGGGCTCGTGGACGCTCGCCGACCTCGGCGACGGGCGCACGAACGCGACCTACCAGCTCGACGTCAACCCCGGCGGCGTCCTGAACTTCCTGCTCAACGAGGAGCGCCTCGGCAAGCTGCGCGAGATCCTCGTCGACGTGCGGCCGGGTGAGCTGAAGGCGCGCGCGGAGGGCTAGTGGGCGCACATCCGCCGTCTCCGGTTTCCCAAAGACGGCGGAGAGCGAGGGAGTCGGCGTCGCCGGACTCGGGCTATCGGTCGTAGCCCTTGATGACCATCTGCATCTGGTCGCTTGTGGTGATGCCCCCACCACCGCCCCACCAGTACGTGATCCATGACACGCCATTCGCTCGGGGCGGCTGGTACCAAGCCAGCCAATAGGTCGCGCCCTTGGTCACTGCGACATTGCCGATATCGGCCGCCGTGTTCCCGAAATTGACGATCTGAGGATTGACCTCTGCGAGTTTTCCGGGACAGTTGCCAGCACTGTCAGGCTGCCCGCTGCACAGCCGGATCAGGACATTGAACGGGACCGCTCCACCCCCGGGCAGGCTGGTGTTGCCAACTGTGACGCCGGCGTAGGTCAGCGTGTTCGACTGAGCGGTGAATGGCTGCCAGGCCACATCGAAGTATCCGTTATGCGGTGCTCCGGGGGCCATCCGGTCAAAGCTCGTGATGGCGGTGCGATTGGGCGGCGTTGACGGCGTCGTCGGAGTGGTCGGCGGTGTCGTCGTCGGGGTGGTCGGCGTCGTCGTCGGTGTCGTCGTCGGTGTCGTCGTCGGCGTCGTCGTCGGCGTCGGTACTGGGAACAAGGGCGGACTCGCGCCATTGGGCGCCCGGCCGGGCCAACTTGCCGGGGGAGGAGCCCAGCCGGCGTACAGCGCAGTCCAGTACGCACCGGCGAGGCTCGCCACTCGGACGCCGTTGCTCTGAGCCGAGATCATCTGGTTGCCCGGGATCGCAATGCCCACATGCCCGGCGTAGCCGTTGGTGCTGTCTCGCCGGAAGAAGACAAGGGACCCCTGTGGCGCGCGGCCCGGGCGAAGGCCGAACGCCACCGCAGCCTGCCATGCGGTCCCGTGGCCCAATGCACCGACCCCGAATGCGTGCGCGACGAACTTTCCGCACCAGTTGTTGTAAGCGTTGCTCCCCATCTGCTGATACGCCCAGTCGACGGCACCCTGGGTGCCCGCTTGGTTCGCGCCAAGACCATCAGGCGCCATTACGACGCCGAGCTTGGGACCGCTTGTCGCGTCTTGATTGCGGTGAGGCTTGCCGACACCGCGGGGCACGCGGATGCACCGTCGCTGATTTCGTGATGCGCAGATCTTCTTGTGCGCCTTCGCCTTCTGAGTCTTCTTGGAGACCGCTGCCGATGCGGTCCCGGCAGCGACAGGGCCAGTCGTAACGGCAAGCGACGCGGCCATCAGTAGTCCAGCGGCAGCCGCGGTGTATCGCGCGAACATCATCGGTCCTCTCCTCGGGGACGTGGGGCGAATAGCCCCTCCCGTCGGCCTGACGACGCGTCGGGAGGGTTAAGGGTCGGTCGCCATAAGCGACTGGCGCCATGCTCTCAGCGGTCCGCGTCCCGTACCGGGCCAATGTTGGCCGCAGGCCGCCATACAATGGCCGCGTCTGCCGCGTCTACTGACTGCGCTTCAACCGCGCGATCCGCGCATGCACCACGCGTTCGCGTGCTCGCACCACACTCCCCCGACGACGGAAGAGGGCGCGATCGCCGGTCCGGGCAACCTGCGCGAGAACCCGGTAGCCGCTGGCGACGAAGCGTAGCCCGCGTGCGAGGGTGCCGTGGCTGCGCCGTCCGGTGCGAGCGGCACGGGTGGCGGCTGCTTCGTACGCCTCAGCACGGCGCAACGCTCCACGGCTCTGCGCTTCGCCACTACCGCGTCGCAGGCTTGTCGCCGGCGTTGCGAGACGCTCGTCGAGGCGCTCAAGCGCGCTGGCCAAGCGCCGGTCGGACATCGATCCCGGTGCGGCGTCCATACCGGTGACACCGCCGGCGATCGCCGCGGCGATGGCAGCGACCGCCGTCAGCTGTCGTGCGCGACCGGCGTGCGACGGGGGTGTGGTCGTCGCGGCTTCCTCGCTCACCATCGCGTCGACCGTCGACGTTCCCCGCGCGAGGTTCATAAGCGCCGAGGCGCTGTCCGGTCGTCCCGCAGGCTTTTTCGACAGACCGGCCGCGATCGCCCGATCGACGCTCGCCGGGAGGTCCGGAAACAGCCGCCGAATGCGCGGCGGTCGCTCGTTCACGTGAGCAAGAACGAGTGCCGCATCGCTCTTGCCCGCGAAAGGGGCCCTCCCGGTCAAGCATTCGTAGAGCACACAGGCCAACGCGTAGACATCCGCGGCACCGGTGGCGGCTTTGCCCTGGATCAGCTCGGGCGCGAGATACGGCAACGTCCCCACGATGTGACCCGTGCTTGTGACGCGAGTGGTGTCCACGGTGAGCGCGAGGCCGAAGTCGCCGAGAAACACCTGGTCGCCGTCCGCGATCAGGATGTTCTGCGGCTTGACGTCGCGGTGCACCATGCCGGCCGCGTGCGCTGCGTCGAGCGCGCTTGCAACCTGGTGGAGCAGGTTGAGCGTCCGCTCGAGGGTGAGCCGGCCGGCCTTGAGCACGGTCGCAAGGTCCGGTCCCTCGATCAGCTCCATCGCGATGTACGCGCCTTCGTCCGCCTCGCCGACATCGTGAACAGGCACGACGTGCGGCATCGAGCCCAGTCGCCGCTGCAGCGCACCCTCATGCTGGAATCGCCGAACGAGTTCCGGGTCGTCGACCAACGCGGTCGACAACACCTTCAGGGCGACGGTGGCACCGGTGAGCCTGTGCACTGCGCGATACACCTCACCGTGTCCGCCACGCCCTATCAACGCCCCGCACGTGTAGGGGCCGATGGAACGCGACGGGTGCGACGACGGAGTCACGCGCGAGGTGTTAGGGGACATCAGGCGACTCCCCATCGGGTGCGGGATCGGCAGGCGGCTCGTCATCGAGCGTCGGATCCGACACGACCGACTCCTCAGGAGCCCCGTCCGTCGCGGTCACCGGATCGGCGATAGGCTCCCGCGATGACGACGACCGTGGCGCGCTGCGCGCCGCGGATCCCCCGGCGGAAGAGCGAGCCGCGACCGAGCCGGCGGCCTGCGGACGGCTCGACAATTCAGTCTCGCCGCGGACCGGGGAATCATCCTGACGAACTGCACTCGTCCTGGCCAACTCGGGCACGACCACGATCGGCGGTGAGGTGAGCCTGGTCGAGCGCGCGCTCCACCACTCGGCAGCTACGTGTGTGACAGCGAACGCTGCCGACACGAGAAGCAGCGGAGCCAGCCACCGGCGCACGACGTCGGACACGGCGCGAGGATACCCTCCGGATCAACCGTCCGGCTGCTGTCAGCCGTTAATGTTGAACTCATGTCGGAGCAGCAACCCATGGCGCCCCTCGGCCGTCTCTGGGCATACCTCGCAGGCCAGCCTCCAACGTCGACCGAGCTGGCCGCCGACCGACTCTTGGTCGGCCGCGGTGACCACTGCAACATGCGTCTCGACGACCCGACGGTGTCTTGGGACCATCTCGAGCTCACCCGTTCCGGCGACGCCCTCCTCGCCCGAGACCTGCAGAGCCGCAACGGCACGCTGCTCAACGGACAACGATTCGAGGGCTCGGTTCGCCTGCGCGACGCCGACACGCTTACGGTCGGTTCGGTTCGGTTGGTGCTGACGCTCACAAAGCCCCACTACGAGAGCACACGGCGCGTGGACCTCTCGGTGCCCCACCTCACCGACGACGAGAGGCAGGTCGCTCGCGCGCTCGTGCAGAATTACCGTCGGCCCGGGCAGCTGGCCGCCCGGCCGGCTACCCGAGCCGAGATCGCGGCCGAGCTGCATCTCGGCGAACGGACGGTTCAGCGACGACTCGACGTGCTCGCCACGAAGCTCCGGGTACGAGACGCGAGCGGTCGCGACAGGCCGTTGCTTGTCGCGCAGCGCATCCTCGAGCTCGGCCTCGACGCCTGATAGGTGCGGCTGCCCCATATCTCTGGGGCAGCCGGCCCGTCTCGCTCAGTTGGACCAATAGCGGGAGTCGGCTCCGAAGAAGAACGTCTGACCGTTGCGAGTCGGCCTGATCGTTGCGGAGATGGTGGACCCGCCTTGGACTCCGGTGCGCTTACAGATCACCTTGATCTGAACGGACTGCGAAGTGTTCAGCCTGACCGGCATCCATGCGACGTCGTCGCCGTAGTCGCCCGGGTTCGAGTGGTTGACGTACAGGTTCCAGGTGGCCAGTCCGGCGACGCCGAACTGCGTGCAATTCCCCCACCAAGTTGGCGTGACCACGTAGATACCGCCGTTGGCCGAGGCGGCTTGCGCGGAAGTTACGCCGACGGTGCCCGTCAGCGCGAGCATCGCAACAGCGAGGCCGAGTCCCACTGCGCGCCTCTTGAATGCGACCGGAACCATGCGAAAGGAGTTCATGACGTTCGTCCTGTCTGGTTGGGCGGAGCCCTGCGCGCCGCCTGTGGAGGAGACGATGCCGCCGCCCCGCGGCCGCTCCAAGGACATGAACGCGCGACCCCCGGCCATCAATGGCCCATACGAGGCCAGAAGCCATGCCGTGCCCGCCGATGATCTCGCTGGGGAGCTGGCTGCCTAGAGCGGGTGGAAGGACCCTCAGGCGCCGAGCGGCTCGCGCTCGCGCTCCCAGCTCTCGCGGGCGCGATCGAACTGGGCCCACAGCTCGTCCGGCGGACCGCCTGCGGGCTCGGGCGGAGCGGGCGGATCGGGCCGCTTGCGCGGGCCGCCGCCGCCGTCCTGGCCGTCGTCGTCCTCCTCGTCGTGCGAGGAGAAGCGTGAGCTCAGCGCGAGCCACAGGCAGCCGCTGACGACGACGATCGCCACGCAGCCGGCGATCCCGGACGCGAACCAGTGACCCATGAAGGAGAGCGTGATCGCGACGCTCATCGTCAGCCCGCCGCCGCAGACGAGCGCGCGCCGGGCGATTCGCACGCGCCGCGAGGCTCCCTCGGGGATCGGCGTCAGCACGGCCAGCGAAAGGCTCAGCGCGACGACGTAGAGCACGGCGTTGAGGATGAGCACCACCACCCCATTGTGCTTCCCCGGGGGCTCAGGCTCAAATCACGAGGACACACGTTTGGTCTTTGGCGCGCAAACGCGTGGTACGTGCGTCCGCGCGGGCCCGTCTTCGTCCGGCTATGGTCGGCCCATGAGCGACGCGGGGACGGAACCCGGCATCGAGCACGCGGCGACGTCGGCGGTCTGGTTGCGCCAGACGCTGGAGGAGATCCTCATGCAGCTGCGCGTCCTGCTCGACATCGACGGCTGCGCGTTTCAGACCGTCGACTGGGAGACCGGCCACATCAGCCCGGCGGCGGCGTGGTTCGAGACCCCGGAGATCCGCACCGCGCTGCAGCCGGTGCTCGACCGCCCCTACGACCCAGCGCGCGGCGGCGTCACCGAGGCGGCGATCGAGCGCGGTGAGTCGATCCTCATCGGCGACATCGAGACGTGGCGCGGCGCCGGGGCGCTGCGAGCGCGGCTGCGCCTGCAGCTCGACCCGGCGGCCGCCGAGACGGCGTGGGAGTGGTATCGGACGTCGTCGTTCATCTCCTGTCCGGTGCAGACCTCGCTCGGGCGCACGCTCGGGGCGCTGGCGCTGTCGAGCGCGCCGCCGCGCCCGCCGCTGGGCCCCGAGCAGCTGCGCGTGACGGAGGTCTTCGCGGGCCTGGCCGCGCTCGCCCTCGAGCGCACCGAGCTCCTGCAGCGCGAGGCCAGCCGCGCCGAGGCCGAGGAGCTGCTGCACCAGGCGGCCCGCCGCATGACCGCGTCGCTGGACCTCGACGCCGTCTACGCGGCGATCGTCGAGCAGGCCGCGCGGCTGGCCGCGGCGCCCACGGCGTTGCTGCTGCGCCTCGACGGTGCCACGCAGACGTTGCGCTGCGTGGCGAGCGTCGGCGCGACCGAGCGGCTGAAGGGCCATCGCTACGCGCTCGGGGAGGGCATGATCGGCGCGGTCGCCGCCGGCGGCGAGCCCTACATCAGCCGCGCCGAGGACCGCGATCGCTTCCTGGCCTGGACGGAGGCCGAGGGCGCGGGCTCGTTCGTGCACGTCCCGCTCGAGCTCGGCCCGCGCCGCTTCGGCGTGCTGACGGTCTGCCATCCCGAGCGCGACGGGCTCGACGAGGGGCGCCTCGCGCTGCTCGAGTCGCTCGCGCAGCCTGCCGCCGCGGCGATCGCCAACGCCCTGGAGTTCCAGCACGAGCGCCGGATCGCCAATGCGCTGACGCGCGGCTTCATCCCCGGCACGCCGCCCGAGCTCGAGGGCTTCACGCTCGGGCTCGTCTACGAGCCGGTCGGCCACGAGGTCTCCGGCGGCGACGTCTTCGGCGTGTGGCGGCTGCCCGGCGGCGCACTGGCGGTGCTCGTCGGCGACGTGAGCGGCAAGGGCATCGAGGTCGCCGCAGTGAGCGCCATGGTCCGCTTCTTCGTCGAGGCGCGCACCTGGGACTCGCACGACCCGGCGCAGGTGCTCGCCCAGACGAACGCGATCCTGCGCCGCCGGCTACCGGACGAGGTCGAGCTCGTCACGGCGTTTCTCGGCGTCATCGACGGCGGCGTGCTGCGCTACGCAAACGCCGGCCACGTCCCGCCGCTCGTCGTCGGCGCGGTCCCCGAGCTCGGCGAGCACCCCCACGAGCTGCGCACGACCGGGCTGCCGCTCGGGATCGAGGACGACATCGTCCTCGAGACGCGCGAGCTGGCGTTCGGCGGCCGGTCGCTGCTGTTCGCGAGCACCGACGGGCTCGTCGAGGCGCGCCACGGCAGCGAGCTGTTCGGCCAGGAGCGCGTGTCGGCGCTCGTCGCCGCGCACGCCGCGCTGCTGGGCCCGCAGGCGCTCGTCGAGCAGGCCTACGCGGCGGCGGAGACGTTCGCCGACGGGCTGACCGACGACGTCGCGATCATCGCGCTGCGCCCGAGCTGAGCCGGCTCAGTCGACCGGGAACTGCTCGAGGATCCACTCCGGCCCGAGCACCGGGCGCCGGTAGGAGCGCCCGCCGACGCGCACGTAGTCGCCCGTGCGCGGGTTCAGCGGCAGGTTGCGCTCGATCGGATACCAATCGTTGTGCTGCTCGATGAGGCGCTGGAGATCGTCGTCGAAGCGCCAGTTGCGGGCCAGCTCGCGCCAACGGGCGGCGAACATCTGCGGGTCCCCGTCGCACTCGCCGCGCAGCGCCCGGTGCGCGCGCGCCAGACGCCGGCGCTCGTAGGCGATGGCGTTGTCGATGTCGCCGACGCGCTCCATCCACCGGGGCCGGACGCCGGCCTTCAGGTAGGCGTCGATCGACCGCTGGGTCTGAGCCGCGCGGCTGGACAGCGGCCTGCCCTTGCCGGTCTGCTCGTCGAGATCGCGCTCGACGATGCGCTCGACCGGTGAGCGCTGATCCTCGTCGTACTGACGGTCCACCCATCTCAGATTAACAAGGGTCTACTCGTAGACGACGAGGTCCGGCGGCGGTCGCAGGGCGAGCACCTGGCGGGGCGACATGAGGTCGGTGTCCTCCTCGTAGAAGAGCTTGAAGCCGTCGTGGAAGCGCGTCAGCTCGTTCGTGAACTGGTCGTACTTGCCGATCTTGTTGGCCTGGTTGCCGAAGCCGTCGACGTTCATCGTCATCGCCAGCCCGAGCCGCCGGGCGATGCGCTCCTTGTTGCGGATCATGTCCGGCGTGAACTGGTGCACGACGAAGAGCTTGTCGGGCAGGTCGTGGTCGGTGACGAAGGCCGACACGTAGGCGGAGACCTCGTTGACCTGTTCGGCGCTGACCGAGCCGATCACCTTGCCGGGCACTTCCTCGGGCCCGACGTGCCACTCGGGATCCAGCGCGATCCCGACGTCGGGCTGCGCCAGCCACTTCTCCAGGCGCCGGGCCTCGCTGAGGAAGTCGCCGCGGCCGGGCTGGATGTCGAGGACGAGCAGCGCCTTCGCGCGGCGGGCGGCGCTCAGGTAGCGCCCGATGACCTCGTCGGACTGGTGGATCCGGTGCAGGCCGTCGTCGCCCGGCGCCTCGGCGGCGATAGTCGAGATGAGCTCGAATGCGGGTAGCACTGGGCGCGACTTCTTCGCGTACGGTCGCGCGGCCTTCGCCAGTCGTGCCGCCGCCGCGTCGGGCGTGCCGATGCCGAGCGCGCCGAGCGCCGGGGCCTGCGGGGCGCCGTAGAACGCGACGACGCGGTAGTCGGGGAAGATCGCGCGCCCGCCGCGCGGCAGCTCGGAGGCGCTCGCCGGCGGGGCGACACCGGCGACCGGCGCCTCGGCGGCGCCCGGCGCCGCGTCGCCACCGCAGGAACGCACCGCCAGGACGGCACCGATCACTGCGCAGGCCAGCGTCAGGAGGGCGATCGCGCGACGGCGGCGGTACGTCGTGATCGGCTCGCTCACCGCCCCATCGTGCCCGGTCGGGCAGGAAATGCGTCCAGCCGCTCAGGTATCGACGCACGGCTGCCGAAGAGAAACACGTGCAACACCGCTTCGAACGCATCTCGATCGACACGCCGCGCCATCGCATCACCGGTGTCGCGACGCTCGCCCAGGACGGCTACCGCAGCCGGCTGTCGGACCTGCTCAACGCCCCCGAGCGCGACTTCATCTCGCTCACGGACGCCACGGTGATCGAGCTCGACGGCAGCGGGGAGGCCACGCAGCACGAGTTCATCGCGGTCCATCGCCAGCACATCGTCTTCGCCGTGACGCTCGGCGAGGTCGACGTCGAGCAGGCCGCGTAGTCGCGCTCGCCACGTCGCGCGCCCGGCCTCGGCTCAGCGGACCGGCACCTCGGGCGCCAGCCGGAACGGCGCAGCCAGCTCGATCCCGTCGCCGCTCCAGAACGCGCCGGGGTCGTAGAAGCTCGCCGGCCGCTTCCCTGGGAGCAACCCCATGTGCTGGTAGGTCGTCGCCACGAGCTCGGCGCAGTAGATCGTCTCGAGCTTGTCGACCGGACGGCGCCGGACACGGCCGGTGACCCAGCGCCCGGCGAGCTTGGCCATCGTCGGAAACGCGCTGCCGTCGTAGCGCTCGATGACCTCCATGAGCCGGTCCTCGTGGGTGCGGTCGAGCGTCCCGCCGGTGAGCTGGCGCACCCACCCGCGCTGGCCGTACTTCTCGGCCCACGTCGTGACCGCGTCCTCCAGGCGGTGCAGCTGAACGCCGCGCTGGCGCTCGCCGGTCCACACGTCGGGCAGCGAGCGGCCGAGCTCGGCGTGCCACAGCAGCGGCGGCAGATCGTCGAGGGCGACGACCATGCCGACGTGGTTGACGGGGCTGTTCGTCAGCGTCTGGATCGCGCGGTCGGCGATCGAGCGGCCGCGAAACAACCAGACGTCGCCGGTGGCGGCGACGGCGACGGCGTCCTCGAGGGTCAGGCCGGGTGGTGTCCGGGGCACGCCCGTAACCTACGCAAGCGATGCGCATTCCCTGGAAGTACGTCGGCCTGGCCGGTGTCGCCGGCGTCGCGGCGACCGGCGTCGTCGTCGCGCGCAAGCGCCGCGCGCACGTGGAGTACGCGCCCGACGAGCTGCGCGAGCGGCTGCGGGCGCGGCTGGCCGAGGTGCCGCCACTGGAGTCTGAGGAAGACGCGCGCAGAAGGTGAGCGATGCATTCGATCCAAACACCTGACCTCGACCATGTCGTCTCGACGCTGCAGGCGTCGAAGATGCTCGCCGACGTGTCCGGGGAGGAGCTGCGGGCGGTCGCCGACGAGTTCGGCCACCTGCGCGCGGACGCGGGCGAGCTGCTGCTGGTGCAGGGCACGACGTCCGGGGGCTTCGGGTTCGTCATCGACGGTCAGGTGGCGGTGCGGGTCGACGGGCGCGAGCACACCCGCCTCGCGCGCGGCGAGGCGTTCGGCGAGATCTCGGCGTTGCTCGGCGAGCCCGTCAGCGGTGACCTCGTCGCGCTGGGGCCGGTCGGCTACATCTGGCTCGAGCGCGAGCGCGTGCGCGACTTCCTCGTCCGCCACCCGGAGCTGTGCTACGGCATGCTGCAGGGCGAGGCCCGGCGACTGCGCGATCCGGGTCGCTGGTACGCGAGCGTGTCGATCCCGACGCCGGAGCGCGATTGGACGCCCGGCAGCTGGCGCGCGCACCCGGTCCTCCAGCAGCCCGACTGGCCGGACGCCACGGCGCTCGAGCTCGCGCTGGCGGAGCTGCGCGAGCTTCCGCCGCTCGTTTTCGGCGGCGAGGCGCAGACGCTGCAGCGCGAGCTCGGCGAGGTCGCCGCGGGACGCGCGTTCCTGCTGCAGGCCGGCGACTGCGCCGAGTCGTTCAGCGACCTGAGCACCGCCGCGGTGCACAACCGGCTGCGCGTCCTGCTGCAGATGGCGATCGTCCTCACGTACGGATCGGGCAGCCACATCGTCAAGGTCGCGCGCATGGCCGGTCAGTTCGCCAAGCCGCGATCGGCGTCGGTGGAGGTCGTCGACGGCGTCGAGCTGCCCGTCTACCGCGGCGACATGGTCAACTCCGTGGAGCCCGATCCGGCGGGCCGGGCGCCGGACCCGCAGCGCATGCTCACCGCCTACCACCACGCCGCGGCGAAGCTGAACCTCATCCGCTCGCTCAGCACCGGCGGCTTCGGCGGCCTGGACCAGGTCCACGCCTGGAACCGGGATTTCGTCGCCGCGAGCCCGGTCGGCCGGCGCTACGCCGCGATCGCCTCCGAGATCGAGCGCGCCCTGCGGTTCGTCCAGGCGTCGCGGATCGGCAACGACCGGGCGAACATGGAGCGCGTCGACGTCTTCACGAGCCATGAGGCGCTGCTGCTCTGCTACGAGGAGGCGCTGACGCGACGCGACGAGCCGAACGGCGGTTGGCTGGACAGCTCGGCCCACATGCTCTGGATCGGCGAGCGCACGCGCGCGCTGGACTCGGCGCACATCGAGTTCCTGTCGGGGGTCACCAACCCCGTCGGGTGCAAGCTCGGCCCGACCGCAACCGCGGCCGAGGCCGTGGAGCTGTGCGAGCGGCTGAACCGCGACCGCGTCCCCGGCAAGCTGACGCTCATCACGAGGATGGGCGCGCAGCGCATTGCCGACGCGCTGCCGCCGCTGCTCGCGGCGGTTCGCGACGCGGGCCATCCGGTTGTCTGGGCCTGCGACCCCATGCACGCCAACACGATCACGGCGGCGTCGGGCCGCAAGACACGCCGGTTCGACGACGTGCTCGCGGAGGTGGGCGCGTTCTTCGCGGCCTGCGAATCGGAGGCGGCGTGGCCCGGCGGGCTGCACATCGAGCTGACCGGCGACGACGTCACCGAGTGCCTCGGCGGCGGCGAGGACCTCAAGGAGGATGATCTCGACCTGCGCTACGCCACCACCTGTGACCCGCGCCTCAACGCGCGTCAATCGGTTGACCTGGCGTTCCGCGTCGCGGAGATGCTGTCGGCGAGAGGGTGAGTCCCGCCGGCGGACGCGCGCCGCGCCGCGCGTTCCCAAGCACCGATCCTGGGTATGTGTCCAGCACATCCACCTGGAGGTCCATATGACCGAGACAGAGCACGACGCCGAGATTCCCGACGACGCCGCGGACGAGGTTCCTGCGACCGCGATGCCCGACCCGCCGGGAGGCGCCACGGCCGAGGAGCAGGCCACGGGCAAGATCGTCGATGCGGCGGCGGGACACCAGGCCGACAAGCCGGCCGTGGAGGGCGATCCGAAGGACGAGCCGAACCCGGACCCGGGTACGGAGCCCGCCGCGGACTTCGAGTGAGCCAATCGGGCTGCGCGGCATGAGGCAGCGGCGTCCGGGCGCTGCGCGCGTGTAACGCACCATTCGTACGCTGCGCGTGGATCGGTGTGACCCGACGC
Organism: uncultured Actinomycetes bacterium; assembly: GCA_963751065.1. GTDB lineage: Bacteria > Actinomycetota > Thermoleophilia > Solirubrobacterales > Solirubrobacteraceae > CADCVQ01. The sequence goes on from CAVVTD010000011.1 coordinate 87,477, forward strand.
AGGAGGTACCGGTGGCCGCAGCACAGATTCCGTCGCTGATCGCGGCGCTCAGCGATCCGTCATCGGCTCCCACGCTTGGGCTGTATGTGGCCGGCGAGTGGACCGAGGCGTCCGACGGGCGCACGTTCGAGTCACTTGAGCCGGCCACCGGGCGGGCGTGGGCGACGGTCGCCGAGGCCGGGCCGCACGACGTCGATCGCGCGGTGGCGGCTGCCCGCGACGCGCTCGAGGGCGCGTGGGGGCGCACCCGCGCGCCGGACCGCGCCCGCGTGCTGTGGCGGATCGCGGAGGTCCTCGACGCCAACAAGGCGGCGCTTGCCCGGATCGAGTCGCGCGACAACGGCAAGGCGATCCGTGAATCGCGGGCGGAGATCGACAACGTGGTCCGGTACTTCGAGTACTTCGCGGGGATGTGCCAGAACGTCCTGGGACACACGATGCCCGAGACGGGGCCGTTCTTCACGTACACGCGACGGGAGCCGGTCGGCGTGGTCGGCGCGATCATCCCGTGGAACTCGCCGCTGGTCATGCTGGCCTGGAAGCTCTGCCCGGCGCTGGCGGGCGGGAACGCGATCGTCCTGAAGCCCGCCGAGGACACGCCCGTCTCCGCGCTCGTGTTCGCGTCGCTGATCGAGGATCTCGACCTGCCCGCGGGCGTCGTCAGCGTGTTGCCGGGCTTCGGGAGCCGCGCGGGCGCGGCGCTCGTCGAGCACGCCGACGTCGACAAGATCGCCTTCACGGGATCGACGCAGACCGGCCGGCAGATCGCGGCGCAGGCGGCCAAGACGCTCAAGCTCGTGACGTTCGAGCTCGGCGGCAAGTCGCCGAACATCGTCTTCCCCGACGCAGATCTCGAGGAAGCGGTGCGGCGTTCGGCCTACGGCATCTTCTCGGCCGCCGGACAATCGTGCATGGCCGCCTCGCGGACGCTCGTGCACGCCGCCGTCCACGACGAGTTCGTCGAGCGCTTCGCGGCCAAGGCCGACTCCATCCGCGTCGGCGACCCGCTCCGGGAGGAGACGCAGATGGGCGCCCAGACGTCACGCCGACAGCTCGAGAAGATCATGGGCTACGTCGACATCGCCACCAACGAAGGCGCCCGCGTGGTGGCGGGCGGGCGCCGGCCCGAGGGCGAGCCGGGCTTCTTCTTCTCGCCGACGATCTTCGACGCGGTGCACAACGACATGCGCGTCGCGCGGGAGGAGATCTTCGGGCCGGTGACCGGCGTCATCACGTTCGACGACGAGGCCGACGCCATCCGCAAGGCCAACGACACCGCCTATGGCCTGGCCGCCGCCGTCTGGACGCGCGACGTCAAGCGGGCGCACCGCGTCGCCCACCAGATCCGCGCCGGGACGGTCTGGATCAACAACTACCGGGTGTGGAACTGGCTGATGCCCTTCGGTGGTTACAAGGCCTCCGGTTACGGGCGCGAGAACGGCATCCACGTCATGGAGCACTACACGCAGACGAAGTCCGTCTTCGTCGATCTGCAGGAGGACGCGCCGGACTGGTTCGGGGACTGAGGCCCGCGGCTCAGCCGCGCGCGAGGGGCCGCCGAAGTCGTCCGGCGAGTCGGTGATGACTAGGGGATGCTGACGATGCTCTCGCAGCCGCCGGGGGCGGTGTCGCTGGCGCGTTGGCCGTCGCAGAGGTCGGGGGTATCGGCGCCGCCGTCAAGCGAGTCGGGGTCACCGCCGCCGTGGAGCTTGTCGGCGCCCGCTCCTCCCAGCAGCGTGTCGCGGCCTGATCCGCCGTCGAGACGGTCGTCGCCGGCCTGGCCCTCGAGGCGGTCGGCACCTGAGCCGCCGGAGAGGTCGTCGTTGCCGGTGCCGCCGAAGATGCGGTCGTTGCCCGACCCGATCGCGACGGTGTCGTTGCCCGACCCGCCGCAGACGACGTCATGCGGCGCTCCGCTGACACGGAGGTGACGTTCTACAGAGGCGCTGATGGATCGCGAAGCTCAACGCTTCATACGTTTGTATGTCAACTTGAGCCGGAGGAAATGACGCGGGTTCGATGCCGCTGATACGGCGTAATCGGTTGCGGCTATGAGCCCCTACGCTGCTGACGGACGGCTTCGACGAGCTTCTTGTCCTGCGACGTCGCGGCAGAACCGCGTCCGTTGCGCGCGGGCGCCGCCTTGACGGTCAGCGGTCGGCTTTCGGCGGACTTGATGACGTAGGCGCCGTTGGTGCGAGTGCGGGAGGAAGGCTTCTTCATCGTCGTGTTCTTCGGCAGCAGATCGGCCGGACCTTGAGCATCATGACACTAACGCGCCGCCCGGACTGCCGACCAACCGAGCCGCAGCGCAGCGATCGAGCACACGATAGACACGACGAGCCATATCTCGAGCGGGCTGCGGCTCGGCATCTCCATCGCCAAGGTAGCGGACGCCGTCAGAGCACAGACGGCCACGACCGTGAGTGTTCGGCGCCTTCCCCGGAAGATCTTGTTGACGAGGATGTGGCGGCCTGTCGAAGCGGCGAAGCCGGATACCACCGCGCCTCCGGCGAGAAGCAACGAGACTGCTGCGCCGGGTTGAGATGCATCCAGCCCGGACCACCATCCGAGCCACAGCAGCCCCGTCACTGCGAAGGCCGTAAGCGCGGCCCGTGCCGCTCCGCCCTCGCGTTCGGAAACGATCTCCACGTAGGCGCGAACGTCTTCGTGGGGCGTCATCTCCTCCGCGGCGTACAGGGCGGCCCTGTTTGCAAGTTGGTCGGGCAGTCCCAGGATCTCAACATGTGCGCTGGCATCCTCGACCGTGATCCGCCCGAGCTCGGCATACAGCACTCGCAGCTCTTCTGGGATCGCGATCTCCATGTGGAAACTGCGGGCTCGCCACGCGCCCGGGCAGTCGATCAGGAACCTCGTTCGTTCAGGGTTGCGGGCACGCCACAACACCTCGCTGAGCGCGTACTTGTCTCGCCGACTCACCCACGGCGGTTCAAGGCGCATTTCTTCGCCGTAGCTGTACTTGATGACGCGCCGATCCGGTCCGTCCCTCGGCAACGCGGCGTACAGCACGTAATCGGTTGCAAAAGTTCGCAGCAGGCTGTTGCACGCATCGTCCGCCCATACGGCCGCGTGTATGGAATTCTCGTCCTCAGCGACAGCCACGAACGATCCCAACGCGTTGCCTGCCGCTTCGTCCTGCCCGAAGATGATCGCTCGAAAGTCGTCAGTCAGAGCCTCTAGCAAGTTCGCGGAGGAAGAGTCCTCGAGAGCGCTGTATGCAGCACTCAGAAGGGCGATCAGGGCGAGGTTGCCGTTGTCGTTCCTGCCGAGGACCGGCAACGACGCTCCCGTCTCGTCACGAAGATCAAAATTGCGGCGGGGGTGCTTGCTCAGTACTGAGAGAGGCACGACCACGCCGTGGCGGGTGGTCAGAGCTAGCCGCTGCTGCTCTGACAATGTGAAGTCGACCGACACGCGGCGGCGTGTCTCTTCCCTCGAAAGCATCTCGACCGTTTCGACGCGGCGATTGATCCAGCTCGTTGGATCGGCAACGAGCTGCGCGACCATGATGCCGGCATTGATCATGTCGTCACCTATGAAGTCGTCTTCCCTACCGCCGTCGTCCGCCACCTTCACGCCTGGAGAGTCTCTGTCCTGGGGCGGACGACCCGGCAGTCATCGCCGGTAAGGGGCCGGCGGCCAGGAGAATCGCGGTCATCTTCATGTGTGACGCGCTACAGCGCGCCCGAGATGGCGGAGGCGACCACCGTCGTGCCTCCCGTAGCGGCGGTCACGCGCCCGCCTGATTCCCGGACGTCCTGCGCCGACCACGTCACGCTGGCCGGAACCGGCGCGGGGCCGCGGCTCGGCGTCCCCCACCCGGCTCAGCGGGCGCTGCTCGCTACCCCTCCTAATGTCAAGCCACTGACAACGCCTTCGCATGTACGGGCGATATTCCTTCCATGAATCGGGAGGATGCGCGCTACGGACCGACCGTTGAAGGGTCCCCTCCCTCGCACCCGCTCGTCGCGACCAGCACCCTCGCGGGCTACGCTTTCGGCATGTGCCGAAACATCCGGACGCTTCACAACTTCGAGCCCCCGGCGACCTCGGACGAGGTTCGCGCGGCGGCGCTGCAGTACGTGCGCAAGATCAGCGGGTCGTCGAAGCCGTCGGCCGCCAACGCGGAGGCGTTCGAGCGCGCCGTCGAGGCCGTCGCAGCGGCATCGGCGGAGTTGCTCGACTCGCTCGTGACGACGGCGCCTCCGAAGGACCGCGACGTCGAGGCGGCCAAGGCGCGCGCCCGCGCCGCGCAGCGGTACGCGGCGTAGGCGCGCCGGACCCCGCCGATCGCTCGCCACGCGCGCGCCTCGCGGCCGCGCTGCTCACCGCGCGCGAGTACGTCGCGCGGCCCGACAACGACTTCATGTACTCGTCGTGGTGGGACACCGAGCACGCGCTGCGCGAGGTCGACGAGATGTGCGCGGAACTGGAATCCGGCAAACCGCTGCCCGCCGGCCAGATCGGCGTCGTGTTCGCGCCGACCGGGCCGATGCACGAGCTCGCCGTCAGCAGCGGGTGGAGCGGTGAGTTCGGGGAGATCGCCGACGAGGTCGATGCGGCGCTCGCCGTCGGCTCGACGCGCACGGAGTTCCCCTGCAGCCTGTGCGAGCGGGTCGCCGGCACGGCCTGGCTGGAGAGCGATGCCAAGGCCGCGCGCGAGAGCTTCAGCGGGCGAATGTGGATGGCGATCACGCGCGAGCAGCGTCGCGCCCTCAAGGCCGCGCTGCGGGCGAGCGATCCCGCCGGGCTGTTCGCGGTCGACCTCGAGCTCGCACCGTTCTGGTGTCCGAAGTGCGAGGCGTCCTACTGCGGCGAGCACTGGGTGCGCTGGTCGGTCTTCGACGACGACGGCTGGCACGACTCGATCCGCGGCCGCTGCCCGCACGGGCATGAGCGCATGCTCGAGGACTGACGCCTGCCGGCGCACGAGGGCCAAGTCGGCCGTCATGCGTCAGCCCGGATCCGTAGGGTGAGGTCTGCACGCGCCCACTGAGCGCTGTGCCGCCGTCTGGGTCCGACAGCGAAGGGGATATCAGCTCATGATCGCGTTCGACGTGCCGTTCCACGTGTCGAATCCGGTGCAGCACCAGCAAGCCGTGACCGCGCTCGTCAACCGCGAGCGGGGCACGTACGGGCTGCGCCCGCTGTTGTTCGCCCCATCGCTGCGCAGCTCGGCGCGCCGCTGGGCGCTCGTCCAGACGCGCCTGTCGCACTTCGGCCACGGAGACTTCGACCGCCGCGCCTTGCGCTTCCCGTTCCTCCTGCGCAGGCCGGGCATGCGCGTCCTCGGCGAGAACCTCGCCTGGGGCATCGGAGCGCGCTCGACGCCCCGCCAGATCGTGAAGGCGTGGATGCGCTCGCCCGCACATCGCGCCACGATCCTGGGCAACTGGCGCTACGGCGCCGTGGCGACGATCGCCGACACGCCCATGCCGGGCCTGCAGACCTCCGGCGTGACGGTCGTACAGCACTTCGGCCGGTAGCCGCTAGCTTTCGTCGGCGAGCTCCATCGCCGCGCGCAGGTCGGCGAGCACGCGATCGCTCATCGCTCCCAGCAGCGCGGTGGCGCTGCGCACCGCGTCGACGCCCGCCGCGTGGGCGACCGGGGCGATCGTGCCGACGAGCATCTCGAAGAGCACCTCGACCTCGTCCTCCCCCGGGAACGCGTCCTCGGGCAGCTCGTCGAGCAGGTCGCCGACGAGCCGGCTGAGCATCGTGCCGGTGCGCAAGGTCTGCTCGGTGAGGGCACGGACGTCATCTGCATCCATGCCGGCTTAACGTCACTGACGACCGGAGTTCGCCCCCCTCCCATCGACGGGCGCGGTAGCGTGGTCGCGAGGAGGTCGCAGTGAACCCGGAGACGACGGTCGAGTCCTTCGTCGCGGCGGCGACGTCGGGCCGCGGCGACCACGCGCGGCGCCTGCTCGAGGCGCGGCCGGAGCTCGCCGCCGACCCGTGGGCCGGGCTCGTGCTCGGCACGGGCTGGGACGGCGACGCGTCCGCGCCCGGCGGCCCGCTCGGCTGGGCGCCGCTGCTCTACGTCGCGCACTCGTGCTTCGCCCCCGTCGAGCTCGCGCGCGACCTGCTCGCCCGCGGCGCCGACCCGAACGCGACGTTCACCAACGAGTACGGCGAGATGTCGGCGATCTACGGCGCGGCCGGCGTCGTCCACGATCCCGCGCTGACCGCGCTGCTGCTCGAGGCCGGCGCGGACCCCAACGACGGCGAGTCGCTCTATCACTGCACCGAGGCGCCCGACACCGCCTGCCTGCGGTTGCTGCTCGAGCACGGCGCGCGGCCCGAGGGCACCGCCGCCCTCGCCCACGCGATCGACTACGACCGCGTCGAGCACGTGACGCTGCTGCTCGAGGCGGGCGCCGATCCGAACGAGGAGCACTGGGCGCTGCTCGTCCACGCCGTGCGCCGGGGCTGCGGGTCGGCGATGCTGCGCCTGCTCGCCGAGCACGGCGCCGAGCTCGACCGCCGCGGCGGCGAGTGGTCGACGCCGCCCGAGCAATACCGGACCGCCTACCAGAACGCGATCCTCCGCGGCCAGGACGAGACCGCCGCGCTGCTCGCCGAGCTCGGCGCGTCGACCGACGTATCGCCCGAGGACCTCGCGGTCGCGGCGCTCGCGCGCGGCGAGGCGCCGGTGACGCCGCTGCCCGACGAGCTCGGCCCTGACGCGCAGGCGACGCTCATCCTCGCCGCGCTGCGCGGGCGCTTGGAGACGATCGTCCACGCGCTCGGCCCGAACTTCTTCGGCCACGTCGGCGGCGGCCCGCCCGGCAGCCTGCTGCACCACGCCTGCCGGGTCGGCGACCCGCAGATCGTCGGCCGGTTGCTCGAGCTCGGGGCCGACCCCGTCGGCGGGTCGGGCACGGAGACCGGTCCGCCGATCGCGTGGGCGGTGCACGGCTCGCAGTACCACCGGACAGCGGGGCGCGACTACGTCGCCGTCGTCGAGCGGCTGCTCGCCGCCGGCGCGCAGCTCGAGGCCCGCTTCCTCGACGTGGCCGAGGGCCCGCTGGCCGACTGGCTCCAGGAGCAGATCTGACGCCCGTGCTATTGTTTACCTAATGGTGAACGATCCGTTCCGGGCGCTGTCTCACCCGATCCGCCGCGGCATCGTCGAGCGCCTCGCCGCAGGTCCGGCGACGGTCGGCGAGGCGACCGGCGGCTTCGGCGTGTCCAAGCCCGCGATCTCCAAGCACCTGAAGGTGCTCGAGGAGACCGGCGTCGTGACGCGCGTGGTCGAGGGCCGCACGCATCGGCTTTCGCTCGAGCCCGAGGTGCTCAGCGTGGCCGCCGACTGGATGGATCGCCAGCGCGCCCTGTGGGGGCGCCTGTTCGATGTCGTCGACGAGTACCTGAAGGAGGAAGGAACACGATGAACCTGCCACCGATCGTGACGCCGCAGGAGTGGAACACCGCCCGCGAGGAGCTCCTCGTCAAGGAGAAGGCGCTGACCCGCGCGCGCGACGCGCTCGCCGCCGAGCGGCGCCGGATGCCGCGGATGGCCGTGGAGAAGGACTACGCCTTCGAGGGCCCGGACGGGCCGGCGAGCCTGCTCGACCTCTTCGACGGGCGCCGCCAGCTCATCGTCTACCGGTTCTTCTTCGAGCCCGGCGTGGGCGGCTGGCCCGAGCATGGCTGCGAGGGTTGCTCGTTCATGGCCGACCAGGTCGCGCATCTCGCGCACCTCAACGCCCGCGACACGACGTTCGTCAACGTCTCGCGCGCGCCGCAGGCCGACATCGAGCGCTACCGGGCGCGGATGGGCTGGCAGATGCCGTGGTACACGATCACCGACGACTTCGACGCGGACTTCGGCGTCGACGAGTGGCACGGCACCAACGCCTTCCTGCGCGACGACGACGGCGCGATCTTCCGCACGTACTTCGTCGACAGCCGCGGCGACGAGGCGCTGGGCAGCACGTGGAGCCACCTCGACCTCACCGCGCTCGGCCGCCAGGAGCAGTGGGAGGACTCGCCCGAGGGCTACCCCCAGACCCAGGCCTACGTGTGGTGGAATCTGCACGACGAGTACGACGAGGCCACGCGGTTCGAGCACGCCCTGTCGGACGCCACGGCCTCCCAGCGGGGTACGAGCAGCACGTGATCGACAGCAAGACGACGCTGCGCATCGAGCGCACGTTCGACGCGCCGGCCAAGCGCGTCTTCGACGCCTGGACGAACGCCGAGGTGATGCGGCGCTGGTGGCAGGCCGAGGTCGGCTGGGAGACCTCGGAGGCCGAGGTCGACCTGCGCGTGGGCGGCGCGGTGCGCGTCGTCATGCACGACCCGGCCGAGGACGTCGACCACGGCGGCGGCGGCATCTACACGGAGATCGAGCCGCCGACCCGCCTGGCCTTCACCTGGATCTGGGACGGCGACACGCGGCGCACGCTGATCGAGATCGACTTCGAGGAGGCCGACGGCGTCACCACCGTCCGCTTCACCCACAGCGGCCTGTGGGACGAGGCGGCCGTGCGCTCCCACGAGGGCGGCTGGGGCCGGATCCTCGACAACCTCCAGCGGGAGCTGGCGTGCTGAGCGACGCCGAGCGGGCGCATCTGGAGCGGGCCCTGTACCCGGTGGCGCTCGCGCAGGCCGGGGAGGTCGACTCGCCGCGCAACCGCACGATCGCCGCCAACGACTACTGGCTGTTCCTGCAGGCCGGCGGCGGAACCGACCAGGAGGCGATCGGAGTGCTGCTGCGCGGCCTGCAGTCGTGCGAGAGAAGGGCCGGCGGCGGGACCGCTGGGTAGCGCGCCGCCGTAGAGGGAGGTGTGGAGCTCGATCGCCGCAGCCTGCTGCGCCTGGCGGCCGGCGGCGCGGTCGGGTCGCTGCTCGCGTCGCCCGCCCGGCGGCCCCCCAGCCGGCCGGGCGCGCGCGGCCGGCGGGCGCGCGCTCGTCACGGCGGACCTCGACGGCTTCGTCGCGGTCGTCGACCTCGAGCGCCGCCGCGTCGTGCGGCGGATCGCCACGCGCGACGGGCCGCGCAGCCTCGAGGCCCGCGCCGGCGCGGGCTCCGGCGCGCTCGTCGGCCACGCCGCGCTCGGCGTCGTCACGCTGCTGCACGAGTCGCCGGCGCTCGGCGTCCGGCGCGTCCTGCGCGGGTTCGGCGAGCCGCGCTACGCCGCCATCACACCGGATGGCGAGCATGCCTTCGTCAGCGATTCCGGCCACGGCGAGCTCGCGGTCGTCGACCTGCGCGCCGGGCGCGTCGTGCGGCGCGTGGAGGTCGGCGCCGGGGCGCGCCACCTCACGCTCGACCCGCGCGGCCGCACCTTGTGGATCGCGCTCGGCTCGACCGCGGCCCAGCTCGTCGTCGTCGACGTCACCGACCCGCTCGCGCCGCGCGTCGTGCGCCGGATCGCGCCGCCGTTCGGGGCGCACGACGTCGCGTTCTCCCCCAGCGGGCGGCGCGTGTGGGTCACCGGCGGGCGCACGCCGCGGGTCGCGCTGTACGCCGCGGACGCGGACGCCGGGCGGCGTGCGCCGCACACGATCGCCGCCGGCGTCGCGCCGCAGCACGTGACGTTCGGTCCGCGCGCGGCGTACGTCGCCAGCGGCGAGGGGCGTTCCCTGACCGTCCATGCCCTCGGCGACGGGCGGCCGCGCGGGCGGGCGGTCATGCCGCTGGGCAGCTACAACGTCGCGCGCGGCGCCGGGCGTGTTCTGACGCCGTCGCTGCATTCCGGCGAGCTCACCGTGCTCGACGCGGCCGGCCGCGTGCGCTGGTCGGTGAAGATCGGCGCCGCCGCGCACGACGTCTGCGTCGTCTGACCGGCGGCCCGGTGTGCGAGCATCGGCGCGGTGAGCCGCCGCGACATCGCCCACCTCATGGACGCGCTGTGGGATCTGTCGGGCGGGAAGGCCGACGTCGGCGTCGCGGTCGCGGACATCGACGAGGCGATCGGCCGCGGGCACGGCGACATGCGCACGCCGCTGAATCTCGGGTCGCTGCGCGAGGACGGCCGCGCGGCCGAGCTCGACGACGGCCGGTGGGCGCTGACGCCGCACGGCGTGGCCTGGCTGGAGGAGGACCGCTCCCTCTAATCCGGGGCGCGAGTCGCCCGCCGCGCCGTCGGCGCCGCGGCGTGCCTCAGTACGCGGTCGTGCGTGTGCGGTGCGGGCGCATGGGGCCGCCGTGCGCGAGCAGCTCGCTCCCGCGGTTCCACAGCCAGTTGTCCAGCCGCCGCGGCGCCACACCGGCGCGCACGGCCAGCCGCTCGCAGGCCTCGACGGCACACGCGCGCAGCTCGACCTCCATCGGCTCGCCGTGGCGCAGTTGCTCACCGGCGTCGATGCGCTCGGCGAGCGCCGGCGCGTAGCGCAGCACGCCGTCGCAGCGCAGGACGTGCGGAACCAGGTCGTCGGCGAAGATCGTCAGCCGGTCGACGTCGGCGAACGTCGCGACGCCGGCCAGCACGAGATCGTTGACCGTGATCTGAGCGCGCTTGAGCAGCCGGGGATCTGCGTAGGTGGGCATGCCGTCGACGAGCTGTCCGACGAGGTGCGCCGCCGACCCGCCGGCGGCCGCGATCGCCTCCATCGCCGTGCGCTGCCCCAGCCAGGTCCCGAGCTCGCGTAGCGCGGCCACGTAGAGCGCGATCAGCTCGTGCGCCGGGTCCTGGCCCAGCACCTCGGCCACCTCGCGCGCGTCGAGCGCGCGCAGCTCGGCCCCCGTCCACGGCTCGCCGCGCCTGCGGGCGTGGGCGGTCAGGCGCTGGGAGAAGACGGTGGTCGCGCTTTCGCCACGCGGGATGTCGAGCTCTCCGAACCAGCCCGAGCCGAAGTTCGTCGCGTCCATGATGAGGACGTAGCGGGCGACCGCCTCCGGCTCGGCGTCGAGCAGGTGCACGGCGGGATCGAGGCCGCTGCGGCCGCCCGTGTAGCGCGCCGCGCCCGCGTCGATCTGCACCCACTGCGCGCGGGCGGCGATCACGGCGCAGCGGCGGCGGACGTCTTCGACGAGATCGGGCACGAGGCGCCAGCGTAGTGTCGCGATGCAGTAGGACTGCGCCATGCGCCTGCGCCACCTCGCTGCCGTCCTCGCCCTGCTTGCCGTCCTCGCGCTCGGCGGGTGCGGAGACGACGACGCAGACCCCGCATCTGGACAACGGGCGCTGACGCTCGCGCTCGACTTCACTCCCAACGCCGTCCAGGCGCCGGTGTTCACCGCCAGCCGCGAGGGCTTCGACCGAAAGCGCGGCGTCCGCCTGACGATCCGCGAGCCCGGCCAGGGTCCGGACGGCGTCAAGCTCGTCGCCGGCGGCCGGGCCGAGCTCGCGCTGCTCGACATCCATGACCTCGCGCTGGCCCGCGAGCGCGGCGTCGACATCGTCGCGATCGGCGCGCTCGTCGGCCGCCCGCTCGGCGCACTGCTCGCCCAGCCGGGCATCGACCGTCCCCGCAACCTCGAGAACCGGACGGTCGGCGTGTCGGGGCTGCCGTCGGACCCAGCCTTCCTGAAGGCGATCATGGAGGCCGACGGCGGCGACGTGCGCACCGTCAAGCAGGTGGTGATCGGCTTCTCCGCCGTGCAGCGGCTGCTCACCCGCCGCGTCGACGCGGTGCCGGCGTTCTGGAACGTCGAGGGCGTCGCGCTGCGCGAGCGCGGTCGCCCGGTCGACACCTTCAAGGTCGAGGACTACGGCGCCCCGCTCTATCCCGAGGTCGTGCTCATCACCTCGCGCGCGACGCTCGCCGCGCGGCGCGCGGACCTCCGCGCAGCGGTCGCCGCGATCGCCGACGGGATGAAGGACACGATCGCGCGCCCGGCGCCGGCCGTCGCGCAGATCGTCCGCGCCGCGGGCGAGGCCGACGCGTCGCTCGTCCGCGCTCAGCTGCGCGCGGTCGCGCCGACGTGGGCGCCCGGCCTGCGGCTGGACCGCACGGTGCTCGAACGCTGGGCGGCGTGGGACGCGAAGGTCGGGATCGTCACGCGGCGCCCGGACGTCGACAAGGCGTTCGCGTTCGACCTCGCCGGCTGACCTGTCGGCGTTGCGCCCGGGCGAGGCCGGGGTAGGCCGCGCGTTGGCCCCAACCGACGAAGGAGCTCTCATGGAACGCGACCCCGCCCACCCGCCTGAAACCGAAGGCGATGATCTGTTCGGCAACCCCGAGAACGTCGATGGCTCGATCGAGGAGGAGCTCGACGAACGGCTGCAGGCCGAGTCCGACGAAGACGACAAGGGCTGACGGCCGCAACGACCGAGGGCGGCCGCTGGGGCCGCCCTCGATGAGCTGCGTGCTACGTCGTGCGGTCGCCGATTACCTGACCACGGCCCGCGCGCTGCGGCTGCTCTTGGTCCTCGAGACCAGGCTGCCGTTGTAGCGAGCCTGCACCCTCAGGCTGCGGCGCACCTTGCGCGTCGCTCTGAACGTCGTCGTCAGGCGGTACGTACACGTCGAGCGGAGCTTCGCCGTCCGCGTGACGATGATCCGCTTGCCGGACCGGTAGCGCACCCGCACCGTGCCGATGCAGATGTTCTTCTTGCCCAGGACCTGCAGGTCCGCGGCCAGGCGCACCGTGCCCCTGACCGTGCAGCGCACCCGTCCGTTGCCGATACTGCGACAGCTCGGGGTGATGCCGATCGTCCGCACCGCACGCTTGACGAACGCGGGCCGGACCGGCGGGTTGCCCGACGTGGGCGGCAGGGGACCGGCGACCGGGGCCCGGAAGTTCTCCGGGGTGCCGGCGCTGTTGGCCTTGACGGTGTTCATCGAGCTGGGCTCGGCGACCGGTGCGCGATCGCCCACCGCGCCGCGATCGGCGGTGCATGCCGTCGCCGACGCGAGCTGTCCCGCCGTCGCGAAGCGAACGGTCACCTTGTTGTCGATGACCTGCAGGACGGCACCGGAGCCGCTGCTGCGGTCACCGTTGGCGTCGATGAGGCCGAACGCCGCGCCCGCGGGCGCGCCCGGAGCCAGCAGCTCGTCGAACGTGTACGTCACGTCCGTGCCGCCGGCCGTGGCCGAGCAGCCGCTCAGGTCCGGACCGCTCGTGAAGCCCGGCGTGTGGTCCTTGTTCTGGACAGGCGCCGCGCTGACGCTGCTCGGCAGCGCGAGCGTGTTCGCCAGAGCGCACCCACCGTTGTCGGTGATCCGCACGATCTCCTCGTCGGAGCGGGCGCTGGCAGCCAGCCCGCCGAAGGTCACGCGCACGGTGTTGGGGCCCTGCACCGCACCGGCGGTGCCGGCGTAGCGGCCGGCCGAGGTGTCGGCCTGACAGAGGACCGCCAGGGCGTTGCTGGACGTGATCGTCTCGTCGTAGGTCAGGTCGTAGGTCGCCTGCAGCGATGCCACGCGGGTGATCCGGACGAGATCGGGCGCGCCGCTGGCCGGCGGCACCCCGCCGGCGCCCGACGTCGCCGTCGCGGCGTTGCCGCGATCGGGCTGGCCCGCGAGCGTCACGGCGTCGTTGGTCACGAACACGCGGCTCGTCGCCGCCACCGTGGCGGCGAACTTGACCTTCACGCCGCGGTCGCCGACCGTGACGAGGGTCGCCCCGCCCACGGGGACGCCGGCCGAGTTGTAGTAGCCGAACAGCGCGGCGTTCGGCGCGCCCGGGCCGGCCTGCGTGATGAGCTTGTCGAAGGTGTAGGTGACCTCGGTGCCGCCGGCCACTTCGATGGCCGAGGCGCCGGTGAGGTTCGGGGCGGCGATCTTGCCCGCGCCGGGCGTGACGTCGCCGCCGGTCAGGGCGACGCTGCCTTGAGGATTGGTGCCCGCGCCGCCGCCGGCCGGCGAGACCGCACCGGTCTGCACCTCGACCGTCGTGAAGCCGGCGAGGTTGGCGCCCGCCGCGAACGTCAGGCTCGCGCAGTTGAGCTCGGATGGGATACCCGCCGCGTTCACGGGGGCGAGCGGGTTGCCGGTCCCGGCAACGTCGGCGCCGCTGGCGGCGAACTGCGCCGCAACGGGATTGGCGATCTGCTGGTCGAAGCAGACCTTGAGCTTCGGAGTGCCCACGGCGTTCGTGACTGCCGGCTGATCGGTGATCACGGCGGAGACGACGTCGGGTCGGCTGGTCGTGGCCTGCTGGGCGCCGCCGGCCGGGCTCGCGGATGAAACCGCGGCGAAGCCGAGCGTCGCCATGACGCCGGTAAGGCCGAACAGGCCCGCCTTGCGTACGAGATGAGAATGCACTTCACGCCTTCCGGTTGTGGAACCTTGGGTGAAGCTCCCCGTCAGGCTGCGGTCTCGTCCCTGGCTCTCAGACCACGCTGAACGCTTCGTCTGCTCCTTCTTCGTTCGGCAGGCTTGAGGTCAAGCTTGAGGAACTGGACGGATGTACTACCCGCCTCGTCCGCGCTGACTTCGTGTCAACGGGTGCGTGTTTCCTTACACACCATGAACGGATTGCACGATGACAAGTTGCGGTCCGGCCACGGAGCGGCAGGCAGCGAAATGCATCGCTTACTTCGTGTACCACACCTTCCAGCCACTCGAGGTCTTGGCCACCAAAGCCACGCCGGTGGCCGCTCGCGCCGTGCTCGCATCCGGGAACGCGATGATGACGACGTAGGAGTAGGCGCTCGCAAACCGGCCACACTTCCGTCGTGCCAGTTGGCCGTACTTGACCGACTGGCCCTCTGTCGCCGCACCGGCCGGCGCCAGTCTTGCAACGGCTTGAATCGAGTAGCGAGCGGGCACGAGCGGGACGGTGCCAGACTGATTCACGACTCGCCAAGTTCGCGGAACCACTCGCCGCGTTGCGGCGATCGCATGCTCGATCCCGCGCGAACCGGGATCGAGGAATCGCGGACAGTGCCCGCCGACCAGCGTCCCAACGTTGGGTGGGAGCTGATCGGACGGCGGAGCATCAGACGACGCCACCGTCCGACCGGCGATGCCGCCGATCGCAACCACCGCGAGCATCAGGACGGCCCAGCCGATGCGCCGCCCAACGTTCCTATCGTTTCGCATTACATAGTCCTACGGGGTTGCGTGCCACACGCAAGCGCAGAGTTCGCACGTCGAGCGAAGCGGAGAGGGAGGGATTCGAACCCTCGGTGGGTTGTAGCCCACACACGATTTCCAGTCGTGCCCGTTCAGCCGCTCCGGCACCTCTCCAGGGTCGCTCAGGCTACCGAGCGGGCCGGCACGTCTGCCAGCCGGGCCGGCGTCAGATCTGCCAGGCGCCGCCGCGCAGCACCGGCACGCGCTCGCCGTCGGAGTACACGCCGGTGACGTCGACCTCGGGGGAGCCGATCATGAAGTCGATGTGGATCTGCGAGCGGTTGATGCGATCGACGTCCTCGGCACCGACCGTGAACTCGTAGGCCGAGCCCAGCGCGACGTGCGACGCGGCGTTCTCGTCGATGAGCGTGTCGTAGAAGACCGTGTCGAGCGGGCCGATGCGTCCGGCGCCGTCGACGAGCGCGACCTCGCCCAGCCGCGACGCGCCCTCGTCGCGCTCCGCGTAGCGCGCGAGCAGTTCGCCGCCCTCGTCGGCCTCGATCGACACCGCGCGGCCGCTCTCGAAGCGCGCGCGCAGCCCGCGGATGATCGTGCCGCCTGCGACGAGCGGCTTCGTCGAGCGCACGACGCCGTCGACACGCAGCGGATCGGGCGTCGTGAAGATCTCCTCCGACGGCAGGTTCGGCATGTGCTCGATCCCGTCGAGCGTGTGAAAGCGAGCGGAGATCCAGCGCGACGTCGGCAAAAGGCCGACGCGTAGATCCGTCCCCGGGCCTTCAAAGTGCAGGGCATCCAGGGCGAGCGCGGTGAGCCGCGCGGCGGCGCCCGAGAGCACGTCCTGGCGCTCGCGCCAGGCCGCCACCGGGTCGTCCTCGTCTAATCGGCATATGTGCAGGACGCGATCCCAGAGCTGCGTCATGGCCTCCGCGGGCGTGGCGTCGGGGAAGACGAGCGCGGCCCACGGCGGCGTCGGGCACGGTACCGCGGTCCAGTTCGTGGTGCGCGCGTTGACGACCTGGGCCGATTCGCGCAGGAAGGGCAGCTGGTCGCGGCCGGCGCGCGCGGGATCGAGGTCGCTCAGCACGCCGGGCATCGACGGGCCGGTCAGCCCGACGCGCGCGGCGCGCAGCTCGCTGAGCGCGAGCACCCGCTCGCCGTACCACGGCGGGACGTAGTCGAGTGTGTCCTCGGCCGCGTGCAGGATCCGCGCGCGCTTGACCTTCAGGTCGAAGAGCTGGACGTCGACGAACTTCGCGCCGGCGCGGTAGGCGCTCTCGGCGACCGCCCGCGTGAGGTCGAGCTTGCCCGGCTCGGTCGAGATCGCGACGATCTGCCCCGGCTGGACGTTGGCGGCGAAGTGGACGATGAGGTCCGCGTAGCGCTCGAGGACCGCGGCGCTCGTGCCGCCGGCGCCGTCGGCCGGCGAGCCGTTGAGCGGCATCGCCGAGGGCTCGGGCGATTGCATGAACGTGAGGGTACACGCGAACGATGGGGCGGTTGACATATGCCTGCAACGCGGGGCCGACGGCTCTGCCGCCCGAGCGCAGGCCTTGTAGATTCCGAGCATGGCCATCCTCGCGCCAACTACGGCCCTCACCGAACGCTCCGCGACGGATCTCGCCCGTGCGATCCGCGCGCGCGAGATCAGCTCCCGCGACGTCGTCGAAGCGCACATCGAGCGCATCGAGCACATGCACGAGCGCATCAACGCCGTCGTCGTCGACCGCTTCGACGCCGCCCGTGAGGACGCCGACGCCGCCGACGCTCGCGTCGCCGCCGCCGCCGACATCGACGACCTCCCGCCGTTCCTCGGCGTCCCCTGCACGATCAAGGAATCGATCGCGATGGCGGGGATGCCCAACTGCGCCGGCCTCGTCTCGCGCAACCACGTCCGCAGCACCGAGAACGCGCCGACCGTACAGCGCATGATCGACGCGGGCGCGATCCCGCTCGGCGTCACGAATACGCCCGAGCTGTGCCTGTGGATCGAGACCGAGAACCGCCAGTACGGCCGCACGAACAACGCCTACAGCGCCAAGCGCACGGCAGGCGGGTCCTCCGGCGGCGAGGGCGCGGTCGTCGGCTCGGGCGGCTCGCCGCTCGGTCTCGGCGCCGACATCGGCGGGTCGATCCGGATCCCGGCCTTCTTCAACGGCGTCTTCGGCCTCAAGCCGTCGCCCGGCATCGTGCCGAGCACCGGCCAGTTTCCGACCGTGGAGACCGAGATCGCCGCGCAGATGCTCACGATCGGGCCGATCGTGCGCCGCGCCGAGGACCTGTGGCCGATGCTCGAGGTCATCGCCGGGCGCGACGGGATCGACCCGTACATGCGCGACGTGCAGCTCGGCGACCCGGCCGACGTCAGCATCGCCGGGCTGAAGGTTCTCTTGAGCGAGGGCACGTCGTACATCAACGTCAGCCGTGAGCTGCGCGCGGCGCGGCTGCGCGCCGCCGAGGCGCTCGAGAAGGCCGGCGCGGTGATCGAGACGGTCCCGCTGAAGTCGATGAAGAAGGCGTTGGAGCTGTACTTGGCGGTGCTCAAGCTCGAGGCCGGCGTGAACGTCACCCAGCTCATCCAGGACGAGGGCTCCGCGCGCGTGTCGCTGTGGGGCGGCCTGAGGCGCAAGGGACCGCACACGCGCGCGCTGCGCCTGCTGCTCATGAGCGAATGGCTCACCGGCAAGATGCCGCAGGGCCGGATGAAGAAGGCCGTCGGCCTGCGCCAGGCGTTCGCCGACGAGGTCGCCGGCGTGATCGGCGACGGCGTGCTGCTGCACCCGACGCACCCGCGCGTCGCCCCGCGCCACGGCCAGACGGTCGGCAAGCCGTGGGTCTTGACGACGACCGCCGTCTTCAACCTCGCCGGCACGCCGGTCGCACAGGTGCCGCTCGGTCTGAACGGTCAGGGCCTGCCGCTCGGCGTCCAGGTCGCGGCCGGACCGGATCGCGACCACGTCGCGGTGGCAGTCGCGCTCGAGCTCGAGCGCGCGTTCGGCGGCTGGGTGGCGCCGACGGACCCCTCATGAGCGACGCCGCGCCCCAGCCGGCCGTGCACCACTGCCTGTTCTACGACTACGTCGAGGACGTCGTCGAGAAGCGCGCGCCGCTGCGCGACGACCACCTCGCGCTCGCGCGTGCGTGGAAGGAGGACGGACGGATCGTCATGGCGGGCGCGCTCGGCAACCCGCCGCATGGCGCGTTGTTCGTGTTTCGCGTGGAGGATGCGGCGGAGGTCGAGGAGTTCGTCGGGGCCGATCCGTATGTCTCGGGCGGGATCGTGACGGGGCATCGCGTGGTGCCCTGGAACGTCGTTA
>CAVVTD010000012.1:0-66029 GCA_963751065.1 uncultured Actinomycetes bacterium
CATTCGGCGCGCGGCTCGGGCTGGCGTTTCAGCTCGTCGACGACATCCTCGGGATCTGGGGCAACCCTGCGCATGACCGGCAAACCCGCGTCGTCGGACTTGGCGAGTCGCAAGAAGTCGCTAAGGGTGGTCGCGGCCCTGAGCTCCGGCACCCCGGCGGGACGCGACCTGGCGCCGATTTACGCCTCCAGCGGTCCGCTCTCGGATGCCGATATCGTCCACGCGCGCGAGCTCGTAGAACGGTCCGGGGGCCGCGCGGCTGGAGCAAGACCGAAGCCGATAGCCAACGCGCCCACGCCCTCGAGCACCTCGACGCCGCCGGACTGCATCCGCGCCCCGTTGCCGAGCTGCTCGCCCTCGCCGACCTGGTGACCTCCCGTGACCGCTGATCCCAACGGCGCCGCCGCGGAGTTCGTCGTGCTCTGCGACGAGCAGGGCAACGCCCTCGGCAGCGCCGAGAAGTGGAGCACGCACCACGCCGACACGCCGCTGCACCTCGCCTTCTCCTGCTACATCTTCGACGACGCCGGGATCGTTTCTCACCACGCGCCGCGCGCTGCCCAAGAAGGTCTGGCCGGGAGTCTGGACGAACTCGGTCTGCGGGCACCCGGCCCCGGCCGAGAGCACGATCGACGCGATCCAGCGGCGGCTGGACTACGAACTGGGCATGACCGCGACCGACATCCGGGTCGCGCTGCCCGAGCACCTGTACCGCGCGCCGCCGTTCGCGGGGATCGTCGAGTACGAGTTCTGCCCGGTCTACGTCGCCCGTGCGGCCAGCGACCCGCGACCCAACCCGCTCGAGGTGGGCGCCTGCGCGTGGACGGAGTGGGATGCGTTCGTGGCCGGCGCCGAGGCCGACACCGACGACACCTACTCCTGGTGGTGCAAGAACCAGCTCAAGGAACTCAAGGACCATCCGCTCATCGAGCGTTACTCACGGGGGTTGTCATGAGCAGACCTACGGCGCCGGATTCGTCGTCAGGGCATTCGTCGGGTTGATCGTCGCGCAGTGTCTGCTCGCGACGCTGCTGCTCGCCTTGTTCCATTCGCCCAAGCCCCGCGATCTCCCGGTCGCGATCGTCGGCAGCGGCCCGCTCGTCGACGGGATCGCCAAGCAGCTCGCGGGGGACCGGCGTCTTCGCGACGAAGGTCGTGCCCGACGGTGCGACGGCCCGCAGCCTCGTCGCCGAGCGCGAGATCTACGGGGCCTACGCGCCGCGCGCGTCCAGCGGCCAGTTGC
This sequence comes from uncultured Actinomycetes bacterium, assembly GCA_963751065.1. Taxonomy (GTDB): domain Bacteria; phylum Actinomycetota; class Thermoleophilia; order Solirubrobacterales; family Solirubrobacteraceae; genus CADCVQ01. The sequence continues at coordinate 1,244 of CAVVTD010000012.1, forward strand.
TCATCGCCACCGCCGCCTCGCAGCCCGTGACCGGCGTGCTGCAGCAGACGTTCGCCGCCGTCGACGCCCAGCGCAAGGTCCAGACCGTCGTGACCGACGTCAAGCCGCTGCCGGAGGGCGACGCCGGCGGCGCGTCCGGCTACCTGCTCATCCTGGCCATCACCGTGCTCAGCATCGCCGTCGCGTGGATGCTCGAGCTGCGCGTGCCGAGCATCCGCCAAGGCCTGCTCGCGGTCGGTACGCGGCTGGGTCTGCTGGCCGGCTTCGGCATCCTGTCGGGCCTCGCCCTCGCACTGGTGGCCACGTCGTTCGGCGCATTCGACGGGTACGTTCTGGAGCTGGCCGGGACGCTCGCGCTGACCTCGTTCGCGGTGACGACGATCACGAGCGTGGCGACGAGCCTGCTCGGCGGGCCGCTGGGCCTTGTCGCACCGCTCACGCTGTTCCTTCTCGTCGGCATCCTCGCCGCCTCCGGCGCCACCTCGGCGCCGGAGTTCCTGCCGGACTTCTGGCGTGGGTTCGGCTCCATCCTGCCGCCGCGGTCGGGCATCGACCTGATCCGCAACACCGCGTACTTCGGTGGCGAGGCGATCACGACACCGGTGATCGTGCTCAGCGCGTTCTCGGCGGCGGGCGCGGCGCTGATGCTCGCGCTCGTGCCGCTGCGCAACCTACGCGATGATGCGACGCGGACGGCTGCTCGCCGCTGCCGCCGTCGGACTGATCGCCGCGCTCGGGTGCACCTCGCCCGCGCCGGCGCAGAGCACCCGTCCGCTGCTGGCGACGGTCACGGTCGACCCCACGCTCGAGGACCCCGGGCCGACGCCGACCGGCCGCGTCACGCTGCTGCTCAACGGCAAGCCGCTGTTCAGCGTCGCGTTGACGCAGGGCGTTGCGCCGATCCTCGCGTCGCCCGCGGTGGCCGCCAGCCTGCGGATCCTCTCCAGCCAGGTCACGCTGCGCTACTCCGGCGATGCCTACTACGACCCGGCCGCGGGCGTCACGTTGACGTTCCCGCTCATCTCGATCGCCGTCCTCCCGCGCGATCGCGCGGCACCGGCGATCACGATCGCCAGGCCGGCTGACGCCGCCCGCTACACGCGCGGGGAGCTCGTCGTGGCCGGCTACGCGTGCAAGGACCCGCAGGGGCGAAACCCGGTGCACGCTCTGCCGTGGATCGATCGACGACGGCGCCTCGCTGGACACGAGCGCGGTCGGCAGCTTCACCTTCGACGTCAAGACGTCCGACGCGGTCGGCAACACCGCGAGCCGCCAGGTCACGTACTCCGTCGTCGCACCGCAGCCGACGAGCGGCTCGTCGGCACCGCCCGCCGCCCGGACGCCCGAGCCCGCCCCCCGAGTGTGGACAACCCGCCCCCGCGGGCGCCGTGCCGCCGTCCTCCGGCGTCGAGCCCGAAACGGCTCCCCCGGCCGACGAACCGCCGCCCGCGGCGGCGGGCGGCGGTGCGGCCGACCGCTCCGCGACCGTGTCGCCGGGCACGCGCCCCACGCCGAAGCGGCCGAGGACGATTCCGGCGGGGCGCGGCTGGCGCCCTACGACCCGCGGTCCGATCCGGAGAAGGCCGTCGCGACCATGGGCGCAGCGTTCACCCTGCTGCAGCTCGGCGCCGGGGCGGGGGGATCGCGCTGGCCGCGGGCCGCCGCCGGGGTGGGGGCGGCGGCGGCCGCAGCGGAGCGGGGGAACGCTCCGGATCGTCCGAGCCGCAGTCGGACTTCGCGTACGAGGGCGTCGACTACGAGCGCCTGGGCGGCGGGTTCGCGGCGGTCGCCGCCGGCGACCGGTCGCGGACGTGGGGCTGGGCCGGAACGCGCGCCGTCGATGCCGTCGGCGTTGCGTTGCCCACGCGAATGGCACCGCGCTCGCCGCTGACCGCCCGCGCGCTCGAGGACGCGGCGTACCTGCGCGCGATCTTCGGCTCGGTGTCGCTGCTCACGCTCGCGATCGGGCTCGCGCTCGGCATCGCGGCCGTCACCGACACCGCCGGGGAAGCGCTGCCGCCGATCGCGGCGCTCACGATCGCGATCGCGGTCATCGGCGTGCTCGATGCCGCCGCGGGGCTGGTTGCGGTCGGCGCCTTCACGATCGGCGTCCTGCTGCTCGGCGGCGTCGACTCCAACGCCGACGTGCGGACGCTCGTCGGGCTCAGCGCACTGTGGTTCGCGGTGCCGATCCTGGCCGGCGCCGCGCGTCCGCTTCGCCGTCTCCCCGCGGCCGGGCTGGGGCCGACATTCGATCGCGGCGCCGATTTCGTCATCGCATCGCTCATCGGGGCGTGGGTCGTCTACGAGATCGTCGGCGCGCTGCCGGGGCTGGCCGGCCTCGACCTGCCGATCGCCGACCACGCGACCGCTGCCGCGATCGCCGTCCTGGTCGCTCTCGTCGCGCGGATGGGTATCGAGGAGCTCGCGGCCCACCTGTACCCCAAGCGCCTGGCGGTGGCCGAGGCGGACGAGTTGCCTGAGCCGGGGCGGCTGCAGCAGCTCGGCGCGGTCGCCCTGCGCGGGCGCTGTTCGCCTTCTTCGCGACCATCGTCGTCGGCCCGGTCTGGCAGCTATGGGTCGGCACCGCCCTGTTCGTCGTCCCACAGCTGCTCGCGGTGTTCGAAGATCAGCTGCCCAGCTCGCCGGCTCTGTCGCGCGCGCTGCCACGCGGGCTGCTCGAGCTCGTGCTGATGCTGTTCGTCGTCACGGCGATCGGCACGCTGGTGCTGGATTCCTCCGACAGCTCCGCGTCAGCCGTGGCGAACGCCTTCGTGATCCTCGCGATCCCCGGCTTCGCGCTGTCGATGCTCGGTCTGTTCGGCGGCGAAGCACCCGAGCGGACGCTCTCCTGGGCCGCCCGCCTCGCCGGCGTCGCGGTGCTGGCGCTCGGAATCCTCCTCGTCCTGGGGCAGGTCTTCTGAGCGCAGGCGCCTCATGCCCTGCGATCGACCACGGACGCCGCGACGAGACGCAGTGCCCGGCGCTGGCCGTCGTCGGCGAACGCGATCGAGTCGAGCCGCACGTTCGCCTCGTCGATCAGCAGATGCGCACCTGCTCCGCCGGCGCCTGCGCCGCGAGGGCGCCCAGCTCGCACGACGCCTCGAACAGGCGCGCGGTCTTCAGCTCGCAGCGCAGCAGGTAGCGCTCGATCGGCACCGTCGGATCCCACGCGTCCTGGCGCTGCAGCAGCTCGCCCTCGGCGAGCGCCGACGTCGCGCGTGACAGCGACTGCACCTGCGTCAGCGAGCCGGCCGCGGTCAGCTCGGCGAACGCGCGCGAGAAGAGCAGGTCGCCAGTGGCCACGGCGAGCCCGCGGCCGCCCTGCGCCCAGACCGTCGGCATGCCGCGGCGCAGCGCAGCGCTGTCGAGCACGTCGTCGTGCACGAGCGTCGCGCTGTGGATGAGCTCGACCGCCGCCGCGGCGGCGATGAGCTCGGGCCGGCCGGCTGCGCGCGGACCGGCCGCCAGCAGGACGAGCAGCGGTCTCAGGCGCTTGCCGCCGGCGGCGATCGTGCTGCCGGCGTGTCGCGCGAGCACGGGGCCGTGACCCGTGGCGAGCGCGATGAGGCGCTCCTCCACGCGCGCGAGCAGCCGCGGCACCTCGCCGCCCGCCGCGCGGACGATCCCCTCGACCGTCGCCGCGCCCGCGCTCATCGGCGCCGCGGGGTCACGACCGCTTCGTGCCGACGTGCAGGGCGATGATCCCGCCCGCCGTGAGGATGTAACGCACGTCCAGCCCGCAGGCATCCATCCGCGCCGCGAGCTCGGCCGGCGCGGGGAAGCGCTTGACGGAGTTCGGGAGGTACTCGTAGGCCTGCGGGTCGCCGGCGACCTTGCCGATGAGCGGCACGACGCGGTCGAACCACAAGCCGGTAGAAGCCCGACAGCGGCGGCCGCGTCGGCGTCGTGATCTCGAGCACGACGACCGTGCCGCCGGGGCGCACGACGCGGGCCATCTCGGCCAGGCCGCGATCGAGATCGGAGAAGTTGCGCGCGCCGAAGCCGACCGTCGCGGTGGCGAACGCGTCGTCGTCGTAGGGCAGCGCCATCGCGTTGGCCCACTCGAACGTCACCGGCACGGCGGCGGTCGCGGCCTTGGAGCGCGCGCGGGTGAGCATCTCCTCCGAGAAGTCCGACGCGACGACCGACCCGCCCGGCGCGACGCGGGCGGCGAGCTCGAGCGCGAGGTCGCCGGTGCCGGTGGCGACGTCGAGCACGCGATCTCCCGGCCCGACGCGGGCGAGGTCGACGGCGCGACGGCGCCACGTGTGATGCAGCCCGGCCGTCATGACCGAGTTCATGACGTCGTAGAAGCCGGCGATGCGGTCGAACATCGCCCGGACCTGAGGCTCCTGGAGCGTCCCCTTGTCGGTCGGTTCGGGGGCGGTCGGGCTCAGGAGCTATCTAATGGTCGGCGGTCTTCAGCTGCGCGAGGAACTCGACCATGTCGTCGCGCTTCTTGACGGACAGCTCGGTGTAGGCCGGCATCGGGCTCGTCGGGTTGACGAGCGTGCGCGCGATCGCCTGGCGCGCGAGGCGCGCGCCGATCTCCGAGAGGTCCGGGCCCAGGGTGCCACCGTTGTGGCCGATCTTGTGGCAGGCCAGGCAGCCGGACTGCGCGACCACCTGCTTGCCCGCTTCCCACTGGCGCAGGTTGGCCGGCCCGGCGGCGACGACGCTCTCGGGCGCCTCCATGTCGATCTGGTTCGGCGAGCCGGCGTTCGCGCCCTCGTAGGTGAGAAACGCCATCGCGGCGATCGTGAAGAACGCGGCGGCCATCGCGATCGGCCGGCGCTCGGGGCGGCGCTCCGGGCTGCGGTCGTAGAACGGCAGCAGGAACAGCAGGATCATGCAGATCGTGGGCACGCCGATCGCGGCGAGCGGCGTCAGCGACGGCGGCTTGACGACGCGCAGGACCTCGAAGAGGAAGAAGAAGTACCACTCCGGCCGGGGCGTGTAGGTCGTCGTCGTCGGGTCGACCTTCGGGCCGAGCTCGGCGCCGAGCACGAGCGACATGAGGATGATCGAGGCCATGACGACGACCGCCATGAGCGAGTCCTTGGCGACGGCGTAGGGGAAGAACGGCTTGCCCTGCGACTTGAGGATCGAGTACTCCCGGAGGTACTCCTCCTTCTCACGTGCGTTCATGCGTCTTCCTTGCGCGTCTCAGAGGGCGTCTCGGCGCGGATCCACGGCGGGGCCGTCGTGCCCAGGCGCGCAACGAGGTACAGGTGCGCGCCGATCATCGCGGCGATCGCGCCCGGGAGCACGAGCATGTGCAAGGCGTAAAAGCGCGCAAGGGTGGTGGTGCCGAACTCCGGTCCGGCGCGCAGGAAGTCGTTGAGGTACGGGCCGACGAGCGGGCCCGTGCCGTTGATCGCCACGCCCACGGTCGTCGCCCAGAAGGAGCGCTGGTCGAACGGCAGCAGGTAGCCCGTGAACGACATGAACAGCGTGAGGATCAGCAGCACGACGCCAATCACCCAGTTCAGCTCGCGGGGGTACTTGTAGGCGCCGAAGAAGAACGTGCGGCCCATGTGCAGGAAGACGAGGATCACCATGACCGTCGAACCCCACTTGTGCATGCCGCGCACGAACTCACCGAGGAAGACCTCGTTGGTCAGGTGGCGCATCGACTCGTACGCGCGCGTGGCCGACGGGTCGTAGTACATGGCGAGGATGACGCCGGTCACGGCCTGCGACAGGAAGGCGAACATCGACGCCGAGCCGAGCGTGTAGAACCAGTTGGTCCCCTTGGGGACCTTGCGGAACATCAACCAGCGCGCGCCGCCCGACAGCGAGGTGCGCTCGTCGACCCAGTCGACGGCGGAAATGCCTTTCTCGGCGGCCTTCTCCTTCAGGCCGGCGGGGCCGTTGCCGTTCTCGCTCGGTCCCTTGGGCTTCGGGCGCAGCGCCCGCGGGATCGGTGGTTTGAGATTGGCCATGTCTGCTTACGTTCCCGGGAGCTTGCGCACGGTTGGACGCGCCGGGTAGAGGTACTGCCCGATACCGTCGAGCGGCATCCCGGGATCGCGCGGCGAGAAGCGCTTGAGCTCGCGGTTGACGCTGAAGCGCGGGCCGCACTCCACCTTGCCGTTGCGCACGCGGGTGTAGAAGCGGTCCAGCGGCCGGACGGGCGGGCCACCCGTGACCTGGCCGGCGAAGTCGTAGACGCCGCCGTGGCAGGGGCAGATGAAGCGCTGGGACGCCTCGACGAAGCGCACCGGGCAGCCGAGGTGCATGCAGCGCGTCGAGATCGCGATGTACTCGTTGTACTCGTCGCGCTCCTCGACATCGAACTTCGGGTTGAACTTGCGGATGTAGACGGTCGACTTGCCGACGTCGCCGATGCCGCGCACGAGGGTCAGCGTCCGCGGGATGTACGTGTCGTCGGCGAAGTCGGCGATCGGTCCGACCGGTTCCCAGTGCTGCTCGTGCTTCTCGAAGACCGGGGCGACGGCCAGGCCGACGGCCGGCAGCGTGAACGCCGCGGCGGCGACGCCACCGGCGACGTGGACTGTGCCCGTCATGAAGCGACGGCGGCTGACGGTCTCGCCCTCGAACGCGCCAGGGATCTGCGCCTCGGCCGTCGTCTTGGGCTTCTTGGATTCCTTGCGCTCTCGTGACACGGGCACGGAAATCTACTGCCCCGCGCACTCCGGCGGAGCGCCAGGACGCGGGCTGTGCGGCGTGTTACAAACTTGTCTCAAGGTCTGGCCCGCGCCGCGGCGTCGTGCAGCGCCTCCGCGGAGCCCGCATCGCCGCTGCGGGCGCGATCCTTCGCGGCGGTCATCGGCGCGTCGGCGCCCCAGCCGATCGCCGCCGCCCCGGCGTGCCACGCGGCGAGCGCGAGCGCGGCGTCGCCGGAGGCGTGGGCCTGCGCGCTGAGCGCGATGATGTCGGCGAGCTCGGCGATCGCGGTGAGGTCGCCGATCGCGGCGAGCTGCGCGAGGCCGAGCGCGTAGAGCCGGTCGCCGGCGAGCAGCGCGACATCGGGATCGGTGATCGCCGTGACCTGCGGCTCGCCGTAGTGCAGCAGGCAGCCCTCGAGCACGGCGATGACCGCGAGCTCGACGTCCGCGCGGTTGGCGGCGACGCGCGGCCCGGAGGCGGCCAGCGCGACGGGTTCGAGGCGATCGGCGTCGGCGTAGGCGGCGGGCGACGCGTCCATGATGTCCGCGAGCGGGCTGCCGCTCGCGCGGACCGCCTCGCGCAGCCGGGTGATCGCGTCCTCCTCGCTCATCGCTCGATGTCGGCGAACGCCGCCGCCGCCGCCGCGATGGTGAAGTCGATCTGCGCGGGCGTGTGCGCGAGCGAGGGAAACCAGGCCTCGAACTGCGACGCCGGCGCGTAGACGCCCCGCGCGAGCAGCCCGCGACACCAGGCGGCGTACGCGTCGAGGTCGCAGGCGCGGGCGCCGGCGTAGTCCGTCACCGGCTCGGAGCTGAAGAAGACCGTGAGCAGCCCGGTCGTGCTGACGACCTGCACGTCGTGGCCGGCCGCCTGCGCCGCCTCGGCGAGCCCGTCGGCGAGCGCGTGCGTCGTGGCCGCGAGGTTGGCGTAGGGCTGCTCGCCGTCGAGCAGGGCGAGCGTGGCGCGACCCGCCGCGACGGCGAGCGGGTTGCCCGACAGCGTGCCGGCCTGGTAGACGTCGCCGGCCGGCGCGATGCGCTCCATGAGCGCTCGCGATCCGCCGTAGGCGGCTGCCGGCAGCCCGCCGCCGATGACCTTGCCCATGACGGTCAGGTCGGGGATGACGCCCGACAGCTCCTGCGCGCCGCCGCGGGCCACGCGAAAGCCGGAGATGACCTCGTCGAAGACGAGCAGGGCGCCTGACGCATCGGCGCGCGCCCGCAGCAGCTCCAAGAAGCCCTCGGCCGGCGGGACGAGGCCCATGTTCGCCGGAAACGGCTCGGCGAGGATCGCCGCGAACTCGTGCTCCTCGGTTGCCGCGACGAGCGCCTCGGCGTCGTTCCAGGGCACGACGATCGTGCTCGCCGCGACCTCGGCGGGCACGCCTGGCGAGGCCGGGATGCCCTGCGTGGCCAGGCCGCTGCCGGCGTCGGCGAGCAGGCCGTCGACGTGGCCGTGGTAGGCGCCGGCGAACTTCAGCAGCTTCGTGCGGCCGGTCGCGGCGCGCGCGAGGCGGATCGCGCTCATCGAGGCCTCGGTGCCCGACGAGGTCATGCGCAGCATCTCGACGCCGGGCACGCGGCGGCCGACCTCCTCGGCGAGGTCGACCTCGCCGGGCGTCGGGGCTCCGAAGCTCGTCCCGCGCTGGGCGGCGTCGGAGACCGCCGCGATGATCTCCGGATGGGCGTGGCCGGCGATCAGCGGCCCCCAGGAGCACACCCAGTCGACGTACGGGTTCTCGTCGACGTCGAAGATCTCGCCGCCCGAGCCGCGCTGCATGAACAGCGGGTCGCGGCCGATCGAGCGCATCGCCCGGACGGGCGAGTTCACGCCGCCGGGCAGGACGTCCAGGGCGCGGGCGTAGAGCTCAGCCGAGCGCCTGTCGCGCAGCGAGACGGTCACGCGCTCACGTGTTGCCGTACTCGGCTTCCCAGCTCTTGAAGTCGTCCGTGAAGTACAGAAGACGGATCTTCTTGAACTCGGTCGACGAGTAGAGCGTCGCGCGCTCGGTGATGTCGAACTCGCCGGCGATCGCGTCGAGGATCGCGTCGCACTCCTCCTTGGAGCGGCCGTGGGCCATCGTGAAGACCGAGTACGGCCAGTCGGCGTAGGTCGGGCGCTGGTAGCAATGCGAGATGCCGCGGAAGGAGGCCATGCGCGGGCCGAACTCCTCGATCTTGTCCTCCGGGACGACCCAGACGCCCATGCCGTTGGCGCTGAAGCCGGCGCGGCGATGAAAGAGGATCGCGGCGACGCGGCGCAGGATGCCGCGCTCCTTCATCCCGGCCATGTGCTCCAGCAGCGCGGCCTCGGTGATGCCGAGCTCGGCTGCGGCGGGCGCGTAGGGCTCGGCGATGACCGGCAGGTCGCCCTGCGTCGCGCGGATGACCGCCACGTCGAAGTCGTCGTACGGCACGCCCTCGAGCTCGACGGGCGCCTCGGCGACGCCCTCGGTCGACAGCGACTTCGTCGTGCCCTCCATCTCGAGATCCATGCGGATCTTGAACAGCTTGAGTGTGGGCAGCTGGCGGATCGACTCGGCGCCCGTGAGCTCCTGCAGGACGTCGAGCGTGCCCTGCAGCCCGAGCTTGGAGTCCTTCTCGACGGCAAGCGTGAACCACATGTTGAACTCGTGGTTGCGCAGGTAGTTGTGGCTGACGCCCGGGTGCGAGTTGATGATCTTCGCGGCGCGCCAGGGGTGCTCGGGGTCGACCTTCGCCGCCACGAGCATCGAGCCGTAGCCGAGCGCGCGGGTGTCGTAGATCGGCGTGACCTGGCGGATGATGCGGTCCTTCAGCAGCTGCGAGACGCGCCCCATGACCTCGTCCTCGGTCAGCCCCGCGAGCTCGGCGACGGCCGCGTAGGGCCGGGGCTCGAGCGGGAAGGAGCCCTGCATGAGGTTCAGGACCTTGCGGTCGATGTCGTCGAGGACGACCGCGGCGCCATCCTTGCGAGAGCGAACCTTCGGGGTGGGTGTCACAGCCATGCGGCAGCGTCCTTCGCGTGGTAGGTGATGAGGATGTCGGCACCGGCGCGCCGGATCGACGTCAGGGTCTCGAGTACAGCGGCGCGCTCGTCGAGCGCGCCCACCGCCGCGGCGGCCTTGATCATCGCGTACTCGCCGCTGACGTTGTAGGCCGCGACCGGCAGATGTGTGGCGTCCTTGACGCGCCGGATGACGTCGAGGTAGGCGAGCGCGGGCTTGACCATGACGACGTCGGCGCCCTCCTGGACGTCGAGCAGCGCCTCGCGGACGGCCTCGTCGCCGTTGGCCGGATCCATCTGGTAGGCGCGGCGGTCGCCGAAGGCGGGGGTCGAGCCGGCCGCCTCGCGAAACGGGCCGTAGAAGGCGGATGCGAACTTCGCGCTGTAGGCGACGATCGGCGTGTCGGCGAAGCCGTCCTCGTCAAGCGCGGATCGGACGGCGCCGATACGCCCGTCCATCATGTCGCTCGGCGCCACGACATCGGCGCCCGCGCGGGCGTGGGAGACCGCGGTGCGCGCGATGAGGTCGACGCTCGGATCGTTGTCGACCGTGCCGTCGGCGCGCAGCAGGCCGCAGTGGCCGTGGTCGGTGTACTCGCACAGGCAGACGTCGGTCATGACGACGAGGTCGGGATGCGCGTCCTTGATCGCGCGCGTGGCGAGCTGGACGATCCCCTCGTCGTCGTAGGCGCCGGTCCCCTCGGCGTCCTTGTGCTCGGGGATGCCGAACAGCAGCACGCCCGGCAGGCCGAGCGCGGCGGCCTGCCCGGCCTCGTCGACGGCGGCCGAGATCGACAGGCGGTCGATCCCGGGCAGGCTGGCGATCGGCGTGCGTCCCGCGCGGGGCCCGGACTCCACGAAGAGCGGCAGGACGAGATCCGCCGGGCTCAGGCGGGTCTCGCGCACGAGCTCGCGCAGGACGGGCGTCGCGCGCAGCCGCCGCAGGCGGGTCGCGGGGAAGGGCATGGGTAGAGGGTACCTGCGCTTTGAGGACATCTCGTTACACCTGAGAGCCGTTGGCGGCGCCGTGGATACCGGGAATACTTCCCATGCGATGACTCCCTCGGCCGAGCCGAAGGACTGGCGCCGCGACGGCGTGCGGATCGTGCGCGCCGGCGAGCTGGATCCCAACACGCCACAGACGCCCGGCATGAGCCGCGAGGCGGCGATCACGACGGCGCGCGCCGGCGCCGAGAAGCTGTGGGCCGGGACCGTGGACATCGAGCCCGCCGCCAAGACCGGTCCCCACCACCACGGACCGGTCGAGAGCATCATCTACGTCGTCAGCGGACAGGCGCGGATGCGCTGGGGCGAGCGGCTGGAGTTCGTCGCCGACGCCGGCCCGGGCGACTTCATCTTCGTGCCGCCCTACGTTCCCCACCAGGAGATCAACGCCCTGACCGAGGAGACGTTGTCCTGCGTCGTCGTGCGCTCCGGGCAGGAGCCCGTCGTCGTCAACCTCGAGCTGGCCGACGTGGCCGACGAGCCCGAGCGCGTGCGCTGGGTCGACGACATCCACAGCTAGCGGCCCGCGGTCGGCACCTTCTCGGGCGGCGGGCGCTCGGGCGCCGGCTCGGGCTCGGCCTGCGGCGGCGGCTTGGGGGGTGGCCCGGCGACGAGCGGGCTCGCGGTGCCCCACGGCTCGAAGACGAGATGGCGCTTGAGGTAGACGACCGTCTCGCGCAGCACCGCGGCGATCGGCAGCGCGACGAGGGCGCCGACGAAGCCGTAGATCTGCCCGCCGAGCAGCAGGGCGAGGATGACCAGCAGCGGGTTCAGGCGCAGCGCGCGGCCGAAGACGTTCGGTGCCACGACATGGCCCTCGAGCTGCTGCAGCGCGACGAACAGCAGGACGACCCAGACCGCGGTCAGCGGGTCCTGGATGAGCGCGACGATGACCGGCGGCAGCGCGCCGAGCACCGGGCCGACGTAGGGCACCAGCTCCATGACCCCGAAGAACAGGCCGAAGGCGAACGCGTAGGTCTTGCCGTCGGGGAAGATGCCGATCGTGCCGAAGATCCACAGCGCGACGCCCGCCGAGACACCCATGATCGCGCTGAACAGCAGCTGGCCGCGGACGTAGCCGAACACCGCCTTCTGGACGCGCGTGGGGTAGTCGTCCTCCGGCGTGCCGTCGCCCGGCGGCATGACCGAGCGGACGAGATCGCCGATCCGCGGCGCGTAGATGAGCATGTAGATCGACAGGACGACGACGAGGATCACGTAGAACGACAGCTCGATGAGCAGACGCAGCAGCTCGCCGGTGAGCGACACGATCTCGCCCGTGCCGGTGACGATCGAGTCCTGCAGGCTGGCCAGCGCGCTGTCGCCCTCGCCCTTGATCTGGACGTTGATGCCCTTGTCGTCGAAGAACTCCTGCACGTCGTCGAGCAGCGCGCTGGCGTTATCGACGAGCCCGGGGACGTCGTTGGCGAACGACGTCGCCTGGTCGGACACCGGGCCGGCGGCGAGGAAGCCGAGGAACGGCAGCATCGTGAAGAACGCGAGGTAGACGGCGATGACGGCGAGCGTGCGCGGGACGCGGGCCCGCTGCAGGAGCGCGACGAGCGGGTTGAGGATCAGCGCGATCACCGCCGCGACGATGAACAGCAGCAGCACCGGGCCGGCGGCGTGGGCGAGCGCGTAGAGCGCCAGGACGGCGAGCGGCAGCATGACGAGCTGCACCCAGCGCGCGACGACGACCGGCGTGCCGGGCGGCGGGCCGGGCGGCACGGACCCGAGCTCCCCCGGGGAGGGGTCTCGGGCGGGCGGGGTGTCGTTTACGTCGTCAACCATCCGCCTACGTCACAGTATGCCCGTGCCTGACGCTGCCGCGAGCATCCTGTTCATCGGCGACGTGGTCGGTTCGCTGGGTCGGCACACGCTGCTGAACCTGCTGCCCACGCTGCGCGAGCGGCATGCCCCCACGTTCGTCGTCGTCAACGGCGAGAACGCCGCGGGCGGGCTCGGGATCACGCCGAAGATCGCCGACGAGCTGTTCGCCGCGGGCGTCGACGCCATCACGCTGGGCAACCACGCCTACCACCGCAAGGAGGTCTTCGCCTACCTCGACTCGCACGAGGCGATCCTGCGGCCGTACAACTACCTGCGCAGCCAGCCCGGCCATGGCGTCTGCGTCGTGCAGAGCGCCGGCGGCGTGCGGCTCGGCGTCGTGAACCTCAGCGGCAACCTCTTCCTGCGCGCCGGGCGCCCGGCCTTCACCGACGTCGACGTGGCGCTGGGCGAGCTGGCCGGCAAGGTCGACCACGTGCTCGTCGACTTCCACGCCGAGGCGACGAGCGAGAAGGTCGCGCTCGGGTGGTACCTCGACGGCCGGGTGAGCGCGGTCGTCGGCACCCACACGCATGTTCCGACGGCGGACGGCCGCGTGCTGCCCGGGGGGACCGCCTACATCACCGACGTCGGCATGACCGGCCCGCGCGGCGGCGTCATCGGCGTGCGCAAGGAGCAGTCGATCCGTGGCTTCGTGACGTACATGAACGAGCGCTACGAGACCTCCGACGAGGACCCGTGGCTCATGGGCGTGCTCGTGTCCTGCTCGGAGCCGATGAAGGCCGACGCGATCGAGCAGATCCTGCTGCCGGCCGGCTGAGCGTCAGACCTGCTAGTCCTGCTTGCGCGACGCTCGCCACAAGGAGGCCTCGACGGCCGCCTCTTCGGTCGGCTCGAACTGGATCCCGCCATCCGCCGGATGCGGGTTACGGTGGTCGAAGACACCGACGCGGACGGCGAAGGGAATGCCGAACTGAAACGCGCTGCAGCGCATGCCCACCGGCGCGTTGCGATCCAGGTGCTTGCAGAGATGGCAGATGCCGCCGGTCGGCAGCGGCTTCTTCTCGATGGGGGCGTCGTCGGCCAAGCCCGGAAATCTAGCCTCGATCGGCGTCAGGCCGGGTCCCCGAACCGCGGAATCGTCAGCGAGCCGTCGGCGGCCAGCGGGAAGCCGGGGTTGCAGGCGATCTCCCAGGGGTGGCCGTCGGGGTCGGTGAAGGCCGCCGCGTAGCCGCCGTAGAACGTCGGGGCGGGCGCCCGCGTGATCGTCGCGCCCGCCTGCTCGGCGGCGGCGACGATCGCGTCGACCTCGGGCTGCGTGCGGACGTTGTGGGCGAGCACGATCCCGCCGAACCCGCGCGGGCCGCCGGCGTCGTCCAGCCCGCAGTCGCGCGCGAGCTTCTCGCGGCTCCAGAGCACGAGGGCGAGCCCGCCGGCCTGCACGAACACGGTCTCCTGCACCTCTTGGCCGTGCCAGCCGAGCTGCTCGTAGAAGCGCTTGGAGCGGGCGAGGTCGTCGACGCCGAGCGACACGAGGCTGATCCGTGGTTCCATCACGCCACGGAGTCTGGCACCCGCTCGCCGAGGTGGGCGCGGGCGCACGCGACGAACGCGGCCGGATCGTCGGCGTAGAGCCGCACGTGCGTGACCGCCTCCGCCACGCCGCCCGGCAGCGCGATCGCCGTCGGGCCGTGCAGCTCGATCTCGACGCGCGTGAGCTTCATGACGGCGACGTTCACGACGACCGCGTCGCCGTCGCGCTCGACCACCACGGTCTTGCCGGTGGCCACGCTGCCGCGCCGGCCGCGCACGCTCGCGACCGCCTCCCAGGGCACGCGGAGGTCCACGCTCGTGCCGTAGCGGATCCGCACGCCCTCGCCGTCCATGAGGTGCGGGAAGACGTGCACGCCCGCCCGCAATCCGAGCATCCACAGCAGGCCCCACACGCTGAGGACGTCGGCGACCAGACGCACCGTCTCCCACGGCAGCAGGAGATGCACGACGGGCAGCTCGACCAGCGAGACGAAGATGAAGGCGGTGATGAGCGGGCTGACCTGGCGGCCGTAGGTGAACGTCTCGACACCGGGACCCCGGCCGGAGACGCGGCGCGTCGCCCACAGCGCCAGGCTGCGCCAGATCCCGATCTCGAGGACCACGAACCGGCGCGCCAGCGACCCCGCCTTACGCAGCGCGGTCACGCTCACCGCTCCCGTCGGCCGCCGCCGCGATGCCCTCGCGCAGACGGCTCAGCACGTGCTCCAGTCCGCCGGCGAACGCCCGCAACTGCCGCGCCGACAGCTCCCCGAACAGCAGCTCCGCGAGCTCGCGGTGGGCCCGTTCCATCTCCTCCATCGCCGACACGCCGCGCCGCGTGAGCGAGACGTGCGTGGCGCGGCGGTCGCTCGGGTGCGGCTCGCGCGTGACGTAGCCGGTCGTCACGAGGCCGTCGACGAGGCCGGTGACGTTGCGCGGGGTCACCTTCAGCGCGTCGGCGAGCGCGCGCTGCGTGGCCGGGCCGTCGTTGTGCAGCCGCCACAGCAGGTGGGTGCGCGCGGGCGTGAGCCCGTACTCGGCGAGTCCCTTGGTCATGTCCTCGTTGAGCAGGACGGTCAGCTCGAGCACGCGGTCGAGCGCCTCGGTCTGATCGTGAAGTCCCTTCACCATGTACAGACTACACCGTGCGCGGCGACGTTCGCCCTGCGGTCGTCAGGCCGACCACGAGCACGGCCAGGGCGACGAGCAGCAGCGCGTTGCGCACGCCGACGATCCACACCACCTCGGGCTCCACGTTGATGAGGTCGAAGTAGCGGCTGGGGAACTCCACGTGGGTGAGCACGATCGCCGCCGCGGTGAGCAGCGCGACGACCCGCCGGCCCCACACCCAGGCGAGCGCCGCGAACGGCGCCAGCCAGATGACGTACTGCGGCGAGAAGACCTTGCCGAGCGTGACGAACGCCAGCAGCGCGGCGAAGCCGCAGAGCACCATGTGGCGCGGGTCCGGCCGATGTGCCGCGAGCAGGGCGATCGCCCCCACGGCCAGGAGAACCAGCAGCCCGAAGAGCGCCTCGACGGTCTCGGCGTGCCCGCCGTCGAGGCCGTTTGACTTGAAGCGGTCGGGGCGCAGGTTCGTGCCGGTGACGTCCGAGCCGCCGAGCGCGAACAGGACGCTCGCCGGCGTGGACTCGATCTGCACGGGGCGGTCGAGGTGGAAGCGGAACGAGTCGACGTAGCCGGCGCCCGACAGCGGCAGCGAGATCGCGATCACGACGGCGGCGAAGATCGCCCCGCCGCGCAGCGCCGCCCGCCGGTCGCCGCGGCCGAGCAGCCACGCCAGCGCGATGACCGCGAGCAGGCCGGGGAAGAGCTTCGTCATCGTGCCGATGCCCAGCAGCACGAAGCCCAGGTCAAATCGCTCCCGCGAGAGCGCGAGCAGCCCGGCCAGCGCGAGCGCGATCGGCAGCGGATCGAAGTGCGTGCGCACGGCCGCTCCGACGGCGACCGGCGTCAGCACGAGCAGCCAGGCGACGGTCACCCCCGCGCGCCCGCCGCCGGCCAGGCGCGCGGCGAGCTGCTGGCCGGCGAGCAGGCAGAGCGCCATGAGCACGCCGAAGCTCCACGCGAACGTGGCCGGGTCGCGGCCGGGCACGCCGGCCAGCCAGAGCGGGAGCGCCGCCAGCGGCGGGTACTCGAAGCCGAAGTCGACGTAGGGCAGCTGCCCGTCGCCGAGCAGGTTCGTGTACACGCCGTAGACGTAGAGGTCGTTGACCGTGATGTCCGAGAACGGCCCGGTCGTCGTCGCCACCGCGTAGACGACCAGCAGCGCCGCGCCGGCCATGGCGAGCTGCACACGCTCGGAGCTCATCGCGTGGCCGGTCTCGAAGCCTCGATCGCGCAGCGCCCGAGCAGGGCGATCATCACCAGGCCGAAGAACCAGGGGATGTAGAGGTAGAACCAGTGCGACACGCCGAACTGCAGCGCGAGGAGGATCGCCGCGCTCAGCGCCGCCAGGCCGACGACGTCGCGCCGCCGCGGGAGGAACGCGACGGCGAGCGCGAGCAGCGCGCCGGCGACCTGCACCGCGCGCTGGGCGTAGTTCAGCCACCCGACGTCGGGGTCGTAGAGCCCCCAGATCGAGAACGGCGAGCCACGCTGCGCCTGAAAGGCGATCGTGTGCTCCCAGAACTCGGCCGTGTCGAGCTTGCCGCCGAGCAGCGGCGCGAACGCCAGCGCGCTCGCCACCGCGAAGCCGACGGCGAACAGCACGGGCTTGCGCAGCGGGCGCCACCCGTCCTGCGTCGCGAAGAGCGGCGCGAGCGCGAGCGGCGCGAACTTCGTCAAGCCCGCCAGCGCCACGAACGCGCCGCGCGCCGGCGCGCTGCCCGCCGCCCACACCGCCGCCAGCACGAGCACCGCGACGAGCGCGTCGTTGGAGTTCGACATGAGCGTGTAGAGCGTGAACGGATACGTCGCCCATGCGTAGGCGAGCAAGACGCCGAGGTCGGGCCCGCGCACCCGCCGCCCGATGAGAAACAGCAGCAGCAGGGCGAGCAGGTCGAACGCGATCGCCGCGGCGTGCGCGGCGGGCAGGTCGTCCCAGCGCCCGCTCCACGTCAGCGCCTGCTCGAAGGGCACGTAGGCGAGGTAGACGGCCGGGCCGTACGTGTCGCCGCTGGCGTTGTCGCCGGGAAACGCGCCGTACAGCTCGCTGCCGTCGACGATCCGGTCGGCGCCGATGACGCCCGCGTAGCCGACGTCGATGACGTTCGAGTTCGTCACGTTCAGCGCGACGCGAAAGCCGACGAGGAAGATGACCGCGATGGCCAGCCAGCTCACCGGTACGAGCAGCCGCAGCGGCCGGTGGTCGCGCTCGCGCCGCCGCAGCCCGATCCACAGCATCCGTCCGAGCAGGTAGGCGAGCAGGGGATACACGAGGGGCACGGAGATGTCGATCCGCGCCGCGTTGAAGAACGCCGTCGAGGCCGAGAAGGCGCTGAGCACGAGCAGGTCGAGGTGCAGCATCCGCCACGGCGGTCGCAGGAAGGGCGCCACGAAGAGCAGCGCGAGCGGGATCCAGATCCACGGCGCGTTGACGATCCGCCCGAACGCGCCCGGATAGCCGCGCGCCATCGACCAGGGCACCTGGTACTCCGTCCACGCCTCGACGACCCGCCCGCTGCGGTCGTCGATCTGCACCTGCGCGATCTCCTTGCGCGGCTCGCCCGGCTTCGTGTCGGCGAAGTAGGAGGCCTGCCAGCGATCGGCGCCCTTGAGGAAGATCTCGCGCGTCGAGCCCGGGTACTCGCGCCGCGCCGCGCGCACCTTGTCGAGCGAGTCGGCGGTGTTGCCGACGGCGTCGCCGGTCAGGCGCCGGCCGGGCGGCGCGACGTCGTTGCGCGACGGGCGCACGAGCGCGTTGGGGCTGACCGGCTTGCCGGGCAGGGCCGTCGGCAGGCCGCCGGCGCTCGAGCTGCCGGGCGCGCGAATCTGCTGGGCGCCGGCCGGGGCGGCGTCGCCGGCCAGCAGGACCATCAGCAGCGCGACGGCACATACCGCGCTGCGCACCGCGTCAACCTGCATCTAGAGCCGGAAGCTCCAGAGCTTGTTGCCGATGAAGTTCAGCGGCGTCGCGGCGGCGATCGCCATCGCCTGCGCCGGCACCGCCGCCACGCCGAGGCCGTCGACGAGCGTGTAGAGCACGATGAGGTTGAAGGCGAAGGCGGCGAGCGAGACGACGCAGAAGCGCGCCGCCTGAAAGCCCGCGTGCCCGTCGCCGGCGCGGAACGTCCACAGGCGGTTCCAGACGAAGTTGTTGCTCAGCGCGACGATGAACGCCGCCGTGGCCGCGATCCCCTTGTCGAACCCGGCGCCGTGCACGGCGGCGGCGAAGACGGCGAGGTTGATGACGTAGCCGCTGGCACCGACGGTCGCGAAGCGCACGAGCTGCGACCAGTTCGCGCGCGTGCGCAGGGCGCGGCCGACGCGCGCCTGGCCACGCAGGCGGGGCGCGTCGATCCCGGGTTCGGCGACGGCCTCGTCCACGGTCATGCCGGACAGATTACGCAGCGCCGAAGTGGGCGATCACCATCGGCGCGATGTCGGCGATGGACCAGTTGCCGTCCTCGCGCTCGGGCGGGACGGGCACGCCGCAGAACATCAGCGCGCCGAGCGAGTCGACGCGATGCAGGGAGCCGTGGCTGCCGCCGCGCACGTGAGCGCGGTTACCCCAATCGGGGAACTCGTAGGCGGGCTCGGCCGAGAGCAGCACGTCGCCGGAGGTCGGGCAGCGCATCGCCGCCCAGACGCGGGCGAGCGCGTCGGGGTAGTGATCGCAGTGCAGGACGCCGTCCTCGATCGTCCCCAGCAGCGTCTCGAGCTCGCCGTCGACCGACCAGCGCCGGCCGCGCACGTCGGCGATGTCGTCGCCCGGAGCAAACGACAGCTCGCCGCGCTCGCCGCCGATCCGCACGCGGTCGCCCGCCCACCACATGACGAGGTCGACGCCCTCGATCGCCCGCGCCGTCGCGACGATCTGCGCCAGCGAGCTCGCGCGCGACTCGCCGAGCAGGTAGATCATCGCCGAGCGCTGCGCGGGGCACAGCGCGATGTCGGCGGTGCGCGCGCCCGCCCCCGAGGGCGGCAGCACGCGCCAGTCCGACAGCGGGCCGGGGAGGTCGATCACCCGCTCAATGTGCGAGTGCGAGTGGTCGGCCATGACGATCATCGCGTGCTCGTCGAGGAACGCGTCCGCCCCGCCGCCGGCCTCCATGACCCGCCACAGCTCGGCGTCGGCCGCGGCGATCGACTTGATCTGCGCGTGCGGTCCGTACTTGTGGGAATGCGCGTCGTTGTCGGGCAGCGACAGCAGCAGGAAGTCGAAGAGGTCGTGTTCGACGAGGTACGCGCCGACGCAGCCGCCGTGCTGGTCGCGCATGCCCGGGATGCCCATCCGCGACCAGCAGCCGGTCGTGCGGCTGGCGAAGATGTCGGCGTAGAAGAGCTCCTGCGGGCCCATCGTCGAGCGCTTGAACAGCGACGAGGCGGCACGCGTGAGCGCGAAGTCGCGCGAGATCTCGTGCGCGTGGCGCCCGCGGTAGATGAGGTACGAGGTGCAGGCCGTGCGCACCGCCTCGGTGTCGTCGAGGCGCTCGAAGACGGTCGGCACGTCGGGCGCGAGGTGCGCCGCGTTCATGTTGAAGATCGTGTCGACGAGCTGGCGGTTGAGGCCGAACTTGCGCGAGGCCGAGAACGACGAGCCGTACTCGACGTAGCGCTGCTCGGCGCGCGAGTACCAGTTCATCGACGGGATCTCGTGCTCGTCCTGCAGCCGGCCGGTGGCGATCGCCGCCGCGCAGACCGGCGTCACGGAGGGAAACGCCGCGACGCAGTCGGGCACGTAGTGGCCGCGGTCGACGATCGCCTTCAGCGCCGGCGCGCTGCCGGACTTCATCGCGCGCTCGACCATCGTCGGCTTCATGCCGTCGATGACGGTCAGGATCAGCTTGGGGGCGTGGCCACGAATGAAACCGGGTTTACCGAAGGATGCGCAGCCCGGCGTACTTCTCACCCTCGCGGCGCTTGCCGCGGACCAGCAGGAAGGCGAAGAAGCCGAGCGCGAGGACCGAGATCGGCGCCACCACGACCGCGAGGCCGGCGAGCACCACTGCGGTGCCCTCGAGGTACACCGGCAGCGCCCCGCGCGCCTCCTCGTCCAGTCGTGCCCGCACGCGGACGACGAGCGAGCGCGTGGCGGCCAGCGCGAGCGCCGCACACAGGCCGCCGGCGAGCAGGCCCGGCCACCAGACGTCGCTGTTGTCGGCCAGCGTGCCGGCGAACAGCAGCGCGCCGAGGCCGACGCTCACGCCCTGCAGGGCGGACTCGATCGGTCCCTCGGCGAACCTGCGGCGCTGGGCGACGACGATCGCGATGAGCACGAGCACGACGCCGAGCAGCCAGCCGGGCTGCTCGAGGAAGGCAAACGGCGTGCCCTCGTAGTCGATCCCGAAGTCGGCCGTGGCCAGCGCGCCCGCGACGAGCGCCGGTAGGAAGGGCCGGATGCCGGCCGCACCGGCGAGGCCGGCGCCTTGGAGAATGTCGATCAGCAGCTGCAACGGGTCCGGTACCGTGGAGGGCGCATGACGATAGACGACAGGGACGCGCGGTCCTCCGCCGAACCCCGCTCAATGACAGCTGCCCCGGGTCCCCGTCAGACGTCGCGCGACCTGCAGCGCTACGCGGGCCTGTTCGCCACGCGGACGAAGGTCATGAAGTCCTCGGCGATGCGCGACCTCATGGCGCTCACCGAGCGCAGCGACATCATCTCGCTGGCCGGCGGTCTGCCCGACACGTCGTCGTTTCCGGCCGCCTCCTTCGCGGCGATCATGAGCTCGGTGGCCGTCGACTCGACGGCCCGCTCGCTGCAGTACGGGCCCACCGAGGGACTGACCGTCTTGAAGAGCTGCATCGCCGAGGTCATGGCCGAGGAGGGCACGATCATCGACGCCGACGACGTGCTCGTCACGACCGGCGGCCAGCAGGTCATCGACCTCGTCTGCAAGACGCTCATCGATCCCGGCGACGTGATCATCGCCGAGGCGCCGACGTATCCGGGCGCGGTGCCGACGTTCTGCTCCTACCAGGCCGAGGTCATCCAGATCAGCCTCGACGAGGACGGCATGCGCATCGACGAGCTCGAGGTGACGCTCGACCGGCTCGCCGCCGAGGGACGCCGGCCGAAGTTCATCTACACCGTGCCGACCTTCCAGAACCCGGGCGGGACGACGATGTCGCTGCCGCGCCGCCGCCGCCTCGTCGAGGTCGTGCGCGAGCGCGAGCTGCTCGTGCTGGAGGACAACCCGTACGGCCTGCTGCGCTACGAGGGCGACCCGCTGCCGACGCTCTACGCGCTGGAGGGCGGCGACTTCGTCATCTACCTCGGGACGTTCTCGAAGATCCTCTCGCCCGGCGTCCGGCTGGGCTGGAGCGTCGGCCCGCGCCCGGTGCTCGAGAAGATGAACATCGGCAAGCAGGCGTCGGACCTGTGCTCGTCGTCGCTCACCCAGCTGTTCGTCGCGGCGTACTTCGAGAGCGGGCGCTGGCAGGACTACGTGCACTCGCTGAAGGAGATCTACCGCCGCCGGCGCGACGTCATGCTCGACTCGCTCGCCGAGTGCTTCGTGGGCGGGCGGGACGAATTCCACTGGACGCACCCGCAGGGCGGCCTGTTCGTCTGGGTCACGTTGCCCGACTACATCGACACGACCGACCTGCTCGCTCGGGCGCTGGACGAGCACGTGGCCTTCGTGCCCGGCCGTGCGGCGTTCCTCGACGGCCGCGGCGCTAGCTCGATGCGGCTGAACTTCTCCGGCGTCGGCGAGGCGGACATCCGCGAGGGCGTGCGGCGCATCGGCGAGGTCGTGCGCGAGCAGATCGATCTCTACGGCACGCTGACCGGCTCGCACCGCGTCGTGACGCCGCGCGCCGAGCCGGCGCCGTCCGAGCCCGACGCGGCGCTGGCCGACGTGCTGCACCTGCCCGCGCCCGAGCGCCGCCGGCGGGCGGGCGGGGACGGT
This sequence comes from uncultured Actinomycetes bacterium, assembly GCA_963751065.1. GTDB lineage: Bacteria > Actinomycetota > Thermoleophilia > Solirubrobacterales > Solirubrobacteraceae > CADCVQ01. The sequence continues at coordinate 23,227 of CAVVTD010000012.1, forward strand.
CTGCGCAAGGGATGACGCGGGTCGCGGTCCTCAAGGGCGGCCGCTCGCTCGAGCGTCAGGTCTCGCTGAAGTCCGGGGCGCGCGTGCAGGATGCGCTGGAGCGGCTCGGCCATGACGTCATCGGCATCGACGTCGGGCACGACCTCGTGGAGCGCCTGCGCGACGTGAAGCCCGAGGTCGCCTTCGTCGCGCTGCACGGCCGCGACGGCGAGGACGGCACGGTGCAGGAGCTGCTCGAGGCGCTCGGCATCCCGTACACCGGCAGCGGCGTGTCGTCGTGCATCCGCTGCGCCGACAAGGTCATCGCCAAGCACCACATGCGCGATGCGGGCATCCCGACGCCCGACTTCTTCGCCTTCAACGAGACCGCCTTCAAGGAGCTCGGCGCGGCGGACGCGCTGCCGGCGATCGAGGAGCGCCTGGACTTCCCGATAGTCGTCAAGCCCGCCAGCCAGGGCTCGGCGCTGGGGATCAAGTTCGCCGCCGCGGCGAAGGACGTGCCGGGCGCCCTGGTCGCGGCGTTCTCCTACGGCGACAAGGTCCTGCTCGAGCGTCATGTGCGCGGCCGCGAGCTCGCCGTGTCGCTGCTCGACGGCGAGGTGCTGCCGATCGTCGAGGCGCTGCCGCGCGAGGAGGACTTCTACGACTTCGAGTCGCGCTACGTCATCGGGCGCACGGAGTTCGTCTGCCCGGCCGAGCTGCCCGACCCGGTGACCGCACGCGCGCAGCAGCTCGCCCTGCAGGTCTGGGACGTGCTCGGCTGCAGCGGCTTTGCCCGCGTGGACCTCATGCTCTGCGAGCAGACGGGCGAGCTCACCGTCCTGGAGGCCAACCCGATCCCGGGCATGACCGAGACCTCGCTGCTGCCGATGGCCGCCGACGCCGCAGGAATCGACTTCGACGCGCTGATCGGGCGGATCGTCGAGCTCGCGCACCTGTAGGGGGCGCGCCCTACTCTTCGCCCGCGAAATCCTCCGGCGAGACCTGGTCGAGGAAGTCCTTGAACTTCTCGACGACCTCCTCGGTGTCCTCGACGTCGTGCTCGAACTCGATCGCCGACTCGGCGATGACCTCCTCGGCGGCGAAGATCGGCGCGCCGGAACGCACGGCAAGCGCGAGCGCGTCGCTCGGCCGGGAATCGATCTCCATCTCCTTGCCGTCGACGGCGAGCGTTATCGAGGCGAAGAACGTGTTGTCGCGCAGCTCGGTGACGGCGACCTGCGTGCAGCGCACGTCGAGCTCGCCGAGCATGTCGCAGAGCAGGTCATGGGTCATCGGGCGCGGCGTCGTGGCTCCCTGCAGCTTCATGAGGATCGCGGCCGCCTCGGGGTGGCCGATCCAGATCGGGAGGAACTTGTTGCTGTCGACGGTCTTCAGCAGCACGATCGGCTGCTTGCCGACCATGTCGAAGCTGACGCCGTAGATGACCATTTCCTGCATGGAGGGAGCATAGCTGTGGGGTACGGGCAGGCTGCGACATCTGGCCGGACGGGCGCGCCGCCACACGCGGCTCGCCCTCGTGCGAAATGTGACGTTCCGCTCCCGTTCACGCCTGCGCGCGCCTATAGTGAAGCCATGGCAGCACGCGATACCGCAGTTTCCGATCGCGGACCGTCCGGTCGCGACCGCATCCTCGACGCCGCCTACGGGCTCTTCAGCCGTTCCGGCGTCCGAGCCATCGGCGTGGACACGATCACCGCGCACGCCGACGTCGCGAAGATGACCCTCTATCGCAACTTCGCGTCCAAGAACGAGCTTGCGCTCGCGTTCCTCGCGCAGCGCGAGGAACGCTGGACGAAGGGCTGGGTGCAGGCCGAGGTCCTGCGCCGCGCCGACACACCGGTCCTGCAGCTGCTGACGATCTTCGAGATCTTCACGGAGTGGTTCGGCCGCGACGACTTCGAGGGGTGCGCGTTCATCACGTCGCTGCTGGAGTTCGACAGCCACGAGGAGCCCGTCCGCCAGGCCTGCGTCACGCATCTGGCCAACATCCGCGCCTTCGTCGCCGAGCTGGCCGAGGCGGCGGGCGTCGCCGATCCCGAGCGCGTCGCGGCGCAGTGGCACATCCTCATGAAGGGCTCGATCGTCGCCGCCCACGAGGGTGACAGCGACGCCGCACTGAAGGCGCGCGAGATGGGCATCTTGCTGCTCGCCCGCGAGGGCATCGCCGTTCCCGTCGCCTAGCGTCGCCTCGCGCTGCGGGCGGGGAGCCCGGACTCAGGCGGTCAGGACGAGCGGCGGCGCCGTCGCGGACGACGATCGTGTGCTCGGCGTGGGCGGAGAGCGAGCGGTCGGCGGTGCTGACCGTCCAGCCGTCGCGGCCCATCCGCACGGCCGGGCCGCCGATCGCCACGAGCGGCTCGATCGTGATGACGAGGCCGTCGCGCAGCGGCTGCGACAGCTGCGGCTCGAACACGTTGGGCACGTCGGGCGCCTCGTGGATGCGGCGGCCGATGCCGTGGCCCATGAGCCCGTCGCAGACCGAGTGGCCGCGCGCCTCGACGCAGCGCTGCACGGTCGCGCCGATCGCGTTGAGCGGCACGCCCGCGCGCACGACCTTCAGCGCCTCGGCGAGCGCCTGCTCGGCGGTGCGCACGAGCTTGATCGCCTGCGGCTTGCCGCGCCCGACGACGACCGTGCGGCAGGCGTCGGCGTAGAAGCCGTCGAGCTCGGCGGTCACGTCGAGCTTGACGAGGTCGCCGGCCTTGAGGCGGCGGCGGCCGGGGATGCCGTGGACGGCCTCGTCGTTGACGCTGATGCAGGTCGTGCCGGGGAAGCCGTAGTCGAGCTGGGGACCCGAGCGCGCGCCGGCGCGCACGAACTCGCGGCGGGCGATCGCGTCGAGCTCGGCGGTCGTGATGCCGGGCCGCACGGCGCGGCGCATGGCGCGGATCGTCTGGGCGACGACCTGGCCGGCGGCCCGCAGGCCGGAGAGCTCCTCGGGGGTGTCGACGGACATGGCGTGTGTTGAGCCTAGCCGGGCGGGGTGCCGGCTGGCGGTATGGTCGGCTGCGGCGACGTCGCGCGACCGAGACGGGACCCGTGCCTCCTCGGAGGCACGGCCCCTCTCCGGGGTCACCCCGGGGACACCCGATCACCTGGCCAGCGCATCGCACGCCCGCGACTGCGAGCACGGCGAGCAGATCCGGGCGCGCACGACGAAGAGCAGTCGGCCCGCGGCGTCGCCATGATCTGCCGCGGTGTACCCGCAGCGGACATGGACGGCAGTCGCGCGGTGCCTGGCCGGCGCGTTCCTGGCCGGGGTGTGGAACGAGCGCGCGTTGCTGCGGCGCGGGAGTGCCGCGCTCGACCAGCGGCCGCGCTGGCTGCTGCCCGTGGTGCGGGCGGTGCTCGCCGCCTACCACCACCCGCCCGCGGACCGCCCGCGCGAGCTCGGCCGCTTCGTGTTCACGGCCATCGAGAGCGAGCGCCGCGCTGCGGAGTGGGAGCCGCCGCCGCAGTTGCGGCGGTGGTTCGCGCCCGAACCGGCGATGGGCCGTATGCGCTGGCCGGTGCCGGAGATCCCGTCGCTCGGCGCGCTGGCCGCGTCCATGTCGCTCCCGGCCGGCGACCTCGCCTGGCTCGCCGACACGCGCGGCCTGGAACGTTCGGCCCCGGACGAACGGCTGCGCCATTACCGGTACACCTGGCTGGGGCGAGGCGACGGACGCCCGGTGCGCGTCATCGAGCAACCCAAGCCGCGCCTGAAGGCGGTGCAGCGGACCGTGCTGCACGAGATCCTCGATCGGATCCCGGCGCACGACACGCCCACGGCTTCACCCGCGGGCGCTCGGCGGTGAGCCACGCGGCGGCGCACGCCGGCCGGCGGGTCGTCGTGCGCCTCGACCTCGAGGACTTCTTCGCGTCGATCGCAGCGGGTCGCATCTACGGCATCTTCCGCACCGCGGGCTACCCGGAGGCGGTCGCGCACTCGCTGACGGCGCTGACCACCAACGCCGTGCCATGGGCGGCGTGGGCCGCCGTTCCGCGCCCGCGCGCGCTCGTTGAGATCACGGCCCACCACCGGCTCGGCCGCCGCCTCGCGACGCCGCACCTGCCGCAGGGCGCTCCGACGTCACCGGCGCTGGCCAACCTGGCGGCGTTCGGCCTCGACCGCCGGCTCGGCGGCCTGGCCCGCGCGCTGTCGGCGACCTACACGCGCTATGCCGACGACCTCACCTTCTCCGGCGGGACGCTGCTGCTGACGCGCAGCCGACGTGCTGCGCAGCGACGGCCGGCACGATCGCCCGAGAGGAGGGCTTCACGGTCAACGAGCGCAAGTCGGCGTTGATGACGCGGGCCGGCCGCCAGCGCGTGTGCGGGATCGTGGTCAACGCGCATCCCAACGTCGCGCGCGAGGAGTACGACCGGCTGAAGGCGATCCTCCACAACGCGGCAGTGCGCGGGCCATCGGCCGAGAACCGCGCCGGCGTGAGCGACTTCCGGGCGCATCTGCTCGGGCGCATCGCCTGGGTCGAGTCGCTGAACCCCGCGCGCGGGGCGAAGCTGCGCGCGCGCTTTGCCCAGATCGACTGGGAGCGACCTCGCCCAGGCTAGGGCGCCAGCAGGCGGCGCAGGAAGGACCGGTGCTGCGGTCGTGCGGGGGCGCGTGGGGTCGCCTCGGAGACGAGGGCGGGCCGATCCTCGACGTGCGGGGCGGGCGGCGGGCTGGGCCCGAGGCGCAGCAGGCGGCCGGGCCGGCCGTTGGCCTTGTGATGGAGCATGTGGCACGCGTGGCAGAGCACGATGAGGTCGCTCGCCAGCTCGCGCCCGCGGCGCGCGTACGCGCCGTTGTCGCGGTGATGGACCTCGAGGTCGTCCGTGTGGCTGACGTCCAGCGAGCAGCAGTCCCCCGCCCGGACGAGCGCGGCCGCGCGGATCTGGCGCCATTCCGGCGTGCGCAGATACTCGCGGTAGCCCATCCGCTCGAGCTCCTCGAGGCGGTCGACGTAGACGGGCTCGTCGAGCGCCAGCTCCGGTGGTTCGAGCGCGGCGCCCGCCAGGCGCCATACGGCCCGCGCCGGGTTCTCCAGCAGCCCGTCGCGCTTGAGGTTGGTGAGCGCCCACGACAGCTGGTAGTCGACCATGCTCGCGAACTTGACAGAGGCGGCCGGCGGAGGTGACGCGGCGAGCTCGCGGCGCGTGAACCCGCCGTCGGCGAGCGCCCGCTCGACGATCGCGCGTCGCTCCGCCTCGCCGCCCAGCGCCCGGATCGCGTCGAGCGTGGCGGCGCGGGCCTTGAAGCGCACCGCGCGGCGTTCCCGGGCGTCGAGCTCGCTGCTCATGTCCGAGCCGTCGGCGGAGCGCGACATGACCGTGAGGACCGCGGGCGAGGTTGGACGATCGTCGCCGGCGAGGTGGAGCGGGCCGACGGCAGTGGGCGATCCAGGATTCGAACCTGGGACCTCTTCCTTATCAGAGAAGCGCTCTAACCGACTGAGCTAATCGCCCGAACGGCGGGGGAGTTTAGCGGGCTGCGAACGGCCGCCGGAAGGCCGGCGGCTCAGGCCGCCGCGCGCGGGCGCACGCGACGGGCGAGCGCGATCGCCTCGTCCGGGTCGGCGAACGTCAGCTCGGCGCGGTAGCCGTCGCCGTGCGGCTTGACGGTGACCTCGACGCCGAACGCCCCGCCGAGCGCGTCGGCGATCTTCGCGGCCGCGGCCTGCTGGTCGGGGTGCGGCGTGCGGCCGGCCGCCGTGCGCGACGACGGCGCGGCGTTCGCGTCGCGGGCGCGCGCCTCGAGCGTGCGCACCGACCAGCCCTCCGCCGCGGCGGAGCGCGCCAGGCGCCGGCGGTCGGCGTGATCGCCGGCGAGCAGCAGCGCGCGGCCATGGCCCTCGGACAGGTCGCCCAGCTCGAGCAGCTCGAGCACCTCGTCGGGCAGGTCGAGCAGCCGGAGGAGGTTCGTCACCGCGACGCGGCTGCGACCGACGCGCAGGCCGACCGACTCGCGCGTGAGTCCGAGCTCCTCGACGAGCGCCGCGCAGGCGCGCGCCTCCTCGACGGGGTTGAGGTCCTCGCGGGCCATGTTCTCGATGAGCGCCGCCTCGAGCGCCTCGGCGTCGTCGCGGTCGCGGATGAGCGCCGGGATCTCCTCCAGGCCGGCGATCTGCGCGGCGCGCCAGCGGCGCTCGCCGGCGACGAGCTCGTACGTGCCGCCCGCCACCGGGCGCACGAGCACCGGCTGCAGCACGCCGCGCTCGCGCAGCGAGCCGGCGAGGGCCGTGAGGGCGGTCTCGTCGAACGAGCGTCGCGGCTGCTTGGGGTTGGGGGAGATGAGGTCGACGGGGATCTTGCGCAGGTCGTCGCCCGTCGGCGGCGGCGAACCGGAGACCCGCAGGATCTCGGCCAGGCCGCGGCCCATGCCGCGCGACGGGCCGCTCATGTCCCGGCCCCCGCGCGCACGACTTCCTTGGCGAACTCGAAGTACGCGTCGGCACCGGGGCAGTGCGGGTCGTGGTGGGTGACCGGGCGCCCGAAGCTCGGCGCCTCGCCGACGCGCACGTTGCGGGGGATGACGGTGTCGAAGACGAGTGCCGGGAAGTGCTGGCGTACCTCGCGCTCGACGTCGCGCGACAGGCGCGTGCGGCCGTCGTGCATGGTCAGCAGCATGCCGGCGACCGTCAGGCGCGGGTTGAGCTCGCGCTGGATGAGCGCGAGCGTGTCCAGTAGGCCGGCCAACCCCTCCAACGCGAAGTACTCCGTCTGCACCGGGACGATCACGCGGTCGGCGGCGACGAGGGCGTTGACGGTCAGCGGGCCGAGCGACGGTGGGCAGTCGAGGATCACGTACTCGAAGCGCTCGCGCACGTCGCCGAGGGCCTCGCGCAGGCGCATCTCCGACGCCGGCTCGCGTGGCAGCTCGCTGTTGGCGGCCGCGAGATCGGGGTGCGCCGGGACGAGCTTGAGCTGCTCGATGGCGGTGTCCGTGATGGCCCCGGCAAACGTGCTGCGACCGGAGAGGACGTCGTAGATGTTCGGCTCGGTGTCCTTGGCCACGCCGAGCCCGAGCGTCGCATTGGCCTGCGGATCGATGTCGACGAGCAGCGTGTCGAAGCCCGCCTCGGCGATACAGGCCGCCACGTTGACCGCGGTCGTCGTCTTGCCGACGCCGCCCTTCTGGTTCGCGATTGCGTAGACGGTGCCCATCGACTGCGAACGGTAGCGCCGAAAACGGTCGGAGCCGTGATCGTTTGGCAGCGAAGCGCCGGACAAGCTGCTCAGTGCGGCGCCCGAAGCGGGCGCTTGCTGGCCATTCCCGGCCGGCGGGGGTAACGGTTCGGGGTCGAAGCAACCTTGGCGAAGATGTGAAGATGCAGATGTTCGGCCCCGGCCCAGGGCCGCACGGGGCGCACCTCGACGCGCTCGAGGCCGGTCGCGGCGGCTGCGGCGTCGGCGTCGGCGTCCTCACCGGCGTCGCGGCGGCCCTTCCACGCGACGAGCGTCCCGCCCAGGTCCAGCAGCGGCGCCGCGTACTCGACGAGCACGGCGAGCGGCGCGACCGCGCGGGCGGTCACGACGTCGCGCGTGCCCAGCCCCTCAAGCCAGGATTCGGCGCGCTCGGCGACGACCCGCACGTTCGCGACGCCCATCGCCTCCGCGGCACGTGCGAGGAACGCGCACTTGCGCCCGTTCGCCTCGACGAGGGCGACCTCGGCGTCGGGCAGCGCCGCCGCGAGCACGAGCCCGGGAAACCCCGCCCCGGAGCCGAGGTCGGCGAGGCGGTCCGCATTGCGCACAGCGTCGAACTCGAGCGCGACGAGGGCGTCGGCGACATGGGCGTCGACCGCCGTCGCCGGGTCGCGCAGGGCCGTCGGCGCCGTGGGATCGGCTCCGAGAAGCTCGAGCAGGCGCCCGAGCGCGGCCGGCGCAGCGGCCGGCAGGGCGTAGCGCCCGCCCAGCTCGGCCAGGCGGCGATCGACGGTCATGTGCCGGCCGAACGGGCGCGGACGCGCGCGATGTACGCGCCGTAGCGCTCGTGCAGCTCGGCCAGCCGCGCCGCCGCGTGGGCGTCGACCTCCGGAACGATCAGCTCGTCGAGCACCGGCAGGACATCCTCCACGAGCGCCGGCCCGCGCGCGACCCACTGGTAGTACGAGCGGTCGGCGTGGTTGTAGGGCCCGTAGAGCCGTGAGCGCGGGAACCGGGCGACGAGCCAGTGCATGAGCGATTCGTGGCGGACGTGCTTGCGCAGCATGATCTGCGGCTGCTTGCCGTCCCCGCCGAAGGAGCCCTCGCTCATGAGGATCCCCGCCACCAGACCGCGCTCCGTCTCGCTCAGCATGCGAGAAAGTGTTTCACCGGGGAGAAAAACGTGAAACACACCACCGCTCGGACCGGCGCCCGCCGTCGGGAACCTCGCCGGGAGCGACTACGGCTTGAGCGGAGCGACGACGAGGTGGCGATCGGGTTCGTCGCCCTCGGAGTACGTCTGCACCGAGCCGTGGTCGCGCAGGTACTCGTGCACGAGCCGCCGCTCGCTCGCCGTCATCGCGTCGAGCGCCACCGGCCGACCGTGGCGCAGCGCGTCCTCCGCCGCATGGTCGGCCTGCCGGCGCAGGATCATCTCGCGCCGCTCGCGGTAGCCCTCGGCGTCGACGACGATCCGCCGGCCGTGCTGGGCGCGCGCGCCCGAGACGCGCTGGGCGAGGTGCTGGACGGCGTCGATCGTCTGACCGTGGCGCCCGATGAACAGCCCGAGGTCCTCGCCGTGGACGATCCCGGTGCAGGTCTCGCCGTCGTCGGCGATCTCGACCGTCGCGTCGAGGCCGAGCGCGTCGACGACGCGCTCCAGCAGCTCGCGCACAGCCGCGGCCGGCTGCTCGTCGTCGGCCACGGTCATCGCCTCCGCCCCGAGCGCTTCTTCTTCTTGCGCGGCGAGCGCGGCGGCGGGCCGCTGGGCTTGCGCGGCTGCGCCGGTGCGGTCGCCGGGGCGGACTTCGGCGCCAGCGCGCCGCCGGCCAGCTTCGAGAAGAAGTTCCCCTTGCTCTCCCCGTCACCATCGCCCTTGTCGTCGCCGTCAGGCTTGATCGGCATGATCGGCCCGAGCTTCCTGCGGATCAGGTAGCCCTGGCCCACGGTCCAGAGGTTCGTCGTGATCCAGTACACGAGCAGGCCGGCCGGGAACTCATAGAGCAGGATGAAGATCGCGAAGACGAGCGGCAGCCCGTACATGAGCATCTGCTGGTTGCGGTCGGGCGTCGCCGGCGTCAGCAGCGTGGAGAGCAGCTGCGAGCCGACGTAGAGGATCATCAGGGTCGCCAGGACCCAGCCCGTCGCGCCGGCCGTCAGGTCGGGGATGAAGAGGAACTGCTCGGCGCCCGTCGGGTTCGGGATCTGGCCACACGGCGGCAGCTTGCCGTCGGCACCGGCGACGACCCCGGCCGCGTTGCCGCAGATCTCGTCGCGCAGGTCGTTCTGGAGCAGGTAGAAGAGGCCGATGAAGAACGGGAACTGCGCCAGCAGCGGCAGGCAGGACGCGAACGGATTGATCTTGTTCTCCGCATAGAACTTCATGATCTCCTGCTGCTGGCGCTGCTTGTCGTCCTTGTACTTCGCCTGCAGCTTCTTGAGCTCCGGCGCGACAGACGCCATCGCCCGCATCGACTTGAACTGCTTGACCGTCAGCGGCGCCATCGCGGCCCGCACGAGAACCGTCAGCAGCACGATCGACATCCCCCACCCGACGCCGAGCGTGTCGTGGATGAAGACCAGGATCGGCTCGAGCACGTCCACGAGGAACTGCACGGGCGCGATGAGGGCGAGTGTGGTCATCAGGTCAGCGAGGGCGAGGACGCAGGGGGAACAGGCGCTGGGCTTCGACGGGGTCGTAGCCCCCGTGGCTGAAGGGGTTGCAGCGCAGGACGCGCCACACCGCCAACACCAGCCCGCGAAGTATGCCGAACTCCTGCAGCGCCTGGACGGCGTAGGCCGAGCACGTGGGCTCGTACTTGCAGCGCCGCGGCAGCGCGGGCGAGATCACGCGCCGGTAGACGAGGATCGGCGCCTGCACGACCCGGATGGCGGCCTTCATGCCCGCGCGGCTCGCTCGAGCAGTTCGCGCAGGGCCGCGCGCACGCCCTCCAGACCCTCGCGCTCGGCGAGCTCCCGGGCCGGCGGGCGCGCCACGACGACGACGTCATGCCCGTCCGGGACCGTCTCGGCCTCGGCGGCGAACGCCTCGCGCAGCAGGCGCTTGACGAGGTTGCGATCCACGGCACCGCCGACCTTGCGCGACACCGACAGGCCCAGGCGCGGGGCGTCTTCGCCGGCGCCTCGCGGAAACGCGTACACGACGAAGTGACGGTTGCCGTGCGAGCGGCCCTGGCGGTACGCGCGCTCGAACTCCGCGCTGCGTGACAGCCGTCCGCGACGCGGGCGCGCGGGCGCGCGGCTGGGAACGCGTGGCAGCGGCTCGTCCACGATGAGCAGCCTAGAGAGTCCGCGAACCGGGCCGGAACGGCCGCGGAGCTCAGACCGTGAGCTTCTTACGGCCCTTGGCGCGACGGCGCTTGAGGACCAGGCGGCCGGACTTCGTCTGCATCCGCTGACGGAAGCCGTGGGTGCGTGCGCGCTTGCGCTTCTTGGGCTGGTAGGTGCGCTTCATCAGGTGTCTCCTCGCCGGGTACCGGCGGCGGCCGATGCTAGCGCAACCTCACCGGCCATCCCCGCCGCGCGGTTTTTCCCGCGCTGAGCGGCATGGACCGCGACACCCCCGGAAGGCGCGCCGCGCCGTTGGTATATTCGCCGCCGCCGGGCCGCTCGCAGGGCCCTCTTCCGCATCGTTCGCCGGACCCTCCGAAGGAGTCGATCACGCCTGCCGTCACCCCGCAGCTCGCCCGTGACTGGGCGCTGATCCAATCCGAGCTGCGCCGGGCCGTGCCGGACTGCACCTTCGAGATCTGGCTCGCCCCGCTGCAGCCGCGCGCCGTCGTCGGAGACACGCTCATCGTCGCCGCGCCCGACGAGATCCGCAGCTGGGTCGCCGATCGCTTCGGCCGCGTCCTCCAGACGTGCGCGGCCGCGGTGCTCGGGCCGGCCACGAGCGTCGACGTCGTCGCGCCCGGTGCCGCCATCGACGAACGCGCTCCCGCCGCCGATATGGCCGAACGCGGCCTCCAGCGCGAGCCCGCGCCGGAGTTTCATCCCAAGCTGACCTTCGATCAGTTCGTCATCGGCGCCTCCAACCGCTTCGCGCACGCCGCTGCGCTGGCCGTCGCCGAGATGCCCGGCCAGGCCTACAACCCGCTCTTTCTCTACGGCCCGCCCGGCCTCGGCAAGACCCATCTGCTGCACGCCATCGGCAACTACATCTGCGAGCACGGCGGCGGCCTGCGCGTGCGCTCCACCACAGCCGAGCGCTTCACGAACGAGTTCGTCACGGCGATCCAGACCAAGGGCACCGAGGAGTTCAAGGCCCGCTTCCGCGAGACCGACGTGCTGCTCATCGACGACGTGCAGTTCCTGCAGAGCAAGGCGAAGACCGAGGAGGAGTTCTTCCACACCTTCAACGCCCTGCACGAGACCGGCAGCCAGCTCGTCCTCACGTGCGATCGCCTGCCCGCCGACATGGCCGCGCTCGAGGCGCGCCTGCTCGAGCGCTTCCAGGCCGGCCTCGTCGCCGAGCTGAAGGCGCCCGACTTCGCCACCCGCCTGACGATCCTGCGCAAGCGCGTTCAGCACGACGCCATCGAGCTGCCCGACGAGGGCGCCCTGCACGCGATCGCCCACCGCATCACCACCAACGCGCGTGCGCTCGAGGGCGCCCTCATCCGCGTCGTCGCCTACCACTCGCTGACGGGCCGGACGATCACCGCCGAGCTCGCCGACGAGGTCCTCGCCGGCCTGTACCCCGCCCCGCGCGCGCAGGCCCGCGTGGAGCCACCGTCGATCGACCGCGTCCAGGAGGTCACCTGCGCGGCGTTCGAGGTCAGCCGCGAGGAGCTGCTCTCCGCCGGGCGCAGCAGCCGCCTGGCCTGGGCCCGCCAGGTCGCCATGTACCTCGCGCGCCGGCACACGGGCGCGACCCTGCCCGCGATCGGCGAGCGCTTCGGCGGGCGCAACCACACGACGGTCATGTACGCCTGCCGCAAGGCCGGCGAACGCCTCGCCGCCGACCCCACTGCACAGGCCCTTGTGCACGACCTCGAGCGCCGCCTCACCGAGCCCCGCGATGACCGCCTCAGCTGACACACTCTGCACACGCTTCGGCGCCCGTGCCACCCTTCAGGCGCCGCTCCTTACGCCAAAGCGCCCCGTTGTGCACATCTCCACACGCCTTATGACCCTCATCTCCTCTAGGAAGTCCTCATCGTGAAGTTCTCGACGTCGTGCGCGGATCTGCTCGCGCAGCTCGGGGTCGTCTCTCGCGTCGCCTCGACGCGCAGCGCCGTGCAGGCCCTGTCCGGGGTCCAGCTCAGCGCCCTCTCCGCCGGCGCGGAGCTGCGGGCCACCGACATGGAGGTCGGGCTGCGCGTCCCGCTGAAGGCCGAGGTCGAGCGCGAGGGCACCGTCGTGCTGCCGGCCCGCCTCATGCTCGACGTCGCGCGCTCGCTGCCGGGCCAGGACGCGACGATCGAGCTGCGCCCGGCCGAGCAGGACGTCGAGGTCGTCTCGGGCTCGGCGACCTTCCACATCCGCACGCTGCGCGCCGAGGACTTCCCGCCGCTGCCCGAGCCGGGCGGCGAGAACATCGTCGAGGTGCCGGCCGCGGCGTTCGTCGCGACGATCAACCGCGTGGCGCGGTCGGCCTCGCGCGACGAGACGCGGCCGATCCTCACCGGGATCCTCGTGTCGGCCAACGGGGACGAGCTGCGGATGGTCGCCACCGACTCCTACCGGCTGAGCGTCAAGGAGACCAAGCTCGAGGCGCCGCTGGAGGGCGGCTTCGAGGCGAACGTGCCGGCGCGCGCGCTGCAGGAGCTCGCGCGCATCGCGCAGGGCGCCGAGGCCGACACGCTGACCGTCTCGGTGCGCTCCAACCAGATCGTCTTCGAGATCGGCGGCGACGTCCTCTCGTCGCGGCTCATCGATGGTCAGTTCCCGAACTATCGCCAGCTGCTGCCCGACGCGTTCGAGCACGAGCTCACGCTGACGTCCGGCGAGCTCACCGAGGTCGTGCGCCGCGTGAGCCTCATGGCGCAGAAGAACGCCCCGCTGCGCCTGCAGTTCGCCGAGGGCGAGCTGACCGTGTCGGCGCAGACGCCGGACGTCGGCGAGGCGCGCGAGATGCTGCCGGTGCCGTTCGCCGGCGAACCATTCGAGATCGGCTTCAACCCGGAGTTCCTGCGCGACGGCCTGGAGAGCGCCGACGGCGGCGACCTCGTGCTCAAGCTCATCAGCCCGCTGCGGCCGGGCCTCATCGAGTCCGCCGACGGCAGCGGCTTTCTGTACCTGATCATGCCGATCAGGCTCAACGTCTGAGCCCCGTTCCCACCCCCCGCCCCCAACACCTCCATGCTCGTCACCCGCGTGCGGCTGCGTGACTTTCGCAGCTACGAGCGCGCCGAGGTCGAGCTCGGTCCCGGCCTGACCGTCGTGCACGGGCGCAACGGCGCCGGCAAGACGAACCTCCTCGAGGCGCTGTACTTCGGCTGCACCGGGCGCTCGTGTCGCACCTCCAACGAGCGCGAGATCCTCCGCTTCGACGCGCAGACGACCCGCGTGGAGGTCGACCTGCGCGACGACGAGGGGCGCGCCCACGCGCTCGCCGTCGGCTTCGCGCCCGGCGACGCGAAGCACCTCCAGGCCGACGGCGCGTCCGTCGAGCGGCTCGTCGACGTCGAGATGCGCCCGCTCGTCTGCGTGTTCATGCCCGACCGCCTGGAGCTCATCAAGGGGCCGCCGGCGCTGCGCCGCTCGCACGTCGACCAGGTCATCGCCGCGAGCTGGCCCGTGCGCGCCGACACGCGGCGCGCCTACAGCCGCGCGCTGGCCCAGCGCAACGCGCTGCTCGCCGCGATCCGCGGTGGACGCTCCTCGCGCGGCTCGCTGCCCGCCTGGGACGCCGAGCTCGCCCGCCACGGGATCGCCCTGCGCGACGACCGCGCCGCCGTCGTCGCGGAGCTCGCGCCGCGCTTCGCCCGGCTGGCCGACGCGCTCGGGCTGGGGACCGGCGCCGAGCTGCGCTACCGGCCGCGCTCGCGGGCCGCCGACGCGGCCGAGCTGGCCGCCGAGCTCGCCGAGCGCGTCGAGTCCGACCTCGAGCGCGGCTTCACCGGCCACGGCCCGCACCGCGACGACATCGCGCTGCTGCGCGACGGGCGCGAGCTGCGCGCCTACGGCTCGCAGGGCGAGCAGCGCCTGGCCCTGCTGGCGCTGCTGCTCGCCGAGCGCGAGGCGCTCGCCGACGCGCGCGACACGCTGCCGCTCATGCTGCTCGACGACGTCATGAGCGAGCTCGACCCCGACCGCCGGGCGATGCTCGCCGGCCTGCTGCGCGGAGGCGGCCAGTCGGTCATCACGACGACCGACCTCGCGCACGTCCCGGGCGGCGACGCGGCGAACGTCACCCGCCTGGCGGTCGCCGGCGGGACGATCCTGCGCGACGCGGCGGCCGCGGCATGACCCACCGCCGCGCTCCGCGACCGATCGGCGGCGCGGTCGAGGCGCTGACCCGGCGCCTGGCCCCGGCGACGCTGCTGGCCGACGTGCAGCGGGTGTGGGAGGACGCGGCCGGCCCGGCGATCGCGGCCGAGGCCAAGCCCGTCTCCGAGCGCGAGGGGACGGTCACGCTGCTGTGCTCGGCGGCGGTCTGGATGCACGAGATCGACCTCATGGGACCCGTCCTCGTCGACGCGATCAACGCCGCGCTGGGCTCCGATCGGGTGGTCGCGGTGCGCTGTACGGCGACCGATCGGCGGCCCCGTTCGCGGTGATCCTCGCGGGGATTTGCCCGCCTCTCGCGAGCGGGCGCCGCGCGGCGGCGATCCGAGCCCGCCCGCCGTGCACAAATTGCCGCGTTTTGCAGCAGTTTTGTCACACCTGACCGCCAAGGATTGTAACGTCCTTGTGCTATCCTTATGGCAACTTGCTGCACTCGCCCCGGCCCCTCTCGGCTCGACGAGGTACCGGGGCTTCTTCACGTATTCGGAGGTCTGGTGGCGAAGGACGACAAGAAGCTCGACGCACTCACCGGCGCGGGCTCATACGACGCACAGGACATCACGGTCCTCGAGGGTCTCGAGGCCGTCCGCAAGCGTCCCGGCATGTACATCGGGTCGACCGGTGTCCGCGGCCTTCACCACCTCGTCTACGAGGTCGTCGACAACTCCGTCGACGAGGCGCTCGCCGGACACTGCACCCGCGTCGACGTCACGATCCATCCCGACAACTCCGTCACGGTCGCCGACGACGGCCGCGGCATCCCCGTCGGCACGATGGAGAAGGAGGGCCGCTCGGCCCTGGAGGTCGTCCTCACCGTCCTGCACGCCGGCGGCAAGTTCGGCGACGGCGGCGGCTACAAGGTCTCCGGCGGCCTGCACGGGGTCGGCGTCTCGGTCGTCAACGCGCTCTCCGAGCTGCTGCACGTCGAGGTGCGCCGCGAGGGCCACGTCTGGCGCCAGACCTACGAGCGCGGCGCCCCGCAGGCGCCGATCGCCAAGGGCGAGGCCTCCACCGTCACGGGGACAACGATCACCTTCCGGCCCGATGCCGAGGTCTTCGAGACGACCGAGCTGGACTTCTCCGTGCTCGAGCAGCGCCTGCGCGAGACGGCGTTCCTGACGCGCGGCCTGCAGATCACGATCATCGACGAGCGCGGCGAGAAGGCGTCGGCGACGTTCAAGTACGACGGCGGCATCGAGGACTTCGTGCGCTACCTCAACGCCAACAAGGAGCCGATCGGCCGCAAGGTCGTCTTCTTCGAGGGCGACAGCATCGAGGGCGGCGTCGAGGTGGCGATGCAGTGGAACACGACGTACCAGGAGTCGGTGTTCTCCTTCGCCAACAACATCAACACGCACGAGGGCGGCTCGCACCTGTCGGGCTTTCGCTCGGCGCTGACCACCGCGCTGAACCGCTACGCCAAGGCGCGCGGCCTGCTCAAGGACGGCAAGGACGACAACCTCACCGGCGAGGACGTGCGCGAGGGCCTGACCGCGGTCATCTCCGCCAAGCTCACCGACCCGCAGTTCGAGGGCCAGACGAAGACGAAGCTCGGCAACCCCGGGATGGAGGGCTTCGTGCGCTCGATCGTCTACGAGCGCCTCAACGAGTTCCTCGAGGAGAACCCGTCGGAGGCCAACGCGATCCTGCGCAAGGCGATCTCCGCCGCCCAGGCGCGCGCCGCCGCCCGCAAGGCGCGCGACCTCACGCGGCGCAAGTCGGCGCTCGAGAACTCCACGCTGCCCGGCAAGCTCGCCGACTGCTCGGTGAAGGACCCGTCGCTCGCCGAGATCTTCATCGTCGAGGGTGACTCCGCCGGCGGCTCGGCCAAGCAGGGGCGCGACCGCAACACGCAGGCCGTCCTACCGCTGCGCGGCAAGATCCTCAACGTCGAGAAGAGCCGCATCGACAAGGTGCTGAAGAACCTCGAGATCCAGGCGCTCATCACGGCGATCGGGACCGGGGTGCGCGACGAGTTCGACATCGAGAAGGCGCGCTACCACAAGATCATTCTCATGAGCGTCGACGGCGAGGAGCACGTCCTCGTCCGCGATCGCACGGGGCGGACCCGTCTGACGCGCGTCGCGGAGTACATCGACCCCTGGCTCGAGCACGCCCCCATATCCGGTCCGCAGGGCTACAGGAAGGTGCTTGCAGGGCAGCCGGGCGAGCTCGGCGAGGTTCTGTGCGTGGGACGGGACGACCATGGCGTCCATTTTCGACCGATCGCGGCGGTGATCGGACACGAGACGGACGATCCGCTGTACGAGGTGACGACGCAGTACGGGCGCAGCGTGCGCGTGACGGGGAACCATTCGCTGTACGTTCTGGAGGACGGCGAGCTGCGACGCAAGCGGGGCGATGAGCTGGTGGCAGGAGATCGCATCGCGGCACCTCGCACCGTCCACCTTCCGGAGACCGCACCGCACCGGATCGATCTCATGCGGGAGCTGTGGCGCGTGCCGGACGCGGCACGTCAGGTCTGGGCACGCGGCGCCGGCGTGGAGGCGTGGGGGCGATGGAAGGTGCGCTCCGAGCACTCCGACAACACCGAGATGACCGCCCCTCGCGTCGACGTTCCCGCCGCGGTGCGCAACGAGCTGGCGGCGCTACGCCGGTCGAGTGGAGTATCGAACGCCGCCCTGTGTGCGCGGGTCGGAATCAAGCAGCCGGTGACCTTCTACGCATGGGAGAAGGGAACCTCACGCCCGACGCTGCCGAACTTCTCGGCGTATGTCGACGCCGTCGGAGGCGACGTCGACGCCGTTCTCAGCCGTGTCGCGGTCGGCCCCAGCCGGCTCGACCGAGTGTGGGCGACGCAGTACCGCGCGGCGCCCGCCAATCGCGTGCGGCCGTACGTCCGCCTCGCCGACCTCAGCGCCGACGACCTCGAGTTCTTCGAGGATCGCGACGACGTCGAGCTGACGCCGGAGCACTACGCCAGCGACCCCGTCAAGCGCTTCGTCGAGGTCGACGACGCGCTGATGACGCTGCTCGGCTTCTACCTCGCCGAGGGCTCCGGGAATCCGCGCGCCGGGATCCGCTTCGCGATCGGCAGCGGCAACGCGGAGTTTGTCCCCGAGGTCAGGCGCGCGTCGGTCCGGGTGTTCGGGCGCATCGCGAGCCAGTACCGCTCCGACGAGCGCGTCGACGAGCTGCGCATCAACAACCGTGTGGCTGCGCTGGCCTGGTGTCACGTCTTCGGATTCGACGGCGTGACGGCGATCACCAAGCGAATCCCGGACCTGATCTTCGAGGTTGGCGAGGAGCTGCGGTCGGCGTTTCTGCGCGCCTATCTGGCCGGCGATGGGTGCTGCACCGCCAGCCGGGTGGCGTGGGCTACGTCGTCGCGTGACATCGCGGCTGGCCTCGGGCTGCTGCTGGGCAGCTACGGGGTGGTCGCCGGCACCTCTGTGCAACCGGTGAAGGGCCAGAACTACACGCTGACGAACGGCCAGGTGGTGACGCAACGACACCCGAGCTATTGCGTGAGCATTACGGGCAGGGAGGCGCTTGAGCGGACAAGATCGATCTGGAGCGACCACAAGGGGGCAGGGCCAACCGCTGCTCAGCTGTTGGCACCGCGGCGACGACCACCGCGGTGGGCGGCCGCCTCCTCCAACGACCTCGTCGGCCTGGCCGTCACGTCGGTCCGGTCAGTCGCGGCCACCAGCTCCCGCGTCTACGATTTTTCTGTAACTGCCGATGAAAACTTCATCTGCGGATCGGGCGGGCTGGTGGCGGCTAATACGGATGCTGATGTAGACGGTGCCCACATACGCACGCTCGCGCTCACGCTGCTCTTCCGCGAGATGCCGCAGCTCATCGAGGCGGGCTACGTCTACATCGCCAAGCCGCCGCTGTACAAGCTCAAGCAGGGCTCCCACGAGCGCTACATCGAGAAGGACTCCGAGCTCGAGCAGGTCCTGCTCTCCGACAAGCTCGAGAAGGCGCTCGTCTTCGACCGCCACGGCACGCAGTTCAGGCTCACCGAGCCGCGCTGGCAGCGCTTCTCGCGGCTGCTCAAGCAGTACGAGGGCTGGTCGTCGACGCTGCGCGCCGAGTACGGCTCGGACATCGTCGGCTTCCTCGAGGAGTCCGGCGTGCTCGACGAGCAGATCAACACCGGCGCCGGCGCGCTGGAGCTCATCGAGCGCTCGGCGATCGAGAACGCGCCCTACGAGACCTCGCTCGTGCGCCAGGACGAGACGCACATCTCCGTCCGGGCGGTCGAGACGAAGACCGGCCTCGCGCGGGTGCTCGTCATCCCGCGGCGGCTGTTCGAGGCGCAGGACCTGCGCAACTTCACCCGCGTGCACGGCCAGCTCACCGAGCTCGCCGGCCAGGCGCCGTTCACCGTCAAGCTCGGCGACGCGACCGAGGACGCGGCGTCCTTCCACGCGCTGCGCGAGGCGGTGCTGCACGTCGCGCAGAAGGGCATCACGCTGCAGCGCTTCAAGGGGCTGGGCGAGATGAACGCCGCGCAGCTGCGCGACACGACGATGGACCCGGCGACGCGCACGCTCGCCCAGGTCGGGATCGAGGACGCCGCCCAGGCCGACCAGATCTTCTCGACGCTCATGGGCGACATGGTCGAGCCGCGCCGGCAGTTCATCGAAGACAACGCCCGCCTCGTCGCCAACCTCGACGTGTAATCCGAATGCCCACCCACCCACCCACCACCACCAGTAGATGTCATCGATCGACACCCTCAGCGGCGGCAACGTCGAACCGCGCGCGCTCGAGGACGAGATGCGCTCCGCGTACCTCGACTACGCGATGTCGGTCATCGTCGGGCGCGCGCTGCCCGACGTGCGCGACGGCCTGAAGCCCGTCCACCGCCGCGTGCTGTTCTCGATGTCCGAGAACGGCCTCGGCCCGACGCGGCCGTACCGCAAGTGCGCCTCGATCGTCGGCGACGTGATGGGCAACTACCACCCGCACGGCGACTCGGCGATCTACGACGCCCTCGTGCGCCTCGCCCAGGACTTCTCGATGCGCTACACGCTCATCGACGGCCAGGGCAACTACGGCTCGGTCGACGACGACCCGCCCGCCGCCATGAGGTATACCGAGGCGCGGCTGGAGCGCATGGCGATGGAGATGCTGCGCGACCTCGACGCCGACACCGTCGACTTCATCCCCAACTACGACGGCCGCAAGCAGGAGCCGGTCGTCCTGCCGGCGCGCTTCCCCAACCTGCTCGTCAACGGCTCCTCGGGATCGCCGTCGGCATGGCGACGAACATCCCGCCGCACAACCTGCGCGAGGTCGTCAACGCCGTCGTCGCGCTCATCGACGACCCGTCGCTGGCGACGGTCGACCGCGGCGCCGCGGCCGCCGCGTTCATGGCGCACATGCCGGGCCCGGACTTCCCGACCGGCGGCATCATCCTCGGCCGCCAGGGGATCCTCGACGCCTACGAGACCGGCCGCGGCCGGGTGCGCGTGCGCGGCAAGGCGCACACCGAGGACATCGGGCGCGGGCGCGAGGCGCTCATCGTCACCGAGCTGCCGTTCGCCGTGAAGAAGGGCGGCGACAACGGCCTCGTCATGAAGATCGCCGAGCTCGTGCGCGAGAAGAAGATCAGCGGCATCGCCGACCTGGAGGACCACTCCTCCGAGCGCGGCGGCATGCGCGTCGTCATCACGCTCAAGCGCGACGAGATCCCCGAGGTCGTCCTCAACCAGCTCTACAAGCACACCGCGCTGCAGACGACGTTCGGCGTGAACATGGTCGCGCTCGTCGACGGCGTGCCGCGGACGCTGTCGCTGCAGGACGTCATCAAGCACTACGTCCACCACCAGCGCGAGATCATCGTGCGGCGCACGAAGCACGAGCTGCGCGTGCTCGAGCGGCGCGTGCACGTCCTCGCCGGACTGCTCATCGCGCTCGACAACCTCGACGCGATCATCGAGCTCATCCGCGCGTCGCGCGACCGCGAGACCGCGCGCAACGAGCTCGTCGCGCGCTTCGCGCTGACCGAGATCCAGGCGTCGGCGATCCTCGACCTGCGCCTGTCGCAGCTCACCGCGCTGGAGGCCGGCGCGATCAAGACCGAGCACGACGACAAGGTCGAGCGGATCGGCGAGCTGCGCGAGATCCTCGGCGACGAGTCGCGCGTCTACGCGATCATCCGCGAGGAGCTGCTGGAGATCGCCGACCGCTTCGGCGACGAGCGCCGCACGCTCATCACCGACTCCGAGGACGAGATCGGCATCGAGGACCTGATCCCCGAGCAGCAGATGGTCATCACGATCACGAAGTCGGGCTACATCAAGTCGCTGCCGCTGACGACGTACCGCGCGCAGCAGCGCGGCGGGCGCGGGGTCACCGGGATGGACATGAAGGACGGCGACTACATCGAGCACCTCTTCGTGACGTCCTCGCACGACTACCTGCTGTTCTTCTCCAACCGCGGCAAGGTCTACCGCTCGAAGGTCTACGAGCTGCCCGAGGCGTCGCGGACGGCGAAGGGCCGGGCGCTGGTGAACGTCCTGCCGCTGCGCGAGGGCGAGCGCATCCAGTCGGTGCTCTCGACGCGCGACTTCACGGAGGGCCGCTACGTCATCTTCGCGACGAAGCGCGGCGTCGTGAAGAAGACCGAGCTGCTGGCCTACAACACGCCGATCAAGGCCGACGGCATCATCGCGATCAACATCCGCGACGACGACGAGCTCGTCTCCGTTCGCCGCACGAGCGGCGACGACGACATCCTCATCGTCTCGCGCAAGGGCCAGGCGGTGCGCTTCAACGAGTCCGACGTGCGGGCGATGGGCCGCGACACGTCCGGCGTGCGCGGCATGAACGTCGAGCAGCCGGCCGACAACGAGGTGCTCGTGATGGACGTCGCCCGCGACGACCAGGAGCTGCTCGTCGTGACCGAGAACGGCTTCGGCAAGCGCACCTCGATCGCCGAGTACCGCAAGACCAAGCGCGGCGCGATGGGCGTCGGCACGATCAAGCTCACCGACGCGAAGGGCGCGCTGGCCGGCGCGATCGTCGTGCGCGAGCACGACGAGCTCGTCTTCATCTCCCAGAGCGGGATGGTGCAGCGCACCGCCGTGCGCGGGATCAGCCGCTACGGCCGGCTGGCGCAGGGCGTGAAGCTCATGAACATGAAGGAGGACGACCTCGTCTCGGCGGTCGCTTTGGTCGTCGAGGGATCGGCCGGCGGCAACGGCGAGGAGGTCGTCGTGGTGGCCGACGTCGTCGACGCCCAGGGCACGCCGCTGCCGCCGACGGAACCCGGCGCCGGGGTCGAACCCGAAGCCGAGGACGAGGGCGACGGCGCCGGCTGATCAGAAGTCCTGAGCGGACGTCGGGATGGTCCGCTACGATTTTCTGACCAGAGAAAGGAGGTGGTCCGAATCAGCTCAAGTTCTTGCGGGACCCTGGAGGTGCTCGGCCGCTAGGTCGGGAGGCTGGCTAGACCAGCGAATCCAAACCGGGCCACCCCCGAGCCAGATGCCGGATTGGTCCCACCGGCAGTCGTTGTGAAGGTCTGGGTCGGGCTGATGTCCAGTCGGTGATTGCGAAGGGCGTCGTCTTGTGACGGCGCCCTTCGTGTTTTGTGCTTGCGTTTGTGGCCGGGTGCGGCGTCCAGAGCTTCCGGCCCCGGAACACTCGTCGCGTGCTCTGCTAGGGCCTGTCTTTGCTACTCCCGGGGATGTTCCTGGGCCGGAACTCTGGACGCCGCACCCCGGTCGGCGTGGCCAGGGGTGCCGGCCGGTTTGGGGTTGGGTTGAGCGGGGTGCTGAGTGTCGGCCGAGCTCAGAGGCCTCCGGTCTGGCGGCTGGTGGCGGCTCTCCAGGCGTTGTCGACGTCGGAGTGGGCGAGGCTTGAGGGGTAGGGCGGGCGGCGCCAGACTTGGAAGCCGATGGCGCCGTAGTGCTCGCGGAGGTAGGCGACGAGGTCGCCGCGGTGTTGCTCGCAGGCGTAGCGGGGTGGGCCGAAGAGGCCTCGGCCGTGGAAGATGAGCCAGCGGCCGGGCAGGGCGTCCTGGTATTCGCCGAGGGTGGTCTGGCGCATCGCCTTGATGAGGCTGATCTGCGTGAGTGGGTCCGGATGCGCGTCGCAGTACTGGCAGCGGAAGCGCAGGCTGACCGGCATACCGGTGAAGTTCGGGGCTGGGTGCGGGTCCGGATCGTTGCGATGCATGTTGGCGCGGACGGGGTCTGTGCCAGGATGCGGGTGATGTCCGTCGCCCAGTCGAGCGAGCCTCGCGCGGACCTCGTGACCTACGCCCTTGCCGAGCCTCGGGGAATCTGGCTGGGCACGGTGGTGACGATCCCGGCGTGGATCGCGCTGGCGTACCAGCTCTTGTCCGATGTGCTGGCGGCCGCGCTGCTGGGAGGCGCGGTCTACGCGGTGGTCATCGTCCTCGCTCGCTGGGGCATGCGGCACATGACCACCCGCCATCTCACGGTGCGCGAAGGTCAGCTGACGGAGACGACCATGTACCGGACGCGCGTGATCAGTCCGGACCGGCCGATCGTGCGGGCGGTGCGGGCCGAGTACATCTCCGACCGGCTCACCGAGCACGTCGGCAAGGTGCTGCTGCTGCTCGACGACTCGGGCCGCACGGTGTTTCGCATCTTCCCCGCGGTGTGGGACGCGGAGCTGGCTCGGCTGCCTGCCGCGCTCGGCGTGCCGGAGGAGGTTCGCGGCGGACAGACGACCGCGAAGCGGTTGCGGCGCGAGTACCCGGGCTCGGTGCCGTGGGGCGAGGCGCACATGATCGCAGCGACGCTGCTCTTCCTGGCCGTGGTCTGCGCAATCGTCGCAGTGCTGGCGTCGCTGTGACGCGTCAGGCGGCTTCGGGCAGCCACTGCCGCCAGGCCGGCGGGATCGTCGGGCTGGCGACGTGGATGAAGACCTCGGGGTGCGGGACCTTCGGCGGGCGGCGCGGGTGCATGCCGGCCTTCGTCGGCATCGAGTCGCCCTTGCGGCGGTTGCACGGCGCGCAGGAGGCGACGATGTTGTCCCACGTCGAGGCGCCGCCCTTGGAGCGCGGGATGACGTGGTCGACGGTGAGCTGGGCGCGGGCGCCGCAGTACTGACACGTCCAGCCGTCGCGGGCGAAGACCGCGCGGCGGGTGATCTTGCGCCGGTGCGTGTCGCGCGGCACCTTGACGAACGTCACGAGCCGGATGACCACCGGCCGCGGGATCGTCGAATGCTCGGAGCGCAGCTCGTAGGACGAGTGCTCGACGATCTCCGCCTTCTCCTTGAGCAGCAGCACGGCGGCGCGCCGGACGGTGCAGACGTTGACCGGTTCGTACGTGGCGTTGAGGACGAGCACACGGCCAGACTCACGTCCGCGCCGCCGGTGCTCCGGTTGCGGCGCGAACCCCCCTGGGCCTGGTGGCGGGGCCTGGTTCGGCATGCTCGGCGGAAAGTCTAATCAGGCGGGGCGGCGGCAGCGTACGAGCCGAGGATTCGAACCTGCTCGCAGTGCTTGCGCAGGCCTTCGACGGCGTCGGCGACCGGGCCGGCGGCCGCGCTGCCCTCGCAGTCGACGAAGAAGCGGTAGTGCCCGAGCCGCAGGCGCATTGGCCGCGACTCGATCTTCGTGAGGTTCACGCCGCGGAAGGCGAACTCCGACAGGCAGCGCACGAGCCAGCCGGGACTGTCGTCGCCCGCGCCCCAGAAGGCCAGCGAGGTCTTCGCCGGCGTGGCCTCGCCGGGCGCCTCGACCTCCGAGCGGCGCGCGAGCCAGACGAAGCGCGTCGCGTTGCCGGGCTCGTCCTCGACGCCCTCGGCGATCACGGTCGCGCCGTAGAGCTCGGCCGCCCGGCGCGTCCCGATCGCCGCCCACGGCGCGTCCTGCGCGACGACGATGCGGGCCGCCTCGGCGGTCGACGAGCACGGCTCGACCTCGCGCGTTGGGGACGTGCTCGCGCAGGAAGCGCGCGCACTGCGAGATCGCCTGCGGGTGCGAGAGCACGCGCTCGATCGCCGCCAGGGGCAGGTCGGAGCCGGCGATGAGGTGCTGGGAGACGGCGAGCACGAGCTCGCCGACGACCGCCACGTCGTTGTCCTCGTCGGCGAGCGTGTCGAGCGTGACGCCGACCGGGCCCTCGAGGGAGTTCTCGATCGGCACGATCGCGCGGTCGACGCTGCCGTCGGAGACGGCGAGGATCGTGTCGCGGACCGTCGCCAGGCCGACGAGCTCGGCGTCGCCACCGGCCAGCGCGGTGCGCGCGGCCTCCTCCGAGAACGTGCCGGCGGGCCCGAGATAGCCGAGCCGCATCAGGACTTCAGCGCGATGCGTAGCGCTTCCTCCTCCTCGGGGGAGAGCTTGAGCTCGCCCTTGCCCTCCGACACCTGCTTGGCGTACAGCCGCGCCTGGTCGCGGTGATGGATGGACGAGAGCACGACGCCGTTGCGGGCGCTGTCGAGCAACGCGATCGAGGTCGACTGGCGGCCGGACATCTCGTTGTAGGCGTCGTAGCGGATCAGACCGCAGTGCGAGATCGCGCGGTCCAGGCGGCCCTCGACGACGCCGACGCGGCCGTCGAGGCGCTCGGCGACCTCGGTCACGTAGCCGTGCAGCGCGCGGAAGCCGGCGTCCAGCGTCGCGGCGTGGGCGACGAGGTCGGTCCCCGTGTCGCCCAGCACGACGCGCTGATCGGCGCGCAGCCGGCGCAGCTGCAGGAAGAGCGCGACGGCGAGACAGAGCGCGACGACCGCCACTGCGCACGCGGCCAGCGCGACGATGCCCACCGTGGAACTGAGCTCGGCACCCATGCGCGCCCAACGGTAGCTGCTACGGCCGGCGGCGGTGAAGCCCTAGCTGCGGCGGAAGATCGCCGGGAAGCTGAGGGCGTTGTTGTCGGACTTGCCCTCGCCGTTGACGGGGATGACCTCGGCCCGGATCGTCACCGGCTTGTCGATCGGCACCGGCTTGGTGAGCCTCACGGTCACCGTTGTCTCGGTCTTCGGCTGCGTCTGGTCGACGACCTGCTCGCCGCGGATCGGGTCGCCGGCGCCGGTGATCCGCACCCGGACGCGAACCTCCTGCTCGGGGTTGTCGCCCTGGTTGGCGATCTTCACGGCGAACGTCACGTTGCCCGACGCGGTGATGCTGTTGGCGGCGTCGGGCGTGAGCGTCTTGTCGCCGACGCTGACCGCGACGAGGCCGTGGCCGTGCAGCCCGGGCGCGGGCTCCGTGGAGCCGCCGTCGCCCGCGCCGCGACCGGCCTGTGCGTCGATGCGACGGGCGACCGTCGAGGGCTGCAGCCAGCCGAGGTTCTGCAGGAAGCTCGAGCTCTGGATGACCTGCCCGGTGATCTCGTTCTCGTCGAGCACCTGCTTGATGAGGGCCGCCGTGCGGCGGTTGTAGACGACGTTGGCCGCGTCGAAGGCCTGCATCTCGCCGGCGATCGAGCGCACGGCCGGGACGGCGGTGGCGGAATCGGTCGACAGCGCCGCGGGCAGCTTGACGGCGACCTTGCCCATCGCCTCCTGCAGCAGCGACAGCGAGAGCAGCAGGTTGCGCTGCGCCGGGCGCATGTCGCCGGGGACGTCGAGCTGCTCGGCGCGCTTCGTCAGCGCCTGGGCGCGCAGGCGCCGCAGGTTGACGTCGGACTGCACGTCGGTGGAGGCGGTGTCGCTCGACCCGCCGGCGAGCGTGGCGAAGAAGTCCTCGGTGTTGGCGTTGGCGTCCTGGATGACGCTGGAGACGTCGCGGTTGTAGTCCTTCAGCGACTGCTCCTTGGCCCCGTTGAGGCAGCCTTTGATGCCGAAGACGAGCAGCAGGACGACGACCAGCCCGATTCCGACCGCGGCGGCGCGACGCACCATGAGCTGCTGCGGATCTGAGGGCGGTCCGATCGCCGCGGGCGCCGGGCTGCGCGGCCGCGTGCGAGTCGTCCGGGGCTCGTCATCGTCAAAGAAGGACAGGGTCGCTCCTTGCGGAAGCTGGCAGGTCGTCCAGTATGACGCTCCGTCAGCAGCACGTTTCCCCTGCAACTTTCCCCCCATCGGACGGTTTCCTGCTTGCCCCCCAAGGACACGAGGTCGAGCACGCGAAAGATGGAGCCGGTGTTTCACGCCCACAGCCCCGCGACCAGTCCGCCCGCCGGCGCGGGCCAGATCGTCCTCGGCCGCTACCGGCTCGGAGCGCGACTGGGCGCGGGCGGGATGGGCGTCGTCTACCGGGCCCGTGACGAGCACCTCGAGCGCGACGTCGCGGTCAAGCGGATCGCCATCGGCCACGACCCCGACGGTCGCGGCGAGCGCGAGGCGCTGGCCGCCGCGCGGCTCTCGCACGCGGGCATCGTCGCGCTGTACGAGTCCGGCCGCGACGAGGACGCCGTCTACCTCGTCTCCGAGCTCGTCGAGGGGCCGACGCTCGCCGACCTGCTGCGCGACGGCGAGCTGTCAGACCGCGACGTGCTGCGAATCGGCTCGACGCTGTGCGCCGCGCTCGCCCATGCCCACAAGCGCGGCGTCATCCATCGCGACGTCAAGCCGTCGAACGTCATCTGCCCGTGCTCGGACGACGGCGTCCTCGGCACCGCCAAGCTGACCGACTTCGGCATCGCTCGTATGGCGGACCACGACGTCCTCACGCGCACGGGCGACATCATCGGCACGCTCGCCTACATGGCGCCCGAGCAGGCGCGCGGGAAGGAGATCACCGGCGCGGCCGACGTCTACGCGCTCGGCGTCGTGCTCTACGAGGCGCTGACCGGCGTCAACCCGGTGCGGGCGGGCAACCCCGCCGCGACCGCGCGGCGGGTGGGGATGCGGCTGGCGCCGCTGGGCCGCGTGCGGCGCGATCTGCCGGCCGAGCTGTGCCGGGCGATCGACGCCGCGGTGGTGGTCGAGCCGGCGGGGCGCGGCAAGCTCGCCCCGCTGCGGCGCGCGCTGGAGAACTCGATCGATGCGGTCGGCGACACCGTCGGCCCGGTCGCCGGCGGTGCACTGGACACGATCGCGCGGCCGGCGGTGACGCGGACCCGCACCCGCGTGCAGCGCCGCCGCGATCGCCACGAGGAGCGCGCCGAGCGCCCGCCGCACCGGCAGCGTCGCGAGCCCCCGCCGCCGCGTGGGCACTCGGGCCGCGCCCTCTCCGGCGACGCGACGCAGGAGCACGCCCCGCGGCTGGCCCGGCCGCGCCTCGGCCCCTGGCCCCGCGTGCTCGCGGCCGCCGCGACGGCGCTCATCGCTGCCGCCGCGCTGAGCGAGGCGGGTCCGCGGCCGCCGCTCGAGCCCGTCGCCGGTGCCGCCCTGGCCGCCGTCGCCGTTCTGCTCCTCCCGCGCCTGGGCTGGCTGCTCGGCGCCGCCGCGCTGCTGACCTGGCTGGCCGCCACCGCTCCCGGCGTGGCCCTGCTCGCGGCGGTCGCGCTCGTCCCGGTCCCCGTCCTGCTCGCCCGCCGCGGGGCCGCGTGGTCGCTGCCCGCCGCCGCCCCGCTGCTGGGGATCGCCGGCCTGGCCGGCGCCTGGCCGGCGCTCGCGGGACAGGCGGCGCGCTGGCCTGTGCGCGCCGCGCTCGGGGCGCTCGGCGGATGGTGGCTCGTGCTCGCCGAGGCGCTGACCGGCGACCGGCTCGTGTTCGGCGCGCCGCGCGACGTGCTCGCGCGCGGCGCATGGGACGGCTCGGCCTTCGAGGCCACCCAGCATGCGCTCGCGCCGCTCGTGACCGGCGGCGGCCTCGCGCTCGCCGCGCTGTGGGCCCTGGCCGCGGCGCTGCTGCCGGTGTTCGTGCGCGGGCGCTCGGCGGCGCTCGACCTCGTCGGCGTCGCCGCGTGGGCGGCCGCGCTGGCCGCCGCCACGCAGGCCGTGTCCGAGGCGCTCGTGCTCGCCGCGCCGCGCGGGCTGGTCCTAGGGGCGCTGCTCGGCGCGGTGATCGCCGTCGCCGCCCGCGCGATCCACGCCCCGCCCGCCCGGGCGTGAGCGCCTCATAGCGTTTGCGGGTAGTGCCCTGCTCCGTAGCATGACCGTCACGCATGAGCGTCCTCCGCAACCTCGAAGCCAAGCTGACCGACATCGTCGAGGGCACGTTCGGGCGCGTCTTCAAGTCCGAGGTGCGCCCCGTCGAGGTCGCGCGCAAGCTCGCGCGCGAGATGGACGAACACAAGACGGAGTCGCTCTCGCGCACGTATGTGCCCAACGAGTACGTCGTCTACCTCTCGACCGAGGACCGCGAGCGGCTGGAGGGCGTCGAGGACTCGCTCATCGACGAGCTGAGCGCCTACCTGCTCGAGCACGCCCGCCGCGAGCGGCTCGCGCTGCTGTCGCGCCCGCAGATCGAGTTTCGCACCGACGAGCGCCTGGCCCTCGGGGAGTTCGGCATCCAGACGCGGCTCGTCCGCCCGCCGGAGGATCCCGCCGGCCTCCAACCGCCCGCGCAGGCCTCGCACGGCAACACGATGGTCTACTCGACCGCCGGCCGCATCCGCGCCGAGGTCGATCAGGTCCAAGGCGTACGGACGCCGCGCCCGACCCGCGCGCTGCTCGTCGCCGAGGGCCGGCGCCACGTCATCCCGCCGGGCGGCGCGCTCGTGGGGCGCAGCCGCGAGTGCGACGTCGTCCTGGCCGACGCGAACGTCTCGCGCCGTCACGCCGAGATCCTGCCGGGCGCCGCCGACACGTGGACGATCGCCGACCTCGGCTCGACGAACGGCGTGCTCGTCAACGGCCGTCGCATCGAGGGCGCCGAGGTGCTGCAGGCGGGCGACCGGATCGTGCTCGGCACGGCCGACATCACGTTCGACCTCGAATAGTCCGTCACTGCGCGGCTCCGGCGCCCCGCCGACACGAGATAACCATCTAGGCTCATCGGCTGATGCTCGAACCGGTTTCCGTGGGGCTGAAGTTCGCCTTCCTCGCCGTCCTCTATCTCTTCCTGCTGTGGGTCTCGCGCAGCGCGTTGAAGGATCTGCGGCGCGGCGCCTTCGGCGGGCCGCGCGCGCCGATCGCGCAGGACGAGACCGGGATGCACCCGGCCTCGAGTCTCGCCGCGCTCGACGGCGGCATCGACGTCTCGCCCAAGCTCGTCGTCGCTTCGGTCCCCGGCCTCGCCCGCGGGATGTCCTACGACGTCGCCGACGGCGCGACGCTCGGCCGCGGCGACGTCGAGATCCAGCTCGAGGACCCGTTCGCCTCCTCCCAGCACGCGCGCCTCTCGCGCCAGGGGGCGATCCTCGTCATCGAGGACCTCGGCTCGACGAACGGCACCTACCTCAACGACGAGCTGCTGCGCGGCCCGCAGCCGCTGCACCGCGGCGACCGCGTCCGCATCGGCGATTCCACGTTCACGTACGAAGACTGATGCTCCGCGTCGCCACCGACCACTTCTCGCACTCCGACACCGGTCGCGCCCGGCGTGCGAACGAGGATGCGTACTTCGCGCGCTCGCCGGTGTTCGTCGTCGCTGACGGGATGGGCGGCGCGCAGGCGGGCGAGGTCGCGTCGCGCGTCGCGATCGAGGCCTTCGAGCCGGCGCTCGAGGACGACGGCTCGAGCGGCGAGGAGCTGCTGTCCGTCCGCGTCCGCGCGGCCAACGCGCGCATCCACGAGATGTCGCAGGAGCAGATGTCGCGGGCCGGGATGGGCACGACCATCACCGCGGCGCACGTCGGCGAGTTCGACGTGGCGATCGCCCACGTCGGCGACTCGCGCGCGTATCGCCTGAGGGGCGACGAGTTCACCCGCCTGACCGAGGACCACTCGCTCGTGGAGGAGATGCGCCGCCGCGGCCAGCTCACCGCCCAGGAGGCCGACGAGCATCCGCAGCGCTCGATCATCACCCGGGCGCTCGGGCCCGAGCCCGACGTCGACGTCGACACGCGCTCCTGGCGCGGCGCGGCGGGCGACGTCTTCCTGCTCTGCAGCGACGGCCTGACCTCGATGCTGCCCGAGTCGCGCGTCGCCGACATCATGCGCGGCGCCGGCTCGCTGAGCGAGGCCGGCCATGCCCTCATCGACGCCGCCAACGAGGCCGGCGGGCGCGACAACATCACCGTGCTGCTCTTCCGCCTCGAGGAGGTCAGCAGCGAGGCGGAGGCGGCGCTCGAGCAGCCGACCACGGCGGGCGGGGCCTCGGCCACGGTGACCACCTCCGACGTGCGCACGGCGCTGGCCAGCGCGCCGCCGGCCGCCGCTGCCCGCGCCGCCGAGCCGCCGGATGCGGCGTCAGCCGCCGCCGCGCCGCCGTCGCAGTCCGGCCCGTCCACCGAGTCGCGCCGCCTGATGCCCAGGGCACCCACCGGCGGCGGCCGGCCGGCCAAGTCCCCCAGCCGGACGCGCCGCCTGGCGAAGGTCTTCGCGATCATCGCGCTCATCCTCATCCCCGTCGGCTTCGGCGCCTACAGCGCGAACTCCGCCGTCTACTTCGTCGGCGCCAACGACGAGGGCTTCGTGACGCTGTACCGCGGGCTGCCGTACACGCTGCCGGCCGGGATCGACCTGTACCGCGTCAACTACGTGTCCGGCGTGCCGCTCGACACGCTGCCCGCCGGCCGGCGCAACCGGCTCGTCGATCACACGCTGCGCTCGCACGACGACGCATCCGACCTTGTCCGCGAGCTCGAGCGCGGCCGCGTCGCAGACCTGTGAACGCCCGCAATCGCGAGCTCTTCGCGCTGATCCCGGCGTCGCTGCTGCTGACCGCCGGCTTCGCCGCCGTCTTCGTCCAGCGCGACGAGCTGCTCTCGAATCTGTCGCTGACGTACGGCGCGATCTTCTTCGCGCTCTGCCTCGCCGCGCACCTCGTCCTGCGCATGACGCTGCCCGACGCCGATCCGTACCTCTTCCCGCTCGTCGCCGTGCTCGCCTGCTTCGGCCTGGTGATGCTCTACCGCCTCGACGAGGAGTTCGCGCGCGAGCAGGCACAGTGGTTCGTCGTCGGCCTGATCGTCTTCACGGCCACGATCGCCGCGCTGCGCCACGACCATCGCGTGCTCGAGCGCTACCGCTACATCATCGCGCTCGGCGGCATCCTGCTGCTGCTGCTGCCGCGCCTCGGCAACCCGGTCAACGGCGCGTACCTGTCCTTCAGCATGGGCCCGATCTCGTTTCAGCCCGCGGAGCTGGCGAAGATCGCGATCGTCATCTTCCTCGCGTCCTACCTGCGCGACACGCGCCAAGTGCTCGTCATCGGCGCGCGCCGCTTCGCGGGGATCACGTTCCCGCCGCTCAAGCACCTCGGACCGCTGCTGGCGGTCTGGGGCACGGCGATGGTCCTGCTGTTCGTCATCCAGGACCTCGGCTCGTCGCTCATGTTCTTCGGCGGCTTCCTCGCGCTCGTCTACGTCGCGACGAACCGCATCTCGTTCGTGCTCATCGGGCTCGGGCTGTTCGCGCTCGGCGCGCGCGTGCTCTATGCGATCCGCCCGACGATCGAGGCGCGCGTCGAGGGCTGGCTGCACCCGTTCGACCCCGACCTCTACGAACGCGAGATCGGCGGCAGCTACCAGATCGCGCAGTCGATCTTCACCCAGGCCGACGGCGGCTTCTTCGGCCAGGGGTTCGGCCAGGCGCTCATCCAGGTCGGCGACAACCCGCCGCTGCTGCCCGCCGCGCACACGGACTTCATCTACGCGGTCATCACCGACGAGCTCGGCCTGCTCGGGGCCATCGCGGTGCTGCTCGTCTACCTGCTCATCGTCGAGCGCGGCTTCAAGACCGCGATGCTCGCGACCGACTCGTTCTCCAAGCTGTTGGCGACCGGGCTGACGGCGGTGCTCGCGCTGCAGGTCTTCGTCATCGTCGGCGGCGTCACGAAGCTCATCCCGCTGACCGGCGTGACGCTGCCGTTCATCTCCTACGGCGGCTCGTCGATCGTCGCGAACTTCATCCTGCTCGCGCTGCTGCTGCTCGTCTCCGACCGGGCCAGACGGGAGGCTGCGACGTGAACGCCCCGATCCTCCGGCTCTTCGGCCTCGTCCTGCTGCTCTTCGCCGCGCTGGCGGGGATGACGACGTACAACAGCGTGCTCAACGCCGAGCAGTACCGCGACAACGCGCTCAACAAGCGCCCGCAGATCGAGCAGGCGCTCGTCAAGCGCGGCCGCATCCTCGCCCGAGACGGGTCGCTGCTGGCGCGCTCGGTGCGGGCGTCGAAGGGCGACGTCTACGAGCGCCGCTACAGCCCGGGCGCGCAGCGCTTCTCGCACGCGCTCGGCTACGACTACGGGCTGACGATCGGCCGGGCCGGGCTGGAGAAGTCGCGCAACGACGCGCTCGCGGGGGAGGGCGACGAGCTGACCTCGATCGTCGACGACCTCAGCGGCAAGCGCAAGGTCGGCGACAACGTCATCACGAACCTCGATCCCGACGCCCAGCAGATCGCGCTGCAGGCGCTGGCCGGCCGGCGCGGATCGGTCGTGGCGATCGAGCCGGCCACGGGCAAGATCCGCGTCATGGCGAGCACGCCGGGCTTCGACGCCAACGCGCTGCGCGACTCCAAGGTCTTCGCGCGCCTGAACCGCGAGAACACCTCGCCGCTGTTCAACCGCGCCACGCAGGCCGGCTACGTGCCGGGCTCGACGATGAAGGTCGTCACCGCCGCCGCGGCGCTCGACAGCGGCGAGTTCACGCCGGAGACGACCGTGGTCGGCAAGTCACCGATTACCGTCTCGGGTGTACCGCTGAAGAACTTCTCCGACGCACAGTTCGGGGCGATCACCTTGACGACGGCACTCACCAACTCGGTCAACACGGTCTGGGCCCAGGTGGCCGAGAAGCTCGGCGACGACACGTACGCCGACTACATGAAGCGCTTCGGTTTTGGCGCCGATCTGCCGATGGACTATCCCGAGGCGCAGATGTCCCCCAGCGGCGTGTTCGATGTCAACAAGCAGGAGTACATCCCGGTCGACTCCGGTCGCGTCGACATCGGCCGCGTGGCGATCGGCCAGGAGCGCCTGCGGGTGACGCCGCTGCAGATGGCCACGGTCGCCGCGACGGTGGCCAACGGCGGCATGCGGATGAAGGCGCTCATCGCCAACCGGATCGTCGACGAGGACGGGCGCACCGTCGAGCGCATCGAGCCCGAGGAGGCCGAGCGCGTCATGTCCGAGGAGTCGGCGGCCCAGCTGACGCAGATGATGAGCAACGTCGTCCGCGAGGGCACCGGCACGGCGGCGGCGCTGTCGGGTATCGAGGTCGCCGGCAAGACCGGCACCGCGGAGCTGAACATCCCCCAGCGCCTCAACCAGCCCTGGTTCATCGGCTTCGCGCCGCGCTCGAGCCCGAAGGTCGCCATCGCCGTGACGCTGGAGAATCTCGTCGGCGCCACGGGTGGCGAGGTCGCCGCGCCGATCGCCAAGCAGGTCATGGAGTCCCTCCTGCGATGAGACAGCTCGACGACGACGCCGTCATCGACGAGCGCTACAGGATCACCGCGCATCTCGGCTCGGGCGGGATGGCGGAGGTCTACTGCGCGACCGACCTGCAGCTCGGGCGCAACGTGGCGCTGAAGATCCTCCACGGCCGCTTCGCCGAGGACGAGCAGTTCGTGGAGCGCTTCAAGCGCGAGGCCTCGTCGGCCGCCGGCCTCGCCCACCAGCACGTCGTCGCCGTCTACGACCGCGGCGAGTGGGACGGCACGTCGTACATCGCGATGGAGTACGTCGCCGGGCGCACGCTCAAGCAGATCGTCGTCGAGGATGGCCCGCTGCCCCCGCAGCGCGCGGTCGACCTGACCGTGCAGATCCTGCGCGCCGCGCGCTTCGCCCACCGCCGCGGGATCATCCACCGCGACTTCAAGCCGCAGAACGTCATCGTCGACGACGACGACCGCGCGAAGGTCACCGACTTCGGCATCGCCCGCGCCGGCGCGTCGGACATGACGCAGACGGGCTCGATCCTCGGCACCGCGCAGTACCTCTCGCCCGAGCAGGCCCAGGGCCATGCCGTCGGCGCGCGCTCGGACCTCTACTCGATCGGGATCGTGCTCTACGAGCTGCTCACCGGCAAGGTGCCGTTCGAGGCCGACTCGGCGGTGACGATCGCGCTCAAGCAGGTCTCCGAGGCGCCGGTCCCGCCGAGCCAGCATCAACCCGCACGTGACGCCCGAGCTCGAGTCGGTCGTCCTGCGCGCGCTGGCCAAGGAGCCCGAGGACCGCTTCGCCGACGCCGACGAGTTCATCGCCGCGCTCGACGCCGCCGCGTCGCGGATTCCCTCGGCGCGCCAGATCGCCGCGGCGGAGGCCGCCGCCGCCGCGCTGCCCGCAGCGGCCGCGGGCGCCGCGGCCGGCGGTGGCGTGATGGCGCCGCCGCCGCCGACGCCGCGCCCGCCCCCGCCGTCCGCGGCGGGCCCGCCGACCGGCGTGCGCCCCGCGGCCGCCGTCTACGAGCAGCGCCGCGAGCCGGTGGCCGTGCTGCCCGTCCCGCCGTCGCGCGAGCGCAAGCGCTGGCCGTGGTTCGTGCTCGGCGGCCTGCTCCTGCTCGGGCTCATCGTGCTGCTCGTGTCGACGCTGACGCCGAAGAAGGTCGCGGTGCCCAACGTCGTCGGCGCGTCGATCTCCGTCGCCCAGCAGCGCCTGACGAGCGAGGGCTTCGAGGTCGAGACGGTGCGCGACACGTCCGACAAGCCGCGCAACACCGTCTTCGGCCAGGACCCGGGCGGCGGCACGACGGTCGAGGAGGGCGCGACGATCACGATCCGCGTCTCCGAGGGCCCGGCGATCGACAACGTCCCCGACGTCGTCGGCGACGGGCGATTGCAGGCGCGCAAGACGCTGACCGACGCGGGCTTCGAGATCGAGGAGACGCGCTCGTTCTCCGACAGCGTGCCGATCAACCGCGTCATCTCGCAGTCGCCGGACGGCGGCTCGCTGTCGGAGTCCGGCAAGGCGGTGAAGATCGAGGTCTCCAGCGGGCCCGAGCGCCTGCCGGTGCCCGACGTCGTCGGCAAGACCCAGGACGAGGCGCGCAGCGCGCTGGACGACTTCAAGGTCACCGTCACCCCGAAGGAGGACGACGAGGCCGAGCCCGGCACCGTGCTGGCCCAGGACCCGGCGCCGCGCAGCCGCGCGCCGCGCGGCTCGACGGTGCGCCTGACGGTGGCGGTCGAGCCCAAGCAGATCGAGGTGCCCGACGTCGTCGGGCGCTCGCAGAACACCGCGACGAAGACGCTCTCGGGGCGCCGGCTTCGAGGTGTCGTCGGAGGTCGAGGACGTCGACACGCTCGGTCAGGACGGCAAGGTCATCAAGCAGTCGCCGACGCCGGACGGCGGCAAGGTCGATCGCGGCTCGACGGTGACGATCACCGTCGGGCGCTTCGATCCCGAGCTCAACCCCGAGCCCGGCACGCCGACGACGACGACCACCACGCCGTCGACGACGACCACGACGCCGGCGCCCTGACGCCGATGCGCGTCGCGGTCCTGTCGGGCGGGCGCTCGTCGGAGCACGACGTCTCGCTGGCCAGCGGCGCGAGCGTCGCCGACGGGCTGCGGGCGGCCGGCCACGAGGTGCTGGCGGTGACGCTCGAGCGCGACGGCACGTGGCTGCACGACGGGGAGGAGCTCGCGCTGTCGCCGGGCCGCGGGCTGCTCGGCGCCGACGTCGCGTTCCCGGTCCTGCACGGCCCGTTCGGCGAGGACGGGACGGTGCAGGGGCTGCTCGAGCTGCTCGACGTGCCCTACGTCGGCTCCGGCGTGCTCGCCTCGGCGGTCTGCCTGGACAAGATCGTCGCCAAGGAGCTCATGGCGCGGGCCGGGATCGCGCAGGTCGACTACGCCGGGGTGCGCGCCGGCGCGCTGGGCGGACGAGCGCGACGCGGTGCTCGCCGAGCTGGCGGCGCTCGGCCTGCCGGTGTTCGTCAAGCCCGCGCGGCTGGGCTCGTCGGTCGGGATCGCCAAGGTGATCGCGGCCGAGGCGCTCGGCGACGCGCTCGACGCGGCCTTCGCCCACGACCCGTGCGTCATCGTCGAGGCGATGAGCGCGGGCATCGAGGTCGAGTGCTCGGTGCTCGGCTCGACGCGCGCCGCCGAGGCCTCCGAGCCGGGCGAGATCGTCATCGAGGCCGACTGGTACGACTTCGCCGCCAAGTACGAGCCCGGCGGGATGCAGCTGCGCGTGCCGGCGCAGATCTCCGACGCCGCGCGCGACGCGCTGCGCGCGACGGCGGTCGCGGCGTTCTCGCACTTCGGCTGCTCGGGCCTGGCGCGCGCGGACTTCTTCGTCGAGGGCGAGCGCGTGCTGCTCAACGAGCTCAACACGATGCCCGGCTTCACGCCGACGAGCGTCTACGCGAAGCTCTGGGAGGTCAGCGGGCTGCCCTATCCGCAGCTCGTCGAGCGCCTGTGCGAGCTGGCGATCGAGCGCCACGCCGAGGAGCGCGGCTACCGCTTCTGAGCGCGTGCCGCCGGCCGCGACGGCCGGCTACGGCGCGAGCGTGCGCGTCACGGCGCGCGCGAGCGCCAGGGCGATCCGGTCGCGGTCGCGCGTGCGCCGCAGCAGCCGCGCGTCGGCGGCGTTGCGCATGTTGCCGAGCTCGACGAACGCCTTCGGCACGCGCGAGAGGTTCAGCCCGCCGAGGTCGCTGCGCTGCACGAGCCCGGCGCCGCCGCCGATGTAGGTCGAGCGGCGCAGGCCGACGCCGTCCAGCCGCGCGCGCAGCTGGCGGCGCGAAGCGCAGCGACGGGGCGACGATCGCCGGCCGCACCGCGCGTGTCGGCGAGCGGCGGCGATGACGTGAAAGCCGCGGCCGCCGGGCGGGCCGCCGTCGGCGTGGATCGACAGCGCGAGGTCGGCGCTGCGCGCGGTTGCCGATCGCCGCGCGCTCGTCGACGCACGGGCCGACGCCGTCGTTGGTGGTGCGCGTCATCACGACGCGCGCGCCGAGCCGCTCGAGGCGGCGCTGCAGGCGCCGCGCGATGTCGAGCGTGAAGCGCGCCTCGGTGAGCCGGCCGTCGTCGGTCTGCGGTGCCGGTCGTGTCGCAGGCCTTGCGGTAGCCGCCGGTCCCGGCCGGCACCTGGCGGTTGATCTGCGACGGGTGCGCCGTTGGCGCCGTTGTGGCCCGCGTCGACATGGACCGTCGTGCCCGCGAGCGGCAGCGCGGCGGCGAGCGCGACGAGCGCGGTGGCGATCACTGGTACAGCAGGATCTCGGAGATCTCGACCGACCTGCTTCTCCGGCGGCAGCTTCGTGATCCAGACGAGGTAGCGGCGGTAGCGGTTGCCGGCGGTGTCGAGGTCGATCGGCTCGCTCGCGCCGACGTCGACGGCCTCCGAGCTGACGCGCGTCCAGCCCTCCGGCGGGGCCGTCTGCGGCACGCCCTCGTCCGCGACCCAGATCGAGGCCTCGAAGCCGGGCGTGGGCGTGCGGATCGTCAGCCGCTTGCGCGCCGCCACGCCCGGCGACGCGTCGATGACGACGCCGACGCCCTCCTTGCTCGAGCTCGCCGCCGTCGTAGCACTCGGTCGACCACGTCGTCGAGGGGTCGCCGTCGACGAGCGCGCTCGTCTGCTCGGGGTGCTCGCCGTCGCCGCCGAGCGGATCGAAGTCCGACGCCGCGCGCTGGCCGAGCGGCACCGACTTCAGGCCGCGCGGCGGCGGGCGCGACGTTCTCGCGCTTGCCGGTCCCGCGCTCGGCGCGCGTGCTGAGGTAGCCGAGCACGGCCGCGCGCCGCGAGCACGAGCGCGAGCAGCGCCGAGCAGCGCCTTCGTCGAGCTGCGCACGCGCAGCGGCACGCGCCTGCGCGCGGTCTCGGGCAGGCTGCGCAGCACGGTCGTCGCCTCGCCGGTGACGTGGCCGGTGCGCGCGGTCTCGATCGCGAGCACGTCCTCGAGGTCGGCGATCATCGCCTGCGCGTCGGGGTAGCGGCGGTCGAGCTCCTTGGCGGTCGCGCGGTCGAGCACGGCGGCGAGCGCGGCGGACACCTCGGGGCGGCGCATCTGCACGTCGGGCAGCTCCTCGCGGACGTGCTTCATCGCGACGGCGATCTGGTTCTCGCCCTTGAACGGGACGTCGCCGGTGAGCATCTCGAAGAGCACGATCGCCGAGCGAGTAGAGGTCGGACTGGCCGGTGACGGCGCGGCCGAGCGCCTGCTCGGGCGAGACGTAGTCCGTCGTGCCGAGCACGCGGCCGTCGGCCGTCAGCCCGTCCTGGTGCAGCGTGCGCGCGATGCCGAAGTCGGTGACCTTCGCCGCGCCCTCCTCGTCGATGAGCACGTTCTGCGGCTTGACGTCGCGGTGGACGATCTGGCGCTCGTGGGCGGCGCCGAGCGCGCGCGCGATCTCGATCGCGTAGGCGATCGACTCGGCGATCGGCAGGCGCGTGTTGCGGCGGATGCGCTGCTTGAGCGTCTCGCCCTCGACGTACTCGAAGACGATGTACGGCGTCGGATGGTCCGGATCGCCCTCCTCGCCGGCGTCGATGACGCCGACGATGTGC
This sequence comes from uncultured Actinomycetes bacterium, assembly GCA_963751065.1. Taxonomy (GTDB): domain Bacteria; phylum Actinomycetota; class Thermoleophilia; order Solirubrobacterales; family Solirubrobacteraceae; genus CADCVQ01. The sequence continues at coordinate 62,190 of CAVVTD010000012.1, forward strand.
GGGTGGTTGAGCTGCGCGACGGCGCGCGCCTCGCGGCGGAAGCGCTCGAGCTGGTCGGAGTCGCCGGCGATCTCGCGGTGCATGAGCTTGATCGCCACCTGGCGCTCGAGCACCGTGTCGAAGGCCCGGTACACCGTCGACATGCCGCCGATCCCGACCTGTGCGTCGAGGCGGTAGCGGTGTGAGAGCAGCGTGCCGACCGGTGAAGCCATCGTCCTATTGTGCAGTCGCGCGCGGGCGGCGCACGTCAGCTCCTACCCGAATCACTGTATCCGCAATGGGAAGTTGCGTGGCTATCCCCGCTCGATCTGCCCGGCGCGATCGGTGACCGCGCCGATCCGCGCGCTGCCCGGATGGTGCGCCGACAGCAGCGTGACCGCCGCGTCGCGTCGTCGGCTCGGCGACGACGGCGACGAACCCGCAGCCCATGTTGAAGACCTCCCACATCTCGGCCTCGGCGACGCCGCCGCAGCGGGCGATGAGGTCGAACACCGGCGGCACCGGCAGCGGCGCGTCGATCGCGAAGCCGACGCCGTCGTTGAGGCGCAGGAGGTTGTCAGGCCGCCGCCGGTGATGTGCGCGAGGCCGTGGACCTCGATCGGCGAGGCAGCAGCTCGAGGATCGCGCGCACGTAGATGACCGTCGGCTCCAGCAGCGCGTCGGCGATCGAGGCGCCGCCGAGCTCGGGCGGCGTGTCGTCGAGCTGCAGGCCGCCCTGCTCGAGCAGCGCGCGGCGGGCGAGCGTGTAGCCGTTGGAGTGCAGGCCGCTGGACGGCAGGCCGATGAGCGCGTCGCCGGGCGCGATCGTCGCGCCGGTGATGATCGCGTCCGGCGCGACCGTGCCGAAGGCGGCGCCGCAGAGGTCGAAGCCGTGCGGGCTCGGGTGGCCGCGGATGAGCTCGGGCAGCACCGCCAGCTCGCCGCCGGGGATCTCGATGCCGGCGTCCTCGGCGCCGATCTTCAGGCCCTGGGCGATCTGCGCGAGCGCGGCCGGGTCGGGCTGCTCGACGGCGAGGTAGTCGAGCATCGCGATCGGCTCGGCGCCGACGCAGATGAGGTCGTTGACGTTCATCGCGATGCAGTCGATCCCGACCGTGTCCAGGCGCCCGGTCTGCTCGGCGACGACGAGCTTGGAGCCGACGCCGTCGGTGGACAGCGCGATCGCGAGGTCGGCGCTGAGACGCGCAGCACGCTGGCGTAGTGGCCCGAGCCCAGCAGGGAGCGGCTCGGCCGGCCGGTGTCGATCGTGCGCAGGACGTCGACGAGCGCGCGCACGCCCGCGTCGCTGGAGGCGATCGAGACGCCGGCGGCTGCGTAGGCGTCGTCGGGCATCGCGCGCGAACCTAGCGCAGCGCGTCGGCGCCGGCTCGGCGATCCGGCAGCGCCGGGTGCGATGGCGCGACGGCGTCGCGCGGGACGATGCGGCCAGGAGCCGATGGGCTCGACCAGTCCACGGAACTCGAGGACTGAGCGCCGAGGTCGGACATTCGCGCGGATGGTCGTCGTCCTGCAGGAGGAGGCGAGGCGTCGGCGGATGACCAGCGCATCAGATGCCGAGACGACGCCAGGCGGCGATCATGCGACTCCCAGCATGAAGAGTTCGAGCTCGTCGCGACGGATCGACTTCCGCCGCACGCCGCAGTGGAGGAGGCGATGGAGCAGGCGCTGCTCGCCCAGGACGCTCGCGAGTGCGAGGTGGCCGGCGAAGCCGCCGACGGGCGCCCGAGGCGCTCGCCAGCGCGCTGGCGCGCGGTCGCGATGCCCGACGTGATGATCCTCGACCTGCACATGCCGGGGACGGGCGGACCGAGGTGCTCCAGGAGCTCAGCCGCAGGCAATCGCCGAGTCCGCGTGATCGTCGTGACCGCCAGCGAGCAGTCGTCGCGCTGCAGGAGCTGTCGCGGCAGGCGCGATCCTTCTGTCCAAGCGCTCGACGGCGACCAGCTGCGCGCGGTCATGCTCGGCCCATGGCGGCGAGCGCCGATCGCCATCGACGCCGGAGCTTCGACGACCTGCTGCTCGGCGACGCCGGCTCGCGACGACCACGGCCGCCCCGACGCTGAGCGCGGCGATCGCGCGCGGCGCGAGCTCGACGTCCTGCAGCTCGTCGCCGGCGAGGACGGCGACCGATCGCAGAGATCGTGGCTGCGCTCGGCGTCTACGGTCAGCACGATCAGCCGGCACCTGACCACATCCGCGAGAAGACCGGCCTGCTGCCGCCGCGTCCGGCTCGTCAGCTGGGCGATCCAGCACGCTCGAGGGACGAGCCCAGCCGAGCGCGTGCTGGGCTGACTCGCGGCCCGCCGCAGGCGCGCGAGCGACGAGCGCGGCCAGCGCCCAGCCGGTAGGCGGCGTAGGGCATCGGCGAGCGGTCGCGCTCGACGTGGCGGATGATCCGGATCGACAGCAGCGTCGTCGCGAACGACGCGACGATGCCGGCGACGAACGCCCGCGCGGTGCCGGCGGCAGGCCGCGGCGCATCAGCCGCGTGCCCTTCAGCGCCGTCGCCCCGACGATGATCGGCAGCGCGACGTGGCGTGAGAGCACGCTCGCGTCCTCGCGCGCGAAGCCGCGCGCGCGGGCGGCGGCGAGCGTCGCGCCGTTGCGCGAGACGCCGGGCATGAGCGCGCAGGCCTGAGCGAGGCCGAGGCAGAGCGCGTCGAGCGCGCCGGCGTCCTCGCGCCGCCGCGCGCCGCTGCTCGCCGCGTCCGCCGCGACCATCGCCAGCGAGCCGGCGACGAGGCCGGCGGCGACCGTCGCCGGCGTGCCGAGCCGCCGCTCGATCGGGCGCTCGAGCGACGAAGCCGACGATCGCCGGCGGGACGAAGCTCAGGACGACGAGCTCGATCCGGCGGCGGTCGAGCTCGCGCGCCGCCTCGCCGACCTCGTCGCGCAGGCCGACGAGCAGCGCCGCCGCCGTGCCGGCGTGCAGCGCGACCTCGAAGGCCTTGCGCAGCTCGCCGTCGAGGCGGCTGTAGGGCCAGCCGCACAGCCAGGGGACGACCGCGACGTGGCCCGACGAGGAGACCGGCAGCAGCTCGGCGGGTCCGTGCAGCAGGCCGAGGGCGATCGCGTCGCGGGTGCGCAGCCGCGGGTCGTCAGCGCGCGGCATCGGCCGCCGGCTCGGCCGGCGCCGACCGCCGGCGTCGCCGCCGCCGCCGCGGCGCCACTTCACGACCAGGTAGACGACCCCGACGATGATGCAGACCGCCACGAAGTAGTCGAAGTAGTGCAGCGAGTCCTTCCAGTCCGTCCAGTTCTCGCCGACCTGCTGGCCGATGAACGTCAGCATGAAGACCCACGGCAGGCAGCCGAGGAACGTCAGCACCGAGAAGCGGATGAACGGCATCCGCGCGACGCCCGCCGGCAGCGAGATGAACGTGCGGACGATCGGCAGCATGCGGGTGAAGAAGACCGTCGCGTCGCCGTGGCGCTCGAACCAGCGGTCGGCCACGACGAGGTGGTGGGGCTTGATGAAGACCTTGTGGCCGTGCTTCTCGATGATGTCGACGCGGCCGTAGTAGCCGACGCCGTACGCGACCCACGAGCCGACGAGGTTCGCGACCGAGCCGACGAGCGTCACCGCGATCGAGGCTGTACTCGCCCTCGGAGACGTTGAAGCCGGCGAACAGCATCGTCGCCTCGCTCGGGATCGGGATGCACGCGCTCTCGAGCAGCATGAGGATGAAGACGCCCGGAAGGCCGAGGTCGGCGACGACGTTGGTCGCGAACTCGACGATCGGGTCCGTCAGGGAGGCGACGACGAACACGCGGCGGGAGGCTATCGGACAGGCGCGACGGATGTGTGCGGGTCCTGTGCGGGCCCGCCGGCCGAGCGGA
>CAVVTD010000013.1:0-77939 GCA_963751065.1 uncultured Actinomycetes bacterium
GTCGCCGCGAGCAGGCCGGCCAGCGTCACCCGATTCGGCGCCGGATGCCGTGTACGGGTTCGACGGCCGGTCGAGACGCAGGGCCGACACGCTGACCGGCCTTCACGCAGGGAAAGCCGCGCGTCGCGCCGCCGGTGGCTCCGGCGATCCGCACGGTCCGCCCGACCCGCCCCTTGAACACCCGCGTCACGCGGACGGTCGCCCGAACCGCCGTTCGGCAGGCAGGGGCCGGTCCGGCGGAGCGGTGCGCGGGAGGAGGTGAAAGGACGCCACGACGCCGTAGACGGCGATGTCGTAGTCCTTGATCAGCGTGATCGCGGCGGCGGAGCGCGGCACGAAGCGAGCATGCCGCCGCAACCGACGGCGTGCACAGTCCCATGACGAGCCCGACGACGATTGCTGCCATGGCTCGGACCGACACCATGGCGACGCTACTCACATGCAGCCGGCCGCGCAATTGCGGCCACCGGTTGGCCGCAACCGCGGCTAGCCTGGAAGCGTGGCTCTCGAAGGCTTCACCCCCACCGTCCGCGACTGGTTCGCATCGGCGTTCGAAGGTCCGACCGAGGTCCAGACTCAGGCCTGGCCGGCGATCGCCACCGGCCAGCACGTGCTGATCTCCGCGCCGACGGGTTCGGGCAAGACGCTGGCCGCGTTCCTGTGGGGGCTGGATCGCCTGAGCAGCACGCCGCGCGTCACCGGGGGGGCCGGGGTCCGCCTGGTCTACGTCTCGCCGCTGAAGGCGCTCGCCTACGACATCGACCGCAACCTGCGCGCGCCGTTGCGCGGGATCGGCGCCGACCTCAGCGTCGGCGTGCGCACCGGTGACACGCCGCAGCGCGACCGCGCGGCGATGCGCCGCAACCCGCCCGACATCCTCATCACGACCCCCGAGTCGCTGTATCTCATGCTCTCCAGCAGCGCGCGGGAGATCCTCACCGGCGTCGAGGCGATCATCATCGACGAGATCCACGCGGTCGCGGCGACGAAGCGCGGCGCGCACCTCGCGCTGACGCTCGAGCGGCTCGCCGCCAATCAGGCCGACGGCCACGAGCCGCAGCGCATCGGGCTGAGCGCGACGCAGAACCCGCTCGAGGAGGTCGGCCGCTTCATGGTCGGGCCGCGCCGCACGTGCACGATCGTCGACGCCGGCGTGCGCAAGCCGCTGGACCTGCAGATCCACGTTCCGGTCGAGTCGATGACGGAGCCGGAGCAGCACATCCCGGCCACCGACGTCGACCCGCTCGACCCGCTCACCGGCACGAGCAACGAGGCCACGCGGCGCTCGATCTGGCCGGCCATCTACCCGGAGATTCTGCGGCTCGTCAAGGCGCACCGCTCGACGATCGTGTTCGTCAACGCGCGGCGCGGCGCGGAACGGCTGGCGCTCAGGCTCAACGAGCTCGCCAACGCGGACCTCCCTGATGGGATCGCCCCGGTCGACATCGCCCGCGCCCACCACGGCTCGCTCGCGCGCGAGGAGCGCACGGTCGTCGAGGAGATGCTCAAGGCCGGCGAGCTGCCCTGCCTCGTGGCCACGTCGTCGCTCGAGCTCGGCATCGACATGGGCGCCGTCGACCTCGTCCTGCAGGTCGAGTCGCCGAAGTCCGTCGCCCGCGGCCTGCAGCGCATCGGCCGCGCCGGCCACAACGTCGGCGACGTCTCCAAGGGCCGCATCTTCCCGAAGTTCCGCGCCGACCTGCTCGAGTGCGCGGTCGTCTGCAAGCTCATGCGCGCCGGCCAGATCGAGCCGACCGTCGTGCCCCGCAACGCGCTCGACGTGCTCGCCCAGCACATCGTCTCGATCGCGGCGAGCCGCGAGGAGGACGGGGCGGGCGGGTCGGTTTCCGTCGACGACCTCTACGCGATGGTCACGCGCACGCATTCCTACGCTGAGCTCTCGCGCGCGCTGCTGGAGAACGTGCTCGACATGCTCGACGGCCGCTACCCGTCGCAGGAGTTCGCCGAGCTGCGCGCGCGGATCGTCTGGGATCGCGTCGGCGGCACGATCCGGGCGCGCAAGGGCGCGCGTCAGCTGGCGATCACGAACGCGGGCACGATCCCCGACCGCGGCCTGTTCAGCGTCACGCTGCCCGACGGGCGGCGCGTCGGCGAGCTCGACGAGGAGATGGTCTACGAGGCCCGCGCGGGCCAGACGTTCCTGCTCGGCGCGTCGACGTGGCGCATCGAGGAGATCGGCCGCGACCGGGTCATCGTCACGCCGGCCCCGGGCGCCCCGGGCGCCGTGCCGTTTTGGAAGGGCGACGGGGTCGGCCGGCCGAAGGAGCTCGGCCAGGCGATCGGCGCGTTCTCCCGCTGGGCGGTCGACCAGGCGCCAGAGACGCTGCAGACCGAATACGACCTCGACGCGTTTGCGGCCAAGAACCTGCTCGAGTTCCTGCTCGAGCAGCAGGCCGCCACGCGCGTGATCCCCAGCGACCGCACGATCGTCGTCGAGCGCTTCCGCGACGAGATCGGCGACTGGCGGCTGTGCGTGCTGTCGCCGTACGGCGGGCGCGTGCATGCGGCGTGGGGCCTGGCGCTGTCGCGCCGCATCCGCGAGCGCTACGGCCTCGAGTCAGACGCGATCTGGTCCGACGACGGGATCATCGTCCACCTGCCCGACGCCGACGAGCCACCCGGCGCCGAGCTCGTCATGGTCGAGCCCGACGAGGTGCAGGAGGCGGTCGTCGCCGAGCTGGCGTCATCGGCCCTGTTCGGCGCCCGCTTCCGCGAGAACGCCGGCCGCGCGCTGCTCATCCCGCGCGCCTACCCCGGCAAGCGCACGCCGCTGTGGCAGCAGCGCCTGAAGTCGCAGTCGCTGCTCGAGGTGGCCAAGCGCTACCCCGACTTCCCGATCATCCTGGAGACCTACCGCGAGTGCCTGCGCGACGTGCTCGACGTGCCCGGCCTGGAGGACCTGCTGCGCGGCCTGCACTCGCGCGAGCTGTCGCTGGTGGAGGTCGAGACGCCGACCGCCTCGCCGTTCGCCTCCTCGCTGCTGTTCGACTACGTCGCGACGTACATGTACGAGGGCGACCAGCCCAACGCCGAGCGGCGCGCCGCCGCGCTCTCGCTCGACCGCGAGCTGCTGCGCGAGCTGCTCGGCCAGGAAGAGCTGCGGGAGCTCATCGACGTCGGCGCGCTGGACATGGTCGAAGCCGACCTCCAGCACCGTTCCGACCGCACGCGCGCCGAGACGCGCGACGCACTGGCCGACGTCCTGCGCCGCCTCGGTGACCTCACCGTGGACGAGGTCCACGACCGCGTGCTCGCCGGCATCGACGCCGACAAGATGCTCGAGGCGCTGCGCGACGAGCGCCGCGCCATCGTCCTGCGCATCGGCGGCGAACCGCGCTGGGTGGCCGCCGACGACGCCGGCCTGTACCGCGACGCGCTCGGCGCCGCCCCGCCCGGCGGCCTGCCCGACGCGTTCACCGCCGACGTGCCCGACGCACTGGCCACGCTCGTCTCCCGCTACGCGCGCACGCACGGGCCCTTCCTGCCCGCCGACCTGCGCGCGCGCTATGGCGTCGACGCGACCGCGGTGCTCGAGCGCCTCGAACGCGACGGCGAGATCGTCCGCGGCGAGCTGCACCCGCGCGGCCGCCCCGGCCAGCCGGAGTGGTGCGACACCGAGGTCCTGCGGCGGCTGCGGCGCGCGTCGCTGGCGGCGCTGCGCAAGGAGATCGAGCCCGCCGACCAGCGCGCGCTGGCGGCGTTCCTGCCGTCGTGGCAGGGCGTCGACCGCCATCCCGCCGCCGGCGCGGGGATCGACCGCCTGCGCGAGGTCCTCGTGCCGCTGCAGGGGCTCGCCCTGCCCGCCGAGGTGTGGGAGCGCGACGTGCTGCCGCGCCGCGTCGGCGCCTACTCGCCGACATGGCTGGACCAGCTGTGCGCATCGGGCGAAGTCGTCTGGGTCGGTGCCGGCACGCTGGGCCGGACGACCGGGCGCGTCGCGCTGTACTTCCGTGAGGATGCCGAGGCGATCGGCCGTCCGGCGTCGCCGCGCGGCGCGACGACGATCGTCCCGTCCGAGCCCGAGCACGAGCTCATCCGCGAGCGGCTCAGGAGCGCGCCGTGCTTCTTCACCGACCTGCTCGCCGACGTGGCACTCGAGCCCGAGCAGGTGCAGGAGGCGCTGTGGGATCTCGTCTGGGCCGGCGAGGTGACCAACGACGCGTTCGCGCCGCTGCGCGCGCCCCGCCTGACGCTGGCCCGCGCCCGCCACGGCGGCACCGGGCGGCACGGGGCGGGCCGGCGCTTCGGCACACGACGCTCCGGAGCGTCCGCCGTCGTCCAGGGCCGCTGGGCGCTGACGGAATCGATCTTCCGCCAGGAGCCGGAGCCGGGCGCCCGCCGCCGCACTCTCGCCGAGCTGCTGCTCGAGCGCTACGGCATCGTCACCCGCGAGCAGGTGCTCGCCGAGGGAATCGCGGGCGGCTTCTCGATCCTCTACGACGCGCTGTCGCAGCTCGAGACGCTCGGCGTCTGTCGTCGCGGCTATTTCGTCGAGGGGCTCGGAGGAGCGCAGTTCGCGCTGCCCGGGGCGGTCGAGCGGCTGCGGGCGCAGCGCGACGTGGAGGAATCGGCGCCGATCGTGCTCGCCGTCACCGATCCGGCCCAGCCGTACGGCGCGGCGCTGCCGTGGCCGCGCCGCGACGAGGAGGGCGCGCGCAAGCCCGCCCGCGTGCGCGGTGCCTATGTCGTGCTCGCCGGCGCCGAGCCGGTGCTCTACGTCGAGAAGGGCGGCCGCGGGATCGCCACGCTCGTCGAGCACTCCGACCCGCGCATCGTCCCGGCCTTCACCGCGCTCGCCGAGTTCATCACCGGCGGCCGCGGACGCAAGCTGTCGCTCGAGCGCGTGAACGGCGAGCCGGTCGTCGGGTCGCCGCTGGAGTCGCTGCTCATCGAGGTCGGCTTCCGCGCCGGCCCGAGCAAGCTGACGCTCAGCGCATAGCTCGACGGCGGCGGGGCAAGCCCGAACCAGTCCGTCCGAGGGCATGAACGAGTGACGGATGGCCGACTGCTGACGCACGAGCCGTCATCCGTTCACGCATGCGATGAACGAGTGACCGTTGGATTGAGCGGCCAGATCGAGCCGTCACTCCTTCATGCGATCGCGCATCCGATCACGGACTCTTCACGGAGGCGCAGTCCCGGCGCCGCGACCCCCGGCCCCCGATGATGGCCGATGTTGCGAATCTAGGCCAGGCACTGGCCGCATTCATTGGCAGCCTGCGGGAACGCCCACCCACCCCAGGAGACGAACCCCATGATCAGCAAGCTCGACTTCGTCGGCGTCCCGTCGCAGGACGCCGCTCGCTCACGCGCCTTCTACGTCGACACGCTCGGGCTACGCCCCGACGATCACTCCCAGCACGAGTTCTGGGTGGCCGACACCTGCTTCGGCATCTGGGAGCCGGCCAGCTTCGGCATGCCGTTCGCACCGCAGAAGAACGCTCATCCGGCCCTCCACGTCGACGACGTCGACGCCGCCCGCACCGCCCTGGAGGCCAAGGGCGTCGAGTTCGCCGGCGACACGCTGGACACCGGAGTCTGCAAGATGGCGTTCTTCACCGACCCCGACGGCAACGACCTCATGCTGCACGGCCGCTACGCGCCCCAGACATAGGGCGCGGGCGGCTCAGCGCTCGATGCGCGCCGCCGCGGCCTCGATCTTTGCCAGCCAGCCGGCGAGCGCGTCCTCGTCGAGCAGGTCGGCGGTCAGGCGCGCGGGCAGCCGCAGGAACATCCGCTGCGCGGGCCACGTGCGCACCGGCGAGGCCGGGCCGAGCAGGATCACGCGGTGGCCGTCGAGCACGGGGATGTCGGCCGGCATGCCCTCGTTCCAGATCCACGTGTCGGCGTACGCGAGGTCGGCCGGGTCGGCCAGCTCGCCGCCGGGCGTCAGCGCGCCGTACGTGTAGAGGTTCCAGGTGCCGGTGACGTCCTCGTCGATCTGCTGCGGCCCCTGGCCGCGGGCGACCTCGACCGCCGTCTTGGAGACGCGCGGCTCGTCGCGCGGGAACTCGTCCATGAGCAGCGTGTTGAGCTGGAAGTTCTCGACGATGCCGCTCATCCGCCCGACGATGCCCGTGCGCGTCGAGGGCTCGATCGCGACGTAGGGCTCGTCGTCGAGCACGCTGAGCATTGCGCGCAGCCAGCCCGCCGCCTCGTGGACCTCCTCGATCTTCTCGGCCACCGGCGCGAGCTCGCGCGCCTCGGCGCGGGCTTCGGGATCGACCGACAGCAGCGCGATCGCGCCGGGCCAGATCTCGTGCAGGCGCTGCCAGGCCTCCAGCGCCGCAGGGCGCTTGCCGGCGACCTCGTTGATCGCGTGGGCGAGGCTGTCGGCAAGCCACTCGTCGATCGCGTCGTCGTTGAGGTCGAGGTCCTCGGCGGGCTCGCCGACCTCGGCCTTCGCCTCGTCGACCATGCTCGCGCACGCCGGCAGCGTCTGCTGCAGCGCACCGAGCATCGCGGCGCGCGCGGGCTCGGGATCGTGGCCGGCCTCGATCATCGCGCCGACGACGCGTGAGGCGACGCCCGCCGGCTCGGGGTCGAGCGAGTTCAGGCCCGAGGACAGGGTCTGCAGGGCTTCGCGCGATTCGGCGGGCGTGGCGCGGCCCATCGACCCGCCGAGTGTCTCGATGAGCCGGTCGGCGCGACCGTCGGTCCAGGTGTTGCTGCCGAGCGCGTCGAGCAGCTCGCGGGCAGTCGGGACAAGGGTGGAAGGCACGGAGGGACAGTAGTCCAGTCGCGCCTACCCCGCGTGCAGCTCGGCCTCGCGCGCATCGTGCTCGGCGAAGCGCCGCCACGCCGGCACGGCCCATGTCCGCAGCGCGAACGCCACGGCGGCGCCGCACGCGACCATGGCCACAAACCTGATGGGCGCTCGGCTCACGGCACCTTCTTACCAGGATTCAGCAGGCCCTTGGGATCCAGCGCGCGCTTGACCGCGCGCTGCGCCGCGACGGCCGCCGGCGCCCACTGACGGCTGAGCTGGCCGCCCTTCAGCACGCCGATCCCGTGTTCGCCCGTCACGGTCCCGCCGAGCGCCAGCGCGAGCGCGAACAGCTCGCCGGCCGCCGCGTCCGCGCGCCCCCGCTGAGCGGCGTCCCCGGGCTCGAGCATGAACGTCGCGTGGACGTTGCCATCGCCCGCGTGGCCCCACGAGCAGGCCTCCAGCCCGTGGCGCGCGCCGATCGCCAGCGTGCCCGCAACCGCCTCGCCGAGGCGATCGATCGGGACCCCGATGTCCTCGGAGAGCTTCGCCCCGCGGGCGGCGGTGACCGCGAGCGACACGCCCTCGCGCCAGCGCCAGACCGCGCGCGCATCGGCGTCCGTGACGACGGTCGACGCTCCCGGCGCCAGCGCCTCGGCCAGCTCGTCGCGCACCCTCGCCGCCTCCGCCGCGCTCCCGTCGGCCTCGGCGATCACGAGAAACCGCCCGCTCCATTCCCCCGCGAGCGGGAACGCCGGCCCCGCGGCCCGCATCGTCGCCTCGTCGAAGAACTCGAGCGCCGCCGGCTCGATGCCGCTCGCCAGCACCTGTTGGACGGCGGCGCAGCCCGCCTGCGCATCCGGGTAGGCGGCCACCACCGGCCAGCGCGCCTCCGGCGCGGGCACGAAGCGCAGCCACGCCGCCGTGACGATTCCCAGCGTGCCCTCCGAGCCGACGAGCAGGCCGCGCAGGTCATAGCCGGCGACGTCCTTGCGCACCGGCCCGCCGACGCGCACGAGCTCGCCGGGCGCCAGCACCGCCTCGATCCCCGTCACCCAGTCGCCGGTCACGCCGTACTTGAAGGCATGCGGGCCGCCGGCGTTCGTCGCGATCATCCCGCCGAGCTGGGACTGCTCGGGCGCGCCGGGGTCGGGCGGGAAGTACACGCCGTTCTCGCGCGCGAGGCGGGCGATCGTCGCCGTCGTCACGCCCGCCTCGGCCTCCATCCGCCACAGTTCGGGGGCGAACGAGCGCACGGTGCGCAGCCGCTCGAGCGACAGCGCGATCACGCGCGCGCCCGTCTCCAGCACCGCGGCGCCGCCGGCCAGGCCGCTGCGCCCGCCGACCGGCACGATCGCGACGTCGTGCTCGTAGCACCACGCGACGACCGCGCGCACCTGCGCGGCGTCGGCCGGGCGGACGAGCGTCGCCGGCCCGCCGGCCACGCCGACGTCGCCGACGGTCACGCCGGCCTCGACGTGACCGGGCCCGACCAGGCGCGCCAGCGCTTCGATCACGGAGGTCACGGGTTCTAGATTGAAGTACCGCATGCCAGAGGGCGACACGATTCATTACGCGGCGCGCCGGATCCGACCGCTCGTCGAGGGGCGGATCCCCGAGATCGCGCATCCCAACCCGCGCCTGCGCGGCGAGCGCTGGCCGCAGAAGCTCGCCGGCCGCGCCGGTCACGCACGTCGATGCGCACGGCAAGCACCTGTTCGTGCACTTCGAAGGCGACCTCGCCATCCACTCGCACCTGCGCATGACCGGCTCGTGGGGCACGTACCGCGACGGCCAGCGCTGGCGGCGCGCGCATCGCCGTGCCTGGCTCGTCCTCACGACCGAAGAAGGCGAGGTCGTGCAGTTCGACGGGCCGGTGCTCGAGCTTCTCACCGAGTCGCGCACCCGCTTCGACCGCCGCCTGGCGATGCTCGGCCCGGACATCCTCGCGCCCGAGCTCGACGAGCCGGAGATCCTGCGGCGCCTGCGCGCCGACGACCCGACGCGCGCGATCGGCGACGCCCTGCTCGACCAGCGCACGATCGCCGGCATCGGCAACCTCTGGAAGTGCGAGGGCTGCTTCGCCGCGGCGATCGATCCCTGGCGCGCGACCGGCGAGGTCAGCGACGAGGAGGCGCTGTCGATCGTGCGCGCGGCGCGCCCGGGGATGCAGCAGTCCGCCATCGACGGCATGCAGGATCTGCATCGCGTGGTCTACGCGCACGCCGGGCGGCCGTGCCCGCGCTGCGGCGCGCCGATCCGCAGCCGCGCCCAGGGCGACGACAACCGCCTGACGTACTGGTGCGCGGGGTGCCAGCGGTGAGCCGTCGACAACGGCGCGATGCGGCGCGTCGGCCACAAGGGCGCCGCGCAGATCGCGCCGGGCAACACGTTCGGCTCCTTTGCCGCCGCGCTCGCCCACGGGGTCGACATGATCGAGTTCGACGTGCTGTCCGAGCGCGTCGACGGCACGGGCGAGCTGCTGCTCGCGCACGACTGGGAGGACGCCGCCCAGCGCACGCCGCACACGCTCGACGAGGGCCTCGCCCACTTCGCCGAGGCGACCTACAACGGCATCGAGCTCATCCTCGACCTCAAGGCCGAGGGCTACGAGGAGCGCGTCGTCGCCGCCCTGCACGACCACGGGCTGGCCGGCCGCGTGCTCGTCTCGACGATGGAGAACCCCTCGCTGGAGCGATTGCGCGCGATCGAGCCGCAGCTGCGCATCGGCTGGTCGCTGCCGCGGATGCAGCGCAACCCGCTGCGCAACCCGATCACCGCGGTGCCGGCGGTCGGCGTGCTGGCCTACGTGCGCCGGGCGCTGCCCGGCGTCGCCGCCAACCGCATCCGGCGCGGGGAGATCGACGCGCTCATGGCTCACTGGCGGCTCGTCACGCCGCGCTTGGCCGACGCGGTGCGCGGCGCCGGCGGCGAGCTCTACGCCTGGACGGTCGACGACGCGGCGCGCATCGCCGCGCTCGAGCTCGACGGCGTCACGGGCGTCATCTCCAACGACCCGCGGCTGTTCGACCGGCCGGCTACGCCGTGATCGTGCAGGTGGCGGCCGAGTAGCCCGGCGGGTCGTCGCCGGCGCTCGAGCGGTGGCCCTTGCGCGTCACGACGCTCGCGCTGCGCACGACGCCCTGGCCCTTCACGCGCCACTGGAAGAGCACTTTGCCGCGCAGCAGCACCGGCGCGCCCGGCGTCGGCTCGATCCGGAACGAGCGCCCGAGCTGGCGCGCCTTGCGGCCCTTGGCCTGGATGTAGCCCGAGTCGCCGCCCTCGGCGATGCGATACCAGCGGTCGTCCTCGCGCGAGAAGTACTGCACGACGAAGCGCATGTAGCGCTGCTCCTCCGAGCTGCTGCGCAGGCCCGGCATCGAGGCGCGGATGCCGATCGTGTTCGGCGCGCTGGGCGTGTCGCAGACGTTCACGGTCGCCCACGGATCGCGCGCGTCGTCGGCCGGCCCGGCCTGGGCGGCGCACACAGGAGTGACGGCGATGCCGAACAGCGTGATGATCACGGTGCGGCGGCGTAGTACTCGCATGAGCGCAGCTCTGATCATGGCAACTCCACAGAACACGTCGACCGAGAGTTTCGATGCGCTGTACCGCGCAGAGCGCACGCGACCTGTACGCCTATGTGCGCACGCTGCTCGGCGACGACGCGAGCGCCGAGGACGTCACCGCGCTCGCCTTCGAGCGCGCCTACCGGCGCCGGGCCACCTTCGACGCGCGCCGCGGCAGCGAACGCGCCTGGCTCTTCGGGATCGCCCGCAACGCGGCGCTCGACGAGCTGCGGCGGCGAAAGCGCTCCGCGCCGATGCTCGGCGACCTGCCCGACGACCACGCGGTCGCCCCCGAGGAGGAGGCCGATCTCGCGGTCCGCCGCACCACCGTCCGCGTCGCGCTCGCCGCGCTGTCGCCGCGCGACCGCGAGCTCGTCGCCCTGAAGTTCCACGGCGGGCTGTCCAACGCCGAGCTCGCCGTCGTGCTCGGCACGAGCGAGACGAACGCCGGCACGCGCGTCCATCGCGCCGTCACCAAGCTGAGGGAGGCCTGCCATGCGCCATCGTGAATCCCTGACCCCCGAGCAGGAGCGCGACCTCGAAGCGCTCGACCGCGCGCTCGCCGGCGAGCCCGTCGAGTTCGAGCTGCGAGAGCTCGAGGAGCTCGTCCGCGACGTCCGCGCGACGGGCCCGGAGATGACGCCGGCCTTCGCCGCGCGCCTCGAGCAGGAGGTCGCCGACGGCTTCCCTTCGTCGCAGGAGCGCCCCCCGCTCAGCGTGCGCCGGCCCTGGGCAGGCCGGCGGTGGGTGCTCCTGCCGGCCGCCGGCTCGCTTGCCGCGGTGCTCGTCGCCCTCGTCGTCGTGTTCGGCGGCGCGAACGGTGAGCCGACGGCGACCGAGATGAGCCGTGACGGCCTGGCGTCCTCCGCCACGGAGGCGGCCATTCCCGCCGAGCCCTCGGCCGGCGTCGCAGAAGATTCGGCGACGAGCGCCGACGTCGACCAGGCCGCCAAGGCACAGGCCCAGCGCAGCGCGGCCCCCGCCCCCGCCCAGTCCTCCGGTGGCGCGGGTGGCTCGGCCGGCGGCAGCCTGCTGTCGATCGCTCCCGCTCCGGCGCGCAAGGTCGAGCGCAACGCCGTGCTCGCCATCGAGACGCCGGACGGGAAGTTCGAGTCGACGACCGATGCCGTCATCGCCACCGTCGGCCGCTTCCGCGGCATCGTCGCGAGCTCGCAGATCGGCTCCAGCGACGCCAACGGCGGCGAGGCGACGTTCGAGCTGCGGATCCCGACCGAACGGCTCGACCAGGCGCTGGCCGCGCTGTCGAAGCTCGGCCACGTCACCGAGCGCAGCCAGAACCTGCAGGACATCACGAGCTCGTTCACATCGGCCCAGGAACGGCTGAGCGACGCGCGCGCCGAGCGGCGTGGCCTCCTGCGCGCGCTCGCCCGCGCGACGACGACGCAGCAGATCGCCAGCATCAAGGCGCAGCTGCGCAGCGTCAGCAGCCGCATCAGCGGCCTGAAGGGCCAGCTCGCCTCGCTGCGCCGGCGCGCCGACCTGTCGACGGTCAACATGACCGTCCGCGGCGGCGGCTCGAGCGAGTCGGGCGGCGGCGGCGGGCAGTGGACGCCCGGCGACGCGGCGGGCGACGCGCTGCGCGTGCTCGAGGTCAGCGCCGGCGTCGCGCTCATCTGCCTGGCGGTGCTCGCGCCGCTCGGGCTGATCGGCGCCGCGATCGCGCTCGCCGTCCGCAGCGGACGGCGGCGGCGGCGCGAGACGGCGCTCGATCCGGCGTGACGAACGGTCGCGGCTCGCGCGGGCTCATCCCGCGCGAGCCGCCCGCCAAGCCCGTGCCACCCGCGTTGTGTGCTATTGCTCACACGATGCAGACGAGCCCGGAAGAGGCGATCGAGCTTCTCACGAACGTCCCGGTCTTCGAGACCCTCGGCCCGAAGGAGCTCGCCCAGGTCGCCGCCGTCACCGTGCCGCGCACGTTCGGCCCCGGCCACGTCATCTTCCGCGAGGGCGACGAGAGCGACACGTGCTACGTCGTGCGCCACGGTCACGCCCGCGCGGTCCGCGAGCACGGCGACGGCCGCACGCTCACGCTCGCGCACTTCGGGCCGGGCGACATCTTCGGCGAGCTGGCGATGTTCGACGACGAGCGCCGCTCGGCGACGGTCGAGACGCTCGACGCCGTCGAGGCGATCGCGGTGCTCGGCGCGGACATGCGCCGGCTGCTGCGCGAGCACCCGGGCCTCGCCGTGAAGCTCGTGATCTCACTCGGACGCCGGCTGCGCGCGGCGAACGAGCGCATCGCACGGCAGTCCTTTCAGACCGTGCAGAGCCGGGTGGCCGGCGTGCTCGGCCAGCTCGTGGCGCAGGTCCAGGCCGAGGGCGCCGGGGACCGTGACGTCCTCGTGACGATCACGCAGGCCGACATCGCGCAGCTCGCCGGCTCGTCGCGCGAATCCGCCAGCCGCTTTCTCGCCGTGCTCGAGCGCGCCGGCGTCGTCTCCCAGGGCCGCGGCCGCGTCACCGTCCACGACCCCGCCGCGCTGGGGCGCTACGTGTACTAGATGATGGCAGCCACGGAGTTCTCAGCCGGCGGCGTCGTCGTCAACGACGACAACGAGGTCGTCGTGATCGTCCCGACCCGGCGCTCGGCGGACGGCTCGAAGGTGCTGGCCCTGCCCAAGGGCCATCCCGACGGCCGCGAGTCGGCGGTCGAGGCGGCGTTGCGCGAGGTTCGCGAGGAGGCGGGCGTCGAGGCCGAGGTGCTCGGCTCGCTCGGCGAGGTGCGCTACTGGTACCAGCGCGGCGGCAGGCGGATCTCGAAGGTCGTCGAGTTCTTTCTCCTGCGCTACGTCTCGGGCACCGTCGACGACCACGATCACGAGGTCGAGCACGCCCGCTGGATCCCGGCCGCGCAGGCGCTGGAGACGCTCACCTACGCGGGCGAGCGCGACATGGTCCGCGAGGCGCTGTCGCGGCTCGAGCGCGACATGGACGAATAGTGCGCGTGTCGACCCGGGTGCGCGGCGCCGACGCTCTGTAGTCTGCCGGGCTGTGCAGGTTCTGAACTTCTATTCGACGATCTTCGCCGACCAGCTCAAGCGCGGCCGCAAGACGGCGACGATCCGCCTCGGCGACAAGTCGCACAAGTACCGCAAGAACCAGGCGATCCTCGTGACGATCGGCTACCAGCACTCGCCGCGCGAGAAGGTCTTCCTCGCCGTCATCGACTCGGTCGAGGTCAAGCGCGTCAAGGAGCTGTCGCCGCGCGACATCGAGCACGACAACCCCGAGTTCCGGCGCACCGAGGAGATGGTCAACTTCCTCGAGCAGATCTACGGGCGCGACGTCGGCCTCGAGGACACCGTGACCGTCGTGCGCTTCAGCCAGATCATCGAGAACCCACCGTCGATGACCGAGCGCATGCACGGCATCGGCGGCGCGCAGAACTGACGCGCGGTCAGACCGGCGGCCAGACCGTCGCCGACGGGGTGGCCGGCGCCGCTGCGGTGCTCGGCACAGGCGCGACCGCCGGTGCAGCAGCGGTCACCCGCGCTTCGCCCCGCGCGCCCAGCTGACCGGCGACGACGATCGCCGCGGCCGCCGCGAGCCCCAGCCAGGCGCCCCACTGCAGCTTCACGAGCTCGCCGGCCGGGCCGGGCTGGTCGACCATCGCCAGCACGATCGTGACCACCGCCGCGCCGCCGGCGAGCGAGACGACGTCGAAGCGCCCGAGCAGCGCCGCAAAGCCGGCCGCCAGCGCACAGCCCAGCAGCACGAGGTCGGTGCGCTCGAAGCCCTCCCAGCCGTCCACGACGATGCGGTCGGGGAGCACCGACAGCAGGCCGCGCGCGAACTCGCCGAAGCCACCCGGCAGCTGGCCGGTCTGCTGCAGGATCGCGTCGCGCGTGGCGCCGCCGAGGTCGACGGCGAACCACGGGGCGAACAGCGAGGCGACGAGCACGGCGGCACCGAACAGCACCGAGAAGGCGCGCGAATCGCTCATCTGGCGCGCATCGGAGCGCCGCGCCGGCGCCTGGAGCCGTTTCGAACCTCAATCGACGTAAAGATGATGTTGGCACTCTTCCGGCCCGAGTGCCAAATGCGCTACAGTCGAGAGCACGTTGGCACTCTGCCATCGCGAGTGCCAAACACATCATCAAGCTCTTTGGAGGGTCAACCTATGAAGCTCAAGCCCCTAGGCGACCGGCTCATCGTGCGGGCGATCGAGGATGAGGAGACCACGGCCAGTGGCCTCGTCCTGCCCGACACCGCGAAGGAAAAGCCGCAGAAGGGCCTGGTCATCGCCGTTGGCGACGGCAAGTTCGACGAGGACGGCGACAAGCGCATCCCGCTCGACGTGGCCGAGGGCGACGAGGTCCTCTACTCGAAGTACGGCGGCACGGAAATCAAGGTCGACGGCGAGGAGCTCCTCGTGCTCCGCGAGTCCGACGTTCTCGCCAAGATCATCTAAGTAAGGAGAACCAGAACTTATGCCTCATAAGGAACTGCTGTACGACGTCGACGCACGCAACGCCCTTCAGGCCGGTGTCGACGCGGTCGCCAACGCGGTCAAGGTCACGCTCGGCCCCAAGGGCCGCTACGTCGTCCTCGACAAGAAGTTCGGCGCCCCCACGATCACGAACGACGGCGTGACGATCGCCCGTGAGATCGAGGTCGAGGACGTCTTCCAGAACCAGGGCGCGCAGCTCGTCCGCGAGGTCGCCACGGCGACGAACGACGTCGCCGGCGACGGCACGACGACCGCGACCGTGCTCGCCCAGCAGATCGTTCGCAGCGGTCTGAAGAACGTCACGGCCGGCGCCAACCCGCTCGCGCTCAAGCGCGGCATCGAGCGCGCCGTCGAGGACGTCGTCAACAACATCGCGCGTCAGGCCAAGGACGTCTCCGGCAAGGATCAGATCGCCCGCGTGGCGACGATCTCCGCCGGCGACGAGGAGATCGGCGACGTCATCGCCGACGCCATCGAGAAGGTCGGCAAGGACGGCGTCGTCAACGTCGAAGAGGGCCAGACCTTCGGCATGGACCTCGAGTTCACCGAGGGCATGCTCTTCGACAAGGGCTACATCTCCCCGTACATGGTCACCGACCAGGAGCGCATGGAGGCCGTCCTCGACGACCCCTACCTCCTGATCGCCAACCAGAAGATCACGTCGGTCCGCGACGTGCTGCCGGTCCTCGAGGCCGTCATCCAGTCGGGCAAGCCGCTGCTGATCATCTCCGAGGACGTCGAGGGCGAGGCCCTCGCCACGCTCGTGGTCAACAAGCTGCGCGGCACGTTCACGGGCGTCGCCGTCAAGGCCCCCGGCTTCGGCGACCGCCGCAAGCGGATGCTCGAGGACATCGCGATCCTGACGAACGGTGAGGTCATCACCGAGGAGATGGGTCTGAAGCTGGAGAACACCACGATCTCCCAGCTCGGCCGCGCCCGTCGCGTCGTCGTCGGCAAGGACAACACGACGATCGTCGACGGCGCCGGCGATCCGGCCGCCATCAAGGGCCGGATCAACCAGCTCAAGGCCGAGATCGAGACGACCGACTCCGACTTCGACCGCGAGAAGCTGCAGGAGCGCCTCGCCAAGCTGTCGGGCGGCGTCGCCGTCGTCAAGGTCGGCGCGGCCACCGAGACGGAGATGAAGGAGAAGAAGCACCGTGTCGAGGACGCCCTCCAGGCGACCCGCGCGGCGCTGGAAGAGGGCATCGTCCCCGGCGGCGGCGTCGCACTGCTGCAGGCCGAGGGCGCCATCGACCTCGACACGTACGTCGACGACGAGAAGACCGGCGCGAAGATCGTGCTGCGGGCACTCGAGGAGCCGCTGCGTCAGATCGCGCACAACGCCGGCCTCGAGGGCTCGGTCGTCATCAACGACGTCCGCAAGGCGAAGAAGGGCTGGGGCCTGAACGCCGCCACGAACGAAATCGAGGATCTCGTCGCGGCCGGCATCATCGATCCCGCCATGGTCACGCGCTCGGCGCTGCAGAACGCCGCCTCGATCGCGAAGAACATCCTCACCACCGAGGCGATCGTCTGCGAGATCGAGGGCAAGGAGATGTCCATCCCCGGCATGGGCGGGGACGGCGGCATGGGCGGCATGATGTAAGTAGCGTCGCCGGAAGGCGGGAGCTTGCGACCGCCGGACGGCGAAACGTCTCATCGGTTCTCCACGAGAGCCGAGCGCAGGTTTCGCCGTCCCGCTTCACGAGAGCGGGGCGGCAGCAGGAAGGAGGGCCCGGCACCGCGCCGGGCCCTCTGTCGTCGGCGCTCCGGTACCGTTGCCGCGGGCATGCGTCGAGCGCCGATCACTTCGCGGTGCAACGCCCGCCGGCTCGCCCCGGCGCTTGCGGTGCTGACCAGCGCCATCGCCATCGCCGCCGCCGCCCCGGCGCCTGTGCACGCCGCGAACTGGCGCCTGGAGCCGATCGCCGCATCGACCGGCGTCGCCGAGCTGCACGAGCTCGCCTTCGACGCGCGCGGCCACGCGCTGCTGAGCTGGAACGGCGCCGAGCCGAGCCACGATCCGCCGGTCTTCCTCGGGCTCGGCACGCGCGACACGAACGGCAGCTGGGGCCGCCCGACCGACCTGCGCGGGATCGTGCCGACGGACGCGCAGCTGCATCTCTCCGGCACGGTCAACGCGCTGCTCGTCGCGCGCGAGGAGACCTCGGCGACGAGCCGGCGGCGCCTCATCACGGCCGAGGGCCAGTCCGATGGCGGCTTCGACGCCTTCGGGTCGCTGGACGAGTTCGTCTCCAGCCACTGGTCCGCGGTCAATCCGGCGGGCGACGCGATCGTCGCCTGGACCGTCGAGCGCTCCCCCTTCCTGCGCGTCGCCGAGCGCAAGGCCGGCCAGCCGTTTGCGGCGGCCCGCGACCTCGCGCTCGGCAAGACCGCCGCCGTGGCGATCAACGCGCGCGGCGACCGCGTGCTCGCATGGCGCGCGGGCACACGCCTGGCCGCGCGATTCCGGCCCGCCGGCGGCGAGTGGAGCGCGACGCAGCGCTTCGGCCGCGTGCAGTCGATCCAGGGCCTGCGCCTGTCGGCGCTGCTCGTGCGCAACGGGCGCGTGGTCCTGACCTGGGGCCGCGTCGGCCGGCCGTGCGGCGTGGCGATCCGCGACGGCGCCGGGAAGTGGACGACGCGGACGCTCGAGCAGCGCTGCGCCCGCAGCGGCGCCGAGTCACGCGAGTCGCCCGTGCAGCTGGTGGCCGACACGAAGGGCGCGTCGTACGTCGCCTGGACGGGCCGCACGCGGACCGGCCGGCAGGTGGTGAAGTTCGCGCGCGTGGGGGTGGGCGGGGGCGGTGTCTCGCGGACGCCGCTCGTGCTCTCGCGCCAGCGCGGCGCCGTGCTCGACGACCTCGCCGCCGGACCGGCCGGCGCGCTGGCGGTCACCTACACGGCGCCGCGGCCCACCGCCAAGCGGCCGCTGCTGTTCGCGACGTTCGCCGCGCTGCGGCGCGGCGGCGCCACCTTCGCACGGGCCGATCGCCTCACCCCGACCGACGTCTTCGTGGCGCAGGGCAGCCGCGTCGCCTTCCAGCCGCTGACCGGCGAGCCGCTCGTCGCCGTGCCGTATCTCGTCGGCCGCACGGTCGCGGTGGCCGGCGCCGTGGGTCCCCCCGCTTCCTCCCCGTGACCGCGGCCGAGCTCATGCTGCGCCCGGCCGCGGAGCTGGCCGCGCTCGTGCGCGCCGGCGAGCTGTCGGCGCGCGAGCTCGTCGACGCGTCGCTGGAGCGGATCGCGGCGCTCGAGCCGCAGGTCAACGCGTTCGTCGACGTCGACGAGGAGGGCGCCCGCGCCGCCGCGGCGGCGATCGCGCCCGGCGACGAGCGGCCGTTCGCCGGCGTGCCGATCGCGATCAAGAACAACCGCGCCGTGACCGGGCTGCGGCTGACGACCGGCGCCGCGCTGTCGGGCGATTACCGGCCGCAGCGCGATCACAACGTCACGCGCCGCCTGCGCGGCGCCGGGTTCGTCGTCGTCGGCACGACGACGCTGCCCGAGTGGGGCATCCTGCCCGTCACCGAGGGCCGGCGCTTCGGGCCCACGCGCAACCCGTGGGACCTCGAGCGCACGCCCGGCGGCTCCTCGGGCGGCTCGGCCGCGGCCGTGGCCGCCGGCATGGTCCCGCTCGCGCACGGCAACGACGGCGGCGGCTCGCTGCGCATCCCCGCCGCGTGCTGCGGGCTCGTCGGCCTGAAGCCGCAGCGCGGGCGCATCTCGCTGGCGCCCGACGTCGGCGAGCAGTTCCTCGTCGTCGACGGCGTCCTGACGCGCACGGTGCGCGAGACCGCGCAGCTGCTCGACGTGCTGGCCGGCCCCGAGGTCGGCGACGCGTCGTGGGCGCCGCCGCCACCGGAGCCCTTCGCCGACGCGGCGGCGCGCGAGCCCGCGCGGCTGCGCATCGGCGTCACGACGCTCATGCCGCTGCTGGACGCCGAGCTGCACCCGGCGTGCGCCCGCGCCGCGCACGACGCCGCGCTCCTGCTCGAGGACCTCGGCCACGACGTCGAGGAGGTCGCGCCGCCGTGGCGCGCGCCCGGACTGCTCGACCTCTTCACGCACGCGTTCGGGCCCGCGGTCTGCTCGTCGATGTCGTCGGCGGCCATGCTCCACGGCCGCGCGCCGCGCGAGCAGGACATGGAGCCGCTCAGCTGGGCGGTGTGGCAGCGTTGCAACGAGATCACGTCGGTGCAGGCGGCGGTCGCCAACTACCGGCTGCAGGCGCTCGGGCGCGAGATCGTGACGTGGGCGGCGCCGTACGACGCGCTGCTGACCCCCGCGCTGGCCCAGCCCCCGCTTCCGATCGGCGCGCTCGACCCCTGCGGCCCCGATCCGCTGGCCACCTTCGAGCGCTCCGGGCACTTCACGCCCTATACGGCGATCTCCAACGTCACCGGCTCGCCGGCGATCTCGCTGCCGCTGTACTCCCACGACGACGGCCTGCCGCTCGCCGTCCAGCTCATCGGCCGCCCGGCGCAGGAGGGCGCGCTGCTCGCGCTCGCCGCGCAGCTGGAGACGGCGCTGCCGTGGAGCGGCCGGCGCGCCCCGCTCGCGGCAGCCTGAGCCTAAGCGCCGAGCACGGCGGCCATCGACCGCGGCGTGACCCCGAGCGACTCGGCGTCGGCCGTCCCGCGGGGCGAGGTCATCGGAACCTCGAGCAGCTCGGCCTCGTCCCACGTCGACGGGGCGCGCGACTGCATGAACGTCTCGAGCACGCGCAGGCCACGGCTGACGATCGGCGTCGGCACGTTGACGGTCGGGCGGGCGCGGTCGGCCGCGCGCAGGATGAGCTCGACGATCTGCCGGTGCGACAGGGTCTCGGGCCCGGCCAGCTCGTAGCGGCGATCGCCGCCGCCCCGGCCGTCGAGCGCCGCGACGACCGCGTCGGCCACGTCGTCGGCCCAGATCGGCTGGTAGAGGGCCCGGCCGCGGCCGCTGATCGGGACGACGGGCAGCAGCATCCCGGCCCGCTCGACCATCGTGAGAAAGGGGTCGCCGGGGGCGTAGACGAACGAGGGGGCGAGGACGGTGTGGCGCACGTCGGAGGCGAGCACCGCGCTCTCGGCGAGGGCCTTGGCGCGCAGGTAGCGCGTGCGGTCGTGGCGCACGGCGCCCAGCGAGCTCATGAAGACGAAGTGCTCGACGCCGGCGCGCTCGGCGGCCTGCACCATGCGCCACGTCGCGATGCCGTTGAGCTCCTCGATCGAACCGGCCGGCTGGTCGCGGATCGCCGCCGCGAGGTGCACGACGGTCCTCACGCCGCGCATGGCGTTGCGAAACGACGGCGGATCGGCCAGGTCGCCGAGCGCGATCTGCACGCGCACCCGGTCGGCGCCCAGGCGCCGCGGGTCGCGGACCAGGCAGCGCACCGGCTCGCCCGCCGCGGTGAGGCGGCGCAGCAGCGCCCGTCCGACGACACCGGTCGCGCCGGTCAGCAGGAGCACTTCGCAGCCAAGCGCGGGAGCACGCCTGGATACTATGTCCGGCCGGTCCGACCCCAGACAACAAGCGAAGGAAACGACTGCTTCATGGCCTACGTGATCGCGGAGCCCTGCATCGGCACGAAGGACAACTCGTGTGTCGAGGTGTGCCCCGTCGACTGCATCCATCCCACCACCGACGAGCCCGACTACGACAAGGTCGAGATGCTCTACATCGATCCGGACGAGTGCATCGATTGCGACGCCTGCGTCGAGGCCTGCCCGGTCGACGCATGCTTCGCCGAGGATCAGCTTCCGGAGGAGTGGCAGCAGTTCACGCAGATCAACGCGGACTACTTCAAGTCCCAGGGCTAGGACGCCGCGTCTCAGGGACGCCAACGCGCCTAAATACCCGTAAGACGGTCGACATTGGGTAATATTCGCAGGACCCCGTCCCCCTGCGATCGGAGACACACATGTCCGTCCTGGACGAAGTACTCGCCGCCAACGACGCCTACGCCGCCGACTTCGGCGAGAAGGGCAGCCTCGCGCTGCCGCCCGCGCGTGGCTTCGCGATCCTCACGTGCATGGACGCTCGCCTCGACCCGGCGAAGTACGCCGGCCTGAGCGAGGGCGACGCCCACGTCATCCGTAACGCCGGCGGCCGCGCCAGCGACGACGCGATCCGCTCGCTCGTCATCTCGCACAAGCTGCTCGGCACGAAGGAGTGGTTCGTCATCCATCACACGAACTGCGGCATGGAGTTCTTCACGAGCGAGATCATGGGCGACCTGCTCGAGTCGAGCCTGGAGACCGCCGCGCTCGGCGACGAGGGCTTCTACGACGTCGGCGAGGGACCCGGCTCGCCCGAGGGCAAGAACATCGACTGGCTGACGATCTCCGATCAGGCCGGCGCCGTCGTCGAGGACGTCGAGAAGATCCGCAACCACCCGCTCGTCGAGGGCACCATCCCGGTCTACGGCTACGTCTACCACGTCGAGACCGGCAAGCTCGTCGAGATTCCCGCCGCGACCGAGGCCGGCCGCGCGACGGCGGCCAACGCCGCTTAGGTTCGAAGCCCCGCGATCAGCCTGCCATCGGCAGGCTGATCCCGGTCGGCGCCGGACCCTGCAATACCGGCAGCTCGACGGGGCTCAGCGCGACGATGCCCCGGGCCGCGTGGCGAATCGCCTGCGCGGCCGGGTCGTCGGGATCGGTGAAGACGAGCGGCGTACCCGCGTCGGCCTGCTCGCGCAGCGGCATCGTGAGCGGCACCTTGCCGAGCAGCGGCACGTCGAGCTCGTCGGCGAGCGCCTGGCCGCCGCCCTCGCCGAAGAGCTGAAACCGCTCTCCCGAGGGGGTCGTGAAGCCGGCCATGTTCTCGACGATGCCGGCGATCTCCAGCGAGACCTTGCCCGCCATCTGCGCCGCGCGGCGCGCGACCTTCTGCGCGGTCGGCTGCGGCGTCGTGACGATGACGAACTGCGCCTGCGGCAGCAGCTGGGCGAGCGTCATCGAGACGTCGCCGGTGCCGGGCGGCAGGTCGACGAGCAGGTAGTCCAGCTCCCCCCAGGCGACATCCTCGAGAAACTGCGTGAGCGCCTTGTGCAGCATCGGCCCGCGCCAGACGACGGCGGCGTCCTCCTCGACGAAGAAGCCGATCGACATGACCTTCACGCCGTGGGCCGTCATCGGCAGGATCTTGCGCTCGGGCGAGACCGGCGGGCGCTCGCCGCCGAGGCCGAACATGCGCGGGATCGAGTACCCCCACACGTCGGCGTCGAGGATGCCGACCGACTTGCCGTCGAGCGTCAGCGCCGCGGCGAGGTTGGCGGTCAGCGTGGACTTGCCGACACCGCCCTTCCCCGAGCCGACGCAGAGGACGTTGGCGACCTGGGCGAGCGCGCCGGCCGGCAGCGTGCCGCGGCCGAGCGTCTTCTGCAGCGCGGACTTCTCGCTGTCGGAGAGCACGTCGAAGCTGACGGCGACGCTCTTGACGCCCGCGACCGTGCTCGCCTCGCGGGTGACGGCCTCGGTGAAGGTGTTGCGGATCGGGCAGCCGGCGGTGGTCAGCGACACGGTCACCGCCACCTCGCCGGCGTCGGAGATCTCGATCGAGCGGACCATCCCGAGCTCGACGATCGAGCGGTGCAGCTCAGGGTCGATGACGCGGGTGAGCGCGGAGCGGATCTCGTCTTGGGTCGGCATCCATCCAGTCTAGAAAACCCACGCCGCGGCCCGGCAGGCCCGGTCAGCTGATGCGCCGCGTGATCCGGCCGGTCGCGTCGGCGGAGAAGATCTGGCCGCCCGTGAAGTAGACGTTCCACTGCGTCACGCCGCCGAACTGGGTGTAGACGAGGTAGTTCACCCGGCTCGGGGGGACACCGAGGCGCTCGGCCGCCGAACGGGTCGCGCGCTGCGGGGCGCCCGCGTCGATGCCCGCCAGCGACATCGTCGGCACGCCGCGAAAGCCGCCGGTCGCCGTGCCGAACCGGCGCACGCCGCCGCCGGGCACGATCTGCACGTGGCGCAGCGCGCCGCCCTTTGTGAGCAGCGTGGCGTCGATGCGCTCGGGCGCGACGCGCAGGTTCGTGAGCCGCCCGAAGCCGCCGTTGCGCAGGCGCTTGATCGCGGCGCCGAAGGCGAACGGGCGCAGCATCGAGCCGCGGCCGACACCGCGCGGATCGGCCGGCGGGGCCGAGGACCGTGGCGGGGGATCGAGAGTCGGCTGCTCGCGGCCCGAGGGGACCTCCGACGAGGCGGGTGGCGGGGCGGCCTGCGGCGTCGTGAAGTCGTCGACGAAGCGCTCGACGGTGTCGACGCCGCTGCTGACGAACGCGCTGACGGCGACGCCGCCGAGAGCGACGACGATGCCCAGCGTGATGAGACCGCTCACGAAGCGACCGGGACCGAACTGCACGCGGTTGGGTTGCTCGCGTTCGCGCTCGCGGCGCGCCCGGCGCTCGCGCGGCGGTCGCGGCGTTGGCGGAGGCTCGGGCGCGGTGGTGAGCCCAGCGAGGGGCTCGTCCCGCGTGCCGCCGTCCGCGGCGACCTCGGGCGCCACGGCGGTGTCCTCGCTGCCCGACCAGCCGAGCGAGGCGAGCGGGTCCTCGCCCTTCCTGCGTCCAAACGGATCGAGCTCGGCCATCGCGCCATCTCACCGTGCCGCGGTGCGCAGGTCAATCCTTAAACACCGACGCCGCACCCGGAAGGAGGCGCGGCGTCGGCTGGGGGAGGAACTGCAGTGCTGCGATCTATGGGGGAAGCTGGTTAGACGAGCGAGGCGATGCGCTCCTGTACGGCGGTCGTTGCCTTCGTCGCGCCGGTGCGGGCGGTCTGGTAGGCGTTCTCGACCCGGGCCTGGCCGAGCTCGACGTTCTTCATGACGGGCTCGGTGACGCCCTTGAGCTCGGCATCGACGCGGCGGAGCTCCTTCTCGAGGCGGGCGCGGCGCTGCTTAAGCTCGCGCTCGACGCGCGTGCGGGTCTTCCTGGCGTCCTTCTCGATGCCCTTGATGGCGCTCGAGCCGCGACGCTCGAACTTGCGCAGCTCCTGCTTGGCCTTGGCCGTGCTGCCGTAGGACGTGCGCAGGTCCTCGAACGTGGCGACGACCTCGTCACGTGCGATGAGCGCCGCGCCGACGGGGACGTAGACAACCTTCTCGGCCATGTCCGTCGCGCGGGCGATCGGCGTCCGCAGCTCGCTCTTGGCCTCGGCCGACGCCTTCGCGGCGGTCGTGCGGGCACGGGTCTTCGTCTTGCGAGCGGCCGTGGTTCGAGCGGCGGCGCCGGCGTTGGCGGCGCGCGTGCCCGCGGCCTTCTTCGCGGCCGTGGAGCGCTTCGTGGCGTTCGTCTTGCGCGTGGCCGCGGCCTTGACGGCGGCGGTCTCGCGGGTGGTCTGTGTGGGTGTGGGAGTGGTGGTCTCGGCCATCTGGTGCCTCCTGGTGAGGTCTAAGGATATTAGATCTAAGCTTGTGTCTGAGAAGCATAATACCCGAACGTGTGTTTGTAAACCCCGAGCGGTCGCCGGTTACAACACACGAACATGCGCTCGACGCGGCACCCCCCGCGACTCCGCGCGTCAGCGCACCACGCAAACCAG
Organism: uncultured Actinomycetes bacterium; assembly: GCA_963751065.1. Lineage (GTDB taxonomy): Bacteria > Actinomycetota > Thermoleophilia > Solirubrobacterales > Solirubrobacteraceae > CADCVQ01. Next base: position 24,301 of record CAVVTD010000013.1, read on the forward strand.
CGAAAACGCTACGCCGCCGCGTGAACGTCGACGCGAGCCATCCACGCGTCCGGGTCCTGCAGCTCGGCCGGCGTAGGCAGCCGCTCAGGCCCGTCGAACACCGAATGCAGCGCGGCCGGCCCGGCCGCAACCGCCACGGCGTCGCAGAAGCGCTTGCCGTCCTCGTACTGGCGCATCTTCGCCTCCAGGCCGATGAGCCGCTCGAGGATCGCCAGCAACGGCGAGCGCTCCTGACGGCGCTTGGTCAGCGCGGCGCGCAGCTCGGGGAGCTGGGGCAGCGCGTCGGCCCCGACCACGTCCATGACGTGCTCGGCGTGGCCCTCGACGACGCCCATGACGCCCTGCACGCGATCCAGCAGCTCGCGCCGGCCGCCGCCGCCGAGCGCGCCGACCAGGCCATCGCGCTTGAGCGACTCGACGAGCCCCTTGACGTCGGACGTCGACGGCAGCTTCAGCAGCGCGCGCGGATCGACCTTTACCTCCAGCGAGCCGAGCAGGTCGCGCAGCAGCCCGGCGAGGTATGGCCGCAGCCACGGCACGCCCGCGAACTGGACGGCGTGCGTGACCTCGTGAAAGGCGATCCACTGCAGCAGCTGCTCGGCGTCGGCCTCGAGCTTGCGCGCGGCGCCCGCGATGTTCGGCGCGACGAAGAGCAGCCGCGCGGGCGCGTCGGGATCGACGAGCGCGAACTCGTACTGGCCGAGCACGCGCTGGGAGAGATAGCCGGTCAGCGCGCCCGCCTCGACGGACAGCAGCACGCCGGCGGCCGAGCGCGTCGCGCCGCCGAGCAGCCCGCCGCCGGCGAGCTTGTCGCCGATCGGGTCCAGCAGGGCGCCCATCGAGTTGACGTTCGCGGCGATCCAGCCGGACCGCTGCAGTGCCTCGGGCGGGGGCAGCGGCGCCGCGGGCTCCAGGCCCGTGTAGGCGACGACACGCGCCTCCGCGTCCGCGCAGATGGCGGCGAGGTCGCCGGGCAGGACGTCGGGGGGCGGCGGGGCGGCCGTCCCGCCGGCCGCGGCGCCGGCGCGGCTGCCTCCGCGGGCGACGGCGTTGGCGATTCGCTGGGTGAGCGCGCGATCGAGCACTAGCCGTCCATCATGGCGAACCGGGATCCGAGCCCGCGCGGCGGTGCGGCCGGGCGGCTACGTCAGCGCAGCGATGAGGCGGGCGAGCGACGCCGGCGTGCGCGCCGCGACGACGCGCGCGTGCGGCTCGATGTCCAGTGGCGCGCCGAGCGGGTCGTCGAAGCCGGGGAACGCGACGACGGCGCCGGCCTCGCGCACGATGAGCTGGGCCGCGGCGACGTCGACCGAGCGCGTGGGGCGCAGCGTGAACATCCCGTCCACGCGCGTCGGCGCGAGCTGGCAGAGCGAGATGGCGATCGAGCCCATCGCCCGCAGGCGGTTGATCGTGTCTCCGAGCGCGACGATCTTCGGCGCCAGCAGGCGCGGGTCGGCGGACTCGAAGGTGACGATCTCCAGGCGCCCGTCCTCGTCGATGCGCTCGCCGGGCGGCGACTCGATCCGGCGGCCGTTGAGCCAGGCGCCCTCGCCGCGGCGCGCGTACCACTCCTCGCGCGGGCCGAAGTCGTAGACGAAGCCGAAGTGCACGTCGGCCATCGTCGGGCCGTCGGCGACCGCGATCGACAACGCGAAGTGCGTCATCCCGCGCTTGGCGTTCAGCGAGCCGTCGAGCGGGTCGATGACGACGCGCACGTCGCCGCCGCCGTAGTCGATGACCCCGCGCTCCTCGCTGATCGCCGTGAAGCGCGCGCCCGCCGCGTGCAGCGCGTCGAGCTGGGCGAAGACGGCGTCCTCGGCCTCGGAGTCGATGACGAGCGTCTGGTCGCCGCCCTCACCGGTGTCGCCGGTCTCGATGATCCGCTCCTGGCTCGTCGGGTGATCGGCGAACACGTCGCGCAGGCCCTCGACGGCCCGCCGGCAGGCCGCGAGCCAGTCCGGGCCCGTGACCTCGGAGGGCGATGACATCGACGGCATACTAGGAGGGTGCTGGAGCTGACCCCGGATCAGGAGCGCGCGGTCACGCACGCCGGCGGCCCGCTGCTCGTGCTCGGCGGCGCCGGCAGCGGCAAGACGACGATGCTCGCGCGGCGCTTCGCCTGGCTCGTCGCGCACGAGCACGTCGCGCCCGAGTCGATCCTCGTCCTCACCCCGTCCGCCGCGAGCGCCTCGGGTCTGCGCCGCGCCGTCGAGGACGCGCTGGACCGACCGTACGAAGAGCTGGCGATCCAGACCGTGCGCGAGCTCTGCGCCCGGCTGCTGCGCGAGGAGGCCGCCGAGGCCGGCGTCGACCCGTTCTTCGCACCGGTCTCGCGGGCCGACCGACTGGCGCTGCTGCTGGAGCGCATCGACGACCTGCATCTGCGCAGCCACGACATCGGCGGCCGGCCGGCCGTGCTGCTCGCCGACGTCATCGACCGCATCGATCGCCTCAAGGACGGGCTTGTGACCGCGGCCGAGTACGCCACCTGGGCGCAGGCGCTGCCGGCCGACGACGACGCCGCCCGCGCCCGCGCCGCGCGCGAGGTCGAGTTCGCCCAGCTCTACCTCGACCACGACCGCCTGCTCGCCGCGGTCGGCGCGCTCGACGCCGGCGAGCTCGTGCTGCGCGCGGTCGCCTTGCTGCGTGAGCACCCGCACGTACGCGCGCGGGTCGCCGAACGCTACCGCCATGTGCTCGTCGACGAGTACGCCGACCTCGGCTTCGCCGCGGCGCTGCTCGTCGAATTGCTCGGCGAGCAGCCCGACCAGCTCACGGTCTGCGCCGACGACGACGGCGCGGCGCGGCGGATGCGCGCGGCGGCGACGAAGAACGTCACCGACTTCGAGCACGCCCATCCGGACGCGACGATCGTGCGCCTCGAGCGGTCGCTGCGCTGCCCGCAGGACGTGCTCAGCGCGGCGCACGCGGTCGTCGCGCCGCTCGGCGGCGACCGCCTCGGCACCCCGTTGCACGGTGAGCCGGGGGGCACGGTGCGCTTCTGGCACGCCGCCGACGAGCGCGCCCAGGCGCAGGCCGTCGCGGCCGAGGTCGAGCGGCTCGTGCGCGGCGGCTGTGCGCCGGAGCGGATCGGCGTGATCGTGCGCTCGCCGCGCGACGAGGGGCGCCAGATCGCGCTCGCCTTCGAGGAGCGCGCGCTCGCCCTGCGCGCCGTCGGCGAGGCCGACTTCTTCGCCCAGGCCGAGGTGCGCGACGTGCTCGCCTGGCTGCGCCTGCTCGCCGACCCGACCGACGCCGGCGCGGTCGTGCGCGCGCTCGCCCGCCCGCCGGTGGCGCTGCGCTCGGTCGACATCGCGCGCGTCGTGCAGATCGCCCGGCGGCGCAAGCTCGACATGGTCTCGGCGCTGCGCGCGGCGACCGAGTCGCCGCAGCTTCCGCCCGAGGCGCGCGAGCACATCCACACCTTCCTGCGCCTGTACCGCGAGACCGCGGAGACGCTCGACAGCGCGCGGCCCGATCTGTTCGTCCACCGGCTCGTCGACCGGCTCGGGCTGCGCCGCCAGCAGGTCTTCTCCGCGCAGGCCGATGTCGTCGAGCGTCTCGTCAACCTCGCCCGCCTCGGCGAGCTGGCCAGCTCCTACGCGCAGCGCGCGCCGCACGCCACGCCGCGCGACTTCGCCCGCTATGTCGCCGCCGTCGCCGACGCGGGGCTGCGCGAGGAGGACGGCGCCGGCGCGCCGCCGCCCGACGGCGCCGTGCAGCTGCTCGCGCTCGACGCCGCCGCCGGGCGCGACCTGGACTGGGTCTTCGTGCTCGGCCTGACGTCGGCGCGGATGCCCGGCGCGCGCCTGCGTGCGGGCGAGACGATCCCCGACGGGCTGCTGAAGGAGGCGCTCGGCCCCGACGACCGCGGCGCCCACGTCGCCTCGATGCGGCGCCTCGCCTACGTGGCGATGACGCGGGCCGCGCGCGGCCTGGTGCTCGCCTATCCCGCGCTGTCGGCCAGCGGCGTGGCGCAGCCGCCGTCGCCGTTCGCCGAGGAGGCGCGGCTTGCCCTGGGGGCGTCGTGGGAGGTGCTCGAGGAGGAGCTCTTCGGGCCCGAGGAGGCGCTGCACGCGACGTTCTCGGCGCTGCGCGACGAACTGCTGGCCGACGTCGCGCGGGTCGGCAAGAGCCTCGGCGAGCTGCGGCTGGACACCGACCTCGACGTCACGCATGCGGTGGCTCGCTACCTCGAGCTCGTCAAGCTCGCGGCGCTCATCGAGCGGCCGGCTGGGCAATCGGTGGCGGAGGCCCTGGGGCCGGTCAACCAGCGCCTCGGCCAGGCGCTCTCGCCGCTGCAGCGCGAGGTGCTGCAGACGTCGTCGCTGGATGCGCTGCTGCTCGACGCCGAGCGCGACGACCGCGCGCGGGCAGCGGCGCGGGCGGCGCGCACCGAGCCGTCGCTGCAGGCCTTCCTGCCGCGCCGCGGCGAGGGCCTGGCGCTGTCGGCGTCGGACATCGAGACCTACCGCTCGTGCCCGCTGCGCTACAAGTTCGCGCGCGTCCTGCGCGTGCCGCAGGAGCCGACGCTCAACCAGCGCTTCGGGATCCTCGTCCACCAGGTGCTCGAGCGCTACCACCAGTCGGCCGAGGAATCGCTCGACGAGCTCCTGAACCTGCTCGACTGGGGCTGGCGGCGCGGCGGCTTCGGCGACTCCGACGAGGAGCGCCAGCTGCGCGGCAAGGCCGGGTCGGCGCTGCGCCGCTACCACCAGCGCGTGGTGGACGAGCCCGTGCAGCCCGTCTGGTTCGAGCGCGCGTTCTCGTTTCGCATGGGCCGGCACACGCTGCGCGGGCGCGTCGATCGCGTCGACAGGCTCGCCGACGGCGGCTATGAGCTCATCGACTACAAGACCGGCCGGCCGCGCTCGGCGGCGGCGCTGCGCGAGGACGTCCAGCTCTCGCTGTACGCCGTCGGCGCGCGCGAGGCGTGGCAGCTCGACGCGACGCAGCAGGCCTACCTCTACGTGCTCGACGACGAGAAGGTGCGCGTGCCGAGCTCGGAGATCGACGCGAGCTGGATCGCCGACACCGTCGAGGAGGTCGGCGGCGGCATCCTCGCCCAGGACTTCGAGCCGACGCCCTCCTATACGGTCTGCTCGATGTGCGACTACCGCATCGCCTGTCCGGCGGCGGAGCGATGACCGCCATCCGCCGCGCGATGCCGATCGTCTTCACCGAAGATCCGGCGGGCAGCCGCGCGTTCTACGTGGACCTCCTCGGCTTCACCGTGGGGATGGAGCAGCCGGGCTTTCTCATGCTGAGGTCGGCGAGCGTGCCGACGACGCAGGTCCTCCTCGCGTGGGCGGATCCGGACGTCATGGACCCGCAGGTGCACCGCATCGACATGTCGATCGAGGTCGAGGACTCCGGCGCGGCGCACGCCGATGCCGTCGCTCGCGGCCTGGACATCGTCTACCCGCTGACCGACGAGCCGTGGGGCGTGCGCCGGTTCTTCGTGCGCGAGCCGAGCGGGAAGGTCGTCAACGTCGTGACCCACCTCGCCGATCTCGACGACTGAGGACCTACGCCCGACCGGTGGCCGTACTCGTGGTGTGAGCACCGCGCGCACGATCGGCATGCTCGCCGTCGCCGCAGCGCTCATGCTCGGCGGATGCGGCGACGAGGCGAATCCTGATCGAAGCGCGAGCCCGCCGCTGCGCGAGCGGCCCGCGTCGAGCCTGCTCTCACGGCCGCCGTACCTGGGCGTGGCGTGCCCGGTGCCGAACTCGATCGCCTGCGATCGGGTCGGACTCGCCGTCTGGCTTCGCAGGCCCGCCCGGCGCGTGGTCGCGACCATCGGCCGGCAGCGCTTCGCGCTGGACGACGAGCGCTGGCGCCACGACACGCGCGGTGACGCGCACATCGGCTACCTGCAGCCGGCAGGTCTGCTGGGCGACGGACCGCTGGCCGTGCGCGCCGACGAGCCGCCTCACCGGCTCGTGCGCGGCGGCGTCGTGCGGCCGTTCATCACCCTGCGGATCACGCGCGCCAGCGGTCCGCCCGTAGTCACGCGGACACGCGCCGGCCTGCACCCCGGCTGGGGTTAGACCTTCTGCATGCGCACGTGCGGCGTAGGCGGAAGCTCGACGCCGATCGCATCGCCCGGACGCACCTCGCCGCCGGTCAGCACCACGCCCATGATCCCGGACTTCATGACGAGCTCACCGTCCGCGTCGCGGTCCAGCGTCGCCTTCATGAGGCCCGGCTGGATGCCGTCGAGCTGCGCGCACGGGTTGCGCAGGCCGGTGACCTCGACGACCGCCGCGTCGCCGAGGTACAGCTTCGTGCCGACGGGCAGACCGAGCAGGTCGACGCCCGCCGTCGTGACGTTCTCGCCCATCTGACCCGGTCGCAGGCCTGCGAAGCCCCGCTCGGCGAGCTCGGCGTGCAGCTCGGAGTGGATGAGGTGCACCTGGCGCAGGTTCGGCTTCGTCGGGTCGCGCCTGACGTGGGAGCGGTGCTTGACGGTCGTGCCGCTGTGCGCGTCGCCCTCCACGCCGAGCCCCGCGAGCAGGCGGATGGCGCCGGCGGTGGGCTTGGTCATCGTGTGGCCCGCGCTGAGGCTGACCGCGGTCACGACGCCGTCGGGCGGCGGCACGGGCGCGGTCAGCGGTCCGGGCCCTGCTGGCGCAGGAAGCGCTGGAACTCGCTGGCGATCGCGTCGCCGGACGGCAGGTCGCCCGGGCCCAGCGGCGACGTGTCGCGCTCGGCGGCCTGCTCGAGGCGCTCGACGAAGGCCTGCACGTCGGGGTCGGACTGCACGGCGAGGCCGACCTGGCGCTCGTACTCCTCGGTCGCGCTCTCGAGCTCGCTCGCGTCGACGGTGACGGCGACGAGGCTCTCGATCTTGCGCACGAGCGCGAGCGCGGCCTTCGGGTTCGGCGCAGCGGCGACGTAGTGCGGGACCGCCGCCCACAGGCTCGCCGACGGCAGCCCGGCCTCCGTGCATGCGGTGTGCAGGACGCCGACGATGCCGGTCGGGCCCTCGTAGGTCGTCTCCTTGATCGCGAGCTTCTCGGCCATCGACTCGTCGGAGGCCAGCCCGGTGATCGAGACCGGGTGCGTGTGCGGGACGTCGGCGAGCAGCGCGCCCATCGTCACGACGAGCTGGACGCCGAGTGCCTCGGCGAGGTCGACGATGTTCGAGCAGAAGGTCTTCCAGCGCATCGAGGGCTCGGGACCCTGCACGAGGATGAGGTCGCGCGGCGCCCGCGGCACGCGGGCAGCGAAGATCTCCACGCCCGGCCACGTGATCTCGCGCTTGCGGTCCTCGGTGAAGCGGATGTGCGGCCGCGTCGACTGGAAGTCGTAGAACTCCTCGGCGTCCAGGCGGGCGAAGCTCTCCGCGCCCAGCGACTCGCCGATGAAGGTGAGGGCGGCCGAGGCCGCGTCGCCGGCGTCGTTCCAGCCGCTGAATGCGGCGATCATCGCCGGGGCTCGCAGACCGTCGGGACGACTCTCCCAGATCAAAGGCTGCATCCGATTGAAGGTACATCATGGGCGGGTGCTCGCCCCCCCGGTAACGATCGCCACGCTGCGCGCCGGACAGGAGGTCGACGGCATCTTTGCCTGCACGCGCAAGGACCGTCTGATGTCGCGCTCGGGGACGCCCTACCTCGCGGTGGAGTTGCGCGATCGCACCGGCGCGATGCAGGGGCGGGCGTTTCGCGACGCCGACGTGCTCGCCGGGCGCTTCGACCGCGGCGACCTCGTGCGCGTGGCCGGCCGCGTCGAGCGCTTCCGTGACGAGCTGCAGGTCGAGCTGCGCTCGATCGGCCGCGCGCCCGAGGGCGAGGCCGACCCGGCCGCCTTCCTGCCGGTCGCGTACCGCGACCTCGACGAGCTCGACGGCTTCCTCGAGCACCTGGCCCGCGAGGTGCACGATCCCGGCCTGCGGGCGCTGCTCGCCTCATTGCTCGGCGACGACGCGCTGCGCGCCGACTGGCGCCGCGCACCGTGCACCCGCAACGGCCACCACTCCTATCTCGGCGGCCTGCTCGAGCACACGGTCGCGGTCGGCACGCTCGTGCAGGAGGTCTGCATCCTGCATCCAAAGCTCGACAGCGATCTGCTCATGACCGCCGCGCTCGTGCACGACCTCGGCCGCACGCGCGAGTTCACCTTCGGCGCCGAGATCGGCCTGACCGAGGCCGGCCGGCTGCTCGGCCATATCGAGCTCGGCCTCGCGCTGCTGCGCGAGCGGGCAGCCGCCGTGCCCGCGCTGAGCGCCGACCGCCACCTGGCGCTCGCGCACTGTGTGCTCACACACCACGGCCCGGATCCGGCGCCGGGCCGCCGCTTCGGCTCGGCCGAGGCGCTCGCGCTGTTTCGTCTCAATGCGCTGGACGCCGCGGTCAAGGGCGCGCTGGAGCACGGCCTTCCGTAGGCGGCGTCGCACGCAGCGCACGACGCACGAGCCGCCAGGAGACGAACAGCAGGAACACGCCAAACCCGATCTCCAGCGCCCGCTCGGGCACGGCGTTCGCGATCACCGCCCCGCACGCCGCACCCCCCACGGCGAGCACGCCGAGCAGCACGCCCGTGCGCAGGTCCACGTTGCCGTGCGCACGCTGGCGCCACGCGCCGACCAGCGCCACCGGGATGATCGCCAGCAGCGACGTCGCCTCGGCTTCGAGCTGGCTGAGCCCCAGGCCGAGTGTCAACGCGGGCACGAACAGCGCGCCACCGCCGACGCCCAGCAGCCCCGCCACCACGCCGGCCGCCAGCCCGATCAAGACCGCCTCGATCACGGCACCAGCAGGTCCACGGCCACCGCGGCCAGCAGCGCCGCGAAGATGAGCGAGATCGCCTTCGGGGAGATGCGCTGCTGCAGCTCGGTCCCGATCAGCACACCGGCCACCGCCGGCAGCCCGACGAGCACGCCCTCGCGCAGGTGGACGTTGCCGTAGACCCCGTGCACGCCGGTGGCGACGGCCGCGATGATCACGATCGCCGCGAGCGACGTGCCCGTGGCCAGGCGCGTGCCGAACCCGCACCACACCACGAGCAGCGGCACGATGAGCACGCCGCCGCCGACGCCGAAGAGCCCGCTGAACAGCCCCGCGGCGGTGCCGATCGCCGCCAGCCTGAGCGTTCGGCCTGCGGGCATGCGCGCCATACTAGGGGCCATGTCCGCCGCCGCCACGCTCGCCGAGGCGCTCGCGCCCGCGCGCTCCGACCCGGCCCGCGCGGCCATCCTGCTCGACATCGACGGCACCCTGGCGCCGATCGTCCGCCACGCCGACGACGCCGCCGTGCCCGAGCCGACGCGCCTGCAGCTCATCGCCGTCGCCAAGCGCTACGGGCTCGTCGGCTGCATCAGCGGCCGGCGTTCGTCGACGGCGCGCCGGATGGTCTCGATCGGCTCGATCGCCTACGCCGGAAATCACGGCAGCGAGCTGCTGCCGGCGGGCGGCACCGAGGTCGAGATCGACCCCGAGATCGCCGCTCACGTGCCCGCCGTGCGCGAGTTCGCCGACCGCGCCTACACGCCCGAGCTGCAGCGCCTGCGCGTGCGCAGCGAGGACAAGCTCGCGATCAAGGCCTTCCACTGGCGCGGCGCGCCCGACGAGGATGCCGCCGAGGCGGCGGTGCGGGCGATCGCCGACGAGGCGCAGGCCGCCGGCCTGAACATCCACTGGGGGCGCAAGGTGCTCGAGGTCCGCCCGCCCGTGACGATCAACAAGGGTCGCGGCGTGCGCCTGCTGCTCGAGGGGCGCGACCTCGCGGTCGGCCTCTACGTCGGTGACGACATGACCGACCTCGACGCGTTCGCCGGCCTGCGCGAGCTCGTCGAGGAGGGCAAGCTCGGGGCCGCGATCTGCGTCGGCGTGCGCTCCGACGAGACGCCTGCGCAGCTCGAGGAGAGCGCCGACGTGCTCGTCGACGGCCCGCTCGGCGTGCGTGAGCTGCTGCACGCCCTGGCCACGTAGAAGGCGTACATGCGCTTCGTCGACTTCCTGCGCGCGGCGGTCCTGCTCTGTGCGGGCTCCGCGACCGTGCTCGCCACGATCTCGGTGATCGGGGCCAGCTACCAGGAGGACTCGGCGCTCGTCGTGTTCATCATCGCGTGGTGGGTCCTCGCGGTGATGATCGGCACGTGGCTCGGGCGCCGCGCGGAGACCAACTCGCCGATCGCCCGGCTGCTCGCGTCGGCGAGGTCGACGAACTCGCTGCCCGAGCAGACGCCCAGCCGCCTGCTGCTCAACCGCCTCTGGCCGCTGCTGGCCTCGACGCTCGTCGCGTTCGCGCTCGGCCTCGTCCTGCCGCAGATCCCGGCGATCGCCGCCGGCTTCACGATCATCGGGGCGCTCGCCTGGCGCCGCCAGGAGGCCGCGGTGACGGCGATCGAGGAGCGCGACGGCGTCGCGTTCTACGTCGAGCCGACCTCGCCGCTGAAGCCGATCAAGCTCATCCGCGCGCCCGGCTTCCGGCGCGACGTCGTGTCGGTCAACGGCGCCGTGCGCTGAGCCGGGGCCGTGTCTGAGCCGTCTTCCCACATGACGCCGGACGAGTTCCGCCGTCGCGGCCACGAGGTCGTCGAGTGGGTGGCGAGCTACATGGAGCGCGTCGGGGATCTGCCGATCGTCTCGACGGTGAAGCCGGGCGAGATCCGGGGGCGGCTGCCCGACGCGGCACCCGAGGAGCCCGAGCCGTTCGACGCGCTCATGCGCGACCTCGACGAGATCGTCCTGCCCGGCATCACGCACTGGCAGGCGCCGGGCTGGTTTGCCTACTTCCCGGCCAATGCCTCGCCGCCCTCGATCCTCGCCGAGCTCGTCGCCGCGGGGCTCGGCGCGCAGGGGATGCTGTGGGCGACGAGCCCGGCCGTGACCGAGATCGAGGCGCACGTGCTCGACTGGCTCGTCGACCTGCTCGGGTTGCCGCAGCATTTCAAGACCGCGGTCGGGCCGGGCGGCGGCGTCATCCAGATGAGCGCCTCGGACGCCACCCATCTCGTGCACGTCGTGGCGCGCGACCGCGCCGTGCGCGACCGGGTGGCGATCAGACGCCTCGTGGCCTACGGCTCGTCGCAGGCGCACTCGTCGGTCGAGCGCGGAGCGCGCGTCGCAGGTTTCTCGCACGTGCGCCTGATCGACGTCGACGAGGCCTTTGCCCTGCGCCCCGATGCGCTGCGCGAGGCGATCGAGGCGGACCGCGTGGCCGGTCTCGTGCCGGCGATCGTTACGAGCGCAGTCGGCACGACGGGCACCGGCGCGGTCGACCCGGTCGCCGCCGTCGCCGACATCGCGCACGAGCACGGCCTCTGGCACCACGTCGACGCGGCGTGGGCCGGCTCGGCGATGCTCTGCGAGGAGCACCGCCCGCACCAGGCAGGCGCCGACCGGGCCGACAGCTACACGTTCAACCCGCACAAGTGGCTGTTCACGAACTTCGACTGCAACGTGCTGTGGGTGGCCGATCGCGCGCCGCTGATCGCTTCGCTGTCGATCCTGCCGCCCTACCTGCAGAACGCGGCGAGCGCATCGGGCGAGGTCATCGACTACCGCGACTGGCATGTGCCGCTGGGGCGCCGCTTCCGGGCGCTGAAGCTGTGGTGGGTGCTGCGCAGCTACGGCGCGGCCGGCCTGCGCGCAATCCTTCGCGAGCACATCGCGCTCGCCGCCGAGATCGGGCGGCGCGTCGACGCGCACCCGCGCCTGGAGCGCATCGCGCCGGTCTCATTCGCGCTCGTCTGCTTGCGCCACGTCGACGGCAATGCCGCGACCGACGACCTGGCCGCGGCGATCAACGCGCGCCCGGACCTGTACGTCACGCCGTCGGTGGTCGGCGACGTGCGCTTCGTCCGCGTCGCGGTCGGTCAGACGCGGACGACGGCCGCGGACGTCGAGCGCCTGTGGCAGGTGATCGCGGACGCCGCCTAGCGACGTCCTCATCGTCTCGCTCGGGGCGACCGCCGGGCTGCGGGCGGCCGACGAGGCGCTCGCCGGCGCCCTGCGCCGTGCGGGGGCCGACGTGCGCGTGGCGACCGCACGACGCCCGCGCGAGGTGCGCACGTTCGCGCTCACCGACCTCAGCTGGGCGCGCGCGGCGCGGGTCGCCGCGCAGGCCGCGCTCGCGCAGGGCGAGCCGCGCGCGATCGTCTACTCGACGACGACCGCGGCGCTGCTCTGGCCGCGGCCTGGGGCGATCCGCTTCGACGCGCTCGCGGCGGCGAGCCGGCCCGGACGCCACGGCGTCTGGCAGCGCCCGCTCGAACGCCGTCGCCTGGAGCAGGCGGCGCTGCTCGTGCCGTGGGACGAACGCTCATTGGACGGCGCCCCGCGCGGCGCCGGCGCGGGCGCCGTGGTCGTGCCGATCGCGGTCGCGCCCTCGCCCGTGACGGGTGCGCCGCGCGACATCGCGGCGATCACCTACGCGGCCAACCCGCACAAGAAGGGCCTGGACCGCGTGCTCGCCGCGTGGGCGCAGGTCCGGCGCGGCGACGAGGAGCTGGTCGTGGCCGGCGCCGACCTGCGGATCGCGGCGCCGGGCGTGCGCGTCGTCGGCGCGCTCGCGCCGGCCGAGTACCGCGCGCTGCTGCGCCGGGCGCACGTCTTCGTCACCGCGCCGCGGCGCGAGGACTACGGCATCGCCCAGCTCGAAGCCCTGGCCGACGGCTGCCGCCTCGTCACGACGGCCGCGCCGGGACCCTACGCCGCGCTGCCCCTGGCGCGAACGCTCGACCCCCGGCTCGTCTCCGCGACCGCGAGCGGGCTTGGTACGGCGCTGCGGGCGGCGCTCGACGCCGACGCCGCCGACGGCTACGGCGTGCGCGCCGCCGCCGCGCTCGCGCCGCTGCATCCCGCCGCCGTCGACGCCGTCGTGCGCGACGCGCTGCTGCCCCGCCTACTGCGCTGAGATCCCGAGCACGCGCTCCACGAAGGCGCCCTTGACGTCGGTGTAGTGCTCGTAGCCGGCGCCGTCGAGGCCGCGCTTGAGCGCGTTGTACTGCGCCAGCAGCGCCGGGTCGGCGATGAGCGCGTCGCGGAACGGGGCGAACAGCGCGTCGTCGGCCGAGCCCGCGACGGCGAGCTGCACGCCGACCGGCGGGTCGGACGCCGCGACGTCGGCGAAGCTCGCGTACGTCGGCGTCCAGTTCTCCGGTTGGTGGACGGCGTACATCCCGCGTAGCGTCGCGACCGCCGCGCCGAACTGCTGCGCGGGCACCCGGACGAGCAGGTCGAGGTCGCCCTTCGTCAGCGCGCCCGGGATCGCCGTCGAACCGACGTGCTCGATCTCGGCGGCCGGCAGCACCGCCGCGATCCGCGTGCGGTGAGCGGCAAACGCGGTGGCGACGGCCGCCGCGATCTCCGCCGTCGGCCTGATCCGCACCGCGGTCACGGAGCTCGCTCGCCCCGCGCGTCAGGCGCCGGCGACGGCCGTGCCGGCCGCCGACGCATCCTCCGCCAGCGCGCGGACGACGAAGGCGGCAAACAGCAGCAGCCCCGCATCGATCCGCTCGTCGTCTGCGATCTCGACACGCACCGGGCGCTTGCCCCAGCCCTTGCCCTCCAGCATGGCGAGCCTGCGCTCGCCGTCGACGAGCGCGTAGTGCTCCTTCCAGCGGCTGTCGGGTTCGAGCCTGTACTCGTGCTCCTCCCAGCGCAGGCCGCCGCCGCGCTTGAGCGAGCGGCCCTCGAACTCCCCGACGACGGTGCCGTCGGGCTCGGTGGCCTGGATGACGGACTTGAGGATCCCGCGCCGCGCGAGCCCCCACTTGCGCGCTCCGGCCTGCGCGGTCGCCCAGCGCGACGCCCAGCCGCCGAGGCGCAGCGTCCCGAAGCCCTCCAGCTCGAAGCGACGCTTGTCACCGGAGCTGCGGGTGAGGGCGAGCTCAGCCATGCCGCAAGACGATAGTGCGCTGTCGCGCGGCGTTTGTTGCGGTGCCGGCCCTGCTGAACTGCATCTCTGACGGGTGTGAGTTTGCATGCGTGGCGGCGTTTCGGCCAAGGCCGGCCGTCCGTGGGCGGGGCCGGATTGCTGATCGGATGGGGGGTGTGGCGAATCGTGCACGGTATGCGTGCACGATTCGCCACACCCCGGCCGGCCGACGCCGGCCCTGGCCCGCCCGCCGACACCCCCGCCCACTCACACCTCAGAGATGCAGTTGGACGCCACCACTCGCACCAACTCAGCGCGGCAGCGCTCGGGTCAGCGCGCCCGCTTGCGCAGCGCGGCGAACTCCGGCCACGGGCGCGTGTTCGCCACCTGCTCGGCGGTCAGCCAGGCCCGCCGCGCGGTGGCGATGCCCCAGCGCACGTGCTCGAGCTTCTCGGCGCCGTGCGCGTCGGAGTCGACGAGCACCATGACGCCCTGCTCGGCCGCCGCGCGCGCGTTGACGTCGTTGAGGTCGCGGCGGTCGGGGGCGGAGTTGATCTCGAGCATCGTGCCCGTCCGCGCCGCCGCCGCGATGACCGCGTCGATGTCGAGCGCGTAGGGCTGGCGGGTGGAGATCTTGCGGCCCGTCGGATGGCCGATGGCGTCGATCCAGGGGTGCTCGATCGCGGCGATCATGCGCTGCGTCATCTCCGCGGTCGGCATGCCGAATGAGGTGTGCACCGACGCGATGACCCAGTCGAGCTCGGCGAGCAGGTCGTCGTCATAGTCCGGCGCGCCGTTGGGGAGGATGTTCGTCTCGGTGCCGATGAGGATCTCGATCCCCTCGACGCGCTCGTTGGCCGCGGCGACGCGCTCGATCTGGCGCCGCAGCTCGTCCGGCGTCACGTGGTTGCCGAAGCCGTGCGTCGCGGAGTGGTCGGTGATCGCGATGTACTCGTAGCCGCGGGCCAGCCCCTCGCGCGCCATCTCCTCGATCGAGTTGCGCCCGTCGGAGGCCGTCGTGTGCATGTGCAGGTCGCCCTTGAGGTCCGCCAACGTGACGAGCTGCGGAGCCACGAAGCCGGGTGACAGCTCGCCGCGGTTCTCACGCAGTTCGGGCTGCGGATACGTCAGGCCGAGGCGCTCGTACACGGCCTCCTCCGACGAGCAGCGCAGCGTCTCGCCGGTCTCGTCGTCGAGGATCCCGTACTCGCTGACGTGCAGCCCGCGCCGCACCGCCGCCTCGCGCAGCGCGACGTTGTGCGCCGCCGAGCCCGTGAAGTGCTGCAGGAGGTTGCCGAAGTTGTCGGGCTCGACGACGCGCAGGTCGACCGGCAGGCCGGTGTGCGTGCGCCCGCGCGCGGCGTGCTCGTTGGGCGCCGACGCCGACTCCATGAGCTCGAGCTCGCCGAGCGCGCGCACCAGGGCGCCGGGGTCGCTGGCCGTCGCGATGATGTCGAGGTCCTTCACCGAGTCGGCCTGGCGGCGCGCCGAGCCGGCGAGCTCGACGCGCTCGGCGGCGGGGTGCGCGCGCAGCGCTTCCACGATCTGCTCGCCGATCGTCAGGGCGCGGTGCAGCAGCACGCGCTGGGCCGGCCGCTCGCCGATCCCGGCATCCAGCGAGGAGAGCATCGAGGCCTCGAACTTCGGCCCGAAGCCCTTGACGTTACGCAGCTGCTGGCCCTCGACGGCGGCGCGCAGCTCGGCCAGGGAGGAGATCCCGAGCTCGTCGAAGAGCTTGCGCGCGCGCTTGGGCCCCAGCCCCGGCAGGCGCGTCATGTCCAGCAGGCCGGCCGGGTACTTCGCGCGCAGCTTCACCGCCGCGGGGATGTCGCCGGTCTCCAGCAGCGCGACGAGCTTCTCCTCGAGCGTCTTGCCGATGCCCGGCAGCGAGGTCACGGTGCCGGCGCGGGTGAGCGCCGCCACCGACACCGTCGCCTCGCGCGCGGCCTTCGCCGCGGCGCGGTAGGCGAGCACGCGATGGACGATTACGCCGTCGAGCTCGTAGAGGTCGGCGAGCTCGTCGAAGGCGGCCCCGATGTGAAGGTTGGAGGGGTCGGCGGCCATCGACACGTAGGGTAATCCGCCGATGCCCGCCGTCTGGCTCATCCTGCCCACCTTCGACGAAGCCGAGAACATCGCGGCGATCGTCGCGGCCGCCCGCGCCGTGCTCGGGCGCGCGGCGCCGGGCGATCACCGCATCCTCGTCGTCGACGACGGCTCGCCCGACGGCACCGGCCAGATCGCCGACGGGCTGGCCGCGGAGCACGACGACGTCGAGGTGCTGCACCGCACGGTCCGCGAGGGCCTCGGCCCGGCCTACCTCGCCGGCTTCGCCCGCGCGCTGGAGGGCGGCGCCCAGTTCGTCATGGAGATGGACTCCGACTTCTCGCACGACCCGGCCGACCTGGAGCGCCTGCTGGCGGCCGCCGCCGAGGCCGACCTCGTGCTCGGGTCGCGCTACGTGCCGGGCGGCGGCGTGACCGACTGGGGGCGCGTGCGCCGGCTCGTCAGCCGCGGCGGCTCGTGGTACGCCCGCAGGGTCCTCGGCCTCGACGTGCGCGACCTGACGGGCGGTCTGAAGTGCTTCCGCCGGGAGGTGCTCGAGGCGATCGACCTGCCGACGGTGCGCTCGCGCGGCTACGCCTTCCAGGTCGAGCTCACCCACCGCGCGGTGCGCCAGGGCTTCACCGTCGTCGAGCTGCCGATCGTCTTTCGCGACCGGGCGCTGGGGCGCTCGAAGATGTCCTGGCGGATCGCCGGCGAGGCCGCGCTGCTCGTGCCGCAGCTGCGCTTCGCTCGCACATCCGGCCAACGCACCGCCCGCTGACGCGCGCGCCCCGGCGGAGGCGCCGATGGCCGCTCGGTGCAGTCCTCGGATTTCGTCCTGGTGCGCGGCATCGCCGACACACGGGCCACGCTCAGCGCGTGGAACGAGCGACCCGGGCCGGTCGTCGCGCGCTGGGTCATGTTCTCGCTGGCGATCTCGCTCGCCCTGCTCGGCACCGTCTGGCTGATCGCGATGATCTCCACCCCGGATCCGAGCGCGTCGTTCCTCGGTCTGAGCGACCAGCCGAGCATCGGGCAGGTGCTGCACGTGATCGGGCGCAACTCGCTCGTCCTGGCGCTGCACGGGATGGCCTGCGTCGCGGGCTTCATCGCGGGCAGCTCGCTGCCGCTCGAGGCGCAGCAGCGCAGCGGGGCGTGGCGGTGGATCCACGAGAAGGCCGGTCCGCTGGCGATCGCCTTCGTCGTAGGCGCGACGACGTTCTCGCTCGTCACGCAGGCCTTCGTGCTGGGCAGCGGAGCCGCTTCGCTGGCCGCCAAGCTCGACGTCGGTCCGGGCCTTCTGCTGCTCGGCCTGCTGCCCCACGCGCTGCCCGAGCTCGTCGCCCTCTTCCTCCCGCTCGCCGCGTGGATCCTGGCCAGCCGCCAGAAGGACTGGCACGAGCTGCTGGCCGCCACGGTCGTGACGGTCCTGCTCGCCGCCCCGGTGCTGATCGCCGCGGCGTTTGTCGAGGTCTACGTCGCGCCCGGCCTGCTGCGCTGGCTCGCCGCCGGGTAGGGGTTTCCCCACCCGCGCTTTACTTTGTATAGTGGGTGGCAGAAATCTTGTGAAAAGGAGCGCATCAATGGGCGGCAAGATCATCGAAGTCACCGACGACAGCTTCCAGGCCGAGGTCATGGAATGCGAGACGCCGATCCTCGTGGACTTCTGGGCGCCGTGGTGCGGCCCGTGCCGCGCGATCTCCCCCCTGCTCGACGAGATCGCCGAGGGCCGTGACGACGTGCGCTTCGTCAAGCTCAACGTCGACGAGAACCAGCTCACGGCCGCGCAGTACGGGATCCTCTCGATCCCGACGCTGATCCTCTTCAACAACGGCGCCGAGGCCAAGCGCCTGCGCCCGACGCGCAACAAGAGCCAGCTCGAGCAGCAGCTCGAGCTCGAGCCCGCCGCGTAGCTCCTCTCAGCCGGCCCGCACCACGGAGATCTTCAGCTCGCGGCCCTCGATGCTGGCCGTCGAGCCGTTCGGGCCGGCGTCGGCCGCGTAGGCGACGCTGACGGCGAGCACCTCGCCGGTGAGATACGCCTCGTGGGCGCGCGCGGCCGCCAGCAGCGTCTCGTCGCCGTCGAGCGCGAGGTCGATGCGGTCGGAGATGTCCAGCCCGGCGTCGCGGCGCGCGAGCTGCACGGCGTGGACGATCTCGCGGGCGAGGCCCTCGCGGCGCAGGCCGTCGTCGATCGACAGCTCCAGCGCGACGGCGTGCGAGCCCTCGCGCTCGAGCTGGTAGTCCTGCAGCGGGGCGAGCGCGAGCAGCAGGTCGTCGGGGCCGAGCGTGTGGTCGTGGCCGTCGATGAAGACGCCGATCGCCCGCCCCTCGCGCAGCGAGCTCGCCACGTGGTCGGCATCGAGCGCGGCGACCGCCTCGGCGACCCGCGGCATCGCCTTGCCGAAGCGCGGCCCGAGCGTGCGGTAGTTCGGCTTCAGGGTGTAGGAGCCCAGCTCGTCGGCCTGCTCGACGAAGCGCAGCGACTTGACGTTGAGCTCCTCGCGCACGACGTCGCCGAGCCGCTCGATCGCCACCCGCTCGCGCCCGTTGGCGACGATGACGCACTCGTGCAGCGGCTGGCGAACCTTGATCTTCGCGGCGCCGCGGGCGGCGAGGCCGAGGCGCACGGTCTCGCGCGCGATCGCCATCGCCGCCTCGAGCTCCTCGTCGCGCGCAGCGGGCACCGGCCAGTCGGTGAGGTGCACGCTCGGCTCGGTGCCGTCGAGGTTGTCGTACATCTCGTCGGCGATGAACGGCGTGTACGGCGCGAGCAGCTGCGAGACGACGACGAGGCTGTGGCGCAGCGTCTCCAGGGCGACGGGGTCGCCCTCCCAGAAGCGCGGCCGCGAGCGGCGCACGTACCAGTTGGAGAGGTCGTCGACGAAGTCGGCGATCGCCCGGCCGCCCATCGTCGCGTCGTAGTTCTCCAGGCGATCGGTGACGATCTCGACGGTCGCGCTCAGGCGCGAGCGGATCCAGCGGTCGAGGTCGGACTCGGGAGCGGCGGCGGCCGTGTCCCGCGCAACCTCGTACATCGTCGCCACGCGGTACGTGTTCCACAGCTGGCGCAGGAACAGCCGTACGCCCTCTCCGATCGCCTCGGGCGAGAAGAGGTAGCCGTCCCACGGCTGCTTGGAGGTGAAGAAGTACCAGCGCAGCGCGTCGGCGCCGTACTGGTCGATGACCTCCCACGGGCCGACGACGTTGCCCTTGGACTTCGACATCTTCTGACCTTCGCTGTCGAGGATCAGCCCGAGGCAGACGACGTTGCGGTAGGGCACCTGCGGGCCGCGCAGCAGCGTCGAGACGCCGAGCAGCGAGTAGAACCAGCCGCGCGTCTGGTCGAGCGCCTCGCAGATGAAGTCCGCCGGGTAGACCTCCTCGAGCGCGGCCGGGTCGGAGGCGAGCATGTGGCGCTGCGCAAACGGCATCGCGCCCGAGTCAAACCAGACGTCGATGACCTCGGGCACGCGCGTCGCGGTCTCGCCGCACTGGTCGCAGGCGAACGTGACGTCGTCGCAGTACGGCCGGTGCGGGTCCTCGAGCCGCACGCCGGAGCGCTGCTCGAGGTCGTCGAAGGAGCCGACCACCGTGACGTGGTCGTTCTCACAGCGCCAGACCGGCAGCGGCGTGCCCCAGTAGCGCTCACGCGACAGCGCCCAGTCGACGTTGTTCTCCAGCCAGCGCCCGAAGCGGCCGTGCTTGATGTGCTCGGGATGCCACTCGATCTGCTCGTTGGCGGCCAGCAGCTCGTCGCGGATCTGCGACGTGGCGATGTACCAGGACGGCTTGGCGTAGTAGAGCAGCGGCGTCGAGCAGCGCCAGCAGTGCGGGTAGGAGTGCTCGTAGCGCTCTGAGCGCAAGAGGCGCCCGCGCGCCTCGAGATCTGAGACGAGATCGGCGTCGGCGTCCTTGACGAAGCGCCCGGCGTAGCGGCCGATGCGCTCGTCGTAGGTGCCGTCGAGCCTGACCGGGTTGACGACGTTCAGGCCGTACTGCTGGCCGAGCCGGAAGTCGTCCTCGCCGAAGGCGATCGCCGTGTGGACGAGCCCGGTGCCGTCGTCGGCGGTGACGAAGTCCGCCAGCAGCACCGTATGGCCGCGCTCGCCGTAGACGTCGGCGCTCAGGTAGCCGAAGGGCGGCTCGTAGCGCACGCCGTCGATCGCGGCGCCGGGGAAGCGCTCGAGGACCTGGACGCCGGCCGGGTCTCCGAGGACCTTCTCGATGAGCGCCTCGGCGAGCACCAACGGGGCATCGAGCTTGCCGGTCTTCGCGCGCACGTACACGAGCTCGGGGTCGACGGCGACGGCGGCGTTGGAGACGAGCGTCCAGGGCGTCGTCGTCCAGATGAGCAGCTCGTCGCCGGCCTGCAGCGGACCGCCGTCGCGCTTGACCTTGAAGCGCACGTAGACCGACGGGTCCTCGACGTCCTGGTAGCCCTGCGCGACCTCGTGACTCGACAGCGCGGTGCCGCACCGCGGGCAGTAGGGCACGACCCGGTGGCCCTCGTAGAGCATCCCCTTGTCGGCGATGGCTTTGAGCGACGACCACACCGACTCGATGTACGTCGAGTCCAGCGTGCGGTACGCGTTCTCGAGGTCCAGCCAGAAGCCGATCCGCTCGGTGAGCGCGTTCCAGTCCTCGAGGAAGGTGAAGACCGACTCGCGGCACTTCTGGTTGAACTCGGCGATGCCGTACTGCTCGATCTGCTCCTTGGCGGTGATCCCGAGCTGCTTCTCGACGGCGATCTCGACCGGCAGGCCGTGGCAGTCCCAGCCGCCGCGACGCTCCACGTAGCGCCCGCGCATCGTGCGGTAGCGGGGGAAGATGTCCTTGAACGCGCGGCTGAGGATGTGGTGCACGCCGGGCGGCCCGTTCGCCGTCGGCGGGCCCTCCCAGAAGACCCACGGCTCGGCGCCCTCGCGGCGGCGCAGCGACTCGGCGAAGACGTCGCGCTCACGCCAGCGCGCGAGCACCTGCTCCTCGAGCTTGGGGAACGAGACCTGCGCGTCGACGGGCCGCTTTGCCATGGCGACGCAGTGTAGGTAGATGTATCGCGCCGCCCCACCACGGGGCGCGGGCTACGCCGCGAGCTTGCGGCAGATCGACGCGAGGGACCGTTTCTCGGCCTCGTCGAGCACCGCAAAGGCGCGTGCGACCCGCTCGCTGTGCTCGGGAAACAGCCGGTCGACGATCTCCGCACCCGCCTGCGTGATCGCCACGCTGGCCGCCCGGCGATCGGTCGTCAGCCGCCGGCGGTCGACGAGGCCGCGGCCCTCGAGCGTCGTGACGACCTCGGTCGCGTTGGCCTTCGACGTGCGCAGCCGCGCCCGCAGGACGCGCAGCTCGAGCTCGCCGCCGGCCGTCGTGAGGATCACGAGCACGGAGAAGCCGGTCGCCGACAGGCCCTCGCGCTCGAGGTCGGAGCTCAGCCGCCGGCGGACGGACGCCTCGGCTCGCAGCAGCGACTCGAGGGCGCGGTGCGCGAGCGGGTCACCGGGAACGAGGGTCATCCTGGCGCCGGACCGTAGCGGTCGCGGCGGACGCCTCGGACGCGTGGTTATGACACCCGCGCGAGGCCGGGCTGGCGCCGCAGGCGGGGCAGCTCCTCGCGCGCGTTGAGGCGCGCGAGCAGCAGGTCGCGGGCGACGACGGCGCTCATGCCCAGGCGCGGCACGGAGCTCGCGTCGGACTCGCCGAGCGCGCCGCGGAAGTCGAGCACGTCGATCTGCTCGCCGGAGTGGCGCGAGATGTAGGCGATGCGGCTGAGCGCGTCGACCCAGGCGCGGTGGCCGGTGAGCACGACGAGCCGCGGGTTGAGCGCCTGCAGCACGTGGGCCAGGCGGCTGGCGTCGATCTCCGCTGTCAGCAGCAGCGTCGGGATGCCCGCGCGGCGCAGGCACAGCTCGAGCGCCTGCGCGTAGAGCGTGTCGATGTCGTACGGCGCGCTCGCGTCGAAGATGAGGATCCCGTCGCTGCGGGTGGCGCCCGGCGCGACCCGCTTGGCGGCGGCCAGCCAACCGGTCGCCCAGCGCAGCGCAAAGCCGAGCTCGGCCGACGGGCACTCCCCGGCGACGACGCCGAGGCCGTCGATCGAGGGCAGCAGCACCTCTTCGACGGTCCGCTCGACGGAGCGCACGGCGAGGCTCTCCTCCAGGATGCGGTCGGCCTCGAGCTCCTCGAAGCGGCGCAGGGCCGAGCGCAGCCGGGTCGGCGACGAGGGGCCGCTGCCCCGCTCGCGGGCGATCGAGATCGCCGACGAGACGTTGTGGGTCTCCTCGAAGGCCTGGCGCAGAGCCTCGATCTCGGCGAGGTCGAACTGGCGGTGCCCGCCGGCGGTGCGGCGCGGGGTCGGATACCCGAAGCGGCGCTCCCAGGACCGCAACGTGTTCGGGCTGACGCCCAACATGGCCGCTGCGGCGTGGGTGCGTAGGACGCTCAAAGGGTGCTCGCTCGAGGCCCGCCGTACGACGCCGTGGCCGAGGACGCGCCGGGATCGATGCCCAAAGGTTAGGGAATCCCGGAGCGGAATTCCTCCAGATGGCCGATTCCCGCGGCTAAGTGAGCACGAGCAGCGCCGCGCGCGGAGATCCGCACGGCCCGATGCGCGCCCAGAAACGCACGCCGAACTCCTGCCGCGGCCGCACCACGGTGGTGCATGGCTCGCCGGAACCGCTGGCCACGTCGACGAGCAACGCGAGCAGATTCTGTGCGCTCGGCGCGTTCGCATCGGCGGGAACGAGGAAGTCGGCGATGTGCTTGTTCACCGCGTCGGTCTCGTCGATGCCGAAGAGCTGCTCGGCAGTGGCCGACAGCGCGCAGACCGACAGCGTGTTGTCGACGACGAGAAACGGCTCGTCGGCGAGCGGGACCAGCTCGGCGTCGGCCTGCAGGATGAGGCCCAGGCCGCAGTACCCGCACACGCGCGAGGGCGCCACCAGCGCCATCGGCTCCGGGCGCTGGCAGCAGTGCCCGCAGAAGGAGACGAGCTCGCGGCCGCGCTCGTCGACCTCGACGGGACGCAGCGCGTGCAGCCGGCGGGTCATGCCTGTGCCTCGCGGCGCTCGCGGTCGACATCGAGCAGGGCCAGCGGGGCGACGGCGGGCTCGCGAGCTGGGCGACGGTCGTCGATCAGGGCGAGCAGCTGGCGGTGCGCTGTGAACGGCGTGTCGGGCAGGATGCGCGTGCCCGTCGTGCGTACCCGGGCGCCGCGCTGGGTGCTGCGAAACAGGGCCATGGGGACGGGGCCGGCCGTGGCGCGCACGCGGTAGGCCCACAGGGCGACGTCGTCGTCAGGCAGGTGACTGCCCGCTATCACGACCGCGTCGGGGGCGAGCGAGCCGACGACGTCGGACAACCCGGACACGCTGCCGATCGGAAGCGCCATGACGCGGGCGCCGGAGCGTCCGCAGAACAGCTCGAACGCGCGCACGGACAGCGCGTCGGGATCGAGCTCGTTGCGGGTGGCGTCGCCGACGAGGATCGCCAGAGGGCGGACGGGCGGGGGAGCCAGCCGCTGGGCGCGGCGCAGCCATCCGTTGGCCCAGCGCGCGGCGAAGGCCCAGGGCGCACTGTCGGTGCCGAAGCGCCGGCCGAGCTCGTCGAGCGATGGCAACAGCACTTCCTCGACCGAGCGCTCCACCGATCGCAGCGCGAGCGCGGACTCCATCGCGCTGTCCGCGCGATCGAGCTCGAAGCCGGCGAGCGCCCCGACGAGCGTGTGGGTATCGGTGCTCAGCGCTTCGCGTGCGCGGCTGACCGCCGAGGAGATCGAGAGCCCCTGCTGGAGTGCGTCGCGCAGCGCGGCGACCTCCCCGTGCGTGTAGAGGCGGTGGCGGCCGGCGGAGCGCTGCGGCTTCGGATAGCCGAACCGGCGCTCCCACGCACGCAGCGTGTTCGGGCTGACGTTCAGCAGCGCCGCGGCCTCGCTCGTCTTGAGAGTTCGCACGCGGCACATCATCCGCGCTGGCCTCGCGCGATGCAAACGGCCGTAGCGGGAAATTGCACACCTTTCGCACCGGAATCTCGCCCTTCGGATCGCTTCGGCTCCGATCCGGACGCGGCGCCCACCGACCGGGCCGCGGAAGGCGATGGCGGGTGGTCTCTGACGCGCGGGCGCTCCCAGATCGCGATGCCGGGCGCAAGCGCGAACGCGCTTCGGCGCGCCTCTGTTCATGTTCTACGGGTCGAACCGATGCAGTTTGCCAGCGACCTCGGGGGACCAATCGGGCGCTTCGTCCAACCGCACTTCTGAGGTCCAGAACTAAGAGTTACGTTAGGCACCGTCTACCAAACCATCCCCATGTTCGGAGGCTTCAAATGTCGCAGTTCAAGTATCGCGCCTACCCGCTGCTGATCGCCGCGGTAACCGTCCTCGCGTCCACCGGCGCCGCGTTCCGAGGCAACTGAGATGACCAACCTCAAGTACCGCGCCTACCCGCTGCTCATCGCCGCCGTCACCGTGCTCGCGTCCACCGGCGCCGCGTTCCGAGGCAACTGACATGACCAACCTCAAGTACCGCGCCTACCCGCTGCTCATCGCCGCCGTCACCGTGCTCGCGTCCACAGGTGCCGCCTTCCGCGGAAACTGAGCCTCCACGGACGGCCTCTCCGGGGGCCGGTACGGTTGCCCGCGTGAAGCAGGCATCCGGTGCCGCGCATCCCAGGCTCGCCGTCGTGGCCGCCGTCGCGATACTGCTGGCGGCCGCACCGGCGCTGCTCGCCTCCTCCCTGGAGGAGCTCTACGACCCGCTGACCCTCGTGCTCGCCACCGGCGCGAGCTTCAGCGTGCTGTTCGCCTCCGTCTGGGAGGGGGCGATCGACATCTCGGCGGCGTTTGTCTGCTTCATGCTCGCGGTCGCGTTCATCGGTCCCGTGAGCGCGTTCGCGATCGCGATCGTCGCTGAGCTCGTCACCTTCGTCGCTCGCCGCTACCGAGCGGGGGCGCGCCCGTACCGCACCCAGGTGCTGCCGATCAACCTCGCCGCGACCGCGGTGCCGAACATGCTCGCCGCGCTGCTGTACGCAGAGCTCGTCGGGACGCTGCAGGAGGGCAAGCTCGCGGACCTCGCCGTGCTGACGCTCGTCGCGGTCGGCTTTCTCGTCATGAACTTCGTCCTGCTGAGCACCCTGCTCACGCTGCTCGACGGCGGACGCCTGCGCGAGGCGCTGCGCCCGCCGCTGGAGCTGCTGCCCTCGCTCGTGCTCACGGTCGCCCTGACGGTCTCGATCGCCGGCGTGTTCGCGCAGTTCGGGCTCGCGGCCGGCGCGTTCCTCGTCCTCATCATCGTCGCCTTCACGTACATGTCGCGCCTCGTCGTCATCGCGCGCCAGCGCACCGAGCAGTACGCCGCGATGTCCTGGGGCGTGCTGTCCTCGCTCGTGCGCGCGCTCGACCGCCGCGACAGCCGGACCGCGCGCCACAGCGCCGCCGTCGCGGCGTTCGCCCGCGACATCGCGCTGCAGTGCGGGATGAGCAAGCGCGACGTCGAGCTCGCCCACACCGCCGGCCTGCTGCACGACATCGGGCGCTTCGCGCTGCCCGACCGCGTCATGGAGCGCCACGGGACGCTGACGCAGGACGACTGGGAGGCCATTCACCAGCACCCCGACCTCGGCTCCGAGCTGCTGCGCGACCTCGGGGTCTACGGCCCGGTCGCGGAGATCGTGCGCACCCACCACGAGCGCATCGACGGGCGCGGCTATCCGCGCCGCCTGAAGGGCGAGGAGATCCCGGAGATCGCGCGCATCGTCGCCGTCGCGGAGGTGTACGACACGCTCACGACGCAGGACACCTACCGCGACCGCATGACCTCCTTTCAGGCGATGACCGAGCTGCGGCGTGTGGCGGGCCGCCAGCTCGACGCGCGCTACGTCGAGGCGCTCGCCGCGCTGCTGGCCGGCCGCGGGATGGAGTACCGCCACGCCGACCTCGCCGACTTCGATCGCGAGCTGGCGATCGAGAGCCGGATCGCCGACTCGGTCGCGATGGACCCGGCCGAGGGGTCGAGCGCCGTGGGGGCGCTGGCCGCCAAGCCGTCGGACGAGTGAGCCCGCCCACGAGTCAGGTGTGCGCTTCGCGCGTCGTGGGCGGCGCGATCGCGTCGTCGAACTGCATCGATGAGGGGTGCCAGTTCGCCCGGGCGGCGGCGTTTCGGCCGGGGCCGGCGTCCGTGGCGGGCTGATCGGAGGGGTGTGTCGAATCAGCCTCGCCCCACGAAGATCATTCGACACACCCCCTCCATCCGACCAGTTCAATGGCACGAAATACCCGCATATAGGGTAGTTCCTGCCATTCACCTCCGCCCCGCCGGCCTGGGCCACACGCCGGCGCGACCGCCACTCGCCACACTCTCAAAGCCGCAGTTCGCCGCCAACCGCACCGAGCGGGGCGCGACAGCGCATTAGCGGCGCGGGCGCGCCACCGACGCCCCGGTGATCGCCCAGCGCCCGTTGAGAAAGCGCGCGCCGAGCGTCAGCAGCCGGACGCCGACGAGCGCGAGCAGGCCGGCCCAGACGCCGGTCATCCCCCAGTCCAGCGCGAGCGCCAGCAGGGCGATCGGAACGTAGACGCAGAGGCCGGCGAGCAGCATCGAGCCCGCCAGGTAGCGCGTGTCGCCGGCGCCGATGAGGATCCCGTCGAGCGCGAAGACGACGGCCGCCGCGGGCTGCATGAAGGCGAGCATCGTCCAGATCGCGCGCGCCCGCTCGATGACCGCCGGGTCGTCGGTGAACAGCGGCGGCAGCGCCCGGGCCAGCACCAGCAGGACCGCGCCGAACAGGCAGCCGGCGACGAGGCCCCACGCCATCGAGCGCCAGCCCACGGCCCGCGCCGTCGCGGCGTCGCCGGCGCCGAGGGCGCGGCCGACGAGCACCTGGGCGGCGATGGCGATCGCGTCGAGCGTCAGAGCGAGGAACACGAACAGGCCCATCGCGATCTGGTGCGCGGCGAGCGAGGGCTCGCCGATCCGGGCGATCACGGCGCTGGCCGTGGCGAAGGCGACGAGCAGCGCGGCCGAGCGCACGAAGAGCTCGCCGGAGATGCGCATGAGCGGGGCGAGCAGGGTGCGGCGCGCGCGCTTTGACGAGGCGGGCGTGCGCAGCAGCAGCCACGTGAACGCCGCGCCCATGCCGAGCTGCGCGATGACCGTGCCCGGCCGCCGAGCCGTCGAGGCCCCAGTCCAGGCCGTAGACGAACCACAGCTCGAGCACGAGGTTGACGAGCTGCGCCACGACGACGATGAGCAGCGGCGTGCGCAGGTCGTCGATCCCGCGCAGATAGCCCTGACCGGCCAGCGCGACGAGCGCCGGGACGAGGCCGAGCGCGCTGATGCGCAGGTAGCGCGCGGCGAGCCTCGCCGTCTCGCCCTCGCCGCCGAACAGCGCGACGAGCGGGTCGGCCAGCGCGAGGCAGGCGAGCGCGAGCAGCACGCCGATCGCGCTGGCCAGCCAGAGCGACTGCGCCGCGAGCTCGCCGGCGCGCGCCTCGTCGCCCGCGCCGTGCAGGCGCGCGACCTGGGCCGTCGTGCCGTAGGTCAGAAACAGGCACAGCGAGACGAGCGTCGTGAGGACCGTGGCGGCGATCGCCAGCGCCGCGAGCTGGGTCGTGCCGAGGTGCCCGACGATCGCCGTGTCGACGAGCAGGTACAGCGGCTCGGCCGCGAGCGCGCCGAGCGCGGGGATCGCCAGACGGCGGATCTCGCGATCGTGAGGCGATCGCAACACGCGGCGGACTCTACGATCCGCCCGTGGGTCCGCTCTGCTCCGCGACGCTCGTCCGCATCTGCGCGCTCACCGTGCTCGCCGCGGCGTCCGTCGCGGGCTGCACGAAGGAACCCGACGCGGTGCCGACCGCCTGCCTCGCCGAGCCCGCACGGCTCGTCGCCGCGCTGGCGCAGGCGCCCGCGAGCGTCGCGCTCGAGGACGGCACGCGCCTGTCGCGCTGTGTCAGCACCGCGCGCACCGACGGCGACCTGCAGTCGCTCGGCATCTCGCTCGGGCGCGCCGCCGACATGCTGCGCGGACAGGCCGGCACGGACCCGGCCGCGGCGACGGCGCTGGGCTATCTCGGCGGCGCGGTGCGTTCCGGCGCGCGCGCCGCCTCCAGCGGGATCGCCGACCAGCTCGCACGGCGCGTGGGGCAGCTGGCGAGGCTCGAGCCCGGGGCGAGCGCCGCCGCCACGGCGGCGCTCGCGCGCGGGGCGCGCGCGGGCGAGCGCAGCGGATGAAGCTGCGCCTCTACCACCATCGCGACGGGGCGCGGATCGCCTATCGCGAGGCGGGGGTGGGGCCGAGCCTGTGCCTCGTGCACTCGGCCGCGCTGTCGCACCGCGAGTTCGTCCCGATCGTCGAGCACCTCACCGACCGCTTCCGCCTCGTGTTGCCGGATCTGCCGCTGCACGGCGACTCGGAGGATCGCCCGCGCCATCCATACACGCTGGACTGGCTGGCCGAGGTGATGTCCGCCTTCTGTCGCGAGACATGCGGTCCTCACCCGGTCGTCGGCGGTCACGGCGCGGGTGCGGAGATCCTCCTGCGCGCGGTGGTCACCGG
The DNA here is from genome assembly GCA_963751065.1 of uncultured Actinomycetes bacterium. Taxonomy (GTDB): domain Bacteria; phylum Actinomycetota; class Thermoleophilia; order Solirubrobacterales; family Solirubrobacteraceae; genus CADCVQ01. The sequence goes on from CAVVTD010000013.1 coordinate 52,732, forward strand.
CCAGCTCGCCCCCGCCCGGATCGTGCTCATGCCCAACCGCCTGCACTCCGCGCCGACCCGCTCACGGCTGCCGGTGCCGGTGCGTGCGCTCGCGCCCGCGGCCTCGCTGCCGGGCCTGGACCGCGCGGCGTCGCGCGTCGTGCGCTTCGTCTACCGCCCGGAGCACGGCATGAAGCTCACCGCCCGCGGCAACCCGGCCGCGCGCGACCTCGTGCGCCACGCGACGGCCGACGTCGCGGGCAACGCGAACCTCGCGCGCTCGTGGTCGCGCTGGGTGCGGCGCTGGCCGCCCGGCCCGCAGGCCGACCTGCTGCAGGCCTATCCGCGGATCGAGGCGCCGGTCCTGCTGCTGTGGGCCGACCGCGACCGCCTGCACCCGCTGGCCGGCGCCGAGGAGGCGCTCGACCGCCTGCCCGACGGGCAGCTGCGCGTGCTGCCGGGGACCGGCTTCCTCCTCGCCTACGACGACCCGGTCGGCGTGGCGCGCGAGATCACGGCATTTGTAACGTCGTCCGGAGGTTCGAGCTTGCGAGAACCGTAGGACGAAACCCTATGTCCCGCCGATGCGGCCGAGCGGCCAGTACGTGACGACGGCCTTGCCGATGATCTGGTCGCGCGCCACCGGGCCCCAGTAGCGGCTGTCGTCGGAGTTGCCGCGGTTGTCGCCCATGAGGAAGTAGTGCCCGAGCGGGACGACGATCGCCTGAAGATCGCATTCCCGGCCGCCGCCGCACGGCGCCGCGAACGGCTCCTTCGCGAGGCGGCCGTTGCGCACGACGTGGCCGCCGCGCACGGCGATGACGTCGCCGGGCAGGCCGACAACGCGTTTGACGAACGCGTGGGGGCCCTCGCCGGGCGTCGCCCGCGAGCAGGAACGCCGGCTGGCGGCGCCGCCGCCGTAGGACGGGCCCTCGCCGGCGATCGCGCACTGGCCACCGTCGTGCTCCGCGCTCGGCGGCGGCATGAAGACCGTGATGTCGTTGAGCTTCGGGGCACCGCCGATGCGATGCGAGAAGCGGTCGACGAGCAGCCGCTGGCCGACGACGAGCGTCGGCTCCATCGACTCCGACGGGATGACGTACGGCTTGACGGCGAACGCCTGGATGGCGATCGCGAAGAACAGCGCCGTCGCCACGATGACGACGAGCTCGGCCACGGAGCGCAGGCGACGACTCGAGGTCACGGCGCGACCGTAGCCCGGCCGGATATGAGAATGCTAAGTCCGGTCGACCGGGTCAAGCCGCGCTGCCGCGGGCCATCTTGCGCAGGTCCATCGCCTCGTCGAACGTCGCCTCGTCGACCCCGTGCTCGAGGGCGACCTCGCGCAGCATCCGACCGGAGGCCGCGGCCTCCTTGACGATCGCGCCCGCCTTGTCGTAGCCGATGAACGGGTTCAGCGCGGTCGCGGCGGCGAGGGTCCCCTCCGACGACTGCCGGCAGCCGTCGAGGTTGGCCTCGATCCCCGACACGCACTTGTCGGCGAACAGGCGGCTTGCGGTCGACAGCAGGTGGATCGAGCCGAGCAGGTTGCGCGCGATGAGCGGGATGCGGACGTTGAGCTCGAAGTTGCCCTGCAGCCCGCCGACGGTGATCGCCACGTCGTTGCCGATCACCTGGGCGCCGACCTGCATGACGACCTCGGGGATGACCGGGTTGACCTTGCCGGGCATGATCGACGAGCCCTTCTGCAGCTCGGGCAGGAAGATCTCGCCGATCCCGGCGCGCGGGCCGGAGCCCATGAGCGCGAGGTCCTGGGCGATCTTCGTCAGCGAGACGGCGACGACCTTCAGCGCGCCCGACAGCTCGACGAGCGCGTCGCGGTTGGCCTGCGCCTCGAACGGGTCCTCGGGCGCGTTGATCTCCAGCCCGCTGGCCTCCTGCAGCCGCGCGCGGATGCGCTCGGCGAACTCCGGATGGGTGTTGAGGCCGTTGCCGACCGCGGTGCCGCCGAGCGGGATCTGCGCGACCTGCGGCAGCGCGTTGCGCACGCGGCGCGCGCCGAGGCGCATCTGCGCGGCGTAGCCGGCGAACTCCTGGCCGAGCGTGACCGGCACGGCGTCCATGAGGTGCGTGCGGCCGGACTTCACGACGTCCTCGAACTCCGCCGCCTTCGCGGCGAAGGCATCCTCGAGGTGCGCGAGGGCGGGCAGCAGCGCGTTCGTCGCCTCGTCGAGCGCGGCGAGGTGGACGGCGCTGGGGAACACGTCGTTGGAGGACTGGCCCATGTTCACGTGGTCGTTGGGGTGGGCGCCCTCGCCGGCGAGGTTGGCGATGACCTCGTTGGCGTTCATGTTCGTCGAGGTGCCCGAGCCGGTCTGGAAGACGTCGATCGGAAACTGGTCGTCGTGCTTGCCGGCGGCGATGTCGTCGGCGGCGGCGCCGATCTTCTCGGCGAGCTCCGACGTCGAGCTTGCCGAGGTCGGCGTTGACCCGCGCGGCGGCGCCCTTGATCGCGGCCAGCCAGCGCACGACGCTGACCGGCACGCGCTCGCCGGAGACGGGGAAGTTCTCGACCGCCTTGGCCGTCTCGCCACCCCACAGCTGCTGCTCAGCCACGCTCATCTCACAGGCCTTTCGCGTCGTCGGTCACCGAGCCGACAACGCTAGTACATCGTCCTGGCTCAGCCCCCGTCGGACGCTGCCTGCGCCTCGAAGCGCCCGGCGACATCCCTGACCGACGGCTTGGCCTTGTTGCGCACGTCGAAGAGGCCCTTCTGGTTCAGGCCGCGGACGAGCTGGATGTTCGGGACCTGGCTCTTGATCGAGCCGCCGTAGAACGTCGGCGCGACGGCGAAGTCGCGCAGGTTCCAGACGAGCGCGCCCGCGAGGTTGGGGATCCGCGCGTAGGTCGAGAGGTGCAGGTCGAGCAGGTGGGCCTGGAAGGCGTAGCCCCCGGGCTCGGTCGTCTCGTTGCGCCCGTTGGCCTCGGCGCCGAACTCGGTCACCGCGATGACCTTGTCGGGGAACACCTTCCGCAGGCGCGCCAGCCGCGTGCGGATCAGCTCGCGCAGCTCGTCGGCCGGGGCATGCGTCGCCTCGTACCAGCCGATGTAGTTCGTCCAGCCGATCATGTCGATGTTCGCGTAGATGAGCGACGTCTGCTTGGGCGGATGCGCGCCCCAGATGTCGAGCGCGATCGGCCGCCCGGGATCGAGCCCCTTGAGCTCGGCCGCCATGGAGTCGATGTACGGGATCTGGCCCTCGGGGTGGCCGTTGCCGGCGACCTCGTTGGCGAGGTTCCACGTGATGATCGACGGGTGCAGCTGGGCCTGGCGGAACGTCGTGCGCACGCGACCCTTGGCCACCTTGACGCGCTCCGCGCCGCGCGAGGTCCAGGCGCCGGGCGCGTCGGTCGGCCCGACGCCCTGCCAGACCATGATCCCGGCGGCGTCGAGACGCTCGAGCAGGCCCGGGTCGAGCGGGTGCTGGGAGCGTGTCGCGTTGGCGTCGATCGTGCGCAGCTGCGCGACGAGCCGGTCCTGGTCGGCGGGCAGCAGGCCGTCGCCGCGGCCGAAGACGTCCTCGTGGATCGAGGCGCCGCGCAGCTTGACCGGGCTGCCGTTGAGCAGCAGGTCGGCGCCCTTGGCGACGACCTGGCGCAAGCCGACCCGGGCGCGGTACGTCGACTCGCCGGGGACCTGGAGGTCGAGGTTCCAGAGGTTCGGCGTGCGCGGCGACCAGAGCTCGGGGTTGTCGATCTTCACCGACGTCTTGAGCACCTCGGTGCCCTCCCGCGCGAGCGGCTCGGCCGGGAAGTCGAGGTCGAACTTGCGGTCGCCGCGGGTCAGCGTGCCCTTCACGCCGATCTGACGCGGCTCGCCGTTGTTGTGCACGTGCACCTGCAGCTCGACCTGGGCGGCGCCGCCGACGAGCTTGGTCTGCATCTGCGGATAGGAGAGTTCGCTCGGACCGATACGCCGGATGCTGACGCCGCGGTTGATGCCGCCGAAGTTGAACCAGAGGCGATGCCAGCCGTCGCGCTTCATCGCGGTCGGCCCGCGCCAGTCGGCGCGTACGACGAGGCTGTGGCGCGTGCCCGCCGTCAGGGGGACGCGCACGTCGAAGGGCAGGTACTCGCCCTTGTGCTCGGCGACGAGCTTGCCGTCGACGAAGACCTTGGCGCGGTGGTTGATCGACTCGAAGTGGATCGCGTACGTCCCGTCGACCGGCACGTCGACCTTCGTGCGATACCAGCCCACGGTGCCGCGGAAGATGGAGATGCCGCGCAGGCCGCTGATCTTCGTCGCGTCCGGGACGTAGGGGACGCGCACGAGCTCGCCGCCGAACTTGCCGGTCTGAAAGCCCTGCTCCAGGCCGGTGTCGTCCTTGTCGCGGCGAAAGCGCCACAGGCCGTTGAGCTGCACGCGCGCGCCCGGGCCGGCGTAGATCGTGGGCTCCGCGCCGTGCGGCGCGAGCACGACCGGCGGGGCGGGCGTGGCATCGGATTCGGCCGACGCGACCATGACGACGAGGACGGCAGCGAGCACGGCGACGAGCGCACAGACTCCCCCGATCACCGCCCGCATCCCCACCTGCCTCGTCACCCGACCCCGTTCATATTCACCTCAAGATCCTGCGGCCGCTGAGCGCGCAGAGGCGCGAGCAGGCGCGGACGTCCGTGCCGCTGGCATTGCGACGACCGGCAGAATGTACCGTCCCGCGCCACCGGATACGCCTTCGCGCGGGCGCCATCTTGCACCATGGGCCGCAGCTACGACACGATCGACGACCATCTGGCGGGCTGGATCGCCCGCCAGCCTCTGTTCTTCGTGGGCACCGCGCCGCTCGACGCGGACGGCCACGTGAACGTCTCGCCGAAGGGTCCGATCGGCTCGCTGCGCGTGCTCGGGCCGACGACGGTCGCCTATCTGGACATCTACGGCAGCGGGGCGGAGACGATCGCGCATCTCCGACAGAACGGGCGAATCGTCGTAATGTTGTGCGCGTTCTCCGGACCTCCGCGAATTTTGCGCCTGCACGGCCGCGGCGAGGTGCTGCGGCCGGGCGACGCCGGCTTCGACGCCCTGCTCGAGCAGGCGGCGTTCGAGGAACCCTCGATCCCGGAGGCGCGCCGCGCGATCGTGCGCGTCGAGATCTCGCGGATCGCCGACTCGTGCGGCTACGGCGTACCGCTCATGGCGCACGAGGGCGAGCGCCCGCACAACACGCTGTCGGCCGAGAAGCGCCTGCGCACCGGCGGCCCGGAGGCGATCGGCGCCTACATCGCCGAGCGCAACGCGGTCAGCATCGACGGCCTGGCCGCGATCGATCCCGCCTAACCGGCGCCGGGGCGGCGCAGGCGCATGCGCTGGCCGGGCCGCAGGCTCTCCGGCTTGAGCTTGGGGTTGATCTCCAGCAGGTGCGACATGCTGTGGTCGGTCCTGCGCGCGATCGAGGCGAAGGTGTCGCCGCTGCGCACCGTGTAGAAGCGCGGGCCCGGCGGCTTGGGCTTGCCGCGCGGCACCCGCGCCCGCAGCTGGAGGCGCTGGCCGGGCTGGATCGTGTCGGGGTTGACGTACGGGTTGAAGCGCTCGAGCTCCTCGGTCGTCAGCCCCGTCCTGCGTGCGATCGACTGGTAGGAGTCGCCGGTGTGCACCGTCCAGTGCACCGGCAGCTTGCGGATCTTCTCTGCGCGCGCCTGCGAGGTGGCGTCGGACCCGGTCAGCGTCGTGGCCACCACGATGCCGATGGCGAAGAACAGGACCACGAGACCGAACGCCACGAGATACACCGCGGTGCGGTGGTCGCCGCCGTCGTCGTGGGGTGCCGCTGCAAGCCCAGGCACGGAACTCTCCGAACGGCGAATTCCCCTGTTCGCCACGTCTCGTCGTCGAGCGTTTCGGGCCGGTCGTCCCGGCCCGCCGATGTCGCCCCGCCTCAGTCGGTGGCGATCGCCACGTACTTCGTCTCGAGGTATTCCTCGATGCCCTCCGGTCCGCCCTCGCGGCCGACGCCGGACTGCTTGATGCCGCCGAACGGAGCGCCGGCGTTGGAGACGATGCCCTGGTTGAGACCGACCATACCCGTCTGCAGACGTTCGCTGACGCGCAACGCGCGCTCCAGGCCGGCCGTGTAGAGGTAGGCGACGAGCCCGAACTCGGTGTCGTTGGCCGCTGCGATCGCCTCGTCCTCCGAGGCGAAGGACTTGATCGGGGCGACCGGACCGAAGATCTCCTCCTTCAGCAGCCGCGCGTCGCCGGGCACGTCGGCGAGCACGGTCGGTCTGTAGAAGTGGCCCGGGCCCTCGACGCGCTCGCCGCCGCACAGCACGCGGGCGCCCTTGCTGACGGCGTCCTCGACGAGCTCGGCGACCTTGGCGAGCTGGTCTTCGTCGATGAGCGGGCCGACCTCGACGCCGTCCTCGGTCCCGCGCCCGATCTTCATCGCGGCGAGCCTGGCGGCGAGCTTGTCGGCGAACTCGCCGGCGATCGCCTCGGCGACGTGGAAGCGGTTGGCGGCCGTGCACGCCTCGCCGATGTTGCGCATCTTCGCGACGACGGCGCCCTCCACGGCGGCGTCGATGTCGGCGTCGTCGAAGACGAGGAAGGGAGCGTTGCCGCCGAGCTCCATCGAGACGCGCAGCACCTGCTCGGCGGACTGCTCGATGAGCTTGCGCCCGACCTCGGTCGAGCCGGTGAACGAGAGCTTGCGGGTGCGCGGATCGCGGATCAGCGGCTCCATGACCGAGCCGCTGGAGCGCGCGGTGATGATGTTCAGCACGCCGGCCGGCAGGCCCGCCTCCTCGAGGATCGCGCCGAGCATGAGCATCGACAGCGGCGTGAGCTTGGCCGGCTTGACGACCATCGTGCAGCCGGCCGCGACGGCCGGGCCGATCTTGCGGGTGCCCATCGCGAGGGGGAAGTTCCAGGGCGTGATGAACACGCACGGGCCGACGGGCTGCTTCATCGTCAGCAGCCGGCCGCGGGCCGGGCCGGCCTCGTGCATCGTGAAGCGGCCGTCGAGGCGGACGGCCTCCTCCGCGTACCAGCGCAGAAAGCTCGCGCCGTAGGCGACCTCGGCCTCGGACTCGGCCAGCGGCTTGCCCATCTCGAGCGTCATGAGCAGCGCGAGGTCGTCGGTGCGCTCGGTGACGAGCTCGTAGGCGCGGCGCAGGATGTCCGCGCGTTCGCGCGGGGCGCTCTCGCGCCAGTCGCCGCACCAGGCGTCGTGGGCTGCGCCGAGCGCGTCGAGCGCGTCCTGCTTCGTGGCGTCGGCCACCTCGGCGATCGTCTCGCCGGTCGACGGGTCCTCGACGGCGACGGTCTCGCCGCCGGCCCCGTCGCGCCAGTGCCCGGCGATGTAGAGCTGTTTGGGCGCCGCGTCGAGCACGATCTGCTCGCGCGAGCGACGGTCGACGGTCGGGCTCATGTGCGGGTCACCGTCTCCTCTCCGAGTTGCTCTGAGATCGCGACGTCGACCGAGTAGTCGATCGGCAGCACGATGAGCGAGGGTATGTCGAGGCCGAGCGCGTGGCGCAGGCGCTCGCCGAAGTCGGCCGCCGACTCGCAGCGCCAGGCGGGCATGCCGAAGGCCTCCGCCAAGCGGACGAAGTCGGGGTTGGCGAAGTCCGTGCCGAAGCTCTCGCCGTCGAAGCGCTGGCGCTGCTTCCAGGCGATCGAGCCGTAGGCCCGGTCCTCCCAGATGACCGTGACGAACGCCGTCTCCAGACGCGTCGCGGTCTCGAGCTCCTGGCAGTTCATGAGAAAGCCGCCGTCGCCGCAGACGGCGACGACGCGGCGCTGGGGGTGCACGAGCTTGGCGGCGATCGCGCCGGGCAGCGCGAAGCCCATGCCGGCCAGGCCGTTGGCGATGAGCACGGTGTTCGGTTCGTGGGCTCCGAACATGCGCGCGATCCACAGCTTGTGCAGGCCGACGTCGGAGACGAGCATGTCGTTGGGGCCGAGCGCGTCGCGCAGCTCCCACAGCGCGCGCGCCGGGCGCACAGGGAAGGCGTCGTCCTCCCGACCCGCCTCGAGATGGCCGAGGACGAGGTCGTGCAGCCGTGACCCGTTGCGCGGGGGCGCCGCCGGCGCGGTCTGACGGCACGACTCGGCGAGACGCATGAGGACGTGATAGAGGTCGCCGAGCAGCTCGACGGCGGGGGTGTAGTACGCGTCGATCTCCGCCGGGACGGAGTCGACGACGATGATCGTCTTGTCGCGTCGCGGATTCCAGTGCTCGGGTGCGTGCTCGACGAGGTCATAGCCGACGGCGATCACGACGTCGGCGTCGTCGAAGCCGGCGAGCTCGTAGTCACGCTCCTGCAGGCCGACGGTGCCCAGCGCGTGCGGGTCGGCGTAGTCCAGCGCGCCCTTGCCCATGAACGTCTCGGCGACCGGCACGCCGGTGGCGCGGGCGAACTCGCGCAGCGCGGGGGCGGCGCGAGCGCGCAGGACGCCGTTGCCGGCGAGCATCACGGCGCTGCGCGCATGGCAGATGAGCTCGGCCGCGTGGGTGAGCTCGCGCGGGGCCGGCTCGAGCAACGGCGGCGAGCGGCGCGGCAGCGCGGTCGCCTCCAGCGGCTGGGCCATCACGTCCTCGGGCAGCTCGAGGTGCGTCGCGCCGGGCTTCTCGGACTCGGCGACGCGAAACGCCTTGCGCACGACCTCGGGGATGACCTCAGGCGAGCTGACGCGTGCGTTCCACTTCGTGACCGGGCGCATGACCTCGACGAGGTCGACGTACTGATGGGACTCCTTGTGCATCCACTCCAGCGCCCGCTGGCCCGTGAGCGCGACGAGCGGGGCGCGATCGAGCGTCGCGTCGGCGACCGCGGTGACGAGGTTCAGGGCGCCCGGTCCGAGCGTGCCGAGGCAGACGCCGGCGCGCCCGGTGAGGCGCCCGTGGACGTCGGCCATGTAGGCCCCGGCCTGTTCGTGGCGAACCGGGATGAACTCGATCGACGAGTGCGCGAGCGAGTGGTTGAGATCGAGCGTCTCCTCGCCGGGGATGCCGAAGACATGGCGCACGCCCTCGGACTCGAGGCAGCGCACGAAGACGTCCGATGCACGTGAACCGGTCATGGTCCTCCGGCCTTCGGGCTAAGTTGGACGTGCAGCACGGCATGCGGCTACCCACGAGCCCGTCCCCCGCAACCGACAGCCTGCGGCCGTGTCCTCACCATGATGCGACCCACCCTTCTTGTCTGCGCGCTGATCGCGCTCCTTGCGACCATGGCGGCCCCGCCTGCGCTGGGTGCATCGCGGCTCGTCGTGCGCGGCGCCGGCTTCGGGCACGGGATCGGCATGAGCCAGTACGGCGCGTTCGGGTTCGCCGAGAAGGGCTCAGACCACGCCGCGATCCTCGCGCACTACTACTCCGGCACGACGCTGGCCAAGCTCGACGGCACGAGCGAGGTGCGGGTGCTGCTCAAGACGGCGGGCCGTGTCGTCTTTCGCAACGCGGCCACGGTCGTCGGCGCCCGCAAGCTCGACCCGAACCAGAAGTACGTCGCCACGCGCGGGCTGAGCGGGGTCATCACGCTGCGCAGCTCCAGCGGCCGCACGATCGGCAGCTATCGGTCGCCGCTCGTCATCGGCGGGGCGAACGGCGGCTTGCGGCTGTTCGGCAAGAGCGGCAATGCCGCGAAGGACGGGACGTACCGCGGCAACCTCGAGGTCCGCGCGTCGGCGCTCGGCGGGGTGTCGGCGATCAATGCTCTGAACATCGAGGACTACGTCCGTGGCGTCGTCGCCGGCGAGATGCCGTCCGGCTGGCCGCAGGAGGCGCTGCGCGCGCAGGCGGTCGCCGCGCGCACCTACGCGCTCGCGACGACCAAGGACGGCGACGGCTTCGACCAGTACGCCGACACGCGCTCACAGGTCTACAACGGCATCGCCGGGGAGACCGCGCCGACCGACGCGGCGGTGGCCGCGACGGCCGGCGAGATCGTGTCGTACCAGGGCAAGCCGATCGTCACGTACTACTTCTCGACCTCCGGCGGGCGGACCGAGAACATCGAGAACGTCTTCCTCGGCGCCGAGCCGCAGCCATATCTCGTCTCGGTCGACGATCCCTACGACGGTGGCGCGCCGCGCCACCGCTGGGTGCGCCAGATGAGCCTCGGCGCGGCACAGCGGCGGCTGGGCTCGCTCGTGAAGGGCTCGCTGACGCGCATCCGCGTGATCACCCGCGGCAGGTCGCCGCGCGTCGTGCGCGCCCAGGTCGTGGGCACCGGCGGGCGGACGAACGTCACCGGCCCGGCGCTGCGCGGCAAGCTCGGCCTCTACGACACGTGGGCGCGCTTCACGGTCATCACGTCGACCGGCACGCGCGGGGACGGCAACGCGCCGCCGAGCGTGCCGGAAACGCCGGTTGCGCCAGGTCTTCCGACCGGCGGCATCGCGCCGTCGATGGCGCGCGCGGCGGCGCTCGGCGGCGCGCTGGCCGCGTTGCCCGCGGCGGGCGTGCTGAGCGGGCGGGTCGACCCGGCGATCCCGGGCCGGGACTGGGTGACGGTGCAGCGGCGCCTGAGAACGGGCTGGGTTTCGTTGTTCGAGGCGCCGGTCGGCGCCGGCGGGCGCTACATCGCGCGGCTGGCGCGGCCGGGGCTGTACCGCGTGCGCTACGACGGCGTGGCGGGGCCGAACGTGCTCGTGCGCTGAGTGCGCTGTCGCACAGCGTTGGGGTTGTCGGCGGCGTCAAACGGCAGCTTTGAGGGGTGGGTCAGTTGGCTTCGTGCCGGCGGGCGGGCCAGGTTTCGCGTTAGTGGTGGGCCGATTTGGCCGCTCGGCAGGGGTGTGTCGAATACTTCGCGGCGGACGCGAACGATTCGACACACCCCGCCGGCCCTGGCCGAAACGCCGCCGACCACGCTCCCTGACGCCCTCAACGATGCAGTTTCAGCCGGGCGGCCACCACCACGGCGCCGCGCGCCAGCGCACGACCGGACCAACGGCACTATCCCGACGTATACACCCGCGTCAGCTGCTCGGCGACGCACACCGGCTTCAGCGCACCCTCGCCCTCGAACGTGAGCTTCATCGTGATCTGCGCGCCGCCGAGGACGTCCTCGACCCCGACGAGGGTGGCGCGCATCCGAACGCGGTTGCCGACCGGCAGCGGGGCCGGGAACCGGACCTTGTTCAGGCCGTAGTTGACGGCGAATGCGAAGCCCTCGAAGGCGAAGATCTGGGCGGCGAAGCGCGGGTGCAGCGAGAGCGTGTAGTAGCCGTGGGCGATCGTGCCGCCGAACGGCGTCTGCCTCGACCGTTCGGGATCGGTGTGGATCCACTGATGGTCGCCGGTGACCTCGGCGAAGGCGTCGATCTGCGCCTGCGTGACCTCGTGCCAGTCGCTGACGCCGAGTTCCTCGCCGACCTTCGCGCGCATCTCGTCCAAGCCGGTGATCGTGAGCATGCGGCCAGGATAGGACGCGGTCCCTAGCCTTCAGCCCGTGCCCGCCCCGCTGCTCGCCGTCGACGCCCCCTCGCTCATGTACCGGGCGTTCTTCGCGCTGCCCCAGAGCATCACCGACGACGACGGCCACCCGGTCAACGCGCTGCTCGGCATGGCGAACCTCATCCTCTTCGTCATCGAGCGCCACGAGCCGCGCGCGGTCGTGCTCTGCTGGGGCGCCGAGGCGGCCGACTACCGCACCGACGCCTTCCCCGCCTACCACGCCGACCGCCCGCCGATGCCGCCCGAGCTCGAGCACCAGTGGCGCGACGCGCCCGCCTTCTTCGGCGCGTTCGGCTGGAACAGCGCGTCGGTGACCGACCTCGAGGCCGACGACCTGCTCGGCTCGCTGGCCGCGCTCGAGGTCGCCGCCGGCGGCGAGGCGCTGCTGTTCACCGGCGACCGCGACATGTTCCAGTGCGTCAACGATCGGGTCACGGTGCTGTTTCCGCGCGGCGGCAAGGACGGGCCGGAGATCGTCGACGCCGACGGCGTGCGCGAGCGCTACGGGATCGAGCCCGAGCAGGTGCCCGACTTCATCGCCCTGCGCGGCGATCCGTCCGATGGCCTGCCGGGCGCGAAGGGGATCGGCGCGAAGACCGCGCGCGACCTGCTGCGCACTCACGGCACGCTCGAAGGCGTCATCGCGGCGGCGTCGAAGCCCGGGGTCATGACCCCGCGCCAGGCCGGTGCGCTCACCGCCGATCCCGACGCGCTGCGCGCGTTCAAGGACATCGCCACGCTGCGTCGCGTCGAACTCGACCGGCCGCCCGATGGACCGATGGATCGCCCCGCCGCGGCCGCCGCCGCACGCGAGCGCGGCATGAACCGACTCGCCGAGCGGCTGGACCATTAGTCCACGCCGGGATCGCCGCGGGCGGGGAAGCGCGCGTTTCGCGCCGCGATTCGGGCATCATGTCCGCGCAGTGCGCCTCCTCTCCGCCCTCGCGGTGGCCGTCGCGCTCGCGCTCGTGCTCCCGCACGCTGCGTCAGCCGCCGACCCACCCGGTCCGGTCATGCTCGCGCAGGGCTGGCAGTTCGCCCATGACGCCGACGACGCGGGCCTGACCGACAACTGGCAGGGCGGCCAGCGCGGGCTCGGCTGGGAGCCGGTTACGATCCCGCACGTGCCGGACTCCACCCCGGCCAAGGAGCTCTTCTACGGCTCGGTCGGCTGGTACCGGCTGAACTTCATCGGCCCGCAGGCCCCCGCCGGCGTCGGCTGGGCGGTGCATTTCGAGCAGGTGCGCCGGATCGCGCAGGTCTGGCTCAACGGTCGCGAGCTCGGCGTCCACCGCGACCCGTACACCCCGTTCGAGCTGCGCGCGGCGGGCCTGCGCCCCGGCGAGACGAACACGCTCGTGGTGCGCGTCGACTACCGCCGCAGCGCCGCCCTACGTGAGGGCTGGTGGAACTGGGGCGGGATCACGCGCCAGGTCTCGCTCGTCGCGCGCGGGGGGGTCGTCATGCACGACGCCGGCCTGCTGCCCCAGCGCGTGTGCCTGAAGTCGACGTGCAAGTGGAGCGTGCTCGTCGACGGCTGGCTGCAGAACCACAGCGACATCGTGCAGGAGCCCTCCGTCAGCGTCCGGCTGCTGGCGCCCGACGACACGGTCTCGGAGGGGGTCAAGGCGCCGCGCGCCCTGCGCCCCGGTGAGCGCGTGCGCGTGCGCTTCGCGATCCCGGTCAAGGGCGATGCGCAGCTCTGGTCGCCCGAGCGCCCCGACCTCTACGCCGCCACCGTCACCACGCGCTCGCGCGGCGTGACCGTCCAGGTCGACCGGCGCAGCATCGGGCTGCGCACCGTCGACGTCAGCAACGGGATGCTGCGCCTCAACGACCGCGTGCTCGAGCTCAAGGGCGCCTCGATCCAGGAGGACGTCCCGGGTCGCGGGCCGGCGATGACCGACGCCGACGTCGACAACACCGTCGAGGAGCTCAAGGCGCTCGGGGCGAACGTCACGCGCGCGCACTACCTGCTCGACCCGCGCCTGCTCGACCGCTTCGACAAGGAGGGCATCCTCGTCTGGAGCCAGGCGCCGGTCTACCACCGCGACGCGCTCCTGAAGACGCCAGGCCAGCGCTCGCGCGAGCTCGACGTCGTGCGCAACACGATCCTGTCGGCGCGCAACCACCCGTCGGTGATCACGAACTCCGTGGCCAACGAGCTCACCTCGTGGCCCGACATCCATCGCACGTCGCAGGTCTGGATGCAGAACGCCGCGGAGCTGGCCCGCGACATCGACCCCACGCGGCCGGTCTCGATCGACATCCTCTCCTACCCGAACATCCCGCGCCAGTCGACGTACGACGCGTTCGACGTGCTGGGGATCAACTCGTACTACGGCTGGTACAAGGGCAAGAAGGAGCGCTCGACGGCGAACCTCGCCGACCTCGAGCCGTACCTGCGCGCGATGCACGACAAGTACCCCGGCAAGGCGCTCGTGATCACCGAGTTCGGCGCCGAGGCCTCGGAGCCCGGGCCGGCCGACGTCAAGCAGACCTACGCCTTCCAGACGCAGTACCTCAAGCGCAACCTCGACATCGTCGACCGGCTGGGCTTCATGGGCGGGGCGATCTACTGGACGGCGCGCGAGTTCGCCGTCAAGCCCGACTGGGACGGTGGCGCGGCGATCCCGATGGCCAAGCGCGACTCGTTTCACCGTAAGGGGCTGATCGCCTACGACGGCAAGATCAAGCCGGCCTTCGACGCCGCCAAGGCGGCGTTTCAGGCCACGCCGCTGTACCGCGACGACCCCGCCGCCGTGGCCCGCGCCGAGCTGTCGGGCGGCGGATCGCTCGTCCTGCGCGCGCTGCTCTTCATCGGCGTGTTCGGGGTGATCGCCGCGCTGCTCGCGCTCGACGCGTGGTGCATGCGCGACATCTGGCGCGCCTGGCGGCCGCCGCGCGGCGAGGGCCAGGTCGTCGAGTTGCCCACGCGCCGCGTGGCGTAGGCGCCCGCGCCAGCGGGCAGACCGCCGGCATGAGCTCAGACTCCGAAGACCGCCCGGCCGCCGGCGACGACGCGTCGGCCGACATGCAGGACAAGCTCGATCAGCTCGACGAGCACATCGACGAGGCCACGAAGCAGACCGGCGCCGCCCGGCCCGCCGAGGATCCCGACCCCGACGATCCGCTCGACGAGGTCGCCGGCGGCGGCACCGACCACGCCGAGCGCGTCGACGATCCGGAGGAGTCTCCCCTCGTCGACACAGAATGACCGCGCGCGGACGCGTGGGGTCCGCACGCTATGGTCAATCAGGTCAGACAGCGATGGCGACCGGAGGGCTGAGACATTCTCAGTTGGAACGTCCCCCTGCCACACAAGCCTGATCTTCTGATGGCCGAGGCCCGCCCCATGCGGGTCTCCGCCCTTTAATCGGCCTTCTTGCTCGCGTAGATGTGGTGCAGGTCCAGCGAGTTTCCTGCCGGGTCGAGGAAGATCGCCTGGTGGCACGTGCCGCTGTCGATGAGGTCGGTGACGAACGTCACGCCCTTGGCCTCCAGCACCTCGCGCGCGGCGGGCACGTCGTCGACCTGGAAGGCGATCGGGACGCTGTGCGGGACGAACGGCTGGCCGAAGGCGGTCGGATCCATGACGGCGATCGTCAGCGCGCCCGCCTGGAACTCGACGGCCGGCATGTTGCCCCACTGCTTGACCTCGGGCAGGCCGAGGACGTCGCCGTAGAACTCGCGGGAGGCCTCGAAGTCGTTGGTCGGGACGGTGACGAAGTCGACGCCGGTGATGAGGGACGTGGTCATCTGTGCAGCTCCCTGCTCGGGGTGGACGGGCTGTCTGACGAAGGTGTGTCGAGCCTACGACGCTCCCCGGGCCCGAAACTCATCGCAGCCCTACGGCGTGAACTTCACCGTCAGCACGTCGCCGTCGCGCATCGCGTAGTCGCGGCCCTCGAGGCGCAGCGTCCCGCGATCGCGCGCGCCGGAGTAGCCGCCGGCCTCGGTGAGCGCGTCCCAGCCGACGACCTCCGCGCGGACGAAGCCCTTCTGGATGTCGGAGTGGATCTGGCCGGCCGCGTGCCAGGCCGTCAGCCCGCGGCGCAGATGCCAGCACTGCGCGGGCTTGTCCTCGCCGGCGGTGAAGAACGCGATGAGGTCCAGCAGCGAGAAGGCGCCGCCGACGACCCGCTGCAGGCTCGACTCCCCGATCCCGAGGTCGGCGCGCATCTCCGCCGCCTCCGCGTCGTCGAGCTCGCGCAGCTCGGCCTCGATCCGGCTGGAGACGGCGACCGCGACCGCGCCCTGGGCGGCGGCGTGCTCGGCGATCGCGGGCGGCACCACGTCTGAGCCCTCGTCGACGTTGGCGACGAACAGCACCGGCTTGGCGGTCAGCGGGCCGAGGTCGCGCAGGACGTGCGGCGTGTCGGCGGGCGGCGGCACCGTGCGGGCCGGCCTGCCGGCGTGCAGCGCGTCGATGAGCTCGCGCAGCCACGCCTCCTCGGCGACCGCCGCGCGCTCGCCGCCGCGCGCGTCGCGCACGACGCGGGCATGGCGGCGCTCGGCCTGCTCGAGGTCGGCGAAGATGAGCTCGGTCTCGATCGTCTCGATGTCGGCCATCGGGTCGACGCGGCCCTCGGGATGGATGATCGAGGTGTCGTGGTGGGCGCGCACGACGTGGAGGATCGCGTCGGTCTCGCGGATGTTCGCGAGGAAGCGGTTGCCCAAGCCCTCGCCGGAGTGCGCGCCGGCCACGAGGCCCGCGATGTCGTGGAAGTCGATCGTGTCCCAGACGATGTTCGACGCGCGCACGGTGTCGGCCACGGCCTTGAGCCGCTCGTCCTCGACCGCCACGACGGCGACGTTCGGCTCGATCGTCGTGAACGGGTAGTTCGCCGCGTCGACGCCGGCCTGCGTCAGCGCGTTGAACAGCGACGACTTGCCCGCGTTGGGCATCCCGACGATGCCGACCTTCATCGTGCGCGTCCGGTGCTGCCGACGAGCGTGCCGAGCAGCGCGCCGGCGGCGATGTCCGACGGATAGTGCACGCCGAGGTACACCCGCGACAGCGCCATCGCGCTCGCGGCGGCATAGAGCGGCTCGCCCGGCAGCAGCGACGAGTAGGCCCGTGCCGCGGCGAACGACGACGAGGCGTGCGCGGAGGGAAAGCTCAGCGCGGTCGGCGTCACGATGAGCGCGGGCCAGTGCTCCAGATGCGGGCGCTTGCGGCGCACGACGGTCTTCAGCACCGTGTTCAGCGCGTAGGCGACGAGCACCGAGCGCGCGGCGCGCAGCCAGTCCGAGCGGCGCGGCGCGTCCACCGCGGCGCCGGCCAGCCCGAGCGCAAGCCAGACGGCGGCGTGCTCGCCGAGGCTCGAGAAGCGGCGGATGGGCTGCTCGATCGCCGGGTCGTGGCCGTGCCGGCGCAGCAGGCTGAACAGCCGGACGTCCACCTTGGCGATCGCGCGCCCGAGCGGGCCCGCGCGCCAGCGCGCGCGCAGCGACCGGCGCGCCGCGGGATCGGCGGCGGGCGGTGCGGCGGCGGCGGCGGAGCCGGCGGGGCCGGCGGAGGCGAAGATCACCGCGGAGACGTTAGCCACGCGGGTGCGAGGTCACTCCTCGGCGCCCGCCACGATGCCTCTGGGCTCCTCCGTGATGAAGCTGATCTCCCCGTTCGTCTCGAGCACCGCAAGGCGGACGCGGTCGAGATCGGCGATCTTGGCCAGGCGCGCCTCGGCGGCGAGCTCGTCGTGGGTCATCCGCTCGCGGCGCAGGTTGCGCTCGATGATCCGCCCGTGCTCGACGAGCACGATCGGCTCGCCCTCCAGCGTCCCGCGCAGCCGCGGGAACTTGAAGCTCACGTACGACGTCAGGACGGTCATCGTGGCGATGACCGATAGGACGATCAGCGTTCCCGTCAGCGAGTAGTCGCTCTGCGTGACGCCCTGCTGGATGAGGTCGCCGATGACGACGAGCAGGATGAGGTCGAAGGGCTCCATCGAGCCGAGCTCGCGGCGCCCGACCGCGCGTGTGACGACGAGCAGCAGCGTGAAGATGACGATGGCGCGCAGGGCGATGTCCACGGTCAGACCCTCACGGCCACGATGTCAGCCTGCCGGGGACGTGGACGAGCGCGAGATCGCCGTCGAGCAGGGTCACGCCGCGGTCGCGGCTGCCCATGCCGGTCGGGTTGGCCTCGAACTGCAGCCACACAGTGAGGTGGTCGCCCGTCTTCAGCGGGTCGTACTCGAGCTCCAGGCGTCCGGCGGCCGACGTCTCGGACGCCGGCGCCGGCTCGAGCGTGTTGAGCTGAAGCTCTTCCGTCCAGCCGGGGCCGAGCACCACCCGCGGCTTGGCGATGCGCTCGTGCGCGACGATGTCGAGGCGTCCCTGGAAGAACAGCCCGCCGCGAATGTGCTCCGGGGCGCGGACGGTGAGCGTCGCCGCCTGGCTCTGGGCGCGCGCCGTCTGGTCGGGCTGGCCGAAGAGCCCGGCGAGCGCGGCCAGGACGACGAGCGAGAAGAACGCGATCACTCCGCGCCGCCACCAGAGCTCCGACCGGCGACCGCGCAGCTCGACGTGCCGGTCGCGGCGCAGGCCGATCGACAGGTCCTCGCTGGACATGGAGCGCCCGGTACCCCGCCGCACAGGCCGCGATGCGCCATCCGTCCACGGCCGGGGCGTTCTCGCTTCCCGCACCGACCGATTGGGCAGACTGGCCCGCGTGCGCCTCGCCCTCATCGCCAATCCCCACTCCGGCACCGCCCCCGAGCCGGCCGACCTCGAGGCGCGCCTGCGCACCGGCGGGGCCCATGTGACGAGCGTGTCGATCGAGGACATCGCCGACGAGGAGGACGGTGACCTCGAGGACGGCGCGGTGGCCGCCCTGACGGCGGAGGGGCGGCCCGACCGCATCGTCGTCGCGGGCGGCGACGGCTCGATCGGCCCCGCCGCGCTGTGCGCCGCGCAGATCGGCGTGCCGCTCGCGGTGGTCCCCGTCGGCACGGCCAACGACTTCGCGCGCGCCAAGCAGCTGCCGCTCGACCTCGACGAGGCCTGCGCGCTGGCACGCGATCCGTCGGCGACGATCACCCATGCCGAGCTCGGGCTGGCCGGCGAGCGGCCGTTCGTCAACGCCGCCGCGGCCGGGCTGTCGGTCGCCGCCGCGCAGGCGGCCAAGCCGCACAAGTCGCGCCTCGGCCCCCTCGCCTACACGCTCGGCGCACTGAAGGCGGGCGTCACCGCCCCGACGCTGCATTGCACCATCGCCTCCGACGGGCGCGAGACCTACAAGGGCGACGCCTGGCAGGTCGTCGTCGCGGTCACGGGCGCCTTCGGCGGCGGCAGCGAGATCGGCGGCACCCGCGAGGACGACGGCCTCATCGACGTCGCCGTCGTCCCGGCGGGCTCGCGGGCCGGGCTCGTGCGCCGCGCCTACGCCATGCGCGCCGGGAGGCTGACCGGGCAGGACGACGTGCCCCACGAGCGCGGCCGCGTCATCGACGTCGAGATCGACGGCCATCCGACCTTCAACGTGGATGGTGAGACCTGCCGCTGCGAGCCGGGGCACTTCACGCTGCACGACGGCGGCTTCGACGTCGTGGTGGCGTCATGAACAAGCGCTGGCCGGCCGCCATCGCCGTCGCGATCGTCGCGCGCTACGCGGCCGACTCGCTGCGCCACCGCCGCGAGCAGGGCGACGGCTACGAGCTGCGAGGCGAGTCGATCGAGGTCGGATCCGCCGGCTTCCTGCGCGCGACGGAGGCGCTCACGATGGCGCCGATCACCCACGGCAACGACATCGAGCTGCTCATCAACGGCGACGAGATCTTCCCGGCCCTGCTCGAGACGATGGCCGGCGCGCAGCGCACGCTGAACTTTCTCTCCTACCTGTACTGGAGCGGCAAGATCGGCGAGACGATCGCCGAGGCCCTGTGCGAACGCGCGCAGGCGGGCGTCGAGGTCAACGTCCTGCTCGACGCCGTGGGCAGCGCGAAGATGGACCGCCGGCTGATCCGCAAGATGGACGAGGCGGGCGTGCACTTCGCCTACTTCCGCCCGCCCAAGCCCTACGCGATCCGCCGCGTGAACAACCGCACCCACCGCAAGCTGCTCATCGTCGACGGGACGGTCGGGATGACCGGTGGCGTGGGGATCGCCGACCAGTGGACCGGCAACGCGCAGGATCCCGACCACTGGCGCGACACCCACACCCGCGTCCGCGGGCCGGTCGTGCGCGGGCTGCAGGGCGCCTTCGCCGAGAACTGGCTGGAGGCGACCGGTGACGTGCTCGTCGGGCCCGACTACCTGCCCGAGCTCGAGCCGGTCTCCGACGACGGCGCGATGCAGGTCGTGCGCTCGACGGCGGAGGTCGGCGACACGAACGTCGAGGCGCTGTACTTCCTCGCCATCGCCTGTGCCACCGAGACGCTGCATCTGACGTCGGCGTACTTCGCGCCGCGGCCGGCCTTCGTCGAGGCGCTGACCGATGCCGCGCAGCGCGGCGTCGACGTGCGCGTGCTCGTGCCCGGGCCGCACACCGACAAGGAGTTCGTCCGCCTGGCCGGCCGCTCGGTCTACGAGGAGCTGCTCGACGGCGGCGTGCGGATCTACGAGTACTGCCCGACGATGATCCACGCCAAGACGCTGACGATCGACGGCGTGTGGTCGTCGGTCGGCTCGGTGAACTTCGACAACCGCTCCTTTCAGCTGCAGGACGAGGTGACGCTCGGCGTCTGCTCGCGCGAGTTCGCCGGGCTGCTCGACGCGCAGTTCGAGCGCGACCTCGAGCGCTCCTCGGAGATCGACCTGGAGCGCTGGAACGGCCGCTCGCTGCCCGCTCGTGCCACGGAGGCGGTCACGCGCCTCGCGCGGCGCGAGCTGTAGGGCTGCCCGCCGTGAGGCGGGGCCGGTCAGCCGAGGCCGAAGCCGACCTTGTGCTCGTCGCGCGTGGTACGCACGTAGACGACCTGACCGAGGTTCAGCCGGATCGTGCCGTCGTCGGTCGTGAGGTCGTGCCACTCGCCGCCCGCGACCGCCTGCAGCAGACCGTCGAGCGCGTCGTCCTCGACCTTCACGGCAAGCACCGCGCCGCTGCCCGTAAAGCCGATCGTCACCCGCTGAAGCGCCATCAGTGTCCCTCCGCCGGCTGGACGATCTCGGTCAGCAGGCCACCCGCGGTGGCCGGGTGCAGGAAGGCGACGCGCGAGTTGCGGATGCCGGTGCGCGGCGTCTCGTCGATGAGCCGCAGGCCGGCCGCCTTGAGCGCCGCGAGGGTCGCCTCGATGTCTTCGACCTGGTAGGCGACGTGGTGCATGCCCGGTCCTTTCTTGGCGAGGAACTTGCCGACCGGCGTGTCGGGGCCGGTCGCGGCGAGCAGCTCGATGTGGTTCTCGCCGACGTCGAGCAGCACCGCCTCGACGCCCTGCTCGGTGACGGTCTCGCGATGGACGAGCTTCATGCCGTAGTCGCGCTCGTAGAGCTCCAGCGACGCGTCGAGGTCCTCGACCGCGACACCGATGTGATCGACTCGGGTGAACATGGGCCCATCCTATTGCGGCGCCGGGGCGGCGGAATCCACGGCGGCGCGGTCAGCCGCGTCAGCGGACGTCGAGCTTGAGCTTGAACGACCGCGCGGCCCGCGCGCAGCCGTCGCAGTTCGGCTGTCCGGAGGCCGTGATCTTCGCCGTCCCGGCGGCGCGCCGCGTGATCCGCCACGCCTTGAAGCCCGGATCGGTCTCGTAGTTGATCCGGGTCAGCACGACGGTGCCGCCGCGAGCCTTCGGTTGCGTCCAGTTCCACTTGTTGCTCAGGCGCAGCACGGAGTTGCTCGTGCGCTTGAGCGTGAAGGTCTTGCCGCTGTGGCCCTCGGTGATGACGCGCGGCGCCGACTGCGCCGCGCCGGCCGGCCCGCCGGCGCCGAGGCCGAGCCCGGCGGCCGCCGCGAGGAGTGTGACGAGAATCACAGTACGCCCGGGCACGCAAGAACTAGGTTAGTCGAACACAACAACCGCGCCGACAGCATCTGCCGTGGCGCTCGGGAAGCCGGGGTATCGGATGCGTGGCAAGTCGGCAGGGATCGTCGTCGTCCTGGGCACCATGATCGGGCTGGTGAGCGCCGCCACGGCGAGCGCCGAGCTTCGTGATCCGCATACGAACCAGCCGGCGGCCAAGGACTACGACGTGCGCGCCGCGCTCAGCGGCGGCGTGGCGGCCACGAGCACCCAGCGCCAGGCCGCCCGCGCGCTGACCGGCGCCCGCGTGACGTTCGACAGCGCGACCGGGGCGCTCAGGGGCGCGACCGGCGCAGCGATGACCGCCAAGAGCGGCGCGTCCGCCGAGTCGATCGTGCGCGGCTTCCTCGCCGACAACGCCGCCCTGTACCGGCTGTCCGCCGCCGCGCTCGGCGGCCTCGTCGTGGCCGCGCAGGACGTCACCTCCAAGTACACGGCGCTGACGCTGCAGCAGACCGATGCCGGGCGCGACGTCCTCGGCGCGCGGATGACCTTCACGCTCGATGGCGACGGCCGACTCGTCAACTACGACGGCTCCTACGTACCCGACGCGACCGCCGACTCGAGCGCCGAGCTGTCGGCGTCCGATGCCGTGCGGGTGGCGCTGAACAAGGTGGGCGAGAGCCCGGTCGGGCTCATTGCCAAGTCCAGCGCCGGCTCGGCGTCGCGCCGCACCGTCTTCGAGAACAACCTCGCACGCGACGTCAGCGATCCAGCCGACGTCGATGCGCGGCTCGTGACCTTCCCGATGCCGGGCGGCCGCGCGGCGCGCCTGGCCTGGAAGACGACCACCGAGGTCAACAAGATCGGCTTCTACGAGAGCGTGGTCGATGCCGACAGCGGAGCGCTGCTGGCGCGGCGCAACCTGCATGAAAGCCTTGCCGAGGGCACCGTCTTCACCGCCCAGCATCCCGCCATCGCGGGGGCGACGCGCACGATCGTCCCCTTCACGGGCGCCTCGTTCGACAACAACGGCTGGGTCGGCACCAACCGCGAGACGAACGGCAACAACGTCAACGCCTACCAGGACAAGGACGGCAACAACGCGTCGGACTTCCAGCCGCAGACGCCTGCCTCGCCGGATCCCAACTTCCAGCACTTCAACTACCCCTGGACCAACGCATGGGGGACCGGCATGCCGGTCGAGACCGACATCACGACCGACCAAGCCGCGGTCGTGACGCAGATGTTCTATTACACGAACAAGTACCACGACTACCTCTACGGTCTGGGCTTCAACGAGCCGTCGCGCAACTTCCAGGCCGACAACTTCGGTCGCGGCGGCGCTGGCGGCGACCCGATCCTCGCCGAGGCCGATGACAGCTACCTGACCGAGGGTTGCAACGCGGACTTCGAGACCTTCGCGGATGGCACCAGCCCGCGCATGCAGATGTTCGTCGGCAAGACCTCCTGCGGCAGCAGCTCGATGCAGCGCGCGATGAACGGCGACACGATCTTCCACGAGATCACCCACGGTCTGTCGCACCGCCTGGTCAGCGGCGGGTCGCTGGGCAGCGGCTCGCAGACCGACGCGATGGGCGAGGGCTGGGGCGACTTCTTCGCGACGTCGTACTGGAACGACCCCGTCTACGGCGACTACAACAACGGCGACACGACGAAGGGCGTCCGCAGCGTCGGCTACGGCACGAGCACGCTGAAGTACACCGACCACTGCAGCCCGGGCTGCCAGGAGCACGCCGACGGCGAGATCTGGGCGACCGTGCTCTGGAACCTGCGTGTCAAGCTCATCGCGAAGTACGGCTACTCGGCCAACCGGCCGGACACGACGACCCCGTCGGCCGGCGACAACGACGGCAACCGCCGCGCGCAGCAGCTCGTCGTCGACGCGATGAAGACGTCGGGGACAAACCCGACGTTCATCTCGATGCGCGACCAGATCCTCGCCGCGGACAACACCCGCTACGCCAACGCCGACCAGTGCCTGATCTGGAGCGTCTTCGCGGCGCGCGAGATGGGCAACGGAGCGACGGCCGGCGCCGCCCAGGCGGTCGGCACGACGTCGACGACCGCTCCCCCGCAGTGTGCTGTGACGGCGAGCGCGGGCGGCCCGTACTCAACGCCGGAGGGCACCAACGTGGTGCTCAGCGCCGCAGCCTCGACGGGTGGCTCGGCCGCGTCCCCGCTCACGTATGCGTGGGATCTGGACAACGACGGCGACTTTGATGACTCGACGAGCGCGACGCCGACGTTCACGAACGTCGGCGACAACGGCGTTTTCACGGTCAAGGTCAGGGTGACGGGCAACAACGGCGATGGCTTCTCGGCGATCGGCACGTCGACGGTGACGGTCACCAACGTCAACCCGACCGTGGGCGCGATCACCCACAACGCTCCCAAGCCGGAGGGTTCGCCGGTCACGATCAGCGGGTCGATCACCGATCCGGGCTGGCTGGACAGCCTGACGGCGACGGTCAACTGGGGCGACGGCACGCCGACCGCGTCGCTGAGCGGGAGCACGGAGAACGTTGCGCCCACCGCCACGTTCTCCTATAGCGCTGCCAGCCATGCCTACGGTGACAACGGCACCTACACGATCACGGTGTGTGGCACCGACGACGACGGTGGCAGTGGCTGCAACACCACGAACGTGACGATCACGAACGTCCCGCCGACGGTGGGTGCGATCACGACCAACGGGCCGAAGCCCGAGAACACGGCGGTCGCGATCAGCGGGACGATCACCGATCCGGGGTGGCTGGACACGCTGACGGCGACGGTCAACTGGGGCGAGCCGGGTGGTGTCGCCGTGCCGCTGAGCGGGTCGACGGAGAACGTCGCGCCCGACGCGACGTTCACGTACACCAACGTCAGCCACACCTACGGTGATGACGGCGTCTACACGATCACCGTCTGCGGGGCCGACGACGACGGCGGCAGCGACTGCGAGACGACGAGTGTGACGATCACCAACGTCAACCCGACGCCGACGATCGACGAGACCGGGACGATCAACGTCAACGGGACGCCGGTGTTCTTCGCGAGCGTCGGTGTGCCGGTCGCGTTCAAGGGCAACGCGACGGATCCGGGCAGCGACGACCTGACGTTGCGCTGGAACTGGGATGACGGTGGATCGCCGATCGACGCGTCGCTGCTGTCGCTCAACAACCCGGCGATCAACCCCGATCCCGATCCGTCGCCGACGATCAACCCGCGCAACGTGAACTTCAACCAGTCCAAGACGTTCGGGTTGGCGTGCGCCTATGACGTCGAGTTCTCGGCGTTGGACGACGACGCCGGGTCGGCGACCGACACGGTGAAGGTGATCATCACCGGCAACCGCGCCAACCACGACAAGTCGGCCGGGTTCTGGGCGCATGAGTACGAGGACGCAAGCGGCGATGAGATCAGTCCGATCACGCTGGCCTGCTATCTGGAGATCTCGGGGTTCCTGAGCCGGGTGTTCAACGAGATTCGCAACGCGTCGACGTTCTCGGCGGCGCTCAGCGTGCTCAACGACGGTCCTACCAGCGCGCGTGATCGCTTTGATCGCGTCCTGCTGACGAACTGGCTGAACTTCGCCAACGGCGCGTTTGGCTACACCCAGCTGATGGATACGAACTTCAACGGCACGCCGGACACCCAGTTTGGCGTGGCGATGAAGAACGCCGAGACGGTCCGGCTGAACCCGGCAGCGACGACGGCGCAGATCGACGCGCAGCGCAAGATCCTGCAGTCCTTCGACAGCTGAAGCTGAGGCACGGTGAACCCCGGCGCCCGTCCGAGACGGGCGCCGGCTCGCCGCGACGCGATCAGCGACGCGGCGGCTCGGGCGGCAGCCCCGACGTGCGCGCGCTGCGCGGGGCGTCGTCGTCCTGCGCCACG
>CAVVTD010000014.1:0-76168 GCA_963751065.1 uncultured Actinomycetes bacterium
GGCGGGCGCGACCGACGTCATCAACTTCGACGACGACCCGGACATCGTCGAGCAGCTCAAGGAGCTCACCGGCGGCTGCGGGCCCGATGCGGTGATCGACGCCGTGGGGATGGAGGCGGTCCACGGCCACGGCGCGCTGCACGCCGTCGACCGCGTCAAGCAGGCCACCCGCATGGAGAGCGACCGCGGCCACGCGCTGCGCGACGCGATCCTCGCGTGCCGGCCCGCGGGGATCGTCTCGATCATCGGCGTCTACGGCGGCCTGATGGACAAGTTCCCGACGGGCGCCCTGATGAACAAGGGGTTGACGCTCAGGACGGGGCAGTGCCATGTCCATCGCTACATGCCCAAGCTGTACGACCACATCCGCAACGGCGACATC
Organism: uncultured Actinomycetes bacterium; assembly: GCA_963751065.1. Classification (GTDB taxonomy): domain Bacteria; phylum Actinomycetota; class Thermoleophilia; order Solirubrobacterales; family Solirubrobacteraceae; genus CADCVQ01. Next base: position 383 of record CAVVTD010000014.1, read on the forward strand.
GACCCGAGCTTCGTGGTGACGCATCGCCTGCCCCTCGGGGAGGCGCCGAACGGCTACGAGACCTTCAAACACAAGGAGGACGAGTGCGTGAAGGTCGTCCTGAAGCCGCAGACCTGAGAAAGGACCCGAAGCCATGCCTCTTCCTCCAAGGCCGATCGACTCGACGCTGCACGGCGTCACCGACTACACCGCCGGCACGACGCTCATGACGGTCTTCCCGCGGTGGGCCGGCATCGAGGGGACCGAGTCGGCGCGCCAGATCCGGCGGGCCGGGGCGATCCACGCCGGCTACGCGATGCTCACCGACTACCCGCTCGGAGTCGTGAAGGGTCATCCCGTACCAGGCGCACCTCGCCCTGGAGGGGGGCGCTGGCGCTCGCCGCGACGCCGTTCGTGACCGGCCAGTACAAGAAGGGCTCCAAGCACTGGGTGCCGCACGTGGCGCTCTGCCCGTTCGAGCTCGCTCGCTGCTCATGTCGGACCCGACCGGCCGTGGCGACTACCACGGCGACGTCGAGGCGGTGAGGTCCGCGAACATGGAAGACCCGCACCGCAAGATCCGCGACGGGCGGCCGGCGGTCGTACCGGCCGTCGCCTGAACGGGCGGGCCGGGCGCGGCTTGCGCGAACATGCCGGGCCCGGCCCCACCGCTCGATCAGGGCGCGACGAGCTCGACCTCGGGAAAGTACGTGCGCACGCGCTTGGGGTCCCTTGTGAGCAGGCGCAGGCCAGCCGCCGCGGCATGAGCACCGATGAAGAAATCGGGCAGAGGAGTCGTCCTCGACCCGCCTTGGCGGCGGTACTCGAGAAACGCGCGCGCCACGAGCCACGACGCCGCCCAGGGAAGTCCAAGGCGCACCAGCCCAACACCCTGGAGTGTGCGCTCCAGGCGATCCTGGCTGGCGAAGCCGACCGCCACCTCGGCGTAGATCACTTGGTTGATCGCCAGATCGCCTTCGGTCGCAAGCATCTCCACGTGCTCCTCGGACCATTCTCGCCACGAGGACGGAGCCATGATGTCGAGCAGAACGCTCGTATCCACGAGTGTGGTCAATCGTCTTCGCCCCTCGTCAAGCGCAGTACCTCGTCTGCGCTGAGGCCGCCGTCGGCTCGGTCACGCAGACGTGCAACGAGTCGTGAGCCATCGCTGGCATGCGCCACCGGGCGGACCAACGCGCCGTCGTCCGTCGCCACAACTTCCACCTCGGCGCCCGGTCCCAGGGCAAAGCGCTCACGGAGCTCCTGCGGGATCGTGACTTGTCCCTTGGACGTCATCCGCATGTAAGAAGCGTACCAGCCTTACCGCCGCGGCGGAGGAGCGCCAGGTGATGGCGCCGCTGCCGGCAAGCCTGCCCTGTAGAACGACGGTCGAATGACACTGGCCGTGGGGCGGCGCCAGCACCTCGTTGAGATCGATGGAGCGAGCGCCCCTTCCAGGCGAAAGCGGAAGCCACGTCAGCGTGACGTGCTGGGCGCTCTAGCTGTTGCGACGCACCGCACCATCGGAGATCAGACCCGGTGCCGATCGCATACTCGGTGGAACCACGCACCTCGGTCGATTGAAGAGGGCGACGACGGGCGCGAGCACTAACGCTCCGATGGACGCGATGATTAGCGTCGCGACAAGGATGTATCCGCCCAAGCTGTCAGCGCTCACTTGCCCAAGAGTCAGTCCCGCGCCGAAGAACATGCAGCCAAGCACGGAAACCACCGGCATCAGCCTCGCAGCGGTGCGGCTCAGGGCCGCGCGGGTGCGGGGTGGTCCCAGCTGCTGATCCAGCCGTGTCGGCTGGCCTCGCCAGAGCTTGAGCGCTTGGCCGACAAGGTACAAGGAGGCCGCGAGGAACAGAATTCCGATCAGGTTGCCGATGATGTCTATGCCTCAGTCGAAGAGCGGATTCAACGCCGCGAACCGTGCGTCGATTGAACTCTGATCCTCCGCTACGCACACGCCGGTGACCGCGCCTGTTCCGCCTCGTGAGCCCTGTGCAGGTGAGACCTGACGAAGCCCGACGGCGGTGGCGCCAGCACCGACGAGATTGCGCACCAGAGCTTCTACCACGCCTTACGGCAGTGGGACGCGCGGGCGCACCGGTAGGACATGGTTCCCGTTCCGCTGAAGGACCCACTCTGGAAATCGCTCGGTAGGCGCCGAGACGGCTGCGATGATGGCGTCTCACCCCTCAATCTCCGCGTGGGATGGGGCTGAGCTCGGCGCCAGGTTGCTTTGAAGCGGCGCGAAGACGCTTAGCGATGTGATCTGAGGCTGGCGGCTGCTCGCTAATGGCGGCACGTGTTCTCAAGAGGAGTCCTTATGCGAAAGTCCGTCCTCACGGCTGCTGCCGTGCTCTCAACTGTCGGTGCCGGCGCCTTCGTGGCCGCCGTCAGCACCGGCTCGAGTCACCGCGAGGCGCCGCTGACGTCGATCGATCCAGCGGGCGACGACACCGATGTGTACGCCTTCACGCCCAAGGGCGCGCCCGATCAGGTCGCGATCGTCGCCAACTGGGTGCCGTTTCAGGATCCTGCCGGGGGCCCGAACTTCTATCGCTTCGATGACCGGGCGCGGTACTACATCAACATCGACAACACCGGTGACGGCGACTACGACGTGCGCTACCGCTTTGACTTCCGCACGAAGTTCAACAACAAAAACTTCCTGCACTCGCTGACGCCGGTCGCCGGCCTCAACGACCCGCAGCTGTTTCAAAAGGAGTCGTACGAGGTCGTGCGTGAGACCTACAACCGACGCGGCAAGCGCACCTCGGCGCGCAGCCTGGGTCGTAACTTCCGCGCGGCGCCGAGCAACGTCGGCCCCAAGACGATGCCCGACTACGAGACGCTCGCCAATTCGGCGATCCGCTCGCTGCCGGGCGGCGGCAGGGTCTTCGCCGGTCAGCGCGACGACGCGTTCTTCGTGCCGCTGGATCGCGTCTTTGACTCGGTCAACCTGGAGGGCGCCGGCACCGGCAACATGGGTGGCGGCATCGACACATTGGCCGGCTACGGGGTGCAGTCGATCGTGCTGCAGATCCCGGAGGCGCGCATCACGCGTGACCGCAAGGCTGTCTCGGGTCCGACGGGCTCCAACGCCGTCGTGGGTGTGTGGGCGTCGACCGAGCGCCAGCGTCTACAGGTCACCAACAGCGCAGCGAGCACCCGCGCACGGGGTGGGAGAAACTGGGTGCAGGTCAGCCGCCTGGGCAATCCGCTGGTCAACGAGCTGTTCATCCCGCAGACGCTGAAGGACAAGTACAACCGTACGCAGCCCTCCGGCGACCTGAAGAACTTCGGCACGTTCGCGCTGAACCCGTTTCTGGCCGGCGCGTTGAACCAGCTGCTTGACCTCGGTGTCAAGGCCGACAACCGCACCGACATCGTGCAGGCGCTGTTCACCGGCATTCCCGGGGTGACGCAGATCTCCAAGAACCCGGCCGCTGCGGACACGCTGAAGCTCAACATGGGTGTGCCGCCGAGCGAGACCGAGAACCGCTTCGGCGTCATCGGCGGCGACAACGCCGGCTTCCCCAACGGGCGCCGGCTTGCCGACGACGTCGTCGACATCGAGCTGCGTGTCCTCGGCGGTTTCCTCGTGCCCGCCGACCAGGGCGGCAAGAAGCTGCCGCTCGGTGACGGCGTCGACCGCAACGATCAGGACTTCCTGGAGGGCTTCCCGTACGTGCCCTCGCTGAAGAACCAGATCGGCGGCTCGCCGACGGAGGATCGCCAGGAGCCGCTGCACGAGCCGACACCGGCGGACGCCCCGTCCTGACTACACGCCGCCTCGCGGACGGGCCGCCCCAATGGGCCCGTCCGCACCGGCGCGCGACACGACCCGAATGCGCAAGCTCATCATCGTCAGCCTCGTCTCCTTCGCCGTGGCGCTGCTCGTCTTCGCAGTCGTCCGCGACGAGCCCGCCGATCGCGCACAAGCCAAGAGCCAGCGCTCAGCGACCACCGAACAGCAGATTGCCGCGCTCGAACTGGCCGCCCGTGCTGAACCTGAGAACCCGACGCCGCTGATCGAGCTGGCGTCGAAGCTTCTGGGGACCGTGCGTCAAGGCGCCGACACCCAGGCCTACGTCCGCGCGGACGCGGCGCTCGCCGACGCGATCGAACGGGACCCTTCCAGTGCCGCGGCGTATACCGAGCGAGGCATCCTGCGCCTCGGGCGACACGACTTCCGAGGCGGCCTGCGCGACGGAGAGCGGGCGCACGCACTGGCCCCGGACGTCGTCAAGACGCTCGGCGTGCTCGTCGACGCCAACATCGAGCTGGGTCGCTACCAGGAAGCGGCGAGGGTCCTCCAGCGGATGGTCGACCGCAAGCCCAACCTCGACTCGTACGCCAGGGTCGCGTATCTGCGCGAACTGCGCGGAGATCTCGGCGGCGCCTCCGAAGCATTGACGCTGGCCACCTCGGCTGGCGGGGAGGGACCCGAGAATGTCGCGTTCGTGCAGTCGCTGCAAGGCAACATCGAGCTCGCGCAGCGCCGGCCCGCTCGGGCGCAGCGCGCCTTTCGCACCGCCCTTGCCAAGGTCCCTGGGTACGCGCCCGCTGAGGCGGGACTGGCCCGCGTCGACATCGCGGACGGCCGCCACGGCCCAGCCATTAGCCGCCTGCGAGCGCTCGTCGAGCGAGACCCCAAGCAGGAGTACGTCGTCCTGCTCGGAGAGCTGCAGCTCGCCGCGGAACAGCCGCAGGCCGCGCGGCGCACCCTGGCCAAGGTCCCCGACGAGCTAAAGCGGCTTGAGTCCGCCGGCGAGAACACGGAGACAGAAAAGGCATTGTTCGAGGCAGATCACGGCGACGCCGCTGCTGCCGTCACCGCAGGGCGCGCCGCCTGGGCAAACGCACCCAGCGTCCGCGCAGCGGACGCGCTCGGCTGGGCTCTGACGCGCGCCGGCCACCCGCGCCAGGGGCTGACGTACGCGCGCCAAGCGGTGCGTCTGGGCACACGTGACGCGAGCTTTCTCTTCCACGCCGGGATGGCCGCCAAGGCCGCCGGCCGCGACCGCGAGGCGCAGCGGTGGCTGCGAGCAGCGCTCGCTGCCAACCCCGCGTTCTCGCCGCTGCACGCGACAACCGCGCGCAGAGCGCTCGCCATGAGGTAACTCGACAGTCGTCTGCCTTCTCGTCGGGCAAAGCCGGAGGTCAGTGATCCGGGGGCCGGTGCCGCGCGTTCGTTCCACGCATCCGTGGTCTTCCCACTGACACGAAGGCGGCGCGACCCACTGACACGAAGGCGGCGTTTGCGCTGACAGGAAGGTGGCGTTCTACACCGACCCCGATCGAACCGGCGCGGTGGTCCACCAACCAACGCCCGATAATGCACGTTATGTGAACCTCGCCGTGAACCCGCGAGATCGCGACGTCACGTGTCGAGGTCGAGGATTCCGTCGGCCGCGAGATCAGCGAGTCGATCGCGGGCAGCGTTGGGCAGCTCGGCCGCTCTGACCCAGGATGACGCCCGGGTGTCACAGCTTCCGCAGGCGGGTCTGAAGGCGCGCCGCTCGACGGGACCTTTCGCTTCGCGTTGGCCGTATGACGTGTGTGGGCGACGTCATCGCTGCAGCAGTCGTTGTACCGGGCGTGTCGTGCGCGGAGGCCGGCCGAGCAGCCCGCTCGCACGTGGACAACCGAGCTGCGACTGCCCCGTCCATCCGGCCGTTGGGCGTATACGGTGGCCTCCGCCGTCCTGACCGGGGCTAGGCTGCTACGCGTTCGACCTCCGCGGCCCCCACGTCAATCAGCGCATCGTCTTCCGCGCGATCCTGCGCTCACGACACCGCGGAGCGGAGTGATGCGCATTCGCCTGTTGTTCGGGCTGGTCGTCGCGCTGGCCGGCTGCGGGTCGAGCGGTGACTCGGAGCCCGCTCCGCCCGCGTCAGCCGACGACCGCCCGGCGCCGGCGAGCGAGCCTTCGGTCGTGGCGCCGTCCGTCAAGGCGCGGATGCCCGCCGACGCACGAACGTACATCGACCGCAAGGATCGTCTTCGGGTGAAGCTACCGGCAGATTGGCATCGCGCGAGAGACCGCGCGACCGACCGAATCTCGCCCGTCGAGGGCAACCTCCTCGCGGTCGGCACCTTTCCGATCCGCCCGCGCCCGGAGGCTGCGTGCAGTGACGAAGTCGCAGAACCGCGCGTGGATGTTGGCCCCACCGATGCCCTGATCGTCGTCGAAGAGGACGTTCGCGCGCGAGCGGACCTCGCCCGCAAACGGCCGCGCTTCCGCCTCCTCACGCAGGTGGCTCCGCCCGGCGAACCGCGCCGCGCCCGAACAGGCGTCTTCCCCGCCTGGAACTGCCGCAACCAAGTGGGCAACTCGGGCCTGTGGGAGACGTCGTTCGCCGACCGCGGCCGCGTCTTCAGCGTCACCGCCATCATCGGCAAGGCCGCGACCGAGAAGACCCGAAGCACGACGCTCGCGGTCCTGAACAGCCTCAAGCCCCTCGCGGACTAGCGTTCGCTGACATCGCCCGCTCCAGCCTTTACCGACACCTCCCGCCCCGTCCCGCGCCATCGGTCAACTGCCGCGCTTACGGGCAGCAGATCGCCCTCGCCGGCGCGGAGCAGCTCAGCGCACTGAGGACCCGGGACCCGAGTACAGCTGGAAAGTGACAACGCGACGCTGAAAGGCAAGGTCGGCACGCTGGAGACCACGCTGTCGAAGGTCAGCTACGACGCGGCCGGTCTGAATGGCAAGCCGACGCTGAAGATCGACGGCGCGAACCTGCAGATCGTCGACGGCTCGGGAGACACCGAGGGTGCGGTCAACGGGCTGGGGAACCTGTTCATCGGCTATGACGAGCACAATGCCGTCATGAACCTCCAGTCGGGTTCGCACAACCTCATCCTGGGGGCATTCAACGCGTTCACGTCCTACGCGGGTCTGGTCGCCGGCGCCAACAACACGATCTCGCGACCGTACGCGACAGTGAGCGGCGGAGCCGGCAACACGGCCAGCGGCAACGGCTCCTCGGTTAGCGGCGGGGTGAACAACGCGGCCAGCGGCTCGCGGTCCTCGGTGAGCGGCGGGTTCGTCGGCAACACGGCCAGCGGCACCGGCTCCTCGGTTAGCGGCGGGACCGGCAACACGACCAGCGGCCTCGGCTCCTCGATCCTCGGCGGCCAGAACCAGACGGTGACAACGGATTACGGCACGTACCCGGCGGGCCCGTAGCGGACGGCCGTGTGGGTGGCGGGCCCACGGGTCTGCCCACGCCTGATCCGGCGCCGGCCGGCGCAGACCACGGCATCGACGCCGCTGGTCGCGCCGGCCAACCATGCGAATCCGGCCTCAGCCGGCGAACCCGCCGACTGGGGCGTCGGGCGCGACAGCGCAGATCAGTTTGCGGTTCGCGAACTCTTCGATGCCCGCTGCTCCGAGCTCCCGCCCGTACCCCGACCTCTTGATGCCCCCGAAGGGAAGCTCCGGCCGCGACGCCGCCGGGCGGTTGATCCACACCATCCCGGCATCGAGGCGAGCTGCCACGCGTTGCGCGCGATCGACGTCGGCGGCGAAGACCGACCCGCCGAGGCCGAACGGCGTGTCGTTCGCGAGTGCGACGGCCTCGTCCTCGCCGGCGACGCTGTGGACGACGGCGACCGGCCCGAACAGCTCCTCGTGATAGGCGCGCATCGCCGGCGAGACGCCGGTCAGGATGGTCGGCCCCACGAACGCGCCCGGAAGCTCGGGGCGCCCGCCGCCGATGACGACCGTCGCGCCCTTGGCGACTGCGTCCTCGACCTGCTGAATCAGGGCCTGCGCCGCGCGCTCCGACGACAGCGGGGCGAGCGTCGTGGCGGGGTCGGCCGGGTCGCCGGGCGTGAGCGCCGCGAAGCGATCGCGCATGCCGGACACGAAGGCGTCGTAGTGCTCGTGGAGCACGATGAAGCGCTTGGACGCCACGCAGCTCTGGCCCATGTTCTCGAGGCGGCCCTTGACCGCTGCGTCGACGGTGCGCTCCAGGTGCTCGGCGTCGAGCACGATGAACGGGTCGCTGCCGCCGAGCTCGAGCACGCTCTTCTTGATGTTGCGCCCGGCCTGCTCGGCGACGGGTGCACCGGCACCCTCCTTCCGGTCAGCGAGACCCCGTGGACACGTGGGCTCTCGATCACGGCGGCGATGTCGCCGGTCTCGAGGAAGAGGTTCGTGAACACGCCGGCCGGGACACCGGCGTCGCGGAACACCTGCTCGAGGGCGAGCGCCGACTGCGGACAGCTGCTCGCGTGCTTTAGGAGGATCGTGTTGCCGAGCACCAGGTTCGGGGCCGCGATCCGGGCCACCTGGTAGAGCGGGTAGTTCCACGGCTGCACGGTGAGCAGCGGCCCGAGCGGTTCGGTGAGCAGCACGGCGTCGACTGCATCGCTCTCGAGCGGCCGCGGCGCCGCCAGCCCGGGGCCGTGGCGACCGTAGTAGTCGAGGATCTGCGAGGACAGATCGGCCTCCTCACGCGCCTCGACGATCCGCTTGCCCATCTCCAGCGTGACGAGCGCCGCGAGCCGGTCGCGCTGCTCAGCCAGCAGCTTCCCGGCGACATGCACGATCGCGGCACGCTCCTCGATGGGCCGGTCACGCCAGGCGCTGAAGGCCTCGTGGGCGGTCTCAATGGCACGGTCGACGGCAGCCGCGTCGAGGCTGTCGAACTCGCGCACGACCTCCCCGGTGTAGGGGTTCACGGTCGCGTAGTGATGGGCCGTCGCTGTCGCCATAAACGCGTCAGTAGCGCGGCGCACGCCTCGCGCAAGTGGGCGTGGACAGCCCGCCGGGGCGGCGCGTCGGCAAGGTCCATGCGCGCCGCCTGTTCGCCGTGAGAGGTCGACGGGGTTGACGCGTGCCGCCTGTTCACCCAGCTCGTCGGCCTCGGTCACCTCCGATCGCGGCACGTCCGGTGGCGGCGTTTCGTGTCTTTCTGTACTACCTGGCTCTGGCAACGGAGGCGACGCTCTACCCGGGATTGCCGTCACTACGGCGGCGCTTCTCGAGCAGATCGAACTGGCACCGTGGTCCTGGTGCGTTCGCGAGCCGTGCATCAGCAGTGAGCAGCACGACATCGAGCAGTTCGGCGAGGGCCACGTAGGCGGCGTCGTAAACGGTGAGGTTCTGCCTGAGCTCCCAACAGCGAACCAGCAGAGGTCGATGTGGAGCACGGCGCAGCGGCAGCTCGACGAGATCGGTCAGGGCGAACCGAGCTCGGCGCACATCGAGAGTCCCAGCCAGTAGCTGACGACGAATGACCGAGGTCGTCTCGAGGTCTACGAGCTCGGGAGCGACCAGCGATTGCCCGCGCAGGCGTGCACGCGCCTTGTCACCGTCGACCCCGTCATCCGCAAGTGCCGGTGCAAGGACGCTGGCGTCAACGACGAGCACGATCCTCGTGCAATGCGTCGACCGCGTCGGAGAATGGGACCGAGCCGCCTGCCCGTCCTCCCGCCCGGGCCAGGATCTCGTCGACGGTAGGGGCGCTCGCCTCGTCGATGAGCCTGCCGCGCAGATACTCCTGCAGCGATTGGCCGGCCGCCGCGGCTCGCTGACGCAGCACGGCGTGGGTCTCTTCGGGGACGTCCTTGATCTGAATGCTCGGCATTGGCGGCATAATGGCGCTCCTAGCGCCATTATGCAAGTTCGCCCTCCACTGTCAGTCGAACGTCGTCCTCGCGTCCGGGACACTCACGGGGTGGACAACGCCTGGATCGCCGACCGCCTTGAGGCGTTCGCATCGCTGCTCGATCTGGCCGACGCGAACCCGTACACGCCCCGCGCGTATCGTCGCGCCGCCGAGACGATCCGCAGCGCGGCGATCCCCGTCGCCGCGCTGGTGCAGTCCGGGCGTGTGCGCGAGCTGCGCGGGATCGGCCCGGGGATCGAGGCCCGGCTGCAAGAGCTCGTGCAGACGGGCGAGATCGCAGAGCTCGCGGAGCTCGAGCGCGAGCTCTCGCCCGAGCTCATCGGCCTCGGCCGCTACCTCGGGTTGACGGCGACCCGCTCACTCAAGATCGCGCGAGCGCTCGGTGTCCATACGGCCGGCGAGCTGCGTGAGGCGGCGGTCGCCGGGCGGCTGCGGACGGTGCCGGGGATCGGGCCCAAGCGCGAGGCGCAGCTGCTCGACGCGCTCGCCCGCGAGGGCGAGCCGCGGCCGAAACGCGGCCTGCTCCTCAACCACGCCTGGGAGCTCGTCGGCGGCGTGGCGGCCGCCCTCGGCGGCGAAGCGGCCGGCGACGTACGGCGCTGGCGGGACTCCTGCGAGCACCTGGCGGTGGTCTGCGCCGCGCCGGATCCCGCGCCCGTGCTCGCGCGCTTCGCCGCGCTGCCGCAGATCGTCGCGGTGGTGGAGCAGGCCGAGCGGAGCGCTGTCGGGGTCACCGTCGAGGGCGTCCCGATCGAGCTCGTGGCCGCCGAGCCGCAGCGGTTTGGCACCGCCCTCGTGCGGGCGACCGGCTCGCCGGCCTACGTGGCGGCGCTCGAGCCGCTGCCGGACGCGCCCGACGAGCAGGCCGTCTACGCCGCGCTCGGCCTTCCGTGGTGCCCGCCGGAGCTACGCGAGGAGGCGTTCCGCGGCGAGCCGCCGCCCAACCTCGTCTCGCCGGCCGACATGCGCGGCGACCTGCATTGCCACACGACGTGGTCAGACGGACGCGCGAGCGTCGAGGAGATGGGCCGCGCCGCGCGCGAGCGCGGCTACGACTACGTCGCGATCTGCGACCACACGCCGGCCGTCGGCGCCGTGCGTGGCCTGGACGCCGACGACGTCCGCCGGCAGGCCGAGGAGATCGCGGCGGCGAACGAGGCGCTGGCGCCGTTTCGCGTCCTGCGCGGTATCGAATGCGACATCCTCCCCGACGGGCGGCTCGATCTTCCCGACGACGTGCTGGCGCAGCTCGAATGGGTGCAGGCCAGCGTCCACGGCGGGCAGCGGATGGCGCGGCGAGAGATGACCGCGCGCGTCGAAGAGGCACTGCGCAACCCGCACGTGCGCTGCCTGAGCCATCCGACGGGGCGGATCATCGGCCGGCGGCCGGAGAACGCGCTGGACCTCGAGCGGGTGTTCTCGGTTGCGCTCGAGGAGGGCGTCGCGATCGAGGTCAACGGGCTCGCGCCGAGGCTCGACCTCAGCGGCGAGCACGTCCGCGACGCGATCCGTGCCGGCGTGCGGATCGTCTGCTCGACCGATGCGCACTCGGTCCGCGGCCTCGAGAACATGGAGCTTGCAGTACGGACCGCGCGCCGCGGCTGGGCGACGACCGCCGACGTGGTCAACACCGGCCCGCTCTCGTCGATCCTCAGGATCTAGGACGCGGACGACCGTCGCGGTGGCGGTGCTTGTCAAAGTCAGGTTCGCTCGACCGCGGATTGGTATGGTCGGTCGTGCCGAGGCGTTCGTTCGAGGCGCAGCGGCTATGACGATCCGCGGGACGTCGTCAGCTCCGAGCACGCGGGCTGAGACAGAGGCCCACCGGGACGCCTCGAGAGGGTCGACGATGGTTCAGGAAACAGCGCAACGGCGTGATCGCTCACGTACCGCCGAGTTCTACAGGATCGGCACGCTCACGGTGACGTCCGAACGCGATGGCGTCATGCACACGATCCGCCTGTCGGGTGAGCTCGACCTCGCGACGGCCCCGGATGCCGATCGCGAGCTGCGGCGCGCCGAGGCGACCGACGCACTGGCGATCGTGCTGGACCTGTCGGATCTGCGGTTCATCGACTCGACCGGCATCGGACTCGTGCTCGGTGCCAACGCGCGGTCGCGCGCCGACGCCCATCGCCTGGCGTTGCTGCGCGGCCCCGCCGCCGTGCAACGCGCCTTCGAGCTGTGCGGTGTCGTCGACGTGTTGCCCTTCGCCGACTGACCGCCGGGATCAGGCTGGTCAGGCGGCGTCTGGGAGCGCCTGCTCGATGGGAGCAAGGATGAACGTCTCGACCGCGATGTCCGGCTCGACGTGATTGGCGCTGAGAAACGCGATCACCCTGCGGCCGAGGATCTCCTCGATGCCGGCGATCAGGTCATCGCCCATCACCTCCTGAAAGGTCGTGCGGGTCAGCAGCACGAGCTCGCGCCGGTCGTTGTCGACGAGCGTCCGTTCGCCCTTGGTCAGGGTGTCCTGCAACACGATGGTGACCATGTCGTCGTTGAGGAACGTGCGGGCCTTGGTCGGACCGCGGCCGGTGTACTGGTTGAGCAACCGCACGGTCAGGTTGGAGATTGCCGCGGTCTTCGGCCCTCCATGAGAGGGATGCATCGTGTCGGTGCCGGACATACCGGCCTCCAAGGCTCGCCTCCCCCCTGGGCTCGGGCGCGCGCGAAAAGTAGGAGGGAGACGGGAAGAACCCGTCCGCGCGGCCCGCGTTCCCCCGTCGTGCCGGCACCCACCCCCGGCGCCGTCCGGCTGGAACTCGCGTACGAGCAGGCTACAGCGCGCGCACACGTGGGCGCGCGTTATTGCTACCGGCGGCCACGCGTGCGTGCTGAGCAGCGCCCGCCGATCGGCTCAGCGGACGAGCTGACCGATCCCGAGCAGGTTGCCCTCGCTGTCGTGAAACCAGGCGCCGCGCTCGCCCGTTGCTCCCTTGCTCGGGTAGTTGCCCTCGATGTCGGCGATCCCCCCGTCCGTCCTCAGGCCCGGTAGGTCGACCTCCTCGAAGACGGCGCCGCGTTCCTTCATCTCGGCGACGGTCGCGTCGATGTCCTCGACCTCCCACCCCATCTGCGTGAAGGTGCCAGGCGACGCCCCGGCGGAGGCGAACAACGCGAACTCGCCGGCTGCGCAGCGATACAACAACCCGCCCGGCCGCTCGTCGGCCGGCTGGAGCCCGAGCTTCTCCGCATAGAACCTCCGCGCTCGATCGAGGTCCTGCGCCGGCAGTCTTGTCGCGATGCGACCCTTCGCAAGCATGGATGCCTCCTTCGGTCGGGGAACCGCCACCAGCTACGACCGCTCGGGGCCTCGGGACTCATCGGCATGATGTCGTCTCGGGCTTCAGGCAAGCGCGCGGCCGATGATGAGGTAGCCGATCGGGAGCGCGGCCAGCGACGCGCCGCCGACCGCCAAGCGTGCGCGACCGTCGAGGAGGCGGTGCAGAACCCAGATCGACTTGGCGACCTTCGCGAGCTTGACGAAGTACAGCGCCTGCAGGAGGCGCGCGGCGAACACGGTGTTCACGGCGCGGGCCGCGAGCAGCCCCTTGGCCATCTCGACGAGCAGCGGAAACGACGCCGCCACGATCACCAGGCTCAGCCAATGACCCTTGGCCCAGGCGCGCTTGCTCCCACATGGCGCCGCGTGGGTCGCGCGCTGGATCGATCGAGGCCAAGGTGGCCTGACGGTAGCGGCCGCCGCCGATCAGTCGTCGTCGGGGCGGCCCCGCCGGCGATCGCGGCGGCGCAGCACCATGATCGCGGCGAAGCCGAGCACCAGGACCAGCGGCATGCTCGAGCCGATGATCATCTGGATGTCGGCCGCGAGCGCGTGACGTAGCGGCGTGTAGGCCACATCGACAGGATGGCAGCGACCTCCCATTACTGCTCTCGCATCGATCTCAGCACGCCGCTCCATCAGCGGAACGCCGAGCGCAGCCCATGACGGCCCTCGTGGCCGCCGGCTGCGGGGTCCCTCCGACTAACCGGGGCGCTGCTGGTCCGGAGCGACGGCCTCTGTGCAAACGCGGCGGCAGGATTGCCACCGGCAGAGGTCGGAGCCCTGGTCCTTCTCGTCGCTCAGCGAACGCGCAGGGACGCGGTGCGGATGCTGGTGCTGCCCGTGGCGTTGGTGGCTGTGACGCGGCAGGAGATGCGCTTGCCCCGGTCCGCGCTGTGCAGCCGGTAGGTCTTGCGCGTGGCGGCCTTGATCGGCTTGCCACCGCGCAGCCAGCGATACCTGAAGGTCGGGCCGGCAAGCCAGGTGCCGCGCCGGACCGTGAGCGTGCGGCCTACCCGGGCCGAGCCCGCGATCCTGGGCTTCTTCGTCGCCGACGGTGCTGCGATGCGGGCGACGGTCGCGGGCGTGACCGGCTTGACCACCACCGGCGCCACGATCTGCGTGTGGACCGCGGGCATGACGAACGGGGTGGGTCCGCTGAACTTCGAGGTGCGGGTCCCGTCGGTGGCGATACCCGTGATGAGGATCTCGAGCTGGCTGCCCGCGTCGGCGGCGACCGACGTGTACGACGACGTCGTCCCGGCCGTGTCGGGCGCCGCGGTCGTCAGGTAACGGCACTGTGTGCCACCGGGCCCACAGCGAAACCAGCGAAACTCATAGGTCCCGGCGGCCGGGGCCCAGCCGTCGCTGCTGGCGGAGAACACCGTGCCTGCGGTCTGGTTCGGACCCGCAGGCATGATGCGCGGATCGGGCAACATCGTCGTTCCCGGCGCTCCAGCGCCCTGCGCGGTGATCGGGCCTGACGTGACGATCAATGAGGAGGCCGAGTTCGTGGCGTCGATGACCGTGACACTGACCTTCACTCTCACCGTGCCGCTGGTCGGGACGTAGTAATCGCCGTCATCGACCGCCGTCGGCACGCCGCAGTCGGCGGGATTCGGGCCGGTGCAGCGCGACCACGCATAGGCGTAGCGAAGGGGCCCAGGACCGGTCCACGTCCCTGGATCGACCGAGAACGGCGCCCCGACCTGTGAAGCGGGGGCCGAGATCGACGGGGGCGTCGTATTGACCGGAGTCGCGTATGCGACGGCGGGAGCGACCAGCCCAGCGGCCGCGACGGCCAAGACCAGCAGGATGCGGTGTGCCATGCGGTCCCATCGACACTCGCAGTCGCTGACTTAAGCGATCCCTCGCATCCAGCATGCATCGGCGGTCGCATCGCGGAACGCGAACCATCAGCGCGACGACGCCGGCGACGGCTGCTCGCTCGCGGCCACATCGAGAGTGCCTGTCTGACTTGAAGCAGCACTGCCGCTCGTACCTCAAGGGCATCCGGCGGCGCGCCGTCCGATGCTGCGCTGGCTACTTCAACGCCGCTGTCAATCGCTGCCTCAGCCGAGGCGCGCAGTCGCGGCCGGTCTCCTCGCGCACCATCCTCAGACCGTCCAGGCGACGCTCGGCAAGCTCGCGCACGGTGATGTCGTGTGGCTCATGCCCGTCGGCGAAGGTCGAGTCCTCGATCCTCACGAGATCATCGGGACGCCGCCGCAACTCGCGTACGAGCACCTCGGCCTGACGCATGAGCTGACGACGCTCTGCTGGCGTGCTCGACGAGCCGGGGCACAACCTGTCGAAGAACGTGAGCAGCGGTAGCTGACGCTGGATATGGGATGGGACGTGCTCGGGCTGGCAGGAGATGATCGTGAGCACCGCTGCACACGAAAGAACTCCGGCGATGACGAGCTGACCGAGCAGCCGGGGCGCACGTAGCTTCCCTCGCCGTGAATCAGTCACCGACCCACACGATACGGCGACGCCACTGCTCCTTTTCGACCTGAACGAGCAGTCTCATCGAGCTCAGCGGAACGCTGATAACCGGTCCCTCAGCCGAACACGAATGAGGTCCGGCCGCTGCCGCCGGCCGGTCCCGCTGACGAACCTCACTCCTCCGACAGTCCCAGATATCACGCGCATCCTCCAACGTCAGCACCTGAAACGCGATCGACCGGAAGTGCTGCCAGACCGTCCCGTTGCTCGTCAACAGGAATTCGCGGTGGTCATCTGGCAGTCGCCGACCAACCTGACGCCCGCGTCTTCCAGCGCGTCGAGGCTGACGCCGGCGTCGCGCAGTGGCAGCAGTTCGGCGAGGCGGTTCATGTCGAGAAACTACCGGTCACCCTCCGGTGGTCCGCACACGGGCAATGACGCCCGGCGCTGTGCACTACCGAATCTTGATCGGGACCGGAGGTGGGCTACGGATCGAGTGGATGCTCAGGACCAGCCGACGGCGACGCGATGAACGTCGCGGGTCTCGTGGTCCCACCAGTACGGGCAATCGTCTTCCTTGAGTAGGAGCAGGAGGTCCCCGGTGCCGTTGGCGGCGATCACGACCGATCCTTGCGGCGGGGCTACCTCGGGGACCGAGTGCGCCTCCTCTGTCTCGCGCACGATGTGGTTCGCGCTCCTGGCCGCCCGCTTGCGATCGGCGCAATCCAACACCGGATGCAGTTCCGAGTACGGATCATCGCTCGAGTAGCCCGTGACTTCCACGTCGCCGCCGTTATTACGCGTTAGGCGCTCGCGCAGTGGACCTGGAAGGTTCCTGCCTAAGCGCGCGTTCGGCGGCGTTGATGCATTCCTCTGTCGTTGGCAGTCCGATGGCCGCCCACGATACGAGCATTGACGCGACCGGCTCCGCTCGTCAATACCGAACCTCAGCCGGGACGAATCGGGTCCCGCCTCGCGCTACTGCTCTTGCCCGAAGCAGCATTGCGCTCGAGTTCACGCTGCTCCTGCCCAACGGGGCCGCTACTGGAACTTGCGAAGGATCTGCAGCTGCCTGACGCTCCCGACCCACTCGCGCCAGATCGTCCGTCGCTTGACGGGATCGCCCCCGGCATGGTCGTCATATCCGAACTGGATCTTGCAGTTCGGGCAGATCTCGTCGCTCCCGCCGCCAATGGCGTCCGGGTCTATCCACGCCGGCTCCGAGAGCTCATCGTAGCCGCAGGCTGGGCAGATACAGCGCTGGTCTTTCACCTTCCGGAGCTTATGCAGCGCCCGAGAACGGCTCCTTGACTGTCCGCGCGGCTGCTGCTCCTTTCGCCTGCAGCGAGCAGTCTCGTCGGGCTCCCGGAAGTGCCGGTCGCGGAGCGGAACACCCGGTCCGGCTGGCGCCGCCGGCCGTCCCACTCGCGAACGTCACCGGACGGATCGCGGATCGGGCGTCCGCTGTGCGGCGAGCTCCGTCCGTCGGCACTACGGCAACTATCGTCGCGGCAGATCTCGTTCCAGTGCTCGGCGATCGCACGGTCGTCACCCCCGCAAGCTAGTAGCCCAGTGGTTGCGACGACAATCACAACAAAGGAAGCGAGGACGTCGGACCGCATTGTCAGGCCACAGGACGCGGCGGTCCTGCGGCGCCCCCGACCTGCTAGATGAGCACTGCAATGCCGCGCAATGTCGTGACGCTCTCCCCTCGCCTCATACCGTTCGCGCGTCCTGGCAAGCGCGCGGCCATCGAGACTGCGCTGGGGGAACGATTTCGCTACCGCCGCGTCGACGATCGCATCGACATCGACTTCCCGAAGTCGGCGAGCGACGCCAAGCAGGAGGTGATCTCAGCGCTCGACGGGATCGATCCGGCGTGGCGGCGCGTCTTTGCGATCTACCCGCGGTGAGTCATGTGGCCGGCGTGTCCTGAAGCCGAAAGTCGGGTCGCGCGGACTCCTAACGGTCGCGCGGACGGACAAAGTCAGGCGTGCCCGAGTTCGGGCTCGTCGCCGGAAGACGACGAGAGGCCACGTGCGCGCCGGCATCTTGCAACTCGGTGCCGCGGTCGGCCTGCTGCTCGCGCTGCCCCGAGCCGTCTCACGCAGCGCGATTCCCGACGCCTGCACTGAGCCTGGCCGCTGTGTCGCCGACGCGGTCACAGGCGCGCTAATCCCGATGGTGCTGTACGTCGGCGCCGGCGTCATCGGCGGCGCCACTGTCGCGCTGCTCGTCTGCCTTACGGTGCGGGCTCAAGCGCCGCGAGCTGTAGCCATCGACGAACTCCCGCAAGGGAGCGTTCAGCGGGACGCCGCGTCGAGGCCAGCGCGCACGCGTGCGAGCAGAAACGACCCGAAGTCGCCGTCGACGTCATCGACGCATTCCGCCCACCCTCCCGCGTGGGTCTCTGCGAGGGTGCGCTCACCGGACGCAGCCCGCGAGCCCAGATCGAGCGCCACCGCGGTGCCATCGCCGTAGTCGAAGAATCCGAAGTAGCGAGCCGGCTGCGCGAACTTGGCGATATGGGTCTGGTAGAGCCACAGCGCATGATGTCGTCGCCGGATCCGGCGTACGCGTGATCGAAGCGCGACGAGACCCGGATGACGTCGTTGCCCGGGCGGCCGATGAGCTGGTTGTTGCCGGTGTCGCCGCCCAGCGTGTCGTCGCCCGGACCGCCGTCGACGCGGTCGTTGCCGCTGCCGCCGCGCAGGATGTCGTCGCCGGGGCCGCCGTTGACGTGCCGGTCGCTGCCGCGATTGGCGTCGATGAAGTCGTCCCCGCCCCCGCCCTCGAGCGCGGCCTCGTTGCCCTGCCCGCTCTCGACGATGAAGTCCCCGCCGGCGTTGCCGTACAGGCGGTCGTCTCCGTCACCCCCGTCGATCCGGTCATCGCCGTCGCCGCCCTCGACGCGGTCGTTGCCCGACCCGCCGGCGAGCCGGTCGCCTCCACCCCGTCCGCGCACACGGTCGCCGCCCGAGCCACCGGACAGATCATCCGCCCGCGACGTGCCGGTGATCGTGTCTTGCCGAACCCGCCGTCGACGACCTTCGCCGTTCCCACCGCCGCCGTGGACGCCAGCATCAGGGTCACCAGCATCGGCCCGACCGTGACCCGCCGACCAAGGCTCATCCGTGCCGGTTCGCGCCGGCGTGCCGCCGGTGCAAGACCGCCACGATGATCGCGCCGACGATGAGCCCCAGCACCGCCGACGCGGCGGTGTTGGTCACCCAGGCGCCGACGCCGCCGAGCGCGCCGAGCGCATGATCGACGTCCTCCTCGAGGTGGTGGACCGCGTCGTAGAGAAACGAGACGCCGAGCTCGTCGAGGCCGACCAGGAGGATGTGCCCGCCGACCCAGATCATCGCGGCGATCCCGACCGTCGAGAGCACCGACAGGACGACCGGCATGGCGCGGACGAGGCCGCGCCCGAGCGACGCGGCGAAGCCGCTGCGCACCTGCGCGAGCCGCAGGCCGACGTCGTCCATCTTCACGATCAGGCCGACGGCGCCGTAGACGACCGCGGTGATCGCGAAGGCGACCGCCACGAGGATCAGGGCGCGCGACACGAACGGCTCGTCGGCGACCTCGTTGAGCGAGATCACCATGATCTCCGCCGAGAGGATGAAGTCCGTGCGGATCGCCCCGCTGACGAGCTCCTCCTCGTGCTCGGGCCCCTGGGCGCCGGTCGGCGTGTCGGCGGCGTGGTGATGGGGCCCGATCTTCTCCCAGACCTTCTCGGCTCCCTCGTAGCAGAGGTAGGCCCCGCCGACCATGAGGATCGGGGTGAGCAGCCAATCCAAGAACTCGCTGAGCACGAGCGCGGCGGGCAGGATGAAGAGCAGCTTGTTGCGCAGCGAGCCCGCGGCGATGCGCTTGATCATCGGCAGCTCGCGCTCGGGCGAGAACCCCTGGACGTAGCGCGGCGTGACCGCCGCGTCGTCGACGATCACGCCGGCGGCCTTCATGCTTGCCCGGCCCGCGCCGGCGGCGACGTCGTCGAGCGAGGCCGCGGCCAGGCGGGTGAGGGCCGCGACGTCGTCGAGCAGGGCGGCGAGGCCGGCGCTCATCGCCGGCCTCCCCCACGCCGCGCCGGCGTCCTCATGACCGCCGCGCCCGGCGTGATCGGTGTCCGCACGGCGCACAGGGTAAGCGGCGCGCGGCCAGGGATGCGTCACGCTCGCCGCGACGGCGCGGACGCTGACGCTCAGGCGCCGCGGTACACGCGCGACTCGTACTCGGCGAGCATCCGGGTCGCCGAGAAGGCCGGGATGAGCGTGCGCATCGAGCGCTTGACGCGCTCGATCCAGGCCCGCGGGATGCCGGCGTCGTCGCGGGCGTAGAACTCGGGCACGACCTCGCGCTCGAGCAGCCCGTAGAGCGACTCGGCGTGGCGGGCGTCCTGGGCGGGGTGGTCGTCGTCGGCCTCGCCCGGCAGCGCCCAGCCGTTGGCGCCGTCGTAGCCCTCCGCCCACCAGCCGTCGAGCACGCTGATCTGCAACCCGCCGTTGACGGCCGACTTCATGCCGCTCGTGCCGCTCGCCTCCAGTGGCGGCCGCGGCACGTTGAGCCAGGCGTCGCAGCCGCGCACGAGGCGCGCCGCGACACCGAGGTCGTAGTCCTCGAGGAAGACGACGCGCTCGAACGCGCGCTGCTCGGAGCGCACGCCGAAGAGCTGCTGCACGAGGCGCTTGCCGTCGTCGTCGCGCGGGTGCGCCTTGCCCGCGATGAGCAGCTGGACCGGCTGTTCGCCGCGTACCAGGGCGAGGCTGCGCTGGACGTCGTGCAGCAGCAGGTGCATGCGCTTGTACGTCGCCATGCGCCGCGCGAAGCCCAGCGTGAGGACGTCGGGATCGAACGCCTTCGCAGCCGCCTCGACGTAGTCGCGCGGGTCGCCGCGCGCGATCCGGTACAGCTGGCTGCGGTCGCGGACGTACTCCACGAGCAGCCGGCGCTGCGTGCAGCGCACCGCCCACAGCTCGGCGGCCGGGATCGCGTCGATGGCCATGAAGGTGGCCGGGTCGGCCGAGCGCAGATACCAGCCCTCGCCGAGATGGCGATCGAGCAGCGCGCGCATCGGCGCGCCGACCCACGAGGCGACGTGGACGCCGTTGGTGACGTGGGTGATCGGCACCTCCTCGGTCAGTCGGTCGGGCCACAGCGCATGCCACATCTCACGCGCCACCGCGCCGTGGCGCCGGCTGACGCCGTTGGCCGTGCGGCTGGCGCGCAGCGCGAACTGCGTCACCCCGAAGCCCTCGTTCTCGTCGTCGGGACGCGTGCGCCCGCGGCGGATGAGCTCGTCGGCGCTTGTGCCCAGCGACGCGGCGAGCGGACCGAGCGCGCATCGCACCTCGTCGTTCGCGTACGTGTCGTTGCCCGCCGGGACGGGTGTGTGCGTCGTGAATACCGTGCGGCGGCGGACGTCCTCGAAGGCGGTGGCGAAGTCCTCCCCCGCCTGCACCGCGGGCCGCGTCATCTCGACCGCCGCGAAGGCGGCGTGGCCCTCGTTCATGTGCACGACGCCGGGCTCGACCTGGAGCGCGCGCAGCGCCGCGGCGCCGCCGGCGCCGAGCAGCACGTACTGCGCCAGACGGGTGCTGCGGTCGCTGTCGTACAGCCGCGCCGTGATCCAGCGCGTGACGCGTCCGTTCTCGGGCAGGTCGGTGTCGAGCAGCAACAGCGGCACGCGGCCGACGTCGACGCGCCACAGCTGGGCGGCCACCTCGTCGGTGCCGATCGGCACCGTGATGCGCAGCGGCGCGCGATCCTCGCCGGTGGTGACGAGCACGGCCGGCGAGCGCTCGGGGTCGGTCGGCACCCAGAACTCCTGCTGCCAGCCGCTGTGATCGATGCGCTGGCGGAAGTAGCCGTGGCGGTACATGAGCCCGACGGCGACGAACGGCAGCGCGCGATCGGAGGCCTCCTTGACGATGTCGCCGGCGAGCGCGCCCAGGCCGCCGGCGTAGATCGGCAGCGAGGCGTGCACGCCGTACTCGGCGCAGAAGAAGGCGATCGGCCGCTCCTCGGTCGCCGCGCCGGTGGCGGTCGGGCGGGCCAGGTCGGCGAGCAGCGCCAGCTCGAGCTGCTCGGCCCGGGCCACGAGCGACGCGTCGCTCGCGGCCCGCAGCAACGCCTCGGCGGATGTCTCCTGCAGCAGCCTGACCGGGTTGCCGCCGCACGCGCGCCAGCGATCGGGATCGACGTCGCGAAAGACGTCGGGGCCGTCGGGCAGCCAGGCCCAGCGGTAGTTGTAGGCCAGCCGCGCCAGCACGCCGAGCGGCCACGGCAGCCGCGAGCTCAGGCCGCTGGCGGCGCGTACGACGTCCTCTGCGCCCGGGGACATCACTCCCCAGCCCTTGCCCGCACGGCGCGGTGGGCAACCGCCGTTACGTGCGAGCCCCGGTCGTCACCGCACCGATCAGCGTGTCGGCGGCCTCCAGGTCGAGCAGGTAGCGCTTGCGCTCCAGGCCGCCGGCGTAGCCCGTCAGCCGGCCGTCGCGCCCCGACGACCCGGTGGCACGGCACGACGATCGAGAGCGGGTTGTGGCCGACCGCGCCGCCCACCGCGCGGGCGAGGGTCGGCTCGCGAACGCGCCGGTGCCCGCGTTGCTGGGGTGACCGCACGCCGCACCGATCGAGCCGCCCTTGGGGATGAGTACGTCAGGCGCGCGTCGTAGGGCTCGCCCGGCTTGAGGCTCTCTACCTGATCGGCGCGCGCGATTGCGACCACGCGGCGGCGCTCAGGGCCGCCGCCGGCCGAGCAACCCTCGCAGCTCCCCCAGCCGGCCGACGTGGCCGATCTTCTCGGGGTTGACGATCGACCGCACGCCCTGGATCTGCCCGTCGGCGATGTCGAGCGCCATGACCCCGATCAGCCCCCCGTCGCGATCGAGCACGAGCGCGCCCGGCTGGCCGTTGACGTCCGTCGGCCGCAAGCTGCCGCCGTGCCGGAAGCCCTGACGCCACCACGCGACCAGCGTTCGCGCGACCCGGGCGCGGCCGTGCAGCGAGCGCGCGAGCGCCGGCACCTGTCCGCCGCCGTCGCCGGTCAGCACGACGTCCTGCGCGAGGAGCGCCTCGAGCGCGGCCAGGTCGCCCTCACGCGCCGCCGCGAAGAAGCGCTCGGCGAGCGCCTCGCGCTCCTCCCGCGCGACCGCGAAGCGCGGCCGGCGCTCGTCGACGTGGCGCCGCGCCCGCGTGGCGAGCTGGCGGGCGTTGACCTCGCTCGTCCCGACGATCTCGGCGATCTCGTCATAGCCGTACTCGAAGACATCGCGCAGCAGCAGCGCCGCGCGCTGCTCGGGCGACAGGCTCTCGAGCAGCACGAGGAATGCCAGCGACAGCGAATCCGCCATCTCGGCCTGGCGCCCCGGATCGGATGCCGGATCGGTGACGATCGGCTCGGGCAGCCACTCGCCGACGTACGTCTCGCGGCGCACGCGCGCCGAGCGCAGCCCATCGATCGCCAGCCGCGTGGCGATCGTCGCCGCGTACGCGCGCAGGGAGTCGATGCGCTCCTCGGCGACGAGCGCGCGGTGCACGCGCATCAGCGTCTCCTGGACGACGTCCTCGGCCTCGCTCACGCTGCCAAGCATCCGGTAGGCGATCGCGAACGTCGGCGGCCGCAGATCCTCCAGCCATTGCGAATGTCGCTCGTTCATGCCGCCAGCTCCGCGAAGCCGTCGCGCCAGCTCGCGCGGGCCGGGCGCCAGCCCAGCTCGCGCTTCGCCTTGGCGTTGGAGGCACCTCTCACCTCGGTCATCATGACCGCCACGGCCTCGCCGGCAAGCAGGCGGCCGACCGCGCGCGGGACGCGGTGCGGCGGCTTGGCGCCGAGCATGCCCGCCAGCGCCGGCAGCCATGTGGAGACCGCCGCGGGCTCGTCGTCGACGATGTTGTAGATCCCGCGCCGCCCGCGCTGCACCGCCGCGACCGTGGCCTCGGCGGCGTCCTCGATGTGGACGAACGACCACACGCCCGCGCCGTCGCCGACGACCGGGAAGCGGCGCTTGCGGATCTGCTGAAGATGCTCGCCGCCGCGCGTGAGCGACGTGCCGGGCCCATAGAAGCCGCCGTAGCGCAGGACGACGCCCTCGGTCCAGCGCGCGCCGAGCACCGCCTCCTCCAGGTGGCGGATCGCGTCGAGCGTCGTGCGCATCGGCGCGGCGGGCGACGGATCGAGCGGATCCTCCTCGGACTTCACCGGCCCGCCGCTACGCGCGAACGGCCAGCCGGCGTAGCTCTGGATGACGAAGCGCTTGACGCCGGCGGCGCGGCCGGCGGCGAGCAGGTGGTCGGTGGCCTCGGTGCGCAGGCGGTTCGTCAGTGCGAACGAGCGGTCGAAGTGGCGCAGGTCGAGCGTGCCCGACAGCGCTGTGAGCTGGTGGACGACGACCTCCGGCTCGGCCTCGGCGACGGCGCGCGCGACGGCGTCGGGATCGAGCGCGTCGGCCACGACCGGCCTGGCGCCGAGCGCGCGCACGGCGCCCGCGCGGGCCGAACGGCGGGTCATGCCGGTCACGTCGTGGCCGGCGGCGACGAGGCGCGGGACGAGCTGGCTTCCGAGAGCGCCGGTCGCGCCGGCGACGAGGATCTTCATGGTGGGCTCCGTTGTGTCTCGTTGGGGTTCCTTCCCCTGAGACGAGACAGCGCCGCCGCCCGTGACAGCGGCCGCGAGCGCGAGCCCTCAGTCTTGACAGGCCGGACACCAGTACGTCGTGCGTCCGCCGACCGTCGCGCGCTCGAGATCGTGCCGGCAGCGCGGGCACGCGCCCTCCCGGTCGCGCGCCGCCACGAATGCGCCCGTGTGCGCGCCGCCCTGGCGGATCGCCGAGCGCACGGCGGCGCGCGTCGCCCGGCGCAGGCGGTCGAGCTCCTCCGTCGACAGGTCGCCGGTGCGGCGCAGCGGCGCGATCCGCGCCTGCCAGAGCAACTCGTCGGCGAGCAGGTTGCCGACGCCGGAGATCGCGCCCTGGTCGAGCAACCGCGCCTTCACGGGCGCCTTGCCGGCGCCGATGCGCCGCCGGAACTCCTCGCGCCCGACACCGGCCGCGTCCGGGCCGACGTGGCTGAAGTCCGGGTTCAGCACGGCCCGGCCGAGGCGGCGCCGGTCGCGCAGCGCAAACAGCGTGCCGTCCTCGAAGCGCACCGTGAAGCGATCCCAGATCGGCTTGTCCGTCGGCGCCTCCAGGGCGATCGACCCCGCCATCCCGAGATGCAGGCCGAGCGTCGGGCCGTCCTCGGTCTCCAGCCAGAGGAACTTGCCGCGCCGGTGAGCGCTAACGAACGTCTCGCCCACGAGAGCGGACGCGATCTCGCCGGGCGGATGGGGCCGGCAGACGTACGTGTCGGTGTCGTCGACGGCGGCGATCCGCCGGCCGAGGATCGCCTCGAGCCGCTGGCGGGCCCGCTCGGCCTCGGGAAGCTCGGGCATCGCCCCAGCCTAGGGCGAGCGAGCCGAGCGGTGCATCGGAGGCGCCCGCACCATGAGTACGCTCGGCGGCGATGGCAGCGCCCGTGCCCCCCGCCCCGCCGGAGCTGCCCGAGCTGCTCGCCCGTGAGCTTCCCGGCGACGGCGATCCCGACGAGCTCGTGGTCTGCGAGGCGCTCGTGGAGCATTGCGAGGACGCGCTGACGCCGCGCAGCGTACGCGTCGAGGAGTCCGCGCTGCACGGCGTGACGATCGGCGCCGGCACGCTCACCGAGCTCGTGCTGCGCGACGCGCGTCTCACCGGCTGCGACCTCTCCAACGTGACCGCCCGGCGCGGCGAGATCCGCCGCGCCGAGCTGACGAACGCGCGGCTCGTCGGCTTCGCGCTCGGGGAGGGAGCGATCGAGGATCTGCGCGTCACCGGCGGCACGATGATGCTCGCCTCGCTCGCGCAGACGACCCTGCGCCGCGTGGTCTTCTCAGACGTCAACCTGCGCGAGGCGAGCTTCGCCCACGCGCGCCTCGTCGGGGTGAGCTTCGAGGACTGCGACCTGCGCGGCGCGGACTTCCGCGGCGTGAGCCTCGTCGACTGCTCGATGCGCGGCACGTCGCTGGACGGCGTCGCCGGCGTCGAGTCGCTGCGCGGGCTGACGATGCCATGGGCCGACCTCGTCGGCTCCGCCGGTGCGCTGGCCGCCGCGCTCGGGATCAGCGCCGAGACGGACTGACCGAGCCCGCCGGTGCCGGGAGGGTGTCGCCGCGGACGCTAGGGGCGCGGGCCCTGCGGCAGCCCCGGGCCCCTGCGCTGAAACACCTCCAGCAGCTCGTTCTCGTGCGCGACACGCCCCTGTGCGCCGTCGAGCTCGCGAAACGCCGCCTTGAGGATCGCCACGCCCTCGGGCGAGTGGGCGGCGACGTGCCGGGCCAGCCGCAGCGCGGCGTCCTCGGCCTCCTCGGCGGGCACCGTGTCGTGCACGAGGCCGATGCGCGCCGCCTCCTCGGCGCCGACGACGCGCCCGGTGAAGATGAGCTCCTTGGCGCGCGCGACGCCGACGAGCGGCGTCAGCCGCGCCGGGCCGACCGGCACGCCGAGCCGCGCTCCGGCCCACGCGAGCTTGAGGTTGTCGCCGGCGATCCGCATGTCGCAGCCGGCGACGAGCTCGGCGCCGCCGCCGACGCAGTTGCCGACGCAGACGGCGATCGTGGGGACGGGAAATGCCTCGAGCGCGGCGAGGAACTGAGAGAAGTAGCGCATGCGCCGCACGCCGCCGGCGTGGTCGAGCTGCTCGGTGATGTCGACGCCGGCGCAGAGCGCCGTCGGCGACGTCGTGGAGAACACGAGTACCCGCAGCCCTTCATCGATCGAGAGGTTCTCGAGCGCGTCGACGAGCTCGGACAGCAGGACGGTGTCAAGCGCGTTGCGGCGCTCCGGGCGGTCGAGGCGAAGCACGGCGATACCGGACGCCGGGGTGAGCAGCTGGAGTGATGGCACCGCACCGGATGCTGCCAGACTGCGGGCGCGCCGCAGCGCGACGTTCCGCATGACGCAGCCTCGCCCCACCCCGGCCCCCGTCACCATCCGCCCGCTGCGTCCAGAGGACGCGGCGGACGTGGCGGCGTGCGCACGCATCGCCCTCGGCGAGCTCTACCCCGACGACCCCAGCCCCGCGGAGCTCGCCATCCGCACCACGAGCGGCACCGCGCGCGTCGCGCACCTGCAGCGCACCGACCCGGATGGCTGCTGGGTCGCCGACTGCGACGGCCGCGTCGTCGGTGCGGCGCTCGGGCTCATCCGCGAGCGGATGTGGGGCCTGAGCCTGTTCGCCATGCTGCCCGAGCTTCAGGGGCAGGGCATCGGCAACCGCCTCTACGGGCCGGCGCTCGCCTACGGCGCGGACGCGCCCGGCGCGCTCATCCTCTCCTCCTCGCATCCGGCGGCGATCCGGCGCTACGCGCGCAGCCCCGGCTTCGCGCTCGTGCCGACGGTCGGCCTCGCCGGCATCGTCGACCCGACCCGCGTGCCCGCCACGCTGCGCTGCCGCGCGGGCGACCTCGCCGCCGACGCCGAGACGATCGACGCCGCCTCGCGCCACGTGCGCGGCGCGTCGCACCTGCGCGACCTGCCGGTTCACCTCGACCGGCCCGGGATGGCGCTGCTCGTCATCGACGGCGAGGGCTTCGCCTGCGCGCTGGAGGGCTCCCCCACGCTGCTCGCCGCCCGCAGCGAGGCGGCCGCCACGGACCTGCTGTGGGGCGCGATCACCAGCGGCGTGCCCGGCACGTCGGTCGCCTACGACTTCGTCACGGCGCAGAATGGGTGGGCGATCGAGGCCGGCCTGGCGGCGGGGCTCGCGGTCACCGCCTGCGGACCGCTGTTCGTGCGCGGGCAGGTCGGGCCGATGGCGCCCTACCTGCCCAACGGCCCGTACCTCTGACCCGAGCTTCGGGGTTTGCGGCCACCTCAACCTGGCGATACCCGAACCATGGAGCTCATCCTCGGCGGGCTGCTCGTGTGGCTCGCGCTCTGCTTTCTCATGGTCGCGATGTCGATGGCCGCCGGCTACGGTGACGGCCGCCGCGGCCGCCGATCGTAGGCCGCGTCCGGCGCGCACTCGGTCAGTCGACCCAGAACTCCTTGTTGCCGACGTTGTCGTTCTCCGCGTGCGCGCCGAAGGCGAGCATGTGCAGCCCGTCCGGTCCCGCCTCCCACTCGCGCATGACCGACGGCGCGCAGTAGAGGACGTCGCGGGCGGCGACGTCGATGATCTCGCCGTCGAGCTTGAAGCGGCCCGAGCCGGAGAGCACGACGTACATCTCCTCGGCCTCGCGGTGGCGATGGCCGAAGCCGGCGCGCCGGCCGGGCTTCACGCGGTAGTCGGCTAGGCCGATGCGCTCCGCGCCGAGCACCGTGCGCAGGAAGCGCGCCTCCCCCATCTCGCCCATGCCGAACCTCTCCGCGACGTCCTCGACTGTGTCGAGGTTCGTCGTAGCGGGCCGGTGCGTCACGACCTCGGACCCGTCAATCGCTCCACCAGCCCTGCTTGAGCTCGCCGCCCTCGCCCTCGGTGTGGCCGCCGAAGGCGAGCAGGTGCATTCCGTCGGGCCCGGACTCCCACTCGCGCATGACCGACGGCGGGCAGTAGACGACGTCCTTCTCGGCGACGTCGATGATCTCGTCGTCGAGCTTGAAGCGGCCCGATCCGGCGAGCACGACGTACATCTCCTCCGACTCGCCGTGCGTGTGCCCGAAGCCGATGCGCTGGCTGGGGTTCATGCGGTACTCGGCCAGCCCGATGCGCTCGGCCCCGAGCTCCTTGCGCACGAAGCGCGCCTCCCCGATCTCGCCCATGCCGTACTTCGGTGCGACGTTCTCGGCGGTGTCCAGGTTCGTGGTTGCGTATTGGGTCGTCATGTCCTCGAACCTACCCCGTCACCGGCTGCCCGGGCGGCGGCGCCGGCGAGCGTCAGTCGCGGGCCACGCCGCGGATGATCGCCACGCGCTCGGTGTCGCTGCCGCGTTCGAGCAGGCCGGCGTCGCAGAGCCGGTCGATGCGCTCGCGCACGAGCGGCCCGAACGCGCCCTCGTGCTCGAAGAGCACGTCGACGGCCAGGCCCGTCGCGCTCAGGCCACGCATCGTCGCGTCGAGGTCGCTGACCGAGGAGTGGATGATGAGGATCGTCCCGCCAGGCGCGAGGTGCTCGGCGGCCCGCGCGCACAACGGGTCGAGCAGGGCGCGGCCGTCGCGGCCGGCGTCCCAGGCGCGCGTCTCGCCGCGCTGGGGCAGCTCGTCGTCCGCCGCCGGCAGGTAGGGCGGGTTGGAGACGATGAGGTCGAAGCGCTCGCCGCGCACGGCGTCGAACAGGTCGCCGCGGACGGCGCGCACGCGCACGCCGTTGGCGATCGCGTTCACGCGCGCGGAGAGCTGCGCGCGGCGCGAGACGTCGACGGCCGTCACCGAGGCGCCGCACATCGCGGCGGCCACGGCGATCGCGCCGCTGCCGGTGCACAGGTCCAGGACCCGCGCACCGGGTGCGAGCCCAAGGCTCCGCACGGCGTCGATGAGCATCCAGGTGTCCGAGCGCGGCTGGAAGACGCCGGGGATCGGCAGCAGGCGCAGCGACTCGTCGTGGCGGGCGACGGGCCGGCGCGGGGGGCGGCGGGAGCGCGTGAGCGAGGAGGGGGCGACGGACACGCCGCCCCGATACCCGGGCGCCGCGGGCGTCATTCCCGCAGGTCGGTGAACCGATCGCAGAGCGCCGCGACGAGTCCCGGCAACCCGTGCTCGGCGGCGAGCGCGCGATGCTCGGCCGGCGCTCCGCCGCCGGTCAGCCACCGCTGCGCGCGGCGCAGCCCCCCGGCGCAGCCGAGCGCCTCGGCGTGCGGGCGCAGTTCGAGCAGGCGACGTCCGAGGATCGCCCGCGTCGGCTCCGCGTCGCCGCTGTCGACGTCGGCCATCGTCCCGGCGACGCCGTGGCGACAGGCCGACCAGCGGTTCTCGTCGATGCGCCAGTTGGGCGCCGGGTCGCGGTGCTCTCCGGCGAGATGGCGCTCGCGCAGCGCCGCCACGAGCGCATGGACGACGGCGGCCAGCGCCGCACTGCCGGCGACGGTGCTCTGCGCGTCGCAGACGCGGACCTCGAGCGTGCCGAACGTCGGATGCGGGCGCAGCTCCCACCACCAGCGCCGTGGCTCGGGCACGACGCCGGCCTGCGCGCCCCACTCCAGCGCCCGCGCATAGCCGGCCATGTCGACGAGCGCCGGCGGCACGCCCTGGCGCGGCAGCAGGCCGGCGATCTTCGGGCGCACGGAGGCCAGACCGGTGTCGATCCCGCCGTAGAACGGCGCGGCGGCCGCGAGCGCGGCGAGCTCGGGCAGGTGCGCGCGCAGCATGTCGTGCACGGCGATCGTCGCCTCGGCGCCGCCGACGGCCACGTGGACGTGCAGCCCGCACACCTGCTGGGCACCCACGACAGCGCCGAACTCGTCGTGGATCTCGCCGTAGCGCGGGCCATCGTTGAGTGGTCCGATCGGCGCGGCGAACGGGTGCGCGCCGGCGCTCAGCACCCGCAGGCCGAGCGCGCTCGCGGCGCGCTGCAGGTCACGGCGCGCGGCATGCAGGCAGGCGGCGGCGTCGGTCACCGACGGCGAGGCGGGCGACAGCAGCTCGAGCTGCGCGGCCGGCAGCTCGAGCTTGAAGCGCGGGTCGCGGCCCAGGGCCGCGAGCAGCTCGGCGGCGCGCGGCGCCGGCAGGAGCGTCTCGCCGTCGACGAGCATGACCTCCTCCTCGAGGCCGACCGTCAGCGGCGTGGCGGCGTCGAACGCCGCGCCGAGGCCGTGGGTGGTGGTGTAGACCGCCATTGCGCGGCGGGGTACCCACGCGCGTCGCCATTGCACCGCCGGATGAGCCAATCGCGGCCGCCGCGTTCGCCCGTGCTGATCGTGGGTACAGCGCGCGCCATGCGAGCACTCACCTACCACGGCACCCGCGACGTCCGCGTCGAGACCATGCCGGACCCGGCGATCGAGGAGCCCACCGACGCGATCATCCGCGTGACCACGAGCGGCATCTGCGGCTCGGACCTGCACCTCTACGAGGTCCTCGGCCCGTTCATCGACAAGGGCGACGTCCTCGGCCACGA
Organism: uncultured Actinomycetes bacterium; assembly: GCA_963751065.1. Lineage (GTDB taxonomy): Bacteria > Actinomycetota > Thermoleophilia > Solirubrobacterales > Solirubrobacteraceae > CADCVQ01. The sequence continues at coordinate 30,825 of CAVVTD010000014.1, forward strand.
GCCGATGGGGATCGTCGAGGAGGTCGGCGCGCATGTCACCGACATCGCCCCCGGCGACCGCGTCGTGATCCCGTTCAACATCGCCTGCGGGCACTGCTACATGTGTGACAAGGGGCTGCAGTCGCAGTGCGAGACGACCCAGGTCCACGAACAGGACACCGGCGCGGCGTTGTTCGGCTACACGAAGCTCTACGGCCAGGTGCCCGGCGGGCAGGCCGAGTTCCTGCGCGTGCCGCAGGCGCACTACGGGCCGATCAAGGTGCCCGAGGGGCCGCCCGACGACCGCTTCGTCTACCTGTCCGACGTCCTGCCGACCGCCTGGCAGGCGGTCGAGTACGCCGACGTCCCCGCCGGCGAGACGCTGCTCGTGCTCGGCCTCGGCCCGATCGGGGAGATGAGCACCCGCGTCGCCCAGCACCGCGGCGCGGGGCAGGTCATCGCGATCGACCTCGTGCCCGAGCGGCTGGAGCGCGCCCGCGCGCACGGCGTCGAGGCGCTCGACCTCACGCAGTACGAGAACGGCGACCTGGCCGAGGCCGTGCGCGAGATGACCGACGGGCGCGGTCCGATCTCGGTCATCGACGCCGTCGGCATGGAGGCGCACGGCGCGCCGGCCGGCAAGGTGGCGCACAAGATCGCGGGCATGCTGCCCGACGCGATCGCCGCCCCGATGACCGAGAAGATCGGCGTCGATCGCCTCAACGCGCTGCACACGGCGATCGAGCTCGTCCAGCGCGGCGGCACGGTGTCGCTGTCGGGCGTCTACGGCGGCGCCGCGAGCCCGATGCCGCTCATCCAGATGTTCGACAAGCAGATCAGCCTGCGCATGGGCCAGGCCAACGTGCGCCGCTGGGTGCCGGAGCTGCTGCCGCTCGTCTGCGGCGACGACGACCCGCTCGGCGTCGAGGACTTCGCCACCCACCACGTCGCGCTCGACGACGCTCCCGGCGCCTACGAGACCTTCCAGAAGAAGCAGGACGGGGCGTTCAAGGTGCTCATCAACCCGTAGGGCTGCCCGAACCCCGATACGCCGGTCTGCCCGCTGGGCACGGCCGCCCCGGTGGACGAACATCGCCGCTCAGACCCCCCCCCGATCTGAAACGGACTTCCCCCATGTTCAACGTCACCTCCGCCATGCTCACCCTCACCCCCGTCCCCGCCGTCGCCGGCCCCGCTATGACGACCACGCCGGCCGCCTGGCGGCGCATGCGCCCGAAGGCGCTTGCCGCACCGATCCCCGTCGCCAAGAAGGGCTCCTTCGACATCACCGAAGGGCCCTGACAACGATCACGCGGCCCGCAGCAGCTCCTCGGCGTGGCGGCGGGCGGCCTCGTCGGCGTCGCCCTCGGCGTCGCCGCCGAGCATCCGCACGAGCTCCGAGACGACCTCCCCGTCGGCCAGCTCGGTGACGGTCGCCTGCGCCGGCGAGCGCGTCGTGTCCTTCGCAATCGAGAAGTGGCGCGCGGCGAGCGACGCGACCTGCGGCAGGTGCGTGATGCAGATGACCTGGCGCTCGGCGGCGAGATCGCGCAGCTGATCACCCACCGCGCGGGCCGTCTGCCCGCCGATCCCGGCGTCGACCTCGTCGAAGACGAGCGTGCGGCCGCCGCCCGCGCCGGCCGCCGCGACGCCCATGAGCGCGAGCATGACGCGCGACAGCTCGCCGCCGGAGGCCGTCTCGCGCAGCGGGCCGGCCGGCACGCCGGGGTTGGGCGCGATGCGGAACTCGACAACGTCCGCGCCCGTCGCGCCGGGCTCGCGCTCGGTCAGCTCGATCTCGAAGGCCGCGCCCTTCATCGCCAGCTCGTCGAGGCGCCGCCGCACGGCGGCGGCGAGCTTCGGTGCGGCGGCCGCGCGCGCCCTGCGCAGCGCCTTCCCGCCCGCCTCCAGCTGCGCGCGCGCCTCGCCCAGCGTCGCCGTCGCGGCTTCGATCGCCAGCTCGGCGCCGGCCAGCTCGGCGCGGCGCTCCCGGCAGGCCTCGGCGTGCGCGAGCACCCCGGCGATCGTGCCGCCGTGCTTGCGCTCCAACCGGTCGAGCACGCCCAGGCGCTCCTCGACCGCGTCCAGGCGCCCGGGCTCGGCGTCGAGCGACTCGGCGTAGGAACGCAGCTCGCCGGCGACGTCGTCGAGCTCGTAGATCATCGCCTGCCAGCGCTCCCCGAGGGCGTCGAGCGCGGGGTCGATGCCCTGCGCGCCCAGCAGCCCGCGTCCGGCGCCCGCCAGCAGGCTGGCGATCCCGCCCTCGTCGGCGCCGGCCGCCTCGGCGGCGGCCAGCGAGGCGCCGCGCAGCGCCTCCACGTGGCGCAGGCGCTCGCGCTCGGCGCGCAGCGCGACGGCCTCGTCCTCGCTCGGGTCGGCGGCCTCGATCTCGGCGAGCTCGAAGTCGAGCAGATCGAGCTCGCGCTCGCGCGCGCCGGCGCGAGCCTGCAACTCGGCGAGCGCGGCCTGCGCCTCGCGTGCCGTGGCGTACGCCGCGGCGACCTTGGCGCGTCGCGCGAGCTGGGCCTCGCCGCAGAAGCCGTCGAGGATCTCCAGCTGAGCACCGGCGAGGATGAGCTTGCGGTGCTCGTGCTGGCCGTAGAACGTGATGAGCGGCTCGGCGAGCTCGCGCAGGTCGGTGACGGTCGCCGAGCGCCCGTTGACGAGCGCGCGCGTGCGCCCATCCGCCCCGATCCGTCGCGCCAGCACCACCTCCTCGGCGTCGGCCGGCAGCCGCTCGCCCAGCTCGCAGCGCAACGCCTCGGGCAGCTCGAAGACTCCCTCGACATAGGCCTCCGCCGCGCCGGGCCGGACGATCCCCGGCTTGGCCCGGCCGCCCAGCAGCAGGTCGAGCGCGTGCGCGAGCACGGTCTTGCCCGCCCCGGTCTCCCCGGTCAGCACGTTCAGCCCGCGGGCGAGCCGCAGTTCGGCACGCTCGATGAGCAGGAGGTTCTCGACGCGCAACTCGCAGAGCATCGCCATGGTCTAGCAGCGGTACCCGACGGATCGCGGGTTTGCGGGGAGTTTCGTTACAGGTCGGGTCAGGACGACAGCCGGCCGAACTTCGCCCGCAGCCGCTTGTAGAACGACGACCCCGGCAGCTGGGCGAGCAAGGTCGTGTCGGTCTCGAAGCTCGCGTCGATGTCCTCGCCGGGCGCGATCTCGCACACGGGGCGCCCGTCGACCGACACGTCGACCGCCTCGCGGCCCTGGTTGGACACCGTCAGCACGTCGGTGGGCGCCACAACGAGCGCGCGCGCGGTCAGCGAGTGCGGCGCGATGAAGGACACGCCGAAGCCCTCCACGCCCCACGCCAGGACCGGGCCGCCGTTGGCGAGGTTGTAGCCCGTCGAGCCGGCCGGCGTGCAGACGACGAGCCCGTCGCAGCGCACCGACCCGACCTCCTCCCCCGCCACCCCGTAGGACAGCCGCGCCACGCGGCCGCCGACCTTGCGCTGAAACGAGACGTCGTTGATCGCCTGGTAATCGCTGCCGTGCGCGGTCTGGAAGGTGATCGCCGGCAGGTGCAGGACCTCGAACTCGCCGTCGAACGCGCGCTTGAGCGTCGGCACGTCGAGCTCCTCCGGCTCGACCGTGGCGAGGAACCCGACCTCGCCGAAGTTCACCGCGAAGACCGGGACGCCGGTGCCGGCGTACTGGCGCAGGCCCTTGAGGATCGTCCCGTCGCCGCCGAGCACGACGCACAGGATCACGTCGCCGGTCGGCTCGTCCGCCTCGACCACCACGCCGTCGGGATCGGGCGCGAGGCAGTGCTTCGCGGTCTCGGCCGCGTCGAGGCACAGCGTCACGCCGCTCTCGCGGGCGGCGTCGACGAGCAGCGCGAGCGCCGCGGCGACCTGCCCCGGGCGCTGGTGGGTGAGCACCGTGACCACGCGGCGCGGCGGCAGCGCGCTCACGGCTCGACCTCGCGCGCGGCGGCGTCGAGATCCTCGCCGACGTCGCCGGCGCGGCCGGCCTCCGCGAGCCAGACAAACGACTCGCGGTTGCCCTTGGGCCCAGGCAGGCCCGAGGATGCGAAGCCGAGCACGCCGGCGCCGAGCGAGCGCGCGCAGGCCGCCACCGACACGAGCGCCGCCCGGCGCTGGTCCGGGTCGCGGATCACGCCGCCCTTGCTGACGTTCCCGCGGCCCGCCTCGAACTGCGGCTTGACCATGGCCAGCGCGTCGTAGCCGCCCGGCGCCGCGCAGGCCAGCACGGCGGGCAGGATCTTCGTCAGCGAGATGAACGACACGTCGATGACGACGAAGTCGGGGGCGTAGGGCAGTCCGGCGGGCGTGATCGAGCGCGCGTTCGTGCGCTCGATCACGGTCACGCGCTCGTCGTTGCGCAGGCGCCAGTCCAGCTCGCCGTAGGCGACGTCGAGCGTGGTCACGTGCGCGGCGCCGTTCTGCAGCAGGCAGTCGGTGAAGCCGCCGGTCGACGCGCCGACGTCCAGGCAGCGCCGGCCCGCGACGTCGATCGCGAAGTGCTCCAGCGCGTTGGCGAGCTTGATCCCGCCGCGCGAGACGAAGCGCGGCGCCTCGTCGACCGCCACGACGACGTCCGGATCGACCATCTGGCCGGGCTTCTCGGCGCGCCGGCCCGCGTCGCCGACTCGCACCTCGCCCGCCATCACCGACGCGGCCGCGCGCGTGCGGCTCTCGAACAGGCCGCGCTCGGCCAGGAGGGTGTCGAGCCGGACGCGGGCCACGCGCCCCACGGTAGCTTCCCGCCGCCGTGGCCGGGCCGCGGCACGAATTCTGGCATCGAGTGACCGCTATGGGTGGATAGAGTGGCCTTGTGTGACCAGTGTCACGCATGGCGGGCCGGCCAGCCGTGACACTGTCGGCAGACGACGAGCACACAGGCTTCTCCCGACGGCCTGTTTCACTGACCCGCTCGCGTCCGGCCGCATCACAATCACATAGCAGTGCCTCTCCTCCCCGGAACCGGCCCGTCCTCCTAAGGCGGGTCGTTTCCTGTTACCGCCGCGGCGAGGTGCGCGCGCCGCGCGCCGGGTCAGGAGCCGGCGACGGCACGCTGAAGCAGCGCCGCCTCGATGCGCTCGGCGATCCGCTTGCCGGTGAAGCCGACCTCGGCATGCAGGATCGCCGGCGTGCCGTGCGTCACGAAGCGGTCGGGCAGGCCGACGCGCATGATCTGCGCGCCGTGCACGCCGCCGTCGTTGAGCGACTCCCAGACGGCGCTGCCGAAGCCGCCGGCCAGCACGCCCTCCTCGACGGTCACGAGCAGCTCGTGCTCGGTGGCGAGCTGCGCCATGAGCGGCGCGTCGATCGGCTTGGCGAAGCGCGCGTCGACGACGGTGACGTCGAGCCCGCGGTCGCTCAGCCGGTCGGCCGCCTCGATGCCCTTGGCGACGCCGGTGCCGTAGCCGACGATCGCCACCTTGCCGTCGCCCTCGCGCAGGATCTCGCCGGTGCCGATCGCGATCGGGTCGGCGCGCGTGGGGATCGGCACGCCGAGCGCCTCGCCGCGCGGGTAGCGCAGGGCGATCGGGCCGTCGTCGTAGAGCAGCGCGGTGCGCAGCATGTGCACGAGCATCGCCTCGTCGCGCGGCGCCATGAGGACGATGTTCGGCAGCGCGCGCATGAAGGCGATGTCGAAGACGCCGTGGTGCGTCGGCCCGTCGTCGCCGACGAGGCCGGCGCGGTCGAGCGCGAAGACGACGTTGAGCTTCTGCAGGCAGACGTCGTGGACGATCTGGTCGTAGGCGCGCTGCAGGAACGTCGAGTAGATCGCGGCGACCGGCTTGACGCCCTCCAGCGCGAGGCCGGCGGCGAAGAGGATCGCCTGCTGCTCGGCGATGCCGACGTCGAAGTAGCGCTCGGGCATCTCCTTCTGGAGGATGTTCAGCCCGGTTCCGGTGTTCATCGCCGCTGTGATGCCGACGACGCGGCGGTCGCGGCGGCACTCCTCCACGAGCGCCTCACCGAAGACCGTCGTGAACTGCGGCGGCGGCTTGGGCAGCTTCGGCATCGCGGGCGCCGCGACGACGCCGTCCATGATCGACTTCGGCTTGGCCGCGTGCCAGCGCTCCTGGCCCTCCTGGCCACCTTCCTCGGCGGGCGCGAAGCCCTTGCCCTTGACGGTGGCGATGTGGACGAGGACCGGCCGCTCGGCGGCCAGCGCGCTGCGCAGCGCGATCCGGAGCGCGCGCACGTCGTGGCCGTCGATGACGCCGGTGTAGGCCCAGCCGAGCTCCTCCCAGAGCAGGCCGGGCGCCCAGAAGGCCTTGATGGACTCCTTCATCTGCGGGCCGTAGCGCTCAAACCGGCGGCCCACGCCGGGCAGCTCGCTGAGGCGGGTCTCCATGTTCTCGCGCGTGTGCCAGAGCTTGGGGTGCAGCCGCACGCGCGTGAAGTACCGCGACAGCGCGCCGACGTTGGGCGCGATCGACATGCCGTTGTCGTTGAGCACGACGACCATCGGCGTGCCGGCGCCACCGGCCTGGTGCAGCGCCTCGAAGGCCACGCCGCCGGTCATGGCGCCGTCGCCGATGACCGCCACGACGTGTCCGGGAGCGGGCTCCTTGAGGGCCTTCATCGCCTCCTTGAGGCCGACGGCAACGCCGATCGACGTCGACGCGTGGCCGGCGCCCATGATGTCGTGCTCGGACTCCTCGATCGAGCAGAACGGGGCGAGGCCCTCGTACTGGCGGATCGTCGCCAGCTGGTCGCGGCGGCCGGTGAGGACCTTGTGCGGGTAGGCCTGGTGGCCGACGTCCCAGACGACCTTGTCGCGCGGCGAGTCCAGCAGCGAGTGCAGCGCGACGGCGAGCTCGCACGTGCCGAGGTTCGCCCCGAAGTGCCCGCCGATCTCGCCGACCGTGGCGATGATGTGCTCGCGCACCTCCTGGGCCACGCGCGCGAGCTCGTCCTCGGAGAGTCCGTGGAGGTCCTGGGGAGCGTTGATGTCCTGGAGGAGGGTCTTCGTCATGTCAGCGGTGCGTCAGGAGCTGCGGGTGGCGATGAAGTCCGTGATCTGCTCGAGCTCGGGCGCTCCGCCGGGAGCTGCTGCGGCCAGTGATGCCCGCGCGTGGCGATGTGAACGCATCGCGAGCTCGCGCGCGCCATCGAGGCCGAACTCGCTGACGTACGTGCGCTTGCCGTGGCGCTCGTCGGAGCCCTGGGGCTTGCCGAGCGCCGCGTCGGTCCCGGTCACGTCGAGGATGTCGTCGACGATCTGAAACAGCACGCCGAGCTCGGAGGCGAACTCGCAGAAGTCGGATGTATCGGGTCTGTTCATACCGGCTATAAGCAATACGCACTCTACTGACGCGCCGATCAGCCTCCCGGTCTTCAGCTCGTGCAGGCGGCGCAGCTCGTCGGCGTCGCGATGCAGGCCGGCGACGTCCATGTACTGGCCGCCGACCATGCCGTCGACGCCGGTCGCCGTCGCCAGCTCCGTCATCGCGGCGAGGACGTGCTGCGGCTCGCCCTGCTGATGGGTGAGGACGTGGCGGAAGGCCTCGGCGTAGAGGCCGTCGCCGGCGAGGATCGCGACGTCCTCGCCGTAGGCCTTGTGGGCGGTCGGGCGGCCGCGGCGCATGTCGTCGTCGTCCATCGCCGGCAGGTCGTCGTGGATGAGCGAGTACGTGTGGATGAGCTCGATGCCGGCGGCGAGCGGCAGCATGTCGTGCTCGTCGCGGCCGATCGCGCGGGCGGTGGCGAGGGCGAGGACGGGGCGGATGCGCTTGCCGCCGGCGAGCAGGCTGTAGCGCATCGCCTCGACGAGGCGGGCGGTGGCGGGCTCGGCGGAGAAGGCGAGGCCCTCGAGCTCGCGCTCGACGAGCAGCCGCAGCTCTTCGGGGTAGGCCACGCCGCTTCGTCTAGAGGAGGGAGTCCTGGCCCGGCAGCGGCTCGCGCGCGGCCTCGCGGGCGCGGCGCTCGAGCTCGGCGGAGGCCTGCGAGGCGAGCGCGGCGCAGTCCTCGACGACCGTCGCGGCGGCGTCGGCGCTCAGATCGCCCGAGCGCAGCTGCTCGGCGGCGCGCTCGAGGCGCTCGACGAGCTCGTCGAGGCTGGCGTCGGCGTCGGTCATGACGGATCGTCCATCGGCCGGGGATTGTCGCCCATCTCGCGGTGGACGGCGGCGAGGATGCCGTTGACGAACTTCGGGGCGTCGGCGCCGGAGTACGTCTTGGCCAGCTCGACGGCCTCGTCGATCGCGCCTTCGGGCGGGATCGGCGTGTCGGCGGGCGCGGCGTCGGGGTGCAGCATCTCCAGCAGCGCGATGCGCATGATCGCCTTCTCCAGCGGGGCGATGCGGTCGATCGTCCAGCCCTTGGAGTGGCGCGCGAGGAGCACGTCGAGCTCCTCCGCGCGGTCCTCGGCGGCGTAGGCGAGCGCGCGCGTGAACAGCGACGCGTTGGGCTCGAAGACGTCCTCGAGCTCGCGCTCGGTGACGTCGGCCTGGTAGAGGGCGAAGACGGCCGCCTTGCGCTGCTCGGTTCGGCGCGACATGCCCGCGGCGCAGCTAGGCGCGCGACATGTAGTCGCCGCTCGCCGTCTGGACCTTGACGCGGTCGCCGATGTTGACGAACAGCGGGACGCGGATCGTGGCGCCGGTCTCGAGCGTGGCGGGCTTGTCGCCGCCGCCCGAGGCGGTGTCGCCGCGCAGGCCGGGCTCGGTCTCGGTGACCTCGAGCTCGACGGAGGAGGGCAGCTGCAGGTCGCCGGGGACGCCGTCGATGAAGAGCACGTCGACGGTGTCGTTGGCCTTCGTCCAGCGCAGCGCCTCGGCGACGGACGCCTGCGGCACGGCGATCTGCTCGTAGGACTCGGCGTCCATGAAGTGCGCGTCGGTCCCGTCGGCGTAGAGGAACTGCATCTTGCGCGCCTCGGTGTGCACGGAGCGGAACTTCTCGCCGGCGCGGAACGTGCGGTCGATGACGTTGCCGTCGCTGGCGCGGCGCAGCTTCGTGCGCACGAACGCGCCGCCCTTGCCGGGCTTGACGTGCTGGAACTCGAGGACCTTGAAGATCGTCTTGTACGCATGGCGGGCCGGCCAGCCGTGACACTGTCGGCAGACGACGAGCACACAGGCTTCTCCCGACGGCCTGTTTCACTGACCGCTCGCGTCCGGCCGCATCACAATCACATAGCAGTGCCTCTCCTCCCCGGAAGCGGCCCGTCCTCCTAAGGCGGGCCGTTTCCTGTTACCGCCGCGGCGAGGTGCGCGCGCCGCGCGCCGGGTCAGGAGCCGGCGACGGCGCGCTGAAGCAGCGCCGCCTCGATGCGCTCGGCGATCCGCTTGCCGGTGAAGCCGACCTCGGCATGCAGGATCGCCGGCGTGCCGTGCGTGACGAAGCGGTCGGGCAGGCCGACGCGCATGATCCGCGCGCCGTGCACGCCGCCGTCGTTGAGCGACTCCCAGACGGCGCTGCCGAAGCCGCCGGCCAGCACGCCCTCCTCGACGGTCACGAGCAGCTCGTGCTCGGTGGCGAGCTGCGCCATGAGCGCGCGCGTCGATCGGCTTGGCGAAGCGCGCGTCGACGACGGTGACGTCGAGGCCGCGGTCGCTCGAGCCGGTCGGCCGCCTCGAGGCCCTTGGCGACGCCGGTGCCGTAGCCGACGATCGCCACCTTGCCGTCGCCCTCGCGCAGGATCTCGCCGGTGCCGATCTCGATCGGGTCGGCGCGCGTGGGGATCGGCACGCCGAGCGCCTCGCCGCGCGGGTAGCGCAGGGCGATCGGGCCGTCGTCGTAGAGCAGCGCGGTGCGCAGCATGTGCACGAGCATCGCCTCGTCGCGCGGCGCCATGAGGACGATGTTCGGCAGCGCGCGCATGAAGGCGATGTCGAAGACGCCGTGGTGCGTCGGGCCGTCGTCGCCGACGAGGCCGGCGCGGTCGAGCGCGAAGACGACGTTGAGCTTCTGCAGGCAGACGTCGTGGACGATCTGGTCGTAGGCGCGCTGCAGGAACGTCGAGTAGATCGCGGCGACCGGCTTGACGCCCTCCAGCGCGAGGCCGGCGGCGAAGAGGATCGCCTGCTGCTCGGCGATGCCGACGTCGAAGTAGCGCTCGGGCATCTCCTTCTGGAGGATGTTCAGCCCGGTGCCGGTGTTCATCGCCGCGGTGATGCCGACGACGCGGCGGTCGCGGCGGCACTCCTCGACGAGCGCCTCACCGAAGACCGTCGTGAACTGCGGCGGCGGCTTGGGCAGCTTCGGCATCGCGGGCGCCGCGACGACGCCGTCCATGATCGACTTCGGCTTGGCCGCGTGCCAGCGCTCCTGGCCCTCCTGGCCACCTTCCTCGGCGGGCGCGAAGCCCTTGCCCTTGACGGTGGCGATGTGGACGAGGACCGGCCGCTCGGCGGCCAGCGCGCTGCGCAGCGCGATCCGGAGCGCGCGCACGTCGTGGCCGTCGATGACGCCGGTGTAGGCCCAGCCGAGCTCCTCCCAGAGCAGGCCGGGCGCCCAGAAGGCCTTGATGGACTCCTTCATCTGCGGGCCGTAGCGCTCGAACCGGCGGCCCGACGCCGGGCAGCTCGCTGAGGCGCGTCTCCATGTTCTCGCGCGTGTGCCAGAGCTTGGGGTGCAGCCGCACGCGCGTGAAGTACCGCGACAGCGCGCCGACGTTGGGCGCGATCGACATGCCGTTGTCGTTGAGCACGACGACCATCGGCGTGCCGGCGCCACCGGCCTGGTGCAGCGCCTCGAAGGCCACGCCGCCGGTCATGGCGCCGTCGCCGATGACCGCCACGACGTGTCCGGGAGCGGGCTCCTTGAGGGCCTTCATCGCCTCCTTGAGGCCGACGGCAACGCCGATCGACGTCGACGCGTGGCCGGCGCCCATGATGTCGTGCTCGGACTCCTCGATCGAGCAGAACGGGGCGAGGCCCTCGTACTGGCGGATCGTCGCGAGCTGGTCGCGGCGGCCGGTGAGGACCTTGTGCGGGTAGGCCTGGTGGCCGACGTCCCAGACGACCTTGTCGCGCGGCGAGTCCAGCAGCGAGTGCAGCGCGACGGCGAGCTCGCACGTGCCGAGGTTCGCCCCGAAGTGCCCGCCGATCTCGCCGACCGTGGCGATGATGTGCTCGCGCACCTCCTGGGCCACGCGCGCGAGCTCGTCCTCGGAGAGTCCGTGGAGGTCCTGGGGAGCGTTGATGTCCTGGAGGAGGGTCTTCGTCATGTCAGCGGTGCGTCAGGAGCTGCGGGTGGCGATGAAGTCCGTGATCTGCTCGAGCTCGGGCGCTCCGCCGGGAGCTGCTGCGGCCAGTGATGCCCGCGCGTGGCGATGTGAACGCATCGCGAGCTCGCGCGCGCCATCGAGGCCGAACTCGCTGACGTACGTGCGCTTGCCGTGGCGCTCGTCGGAGCCCTGGGGCTTGCCGAGCGCCGCGTCGGTCCCTGTCACGTCGAGGATGTCGTCGACGATCTGAAACAGCACGCCGAGCTCGGAGGCGAACTCGCAGAAGTCGGATGTATCGGGTCTGTTCATACCGGCTATAAGCAATACGCACTCTACTGACGCGCCGATCAGCCTCCCGGTCTTCAGCTCGTGCAGGCGGCGCAGCTCGTCGGCGTCGCGATGCAGGCCGGCGACGTCCATGTACTGGCCGCCGACCATGCCGTCCACGCCGGTCGCCGTCGCCAGCTCCGTCATCGCGGCGAGGACGTGCTGCGGCTCGCCCTGCTGATGGGTGAGGACGTGGCGGAAGGCCTCGGCGTAGAGACCGTCGCCCGCCAGGATCGCGACGTCCTCACCGTAGGCCTTGTGGGCGGTCGGGCGGCCGCGGCGCATGTCGTCGTCGTCCATCGCCGGCAGGTCGTCGTGGATGAGCGAGTACGTGTGGATGAGCTCGATGCCGGCGGCGAGCGGCAGCATGTCGTGCTCGTCGCGGCCGATCGCGCGGGCGGTGGCGAGGGCGAGGACGGGGCGGATGCGCTTGCCGCCGGCGAGCAGGCTGTAGCGCATCGCCTCGACGAGGCGGGCGGTGGCGGGCTCGGCGGAGAAGGCGAGGCCCTCGAGCTCGCGCTCGACGAGCAGCCGCAGCTCTTCGGGGTAGGCCACGCCGCTTCGTCTAGAGGAGGGAGTCCTGGCCCGGCAGCGGCTCGCGCGCGGCCTCGCGGGCGCGGCGCTCGAGCTCGGCGGAGGCCTGCGAGGCGAGCGCGGCGCAGTCCTCGACGACCGTCGCGGCGGCGTCCGCGCTCAGATCGCCCGAGCGCAGCTGCTCGGCTGCGCGCTCGAGGCGCTCGACGAGCTCGTCGAGGCTGGCGTCGGCGTCGGTCATGACGGATCGTCCATCGGCCGGGGATTGTCGCCCATCTCGCGGTGGACGGCGGCGAGGATGCCGTTGACGAACTTCGGGGCGTCGGCGCCGGAGTACGTCTTGGCCAGCTCGACGGCCTCGTCGATCGCGCCTTCGGGGGGGATCGGCGTGTCGGCGGGCGCGGCGTCGGGGTGCAGCATCTCCAGCAGCGCGACGCGCATGATCGCCTTCTCCAGCGGGGCGATGCGGTCGATCGTCCAGCCCTTGGAGTGGCGCGCGAGGAGCACGTCGAGCTCCTCCGCCCGGTCCTCGGCGGCGTAGGCGAGCGCGCGCGTAAACAGCGACGCGTTGGGCTCGAAGACGTCCTCGAGCTCGCGCTCGGTGACGTCGGCCTGGTAGAGGGCGAAGACGGCCGCCTTGCGCTGCTCGGTTCGGCGCGACATGCCCGCGGCGAGCTACGCGCGCGACATGTAGTCGCCGCTCGCCGTCTGGACCTTCACGCGGTCGCCGATGTTGACGAACAGCGGAACGCGGATCGTGGCGCCGGTCTCGAGCGTGGCGGGCTTGTCGCCGCCGCCCGAGGCGGTGTCGCCGCGCAGGCCGGGCTCGGTCTCCGTGACCTCGAGCTCGACGGAGGAGGGCAGCTGCAGGTCGCCGGGGACGCCGTCGATGAAGAGCACGTCGACGGTGTCGTTGGCCTTCGTCCAGCGCAGCGCCTCGGCGACCGACGGCTGCGGCACGGCGATCTGCTCGTAGGACTCGGCGTCCATGAAGTGCGCGTCGGTCCCGTCGGCGTAGAGGAACTGCATCTTGCGTGCCTCGGTATGCACGGAGCGGAACTTCTCGCCGGCGCGAAAGGTGCGGTCGATGACGTTGCCGTCGCTGGCGCGGCGCAGCTTCGTGCGCACGAACGCGCCGCCCTTGCCGGGCTTGACGTGCTGGAACTCGAGGACCTTGAAGATCGTCTTGTCGACCTCGATGTGGTTCCCGTTCTTCAGCTGGTTCGTCGAAATCATGGCTGCGGGTCAGTGTAGGGCGCGGTTTGGCCTTCACATCCGCCGCCCTTCGCCGCTACCGTGCCGGGACACCTGATGGGCGCTGGCAGGGAGCAATCATTCGGCAACCCGGAGCTCGTCGAGCCGGTGCTCGACGGCATCGACGAGTACCTGCGCGCGGTGCCGACGTTCCGGCGCGCGCACGCGCGCGGCGCGAGCTTCCGCGGGTGGTTTCAGGCCACGCCCGAGGCCGCCGCGCTGTCCGTCGCGGAGCACCTGCAGGGCGAGCGCATCGAGACCGTCGTGCGGCTCTCCAACGGGTCGCCGTGCCCATACGACGCCGACCACACGTCGGCGAAGAGCGGCTCGCCGATCGGGATCGCCGTGCGCTTCGAGCTGCCGTCCGGCGGCCACGCCGCCATGGCGGCGCTCAGCGTGCCGGCGTTCCCGCCGCGCAACGCTCGTGACTTCCTCGCGTTGGTGAAGGTGCAGAAGCCGGTCATGGGCGGCAAGGCCAACCCGCTCGCGCTGCTCGGGTTCGCGCTGCGCCGGCCGCATGCCCTGCGCGGGCTGAAGGCGGTCGCGACGCACCCGACGCGCGCGAGCTTCGCGACGTCGCGCTTCAACGGGCTGAGCGCATTCTTCGCCGTCGATCCGGCCGGCGAGCGGCACGCGTTTCGCTACCGCTGGGTGCCGCTGGCGGGGGTCGAGGAGCTCTCCGCCGATGATCACCGCCGACTCCCGCCGCAGTTTCTCATCAGCGAGATGAAGAACCGCGTGGCGCGCGGGCCGGTCGAGTGGGACCTCGTGTGGCAGATGGCCGAGCCCGGCGACCGCACCGACGACATGACCAAGCCCTGGCCGGAGTCGCGGCGTCTCGTCACCATCGGCCGGCTCGTCGTCGACCGCGTGCACGAGGACCAGGCCGCGGCGAACCTGCTCGTCTACGACCCCACGAACCTGCCGCCCGGCCTCGAACCGTCCGACGACCCGATCCTGCACTTCCGCAGCCATATCTACGCCGGCTCGTTCAAGCGGCGCACGAGCGAGGTCGAGCCGGAGATCGTGCCGGAGTAGGCGCGCCGGCCGCGGCGAGGCGCGCGATGAGCTGCGCCGGGTCCGCGAGCGCCTGCTCCTTCGTGGTCCGTAGGACGCGCTCGCCGGCTGCCTCGAGCTCGGCCTGGCGCTCGGCGTCGAGCTGTTGTGAGAGGGGGTCGTCGTGCCACGCGCTGTCGATCTCGAGGATCAGGTGCTGCGCCGGCCAGCGCAGGTCGGGGAAGTACGGCGTCCGGCGCGTCGCCGCGCCGACGACGAGCCGCTGGTTGACCTCCGGATGCTCGAAGCCTGAATCGAGGACGAGATCGAGCACGGCGTCCTCGTCGCCGCTGTACGTCGGCGCCGCGCCGCTGGCGATGATCGCGGCGATGCGATTGGCGGCGGGATGGCCGTTGGCGCGCCGCAGCATCGACTCGAACTGACGAACGCTCGCGAGCTTCTCCGCCTGCGCCTTGCGCACGAGCCGCTTGAGCCGCGCGTCCGAGAGCTGCGGGGCGATCTCGAGGATCGCGCGGGCGGGGGTCGTGCACGGGATGCCGTGGATGCGCGTTGTGTCCCGCGGGTCCAGCGAGCGGGCGCGGTGAAAGCGGATGCCGGGACGGCTGCGATGGCTCCCGCCGCGGACGGTGACGTCGATCGGCCGGCCATCCCAGCGAACCAGGCCCGCCAGCGTGCAGCACGCCCATTCGCTCAGGTAGGCGCCGTCACCGCCGGCCAGGACCGCGGCCATGAAGTGTCCGTCGAGCATCCGCGGCAGGTAGCCGACGGCATAGACCCCGTGGTGCACACGGTGCAGCCAGCCCTTGCGGACCCGCCGCGCGATCGCTGCGCGATCGAGGCCGCAGGCGCCGAGCTGGTCGCATCGGATGTACCCGTGCTGCCCGGCGGCCTTTCGCGCCGCTCGCAGATCGGGCGGCGTGGCGAATGATGCACGCGGAGCGACGCTCATCCGCCACAGCCCGTCGGCCGCGCCCAGGGTTGGCCCATCGGCTCAGCCTGGGCTGCGACGCGTTACAAGACCAGACGTCGTTGCAACAACTTCGCGCAGCGACTGCGCCAACTTTCCGCCGCGCGAGCCGGTGCGGCGGATCGTGCACGCGGAGCGATACAAATTCGCCGCACCCCTTCCGTCTGGGCCGTGCCGCGCCCTACTCTTGCTCCCGCTCGGTGTCCCACGCTGCGAACACGCGCTACGCGTCCTCGAGCAGCTCGCCCAGCTCGACCGGGTCGACGGACTCCAGCCGAACGAGCACGTCGCACCCGCAGCGACGGCATGCCCCACGAGGTCCCGACCTCGACGCCCGGCAGCCGGCACCCGATCTCGACGACGACGTCCCAGCTCGGCATCGCGCGCACACGCTACCGTCCGCACACATGGACCGCGACGCGCTCCGCGCCCTCCAACAACCGCTGAAGGACCGCTACCGCGAGGCGCCCGAACAGGCGCTCGTGACGCTCACCGCGACCGGCACGCTCGACGACGAGATCGCCTGCAACGTCCACACCGGCCGCGCGCTCGCCACCGCCGGATTGCACCCCGCCACCGGCGGCGACGGCGCCCTGCTGTGCTCGGGCGACATGCTCCTCGAGGCGCTCGTCGCCTGCGCCGGCGTCACGCTGCGCGCGGTCGCCACCGCGCTCGAGATCGACGTGAAAGCAGGCACGATCACCGCCAGCGGCGAGCTCGACTTCCGCGGCACGCTCGGCGTGGACAAGAACGCACCGGTCGGCTTCGCGAACATCGACCTCAAGTTCGACCTCGACGCGCCCGACGCCACCGAGGAGCAGCGCGCCAGCCTGCTCAAGCTCACCGAGCGCTACTGCGTCGTGCTGCAGACGCTGCGCACCGCGCCGCCCACGCGCGCCACGCTGACGTAGACCCCGACGACCTACTCCACCGTGATCGCCGGCTTCGTCTCGCTCGAGCGGCGCTTGTGCGACGCGGTGTACGCCGCCGAGCGGAAGTGCAGCACGGGGTCGTTGGACGGCTCCAGGCCGGGCGGCAGCACGGTCGGGTCGAACACGAGCCCGTGCAGCGCGACCTGGTCCTCGTGCAGGCGATCGAGCTCCAGCCGCCCGACCGTGACCCTCGGGCGGTCGTCGGGCCAGGCCTTCGTCAGGTCGTCGGTCGGGTCGCCCGGCTCGCCGAGCGAGAAGACCAGGTCCCAGGCGATCGGCCCGCGCGCGATGCGCTGGCGCAGCTCGCTGAGCAGGTACATCTGTGGCAGGAACAGATTCTCCTCGGGCGTCAGCCCCGCCTCGCCGGCGACCGGGACCCAGCGGTAGCGAAACGGCCGGCGCTCCCCGGCGGGGGAGATCGCGAAGAACGCGTGCAGCCCGAAGAACGTCGTGTTGGCGAAGCTCGCGGTCGTCGGCGCGCCGAGGATCGCCTTGACGCCGCCCAGCGCGACCGGGTGCGAGAGCAGGTAGCTGACGAAGCGCACCGGGTTGGGCAGGCCGAACGGCAGCCCCTTGGTGCGCGCGGCTGTCAAGCCGATGAAGTCGTCGGGCTTGCGCGCCGGGAACGTCTTGATGTTCAGCGCCCCCATCTGCGCCGTGGCGCCCGACGGCAGCTCGAGGCGGACCCCGAAGCCGAGCACGTTGCCCTTCTTGTCCGACGTGCGGTCCGGCGCGTACGGGGAGCCCGCGCCGTTGGACAGCCGGGCGATCACCGGGATCGTGGCGCCCTGCATGTGCTCGGCGGTCGTCAGCTCGGCGGCGGCGGGGGTCGCGACGAAGTGCCCGCGCAGCCCGATCCCGCGCGCGTGCGCGCGCCGGAAGCCGGGCACGTAGCCGATGTTGCTCTCCATGAGCCCCATGAGCCGCTCGGCGCGCTGCTCACCGCCGAGCGCCACCGGATCGGAGATCGAACCCCGCTTCATGGCGCGCAACCTATCGTCCACCGGGGACGCGCGACGCGGTACCGTCCCGGCCATGCGGCAGGAGGCTCAGGATCCGGCGCAGCTGGGTGGCGCGGCGCGCGCCAAGAACGTCATCGGCGCGATGGAGCAGTGCATGAACGGCGTGCCCGGCTTCCGCCGCGGCCACGCCCGCGGCATCGTCTTCCGCGGTCGATTCACGGCGACGCCGGAGGCGGCGCAGCTCACCACCGCCGAGCATCTGCAGGGTGACCCGATCGAGACGATCGTGCGGCTGTCCAACGGCGGCGCCAGCCCGTATCTCGCCGATCGCCAGAACGCCAAGACCGGCAACCCGCTCGGCATGGCCGTGCGCTTCGAGCTGCCGTCCGGCGGGACGAGCGGGTGGACGGCCCTGAGCCTCAGCGCCTTCCCGCCGCGCACGCCCGACGACTTCCTCGCCATGGTCGAGGCGCAGCGCGCGGTCCCCCCGCTTGGGACCCCCAACCCGCTGAGGATCGCCGCGTTCCTCGCCCGCCGGCCGTTCGCGTTCCCCGGCATCAAGAACGCCGCCACGCTCAAGCCGACGAAGAGCTTCGCCACGACGCGCTTCAACGGGATGCACGCCTACTGGCTCGTGGACGCCGACGGCGCCCGCCGTGCCTTCCGCTTCCGCTGGCAGCCCGTGGCCGGGGAGGCGACCTTCGACCCCGCCGACGACGCCCTCTTGCCGCCGCAATATCTCATCGGCGAGATCCGCGAGCGCATCGCGCGCGGCCCGCTCGCCTGGGATCTCGTCTTCCAGCTCGCCGACCCGGGCGACCCCACCCACGACATGACGCACGTCTGGCCCGATGACCGCCGCCTCGTCGCCGCCGGCCGGCTGACGCTCGACCGCCTGCACGAGGAGCCCGCCGTCGTCGACGGCTACGTCTTCGACCCGCTCAACGTCCCACCCGGCATCGAGCCGTCCGACGACCCGGTGCTGCACTTCCGCTCGCAGGCCTACGCGGAGTCCTTCCGCCGCCGCACGAGCGAGTCCAAGCCGACGATCACGCCGGCGTAACCGCCTCAGCCGGTCAGCCCGTCGGCGATCGCCCGCAGCGCGCGCAGCCCCGGCACGAACAGGTACGCGCCGCCGCGCGTCGTGACGAACGCCTCCTGCGGGGCGAGCAGGAACGGCACCGGCCCCTGGATCGTCATCTTGCCGCGCGCTTCGCCGCTGGCGTCGCCGAGCAGGAAGTCGGTGTCGTGCCCGACGCCGAAGATGTTGCCGTCGTTGAGCCACGGCACCTGGACGCCCTCGAACTGGCGCGCGATCGACGCCTGGAAGCTCACGAAGCACAGCCCGCGCTCGGCGCCGTCGTCTTCCAAGACGCCCTCGGGCAGCGGCTCGCCGTAGGGCATCCCGCGCCGGATCATCCGATGGCGCAGGCTCTGGTTGCCGGCGAAGCCGAGCGCGTCGCGCGGGTTGGAGCGGCGGATGTGGGCGCCCGAACGGGCACTTCATGCCGAGCAGGTCGTCGTCGTAGCGAAAGTCGTTGGCGCCCGGCGCGGCGGGATCGAACGCGGCGTCCGGCTGCGTCGGGATGGGTGCTCAGCGGCGTCCCGTCGGGCCAGCGGCCGACGACCTTCGCCGCGAGCTTGACCTCGTCGCCGTCGGGGTAGCGCTCCCCCGCCTCGCGCATGACCCGGCGCCACAGCGCCACGTCCTGGTGCAGCTTGCGCCACACCATGTACGTCCCGTTGGCGCCGAGCGGCGCCGCCGGCGCGGCCGGCAGCCGGCGCTGCTTGTCGACGAGCGTGTCCTCGTCGGGGTAGCCGAGCACGAACTCGCCGGGCGCCAGCGCGCGCCAGCGCCCGTCGGGCTCCGGCACGCCGCCGCCGCGCGCCTTCTCCTCGCTGGAGCCCATGATCGCCGGCTGGGCGAAGCCGTCGGCGTAGCCGAAGTGCTCGCGCGCGCCCTGCAGCAGGTGCGCGGACTGCTCGGCGGCGATCTTCACCCCGGCGGCGCGGCGGATCCCCGCGCGCAGCGGCGCGATCGCCGCGTCGAGCTGCTCGGGCGTCTGCGCGTTGAGCGTCACGAGGGCGCCGATCTCCCCGCCGCCGCCCGCGAACCCCTCGTCCCAGGTCGAAGGATCGCTCAACCCGACGTCGCCGAGCAGCCGCGCCCGCGCCGTCATCCCGTCGAGGAACTCCGGCGCGAACGTCGCCACGACCTCGTCGCGCACGCCGAGCGCGCGCAGGCCCGCCGCCGTCAGCGCGACGTTGAGCGTCGTCGCAGGCTTGCCGTCCCGCCACGGCGCCGCCGTCGTGACGTCGTCGAGCAGCCCGCCGAGCCAAGAACGCGCGCCCTCCGGCTCGCCGCCGCCGAGGGTCACGAAGACGTAGGCCGTGCAGTCGATACGCGTTGCCGTAGGCGCGCAGGATGTCGCCCTGGATGTCGTCGAGCTGCAAAGCGATCGCCGGCGGCCGGCGACCGATCACGGCGCGAACTCCCGCACGAACTGCTCGCGCACGTCGGCGGGCGCCATGCCCTGCGTGCGCAGCACGAACGCGGCCAGCCGCGTGCGCTTGTCGAGCGCGCGCAGCACGTCGGCGACGGTCGACTCGCTGTAGGCGGCGAAGAAGAAGCCCGCGTCGAGCTGGTTGTGCAGCAGGTAGCGCTTCAGCGGCGCGCCGGCGGCCGGCTCCGGGCAGCCGACGCAGCGCCCCCAGATCTCGCCCGCCTCCGGCGCGAGCACGCCGACGAGCTCGTCGAGGTAGCTGCCCACGTCGCCGTCGAAGGCGCTCGTGAACAGCAGGTACTGCAGATCGAGGTGGTCGTGCGGCGCGGCCGGGTCATGCGGCAGGTCGTCGAGGATCAGCCAGCGGCCGACGTGCGTGCGCGGCAGGCGCGCCAGCGGGCTGCGCTCTTCGCCGGAGCCGCCCAGGCCCTCGAGATACGCCCGCAGCGCGTCCTCCTCCCCCGGCCGGATCGGCGCCAGCACCATGAGCAGGTAGGCCCCGCCGAAGACGTTCGTCGAGCGGCTCACAGGTACGCCTGCGCCTCGTGCAGGAACGCCTTCCATTCGCGCTCGAACGTCGCGTCGTCCATCGCCGCGGCGCCCGCGGCGAACGCGTCGAGCTTCGGCTCGAGCGCCGTTGCCGCGCGCACGGTGCGCACCGTCGCCGACGGATAGGCGCAGTAGTAGTGGCTGCACGGCAGCTCGTGGCGGCGAAAGAACGCCTTGAACGCGTGGCCGGGCAGCGGGCCAGGGAAGCCGGCCGAGGTCCCCCAGTAGGCCTTCATCCCGCCGGTCAGGATGCGCACCGACGCGTCGACGTACTGATCCCAGCCGCCGTTGAAGCTCACGTCGAAGAACAGGTGCGGGAAGCGCAGCCGGCGCAGCTGCTGCGGCGGCCCGTTGTAGGGGATCCGGCGGATGAGCGACCACGACGCGAACGAGATGAACGACAGCGCGTCCATGTCCTTCAGCAGCGCCTTCGGGGCGAAGCGCGAGGCGGCGAACAGAAACGGCATGAAGAACCGGCCCGGCGGGCGCTGGGTCGTGAACAGCGTGATCGAGATGGACTCGCCGTCGACGTTGCTCGGCGGCGCGTCGCGGTCGTCGACGACGAGCGTCATGCCCTGTTGTCGAGCTCGCCCACGATCCAGGGGAAGTAGTCCTTGTCGGCGTTCTTGCCGACGAACACGTCGAGGTGCCCGTAGCCGGGCACGATGCGCAGCGTGTGGCGCCCGGGATCGCGCTTCTCGAACCACTCCCACGTGCGCTTCTGGCTCTCCGGCAGGAAGCAGTGGTTCGCGCCGCCGGTGATGAAGGCAAAGCGCGCGTCGGTCTTCGGCTCCTGCGCGGTGAAGTTCGCAGGCAGCTCGGGCCGGCCCTCGACGCTGATGAGCTCGCCGAGCGCCACGCACCTGGAGATCTGCTTGAAGAACGTCAGCGGGGCGGCGCCGAACTCGCCCTTCGTCCACTCGTGCGTCGCCGGCGAGAGCTGCTCGTGCGTCCACAGCGTCGGGTCGCCGGCGCCGAACATGAAGCTCGACACCTTGCAGACGCCGTTGTCGCACTTGCGCCGCGAGACCTTGCAGTACGCGGTCAGCAGCTTGGGCAGGATCCACGGCGCGCCGGTGTTGCCCCACTGCGGGTCGAGGTAGCCCAGCAGGCGCGAGACGGGCGGCACGACGTACTTCAGCTTCAGCGCCGAGACCTTCGGCACGACCGGGTGCAGCGTCACGGCGCTGGCGACGACGGTGCGCACCTCGGGCACGAGCCCCGCGCAGGCGGACATCATGAAGCTCGTCGAGCCCTGGCAGTGCGTGATCGCCTGCAGCGAGCTCGCGCCGGTCTGCTCGAGCACCTTGCGGACCGCCAGCGGATGGTCGAGCACCGCGCCCTGGTCGAGCGTCCACGTGTTGTTGGGCACGTCCATGCTCGCCCGCCACGTCTCGATCCAGACGTCGTAGCCGTCGTCGAGCAGCGCGTCGACGAGCGTGTACGGATTCGGCGGGCGCCAGATCTCCTTGCGCACGCCGACGCCGTGGACGAGCAGCACCGGCCCCTTCGTGGGCTTCTTCGGGCCCCGCACGTGGACGACGTTGCAGGGAACGCCGTCCGCGGTGTCCAGCGCGAACGTCTCCTCGGTGTGCGAGGCGGCGCTGGTCAATCGTCCTTCCCGCCACCCGGCTTGAAGGACTCCCACAGCGCGCCGAGGAACAGGCCGCCGAAGCGCCCGAGCGCGTCGAGGCGATGGGCCGGGTCGACCCGGAACGTCGTCATCTGGACGGCGAAGTCGGCCGGCAGCACGTGCAGGATGCCGGTCGCCACGATCTCCTCGCCCGCGTCGCCGACCTCGGTCGCCGGGGTCGGCGGGACGTGGCCGGCGAGGATGTGCGTGAAGAGCGTCGTCGTGTCGGTCCAGACGTCGAAGCCCGGATCGTCCATGACCTCCTTGTAGCCGTTGAGCGTGACGGGGTGGCCCTCGCCGTCCTCGATCCACAGGCGGTACTTCATGAGCTTGCGCTCCTTGCCGTCCTCGTCGGCGTCGACGAAGAGGTTGAACCAGCCCTGCTCGACCGGCCGCTCGCCGCCCAGCGCGTCGCAGTCGACCGTGCCGGTGATCGAGCCCTCGTGCGCCGGGTCCTCGATGAAGCGCACGATGTCCTCCATGAGGACGGTCACGTGGAACATGCAGGCGGTCTTCGATTTCTTGCCCTGGCGAAAGCCCTTGTCGTAGTCGTCCTCGCCGAACGTGATGAAGCCGCGCATCTTCTCGGTGAAGCGGACGTTGGCGGGGTGCTCGCCGGCCGGCGGACCGGGGTCCTCGGGCGGCGGCGGTGGCGACGGTGCGGTCACGGTGTTTCCCTTCATCTCCTCGAGGATGGCGTCGGCGAAGCGGTCGGCCAGGCCGGCGATCGTCAGGCTCGGGTTCGGCCCGACCGGCCCGGGCATGACCGAGCCGTCGGCGATGTGCAGGCCGGGGTAGTTGTAGACGCGGCCCCAGGCGTCGACGACGCCCTCGCGCTCGTCGCGCCCCATCGGCGCGCCGCCGAGCGCGTGGACGGTCACGACGCGCGACAGCAGCCAGATCGGGTTGTCGAGGAACGTGCCGCCGAGCTCGTCGCAGATGTCCTTCGACACGGCCCGCACGCGGTCGAAGTACTTCTTGGAGGTGCCGTTCTTCTTCCAGTCGATGGCCAGGCCGCCGTCCTTCAGCGCCATGATCCCCTCGGGCACGTCGCGGCCCATGCCGAGCAGCGGCAGGAACGACGCCGACTCCGCGCAGTCGCCGAGCACCTCGGTGATCTCCGCGCCGATGTCGGTGTCCTTGTGCGTGAGGAAGTTGCCGCCGAGCTTGATGAGCTTGGGCAGGTCGTGGAAGACCGAGCGCGGCGCGTCGAGCAGCTGCAGCATCCAGCTGACGAACTCGGGCTGGCCGGCGTCCTCGAGGTAGAAGCCGCGCTCGGCGACGTCGGCGCCGCCGCCGCCGTCGATCGCGTCGGGCATGCGAATCGCGCTCGTGATGACGGGCGCGTGCGCGGAGTCCAGGACGCGCGGCACGCGGCGGCCGTCGGGGCCGTCGGTCTGGCAGTGGCGCGCGAACGTCAGCAGGTCGCCGTTGCCGCCGAAGCGCGTGCCGAGCATCGGGCTGAGGTGCGGAAACGCGGCGCGGTTCTTCAGCAGCAGGTAGCTCGTGCCGAGCGTGCCGGCCGACAGGATCAGGCGATCGCAGGTGATCGTGTGGCGGTCGAGCTTGGACGTGTCGGTCTTGACGCCCTCGGCCGACTCGTCGTGGATGACGTACTCGAGCTGGTAGCCGCCGCCCTCGCGCGGCTCGAAGGAGCGCACCTCGTGGCGCGTGCGGATGTCGGCGCCGGCGTGCCATGCGGCGGTGATGTACGTGTAGTCCAGGGAGTTCTTCGCGCCGTGGTTGCAGCCGAGGTCGCACTCGGCGACGTGCTTGCAGGTCAGACGGGTGGCACCGTGGATGTTCGGCCGCTCCTCACGGATCGGCTCGCCGACCTTCACCGGGTCGCCGGCGTTGGCGAACGTGACGGCGAGGTTGACCAGGCGCCAGTCGTAGCCAAGCTTGACGGCGGCGTCGCGGAACGCCCGCGTCTTGCGCGTCAGGTCGGCCGGCAGCTCGTCGACGGGGTACTTCTGGACGTTCATCATGCGCTCGACGCGGTCGTAGTGCGGGTCGAGGTCGGCGCGCGTGACGGGCCAGTACTCGTGGCCGTCCTTCCAGGACCCCCTGCCGGGCTCCTCCCTGACGAACCACTCCTCGTCCTTACGCAGCAGGACGTTGGCGTAGATGAGCGAACCGCCGCCCAGCCCGCTCGCGCAGATCGCATCGATGTTGTCGAAGCTCCACATGTTGAACATGCCGTGAAGCCCCTCGCTGGGGTCCCAGAACTGCGTCTTCATCCCCAGCGGCGAGCGCGGGAAGGAGTTCGGCGGAAACGGCTTGCCGCGCTCGAGCAGGCACACGCCGTGCCCCGCCTCCGCCAGGCGGTACGCCGTCACCGATCCGCCGAATCCGGACCCCACGACGACGGCATCGAAATGCTCTGCGGCTGCGCTCACGCCCACCTCCGGTCTGGTCCTGCACCTATATCCGATGGTCTCCCACGCTGCAATCGGCGGTCATTATCGCCCGGGGATCACCCGCGGCTACGAGACGATGCGCAGCCCTTTGGGCAGCCCGTTGAGCACCTCGTGGCCGTCGGCCGTGATCGCGACGAGGTCCTCGATCCGCACGCCGACCGCGCCGGGCACGTAGATGCCGGGCTCGACGGTGACGATGTTGCCGGCGGCGAGCGGCTCCTCACCGGTCTTGCCCAGCCGCGGGCCCTCGTGGACCTCCATCCCGACGCCGTGGCCGAGGCCGTGGCCGAAGTGCTCGGCGTGGCCGGACTCGTCGATGATCGCGCGGGCGACCGCGTCGACCTCCCGGCCGGTCGGGCCCGGGCGGACGGCCTCAAGCGCGGCCTCCTGGGCGACGAGCACGGTCTCGTAGACGGCCTGGTCGCGCGGGTCGAGCTCGCCGGTGGCGACCGTTCGCGTGCAGTCCGAGGCATAGCCGTCGAGCTGGGCGCCCCAGTCGATGACGACGAGCGTGCCGGCGGGGATCGGCACGTCGCGCGGGGCGGCGTGCGGGCGCGCGCCGTGCTCGCCCGCGGCGATGATCGGCGGAAACGAGACGCCCTCCGCGCCGCGCCGGCGCATGGCGATCTCGAGGTCGAGCGCGACCTCGCGCTCGGTGCGCCCGACGATGCCGGCGCCGACGACCTCCTCGAAGGCCTCGTCGGCGAGCTTGGCGGCGGCGCGGATCTTCTCGATCTCGGCGGCGTCCTTGATCGCGCGCAGCGCCTCGACGATCCCGCCGGCGGCGACGAGCTCGACATCGCGCTCGGCCACGAGCTTCTCGAGCTGGGCGTGCTGCCTGACGGTCAGGTGGGTGTCGTCGAAGCCGAGCTTGCAGGGCCGGTCCTCGGGGATGCCGGCGATCGCGCGCTTGAGCAGGTCGGTCTCGATCTCGCGCTCCCACTCCGGGGCGAGCTGCTCGGCGGACTGCGTGAGGTAGCGAAAGTCGGTGATGAAGCGCAGCGGCCGCAGGCCGATGACGGCCGCGGCGTTGGAGCCGTCGAAGCCCGTCAGCCAGCGGATGTTCACGAGGTTCGTCACGAGCAGCGCGTCGAGCTCGCGCTCGGCGACCTTCGCGCGGACGGCGGCGACGCGGGGGGCGAGGTCGGAGGCGACGGCGGTCATGTGCCCAGCTCCTGCTTGAGGATCGCCAGCGCGTCGCGGTAGCCGTCGACGCCCTTGCCGGAGATCGTCGCGACGCAGCCCTCGCTGAGGACCGAGACCTTGCGCCAGTCCTCGCGCGCCATGACGTCGGAGAGGTGGACCTCGACCGCGGGCACGCCGGCGAACTGCAGCGCGTCGCCGATCGCGCGCGAGTAGTGCGTCCACGCGCCGGCGTTGACGATCGCCGCGTCGGCGAGGTTCACGAGCCGGTGCAGCTCCTCGACAAACTCGCCCTCGTGGTTGGTCTGAAAGAAGCGCGCGTCGAGGTCGAGCTCGACGGCGAAGGCGTCGATCGCCTGCTCGAGCTGCAGGAAGCTCATCTCCCCGTAGTGCGCCGGATCGCGGCGGCCCAGCTGGTCGAGGTTCACGCCGTGCATGACGTGGATGCGGTTGTGCGCGTTCGCCATCTCAGGGCGGGACTCTAGGTGGACGTCAGCTCCGCCACCGCCGCCACCACATCGGCCGGGTCCACGCGCTGGCCGAACACGACGTCCCCGGGCGAGCGGACCAGCACGAACGGCACGCGCGTGCCGACCCGCTTCTTGTCCAGAGCCGTCGCCGCCACCACCGCCTCGGCCTTCACATCAGGCGACAGCGAGACGGGCAGCCCGGCCGCGGCCAGCAGCTCGGACACCTGCGCGCGCAGCGCATCCACACCGCTCAGCCGCAACGCCGCCAGCAGGCCCAGCCCCACCGCCTCGCCATGGCGGTACACGCGATACCCCGTGACCGTCTCGATCGCATGCCCCACCGTGTGCCCGAGGTTGAGCACCTGCCGCAGCCCGCCGTCGCGCTCGTCGGCCGCCACCACCGCAAGCTTCGTCCGCGCGCAGTCCAGCACGACGCGCGCGTCGACGGCCGCGCCCGACGCCACGCGCTCCCACAGCGCCCCGCCCGCGATCAGCGCGGTCTTGACGACCTCCGCGTAGCCGGCCGCGACCTCTTCCGGCGGGAGCGTCGCCAACGTCGAAACGTCGGTGATGACCGCGGAAGGCTGGTGGTACGCGCCGACGTAGTTCTTCGCCTCGGGCAGGTCGACCCCCGTCTTGCCGCCGTATGCCGAGTCGACCTGGGCGACGATCGTCGTCGGCACCTGCACCACGGGCACGCCACGCTGGTAGGCCGAGGCACAGAAGCCGGCCAGGTCGCCGACCACGCCGCCCCCCAGAGCGACGAGGTGGTCGTCGCGCCCCATCCCGCAGGCAGCCAGCTCGCGCCACACGCGCTCGGCCACCGCCAGCGTCTTGTGCTCCTCCCCCGCCGCGATCGTGATCGTGTGGTGCGTGTCGCGCAGCGCTTCGCCGTAGAGCGCGCCGACATGCTCGTCGGTGACCACGAAGGCCCGCCGCCCCGGCCGCGGCAGCCCGCCGATCAGGCCGCTCCCGACGAAGACCGGATACTCGACGCCGCCGGCGACGGCCCACACGAGCTTCGTCCCCGCCGGCGCGTCGGCGAGCGCGCGCAGCGCCGGCTCGGCGCGGCGTACGAGCCGGTCGCCTTCGGGCAGGAACGCGTCGGCGATCGACTCGTACAGCGGGCGGCGCTCGGCGTGCAGCGCGCAGAACGCCTCGCGGTCGGCGGCCAGAGGACGGTCGTCGCCCGCCGCCCGCGCCCACGCGGTCTCGTCGGAGATGTCCATCCACACCACGGTGTGCTCCTTCAACGCGCCGCGCACGGTCTCCGACAGCACGCTGCCGCCGCCCAGGGCGATCGCCGGCGCCCCCGAGCGCAGGGCGCGCAGCACGATCGGCTCCTCGCGCCGGCGGAACTTGCGCTCGCCGTAGGCCTGAAAGAACGACGCGATCGGCATCTCGAGCTGGTCTTCGACGAGCGCGTCGGTGTCGAGCACGTCGTCGAGCGCCGAGGACTTGCCCGCGCCCATGAACCCCACGAAGACGAGCGCCATGCGGCCTCGTCAGGCGGCGGTGGTGGGCCAGCCGATACGCGCGCGGTAGGCGTCCACCGCCGCGACGACGTCGTTCATGTGGTCGCCGCCGAACTTCGTGCGGTAGGCGTCGGCCAGCACGAAGCAGAGCATCGACTCCCCCACGACGCCTGCGGCGGGGACCGTGCAGGAGTCCGTTCGCTCGCGCAGCGCCTGGGCCGGCTGCTTCGTCGCGATGTCGACCGAGCGCAACGGCTTGGTCAGCGTCGGCAGCGGCTTCATGGCGGCGCGCGCGTACAGCGGATCGCCGTTCGTCATGCCGCCCTCCAGCCCGCCGGCATGGTTGGTCTCGCGGTAGTAGCCGCGCTCGTCGGACCAGAAGATCTCGTCGTGCGCCTCGGAGCCCGGCTTGCCGGCGAGGTCGAAGCCCTCCCCCAGCCCGACGCCCTTGATCGCCTGGATCGAGGCCAATGCGCCCGCGATCCTGCCGTCCAGGCGCTCCTCCCAGGAGACGTGCGAGCCGAGGCCCGGGACGAGCCCGAAGGCGATGACCTCGAACACCCCGCCGATCGACTCGTTCGCCTTGCGCTGGACGTTGATGTGCTGAACCATCGCGCGGCTGGACTGCTTGTCCAGGCAGCGCACCGGGTCCTCGTCGACGCCCTCGAAGTCGGCGACGGTCAGGGGCGCATCGCGCTCCGGCGCCAGCGAGGTGCCGATCTGGATGACATGGGAGCGCACCTCGACGCCGACCGCGCGCAGGAACGCCCGCGCCACCGCGCCGCCGGCGACGCGCGCCGCGGTCTCGCGGGCGGACGCGCGCTCGAGCACGTTGCGCACGTCGGTGAGGTCGTACTTCTGCGTCCCGACGAGGTCGGCGTGGCCGGGGCGCGGCAGATGGACCTCCGGCACGTCGGCGTCGACCGGCCACGGGTTCATCCGCTCCTCCCAGTTGGCGTAGTCGCGGTTGGGGATCTGCAGCGCGATCGGGCCGCCCATCGTCAGCCCGTGGCGCACGCCGCCGGTGACGTCGGCGCGGTCGCGCTCGATCTTCATCCGCCCGCCGCGCCCGTGGCCCAGCTGGCGGCGCGCCATGTCGCGGTTGAGGGTGTCCTGGTCGAGGGCCAGCCCCGCGGGCAGGCCCTCGATGATGCAGGTGAGGCCGGGGCCGTGGGACTCCCCGGCGGTGACGAAGCGCAGCGCCATGGCGCCGCTGAGTCTATGTCGCGGCTACTCGGAGGCGTCCTGGACGTCACCGGCGTCGCTCGAGACGAGCAGGCCGGCCTGCGTGTCGTACTCGGCCGTGCGCAGCGCGGCGGCCGTCGCGGCGTCGGCGCGCATCACCCGCAGCGCGCGCCGGCCGTCGGGATGGACGTGCGCGCGGCGGGTCGCCGCGCGGGCGGCGTCCGTGGAGATCGCCCGGATCGACTCGACCCGCAGGGTGAACCGCAACCGGCGCCCGTCGAGGCCGCGTAGGGTCACGGTCTGCGCGTCGCCGGCCTTCAGCCCGAACATTCGACAGCCGGTCGCGCCCTTGCAGATCGCGTCGCCGTGCGACGTCGCGTTCGGCCCGAGGACGAAGACGGCGTAGCGCGCCCGCGAATCGGCCTTCGTGACGCCGAAGAACAGCGCCGCGGGATCGGCCGCGCCGCCGAGCGGGGTGAGCCGGGCGATGGCGTTCGCGGGATGGCCGTCGGCGGGGTTGAGCCGCACGACGGTGCGCAGGTAGGTGGCGACGGCCGAGCGCGGCGCGGATTTCGCCGGCGTCGTCACAGGCGATGTCGCCGGACGGGGCTTTGCGGCGGTCTTCGGCGTCGCCGACGGCGTCTTCTCGGCGACGGCCCGCGTGCTCGCGCCGGTCGCCACGCTCTGTGACTCGGCGCGTTTTCTCGGTGGGTCGAAGAACGGGTCGTCGATCGGTCCGCCGCGCGGCTTGCCGGTGCTCGCCGTGGTCTGCTTCGCCGTCGCGCCGGGGGTCGCCGCGGCCGCGGGATCGGGCTCCGTCGAGCCGGCGGGGTCGGGCGCGGGGGGTTCGCTCGCCGACCCGCCCAGCACGAACGGGATCGCGACGAGCGCGATGACCAGGGCCAGGGCGACCGGCCACAGCCGCTTGTCGACGAGGTCGCCGAGCAGCCGGCGCAGTGCCGGCACGAGCTTGCTCATCCGCCCGCTCCGGGGCCGTCGGCGGCGCCCACCATCGGGTCTGCCGCAAGCGCGCCCAGCGCCGGCGCCGGCTTGGGAGCGTCGGGCGCGAGGTACGCGGTGGCGCTCACGAGCGCCTGGACCTTGGGAAAGCCCTTGCGGCCGGCCGACAGGGCGAAGCCGTCGACGGTGATGAGACGGCCGCGCACGGTGATGCGCCCCTTCTCGTTCTTGGCCAGGTCGTCGATCGCTCCCAGGAAGCGCTGCATCGCGAGGTACCCCCCGTCGAAGGTGAACGAGAACGGCACGGTGAGCAGGCCGGCCGGCCCCACGCTGGCGCCCGGCGGCGGCTGTGCGACGCTCGCGGCGACCGGCTCGGGGGTCGTCGCCGCAGCCTTGTCGGCGCCCGCCGGTTCGCCCTTCGCGTTCGCAGTCGCGTCGTCGGAACCTTGAGCGCCGGCCGAACCCTTGCTGCCCTCGGACTTCGGAGCCGGATCGGTGGCGCCCTCCGCCGCGACCGGCGCCGACGACGCCGCCGTGCCCGCCAGCTTCACCGCGCGAAAGTCGATGCCGTTCGCGCGAGCGATCGCGTCGAGCTGGCGGACGAGCGAACCGACGTTGTCGTCGTCGGGCACGGCCTTGGCCAGCCGGCGCACCGTGGCGGCATCACGGCGCTGGTCGGCCCGCGCCTGCTCGGCGGTGCCCAGCGTCTTGGCGGCCTCGGCACGCCGCGCCTCGGCGTGGTCGATCTGCGTCTGGATCGTGCCGAGCTCCGCACGTTTCGGGCCGAGGATCGTGATCCAGCAGCCGGCCAGGAGCGCGACGACCACGAGTCCCGCGAACGCCATGCGGCCCGCGGCGCTCACTGCGCACCGCCATCCGGCTCGCCGGACGTCGTCGCCGCCGTGGCGGCCTCCGGAACCGCCGCGTCCACGGCGGGCACGATGCCCTCCGGGGCGTCGTAGAAGACGGTCAGCTGGAACTGCGGCATCTTGTCGTTCGACCGGCAGTCGGTGTCGTTGGCCCCCGACGAGTCGCTCTTCTCGGAGCTGGCGAGCGTGACGCGCTGCACGCCGTCGATCCCCCGCAGGCGCGTGAGCAGCGACGCCACCCGGCCATGGCTTGGCGCGCAGCCGATGAGGTCGATCGCCGGCACGGGCAGCGCGGCGCGCAACGTGGCACCGCCGCCGCCGGCGATCTCGGTGTTCGGCGTCACGGTGCCGACGAGCGACGTGAGCGAGACGTCGCTCGGCACGGCGCGGGCGACCTCCTTGAGGCTGGTGGACCAGTCGAAGCGGCCGTCGATGAGCGCCTCGATGGTGTCGACGCGGGCCTTGCCGGCGAGCGCCTTCGACGAGCCCGACTGCAGGGCGGCGGTCTTCAGCTCGGCGCTGCGCGCGCTGCTCTCGGCGCGTGCCAGCTTGGCCCGCTCGTCGGCCACCCGGCGGCCGGTGAGCGCGCTCGCCCCGGCCACGGCCACGGCGACGGCGAGCAGCGCCAGGAGGACGTAGGCGCCCGTGCCGCCGCTGCCGCGCCCGTGCCTCGGCGTGTCCCGCGGGATGAGGTTGACGGCCTTCATGCCGGCAGCTCGCCTTCGAACGCAAGCCCGGCCGCGACGCTCAGGCAGGCGGCCTCCCGCGCGCTGAGCTTCATCGTCGCGTTGCTCTCGACGACGCGCTCGGCGACGTCGAGCCCGAGATGATCGGCGAGCGCCTCCGTGAAGCCCGGCACCGTCATCGCCGGCCCCGTCAGCACGACGTTCTCCACGCCGACGCCGTCCTCGGTGTGCGCGGCGTGGAAGTCCAGCGAGGCGCGGATCTCGGCCGCGATCTTGCGCACGCCGGCGGTCAGCACGCCGCGCGCGTCGGCCGCGATCGCCGCTTCCTCGCCCGCGTACTCGAGCACGCCCTTCACGCCGACGTTCTGAAGCCAGTCGCGCGCCTGCGCGGCGGACAGCTCGCGCCGTTCGGCGAGCTCGGCCGCGAGCGCCTCGAACCCGCCGCCGGCCACGCGTGTGAAGACGCAGATGCCGCGGTCGGCGATCGCGAGGTTCGTGAGCCCGCCGACCCCGACGAACAGCTCGGGCGGGTCGCCCTCGCGGCGCTGGCGCTGCAGCGCGCGGATCATGCCGAACGCCGACAGGTCGATGCCGATCGGCTTCAGGCCGGCCGCCCGCGCGGCGGTCAGCATGCCGGTGATCATGTCGCGCCGGGCGGCGACGAGGATGATGCGCTGGCGTGGCCCGTTCGGCCCGTCGGCGATGCCGACGGCGTGGAAGTCGATGACGGCGTCCGCGAGCGGCATCGGAATCGCCTCGGCGGCCTGGAAGCTCACCGCGGCCGCGAGCTCCTTGGGATCGGTGATCGGCGGCAGGTACAGCGTGCGCACGACGATGCGAGCGTTCGCGACGCCGATGCGCACCTGCTTGCTGAGGTGCTTGTGCTCCAGCCACAACGCGCGCAGCGCGTCCGCCAGCGCGTCCGGGTCGGCGACGTCGCCGTCGCGCACGATGTTCGGATCCAGCGCGGCGCACCCGCCGTCCTCGATCCGGATGGTGCCGTTCACGCTGACGTGCGCGGCCGCGATGAGACCCGGCTCGATGCTCAGTCCGACGTGGGCGCCGTGTGAGTTGGGCATGGACGACTGCCATCGGCGCATGACGGCGGCATGCGAGATTCCGGCGGCGGAAGATCCGCCATGTGTCCGTTCAGCGGCTCAGAAGGTGCCGAGGTACGCCGACACGAGCTCGTTGCCGGCGAGCACGCCGACGACGGCGCCGAGCGCCAGGAACGGACCGAAGGGGACCGCGGTCTTGCGACCCTGGACCATGCCCTTGCGCATGATGATCGCGATCCCGACGACGGTTCCGACGATGAAGGCGATAAACAGCGCCGGCGCGACGGCGGCGCCGAGGTAGAGCCCGAGCACGCCCACGAGCTTGGCGTCGCCCATGCCCATGCCGTTGGGGCGCAGCAGCGCCGGCAGGGCGAGCAGCCCCCCGGCCGCGGCGCCGGCGATGAGCCGTTCGATCTCGCCGCCCGGATCCAGCGCGGTGCCGAGCACCACCCCGACGATCGCGGCGGGCAGCGTGATCCGGTTGGGGATGATCCTGTAGTCGAGGTCGATGAGCGCGATCGGCACGAGGAACGCGACGAGGACGAGGCCGAGGACGAGCGCCGCCGTGTCGGCGTGGTGCACCGCCACGACGGCAGCGAAGAGCAGCGCGGTTCCCGCTTCGACGAGCGGATAGCGCGCGGCGATCGGCTCGGCGCAGCTACGACAGCGCCCGCGCAGGAGGAGCCACGAAAGCACCGGGATGTTGTCGTAGGGCTTGATCGGCGTTTCGCACGAGGGGCAGTGCGACGCGGGCATCGCCAGCGACATCCGCGACGGGACGCGGTGGGCGACGACGTTCAGAAACGACCCGATCAGCAAGCCGAAGGCCGCGGCAGGAAGGAGTGCGAGGGGCATATGCACACTCATCGAGCGTCCTGGACGAAAGCTTTAGGGGCCATTTGTCCGTTGGCCGTTTCAGTTGGCGGGCAGCTCGCGCCACGTGTTCTGGACGAGCCCCGTCGTGCCGAACGTCGCCGGCACGTTGAACGCGTTGGCGAGGTAGTTGATCGTGGGCCGCGGGCCGCTCGCCTGCCCGATGACGAGGCGCCCCGGGCCATCCACCGCGACGCCGCCGATGACATAGGAGTTCGCGTCGAGCGTGAGGACCGCGCCGGATGAGTTCTGCTCGTTGCCCGCGTAGATGAGGCCGTACAGCGTGCCCGCGAGGGCGAACGTGCCACGGGGGATGATGACCATGCCCGGGGACTCTGGCGTGTTGTAGACCGCGGCGCTGCTGTCGGTGCAGTGTGTCGTTGCGGGGATGTCGAGGAAGATGATCGTGCCCTCGAGACTGGGCTGGCAGCTCGTGAAGTATGTCGGCGGGTCGGCACTCTGCGCCGCCGCCTTGAACCGCTCGATCTGGCGCGCGGTGAGGGCCGGCGGCAGCGTGGGATCGCGGACGATCGCCGGCGGCTGGACCTGGGCCTTGCCGGCGTCGTAGTCGGCGCACGCGGCCGTCATGGCCGTGCAGCGCACGGCCACCTGCGAGCCCAGGGCATTGACGACCGTCTTGTTTCCGTTGTTCGTGATCCCGAAGCTCCCGGCGGTGACGGTGTTGCGGGGAAACGGCTCGGAGAACTGCTCACGCTTGAGCAGCGCGACGATGCTGCGCGGCTTGCCCTGTACGACGGCGCGTGCCTGCACCCACAGCTGGCGGTCGCCGTTGGCGTCCCAGCGGCAGGGGCCGGGGCAGACGTAGGCCGTGCCCGTGCGGATGTTCGTGCCGCTCTGCGTCTGCTCGGCGGGGGCACCGGGGCTGTAGGAGCCGGCCAGGCTCGGGCCGCCGTTGTCGCGGATGCGCGTCGTCCAGATCACGTTCGACAGCGAGTCGGAGTTCACGAACGCCGCCGTCGCGGGCGATCCCTGGGCGCCGGCGAGCGTGCTCGGCGTCGGGCACAGCGGCGCCGCCGCACTGATCTCGGTGCACGTCGACGGGACGTTCAGTCCCCCTGCCGCGTTCCCCGGCCACTTCTGGGCCAGGGCGAAGGCCTGGCTGTAGAGCACGCCCTCGGCGAGGTTGAGCGCGGACTCGCGCTGGCGCTGGTCGAGGCTGTGCTGCTGGCCGCGGTCG
Source organism: uncultured Actinomycetes bacterium (assembly GCA_963751065.1). Lineage (GTDB taxonomy): Bacteria > Actinomycetota > Thermoleophilia > Solirubrobacterales > Solirubrobacteraceae > CADCVQ01. Next base: position 64,974 of record CAVVTD010000014.1, read on the forward strand.
ACGAGCGTGAACGAGACGAGCGCGACGGTCGTCATCGTCAGCAGCACCATCATCGACGTGATGAGCAGCCAGCCGCCTTCGTTGCGGGGATCTTGGCGTGGTGCCATCACGCGGCTCAACTCGGGATCTGGACGGGGATCGTCGACGTGATGCCGGCCGTGCCGAACCGGTCCCCGGGGTCGCACACGACGAGGCCGACGTTCACGGTCGTGCCCAGCATCCGCTCGGCGGCGGTGAACGTGTAGCTCAGCGTGATGCTCTCGCCGGCGTAGCCGGCGGCGCCCCAGAGCGTGCGCAACGCGCCGCTGCCCGTGATCGCCGGGTTGGCGCAGTCGATCGACGCGACGGCCGGGCGCGCGCCGATGAACCAGTAGTAGTTCAGCGTCCGGCCCTCGTAGTCCGTCGAGGCAGAGGCGTTGAGCACGATCGTGCCCGACGTCGATGCCGGCGTCGCCACGAAGCGCGCCACCGGCGCCTGGTTCTGATTGCGCAGGTAAACCCCGCTGGTGACGCGCAGCTCGGGGATCTCGCGCTCGCCGTCGGTGTCGACGATCGTCAGCGCACCGACGTTGATGACCTGGTCATAGGTCGCGGGGTCGGAGGTGCAGGTCGTGCCGGACGTGCAGCGGTAGGTGAACAGGGGCCGGTCAGCGCCGCCGCGCCGGTTGGTGAGGTGCTCGGCCACGACGCGCGTCGTCGTCCAGTCCGCCGAGGTGGACGGGCAGTCGGCGCGCATGGCCGCCGTCACCGGCGAGGCGGCTGCCGACACGAGCGCGCGCTCCTGCGTCCACAGGCGCGCCGCGCCGGTCGTGGCCGGCGCGTGCACGGTGTCCAGGCAGTAGCGCACCCACGTCCGGCTCGGGTCCGACGTCTGGAAGATGAGGTCGTACGGCCCCACGGTGTCGAGCACCGGCGTGTTGTTGAGGCGCTTGGCGAGGTTGCGCAGCTGGCGGGCTTGGTTGTCGAGCGCGTCGCGTGCCATCTCGGTCGTCTCGAGGCGCACGTTGTTGTCGTGGGCGGAGTCCGACAGCGCCGTGAACGTCAGCAGCGTGGCCGACAGCACGACGAGCGACAGCGTCATGACGACGAGCAGCTCGATGAACGTGAAGCCGCGTTCGTCGGTCATCGTCATGGCGTCCACGTGACCGGTCCGATCGGGTCGGACTCGTTGAACTTGCTGTCGACCGTCGTGACCCAGTAGCTGCGCGGCGTTGTGCCCGCGCTCGAGTCGACGTAGCTCGTGATGAGCCCGCCGGACGTGTGGTCGTAGCGGTCGGCGTAGCCCGTGCCGTCGCGATAGATGCGGTAGAAGGCGACGTCGGTCAGCAGCGGCGCGGTCCACGTCAGCCGCGGCACGCCGCCGAGGTTCGTCAGCACCAGCAGCAGCGGGCTGTGCGGGCGGCTGCCGGCGGCCGGCACCGTCAGACTGCGCGCCGTCCCCTCGCGCAGGCTGTTGGCCTGGTCGCGATCGACCGCGACGATCGCGTATCGCTGTGACCCGGACTCGGGGCTGAAGTCGGCGCAGCTGTCGGTCGCCGGGTCGAGCATCGAGCCGGCCGCCGGAGCCGGGCAGACCTGCTCGTCATCGGACGTCGAGATGGTGTCGTCAGGACCCGCCCACACGACGCGGTAGCCGAGGACGTCGCGCTCGCGATTGGGCGTCCAGCCGAACTCGACCCAGTGCCCGTCGCGGGTGTTGTGACCGCCCTCGAAGTTGCTCGGAGCGTACGGAGCGCGGCGGTTGAGCACGATGTCCGCGCGCCGCGACTCGCCGGGGATGTCGCGATCGTCGAAGGACTGGGCGGTCATCGTGTAGGCGCCGTCGAGCACCTCGCTGCCGGTGCCCGACACGCCGATGTTCCAGACCGCCGTGAAGCTCGTCGAGCCGTTGACGCTGCCTGAGCTGACCCCGTCGTCGACCTCCCAGCGCAGGCTCTGGGCCGGGGTCGTCGTGAAGACGGTGCTGACGGTGCCCACGTTGGCCGTGATCGTCTGGGTCAGCGGGGTGATGTCGAGGATGCGCGGCCCCAGTCCCCCGGCGGGATTGACGATCAGCGCCGCCTGCGACATCTCGCGCGCGACGGTGGCGTCCTCCCAGGCCACCCGGAACGTCACGCGCCGGAAGTCCTCGCCGTTGGCGTCGGTTCCGGCCGGGCGCGGGCTACAGGCGTTCGCGGGCGCGACCGCGGCATAGCCGTCGGTGGGACTGTCGAAGACACACTCCGTGGCCGTCACGGTGTACGTGGTCGCACGGCGCTCGATCGTCCACGGCGTGCCGGAGCCCAGGCCGCGTGACTGTAGCTCGGAGATCACGTCCTCGAGGTCGATGTAGTCCACCTCGCGCGCCGTCTCGGCGAGCTCGCGAACGAGGTTCGTGGCGGTCACGCGCGAGTTGCTCGTGCTGGACGTCCGGATGGCGCCGGCGTACATGCCGACGACGGCGAGCATCCCGACGACGAGCATGAGCGCCCCGACCATGACCTCGACGACCGTGAAGCCGTCGTCGCAGCGACGCGGCCGAGGGTGTGCAGCCAGACCAGGCCGCGCTACCAACTGCTGTCGTCTCTGCAGCCGCCCTCGCCCGGCCGGGTGCAGTCGCGCGAGTAGCCGGCCGGTTGCTGCTTGATCGTGAAGATCGTGCCGGATTCGGAGAGCTTGGAGACGGTGTAGCCGGTGCCGCCGCCGGTGATCGTCAGAGCCACGCCGACGGGGAGCTGATGATCGGAGTCCGGGCAGGGCCCGTAGGTCTCCGGCTCGGCGAAGCACGTCTCCATCTGGGTGACGGCGTTGCGCACGTCGGCCTTCGTGTTGGCGTCACGCGCCTTGTCGGCCTGGCCGACGAACGCGGGCAACGCGATCGCGGCGAGGATGCCGACGATCAGGATGACCGCGAGAAGCTCGATCAGCGTGAAGCCTCGTTCATCCATATGAACGAGATCGGCATCCGCATTTGTTCGGTCCTGCGACCAGGCCCAGAATGGACGGACGTTTGGGAGGTGCGGCACCAGCTCCCGGCAACGACGAAGGGCGGGCCCGAGGGCCCGCCCTTGTCAGACGTGATTCAGTGCTGCGAGCCGGTTACCAGCTGCCGCTGTTGCAGCCCTTCGTGTCACCCGTGCAGGCGCGGGTGTACGAGCCCGGCGAGCTGCTGGACTTCGTGATCGTGAAAACGCCTTCGGACTTCGAGGTCGCCGACAGCGTGTAGCCGGCGCCGCCCAAACCCGAAACCGTGATGTGATCGAGGCTGGGCGCGGCCGGGCCCGTGACCTCGGCGTTGGTCGCGCAAGACGCGATCGCGTCCGTGACGGTGCCGTTGAAGTCGGCGGTGCAGGACTCCATCTGGGTGACGGCGTTGCGGACGGCGGACTTCGCCGACGAGTCCTCAGCCTTCTCACGCTGACCCAGGAAGGTCGGCAGGGCGATCGCGGCCAGAATGCCGATGATCAGGATGACGACCAGGAGCTCGATGAGCGTGAAGCCTGACTCGTCGGAAGCGCGGTTGCGCAGGTTCTGCAGCATGGGGAGATCCCTCCAGGATCCGGATGTACATGACTGTGCGGCCCTCGTTTCCGGCGCTTCGCTCTCGAGTGACGGTCGATCCGTCGACCGCCCTCACGAGCGGTGGTCCCTCAGCGCCGGGACTCGGGCTGTTGCACATCACGCTCATCGGTCCGCGAGCGGCTTGCTGTAGAGCGAGTGACCCGCTTCTGGACAGACGGACGAGTTAGTGGATCCGCGGGCGGCGGAGCGGACGCTCAGCCGGCGGTCGCGGTGCTGCGGGCGGCCTGGGCGTCGTGGCCCGGGATCAGCTTCCCGCTGCCCTCACACCACGGGCACGTGACCGGCGACGGGCTGCCGCCGAGGTTGGAGATGACCTGGCCGGTGCCGCGACACGGCGCGCAGGACGCGGGAGCCCCGGCAGGGGCATCGTCTGACTCGGCCATCGGCGCCTGACGCTAGCGCACCGCGCTGGGCGTCGCGGCGGGCCGGCCGAGACCCGATCGACCCGGCACGATCAGCCCGGGAGCCGGTGCCGGACGCCGGAGAAGCGCCCGAAGTCGCGATCGTAGGACACGATCGCGGCCCCATGTTCGATCGCGATCGCGGCAAGATGAGCGTCGGTGGTGAGGTTGCCGGCCGTGCCGGCTTCGCGGATCAGCCCCGCCAGTACGCCAGCGTGACGGGAGGTCGGATGCGACACGACTGCCGCGGGAGCGCCGAGCCAGGACTGGACTTGGTCGATCGCCTGCTCGGAGGTCAAGGGCGTCGGGAGGATGACCGGGCTCGTGGAGATGCGGATGAACGCCAGCAGGGCGACCCAGGCGAACCCGACCGCCTCGGTGCCGGACAGCGCCGCCTCGAGCCAGGAATGGGAGCGCTGGTGATGCGTCGCGACGGTGTCGACCGCGTACAGCAGCACGTTGGCATCGACGATGACCACCTTGCCGTCAGCGGCCCTCGACCAGACGGCGCGCGAGCTCGTCGTCCTCCAGACGCTCGGCAAGCGAGAGCGCCTTCGTGAGATCCACGCGCGCGGGGCCGAGCGGACGTGGCGTCGTGTACGACCTCGCTGCGTCGGAACGCTCCCCAAGGCCGGCGCGGATCGCCTCGTTGACGGCATCCTTGAACGACAGGCCGCGCTCGCGCATCGCCCGCTCGACGAGGAGGCGCGTATCGGGGTCGAGGGTGATCGTCGTCCGCACCGGGGCATCATAACATCAGCGTCAGAGATGCAATGATGCGCGCTGTCCGACCATAGGCGCGATGCGTTAGCATCACGCGCATGCGCACCACGCTACGTCTGGATGACGACGTGCTGCTCGCGGTACAGGAGCGCGCGCGACGAGAGAAGCGCACCGCCGGCCAGGTGCTGTCGGATCTCGCGCGCCAGGCTCTCACCGCACAGCAACATCCTCCGCGCGGAGGCGAGGCGGGTGAGCATCACGGCTTCCGGCCCTTACCGCCTCGAGGCGCCGCCATATCCAATGCGCTGATCGACCGGCTCCGGGAAGACGAGCCTGAGTGAAGCGGGCGCTGCTGGACATCAACGTGCTTCTGGCGCTGCTCGACAGCGACCACGTCGATCACCGCCGAGCCCACGACTGGCTCGACGACGAGATCGATGCCGGGTGGGCGTCATGCGCGATCACCGAGAACGGGTTCGTGCGGATCATCAGTCAACCGCGCTATCCGAGCCCGGTCGCGCCCGCCGAGGCCATCGGACTGCTGAGCCGAGCCTGCGACGGCGCTCATCACGAGTTCTGGCCCTGCGACGTCAGCCTGCTCGATACAACGATCGTGGACAGGTCCCGCCTCCACGGTCCGCGTCAGGTCACGGACGCGTACCTCCTTGCGCTGGCTGTCGCGCACGACGGTCGCTTCATCACATTCGATCGCTCGCTGGCCCTGTCCTCGGTACGCGGCGCCTCCGAGGATCGCCTGACGGTTCTGTAGAGCGCCAAGGCATTGCCTGCAAGCGACGACGGTGCCGACACCAACGAACGCCACCGGTCGCTACGCGCCCTCCCCCACCGGCACGCTGCACCTCGGCAACCTGCGCACGGCGCTGCTGGCGTGGCTGTTCGCCCGCTCGCAGGGCGGGCGGTTTCTCATGCGCATCGACGACCTCGACGCCGGGCGCGTGCGGCCGGGGATCGCCGAGCAGCAGCTCGCCGACCTCGCCGCGCTCGGCCTGGACTGGGACGAGCCGGTCGTGCGCCAGTCCGAGCGCACGGAGGCCTACGGCGCGGCGATCGAACGCCTGGACGCCGACGGGGCGCTCTACCCGTGCTTCTGCACGCGCGCGGAGATCCGCCAGGCCGCCTCGGCGCCGCACGGGGCGCTGCCCGAGGGCCACTATCCCGGCATCTGCCGCGCGCTGACGGCCCCCCAGCTCGCCGAGCGCGAGCGCGCCGGCCGCCCGCCGGCGCTGCGGTTGCGCGCCGGCGCTCCGCTCGTGGGCTTCACCGATCGGCTGCTCGGCCGCTACGAAGCCGCCGTCGACGATCTGGTCGTCCGCCGCAACGATGGCGTCCCGGCATACAATCTCGCCGTGGTCGTCGACGACACAGCTGCTGGCGTGCGCGAGGTCGTGCGCGGCGCAGACCTGATCGAGACGACGCCGCGCCAGCTGCACGTCGCCGCCCGCCTGGGCGCAGAAGCCCCGGCCTACGCCCACGTCCCGCTCGTGCTCGGCGCCGACGGCGCCCGCCTGGCCAAGCGTCACGGCGCGGTGACCCTCGCCGACCGCGCCGGCGCCGGCGAGTCGCCCGCCGAGGTGCGCGCCTCGCTCGCCCGCTCGGTCGGGCTCGCCGAGCCCGGGGAGATCCCCTCGCTCGACGACCTGCTGGCCCGCTTCGATCCGTCCGCATTGCCAACCGAACCGACGGTAATCACATCATGGACCTGAATCAGCTCTTCGTTCCGATCGCCGTCGCCGCGCTCGTCGTCGTCGCGGTCATCGCCATCGTCTTCAACCCGAGCATCGTGGGGGTCGGCTTCGCGCTGATCGTCATCGTCGGCGCCTGCACGGTCTGGCTGCTGCGCCAGCTCTATCTCGCCGAGAGCGAAAAAGACGACCGTTGAGCGACCTGGGCTCGAGCGCTGACGTCAGGGCGCTCGCCGAGCTGGCACGCGCCTCCGGGCGCCTCGGCATCGACACGGAGTTCATGGGCGAGGGGCGCTATCAGACGCTGCTGTGCCTCGTCCAGGTCGCCGTCGAGACCGGCAAGCGCACGGGCGACGTGCGCATCGAGGTGCTCGACCCGATCGACGGCTCGCTCGACCTCTCCCCGCTCGCCGAGGTGCTCGCCGATCCGGCGATCGAGATCGTCATGCACGCCGGCCGCCAGGACGTCGCCCTGCTGCGCCGCGTCTGCCAGACGAGCATCACGAACCTCTTCGACACACAGCTCGCGGCCGGCTTCGCGGGGCTGCGCGCCCAGCTCGGCTACGAGGCGCTGCTGCACGAGCTGCTCAACGTCCGCCTGCAGAAGAGCGCGAGCTTCACGCGCTGGGACGCCCGCCCGCTGAGCGCCGAGCAGATCGACTACGCCCGCGACGACGTGCGCCACATCCTGCAGGCGACCTCCGAGCTGCAGGAGCGACTGCGCGCCCGTGGGCGCCTTGAATGGGCGCGCGAGGAGTGCGTCGCCCTGGCGAGCGCGACCGACGAGCGCGACCCCGACACGATCTTCGCCCGCCTGCCGCGCGTGAACTCGCTGGACCCCAAGCTGCGCGCGATCGCCCGCGAGCTCGTCGTCTGGCGCGAGGAGACCGCGCGCGCCCAGGACCGGCCGATCCCCTCGGTGCTGTCGGACGCCACGCTCATCGAGGTCGCCAAGCGCAGGCCGAGCCAGATGTCCCAGCTCGAGCAGATCCGCGGTCTGAACGAGCAGACCCTGCGCCGCCGCGGGCGGGCCATCCTCGAGGCCGTCGAGCGCGGGCGCTCGCGCCCGCCGATCCCCGTCGTCGGCGATCGCCCGTCGCAGCCCGACGCGCTCGACGCGCCGGTGATCGCCCTGGCCGAGGCGCTCGTGCGCACCCGGGCGCTGGAGGGCGAGCTCGCCTACGAGCTCATCGCCGCCCGCGCCGACCTGCAGCGCATCGTGCTGGCGATGCGCGACGGGGATCCGCCGCCCGACGTGCGCACGCTGCAGGGCTGGCGCCGCCAGGTCGTGGGCGACGAGCTGCTCGAGCTACTGGATGGCCGCCGGTCGCTGACCGTCGGGCCCGACCGCCACGTCGCGGTCGCCGAGCGCTGACCCTCCGGGCGAGGCAGGATCGGCGCCGCGCAGGATCGTCAGCCCGGCGAGCGGGAAGATGAGCAGCGACAGCAGCCCGGCGGCGATGAGCGCGGCGGACTCGGCCCCGCCGATGAGCCCGAGCTCGAGGCCGATCGCGGTCGCGGCGACGATGAACGGCAGCGACGTCGCCTGGAAGAGCCCCGCGACGACCGCCCGCCGGTCGCCGACGTCGGCCCGGTAGGCCAGCGCGGGCAGGCCGCGGATCGCCAGGAGCGCGAGCAGGAACACCGGCACCTTGACGAGCGCGTCCATGCTGTTGACGAGCGCGTCGAGGTCGAAGCGCACGCCGCTGGCGACGAAGAAGACCGGGATGAAGAAGCCGTAGCCGATCGCGTCGAGCTTCGTGCGAAACAGCGGGTGGGTCATGAAGCGATCGCGGTCGACGAGCGTCAGCACCGCGCCCGCCGCGAACGCGCCGAGGATGATCTCCAGGCCGAGGTTCTCGGCGAGCGCCGCGAAGGCGATGAGCACGACGATCGCGCCGCGGACGCGGATCTGGGCGGTCGTGTCCTGCAGGCGGGCGAGGTCGTCGGTCACGCGGCGCGAGCGCTCGGCGCCCGTGACGACGAGGTACAGCGCCAGGGCCAGCGCCAGCAGCGCGCCGATGAGCAGCAGCGTCGTCGTCGTGCTTCCGTCCTCCCCGGTGAAGAGCACCGAGAGCAGGATGATCGCGCCGAAGTCGGCGATCGTGCCCGCCGCGACGACGAGCTGGCCGAACGGCGTGGCGATCTCACCGGCGTCCTTGAGGACCGGGATGATCACCCCAAGCGACGTCGCCGAGAGGATCACCGCGACGAGCAGCGGGGTCTGCACGAGGCCGCCCGCCTTCAGCGCGTAGCCGATGACCACGGCGAGTGCGAACGACACCACCCACGCGAGGCCCGCGAGCTTGAGCACACGGCCGCGCAGGTGCTCGAACTCGATCTCCAGCCCGGCGAGGAAAAGCAGGAAGACGAGGCCGATGAGCGCGATGACCGAGATCGTCGTGTCGAGCTCCACCCACCCGAGGACGGCCGGGCCGATCACGATCCCGAGGACGATCTCCAGGACGACGGCCGGCAGCTTCAGGCGTGGCAGCAGGCCGAGCGTGAACGGGACCGCGAAGGCGACGGCGACGACGATGAGCAGGCCGGAGAAGCTCGGGGCGTCCATCGCCGGCTGGGTCCCGGCGCGGCGCCGCGCGTTACGCGGCGCGGTGGCTGGAGATCTTCGTCGTGCCGATCGGCCGCGACGCCGACGCCGACGGCCACGCGCTACGAGGCGATCTTCAGCTAGCTACCGTGCCGTGACGCGGCGCACGGCGCGTGTGCGCTTGCCGTCGCGGGCCTTGACGATGATCCGCAGCTCGTAGCCGCCGCCCGGGGTGGCGCGCAATTCGCGCAGGTGCAGCCGGACGACGCTGCGGCCCTGCAGCCGGCGAGCCGCGTGGGCGTGCTCGATCCCGTCGCGCCACAGCTCGGCGCGGACGGAGACGAGCCCGCGCCCGCTCGCGACGCGAACGTCGACGGTCAGCTCGCCGCCGCGGCGGGCGAGCAGTGCCGACTGGACGAGCTTGCCCGGTGGTTTGGGCTTCGTCTTCGGCGTCGCCGCGCGTGCGCCGCGGGGCGGCGCGGTGGTTGCGGCGAGGGTCGCGGCCGCGGCCGCGGCGGGTGTCGCGGCTGACGCGGGCGCCGCGTTGGCTTGCGCCGGTGGCGCCGGCGCAGCCTCGGTCGCGGTCGCCAGCGGCACCGAGCGGTCGACGACGACCTCGTAGCGCTGCTCGCCGGCCGCGCTGCTCTGCACGGGGCTGATGAACAACGCGAAGTCTCCCAGCGAGGGCTCGTGGAGATCGTGGATGCCCGAGCCGAGCGCGGGCTCGCTCGGCGCGCTGAAGACCAGCCCGAACGCGTCGTCGCGACCGGCGAACGCAGGCTCCCGGCGCGCCCGCGCGAGGTCGCCGACCTCGCTGAGCCGCAACGTGATCTTCGCGCCGCTGTCGCTGATCGCGGTGAACGGCGCGCCGGTCAGCGGAGCGTAGGCCGAGCGCGCGAGGTGGGACGGCGTGCCGGCCGCGGCCGCCGTTGCCGGCAGCCGGCCCAGATACAGCGCGGCCGTCGCCGCGCCACCGACCTGCACGAGCCGGCGGCGCGTGATCTGCGACTCGAGCATCGTGCTCACGGTGGGTTGGGGCAGTCGGCGATCGAGGTGAAGCCCGCGCCACCATGATCGGCCGATGTCGTGGCGCCGTTGTTGGTCGCCGACAGGAACGCCTGGACGGCGGCGTCGTCGGTCGGGGCGCCGGCGTAGTCCTCCAGAATGAACGTCGTGCCGGGGAAGCGCTGCCGCGCGCGGATCCCGAACAGGCCGACCGCGGTCGTCGTCGCGGTGTTGCCACGGATGTCGGCGCAGATCGTCGTCGTGTCGGTCGACACGGAGCCGGCATCGACGCGGATCGCGTCGGCCGACAGCGCGTTGTTCAGCGTCACGCTGTTGTTGGAGATCGTCGCGTTGATCCGGTTCGAACCGTCGCGGGCGATGACCTCGATGCCACGGTTGGCGACCTGGCTGATCGTGTTGGCGTCGATCAACGTCGTCATCGTCGCGCTGCCGTTGCCCGTGAACCGCAGGCCCGGCCCGGTCGTCGAGTTGGAGTTCGTGACGGTGTTGCCGGTGACGCGGCCGGTCATCGTCGTCGTCGCCGCGCTGGCGAGGTTGACGTTGATCGGCGACGCGCTCCCACCGGTGCCCGGCGCGACGTTCAGCCCGTCGATCGTCAGATCGCGCACGCCGTAGGAGAACGTGCCCGACGAGTTGTGCGCGACGCTCACGCCGATGTTGTTGTCGTCAAACGTGCTCTGCGCCGCGCCGCTGTCGTCGACCTCGACATCCATCGAGCCCGTCCCGTTGGTGATGACCTGCAACCCATTGGCGCGGTTTCGCAGGAACGTGTTGCCGAGCACGTCGGCGGTGATCGAGCCGCCGTCGGCCTGCAACAACAGCCCGTTGTTGCCCGGCGACACCGTGTCGGTGTCGCGGAACGTGCTGTCGGTGACGTTCAGCTGCGACAACGTGCCCGACGAGTTGACGACGCGCGCGTTGTCCTCCGGCGAGTTCGCCACGAGCAGGCGCGTGAACTCCGAGCTGCCCGCGAGGTTCGTGAAGTGCAGGCCGGCCTCGTCGGTCGCGGCATCGTCGCCGTTGTTGTCGACCACGCTGTCGCGCAACGCGAAGTTCGTCACCGACGAGCCACGCACGCCGTTGCCCAGGCTGTTGCGGATCTTCATCCGCTGCAACGTGATCGCCTGCGCCGACGTCAACGAGACGGCGTCCTGCGTCGTGCTCTGGATCGTGCCGCCGCTGCACGCGTCGGCGGTCGTCGCGCAGGCGCCGCCGGTCCCGGTGACGTTCAGG
>CAVVTD010000015.1:0-80087 GCA_963751065.1 uncultured Actinomycetes bacterium
GCACAGCACGAGGTCGGGCATGAGGATCGAGCGGTCCTGGCAGGCGATCAGCGACGGGGAGATGAACTCGTCGACGTGATGCACGGTGCGCACGACGTGCTCGATGACGCCCTCGTCGCGCAGGTCCAGCGCGGCGTTGGCCGAGATGCAGTCCTGGGCGTGGACGATGTCGAAGCCGCCGAGGGCCAGCAGCGGGCGCAGGCCATCGCGGTACGCCGCGACCATCGCGAGGATGCGCTCGTCGAACACGGGCTCGGTGGGGACGTGCTCGACGAGCCACGTCGTCGCCGCGGTCTCGCGGAAGAACCGCTCGCCGGGCTGGGCCAAGGCGCAGACGCAGACCTCGTGGTCGCGCTGCGCGAGCGCCTCGGCGACGGCGAGCGCGTGCTCGACGCCCCCACGCGGCTTGACCGAGTAGGTCAGCATCGCGATCTTCATGCGGTGACCTCGGCGGGCGCGATGGCCCGCAGCGCCAGGCGCGTGGCGGCGGCGTTGGACGGCGCGACGATGGCGCCGGCGTCGCGCAGGATCTGCGCCTGGCGGGCGGCGTCCTGGGGATCGCCGTCGGTGCCGCAGACGCGCGCGAGCACGACCGCGTTCTTCGCGGCGGCGCCGATCGCCTCCGACAGGCCCGAGGCCGGGTCGCTGTGGCCGCCGTGGCCGAGCACGACGTCGAGCAGCACGCAGCCGACGCTCTCGTCCTCGGCCGCCTCCTCGAGGAAGCCGATCCGCACGTCGAGGTCGACCATCGGATGCGGGCGCCCCTGCGTGTACTCCTCCTCGCCGAGGTCGAGCACGGCGTGGCCGCCCTCGCGCTCGTCGGCGCCGTGGCCGACGTTGCCCTCCAGCGGGCCGAGCTCGGGCTCGAGCAGGGTGACGGCCTCGTGGGCGAGCGAGCCGCCGGAGAACAGGCCGAGCAGGCGCCGGCCGGCGGAGCGCTCGCGCGCCTCGTCGACCGCATCCTCCAGGTCTGAGAGGTCCTCGGGAGCGGTGCCGGCCGCGGCGCGGGCGGCGGCCTCGAGCGTGTCGTGGATCTCGAACGGCGCATCGCCGGCGTCGCCCTCCCAGCCCACAAAGGCGGCGACGACGCGCTTGCCCTCGGGCAGGTCGCCGGCCAGCGAGGCGACGACCTCCGGCGCGGGCGGCTTGGAGACGAGCAGCAGCGTCTCGGTCTCGTCGTCGGCGGCGAGCATGTGCATCGCCTGGCGGAACATGATCCCGCCGATGTCGGCCGACAGGTCGCGCCCGCCGACGCCGACGATCTGCGACACGCCGACGCCGGCCGCGTCGAGCAGGCAGGCCGACTCCTGGGCGCCGGTGCCGGCCGCGGCGACGATGCCGACCGGGCCGGCCGTTACGACGTTCGCGAAGCCGAGGCCGACGTTGCCGAGCATCGCGGTGCCGCAGCCGGGGCCCATGACGAGCAGCCCGAGCGCCTCGCCGCGCTGCTTGAGCTCGCGCTCGTCCTCGAGCGAGACGTGGTCGGAGAAGAGGAAGACGTGCATGCCGGCGCTGAGGGCGCGGTGCGCCTCGAGCGTGGCGTACTCGCCGGCGACGGAGATGATCGCGACGTTCGCGTCTTCGAGCCGGCGGCGCGCGGAGACCAGCGAACGCGGCGGCTCGCGGTCGGGCTTTCCGCCTCCGGCATGAGTTACCCCCGCCTGAGCGCCGCCGCTGGAGAGCTCCGCCTCGGCGGCGCTCAGCGTGTCCTGGGCGACGTCGTCACTCTGGGCGTTGACCGCCACGATGAGATCCGACGGCCCGGCACCCGAGACCTCGACGCCGCGCCCCTGGAGCACCTCGAGGTTGGCCGCGGTGCCCATGCCCATCTCGCAGCCTTCGACGCCGTCGCGGCCGCGCAGCCCGCGGGCGATGCCCATGAGCTTGACGCTGTCCGCGTAGCGGTTGGCGATGACCTTCACATGCCAGCTCACAGCAGCGCGGCCTCCTGCTCGGCCTCGATCCAGGTGCCGTCCTCGCCGCGGATCGCCGCCAGCAGCGACGCGGGGTCGGTGATGATCGCGGCTCGCCCGCCGCCGGTTGCGAAGCGGTGCGCGGACTCGACCTTCGGGCCCATGCTGCCGGGGGGGAACTCGCCTGCGTCCAGCCGCCGCTGCGTCTCGGCGGCGCTCATGTGAAACAGCGGGCGCGCCCAGCGCGTGCCGAAGTCCTCGACGACGCGCGGAACCGCGGTGAGCAGCACGAGGATGTCGAAGCCCAGCGCGATGCCGAGCTCGGCCGAGGAGCGGTCCTTGTCGATGACCGCCGCCATGCCCGACAGCGAGCCGCCGCGCGTGCTGACGGGGATGCCCCCGCCGCCGCCGGCGATGACGATCTCGCCGCTCTCGGCGAGCACCTTGATCGCCTCGAGCTCGAGGATCTCGACGGGCTTGGGGCTGGCCACCATGCAGCGCCAGCCGCGCCCGGAGTCCTCGCCGACGACCCAGCCGCGCTCGCGCGAGAGCCGCTTGGCCTCCTCCTCGCTGTAGAACGGGCCGACCGGCTTGGTCGGGTGGTCGAACGCCGGATCGTCGTCGTCGACGCGGACGCGGGTCAGGATCGTCGCCGTCTTGGCGTTCGGGTCGATCTCGGCGATGCTCGTCTGCAGCAGGTAGCCGAGCTCGCCCTGGGTCATCGCGCCGAGCGCGTGCAGCGGCAGCCCGGGGACCTGCGGCTCGCCCATCGCGTGCTGGAGCATGAGCGTGCCGACCTGCGGGCCGTTGCCGTGCGTCAGCACGACCTGATGGCCATCGCGGCGCAGCGCCACGACGGCTTCGGTCACCGGCCGCGCGCTGTCGAGCTGGTCGGCCCACGTGCCGCGCTGGTTCTCCTTCAGAAGCGCGTTGCCGCCGACGGCGATCACGATGCGCATTGGCGTGCTCCGTCCTGTCGGTCCGTGCCTGGCTTGGGCGGTTGCCGGCGCCGGCTGGCAAGGACGCAGTGAGGGAGTGGCCCTCTAGGGCCATGACCGAGCGAGGACGCCGCCAGCCGGTGATCGGCGGCCGTCCAAGGCGGGTACGGATCTACAGGACTGAGCACTCAATCCACCCCTCTCACCATGAACCAGAGCGCGCGCGCCGGCGCGTCGGTCGGGTTGTGCCACGCGTGTGGCCGATCGGTACGAAAATGGATCGAGTCGCCCGGACCGAGCTCGAAGGGCTTGTCGTCGATCGTGAAGCACATCGAGCCCTCGAGCAGGTAGATGAGCTCCTCGCCGGGGTGACGCATCGGGTCGGGTCCGCTGTGGGCGCGCGGCTCGATGGCCGCCTCGGCGCCGGCCAGCCGGTAGCGCCCGTAGCGCCCGGAGACGTTGTCGAGCGCGATCCCGGTCTTCGAGGTGTACAGCCGCGCGCGCTCGTCGCCGCGCACGACGATCGCCGACGGGACCTCGACGTCCTCGTCGATGAAGGAGCTCACGCTCGTGCCGAGCGCGGCGGCGACCTTCATGAGCGTGGCGATGGTCGGCGTCATCCCGCTCTTCTCGATCTTGTGGACCGAAGCGGTAGAGACACCGGCGCGGCGGGCAAGCTCGGCGAGCGACCAGCCGCGCTCGGCCCGGGCCGCCGCGAGCTTGGCGCCGAGCGCCGAGACGGTCCGCTCGATGTCCGGCAGCGACAGCGGAGCGATGGTGCGCTCGGGCTGCGCGGGCGGTCCCTCGAGGATGTTGTCGGGGTTCGTTGACACGACGTGTCGGATAGTACACGCCACGTCCTCCCGTGCAAGTCCTTCGTAACCTGCCTGAAACATTGGGGGTTTGTAATCCCTAGGCGCTTCCGACTTGACGCGCGGCACGTGTCGCGCTAGGAATGCGTCCACAATGCGATAAGGGTTCCGGGAGCGGAGCCCGGCCGGCGCCAGCGCCGGCTCTACCGAGGAGGGCCGCATGGCCGACAACTTGACTGACGCGGGAACCGAGCTCTTCAACACTGAAGAGAAGCTGTTCGAGGACATCAAGGCCGAGCCCGGTGAGAAGGCCTACACGTTCATGCACACGGTGCCCTACGAGGGTTCTGTGGGCCTCGTGAACCTGCTCACCACGACGCGCGTCCTGCGCAAGGGCTTCGACACGAGCCTGATCCTCTACGGCCCGGGCATCCTCATGGCCTCGGGTACTCGCGGCTTCCCCAAGGTTGGCGACGAGGCGTTTCCCGGCCACATGGCGATCAACAACCAGATCGCGAAGTTCATGGAGGAGGGCGGCAACGTCTACGCCTGTCGCTTCGCCGCCGGCGCGCTGTACGGCTTCCCCGAGGGCAACTTCATGCCGGGCGTCAAGCCGTTCCATCCGCTGGACGTCCTGGACTCCGCGCTGACCGCGTGGCGCCAGAAGGCCTTCCAGCTGAACACCTGGACCCTCTAGGACGGTGCTCGTGCTGGACCGGGACGGAGCGGTATCGGCGTGGCGCCGCGCCGAGGGGCGCATCTACCCCTCGGTGATGATGAACGCCGCGCTGTACCAGGAGTACGTAGCGGTCGTGCAGGGCATCGCGGAGGAGCTCCGCGACGTCCACAGCGAAGACGATCTCGTCGTGGCGTGGCATGAGCGCCGCGACCTCGCGCGGATGGTGATCGACCGCCTGGCTCCGTCGATGGCCCAGCTCATGGACCGCGATGCGGTACGCGACGCGGCGTTCTGCCATCGCCACCGCGAGGTCACGCGTGAGCACGGCAAGGAGCTCGCCGCGCAGCGCCTCGAAGAGGCCAAGCGCACCGGTGCCGAGTGGGTCACGTTGTTCGACGACGTGACCCCGCTCGGCGCCCAGCGTCTGGAGATGCACGTCCGCAGCGGGCGGGCGCTGCACACGAGCACGAGCCTGCCGCTCGACGGCACGCGCCCGGAGTGGGAGCTCGAGGTCGTCCAGCTCGACCCCAACGACGGCGTCTGGCTGCTCGACAAGCCACCGCTGCTGAAGACCCAGAAATTCGACCGTCAAGACGAATGGGAGGCGCGCGTCAAGCAGGCCCGGACCTCCTTCGGAGGTGACCAGCCGTGACGACCCATCCCAAGAAGATCATCGACGCGCACTGCCATATCGGCGAGATCCCGCCGTGGAAGTACTACGACCTCGAGCATCCCGTGAAGCCGACGGTCTACGACTACAAGGACACGAAGGCCTTCATCAAGAACCACATGGACGAGTTCAAGGTCGAGCGCGCGCTCGTCATGTCCAACTACGGCGTGCCGATCCACGAGCTGTCCTTCGATCTCAACGAGGTCGTCCTCGATGCCGCGACGACCACGGACCGCATCCTCGGCGCGATCTGGGTCTCGTTCCTGCCGCGCAACGCCGAGATGACGCGCAAGGCGCTCAAGCACGCCGCGGAGTCCACCGTGGTCGCGCTGAAGACGACGTTCCTGCTCGGCGGCAACCCCGACCCGAGCACGTGGGACGAGGAGACGCAGGCGATCGCCGACGAGTGCTTCGACGTCTGCGAGAAGCACGACCTCGTCTTCCACTTCCACACGAGCCCCGGCGGCAACTCGGACTTCAACAACTTCGTGCCGCTCGTCGAGAAGTACGGCAAGCGCTGCAAGATCTACCTCGTCCACATGGGCGGCGGCGTCTCGGGCCACATCAAGCTCGTGCCGAAGTTCCTCGACTGGTGCGAGCAGGGCTACAAGGTCTACACGGACACGTCGTGGGCGGTGGGCTTCGGCGCGCGCTTCCTCCTGACCGAGATCGAGCGCCGCGGCGTCGGCGGCGACCGCGTCTTCTTCGGCTCTGACGAGCCGTGGTCGGACTTCGACTCGGAGTACTGGAAGCTCAACGGGGTGCGCAACATCTCCCAGGAGCTCAAGGACAACGTGTTCTGGCGCAACTTCGAGAGCCTGTACGACGGCCGTGGCTGAGCCCGCCGTCATCACCGATCGGCCGCCGCTGTCGCTGGACGACCGCCGACTGCTCGTCGAGCTGCAGTCCTTCGGCGTACGCGTCGTCGGCGGTGACGGCACGCTGGGCCGGCGCGGTGGCGCCGGCCCGTCCGACGCGCTGTTCATGTACGTCCGCGGCCTGCCGCTGACGGTGCCCCAGCACGCCGAGTACGTCGACGGCTCGCCGTACACGCTGCGCCTGGACGGCGCGAAGCCGACGCTGTTTCGCCAGGAGGAGCTCGTGGGCGTCGTCGGGCTGCCGCGTCGCCCGAAGATCTACGACATGCAGACCGCGGACGGGATCCCCTACTGGAAGATCGCGCTGCTGCACCTCGACTCGATCGCCTCGACGGTCGTCCAGAAGTGCATCTACTGGGGCACCCACGAGCAGTGCGGCTTCTGCGGGATCGAGCTCACCCGCGGCGAGCAGACCATCCCGGTCAAGACCCCGGCGCAGCTCGCCGAGGTCTGCAGCGCCGCGCACGAGCTCGACGGCGCCGTCGACGCGACGCTGACGACCGGCTCGATCAACCGCCGCGACCGCGGGGCGCTGTACATCTCGCGCTGCGCGGCGGCGATCAAGGACGCCTGCGGGATGCCGGTGCAGGTGCAGTTCGAGCCGCCCGACGAGCTGTCGGTCATCGACGACGTGCACCGCGCCGGCGTCGACGCGGTCGGCATCCACATCGAGACCTTCGACCCCGAGGTGCTCGCGCGCGTGGCGGCCGGCAAGGCGCAGTGCGGCATCGAGGGCTACTTCCGCACGTGGGAGAAGGCCGTCGAGGTCTTCGGCCGCGGGCGCGTGACGACGTACGTGATCCTCGGCATGGGCGAGCGCCGGGAGCTCATCGAGGAGGGCTGCCGGCGGGCGATCGAGATGGGCGTCTACCCCTTCGTCGTGCCGATCCGGCCGGTGCCGGGCACGCTGCTGGAGCACACCCCCACCCCCGATCCGGACTACGTCGCGGCGATCTACCGCAGCGTGTCGGCCATGCTCGCCGAGTCGGGCCTGGACCATTCGGACGCCGCGGCGGGCTGCGCGCGCTGCCAGGCCTGCTCGGGCCTGTCGGCGTGGGAGCGCGTCTTCGAGAAGGAGGACAACGGTGGCCATTTCCAGCTCGGCACCGTGCACGCTTCCTGACCGCGGGCTCGTCGTGGACTGCGCGCTGGCGCGCAGTGACACCGAGCTCGAGGCCCACTTCGCGATCCGCCACAGCGTGTTCGTCGAGACCCAGGGCATCTTCGACCACGACGACCGCGACGACCGCGACCGCGATCCGGCCACGCTGCACGTGATCGGGCGCGCCGGCGACGACGTCGTCGGCGCGGTGCGCCTCTATCCGCTGGACGCCGACGGCCTGTGGAAGGGCGATCGCCTCGCCGTGCTGCCCGGCGAGCGCGCGCTGCGCCTCGGCGCGATGCTCGTGCGCTTCGCCGTGCGCACCGCGGGCGAGCGCGGCGGGCGGCTCATGGTGGCGCGCGTGCAGGTCCCCAACGTGGCCTTCTTCGAACGGCTGGGCTGGCACTGCGACGGCGATGCGGGACCGATGCTCGGGGTCACGCATCAGCCGATGGCGATCGAGCTCGGACCTACCCGCCGCCGAGGCCGGTGAACGGCGCGATGTCGAAGTCCCAGACCGTTGCGCGGGCGCCGTCGGCGTCCTCGATCTGCAGCGACCGCGAGTCGTTGAAATGACCGCAGACCTCGCAGGCCAGGCCGCGGCGCGTGAACGCGTCGCGGGCGGCGTCGGCATGCTCGGCGGCCGCCGCGAGCAGGAAGCCGAAGCTCGGAAACGTGCGCAGCCAGCGCTCGACGGTGACGCCGGCGGGGCGCGGCAGCCTGTCGGGCTGGAGCACCGCGCCGCAGCCCGCGGCCTCGAGCAGCTGCAGCAGCGAGCCGGCCGCCCCGGGCATCGAGACGTCGCGCGCGGCGTGGCACAGGCCCTGCTCGGCGACCTCGATGAGCGCGTCACCGTCGCTGCGCAGGCGCTCGGGCGCGCGGTCGCGCAGCGAGGTGAAGAAGTCGTTGTCGTCGTCCATGTAGCGGCCCTCGAGGCAGAAGGCGGCGAGCAGCGTGTCGCCGGGCTTGGCCGCCGCGGCGCGCAGCGGCGTGCGCGCGATGCCGGTGCACGTCGCCGACAGCGCCGCCTCCCCGCCGATCGTCAGGTGCCCGCCGACGACCACGACGCCGAGCAGCTGCGCCGCCCAGGCGAGCCCTTCCAGGACGAGTTCGGCGTGCGCCTCGTCGGGGCTGACGAGCATGTCGAGGATCGCCAGCGGACGGCCGCCCATGGCGCGCACGTCGGAGACGTTCGTCACCACGGCCGAGGCGCCCGCCGCGCGCGGCTGCGCGGCCACGAAGGACGGCAGGATCGCCTCGCCGCAGAGCACGATCCACTCGTCGCCGTGGGCGATGAGCGCGCCGTCGTCGCCGTCGCCGACGGGGCCGAGCTTGCGGACGAGCTGCAGGTCGCGCTTGGCCTGCAGTGCCGGCAGGTCGCGGACCAGGGCCGCGAGAGCGTTGGCGTCGGACATCGGAGTGACCCTAGACAACGTGAAATCGGAGGATGTTCGTGAAGCTCGATCAGGCGGTGCTGCGCAAGGTGGAGGTCGTCAACATCGGGCTGGCGGCGTTCGGCGAGGCGATTCGCAACCAGGACACGCCGGTCGTCGACGTCGACTGGCGCCCCCCGGCGTCGGGCGATCCCGAGGCCGTCCGCGCGCTCGAGCGCCTCTGGGGCGCCCACGGCGAGACCGTCGAGGAGGCCAACGCGACGGTCGTCGAGCGGATGGAGGCGGCCAGCCCCCGCGCCGTCGGGATCGCCACGGCCCGCGACGTCCTGCCGGTGCTGGCCGAGGGCCGCACGCTCATCCACTCCGGTCCGCCGATCGAGCCGCACCGCCTCGCCGACCCGCAGCGCCGGGCGCTCGTCGCCGCCACCCTGTTCGAGGGCTGGGCGCGCAGCCGGGAGCGCGCCCGCGACATGATCGAGACGGGCGAGATCAGCCTGGCCTCCGGCAACGAGAACAACCACGTCGGCGCGATGACCGGCGTGTGCTCGCCGTCGATGCCTGTCTGGTGCGTCGAGGACGAGGGGTCGGGCGCGCGCGCGTTCTCCACCTTCAACGAGGGCGCCGGCAAGACGCTGTGGTTCGGCACCGACGCCGACGAGGCGATCGAGCGCCTGCGCTTCTTCCGCGACGACCTCGGCCCGCTCATGGGCCGGTTGATCGACCGTCAGGGCCCGATCGAGATCTTCAAGCTCGCCGCGCAGGGCCTGCACCAGGGCGACGAGCTGCACATGCGCAGCCAGGCCACCGGCAACCTGCTCATCCGCGACCTGCTGCCTGGCTTCGCGGCGCTCGGCGGCGAGAAGGCGGCGCGTTTCCTGTCGACGAACTGGCACTTCTTCCTCAGCCTCACGATGGGCGCGTCGAAGTGCACGCTGCTGGCGGGCTCCGGCGTGCCCGGCGCGAGCGTCGTGTCCTTGATCTCGCGCAACGGCACGGACGTCGGCGTGCAGATCTCGTCGATGCCGGGCCGCTGGTTCACCGCGGATTCGCCGCCGGTCTCCGACGCGCTGCTGCGCGAGGGCTACGAGGAGGACGACAAGGCCAAGGACATCGGCGACTCGGCGGTCATCGAATGCGTCGGCCTGGGCGGCATGGCGGTCGGCGCGGCGCCGGCCGTGGCGGCGTTCTTCGGCGGCGACGCCGCCGACGCGATCGCCCGCACCGAGCGCATGCGCGAGATCTGCGCGGGGCGCTCGACGCGCTTCACGATCCCCTCGATGGACTCGGCGCCGACGCCGGTCGGCATCGACGCGCGGCTGGTCTGCGAGCTGGGGATCGCGCCGCAGATCACGACCGGCGTGCTGCATGTCTCAGACGGCGTCGGGCAGATCGGCGCGGGCGTCGCGCACCAGCCGATCGAGCCGTTTCAGGCCGCGACGATCGCGCTCGCGGCCCGGCTCGGCGACGCGGAGAAGCAGGCGGCGTGACGACGGCCGCCCTGGCGCGGCGCAGCCTGCGCGCGGTGCTCGTCGGGCCGGGCGCGCAGCGGGCGCTGCGCTTTGGCGGCGGCGCCGGCGCCGCCGCGGGCGGCACGGTCGAGTACGCGTTCGGGCCGGGCGGCTACGTGCGCTTCGGCGAGCAGCACGTCCTGCTCGCCCCCGCCCGCTCGCCGCTCGGGCCGCTGTCGCTCCTCGTGGCCGGACTCGGACGCGGCGACCTCGTGGTCGGCGACCCGGCGGTCGTCTGCGGAGGCGCGCTCAGCGTCGGGCCGCTGCAGATCGAGTTCGCGGGCGCGCGCGCGCCATCGCCTCCGCGGTTTGGGCCGCTGCGGCCCGGGTGGCGGCCGGCGTTGCGGGCGGCGCTGGAGGTCGTGGCGGCCGCACCGTGCGCGCTCGTGCCCGGGCTCGACGACCTGGCGGCGGGCCGGCTGTCAGCGGCCGTGGCGCAGCTCGCGGGCCGCGGCGAGGGCCTGACCCCCGCCGGTGACGACGTGCTCGCCGGCTTCGCCGCGTGGCGCTGGGCGGTCGGCGCACCGGTGGCGCTCGCCTCGCAGCGCTGCGCGCCGCTGGGCCATGCGTACCTGCGCTGTGCCGAGCGCGGCGAGCTGCCGGCGCCGGCGACGGCGGTGCTGACGGCGATCCGCACGGGCGACGCGACGGCGGCGGCCCGGCGTGCGTGCGGCCTGGCCGAATGGGGCGCGAGCTCCGGCGCCGCGCTGCTGTGGGGCATGGCGGCCGGCGCGGCGGCGATGCCGGCCTGATCACGCACGAGGCCCCGGCTCGCTGTCAGCACGAGCCGGGGCCAGTGCACTGCGCACGGGGCGCCAGAGCGGCCCCGCAGGTTCGGCCAGACCTACTTCTCGGAGCTCGTGTCGGCCTCGGCCTCGATGGTGCGCGGCTCGCCGCCGCCGACGGCGATCTGCACGCGGCGCGGCTGGGCCTGGGCGGGCTTGGGGATGCGCACCTCGAGCACGCCGTTGTCGAACGCCGCGGCCACGGCGTCGGCGTCGATGCCGTCGGGCAGGGCGAGCGAGCGCGAGAACGCGCCGGTCGTGCGCTCGAGGCGGTAGTAGCCCTCGTGCTTGTCCTCCAGCTCGGTCTTGCGCTCACCGGAGATCGTGAGGACGTTCTTCTCGATCTCGATGGCGACGTCGGCCTCGGTCATGCCGGGCAGGTCGGCCTTCAACACGAAGTGCTCGTCGGTCTCGACGAGATCCATCGCGGGAATCCAGCGACGCGTGGCGGCGCCGTTGCCCCCGCCGTTGCGGTTGGTCGGGGTGTCGAAGAACGAGGCGAAGAGGCGGTTCATCTCGCCCTGCAGCGTGTCGATCTCCCGGACCGGATCCCAACGAACGAGTGCCATGTCAATACCTCCTGGGTGCCTTCTTGATCGGACTTGCCATAGGTATAAAACCTAAGTGGCTGTCTGTCAAGTTTGTTCCAGCAAGAACTGCATCATTGAGGGGGTGGCCGGCCGCCGCACGGGAGCGGTGTGAGCGGGCGTGCCGGCGGCGAGCGGCATGAGTGAAGGGTTATGGGCGGATATCGCCAACCCGTCATCCTCGCCCTGTCGACGCCGGCCAGACCGTGCGGCCGCTGCCCTCGCGAACTGCGGCGCCCTCAAAGATGCAGTTGAGACGCCGACAACGACCCGCGGCGGTCGCCAGAAGGACCACCTACTTGCAGCAGCCCCAGCCCGTCGCGTCCAGCACGCGATCCCAGGAATCCCCGAGCGCCTCGAGCTCGTCGGGCGTGAACAGATCGAGGAACATCGCTCGCACGCCGGCGAGATGTGTCGCGCGTGCGGCGCGCAGCTTCTCGCGGCCGGCCGGCGTGAGCTTCGCGAACTGGCCGCGCGCATCGTCGCTGCACGCGACGCGCTCCAAGAGCCCCTCGCGCTGCAGACGGTCGACGAGCCGGGTGAGGCCGCTGCGGCTGAGCAGGATCGAAGACGCGAGGTCGCACATGCGCATGCGCTCCTTCTCCGCGTCGGCAAGGTACATGAGCACCTCGTAGGAGCTGAGCTGCAGGCCGTGGGCCGCCTCGAGCTGGGCATCGAGGGCCTTGGCCAGCGCCGCGTGCGCCCGCAGCATCCCGCGCCAGGCGCGCAGCTCGGCCGGGGCGAGCAGGCGCAGGTCAGGGGTCGAGTGGCCGATGATCGCCATGCCTTCGAGGATAGTAGCTTCTGATTGCACGCACAACGACTTGCAGACCGCCGCCGCTCCGGCGCCGTGGCTAACGTCATGGTTTATGACTCCCGAGCCGCTCGTCCACGTCGTCCGCGAGGCTGCCGGTGAGCCGGCGGGCGCCCTCATCCTCCTGCACGGCCGCGGTGCCGACGAGCACGACCTCGGCCCGGTGCTCGACGCGCTCGACCCCGCACGCCGCCTCGTCGGCCTCACCCCCGGAGCGCCGTTGCCCGGCCCGGGCGGCATGGGCGGCCGCTGGTGGTACATGGTGCCGCGCGTCGGCTTCCCCGACCCGGTGACGTTCCACGCGACCTACGCACGGCTCACCGCGTTCCTCGACGGCTGGCTGGCCGAGCGCGGCATCCCGTGGGAGCGCACGGTGCTCGGCGGCTTCTCGATGGGCTGCGTGATGTCCTACGCCACCGGGCTCGGCCCGGGCCGCCCCTCCCCCGCCGGGATCCTCGCGATGAGCGGCTTCATCCCGACCGTCGAGGGCTGGGAGCCCGAGACCGCCACGCGCGCCGGCCTGCCGGTCTTCATCTCCCATGGCGCACGCGATCCGGTCATCAGCGTCGAGTTCGCGCGCGATGCCCGGGAACGGCTCGAGGCGGCCGGGCTGGACGTCGAGTACCACGAGCACGGCGGCGGCCATCACCTCGAGCCCCGGCAGCTGCCGGCGATGAGCGGATGGCTCGGGGAGCGCGTGGCGCATTTCGCGGACTAATCGTGCGTTCAGCGCGGTCGGAGCGGGGACAACGCGCGTCATGGACATCACCCTTGAGACGGACGCCCACAAGGTCAGCGTCACGACACACAAGCCCGACCGTTCCTTCGCGCTGCATGGCGACGAGCCCATCCCCGACGGGGTCGTTCGCGTCGCCCGCGGGCAGCTGCTCGACGCCCAGCAGGATCTGAACTCACCGCCCTCGGGCGACGCCGGCGAGGCGATTCACGAGACGCGCAAGCGCATGAAGCGCCTGCGCGCGCTCTGCCGCCTGGCCCGCGGCACGATCGGCGAGCAGACCTACGCCGAGGAGAACGCCGCCTACCGCGACGCCGGCCGCGGGCTCGCCGCCAGCCGCGACGCGCAGGTCATGCTCGAGACCCTCGACGCGCTGACGCAGCGCGCCGGCGATTCGCTGCCCGAGCACATCACGGCCCCGCTGCGCCTCAGGCTCAAGCGCGAGTGCGACGAGGCGGTCGCGAACCAGAGCAGCGCCGGCCTCGCCGCGACGAGCGCCGAGCTCGAGCACGCTTTCGCGCGCACGCGTGATTGGAGCTTCTACGACGAGGACTTCGCCGCCCTCACCCCCGGGCTGCAGAAGATCTACCGCCGCGGGCGCAAGCGCATGCGCGGCGCGCGGCGGGACCCCAGCCCCGAGCACCTGCACGAGTGGCGCAAGCGCGTCAAGGACCTCTGGCATGCCAGCGAGCTCGTGCGGGCGGCTCAGCCCAAGCCGCTGAAGAAGACCGCGCGCCGTGCCCACAGGCTCTCCCAACTGCTCGGCGACGGGCACGACCTGCATGTCCTGCGCGACTACGTCGAGGCGCACCCGCAGTGCTTTGAGGACGACGTCGCACGTGAGCAGCTCGTGGCCGTCATCGTCGAGCGCGAGCGCAAGCTCTGCGCGAAGGCGCTCAAGCGCGGGCGCAAGCTCTACAAGCGATCGCCGAAGAAGTTCGCCGGCGCCGTCGAGCGCGGCTGGCGCAAGCGCTACAGCACGCTGCCGGCCAGCGCGCCGAGCGCGCTGAGCGCGAGCACGACGAGCACCGCGCGCTCGTAGCGCTCACCGCGCAGCCACGCGAAGGCCCGCCGTCCGAGCACCTGCCCCGCGACGCCGGCGGCCAGCAGGACCCCCGCCGCCGCGGGCACGGTGAAGGTCTCGGTCAGCACCAGCACCGGCAGCCCGAGCGCGGCCTCGACGATGAAGACCGCCGCCAGCGTGTCGCGCATCGCGGCGGGCTCGGCGGCGCGGGCGAGCAGGTAGAAGACCAGCGGCGGGCCCCCGAGCGAGGTCGACGTCGCGAGCGCGCCGCTCGTCGCTCCGGCGGCGGGCGCGTGCCACGCGCGCAGGCGCGGCGCCACCGGCGCCGGCGGCGCGCGACGGCCACGCAGCCGCAGCCCGAGCCCCGCCAGCACCGCGAGCGCGACGAGCGCGGACAGCGGGCGCTCGGGTACCTCCCGCAGGATGATCGCGCCGACCACGAGGCCGGGCACGCACCACGCGACGAGCACGACGGCGTCGCGCTTGAGCACGGCGGGGCGACGGCGCTCGGTGGCCAGCAGGAGCCCGTTCGTGAGCAGCCCGAGCAGGACGCCGATCGTCACCGCCTCGCGCGGGCCGAGCAGCACGAACAGGATCGGCGCCGCGAACATCGCGTAGCCGAAGCCGGTCGCCGACTGCAGGCCCGAGCCGAGGAAGACCGCAAGCGCCGCCAGCGCGACGGTCATCGGATCAGCCCGGGGCGGGCGAAGGCGAGACGAGCAGCGAGCGGCCGGTCATCTCCGGAGGCTGCGCGATGTCCAGCAGGTCCAGCGCCGTCGGCGCGACGTCGGCGAGGATGCCGCCCTCCGGGTCGACCTCGATGTCCTCTCGGGTCACGATGAACGGCACCGGGTTCAGCGAGTGCGCGGTGTTCGGCGAGCCGTCGGGCTCGAGCATGTGATCGGCGTTGCCGTGGTCGGCGGTGACGAGGCAGACGCCGCCGGTCGAGTGGACGGCCTTGACGATCCGGCCCAGGCACGTGTCGACGGTCTCGACCGCCGCCACCGCGGCCGGGATGACGCCCGTGTGGCCGACCATGTCCGGGTTGGCGAAGTTGATGATCGCGAAGCCGAAGTCCTCCTCGTGCCAGGCCTCCACGAACGCCTCGGTGGCCTCGCGGGCGCTCATCTCCGGCTTCTGGTCGTAGGTCGGCACGTCGCGCGGCGAAGGGGCCAGCTCGCGCCGTTCGCCGTCCTCCGGGCGCTCCTTGCCGCCACCGAAGAAGTACGTCACGTGCGGGTACTTCTCGGTCTCGGCGACGTGCAGCTGGCGCCCGCCCGTGGCGGCGATGACGCGCGGCAGCGTCACCGCGGGGCGCACCGCCCGGAAGATCACCGGATGGTCGCTCGAGACATTGCCGCCGTACTCGGTGAGCGTCGTGTAGAGCGACACCGGCGCGAGGCCGCGGCGCTCGATCCCGCTGCAGACCGGCTCGGCGAGCGCGCACGACAGCTCCCGCATGCGGTCGGGCCGGAAGTTGAAGGCGATGACCGAGTCCTGCGGGCGGATGGTGCCCTCTTCGCCGACGAGCGTGGGCGCGATGAACTCGTCGGTCTCGCCGCGCTCGTAGGCGGCGAGCGCCGCGGCGCTCGCGGTCGGGGCGCTGTGCTCGCCGAGCCCGTGCGCGAGCAGGTCGTAGGCCTTCTGCACGCGCTCCCAGCGGTTGTCGCGGTCCATCGCATAGAAGCGCCCGACCACGCTCGCGACGCGGCCCGCCCCCGCGTCTTCCATCCATTTCTCGAGCGTCGCGAGGAACCTCGCCCCGTCGTGCGGCAGCGTGTCGCGGCCGTCGGTGAAGGCGTGGACGACGAGATCCTCGACGCCGACCTCGGCCGCCACGTGCAACAGCGCGCGGAGGTGATCCATGCTCGAATGCACGCCGCCGTCGGAGACGAGCGTCGCGACATGCACGCGCGGCGACGCGCGCAGCGCGGCGAGCAGGACCTCGTTGCCGCCGAACGCCGGCTGCCGGGCCGCCTCGTCGATGAGCGTGAGGTCCTGCTTTACGACGGCGCCGGCGCCGAGGTTGAGGTGACCGACCTCGGAGTTGCCCATCTGCCCCTCCGGCAGCCCGACCGCTGCGCCGCTGGCCGTCAGCGTCGTGTGCGGGAAGCGCGCCCAGAGGTCGTCGAAGACCGGCGTGTCGGCGAGCGCGACGGCGTTGCCCGGCCCATCCGGCGCGAGGCCCCAGCCGTCGAGGACGACGAGGCAGACGGAGGACGGCGCGGTCACGACTGCGCTGCGGCGACCTGCACCGCGGCGTCAACGATGCGCGCGAACGAGTCCGGATCCAGCGAGGCCCCACCGACGAGCGCGCCGTCGACGTCGGGCAGGGCGAGCAACTCGGCGGCGCCGTCCGGCGTCACCGACCCGCCGTAGAGGACGCGCGCGAGCGGCGCGGCGTCGGGCGCCTTGTCCTTGATGAGCGCCCGCACGAAGGCGATCGCATCCTGCGCCTGCTCGGGCGTGGCGACCTTGCCGCTGCCGATCGCCCAGATCGGCTCGTACGCGACCGTGACCTCGGCGATCTGGTCGGAGGTCAACAGCGCGAGCCCCTCCTGGACCTGGTGGCGCAGCTTGCGCTCGGTGTCGCCGCGCTCGCGCTCCTCCTCGGTCTCGCCGACGCAGAGGATCGGCTTGAGGCCGTGCGCGAACGCCGTGACGAGCTTGTGGGCCAGCGCCTTGTCGGTCTCGTTGAAGTACTGGCGGCGCTCGGAATGGCCGAGCACGACGCCGTGGGTGTCGATCTCGGTCAGCATCGGCGCCGAGATCTCCCCGGTGAACGCGCCCTTCTCGGCCTCGTGCATGTTCTGCGCGAAGACCTCCACACGCGAGCCGCGCGTGGAGTCGATCATCGCCTGCAGGTCCGTGAACGGAACGCAGATCGCGATATCGACGCCGTCGGCGGCGTACACGCGCGGGAGCAGGGCCTGGATGTAGTCCTCGGCCTCCTCGACCGTCTTGTGCATCTTCCAGTTGCCGGCGATGAACGGTATGCGCGCCACTACATGAGCACCTCGAGGCCCGGCAGGGTCTTGCCTTCCAGCAGCTGCAGCGAGGCGCCGCCGCCGGTCGACATGTGGGTGATCTGGTCGTCGAGGCCGAACTGCGCCAGCGCGGCGGCGGAGTCTCCGCCACCGACGACCGTGACCGCGTCCGTCGCGGCGACCGCCTCGGCGACCGCGCGCGTGCCGGCCTCGAATGGCGCCAGCTCGAACGCGCCCATCGGGCCGTTCCAGAACACCGTGCCGGCGGAGGCGATCTCGGCGCCGTACAGCTCGGCGGTCTTGGGACCGATGTCGAGGCCCATGAGATCGTCGGGCACGTCGATCTCGTCGGACGTGATCGGCTCGGTGTCGGCCGAGAACTCCGCGCCGAGCACGTGGTCGACCGGCAGGCGCAGCTTGCCTTCGCCCTGTTCGAGCGCGCGCGCCGCGGGCTCCACACCCTCGGCCTCGCAGAGCGACGCGCCGACCTCGTGGCCCTGTGACTTGAAGAACGGGTAGCTCATGGCGCCGCCGATGAGGATCGTGTCGGCGACCTCCAGGAAGGCGTCGATGACGCCGATCTTGTCGGTCACCTTCGCGCCGCCGACGATCGCCACGAGCGGGCGGCCGGGGTCGGCGAGGATGCCGGTCAGCGTCTCGACCTCGCGCTGCAGCAGGCGGCCCGCGGCGGAGTTCGAGACGTGCTCGACGACGCCGACCGTCGAGGCGTGCGCGCGGTGCGCGGCGCCGAACGCGTCGTTGACGTAGAAGTCGGCCCGCGCGCCGAGGCGCGCCGCGAGGTCGGGGTCGTTCTTCGTCTCGCCCGGCTCGAAGCGGATGTTCTCGAGCATCACGACGTCGCCGTCGGGCACGTCGTCGAGATCCGGCGCGAGCGCGACCTCGGTGCCCAGCAGGCCGGCGAGGTGCTCGGCGACCGGCGCGAGCGAGAACTCCGGCTCGCGGTCCTTCGGGCGCCCGAGGTGCGAGACGAGCAGCAGCCGCGCGCCCTTTTCGCGCAGCTCCTCGAGCGTCGGCAGCGCGGCGCGGATGCGAGCGTCGTCGGAGACCGCGCCGTCGGCCAGCGGGACGTTGAAGTCGACGCGGACGAGGCCGCGCTGACCGGAGACGTCGCCGAGGTCGTCGAGGGTCCTCACAGAACCTTCTGGAGGATGTCGACGCAGCGGTTGGAGTAGCCCCACTCGTTGTCGTACCAGGAGACGACCTTGACGAGGTTGCCCTCCATGACCGTCGTGAGCAGGCCGTCGACGATCGACGAGTGCGGGTTGCCGACGATGTCGCTGGAGACGATCGGGTCCTCGGTGTACTGCAGGATCCCGGCGAGGTCGCCGCCGGCGGCCTCGGCGAAGGCGGCGTTGACCTCCTCCTTCGTCGTGTTCTTGCTCGCGACGAACGTCAGGTCGACCAGCGAGCCGGTCGGGACGGGAGCGCGTACCGCGAAGCCGTGCAGGCGGCCGTTGAGCTCGGGCAGCACGAGGCCGACGGCCTTGGCGGCGCCGGTCGACGTCGGCACGAGGTTGATCGCGGCGGCGCGGGCGCGGCGCAGGTCCTTGTGCGGGCCGTCCTGCAGGTTCTGGTCGGCCGTGTAGGCGTGGATGGTCGTCATCAGGCCGTACTCGATACCGACGGCGCCGTGGACGACCTTCGCGAACGGCGCGAGGCAGTTCGTCGTGCAGGAGGCGTTGGAGATGACGTCGTGCTGCTCGGGGTCGTACAGCTCGAAGTTCACCCCGAGCACGACGGTGATGTCCTCATCGCTCGCGGGCGCGGAGATGATGACCTTCTTGGCGCCGGCGTCGAGGTGCTTGGCCGCATCCTCGCGCGATGTGAAGAGACCGGTCGACTCGAGGACGACGTCGACACCGAGGTCGCCCCATCCGAGATCGGCGGGATCGCGCTCCTCCTTGACGAGGATCTTGTTGCCGTCGACGACGAGGCCGTCGTCGACGAGCTCGACCGTGCCCGGGTAGGGGCCGAGGATCGAGTCATAGCGGAGCAGGTGCGCCAGGGTCTCATTGTCGGTGAGGTCGTTGACGGCGACCCACTCGATGTCGGCTTGAGCCGCTTGGGCGGCGCGGAAAACGTTACGGCCGATGCGGCCGAAGCCGTTGATACCAACACGTACGGGCATGCGGAGTGACTGTCCTTCCTAGGGATCTATAAACGCTTCGATGCCGATTGGTCCTCCCGACTGTCGGCGTGGAGGCGGAACCCTATCGAGCCAGCGCTCCAGATCCCGGCCTGGCGGCGCGACGCGCCGGCCCCGTCCGCACTACGGTGAGGCCATGCCAGAGAGCGTTCGCAGCATCGGCGCCACCGCCTCGCTGAACCACGCGGGCCCCGAGGACGACGACTTCGCCCTCGTCGACCTGCGGCTGTTCGCCCTCGTCGAGGGCGGCGAGCAGATCGACGACCCGCAGCCGGCCTCGCTCAGCGTGCGCTGCGCGCGCGACAAGCTCGCCGCGCTCGAGCTGTCGGTGCTCATGTCCATGCGGCTCAGCCG
This sequence comes from uncultured Actinomycetes bacterium, assembly GCA_963751065.1. GTDB lineage: Bacteria > Actinomycetota > Thermoleophilia > Solirubrobacterales > Solirubrobacteraceae > CADCVQ01. The sequence goes on from CAVVTD010000015.1 coordinate 19,349, forward strand.
GCCGCCGACGGGAGCGCGGCTGGAGGCCTGGGAGCGCGTCTGCGAAGTGCTCGCGTCGCGCGGGATCGAGACCGATCCGGTGACGCTGCACGCCCTGAAGTTCTCGCTCGTGCCCGACGGCGAGTTGCGCGACGCCCAGCAGGCGGTCTGGCCGAGCTGACGGTGGGCGTTGGTGCTCAGCGGCTGCGCAGCTGCGCGCGCAGCACGCGCCCGTCCGCGCCGGTCAGCTGCGCGGCGGCGACTCGCGCACGGCGAGCGGCAGCGCGTGGCCCCACACCGGGCCGGTCCGCGCCGGATCGAAGCCGCCCAGCCGGCGCACGCGCGCCGGCGCGCGTCGTGAGCCCGACGCGCCAGGGCTGCGCCGGCGGCGGCGTCATCGTCGAGGACGACCGTCACCCACGGCTGGTCGCCCTGGTAGGCGAACACCACCCCGCGCCGGGCGCCCGCCGCGTCGCGCAGCTCGGCGGCGACGAGGTACTTGCCGCCGGCGCGCGCCAGCACCTCGCGGTAGTGCGCGCCGAGCCGGCGCTCCTCGCCCGTCGCCGACAGCGTGATCCAGCCGCGCCGCCGGCCGCGAGCAGCGGCGGTGACGGCGATGCGCGGGCAGCCAGCCGGCGGCGGCGCCGCGGCGCGCGCGCGCGGCCGGAGCCGGCGCGCAGCGCGTCGAGCACGCGGCTCTCGAACCCGGGCGGCGGCTCGTGGACGGGCGCGGCGGTCAGGAGCTCCTGCGCCACGACGGCGAGCTCGTCGAGGTGCGCGCGGCAGGCCGGGCAGCCGCGCGCGTGCGCGAGGACGCGCGCGCGCTCCTCGCCGTCGAGCAGGCCGAGCGCGAGCTCGGCGCGCCGCCGCGCGGACCTCGTCGCACGCCGTGCCGCTCACCGGTCGTTGACCTCCAGCTGGGAGCGCAGCTTCAGCATCGCGGTGCGGATCCTCGTCTTGATCGTGCCGAGCGGCGCCTGCTCGATCTCGCTGATCTCGCGCGCCGTGCGCCCGCACAGCGCGGCGAGGACGATCGCCCGGCGCTGCTCGATCGGCAGCGCCGCGATCGCCGCCCGCACCCGGCGCGCGTCGTCGTCACCGACGGCCGCGCTCGTCGGGCCCGGCCTCGTCGGCCGGCCAGTCGACGAACAGCCGCGCCGACGGATCGACCGGCACCGCACGCCGCATGCGCCGGGCGTCGATGGCGACGTTGCGCGCGATCGTCGGCAGCCGCGGGGCGACGCTGCCGCGGGCCGGCTCGTAGACCTCGGCGTGCCGCCACGCCCGCACGAACACCTCCTGCGCGGCCTCCTGGGCATCGTCGGGATCGCCGAGGATCGTCAGCGCCAGCCCGTACACGCGGCTCTGAAAGCGCCGCACGAACGCGGCGGCGGCGTCCGCGTCGCGCGACGCCATGCCGGCGAGCAACGCCTCATCGGACACACCCCCCACTACATCCAGCCCGACTCCACCGACCTCGCGCGATCCCCTTCGACCGGTGGACTCGCCGCGCTCAGCACAGCGACTGGTCCAGCCGGACGGTCAGCGTCGCGGGGTTGCTCACACCCGAGCTGTTGCCGGCGCGGTCGACGGCGACGACGGTCCACGTGTTCGTCCCGCGAACGTGTACGGGCTCGCCCACGCGAATCCGGGCGGCGTCACGTGGCGGAGGGTTCCGTTCAGGTAGATCTCGTACTCGATCGCCGACTGCGGATCGACGTCGTCGGTCGAGGCGTTCCACTGCAGGTTGTTGGTGGCGCAGAAGTCGTCGGGCGGCTGGCTGGCGGTCAGGTTCGTCGGCGTGGTGGGCGGCGTCGTGGTCGCTGCTCGGAGCGAGCGCGACGGTGACGGCGTTGCTCGCGGCGGACAGGTTGCCGGACGTGTCACGGGCGCGGATCGCGAACGTGTGCGTGGTGCCGGGCGGCAGGTGACGCGCGCGGAACGCCAGCTCGCCGAGGTGGTCCCGATCACCTCGCCGTCCATGAGCACCTGGTAGCCGAAGCCCCAGCCATCGGTGGACCGATCCCAGGCCAGCGACACGCTCGACGGCGTCGTCGCCGTGACGCGCAGGTTGGCCGGCGCCGTCGGCGGCGTCACGTCCGGCGCGGTGCTGCCGGTGACCGGGCTGCTCAGCGCAGACTCGTTGCCGGCCGCGTCGACGGCCTTGACGCGGAAGGTGAACTCCTTGCCGGGCACCAGACCGGTGACGGTCTTCGCGGGCGGGACGGGCGAGCCCCAGATGCAGTAGCCGGGGGCCGGGATCAGGAAGCCCGAGTAGCACGTGACGTAGTGGTGGATGCTGCCCGAGTTGTCGGTCGACGCGGTCCACGCGAGGCTGACCGAGTCCTCGGTGGCCGCCGGTGATGCGCAGGTTGGTCGGCACCGTCGGAGCCGTCTTGTCGGGCTGCCTTCGGGACGTGGCGCCGAGACCGCCGGGACAGCGCCGGCCAGGACGGCGACCGCGACGAACGCACCGACAGCCACGCGGAACTCCATGGGTACCCCCGCGAGAGCAGGAACGTATGCCGTCAGCGGACTACTCGACCACTGCGGCGCAGCAGGCTCGCGCCGATCGCCCCGCCCAGGTCGCCCAGAGCGGCGACTTGAAGGGCGGCGGGCGGTCGCTGAAGAACAGGTGCGGCTGCATGGCCGCGGCGATGCGGTCGGCGTAGGGCTGGCCGAGGCGCACGCCGAGGCCGCCGCCGAGGATGATCACCTCGACGTCGAGCACGTTGTCGACCGACGCGACGCCGGCGCCGAGCATCGCGACCGCGCGGTCGATGAGCCTCGTGGCCAGCGGGTCCCCGCGCTCCAGCGCCGCGGCCCAGATGCCGCTCGTCAGGCGCTCGCGCCCGCGCTTCCTGGCGATCTTGAACAGCTCGGTCGGCTCGCCCTGCTCGTGCGCGCGGCGCGCGTGGGCCTCCAGCGCGTTGCGCCCGGCGTAGGCCTCCATGCAGCCGCGCCGCCCGCACGGGCAGAGCTCGCCGTCGACCTTCACCACGACGTGGCCGATCTCCCCCGCCCCGCCGCGCCCGACCCAGGGCTCGCCGTCGAGCACGATCCCGCCGCCGACCCCGGTTCCCCAGAAGACGCCGAGCATCGAGCCGTAGTCGCGGCCCGCCCCGAGCGCGGCCTCGGCGTCGGTGGCGACCTGGACGTCGTTGCCGAGCGCGATCGCCGTGCCGAGGCGCTTGCGCAGCTGCTTGGCCAGCGGATAGCTGCCCGCCCAGCCGGGGAGGTTCTTCGCGCTGGACACCGTGCCGGCGTCGGCGTCGACGGTGCCCGGGGAGCCGACGCCGACGTGGCTCAGTGCGGCGGGCTCGCAGCCCGCGGCGGCTGCGGCCTCGCGCACGGCGGCCTCGATCGCGGCGGCGACGTCGGCCGGGCCGCCCTTCGTCGGCGTCGGGCTGCGCGCCTGGCCGAGCACGGCGTGGTCGCTGTCGACGACGACGGCCTGGATCTTCGTTCCCCCGAGGTCGACTCCGCCGCGTAGCACCGGCGCAGTATTACCCCCGATGCTCCCGGGCATCGGGCGGTCCGTCGAGTGGGAGGTTCGCGCCGCGAACTCGGCGGGTATCCGTCCCTGCGTTCGTACCGAACACGCGAGGAGTCACGCATGCCCATCGCCGGTCCCACCCCCACGCCGACGAACGAGGCGCGGAGCATCGAAGCCGGCATGCTGCTGATCGGGGCCGGCGCGATCCTGCTCTTCGTCAGCCTCTTCCTCGAGTGGTACGAGCCGGGCATCGACGCCTGGGAGATCTTCGAGGTCTGGGACCTCGTGCTCGCGCTGCTCGCCGTCATCGCGTTCGTGGCCGTCGCCGGCCGGCTCGGCTTCGGCCCCCCGCGGCCCGCGAGCTGGCTCGTCGGCCCCGCCGCGGCGGCGCTCGTCATCGTCCTCTTCAACATCATCAACCCGCCGCCGCTCACGCCGGACATCGACGGCGACCCGGCGACCGGCCTCTGGCTGGCGTTCGCGGCGTCGATCCTCATGGCGGCCGGCGCGCTGCTCTCGGTGGCCCGCATCTCCGTGGCGTTCACGCCCGCCGCCGGCGCCGGCGCCGGGCCGATCGGCGGCGCCCGCGCCCCCGGACGCTTCGGGCGCGGCCGCGGCGTCGCCGTCGAGCCGGAGCCCGTCGAGCCGGTCGGACCCGGTGTCGCCGGCGGGCCGCTGCCCGGCGACCGGGGGCCCGCCGACGGAGCCCACGCGGCCGTTGTAAGGGCGGGGCCGCGGTCCGGCCGGCCGCGCACGCCATGCCGCGCACTGATCACGATCGGCGTCTACGAGTTCGACCTGCCGTCGTTTCTCGCCGCGCTGCGCGCCCACGACGTCGGGCTCGTCGTCGACGTCCGCCAGCGGCGCGGCGTGCGCGGCGCGCGCTACGCATGGGCCAACGCGAAGCGCCTGCAGGCCGCGCTCGGCGAGGCCGGGATCGCCTATCGCCACCACCGCGAGCTCGCGCCGACGACCGAGCTGCGCCAACTGCAGTACGCCGCCGACGACCGCGCCGGCGTCGGCAAGCGCTCGCGCGTGGTGCTCGACCCGGAGTACGTCGAGCGCTACGTCCACGAGGTCCTCGACCGCGCCGACCTCGACGCGCTCGTCGCGGAGCTGCCCGCCGGATGCGACCCGCGCGCTGCTCTGCGTCGAGGCGGACCCCGAGGCCTGCCACCGCTCGCTGATCGCCGACCGGCTCGCCGAGCGCCACGGCGTCGCCGTCACGCACGTGCGCCCCGAGCGGGCGCCGGCTGCCGATCAGGTCGCGCCGGCCACGAGCTCCAGGCGCAGGCCGTCGGGATCGAGCAGGTACGCGGCGTAGTACAGCGGCCCGTACTGCGGGCGCAGGCCCGGCTTGCCGTCGTCGCGGCCGCCGTGCTCGAGGCCCTTGCCGTAGGCGCCGTCGACCGCCGCGCGCCCGTTGGCCTGCAGCGCGACGTGGCCGTAGCCGGGCGCCGGCGGGCGGCCGCGGGCGACGATCCAGAACTGCTCGTGGTCGTGGCCGTAGGCGATCGCGTGCTCGCTCTCGAACGTCCGCCGCGCGCCGAGCGCGTAGAAGATCGCGTCGTAGAAGCGCGCCGAGCGCGACAGGTCGGAGACCTCGAAGGCGACGTGGACGATCATCGCGCGCCGTCATCGCGGGAATGTCCCACGTCGCGATGCACGACGTCGACCTCGACGTCGTCGCGCGCGCGCAGCCGCGCGCCGAGCGCCTCGACGATCGCGACCGAGCGGTGCCGGCCGCCCGTGCAGCCGACCGCGACGGCGAGGTGGGCCTTGCCCTCGGCGATGTACTCCGGGATGAGGAAGTCCAGCAGCGGGGTGAGGCGCTCGTAGAACGCCCTCGAGCTTGCCGCCGCGCGCCATGTGCTCGACGACGCGCGGATCGAAGCCGGTCAGCGGCCGCAGGTCGGGCTCCCAGTGCGGGTTGGGCAGAAAGCGCATGTCGAGCACGATGTCGGCGTCGCGCGGGAGGCCGTGCTTGTGGCCGAACGAGGTGAGCGTGACGGCGAGCTTGGAATGCACCTGGCGGGGCAGGAACTCGTCGACGATCCGCCGCCGCAGCGTCGCCGCGTTGATCCCGCTCGTGTCGAGCACGAAGTCCGCGCGCGCCTTGATGTGCTCGAGCGCCGCGCGCTCGGCGGCGATCCCCTGCGCGACCGAGCCGGTCGGGCTCAGCGGGTGGCGCCGGCGCGTCTCCTTGTAGCGCCCGAGCAGCGTCTGCTCGTCGGCGTCGAGGAACAGGACGCGGTGGGTGATCCCGCGCGCGCTCGAGGTCGTCGAGCACGGCGCTCGAGCGTCTCGAAGAGCTCGCGCGCGCGCACGTCGGAGACGACCGCCGCGCGCCGCACCTTCGCCCCCTCGTGCACGAACAGGTCGACGAGCCCGCGGATCATCTCCGGCGGCAGGTTGTCGACGCAGAAGTAGCCGTCGTCCTCGAAGACGTTCATCGCCGTCGACTTGCCGGCGCCCGGAGAACCCCGTGATGACGACGACGTCCTCGAGGCTCGTGGTAGCGGCGGGCGCCTCGTCGGGGCCGATCACGTGCGCATTGTGCCCTGCGCGGCGGTCATGCGCCGCGGTCAGCCCGACGTGCGGTTCAGGTACGTGTAGAGGTCGCCGGCGGTCTTCGACGGCAGCCCGGGCACCGCCTCGAGCTCCTCGCGCGACGCGCCGAGCGCGGCCTCCGGCGAGCCGAAGTGCTTGAGCAACGCGCGCTTGCGCTTCGGCCCCACGCCGGGCAGGCCGTCGAGCACGGACTCGGTCATCTGGCGGTCGCGGCGCTGGCGGTGATGGGTGATCGCGAAGCGATGCGCCTCGTCGCGCAGGCGCTGCAGGAGCTGCAGCTCGGGCGTGTCGTGGGCCAGGCGCAGCGGCGTGCGGCGGCCGGGGATGTAGATCTCCTCGAGCTGCTTGGCGAGCGAGATCACCGCCACCCCGCGCTCGCGAAATCCCTGCAGAGCGCGCAAGCCGGCGGAGAGCTGGCCCGCGCCGCCGTCGATCACGATGAGCGACGGCAGCGTGGCGAAGGACTCGTTGCGCTTGGGGTCGTTGGGGCTGATCTCCTGCTCGGACTCCCAGCGCGCGAGCCGCCGCCCGAGCACCTCCTCCATCGCCGCGAAGTCGTCGGGCACGCCATCGGTCGAGCGAGCGCACGTTGAAGCGCCGGTAGTCGCTCTTCTTCGGCGCGCCGCCCTCGAAGACGACCATCGAGGCCGTCGTGTTCGTGCCCATGAGGTTGGAGATGTCGAAGCACTCGATGCGCAGCGGCAGGGCGTCGAGGCCGAGCGCCTCCTGCAGGCCGTCGAGCGCCTCGACGCGCTGCTGGCGGCGGCGCTCGTCCTTCAGGCGCTCCTGGTCGAGCGCGAGCGCGGCGTTGCGCTCGGCGAGCTCGAGGATCCGGCGCTTGTCGCCGCGCTCGGGCACGCGCACCTCGACGCGCGTGCCGCGCAGCTCGCTCAGCACCTCGCCGAGCACGTCGAGCTCGGCGACGTCGCGCTGGACGAGGACCTGCGGCGGCACCGCCATCGCGTCGCCGTAGTACTGCAGCAGGAACTCCTCGGCCACCTCGCCGATGCCCAGCCCGCCCTCGTTGGAGAGATAGAACGACTGGCGGTCCGACAGCACGCCGTCGCGGATCTGGAAGACCTGCGCGTTGGCGTCGACCCCGTCGACGGCGATCGCGACGGCGTCGAGCGTGCCGACCGCCTCGTTGGCGACGCGCTGGCGCTCGAGCAGGCTGCGCACGGCCTTCAGCCGGTTGCGCTCCAGCGCCGCCTGCTCGAACTCCTGCGCGGCGGCGGCCGCCTTCATGCGCTGTTCGAGGTCGCGCTCGATCTGGCGGTAGCGGCCGGAGAGAAACGCGATGACGCCGTCGATCGCCTCGCGGTACTCCGCCTTGGACTGGTAGCCGACGCAGGGCGCCCCGCAGCGCTTGATGTAGTAGTCCAGGCACGGCGAGCCGCTGCGGCGGCCGGGCTCGCTGCCGTTGCAGGAGCGAAACGCGAACACCTTCTGCAGCAGGTCGAGCGTGCCGCGCACCTTCTTGGCGTTCGAGTACGGGACCGAAGTAGGCGCGGTCCTTGCGGTGGCGCTCGCGCGTGAAGTAGACGCGCGGATAGTCCTCCTCCAGCGAGATCGCCAGGAACGGATAGGACTTGTCGTCGCGCAGGCGGATGTTGAAGCGCGGCTTGTAGCGCTTGATGAACTCGTTCTCGGTGAGCAGCGCCTCGGCCTCGGAGGCGACGAGCAGGAAGTCGATCTGGTGGATGAGGTCGACCATCTCGACCGCGCCGCGCGTGACCCGATTGGAGAAGTGGCCGGCGACGCGCTTGCGGATCGACTTCGCCTTGCCGACGTAGATGACCTTGCCCGCGTGGTCGCGGAACAGGTAGACGCCGGGCCCGTCGGGCAGGCTGCGGCGCTGCTCGCGCGTGCGGGTGGAGGCGGCGGAGGCGGGGGGCGCGGGCATCGCTTCGAGCATAGATCTCGTCTGTGATCTGCCTCACTGAACGTTGACGGTCAGTCGAGTGCGGCGTACGCTCGCCGGCGCAACCATCGTGATCAGGGGAGGAGAGTTCGATGCGAGGACCTGGCCGGTACGTGCTCCTGACGATCGCGCTTGCGCTGGCGCTCGCCGCCCCCGCGGCGGCCGACGGCCCCGGCGTCGGGACCCCGACGGTCGTCACGCTCGGCGACTCGGCGATCTCCGGCGAGGCCGGCCGCTGGGCGGGCAACACGAACCAGGACGCCGCGCGCGTCGACGCGCTCGGCCCGACGGCGTACTGGGACACGGCGACCGGCGAGTCGATCCCCAACTGCCATCGCTCCAAGGCCGCGCAGGCGTTCATCGGCGGCGGCGTGCTGGGCTACAACCTCGCCTGCTCGGGCGCGCGCACGTCGACCACCGGCACCGGCACCGACGAGGACTTCAAGCCCGGCATCGACTTCTACTCCGACGCCTCGGGCCGCGTCGGCCAGGCGCGGGCGCTGCAGTCGCTGGCCGCCACGCGCAACGTCAAGGCCGTCGTCGTGATGATCGGCGCCAACAACTACGGCTTCGCCGACATCGTCACCCGCTGCGTGACGAACTGGGCGTCGTCGCCGGCGTGGTGGAAGAACTACTGCTCCGACGACAGCGACATGACGTCGCGCTTCACCTCCACCCGCATCGCCACCGAGACCGCCAACGTGCGTGACGCGCTGCAGCGCGTGCGCGACGCGATGGCGAACGCCGGCTACGCGGCGTCGCAGTACACGATCCTCGCCCAGACGTACTGGTCGCCGCTGCCGCGCGGCGCCCAGATCCGCTACTCCGAGAGCGGCTGGACGCGCCAGTCCGTCGGCGGCTGCGGCGTGTGGAACCGCGACGCCGACTGGGCCAACGACGTCGTCGTCAACGCGCTGAACTCGACGACCCGCAACGCCGCGGCGACGAGCGGGCTGGCGAACGTCAAGGTGCTCGACATGCAGACCGCGCTGAACGGGCGCCGGCTGTGCGAGAACACCGTCGGCCTGCTCGAGGAGAAGGGCGTCGCCGCGTGGACGAGCGCCGGCGCGGTCGACAAGACCGAATGGGTCGCGCAGATCCGCACGGCCTCGACGGTCTTCGGCCCCTACCAGCTGCAGGAGGCCAGCCACGCGAGCTACTGGGGCCAGCTCGCGATGCGCAACTGCCTGCGCCAGGCCTACAACGGCGGCGCGGTGCGCGGCGGCGCGTGCGTGCGGTCGGCCAACGGGCTGACGAGCCGCGGCGAGCCGGTGATGGCGCTGCAGTAGCGCGTCCCGCCGGCGGGCGCGCGGCCGTCCCGGGGCGTGAAGCGGGGCGCGTCGGGGAAGGAGGCACCCATGCGCTCGCCGATCGCCGTCCTCACCGTCATCGCAGCTCTCGCCGCGGCGGTCCCGCCGCCCAGGCCTCGAACCCGCCGACGTCGACCGGCTACGGCGGCGCCGCCGCGACCGTCGACCGCCTCGCCACGAAGGCCGCGGTCGACACGCTGCGCCGCGGCGGCAACGCGACCGATGCCGCGGTCACGGCGGCGGCCGTGCTCGGCGTCACCGAGCCGTTCTCCTGCGGCATCGGCGGCGGCGGCTTCATGGTCTCCTACGACGCCGCGAAGCAGCGGGTCACGACGCTCGACCATCGCGAGCGCGCGCCGCAGGCGATGCACACCGAGTCGTTCTTCGAGAACGGCGCCCCGCTGGCGTTCAACGACGCGCGCTACAGCGGCCTGTCGGTCGGCGTGCCGGGCACGGTGCTCGGCTGGGAGCGCGCGCTGCAGCGCCACGGCACGATCACGCTCGCGCAGGCGCTCGCGCCGGCGGTCCGGGTCGCGCAGCAGGGCTTCGTCATCGACGCCACGTTCTTCGCGCAGGTCCAGGAGAACCTCGCCTGGTTCGACGACGTGCCCGCGACGGCGGCGCTGTACCTCGATCCCGACGGCACGCCGCGCGACGTCGGCACGGTCTTTCGCAACCCCGAGCTCGCGCGCACGTACCGGCTGATCGCGCGCGCAGGGCGCGCGCGGCTTCTACCGCGGCCCGCTCGCCGCCGCGATCGCCGCAGACCGTGCGCGCGCCGCAGATCGACCCGACGGCCGACCACACCTGGCGGCCCGGCGTGATGACGCCGCCGACCTGCGCGCGTACACGGCGCCCGAGCGCGCAGCCGGTGCACTCGACGTACCGCGGCCTCGACGTCTACGGGATGGGCCCGCCGTCGAGCGGCGGCCTGACCACCGCCGAGGCGCTGAACATCCTCGAGGGCTACGACCTGGCGCGCGATGTCGCGCGGCCGACGCCCAGCACCGCGTGCTCGAGGCCTCGCGGCTGGCCTTCGCCGACCGCGGCGCGTACATCGCCGACCGCCGCTTCTTCGTGGTCCCGCGGATCGGCCTGCTGTCGAAGGACTTCGCCGCGACGCGCCGTGCGCTGATCGGCGACCGCGCCGGGACGAGCCCGGCCGCGCCGGGCGATCCGTATCCGTTCGACGGCACGGCGTGCGCGCGCCGGCGAGGCGTCGGTGACGTCGACGCGCGCGGGCACGACGACGCACATCACGGTGGCCGACAAGCGCGGCGACGTCGTCTCCTACACGTTCACGATCGAGTCGACCGGCGGCGCGGGCCTCGTCGTTCCCGGCTACGGCTTCCTGCTCAACAACGAGCTGACGGACTTCAACTTCACCTCGCGCACGCACCCCAACCGCGTGCAGGGCGGCAAGCGCCCGCGCAGCTCGATGGCGCCGACGATCGTGCTGCGCGGCGGGCGGCCGTGGCTGGGTCTCGGCTCGCCCGGCGGGTCGACGATCATCACGACGGTGCTCGGGCTGCTCGTCGAGCGGATCGACTTCGGGCAGCACGCTGCCGCTCGCCATCGCGGTGCCGCGCGCGAGCCAGCGCGACACGCCGGCGACGGTCGCCGAGCCCGCGTTCCTCAAGTCGCCGGAGGCGGCGGCGCTCGCCGCGCGCGGGCACGCGTTCACGGTCATGGGCGAGATCGGCGCGGCGACCGGGGTCGAGCTGCTCCGGCGGGGCGATGCTGGCGGCGGCCGAGCCGGTGCGGCGCGGTGGCGGCAGCGCGCTCGTGGCGACGCGCAAGCGCTGACGCTGGCGCGGCCGCTCGGCGCTCCTGGCGAGAATAGTTGCGGGCGCAACTACTTTGGTATAGTCGGCGTCCAGGCAACGCAAAGGACCGACCATGAACCTCGACGGCATCCACCACATCACCGCGATCACCGGCGACGCGCCGCGCAACGTCGACTTCTACACGCGCGTCCTCGGCCTGCGCATGACCGCGAAGACCGTCAACCAGGACGATCCGAGCGTCTACCACCTCTTCTACGGCGACGAGAACGCCCAGCCGGGCGCCGACCTGACGTTCTTCGAGTACCCCGGCGCGATCCCGGGCCGCGCGGGCGCGGGCATGGTCCACCGCGTCGTGTGGCGCGTCGCGTCGCCCGAGGCGATCGACTTCTGGGCGGCGCGCCTCGGCGACGACGGCGTGGCGACCGAGCGCGGCGACGGCGGCAGCGCTGCGTCTTCGCCGACCCCGAGGGCCTGCACCACGAGCTCGTCGTCGACGCCTCCGGCGACGAGCCGCTCATCGCCGACCATCCGGAGATCCCGGCGGCGCTCGCGCTGCAGGGCTTCGAGGGCGTGCGCGCCTACAGCTTCCGGCCCGACGACAGCGCGCTCGTGCTCGAGCGGCTGATGGGCGCCGTGCGGCGCGGCGAGGGCGAGGACGAGGCCCGCGACGCTTCGAGCTGCGCGGCGAGCGCCGCGGCGGCTGGATCGCCTGGGACCCGCCGCCGGCCGAGCGCGGCCGCCAGAGCGCCGGCACGATCCACCACATCGCGTGGGCGACGACCGACGCCGACATGGAGAGCTGGATCGACGCGCGTCACCGACGCCGGGATCCCGAACTCCGGCTACGTCGACCGCCACTACTTCCACTCGCTGTACTTCCGCGAGCCCGGCGGCGTGCTCTACGAGCTCGCGACCCGCGAGCCCGGCTTCACCGTCGACGGGCCCGTCGAGGAGCTCGGCACGAAGCTCATCCTGCCGCCGTTCCTCGAGCCGCGCCGCGCGCAGATCGCGGCCCGCCTGACGCCGCTGCCCGACCCGCGCGCGGGCCGCGGCCGGCGCCGCGGCCGACGCAGGCCTGACCGCGCGGCGCTACGCGACGCCGCTCGGCACGCCGAGCGGCTCGCGCTCGCCGCGCTCTCGCCGGCCGCGCGGCGCGGCGAGACGACGAGACGGCCGATCTCGGTCGCATCGCTGGGCGCCGCCAGCAGCGGGCCCTGCGCCGCGTCGCAGCCCAGCGCGCGCAGTGCACGCAGCTGCGAACCGCGGGCCACGCCCTTGGCGGTGACGTCGCTGTTGAGCGCGTGGGCCATGTCGATGATCCCGCGCAGGATCGCGTCGCCGCCGGGCTGCTCGAGGTCGCGCACGTAGACGCGGTTGAGCTTGAGCGTGTCGAACCCCATCTGCCGCAGGCAGCTCATCGAGAGATGGCCGGTGCCGTAGCCGTCGAGCGCCACCTTCACGCCGACGGCGCGCAGCTGGGCGATCGTCCCGAGCGCGCGCCCCGGGTCGGCCACGACGGCGACCTCGGGGATCTCCAGACATAGGACCGAGGGAACGAGGCCGTTGGCCTCCAGCGCCTCCTCGACGGCGGGGATGAATTCGGGGTCGCCGAGCTGCAGCGCCGAGACGTTGATCGAGACGGTGACGTCGCTGGCGGCGCCGGCCTCGCGCCAGCGGCGCAGCTGCGCGCAGGCCTCGCCGATCGCCCAGGCGCCGATCGGGACGACCATGCCGGTCTCCTCGGCGATGGCGCGGAAGTCGCGCGGGATGAGCAGTCCGCGGGTCGGGTGCTGCCAGTTGACGTGTGCCTCGACGGCGCGCAGGCGACCGCTGCCGAGCGCGAACTGCGGCTCGTAGTGCACGCGCAGCTCCTCGCGCGCGATCGCGCTGCGCAGCTCGACCTCGTCGGCGAGACGGGTGAGCGCGCGAGCGCGCATCTCCTCGCCGAAGACGACGTAGCGGTCCTTGCCTTCCTCCTTGGCGCGGTACATCGCGGCGTCGGCGTCGCGGATGAGCTCCTCGGCGCTGCGCTCGTCGCCGGCGCCGCCGACGGCGATGCCGGCCGAGACGGTGAGCACGATCTCCTGCCCGTCGACGAGGTAGGGCTTGCGCAGCGCGGCGACGAGGCGTCCGGCGACGCCGACGGCCTCGTCGACGTCGTGCAGGTCCTCGCAGACGATGACGAACTCGTCGCCGCCGAAGCGAACGGCGGTGTCGTGAGCGCGGACGGCGTCGCGCAGGCGCTCGCCGGCGGTGACGAGCACGCGGTCGCCGGCGGCGTGGCCGAGCGAGTCGTTGAGCACCTTGAAGCGGTCGAGGTCGAGGAAGATGACGCCGGCGTGCGAGCCGCGGCGGTGCGCGCGCAGCAGCCCGACGCGCAGCCGGTCGAACATGATCGCCCGCCCGGCGAGGCCGGTGAGCGGGTCGCGCAGCAGCTGTTCGGTGGCGCGCCAGGAGACGACGTTGGCGGCCGACGCGGCGAGGATGAAGCCGCCGTGGATGACCGCCCAGAACCACGGGTTCTCCTGCGCCGGGCCGTGCGCGTAGACCGAGTGCGGCAGGAGCGTGCCGAGCACGCCGTGGTGCAGCACGACGAAGCCGATGGCGATGAGGAACGGCAGCCAGTCCTGGTAGAGGATCAGCAGCGAGACGACGACGAAGAAGTGGAAGTGGCCCTCGCTCTGGCCGTCCCAGAAGTGGATGAGCAGCGCCGAGCAGGTGACGAGCCCGAGCGCCGCCGCGGCGCTGCGCCCGCCGCGGCCGATTCGCGGCAGGCTCGCCACGGTCGCCAGCGAGACGACGAGCAGCATCTCCGACATCGAATGCACGACGCCGTAGCCGCGCAGGACTCCGAACAGGACCAGCACCGGCACGTGCAGCCACAGCAGCGCAGTGATCGTCCGATGGCGCCGGCGCCAGGTGGCGTCGGGCAGCAGCCGGCCGCGCGGAAGCTGCTTGGCGATCCGACGGCTGTAGCCCCGCGCGCGCCGCGCCAGCCGCGAGCGATTCGAGCGCTCGTGATGGACCAGCATCGAGGGGCGCGAGAGAGAGGCGATGTCTAGAACATCGACTTTTGTCCGAGAGAACTTGAACGTGGTCGATTTGCAGGCAAATGTCTACTCCACCAGCCGAACGTCCAGTCCGCCGCCGTTGATTTCCTCACCTGCGCCGCTCAACAAGCCGAGGATCCGCGCGACGTAGCCGCGTGTCTCGGGGATCGGCGGGACGCAGCCGCAGGCGGCGACGCGGGTTGGGCCCGCGTTGTAGGCGGCGAGCGCGAGCGGGACCGAGCCGAACTGGCGCAGGAGGTCGCGCATGAGGTGCGCCTGGGCGTCGATCGAGGCCTCGGCGTCGAGCGGGTTGTGCAGGCCGATCGCCTTGGCCGTCGCGGGCATGAACTGCGCGATCCCCCGCGCGCCCGCGCTGGAGACAGCGAACGGGTTGAAGTTCGACTCGGCCATGATCTGCGCGGCGAGCAACGCGGAGGAGACGTTCCAGCGCTGCGCGGCGCGGGCGAGCGGCTTGGCATACGCCGCCGGGACGAACGCGGGCAGCGCCCGCATCGCCTCCCCGTCTCCCCCGCTCGCCTTCGCGCTGACGCCGACGGAAGTGGTGCCTGCGTTGAGCGTGTAGCCGTAGTGCCACGGCTCCCACGAATAGCGCTGCACGAAGTGAAAGCGTTTGGCGTTGGCGGCGAGCCAGCCGTATGCCGCCTCCGGACCGAGGTCGAGCTCGGTGCCGAGGCGGTGCAGCGACCGGCCCGGCGGCGCGACCCACTTCGGGTCCGGATGGCGGGCGAAGAGGACGGCCTGCTCGGCGTTGGAGCGAAAGCCGCTGACGACGACGAGCGCCACGCCGTCGCCCCGCGCCGCCGCCTCCATGCGATCGAACGCCCGCGCGACGTCGGGGCGCATCGGCTTGCCCTGGCGCAGCTCGAGCGGGCCCTGGTACTCGCCCGGGCCTGCCGACCACAGCGCGACGTCGCCGGGCGGCGCGAGCTCGGCCTCCGCGACGGCGCCCGCGGCGACGCGTTCGCGGGGGCCGACCTGCACCGGATCGCGAACCTCGACGCGCACCCGCACCGGCGCGAACGTGTCCTCGTCGGGGAAGCTCACGACGGTGTCGTGAGCACCGTTGCGCCGAGCGGTGGCCAGCGCCGCGCTGCGACCGCGCTCGATGTAGGCGGCGCGCTCGATGTGCGCGCGGTTGACACGCCCGCCGAGCCGCGCCGGCTCGAAGAGCCCGCCGTACGCCTCGTGCATCGCGCGCGCACCGGCGAGCGACGCGAGATCGGCGGCCCGCTGCTCGTCGCTCCGGGCGCCGATGCCGCGAGCGACCGCGCCGAGCACGAGCGCACCGAGCACGACGACGAGAACCACGCCGAGCAGGAGGATGGTGGCCTGGCCGGACTCGCGCTGAGGATCGGTGGCGCCGGGCATCACGTGAGCGCCGCGACGGGTGCCGCCAGCGCGCGGCGGGCCGAGGGCAGCAACGCAAAGCCGGCGGCCGCCAGCGCGCGGGCCGGATCGGCCGGCGGCAATGGACAGATCAGCGCCCGGTCGAGGCCGGCGAGGGCGAGCTGGGCGAGCGCCGGGTCCGCCGACGGGGGCACGGCGACGACGACGAGATCCTGCGCGGCGAGCGAGACGTCGAACGCGGCGCGGCGCGGACCGGCGAGCGCAAGCACGGTCGGTGCCGCGCCGGCGGCCGCGCTCACCCGCAGCGCCTCGGTCGCCGCGTCCTCCTCGGCATCGGCGAGCCGGACGAGGACGAGGCGTCCGGCCGCGTGCGCCGCGTGGCCGCGACCGGCGAGCCTGGTCGCGAGCCGAGCCGCGGCCGGCCTCGCGGGTGCCCGCCAGGTCGGCCGCGCCTCCGCGGCCGACCACACGCACACCACCGCGACGGGCGCGCGACGGGCGCGCGCCACGGCGAGCGCGAGCGCCGCACCGAGCGCGGGGGCGTGGGCAGGCGGCGCGAGGAGGGCGACGGCGGGCGCGAGCTGGGCCGCTGCGGGCGTGGCCGCCGGGGGCCTGGTCGGAGCTGCGCGCGGCTGAGGTCGCTCGCGCGCCGCAGCGGGCTCGGACGGCGTCACGAACAGCTCGGCGAGGCGACGGGTGAGCGTCATGGCTTCGGGCCGGCGTGCGCCACACCGGTGGCTTCGAGCATCTCCGCCAGCGCCGGCACGAACGTGCGCGGCCGTAGGCGCACCCGCACGCGGCGGTCGGCGATGCGCACGTCGACGCGCCCGCGCGACCAGCCGGGGATCGCGTCGCGCACCGCGTCCTCGGGGTCGGTGCCCTGCAGCAGCGCGATCGCACCTGCCTCGGCGGCGTGGTCGGCCAGCTCGTGGGCCGCGCCGCCCGCGAGCAGCTGGGCGACGGCGAGCACGATCGCGACCACCAGCGGCGCGAGCGCCACGAGCTCCACCGACGCCTGCCCGCGCTCCGCACCCGGCGCGTACATGTCAGCGCGTTTGGTCCTGCAGGCGTGCGCGAGCGGAGACCGTGGTCAGCCGGCCGGAGCCGAAGACCACCGGGATGGCGATGGCGACCCGCACGCCATCCCCGGCCGCCGCCGGGCGCACGATGAGGCCAGGCTCGAGGCGCGAGGGCAGGACCCGCCGGACGGCGGCCGGCGCGTCAGCGCCGACCGCCGTCGCCCGCGCCGCGGCGCGGGCGGCCGAGCCGGCCAGCCAGACGGCCTGGCCGGCGACGACGGCCTGCCAGAGCAGAACGACGAAGATCGCGACGAGGGGAAGGAGCGCGACCAGCTCGACGCTCGCCTGGCCGTCTTCGGCGCCCGGAGGTCGGGGGGAACCCATGCCCGCCAGACTCGCGCCACGCGTGTCACGGATCTACACGCAGGTGTGACAATCGCAGCGCGATCGCGTGACGAATCTCCGGGCTCCCGCCCGAGCCCGTGGCCTAGGTGTACGAGCGGTAGCGCTGCCAGACGAGGTACAGCGTGTACGACGCGCCCCCGACGAGCGCGAACCACAGCAACGCGCCGGCGCCGGTGTCGAACAGCCGCCGCGACGCCGCCACCGTGACGATCGCCACGCCCACGGCGGCGTACAGCGCAAAGCGCCAGGTGTCGCCGAGCGAGAAGATCTCGCCCCGGTACTGGCGATAGAGGATCCCGCAGCCCAGCGCCATCAGGACGATGAAGATCGCGTTGAGCAGCTGGGAGATGAACGACGCGCCCTCGCCCCCACCGGGCACGAGCCAGACGACCAGCCCGAGCAGGACGATGATCGCGATGTTGCGGGCGGTCTCGAGCGACATGCCCGACAGGCTATCCGCCCCGCGCGGCGTCAGGCGAACGCGCGGACGGACTGCTGCGCGGCGGCGGCCTTCGCCTTTGCGCTCGCGGGCGCCGCCGCATCCACGACCGCGTCCGGCGCCGGCGCCGCCACCGAAGCGGGCACGGGCTTGCCGCTCAGCCAGTCGACCGCGGCCGGCACCGTTCCGCCCGGCACGTCCGACGCCTCCTCGGCGGGCTCCGCCGCGAACCGGTAGCCGACCCCGAAATGGGTGTGGATGTAGTTCCAGTCCGGTGAGACCTGCTGGAACTTCGAGCGCAGCTTGCGCACGAAGACGTCGACCGAACGGTCGCCGTGGGCCATCGTGTAGCCCCACACCCGCTGGTAGATCTCCTCGCGCTCGAGCACCCGCCCCTGCGCGGCGGCGAGCAGCTGGACGAGCTCGAACTCGCGCCGCGTGAGGTCGATCGAGCTGCCGTGCGCGAACGCCTGGAACTGGTCGGGCCGGATCTCGATCTCCCCGGCGACGACCGCGGCATCCACGGCTGCCGCCGCGTCGGCGTGGCGGCGGCGGCGCGCGACGGCCTCGACGCGGGCGATGAGCTCCTCCGGGTGGCACGGCTTCGTCACCCAGTCGTCGGCACCGAGGCGCAGGCCGCGCACGCGCTGGGCGACGGTCGACTGCCCGGTGCAGACGACGACCGGCAGCGCGGGCAGCTCGCTCGTCACCTTCTCGAGATAGGGCCACGCGCTCGAGCCGAGCAGCGCGAGATCGATGATGAAGGCGCCGAGGCGCATCGCGACGAGACGCTCGACCGGCACGGCGCCGGTGAGCACGACGTGCTCCCAGCCGAGGCGGTCCAGGCGCTTGCCCAGTACCTGGACGAATCCTGTGTCGCCGTCACTTACGGCGACGCGCAGCGGCGCTGCGACGACGGTGGTCGTATCGGTCATGTCGGGCGAAGTCTATGGGCGTGACCCGTCGACGCCACCACCCGCGCGGGATCCGATCACAGGATTTTCACACCCGTTCATCCGCAAAGAGCGCGAAGAACCGCCCGCGCGGTCGACCCGAATTACCTCCCACCCGCCCTCGAGCAGAGCTGTAGGCTCGCGCCGGACGGCCGATCCAGTTTGCGGTGCGCGGGGTCAAGGCCGGGCGGGGACGGGCCGATGGAGGCGAGATCGGCTCGAACGGGTCGATTCGGGCAATCAGGCAGGACGCCACCAACGAGATGACGGGTCAGTCGCAGGAGAGCACGGAACGCACGAGCCGGAAACGGATCGCCGGTGCGCTGTGCACCGCCGGCATCGTGGCGATCGCACTCAGCGGCAACCTCGTCGGCGCCGGCGGACAGCAGCCCGCCGTGCCCGGGGAGCCGGTGGTGGAGGCGCCGATTCAGGTCGCGGCCGATCCGGCGCCCGCGGGCGAGCCGTCCGCGCCCGCCACGACGACGCCCGCGGCGACGACGGCGCCTCCGGCCTCCGACCCCGCAACGACGCAGTCGACGGCCCCCGCTTCGAGTACCACGGCGGCGCCCGTGCCACCCGCCGCCGCGCCGCAGACCTCCAAGCCCGCCGCCGCTTCGCCGGCGCAGCCCGGGCCAGCCAAGGCGCCCGCGGAGCCGGCTGACACGGTCGACCCGCGGCCCCTGCCGCTCGGCGCCCTCGCCGGCCCGGCGCAGACCGCCGGCGACGAGCTCGCCGACTGCGCCCCGAAGAAGAAGGTGTCGGCCAGGGCCTTCACGGCATCGCGCGACGAGAAGACCACCGGCGGCGACGAGGCCTGCGTCATGTCCGACGCCGTGACCGAGCGGACGAAGTCGTCGCGCAAGCGCAAGCGCGACCGCGACGACGGTGACGCCGGCGAGGACACCACCCTGCGCAACGCCGGCGGGGTCCCCACGACCGACAACCCCTCGATGTCGCTCGCGCTGCCCGGCCCCGTGCCGGTCGGCGTGCCGAACTTCTTCATCGACAAGTTCCGCCTCCCGCCGTTCCTGCTGCCGATCTACCAGGCGGCGGGCGTCGAGTACGGCGTGCGCTGGGAGGTGCTCGCGGCGATCAACGAGATCGAGACCGACTACGGGCGCAACCTCAACGTCTCCTCGGCCGGCGCGCTGGGCTGGATGCAGTTCATGCCGGCGACCTGGAAGGAGTACGGCACCGACGCCAACCGCGACGGGCGCAAGGACCCGTTCAACCCGGTCGACGCGATCTTCGCCGCCGCGCGCTACCTGCGCGCCGCCGGCGCCGACCAGGACCTGCGGCGCGCGATCTTCGCCTACAACCACGCCGACTGGTACGTCGAGTCGGTGCTCATGCGCGCGCGGCTGATCGGCGGCCTGCCGAGCGATCTCGTCAGCTCGCTGAACGGCCTCACGCAGGGCCACTTCCCGGTCTACGCCAAGGCGCGCTACGCCGACGATCTGGCCGAGCGCGCGGTGCAGCGCCGCAGGGACGCGACGAAGAACGTGGCGCGGCCGGTCGAGTCCGAGCCGACCCGCCGCGGCATCGACATCTTCGCCAACGCAGGCGCGCCGGTGATCGCCGTCCAGGACGGCACGATCACGGCGATCGGTGTGACGAAGCGGCTCGGGCGCTTCGTCAAGCTGCGCGACGTCTACGGCAACACGTACACGTACGCGCAGCTCAAGAAGGTCGCGCAGGCCATCCCGGTGCCCAAGCCCGACGCGCAGCGCAAGGCCCCGGTCGCCCCTCCGATCGCGCTTCCCGCCAACGACGCCGCCCTCAAGGAGCGGCTGTTCGCCAACCCCGGCCGCCGCAACGCCTATCGCAACGGCGGCGCGCGCCAGATCGCCGAGGCCGAGGCGGCGCTGGCGAAGGGCTCGACGCTGCGCTCCTACATCACCGGCTTCTATCCCCTCGACCCGTCCGACGTCGTGCTCAAGCGGATGATCGTCGGGCGGCGCGTCATCGCGGGCACGATCCTCGGGCGCATCGGGCGCACGTCGCAGACCGTCTCACCGCACATGCACTTCGAGATCCGCCCGGCCGGCCGCGGCGCGCCGCGGATCGACCCCAAGCCGATCCTCGACGGCTGGAAGCTGCTCGAGTCAACCGCGCTGTACCGCGCGCAGGGCCGCAACGCGCTGCTCGACCCACGGACGTCGAGCGCGACGATCGGCCAGATTCTCCTGATGAGCAAGCAGACCCTCGCCCGGCGCGTGCTCGCCAACCCGCGGATCGAGCTGTACGCCTGCGGGCGGCGCGACATCGAGGCCGGGATCGTCGACCGCCGCGTGCTGGCGACGCTCGAGTTCCTCGCCGCCAGCGGCCTGAAGCCCACGGTCACCTCGCTGCACTGCGGCCACAGCTACTTCACGGCGAGCGGCAACGTCTCCGAGCACTCCGCCGGCAGCGCCGTCGACATCGCCAAGATCAACGGGATCCCGATCGCGGGCCATCAGGGCGAGGGCTCGATCGCCGACATCACGGTCCGCCGCCTGCTGACGCTCCAGGGGAACCTCAAGCCGCACCAGATCATCAGCCTCATGAAGTACGAGGGCACGGCGAACACGCTCGCGCTCGGCGACCACGCCGACCACATCCACGTCGGGTTCCGGCCCGAGTACCGCGAGGGCGCGCCCACGGCGGGCGCCATCGACGCCGTGCTCAAGCCGTCGCAGTGGATCAAGCTCATCGGGCGCCTGGGCGAGATCGACAACCCGGTCGTCGACGCCAAGCCGTCGAAGTACGCGATCCCCGTGCCGGTGGCGCGGGCGTCGGCCGCGCATCGCGGTGAGTAGATAGCCCGCCGCCGCGTGGGCGCTACCCGGCCCGCTCGCGCGCCTTGGACGCCCCGCTCGCCGCCTCCGTCGCCGCTTCGCGGCGCGGGTCGTCGGCTGCGAGCTTGCGGTTGACCTGCACGAGCCGGGCCGCCGCGCACGCCGCCGCCTCGGCCAGGGCCACCGCGGTCAGCGCGTCGGGCTTCATCTGCTTCGGGCAGTGACGCGCGACCTCGGCCGCCAGCTGGGCGATCTGGCAGGACGCGTCGGCGATCGCCAAGGCGAGGTCGGCGGTCTGCGTCAGCGCCTCCCCCAGCAGCCGCTCGCGGTCGGCGACCGGCGCCGACGCGGCGAGCGCGGGCGAGGCGACGCCCTGGCGGGCCGAGCGCTCGTCGCGGGCCAGCGCGGAGGATGCCTCGTGATAGGCCTGCGCATCACGCTCGATGAGCGCCTGCGTCTGCATGCGCAGCGCCTCGGCGTGGGCGATCGCGCCACCGGCCTCGATCCACGTCGCGCGCGAGCCGCGGGCGACCTTCGCGGTGACCGCCGCCGCCGTCGCGGCCGTCAGCGCGGCCGCGGGGCCGCCGCCGCCCGCCAGCTCGTGCGAGGAGGCGAGCATGCCGAGCACCTCCGACAGCGGGAGGCTCAGAAGACTGGATCCTGGTGCGGCGGGCATGGCGCCGATCCTAGCTCCCGGAGCAGCGGTACCGCGGGAGGACTACAGCTGCTCGCGCAGGTCCTGCGTCGCCGCGAGCTGCTCGAGCTTGGACAGCGAGCGCGACTCGATCTGGCGGATGCGCTCGCGCGAGACGTTGAAGCGCCGGCTGACCTCGGTCGCCGTGCAGGGCTCCTCGCCGCCCAGCCCGTAGCGCATCTCGAGCACCCGGCGCTCGCGTTCGTTGAGCGTCTGCAGCATCCGCCGCACGGCATCGACGTAGACCTCGGCCGACGCGCGCTCGAAGGCCGTCGGCTCGTGCTCGTCGGCGATGAACTCGCCGAGCACCGAGCCGCCGTCGTCGCCGACGGGCTGTTCGAGCGAGACCGGCGTCTGCGCCCAGATGCGCAGCGCGATGACCTGGCGGATCGCGAAGCCGGTCCGCGCGGCGATCTCCTGCGGCGTCGGCTCGCGCCCGTGCGTGCCGAGCAGCTGGCGCTCGGCGGCGACGACGGTCTTGAGCTGGTCGCCGAGGCTCACGGGGATGCGGATCGTGCGCGCCTTGTCCGACAGCGCGCGCGAGATCGCCTGGCGGATCCACCACGTGGCGTACGTCGAGAAGCGGAAGCCCTTGTCGGGATCGAACTTCTCGACCGCGCGGATGAGGCCGATCGTGCCCTCCTGGATGAGGTCGAGCAGCGGCAGCCCCTGGTTGCGAAAGCGCTTGGCGATCGACACGACGAGGCGCAGGTTGGCCTCGATCATGCGCTCCTTGGCGCACAGGTCGCCGCGCCCCACGCGACGGGCCAGCGCGATCTCCTCGTCGGGTCGCAGGAGCGCGATCGAGCGGATGTCGCGCAGGAACAGGTCGAGGGCATCCGTCGCGCCGTCACCCGCTGCCTGCGAATCTCGGGGGAAGTGGACTCCCATCTGCAGACCCCGACGTTAGCACGACCGTTCGTACAAATTTCTCGCGTTCACATGTTTTGCGCGTTAGGTTTGCGGGCATGGCCGGCGAGCCCCAGAACCCGGCCGCGGAGCAACCTCGAAGTCCTCGCGTGCGCGGCGCCCGGCTGCGCGGATCGATCCTCCAGCGCGCCGCCGAGCTGGCCTCGCTCGACGGCCTCGACCAGGTCTCGATCGCCCGCCTCGCGGCCGAGATGGGGATGAGCAAGAGCGGCCTGTACGCGTACTTCACGTCCAAGCAGGACCTCCAGCTCGCCACGATCGACGCCGCGTGGCGCGTGTTCGAGGAGCACGTGCTCGAGCCGGGCGACGACGCCCTCGCCGCGCTGCTGGAGCGCTGGATCTCCTACTACGAGCGCGAGGTCTTCCCCGGCGGCTGCCTGTTCATCACCGCCGGGACGGAGTTCGCCAACCGCGAGGGACCCGTGCGCGAGGCGCTCGCGCGGGCGATCGAGCGTCAGATCGGCGCGCTGGAGACCGCGATCGCCATCGACGGCGTCGCCGACGGCACCGATCCCAGCCAGCTCGCCTTCGAGCTGCACGCCGTGCTCACCGCCGGCAACCAGCGCTTCCGGATCAGCCGCGACGCCACGGCCTTCGCCCACGCGCGCGACGCGTTCGACCGGCTGCTGCCGAACTCCGAATCACAACCGGAGGCGTAGCTCCTCCCACAGCGCCCCGTACGCGCGCGCCGCGCGCCCGCCCGCGGCGAACTGCGCGAGCGGCCGGCGCTGGGCCGCCATCCGCTCGACGTCGCTCGCCGCCGGGATGGCGCCGGCCAGCACGCCGTCGCTCGCCGCGAGCTCCTCGGCGATGTCGCGGTGCAGCGTCTTGCGCCCGTCGAGCATCGAGAAGAAGGCGAGGATGCGCGGCCGCGGCTTGGGCACCTCGTCGGCGACGAAGCGCTGCAGCTGGTCGTACGTACGCAGCGACAGCGGCGTCGGGATGAGCGGCACGAGCAGGACGTCGGCCGCCGCGAAGACGCTCTCCGATGCCAGCGAGATCGCCGGCGGGCAGTCGAGGAAGACGTAGTCGTAGTCCTCGGCGAGCGGGGTGAGGACGCGCGCCAGGCCCTTCGTCGGGCGCTTCGTCGCGTCGAGCGCGAGGTCCATGTTGCGGTAGGAGAAGTCGGCCGGCAGGACGTCGAGGCGCTCGTGGTCGGAGCCCTTGACCAGCCCGGCGGGATCGCTCTTGCCGTGCACGAGCTTCGTGCCTCCGCCGCGCACCTTCGGCTTGATCCGCAGCACGTAGCTCGCCGCCCCCTGCGGGTCGAGGTCCCACAGCAGGACGCGCGCGCCCTCCTCGGCGGCGATCCAGGCGAGGTTGACCGCGGCCGACGTCTTGCCCACGCCGCCCTTGATGTTGTACAGCGCGACGACCGGCGCCATCGTCATCCAAACGTCGCCTCGACGAGCTTGCGCTGCGGCTTGGCGGCGAAGCGGGCGAAGCTCTCGTCGAACTCCGCGCGCGCCGCATCCTGCTCCTCGAGCAGGCGCTGGACGAGCACGCCCATCGCCATGAGCGCCGCTGCCCCACCCTCGGCCACGGCGATCACGTCGCCGAGCGCGCGCAGCGAGTCGGCCTGCACCTCGCGGTCCTGGAAGCGGCCGAGCACGTCCTGCAGGCCCTTCAGCGTGCTGACCATGGGCTTGACGACCTCGGGTGGGTACAGCGACGCGAAGAACTCCAGCAGGTAGCGCAGCTCCTTGCCCTTCTTGCGCAGGTCGTGCAGCGCCTCGTGCGGGCTGTCGGGGCCGATCGCGCTGCCCATCTTCACCATGCGCCGGTAGACCGTGCCGATCCGCTCGCCGGCGACGTCGGCGACCGGCCGCGCCGCGTCGGGCCGGTCGTGCTCGGGCGCGGCGACGAGCGCGTCGAGAAACGCGCTCCAGTTGCGCAGCAGCGCGCTCGTGCGCTCCGACTTCAGGCCGCGGACCATCGTGGCCCGCTCGTCCGCCAGGCGGGCCTCGAGCAGCGCGCGCAACGGCGCGACGTCGCCGGCGTCGCCGGCCGGCAGCGCGCCGGTCAGGTCCGCGAACTCCAGCAGTTGCACGTCGAGGTCGCGCGTCGGCCCGGTGAGGATCTGCAGCTCGCGGAACTCCTCGCGAAAGACGCGCAGCGGCTCGGGCGGGAAGACGCCGCGCAGCTCGCGCTGCAGCGCACGCGAACGGCGCACGGCGACGCGCAGGTCGTGCAGGTACTCGCTGTCGGTGTCGGCGAGCGTGCCCGGCAGGTTGACCTCGATCGTCTCCAGCAGGCGGCGCAGGATCCTGACGGCGGCAGCGTCGGCGCGCTCGTCGGCAGACAGCGTGACCTTCACCTTCGACGACGTGCCGCCGGGCTTGCCGCCCGTCGCCTTGATCGCCTCGTGATGGACCGGACGCGTCGCCTCCGCCAACCCCAGCTCGCCGGTCAGCAGCGCGAGCACGCGGTCGTAGGCGCGGTCGTAGCCGCGCACGCCGGCGACGTGCAGGCGCGCGCGCAGAGCGATCTTCTCCGTCGGGCGGGCCGCGGGCAGCGCCGTCGGCTCCTCGGCCTGCAGGCGCACGACGATCTTGCCCTCGTCGTCGAGCACGTTGACCGGCAGCAGGCGGCTGCGCACTCGCACGACCGGGGTCAGCGCACGCATCTCGACGATCGGGACCAGCCGCTCGCGCAGCGGGCCGTCGGGCAGATCGGCGAGCAGCACGCGGCGCACGCCGCGGGCGTGGTCCGCAGCGGCCTGCTCCTCGTAGGACGACCCGTCGATCAGGGCGAAGCGGCTGCCGGTGTCGACGAGCGCCAGCCCGGCGTCGTGCATGCGACCGTCGAACGTGTCCCAGAAGGTGCGATCGGTGCGGTGCGCGCGCTGCGTGACAACCGCGACGTGACCCGCGAGCGTGTCCGCGGCGGCCGACGCGGACAGGCCGTCGGGAAGCAGCAGCTGGGTCCGGCGGGCGTCCATGCCCGGGAGTCTGCCAGCGAGCGGGCGGCGGGTGCGGCCAGGCCGCTGCGCCTCAGACGTTGCCCCTCGTCGTGCCGTCCTCGCCGCCGGCGAGCCGCTCGGCCTCCTCGCGGCCGGGATGATCGGGCGGCAGGTCGTGGGGCGAGATCTCCTCGTGCGCCTCCGGCGTGTCGCCGAGCGGCGTCTCGTCGTCCGGGGTCATCGGCCCGAGCGGCTCCTCGGCCTCGTCGTCGTGGGGCGGGGCCTGCTTGTCCTCGCCGGTCATCGCTTGCTGCTCTTCGTGTCCGTGCGCACGTGCGGCGCCTCCTCGGGATCGGGTGGGGAAGTCCGGACCGGACTACCCGCCAGGCCCGCGCGGATCGCGTGTCCGCCGCGCCGGTGACGCGAAACCTGAGATGGTCGGCGCAGCATGGCGCAGTTCACGCCCCCCGAAGAGGACACCGCCGCGCGTCACCACGCGATCGTCTCGACCGACGAGCTGGAGTCGATCATGCTCGGCCGCCAGCCGGACTTCGCCCAGGTGCTCGACGTCCTCGCCGAGGCGGTCACGATCCGCGGCCGCGCCGACCACATCATCTACGCCAATCGCGCCGCGCTCGACGACCTGGGCTACGCGACGCTCGCCGAGCTGCAGCGCCGCCCGCCCGGCGAGATCATGGCCGACTACCACGTGCTCGACGAGTCCGGACACCCGCTGTCGATGGACGACATGCCGTCCGTCCGCCTCATGCGCGGCGAGCCGGCCGAGCCGCTGCTCATGCGGACCGTCAACCGCAGCAGCGGCACGCTGCAGTGGAAGCTGCTGAAGGCGACTGCGCTGCGCGACGACGCCGGCCGGACGGTGGCGACGGTGATGATCATCGCGGACGTGACGGAGTCCAAGAACGCCGAGCTGCGCAGCCGCTTCCTCGCCGAGGCGAGCGAGATGCTCGCCTCCTCGCTGGACTACGCGCAGACGCTGCAGAACGTCGCGTGGTCCGTCGTCCCCCAGCTTGCCGACTGGTGCACCGTCGACCTCGTCGACGAGGCCGGACAGCGCGAGCACGTCGTCGTCGCGCATTCCGATCCCGAGCGCCTGGGGCTCGCCGAGCGGCTCGGCGCGTACGACACGCTCGCGCTCGATCCCGCCGGGCCGCTCGGCGGCGTGCTCGCGACCGGTCGCTCGGCGATGTTCGCCACGGTCTCCGACGAGCTGCTCGTCCACGTGGCGCGCGACGCGGCGCACCTGGCGCTGCTGCGGGGGATGCAGATCCGCTCGGCGCTGCTCGTCCCGCTGCGCACGTCGCGGCGCACGATCGGGGCGATGCGGCTCGTAATGTCGGAGTCAGGGCGGACGTTCACGCGGGCCGATCTCGACTTCGCCGAGCAGCTCGCCGAGCGCGCGGCGATGGCGGTCGAGAACGCGCTGCTCTACGGCGCCCGGGCGCAGATCGCGGAGACCCTGCAGCGCAGCCTGCGGCCCGAGCGCGTGCCGGCGATCCCGGGCTGGGACGTCGCGGCGCTCTACCGCCCGGCCGGCGCCGAGAGCGAGATCGAGGTCGGCGGCGACTTCTACGACTTCGTCAAGCTCGACGACGGCTGGCTCGTGATCATCGGCGACGTCACCGGCAAGGGGCTGCTCGCCGCGACGCTCACCTCGCTGGCGCGTCACTGCGCGCGCTTCATGAGCCGGATCGATCCGCGCCCGAGCGCGATCCTGCGCGCGATCGACGAGGCGCTGCTCGCGCAGGGGCGGCTCTCGCTGTGCAGCGCGCTGTGCCTGCGCCTGTGCGACGACGCGGTCGTGGTCAGCTCGGGCGGCCATCCGCTGCCGCTCGTCGTCGGCGCCGGCGGCACGCTGAGGGAGGCCGGCCAGCCGGGGATGCTGCTCGGCATGGCGGGCGCCCACGGCTGGCACGACGAGGAGATCCGGCTCGGCGACGGCGAGACGCTGATCGCCTTCACCGACGGGGTCACCGACGCCCACGGCGCCGACGGCCGCTACGGCGAGGAGCGCCTGCACGAGCTGCTGCGTGCGCGCAGCGGAGCGCCGCCCGATGTGCTGCTGCGCACGCTGGACGCCGATCTCGACGCCTTCCGCGCCGGCCCGCAGGCCGACGACACCGCCGCGATCGCGCTCGCCCGGCGCCCGTCCACAGCGGCCTAGTTTCACGACGCAGCCCTGCGGGAGCTGTCGTGCGCCACGTGGGGTGAGAGGCGAAATTTCTGTTGTCCGCGGGCGGGCGCCGGGTACTCCGCAGACGTCATGACCCCAGCCACACCTTCACCATCCGACCCGCTGCGCCCCGTCGGCGGACCGCGTCAGCGTCCCTCGCACCGCGCGGCGATGCAGCGCCGCGCGATGCAGGCGGCGATCGCCAGCGCCGTGCAGGCGCTGCGCGCGCACGACGGACGCCGCACGCGCGACCAGGCGCCACCCGCCGGCCACGCCTGATGCGCGTCGCGATCACGGGCGCGACCGGCAACGTCGGCACGAGCGTGCTGCGCGCGCTGAGCGCCGATCCGTCGATCGAGGAGGCCGTCGGCATCGCGCGGCGCGCGCCGGACATCTCGTTTCCCCGCACGTGCTGGGTCTGCCGCGACGTGGTCCACGACGACCTGTACTCGGCGTTCCGCGACGTCGACGCCGTCGTCCACCTCGCCTGGCTCATCCAGCCCTCGCGCGACCGCGCCGCGACGCGCAGCGTCAACGTCGACGGCTCGCGGCGCGTGTTCGACGCCGCCGCCGCGGCGGGCGTCAAGACGATCGTGTACGCATCGTCGGTCGGCGCCTACTCGCCCGGCCCGAAGGACCGGCGCGTCGACGAGAGCTGGCCGACGGGCGGCATCCCGACGTCGTTCTACTCGCGCGACAAGGCCGACGTCGAGGCGATCCTCGACACGTTCGAGGCCGCCCACCCCGACATCCGCGTCGTGCGCCTGCGGCCTGGGCTCATCTTCAAGGGCGAGGCCGCATCCGGCATCCGGCGGCTGTTCGCCGGACCGCTGCTGCCGACGCCGCTGCTGCGCCGCCGGCTCATCCCGATCGTGCCCGCGCTCGACCGGCTGCGCTTTCAGGGCGTCCACTCCTACGACGTCGGCGAGGCCTACCACCTGGCGCTCACGCGCGACGTGCACGGCGCGTTCAACGTCGCCGCCGAGCCGGTGCTCGATCCGCCCGAACTCGGGCGCCTGCTCGGGGCGCGCCCGGTGCCCGTGCCCGAGCGCGCGCTGCGCGTGGCGGTCGACCTGTCGTGGAAGCTACGCCTGCAGCCCACGCCGTCGGGTTGGCTGGATCTCGCCCTCGGCGTCCCGCTCATGGACACCACCCGGGCACGCGAGGAGCTCGGCTGGACGCCGACGCACAGCGCGGGCGAGGCGCTGCTCGAGCTCATCGACGCGATGCGCCGCGGCGACGGCCTGGACACCGCGCCGCTGAAGCCCGGCGGCGCGGGGCCGCTGCGGGTGCGCGAGTTCCTGACGGGCGTCGGCGCGCGCTCGCGCTAGCCCCTTACAAGACGTTGCGCGCGCGGGTGATCTTGACGAACGGCGCCGCTCCTTCGCGGTCGGCTTCGGCGAACACCGCGGCCATCTGCTGATCGGTGAAGGACTCCAGCCAGGCGTCCCACTCCATGCGCTCGAGCTGCGGGGAGCCGCCGTCGCCCGAGAAGTCGATGCGCAGCACGGCGGGGTCGGTGGTGTCGCCACCGGTGCCGCGCACCTTCGCCGGCGCGCCGCCGTGCGCGTCCACCCACGCCTTGATCTCGTCGTGCTCGATCGTGATCGTCTGCTCTATCGGCATGCACTCTCCCGTTCGTGATCGCTCGCCTCTTGGCCGCGATACCCGCGGTGTGAGTCTGGCAACGCGCGACGTCACCTACGCGCCAGGTATTTCTTGATGCAGTGCGCGGCGCCGAGGTTCAACGCGAACGGGTGGAAGTCCTCGAGGCCGACGACGGCGTAGCCGAGGCCCTCCCAGATCTCCGCGTTGCGCCGGTCGGTGGCGGCGAGCGTGTCGGCGAACGGGCCGTGCGCGTACGTCGGGATGAAGACGGTCGGCCGCTGCCCCGCGGGCGCGTGGACGAGGACGTTGTTGGAGGTGGCGAAGTACCAGGAGCGCAGGCGCGCGCCGGGGTCGTCGGCGTAGACGAGCGGCAGCGGCGTGCGGGTGACGGCGTAGCCGCGGCGGCCGAGATCGCGCGCGATGTCGTCGAACACCGGCGCCATCGCGTGGGCCTGCAGCGGCTCGCCGGTCAGCCGCGCCGCCTCGCGCGGATCGCCGACGAGCACGCGGTAGCGGCCGTCGCCGCCGCGGCCGGCGAGGCTTACGAACATGTCGATGTGGAAGATCGGCTGGCGCGTGCCGGGCGTGTTCCCGGCGTAGAGCTCCTCCGTCCAGGTGGCGCCGCCGAGCCGGAACTCGCGCTGCGCCGCGGCGGGCACGGGCAGCGTCGTGCCGACGGGGACGAACGAGCGCTCGGCGTCGAGGTAGCGGCGGTAGACCTCGCGCAGCAGCGCGTCCTCGCCGGCCTGCGTCGGGGCGGTGAGGATCCCCTCCTCGAAGGTCAGCAGCGGATAGTCGAGGCCGATGAAGAAGAAGTCGTCGCCGATGAGCACGTTGCCGCCCTGCAGGTGCAGCGGCGCCTGGTAGAGATCCAGGCCGGCGGCGGCGCCGACCTGGTCGGCGACGAGCGCGTCGCCGTAGCGCGGGAACGCGGCCGGCTCGACGAACGCGTTGGGCTCGCCCTCGTCGGCGATGACGACGTAGCCGTCCTCCGCCCAGACCGAGAAGCCGAGGAAGTCGTCGGTGGCGATGACCTGCGCGGGGGCCGCGCGCTGCGCCGCGGTGACCCATGAGCGCACGGTGTCCGCCACGACGTCGTGGGTCAGGATCACGAGCTCGGTCTCGGGCGGCAGCTTGGCGATGAGGTCGCGG
Source organism: uncultured Actinomycetes bacterium (assembly GCA_963751065.1). Lineage (GTDB taxonomy): Bacteria > Actinomycetota > Thermoleophilia > Solirubrobacterales > Solirubrobacteraceae > CADCVQ01. The sequence goes on from CAVVTD010000015.1 coordinate 49,904, forward strand.
TAGACGACGCCGTAGGGGTTGTCGTCGCCGCCCTGCACCGCGTAGCTCGGGATCGTCAGCAGCAGCTTGGCGATCGCACCCGCCGCGCTGGCCACGAGCGCCGGCGAGCGCGGGCGCGTCCCGGTGATCTGCGCCGCGACGGCGGCGGTCGCCGCGCGCCGCCGGCGGGCATCGGCCGGCAGGTCGGCGTCCGTGCGCTTGACCTCGCCGGGAACCGGCGCGTGGTGGCGGGGGCGCAGGGGCGGTGGCTCGTCCATCGCGTGCTCGATCGTAGGTCAGATGCGCTGGTAGAGTCGCGAGCGGCTTTCGCGAAAGGGGCAACTCGATGATGCGCCAGGTCGAGCGCGCGCGGGAGCGCGTCGTGACCGTCACCGCCGAGCAGGGGGTCAAGGTCCTCGAGCCGATCGAGCGCTGGATCGGCCGCCGCTCGCCGGTCGGCGACACCCCCTTCGTGGACGCCGAGCAGTTCGCGTGGGTCGCCGAGCTCGAGGCGCACTGGACGGAGATCCGCGAGGAGGTCGAGCGCGTGCTCGAGGATCGCGACGCGATCCCCCCGTTTCAGGAGATCTCCGTCGACCAGGTCGACCTGTCCGACGACGACCGCTGGGTGACGTACTTCCTCTTCGGCTACGGCTTCGAGGTCACCGAGCACACCGCGGCGTGCCCGCGCACGACCGAGCTCGTCCGCGCCGTGCCCGGCATGAAGACCGCGATGTTCTCGATCCTCGCCGCGGGCAAGCACATCCCCAACCATCGCGGGCCGTACAAGGGCGTGCTGCGCCATCACCTCGGGCTGATCGTGCCCGAGCCGGCCGCCGACTGCCGCATCCGCGTGGGCGACGAGATCCGCCATTGGACCGAGGGCGGCTCGCTCGTGTTCGACGACACGTACGACCACGAGGTGTGGAACGACACCGGCGGCGAGCGCGTGGTGCTGTTCCTCGACGTCGTGCGGCCGCTGACGGGCGTGGCGGCGCACATCAATGCCGTGCTGCTGTGGCTCATCGCGCACTCGCCGCTCATCGCCGACGCGCGCCGGCGCCAGGCGCGCTGGACCGCGAAGGTGGCCGCGCGGCGGGCGGCGACGGTCGGCGCGGGCGCCAACGGCCGGGGTCCGCACGTGTGACGAGCCCGCCGGCGCGAGCTGGAGCCGTCCCGCTTGTCGGGGCGCGCGTCCTGCGGCGCCAGGTCGCCACGCTCGCCCTGCTCGTCGTGCTCGCCGGCGCGCTGCTGTTCGCGGTCCCGGGGCTCGATCCGGTGCTGCGCGAGATCGAGGGGATGAGCGTCGGCTGGCTGCTCGTCGCGGCCGGCCTGGAGCTCGCCTCGTGCCTGAGCTTCGTCGTGCTCTTCCGGATGCTCTTCGAGATCTCCGATGGGCGCGACGCGCGTGAGCTGGCGTGGACGTCGCTCGGCGCCGGCGCGCTGCTGCCGGCCGGCGGCATCGGCGGGCTGGCGATCGGCGCGTGGGCGTTGAGCCTGACGGGCGCGGCGACCGCATGGGTGGTCCGCCGTTCCACCGCGCTGTTTCTGCTGACGAGCGCCGTGAACGTCGTCACGGTCGTGCCGGCCGCGTTGCTGTGGTCGGCGCAGCGCGAGGGGCGCTGGGACGCGGTACTCCCACTGGTCGGGGCCTGCGGGCTGCTGGCGCTGGCGGTGGTGGCGGCCCGGCGCGCCCCGCGGGTGCCGTCTGCGCCCCCGGGCCGCCGCCCGGCGTGGCTCGGGCACATCGGCGCCGGCGTCCACGACGCCTGGCGGATCGTGCTGGCGCCGCGCTGGCGCCTGGCCGGCGCGCTCGGCTACCTGTGGTTCGACATCGCTGCGCTGTGGGCCGTCTTCGCGGCGACCGGCCACGTGCCGCCGCTCGCCGCGCTCGTGCTCGGCTACCTCATCGGCCAGCTCGCCAACGCGCTGCCGGTGCCCGGCGGGATCGGGGTGCTGGACGCAGGCCTGGCCGCCGCGCTCGTGCTCTACGGCGCCGAGCCGGCTGCGGCGATCGCCGCCGTGCTCGTCTACCACGCGCTCGTGAGCTGGATTCCCGGCGTCGGCGGGCTGCTGGCGTTCGCGAGCCTGCGGAGGCGGATCCGGCTATCGGCATGATGGCGCGTACGGCAAGCTTCACCGGTGATCGAGTTTCGTCCCTGCCCCGTCGACGAGGAGCCCGCCGCCACGCTCGTGCAGGGCATGCGCGACGAGATCGCCGCGCTGTACGACGGCCTGAACCTCGACGGGCCCGACATGCCGAAGGCCGGCCCGGGTGAGCTGGCGCCGCCGGGCGGGACGTTCGTCGTCGGCTACGAGGACGGCGTCGCGGTGTGCTGCGGCGGGCTGAAGCGGCTGCCCGACGGGGCCTGCGAGATCAAGAAGATGTTCGTCGCCGACGCGGCCCGCGAGCGCGGCGTGGCGCGGGCCCTGCTCGAGGAGCTCGAGCGGCTCGCGCGTGAGCACGGCTACGCGATCGCACGGCTGGACACCGGCCCGCGTCAGCCACGCGCGCAGCGCATGTACGAGCGGGCCGGCTACGTCCAGATCGAGAACTTCAACGCCAACCCCGTCGCCACGTTCTTCGCCGAGAAGCGGCTCTGATCCCGCGCGCGGGACGCGCCGGCGGGCTCAGTTCGCCATTCACCGTTTCGGGTGTCCGATCGGGGACGATAGGCCGACCGACGCGGCGCGTCGACGGTGTTCGGCGCGCGCGCTGAGGACCCAGTCGTGCGCGTCGAGCCCCGCACCGGCGAGCAGCTCGCCGCGACAGAGCGCGAGCGCCCGGGCTCCATCGCCTGCGTCGAGCGCCCGCTCGAACGCCGCCAGATCGGTCTCACAGCGCAGGCCTACCGTGTCGCGCCCGTCGAGCACCGCCCCTTCGAGCGGACCGAGCGAGCGGCGCACCGACCAGACCGCCTCGCGCAGCCGGCGACGCGCGTTCGACGGGACGAGCTGCGGCCACAGCAGCGCGGCGAGCGGGCCGCGCGGATGCTCGCCCGGGTGCAGCGCCAGCCACGCCAGCAGCGCCGGTCCCTGCGGGTGGGCCGGCAGCGGGACCGGCGTCCCGCGCACCTCAGCGACCAGGTCCCCCAGCAGCCGGACCCGCACGACGTCGCGCGCCGCGTTCTCCTCCGGCTCGGGGGGACCGGGCGGTGCGGACTCTTCGCCTAGGTTTTCCATGATCGCTTTCACAATGTGAACTACGGCGATATCGGAAGCTACGATCAAGCCATGAGCGTCGCCGCTGCGCAGATACGCGCACCACGTGCCCAGATCGAGATGTCGTGCACGCTGCGACGCCAGTTCGGCTCGCCGATCGCGGCACAGACGATGGACGTCGGGCCGCGCGGGATGCGGATTCGCAGCCCGCGGCCGCTGACGACCGACGAGACCGTGAGCTTCGACCTGCCGAACCTCGACATGCGCGTCACCGGCCGCGCCCGGGTCATCAACGAGGATTGCCCGCGGGTCTACGCGCTGCGCTTCGAGAACCTGCCGGCGCCGATGGTCCAGCGCCTGCACGCGCTGGCGATCAACTCCCGCTGACCCTCGGCGTCCGCGACCACGCGGGCGCCCGACAGGGAAGGATGCAGCCATGAGCGAGGCCGCGGCGAGCCCGCGCATCAGCGGGCGCGAGCTGGCCGGCGTCGCGCTGCTCGGCGTGGTGGTCGCGCTCGCGATGCACTGGCCGCTGCCGCTGCACATGGGGCGCGACATCGCCCAGGATCTCGGCGACCCGCTCGTCCAGGCCTGGCAGGTCGCCTGGGACGGCAACGCGCTCGCCCATCAGCCGACGCGGCTGTTTCAGGCCAACACGTTCTGGCCGATGCCCGACAGCCTCGCGGTCTCCGACGCGCTCGTCGGCTATGCGCCGGCCGGCCTCATCGGCTCGGGCGTGCACGCCGCCGTCGCGCGCTACGACGCGCTGTTTCTCTTCGCCTACGCGCTGTGCTTCGCCGGCGCCTGGCTGCTCGCCCGCGAGCTCGGGGCCAACCGCGTCGGCGCCGCCGTCGCCGGGCTGGCGTTCGCGTACGCGCCGTGGCGGCTGGAGCAGGAGGGTCACCTGCACGTGATCTCCAGCGGCGGGATCGCGCTGACGCTGTTTCTCCTGCTGCGCGGCTATCGCCGCGGCAGCGGGCCGACGATCCTCGCCGGCTGGCTCGTCGCCGCCTGGCAGTTCTCGCTCGGCTTCACGCTCGGCCTCATGCTCCTGTACCTGCTCGCCGCCGGCACGGCCGCGGTTGCGGTCGTCTGGTGGCGGCGCGGGCGCCCGCGCCCGCCGCGCGGCGTGATCGTCGCCAGCGCGGCCGGGATGCTCTGCTTCGCGCTCGCCGCCGGGCTGCTCGCGCGGCCCTACGTGCGCACGCTCGCCGACCACCCCGAGGCGGAGCGCACCATCCAGGACGTCGCGAACTTCTCCGGCCCGCCGTACGAGTTCCTCGCCGCGGCGCGCTCGAGCCGCGTCTGGGGGGCGGCCACCGCGCCGCTGCGCGAGGACCTCGGCGCGATCGCCGAGATGACGCTGTTTCCCGGCCTGGCGATCCTCGCGCTCGCGCTGCTCGGCGCACGCGCCGGGCCGCTGCCGCGCCGGCTGCGCCGCGGCCTGGCCTTGGGCGTGCTCGCCTTCGCGGTCCTCTCGCTCGGCGTTCAGCTCAACGGCGTCTCGTGGCTGTATCCGTACCGCTGGCTCTACGAGCTGCTGCCCGGCTGGCAGGGCATCCGCGTGCCCGGGCGCCTGAACACGCTGACCTCGCTGTGTCTCGCGCTGCTCGCCGCCGGCGGCGCCCAGCTCCTCGCGGCGCGCGTGCGCGCCCGCTGGGGGACGCGCGTCGCAGCCGGCGCGGTGGCGCTCGCCTGCCTTGCCATCCTGGCCGAAGGCTGGGGCTTCGCCGATCACCCGACGGTGCCGGTCGCGCCGGCGGGCTTCAGCGCCGCGCCGCAGCCCGCCCTGCACCTGCCCGCCACCGACGCCGCCGACAATCGCCGCTACGTGCTCTGGTCGACCGACGGCTTCCCGAAGATCCTCAACGGCCGCGGCAGCTACATCCCGCGCCAGTTCGAGCGCACGCTCGCGGTGACCCGGAGCTTCCCCGACGCGCGCTCAGTCGCCCACCTGCGCCGGCTCGGGGTGCGCAGCGTGACCGTCCACCTCGACCGGACGGCGCCCGGCAGCGCGCTGCGGCGGGCTCCCACCCGCTCGCTGCGCGGCCTGGACCTCGCGCGCACGCGGCACGGTGACCTCGTGCGCTTCGTCCTGCGCTGAGCGCGCCGACCGCGGCGCGCGGCGCAGCGGCAGCGCCACGAGCGCCACCGCGAGCAGCCCGACGAGCCCGGCGGCGGCGATGAGGTACATCGCGCCGTCGGAGGGAAGCTCGAGCGGCCGCGGCAGCGCGGTCGCGCACAGCGCCCACGCGGCGACGACCGGCGGGGCCCAGCGCGCGCCGCGCGCGAGCTCGGCGCGCCCGAGGGAGCTGACGCCGACCGCGAGCGCGAGCGCGATGCCGATCGCGAACGGCGCGATCGCGACGAGGCCGTGCGCCACGCCCGCGAGGTCGAGCACGCTGTGCTGGAAGACGCCGTCGCGCATCCGCTGCACCCACACGCCCGGGTCGTTGACGCCGATCATCGGGTAGCTCATCGTCGCCGCCACCATCGTCGTCGCCGAGATCGCGGTGAGCGCAAGCGTCACGGCGGGCCAGCGCCGCCAGGACACCGCGAGGCCGAGCGCGAGGAACGGCAGCAGCGGGATGAGGAAGCGCGGGCCCGGCGAGCCGCCGCCCAGCGGCAGCCAGTAGCCGGCGTTGTAGAGGAAGTAGGCGAGCGAGATCGCGATGATCGTGGTCGCCTCGGCGCGGTGGCGCCCCGCGCGGTGCAGCGCGACGACACCGGCGATGGCCATGACGAGCACCGGCGCGAGCGTCAGGAGCCCGCGGCCGCTGAAGAGCAGCTCGAGCGCGTCGGCGGGACGCGGCAGCGTGATCCCGAAGAAGCCGCCGTCGTTGAGGCCGAGCTCGGCGTGGCCGCTGCGGCCGGTCTTCGCGACGGCGTTGGCGTAGGCGAGGTGCAGCGGCGAGCCGAACGCCCACCACTGGTAGGCGAGCAGCGGCGCGACGCCGGCCGCCAGTCCGCCGCCGTAGGCGAGCGCGCGGCGCACGAGCCCGGGCCTGCGGGGCATGAGCGCGTAGAGACCGACGATCGCGCCGGTGATCGCCAACGGGTACTCGCACACGACCGCCAGTCCCGCGAGTGCGCCGGCGAGCGCGAGCAGCCGCGGTCGCGCGCCCTCCGGCAACCGCTCACGCTCGCGCCAGACGAGCACGAACGCCGCGAAGCTCAGCAGGGCGGCGAGCACGTGCGAGAAGTACAGCGTCGAGAACGGCAGCACGAGCGTGCCGGCTCCGAGCGTGATCGCCGCCGCCGTGCCCGTCCCGGGCGCGAGCCGGTCGGCGCGGCGCGCGACGAGCACGAGCAGCACGACGGCCGGCGCGAGCACGCCGAGCAGCCCGAGCGCCCACGTCAGCGGGGCGTCGTCGGCGATGAACTCGCGGGCGTTGCGCGCCCGCTCCGCGCTGAAGCCGTAGCCCGCCGTCGGCAGCGTGCGGGCCGCCCAGGGCGCGCCACCGCCGGACTCCCCGCGCACACGCGCGTCGTGGGCGATCTTCCCGGCCCCGGCCTTGTCGAGCGCGGCGAACAGCGGCAGCGTCGCGAGCGCCAGCCCCGGCGGCTTGACGGAGTAGTAATGCCCGTCCGTGTAGGCGATGTCCTTCGTCTCCCAGTGCCAGCGGTCGATCTGGGCGGTGCCGTCCGACAACGCCCGGGAGAGCGCCATGTACGAGGTCTGCGCCCAGCCCGGCGACTGGACGACGAACGCGCAGGAGCAGGCGAAGATCGTCAGGCAGAGCGCAAGCCGACGCGAGCCGGTCGCAGCCGGTGCGGACGTGCCCATCCTCCGCCGAGAGCGCATGGAAAATAGAGGCTAAGCGATAGGACGCGGCTGAATGTTTCGTTTGCGCTAACGGTTCGAAGTGGCGCGCAGACGCAGCGTCGCCGTCTTCGTGCGCTCCGCGTTACCCGCGGCGTCGCGCGAGCGAACCCGCACTACGTACGTCCCCGGCCGGAACGCGCCCTTCAGGTCCAGCCGCCACTTCGTCGTGCCGCGCGCGGTGAGGAACACCGGCGTCTTGCAGCTACGCCGCGCGCCGATCGTCCCCCGCTTGCTGACGTAGCGACACTTGCCCGCCGACTGCAGGGCGACCGCCACGCTCACCTTCTTGACCTTGCCGGCACGCTCGCGCGTCTTGGCGGCGGCGGCGCAGCCCTTGTCGCTTGCGGTGCCGCGCAGCAGCAGCCGCGCGGCGCGGATCGACGACGTCCTGCGCGCGATCACGGACACCGGGCGCTTGCGGTCGGCGCACAGCGGCAGCGGGCTGTCGTCGTACCTCAGCGAGTAGAAGCCGCCGGTCATGTCCGAGGCCAGGACGCTGCCCTTGTAGTGGACCATGTCCCAGACCTCCGGCCGCCCGAGCGGGAAGTCGGTGAAGAAGCGGCCCAGCAGGCCGGTCAGCGTCGGCTGGCCGAGCAGCGGCCGCGTGCGCTCGTCGTGCGGGACGATGAAGCCCACCTCCTTGGGACGCTCGCGCTTGCCCGCGAAGGCGGCCGAGGCGTCGAGCACGTAGACGCCGCCGTGGTAGTGCGAGAGGTAGATCTTGTCGCCGACGATCTGCTGGTTGTGCGGCGAGAACGTCAGCGAGCCGCCGGCGCGGCCGGCCGGGTTCGTCCACGTCGCCACGAGCGCGTCGAGCGAGTTGCGCTTGAGCTCGGCGTCGGTGCGCAGCGCCTCGTCGGGCGACTTCTTGTCGTTCGCCGGTCCGAGCTTGGAGAAGTCGGTCGCGTCGACGATCCACAGGGGACCGGGCTTGTCGCCGTTGCCGACGAAGTTGCCGCAGCCGTTGAACTTGTCGCCCTCGGACATCTCCGACAGGCCGCTGGGCGACTGCGGGTCGATCATGAGCAGCATCTCGGCGGGCATCGTCACGTAGCGACGGCCGTCCTTATGCGTGACGTCGATCGTGTGCGCGTACCAGTCGTTCTCGCACTCGGGCGTCGGGTCCCATTCGGCGACCTGCTTGATCTTCGCCGGATCGGTCATGTCGTAGACGTTGAACCCGGTCGAGAATCCGGCCGCGTTGTAGAGGTACGTGCGGTCGTCGAGCGGGTCGTTCTGGATGAAGGTGTCGTGCACCTCGTTGTTCTGGATCGTCGCCGCGAGGTTGATCGTGCCGAGCTGGCGAACGGTGGTCAGGAAGCGCTTGCCGGCGATCTTCGTCACTTTGGCGATGTCGATCCCGACGCCGTTCTGGTTGGAGATGACGTACTCCCCGGGCGCGCGCGGCTTGGCGGCGGAGGACTCCCCCGCGGGGATCGTGTGCGAGCGCACCGTGTGCACGCCACCGATCCCGAGGACGGGATAGAACTGTGTGCGGACCGGCCTGCGCGGGTTGGCGAGGTCGATGACGTCGACGCCCGGCCCGGACTGGTTGAGCGCGTTGAGGTCCAGCGGCAGCGTCGGCAGCAGCGTGAGCTTCTGGATCGACAGGTAGGCGGTCTTGCCGTCGCTGGAGAGGTCGACGAACGCGCCGCAGTTGATGTCCTCCAGCAGCTGGTCGCACTCGGTCGCGTTGTAGCGCGAGAGGAACACGGGCTTGGCCGGGTCGGAGACGTCGAAGAAGAGCACGCCGCCCTGCGGGTAGGTGATCGCGACGGCGGCGATGTCGGCCTTGACGTCCATTTCGCCGAGGATCACGTTCGGGCGGTCCTTCAGCTGCGCGGTGAGCGAGTGGAAGGCGACCTGCTCCATCCGGCACGCGAAGCCGTGCTGCTTGATGTCGGAGTGGTTGTGGCTGTCGCCGATCGGCATCGCCGCGGCCGCCTCCTCGGTGCACGGCCCGGCCGGCGCCGGCAGCGCCTGGGCGGGGGCCGCGAGGCGGGCCAGCGCGGCGGCGGCATCGGCCTGCTTGACGCCCGCGAGCCCGCCGAACAGGCCGTGAGCGCCGATCGAGCCGGGCGTCGCGGCGTGCGCCTCCCACGGGTGCGCGGAGGCGCCTTCGGCGAGCAGGCCGCCCCCGAGCGCGGCCAGCGAGGCGAGACAGCCCAGCAGTGAGGCACGGCGGCGCATCAGGCCGCGCAACCTACCGGGTCGCGCGGCGCGCGCTCAACCCTGGTCGGTCGCGCCCGGCGCGCTCGGTGGTCGTTCCCGTGGGTACGGGTCGTGTCCAGGTGGTCGCTGGCGCCGGCTGGCAAGGACGCAGGACCGAAGGTGTGCCTCTGGCACATCGAGCGGGCACCGCCGGCCGAACGACGCTGGTCCATGCGCGTGGCCCTCCGGCCGGTGGTCAGGACGCAGCCAGACGGTGATCAGCGGCCGCCTGGCGCGGCGCGGACTCGCGGGAGCGGCCACCTACACGCGAAACGACATGCGCAGGCGGGTGCCGCCGCGCGCGGAGTTGCCGATGTCCAGCGTGTCGGCCATGTCGGCGATCACCGGCAGGCCGACGCCGAGCCCGGGGCTGTCGAGGCGCGGCATCATGCCGCTGCCGTCGTCGCAGACCTCGACGAGCAGGCTGTCGCCCTCGATCGAGGCGGCGACCCGCACGAGCCCCGGCCGCGGGGCGTTGACGTAGGCGTGCACGACCGCGTTCGTCACGGCCTCGGAGACCGCAAGCTTGGCCGAGGTCAGCAGCGGATCGCCGATGCCCGCGCCGGCGAGGAAGTCGGCCAGCGCGCCACGCAGCATCGGCACCGCGGCGGGGACGGCATCGGTCGACCTGTGTAGCTGCACGTTCGGAATGGCACTCTCCTATGCCCGCCTTGCGTGATACCTGAACGCGAATGGACAGAAAGATTGTGTGTGTCGTGGCTGCAACGCTGCAGCGCCGCACGAGTAAGGACTCACACCACGACGGTTTGTTGCTGTGCCGGCGCAGGAGATTCGCCCGACGCACCGCGCCTAGATGGTTGATTCCGCGGCCGGGGCCGTCAGATGTGCCCGTATCGCGGATGCAGGGCGCCGCGGGCCGAAGGTACACAGTGCCAGCGGCACGGGTGCCTTCGGTCCGTGGCGATCCTGCGCCGCGAGACGGGTGCAGATGATGGTGCCGGTCGTGGAATCAACCATCTAGGGCTCGCCGCGCGCGATCAGCGTGCTGAGCACGATGATCGTCTTCGTGCGGGCGATGCCCGGATTCGTGCGAATCCGCTCGACTGCGGCCTCGAGGTGGGCGACGTCGGTCGCGCGCACCCGGACGAGCGCGTCGGCGTCGCCGGTCACGGTGTAGGCGGCGAGGATCTCGGGTTCGGCGGCGAGCGTCTCGCGCAAGGCACTCGGGCTCATGTTCGCGACGCACGTGATTTCGACGAATCCCTCGGTCCGCTCGCCGAGCGCCGCCGGGTCGACGCGCGCGGTGAAGCCTGTGATGACGCCGCGCTCGAGCAGCCGGTCGACGCGCCGCTTGACCGCCGGCGAGGAGAGGCTCACGCGCTCGCCGAGCTCGGCGAAGCTCATGCGCCCGTCCTCGAGCAGCTCGGCGACGATGCGGCGGTCGAGGTCGTCCACTGCCGCCTGAGGTTACGCGGCGATGCGCAGCGGCTCCGTGCGTGCGAGCGTCTCCAGCAACCGGTCGAGCAGCCAGTCGGCCTCGGCCTCGCTGATCGTCAGCGGCGGGGAGAGGCGGACGGTCTGCTCATGGGCGTCCTTGGACAGCACGCCGGCGCCGAGCAGCTCCTCGCACACCGCGCGAGCGGTGCCGTGGGCGGGGTGCACGTCGAGGCCGAACCACAGCCCGCGCGAGCGGACCGCGGTGAGCGGCGCCGGCGCAGCGGCGTCGATCCCCGCGCGCAGCCGCGCGCCGAGATGGGCGGCGTTGGCCTGCGGCTCGCCGGTGGCCAAGAGCTCGAGCACGGCGCGACCGACGGCGCAGGCCAGCGGGTTGCCGCCGAACGTCGAGCCATGCGACCCCGGATCGAACACGCCGACCACGTCCTCGTTGCCGACGATCGCCGACAGGGCGACGATGCCGCCGCCGAGCGCCTTGCCGAGGATGTAGAGGTCGGGCTCGACGTCGTCGTGCTCGCAGGCGAACGTGCGCCCGGTGCGCCCGAGGCCCGATTGGATCTCGTCGGCGATGAGCAGCGCACCGTGCTCGGTGCACAGCCGCCGCGCCGCCTGCAGGTAGCCGTCGGGCGGCGGGATGACGCCGGCCTCGCCCTGCACGGGCTCGACGAGGAAGGCGACGACGTCGCCGTTGCCGGCCCGCAGCGCCGCCTTCAGCGCGGCCGTGTCGCCGAACGGCACGCTGACGAAGCCGGGCGTGAAGGGGCCGAAGCCGGTGCGCGCGAGCGGGTCGTCGGAGTAGGAGATGATCGTGGTCGTACGGCCGTGGAAGTTGCCCGCGCAGGTGATGATCGTCGCGCGGCCCGGGGCGACGCCCTTGACCTCGTAGCCCCACTTGCGGGCGCACTTGATCGCCGTCTCCACACCCTCGGCCCCGGTGTTCATCGGCAGCACCCGGTCCTTGCCGCAGAGCGCGGCGAGGTCGCGGGCGAACGGACCGAGCTGGTCGTTGCCGAAGGCGCGGCTGGTCAGCGTCACGCGGTCGAGCTGGGCGTGGGCCGCAGCGACGAGGCGCGGGTGGCGGTGGCCGAAGTTCAGCGCGCTGTAGCCCGCCAGCGCGTCGAACACGCGCCGGCCGCGGTCGTCGCGCACCCATGCGCCCTCGGCCTCGCTGATCGTGATCGGCAGCGGGTGGTAGTTGTGCGCGGCGTAGCGGTCGGCCAGCGTGGCGCCGTCGCCGGCGCCGAGCACGACGTCGAGCGCGAGCGTGAGGCAGCGCGGGCCGCCGCCGGACTTGAGGAACTCCGACACGTCGACGACGACGGGCTCGAAGCCGCGCGCGCGCAGCTCGCCCTCCAGTCGCGGCGAGCAGGCGGGCATGACGACGGTGCGCCCGACGACGACCGTGTTGGCGCTGAAGGCGGCGGTCTCCTCCGCGGTCAGCGCGATGGGGTCGGGCACGAGTTCGCCGATGAGCCGCGCGCTCTCGGCGTCGAGCTTGTCGAACGCGACGATCGCCGTGCGCGCGTCGAGCGGGCTGAAGATCGTGTCGAAGTGGTAGAAGCGCTCGTCGACGAGCTCGACCGGCAGGATGCGCGCGTCGATCATCCGCGCGAGGTCGACGTAGGACGCGGCCGAGGAGCGCGTGCAGTACGCGCCGATGAGCGTGCCGTCGAAGGGCAGCGCGTCGCCGGCGCCCTCCTGCACGACGTCGGAGCTGAGGCGGCGGATCGCGTAGCCGCGCTCGGCGAACCAGCGCTCGGCGTGCGCGGGCTCGGCGCGGCGCTCGGCGTGGCGCATGCGCGCGGGGATGAACGTGTCGCCGTCGACGAGGCCGAGGTTCGCGGTGAAGACGAGGTCGGGCAGGCCGGGCACGGGCTCGAGCACGTCGATCTCGGCGCCGGCGTCACGCAGTACGGCCACGAGCGCGTCCCACTGGCGCTGCGCGAGCGCGCGGTCGACGGGAACGTCGACGTTCATCCAGGGGTTGATCGCGTACGCGACCTCGAAGTGGGTGGGCGGGCACATGAGGTAGCGCCGGCCCCAGTTGAGGTCTGAAGTCATGCCTACACGGTGGCAGGGCGCGAGACGCGCGCCTAGAGGCCAGTCTTGCGCATGACGCGCTGATTCTTGCTTGCTTTTCATTCCTGTAACGAATTCTTGCGTCAGATCGTCGGCTCACAGTGCATCTCGCCACGGACCACGGGGCGCGCCCGCCGCGGCGAGGCGGGCGCACAGCTGCCGGGGATCCGCGAGGGCCTGCTCCTTCGTCGTGCGCAGGATGCGCTCGCCGGCGGCCTCGAGCTCGGCCTGGCGCTCGGCATCGAGCTGTTGTGAGAGCGGATCGTCGTGCCATGCGCTGTCGATCTCGAGAATCAGCCGCCGGGCAGGCCAGCGCAGGTCGGGGAAGTAGGGCGTTCGACGCGTTGCCGCGCCGACGATGAGCCGCTGGTTGACCTCCGGATGCGCGAAGCCCTCGTCGAGCAGGAGATCGAGCACCGTGTCCTCGTCGCCGCTGTAGGTCGGCGCGGCGCCGGTGGCGATGATCGCGGCGATGCGCCGGGTGCCGGCATGGCCGTTCGCCCGCCCCAGCATCGCCTCGAACTGACCCACGCTCGCAATCCGCTCGGCCTGCGCCTGGCGCACGAGCCGCTTCAGGCGCCGGTCGGAGAGCTGCGGCGCGATCTCCAGGATCGCCCGCGCCGGGGTTGTGGTCGGGATGCCGTGGATGCGCGTCGTGTCGCGCGGGTCCAGCGACCGCGCGCGGTGAAAGCGGATCCCCTCGCGCCTGCGCGCCGCCGAGCCCCGCACGGTGACGTCGATCGGGCGGTCATTCCAGCGCATCAGCCCCGCCAGCGCGCACGTCGCCCACTGCGCGAGGAACGCGTCGTCCCCGCCGGCCAGGACGGCGGCCATGAAGTGCGCATCGAGCGTCTGCGGCGCGTAGCCGACGGCGTACACGCCGTAGTGCACGCGGTGGAGCCACCCCTTCCTCGCCCGCCGCGCCACCGCCGCACGATCGATGCCGCAGGCCGCGAGCTGGTCCATGCGAAGCATCCCGTGCTGGCGCGCCGCCCACCGCGCGGCCCGCAGATCGGGGGGTGTGTCGAATGGTGCACGCGCAGCGATGCTCATTCGACACACCCCCGTTGCGCACGCGTTTGGTCCACTCGCCGAGCGTGAACCTCGACGCGTTACGAAACCAGACGCGATCGCAACAACTTCGCGCAGCTATCGCGTCAACATCGCGCACCAGCCAGCGGTGTGTCGAATGGTGCACGCGGGGCGCTACGCATTCGACACACCCCCTCCGAGGCGGCCACGCTCAGCCGGAGGGCGATGCCGCGGCGGGCGGCGCGGCCGGCGCCGTCATCCGCCGCATGTACAGCTCGAGCGCCAGCAGGCCGGCGAGCAGGCCCGCGAGGCCGAGCACGAAGACGTAGGACAGGGCGTTGTCGGTGTCGAAGCTGCCCCAGTCGCGCGCCGCGGCGAGCAGGATGAGCGCGATGCCGATCGCCTGGCTCTGCAGCGTGATGCGGATCGCGCTGGGCCGGCCGTCGAGGCCCATCATGATCCCGGTGATGCCGGGCAGCGCGAACCAGCCGCCGAGCGTCTGCGCGGTCAGCGGCGTGAGCGTCCAGGGCCAGACGTCGATCATCGTCGTCGGCGAGAGCAGCAGGAACAGCGCGACGAGCGTCTGGAACGCGCCGGCGCCGATGAGCATGTAGCGGACGTTCTGCGGCAGCCGCGACTCGCCCGGCTCGGGCGTGCCCGGGTCGGTCTTGCGGTTCGCCCACCAGGCGAGCGGGACGAGGATCGGCGTCGTCACGTACAGGCCCATCCAGATCCAGAACGCCACGTTGTCCTGCAGGAAGCGATCGAGGTGCGAGAACGACGCGATCGCCATGAAGATCGTGAACGACGTGACCGGCAGGAAGCCGACGTGGATGCGATGAAACCGCTTCTCCATGTACACGCGGGCGAAGAAGTAGGCGCCCGCGATGTACCCCGAGCCCATGATCAGCGGCGTGATGTCGGGATGGATCTCCCAGGCGAAGTAGTCCTTCGTCGAGCCCGGGAAGAAGTACAGCAGCACGAACGCGACGAGCAGGAAGGGAACGATGAACGCGCCCAGCACGTGGGTCTGCTTATAGACCCGATCGTCCCGCTCGGCGGCCATGCCCTTTTCTACCAGACCCCGGTACGTCGATGGGGACGATTTCGGGATCGACGCTTCACTGCATCGTGCGCGACCACAGCATCCAGGCAGCGGCCCACAGGCAGACGACGCTCAGCAGGTACGCGACGACGAGGGTCGGGCTCGATGCGGTGCCCATTGCGAAGATGCACGCGTGACCGATGACGCCGAGCGTGACGGCGAGCGCGCGGGAGGCGGCCTTCATATGGGCAGCCTTGCGCATGTCGCCAGCGGCGCGACGCCATGCCTCAGGAAGCGAGCGCCTCCCAGCGTGCAAACGCCTCCTCGACCGCACGCTTGGCGGCGGTGTGGCGCGCCGTGGACTGCGCGGTGGCCGCGGCCGTCGCCCACGCGGCGGGGTCCGCGAGCTCGGTCTCCAAAGCGGCGAGCGCCGCCTCGGCCTGCTCTATCTCGCGCTCGAGCTCGCGGATCCGCCGGCGGGCGTTCTTCGACAGGCCCGCGCCGTTGGTCGCGCCGCCGCCCGAGCCATCCGCCAGCGCGGCTGCCGTGGCCGCGGCCAGCCGCTCGCCCGCGCAGTTCGCGCCGCCCGCGGGGGCCGCGGGCACCGAAGGCAGCGGGCGCCCGTTCGCCTTGCCGGCCCTGCCGCTCTTGCCGCGCCGTGCGCCCTCGTTGACCTTCGCCGCCTTCGCCGCCTTCGCGGCGGCCCTGGGCGCCGGCGCGGGCTGCGCCGCCACCGCCACGGCTGCGCTCGTCTTCGCGCCCTTGCCCTTGGCCGCCCGCGCGGCGATCCGCTTCTCCTCGCGCACGCGCACGTACTCCTGCCAGCCGCCCTCGTAGGAGCGCAGCGTGCCGTCCATCACCGCCACGGTTCGCGTGCCGACGGCCTCCAGCAGCGCCCGGTCATGCGAGACGAGCAGCAGCGCGCCCTCGAAGGACAGCAGCGCGTCCTCGAGCGCCTCGCGGCTCTCGAGGTCGAGGTGGTTCGTCGGCTCGTCGAGGATCAACACGTTCGCGCCCGAGGCGACGAGGATCGCCAGCGACAACCTGCGCCGCTCGCCCCCGCTCAGCCCGTCCAGCGGCTTCTGGCCCTCCTCGCCGCTGAACAGGAAGCGGCCGAGCAGCGCGCGCGCCTTCTGCGGCGTCAGCCCCGTGTGCACGGCGGCGGCCTCGGCGACGGTGCGGGCACGGCCCCCCGGTCCGGTCCCGAGCTCGTCGGCGTGCTGGGAGAGATGGCCGATCTTCACGTTGTGGCCGGTCGACAGCTTGCCGGCGGCCAGCGGCCGCTTGCCCGCCAACGTGTCGATGAGCGTCGTCTTGCCGGCGCCGTTGGGACCGACGAGCGAGACGTGCTCGCCGCGCTCGAGCCAGATCTCTGCATCGTCGAGCAGAACACGCGGCGGATCGGACCCCACCTCGACGCGCCCGCCGGTCATCTCGAAGACGACGCGCCCGCTGCGCTCCGGCGCCTTGAACTGGAACTTGAGCCCCTCGCGATCGCGCGGGTCGCGCTCGATGCGCTCGATCTTGTCCAGCCGCTTGACGCGCGACTGCGCCTGCTTGGCCTTCGTCGCCTTCGCGCGGAAGCGCTCGACGAATTTCTCCAGACGCGCGATCTCGGCCTGCTGCTTGTCGATCGCGCGGCCCAGCGCGATCTCGCGGGCGGCGAGCTCCTTGCGCCACTGTGTCCACGTGCCGGGGAAGAAGCGCGCGCGGCCGGCCTCGAGCTCGAGCACCGCGGTGCCGACGGCCTCGAGGAACCAGCGGTCGTGGGCGACGAGCACGATCGCCGCGTCGAGCGACTGCAGCGTCTTCTCGAGCCATTCGAGCGACTCGATGTCGAGGTGGTTCGTCGGCTCGT
Organism: uncultured Actinomycetes bacterium; assembly: GCA_963751065.1. Classification (GTDB taxonomy): domain Bacteria; phylum Actinomycetota; class Thermoleophilia; order Solirubrobacterales; family Solirubrobacteraceae; genus CADCVQ01. Next base: position 66,512 of record CAVVTD010000015.1, read on the forward strand.
CGAGCAGCAGCAGGTCCGGGTCGCCGGCGAGCGCGCGGGCCAGCGAGGCACGCGTGAGCTCGCCGCCGGAGAAGGTCTTCAGCGAGCGGTCGAGGTCGGCGTCGTCCTCGAAGCCCAGGCCGCGCACCATCGCGGTCGCGCGGTCGCGCCACATCCAGCCGCCGGCGTGCTCCAACCGCGCCTCCGCGCGCGAGTACGCGGCGAACGCCGCCTCGTCGCCGTCGGCCATCGCCTGCGCCAGCCGCGAGAGGTCCTGCTCGACGGCGATGAGGTCGGCGCAGCCGCCGAGGATGTAGTCGCGCAGCGTGAGGTCGCGGTCGCGCGGCGGGCGCTGGTCGTGCAGCGCGACCTTGCAGCCCTTCTGAAACGACAGGTCGCCGCCGTCGACCGACGTCTCGCCGGCGAGCATCCGCAGCAGCGTCGTCTTGCCGGCGCCGTTGCGCCCGGCGATCGTCAGCCGCTCACGGCGCTCGAGCTTGAAGGACACGCCCCGCAGCAGCGGGTTGCCGGCCATGTCCTTCGAGAGGTCGGATGCGATGAGAACGGCCATGGCTCCATGGTAGGTCGCCCCGGCCGCGCGCCAGGCCGCCAAGCGTCGCCATCGTGCGCGGGGCTCGCGTGCTCGCCTCGCCGCGCTCGTCGAGGGCTGGGGCACCGGCGCCGCCGAGCGCGTCAAGCCCGTCACCGGCGATCTGCAGGAGCCGCGCCTCGGCCTGACCGACGAGCAGATCGGCGGCCTGGACGGCACGATCGAGCACTTCTTCCACCTCGCCGCGATCTACGACATGACGGCCCCCGCCGAGGTCAACGAGCGCCTCAACGTCGACGGCACCCGCCACGCCGTCGAGCTCGCCGGTGCTCTGCACGCCGGCCACCTGCACCACGTGTCCTCGGTCGCGGTCGCGGGCGAGTTCAAGGGCCTCTTCCGCGAGGACATGTTCGACGAGGGCCAGCGCCTGCCGTCGGCCTACCACCGTACGAAGTTCGACTCCGAGAAGCTCGTGCGCACGCAGTCCAGCGTGCCGTGGCGGGTCTACCGGCCCGCGATCGTCGTCGGCCACTCGCAGACCGGCGAGATGGACAAGATCGACGGCCCCTACTACTTCTTCAAGGCGATCCAGAAGGCCCGCCGCGCGCTGCCCGAGTGGGTGCCGCTCGTCGGCCCCGAGCTCGGCTACACGAACATCGTCCCGGTCGACTTCGTGGCCGGCGCGCTGGACCACATCGCCCACGTGCCGGGGCTGAACTTCCAGGCCTTCCACCTCACCAACCCGAAGGCGATGCGGGTCGGCGAGTCGCTCAACGCGTTCGCCAAGGCCGCCCACGCGCCGCAGCTCGCGCTGCGCGTCGACAAGCGCCTGACCGACGCGCTGCCCAAGGGCACGATCTCGATGCTCATGAAGCTCCCCCAGGTGCGCGACATCCGCAACACGGTGCTCGCGGACTTCGGCATCCCGCCGGTCGTGCTCGAGCACATGGCCCTGCGCCCGCAGTTCGACACGCGCGACACCGAGCGCGCGCTCGCCGGCTCGGGCATCGAGGTCCCGCCGCTGGAGAGCTACGCGGACAAGCTGTGGGACTACTGGGAGCGCACGCTCGATCCGGACCTCTACAAGGACCGTTCGTTCCAGCGCGTCGTCAACGGGCGCACGGTGCTCATCACCGGCGCCTCGAGCGGCATCGGCCGCGCGACCGCGCTGAAGGTCGCGGCCGCCGGCGGGATCCCGCTGCTCGTCGCGCGCGGGCTGGAGAAGCTCGAGGCGCTTCGCGAGGAGATCGAGGCGTCCGGCGGGACGGCGTACGTCTACAGCGCCGACCTCTCCGACATGGACGCGATCGACACCGTCGTCGCGAAGATCCTCGATGAGCATCCGGCCGTCGACTTCCTCGTCAACAACGCGGGGCGATCGATCCGCCGTTCGATCAAGCTCTCCGAGGACCGCTTCCACGACTTCGAGCGCACGATGCAGCTCAACTACTTCGGCGCGATCAAGATGATCATGGCGCTGTTGCCGCACATGCGCGAGCGCGGCTTCGGCCACGTCGTCAACGTCTCGTCGATCGGCGTGCAGACCAACCCGCCCCGCTTCAGCGCGTACGTCGCGTCGAAGGCCGCGCTGGACTCGTGGACACGCGTCGTCGCGTCGGAGGTCATCGGCGACGGGGTCACGTTCACGACCATCCACATGCAGCTCGTGCGCACGCCGATGATCGCCCCGACGAAGCTCTACGACCACTTCCCGACGATCTCCCCGGAGGAGGCGGGCGACCTCATCTGCGAGGCGATGCGCTCACGGCCGAAGGAGATCAACACGAAGCTCGGGACCGCCGGCGAGGTGCTGCACGCGCTCGCGCCGAAGGTCATGGATCAGATCCTCCATGTCGCCTACAACGTGTTCCCCGACTCTGCCGCGTCGAAGGGCGAGAAGGCGCCGGCCGCCGCCGAGCGCGCCAGCGTCGAGCAGCTCGCGATGGCGAACATCATGAAGGGCGTGCACTGGTAGGAGGGCGACCGGTCTCTCTCGCATGAGGGCGACCGGCCTCACTAACATTAATTCGCCCTCCCGCGCTCGGTGCAGTGTGAATTTTAGTTGCTAATTCTCACGAGGGTGGCTACGTTGCGCTCAGTGCGCAGGTTCTGCCGCTCGTGTCGCGGGTGGCGCTCCGCGTCTCTCTCTAGGGGGGTTGACGACATCGTTTCAACGTGCCGCTCTGCGAGCGCAGTGACGTGACGCTCGCGCTCTCAAGCTGGTGGATGGTGGGCTGGGTGGTCGGTGCCGTGGTCATCGCCCTCGTCGCCGTCCTGCTGCTGACCATCACCGGCCTCGCCCGGAAGATCGACGGCACCGCCGGGGATCTGATCAAGGATCTGGACTCGATCGCCACCAAGACGCGTCCGCTGCAGGCTGTCGGCGGGACGGTCATCGCCGTGCAGACGATCACCCGCTGCCTGCGCCTCGCTCGCGGCGCGGCGCCGGTCAAGGACCGCTACAGCACCTCACCGGGGTGGCGGCCATGAGCGGCATGCTGGCAGCCAGCGGAACCGGCCAGACGCTGGCGATCATCGGGCTCGTCATCGGGTTCGTCGTGCTGCTCGTGGTGATCTGGCTGCTCAGCCAGGTCCTCGCGCCGCTGCGCAAGGCGCTCGACGACGTCAAGTCGGCCAACACGGCCGGGATGCTCACCAAGGGCGTTCCCGGGACCGACCAGCTCGGCACGACGCGCCGGCTCGCGGACTCCGTCCCGCCGCTCGCGCTCGCCTACCTGAGCAAGCTCGGCCTGGCGGGCAAGGCCGCGACGCCCGCCCCCGCCCACGCGTTCGCGGCGGCACCGCCGCCGCGCCCGGCGCCGCCCACCGATCGGCCCAGCCAGCAGCATCTCGATGCGCCGTCGAAGCTGCCCGCATGGAAGACGTACGGCCGATGACCACGCTCGTCGCATTGTCGGAAAATCAGTCCGCGTGGGTCTACACGCTGATCGTCGGCTTCGTCGTCCTGCTCGTCGTCATCGCCCTGCTGGAGGGGCTGCGGCGCACGGTCAAGACGCTCAACGACGACATCTGGACGACGTGGGTCAACGGCAAGGCCGTCGTGAAGAACACGGCCATGACCTATCTGCTCAAGAACACGCGCGACTCGGGCGAAGAACTCGCCAGCGAGCTCGGCAATCACCGGTAGTGAGAGGAACAACCGATGAACGATTTGCTCATCATCCTGACCCTCGTCGAGGTTCTGCTGCTCGTCCTCGTGCTCGCCGGCTACCTGCTGGCCATCACCGGCACACTGGCGAAGATCGCCTCCACGACGGGACTCATCCGCATCGGCGTGCACGCGATCGACGACCAGGTGCGGCCCATCGAGTCTGAGATCCGCGGCATCAACGGCGCGCTGCAGAAGGTCGCCACCGCGCTCACCAACGTCACGCGCTGAACCCGCCTCCGCTTGCCAGCCGGCCGGCGGGGACACGCGTGGCACGCCCCCGCCGGGTGACCGGCGGGGGCGTCATGCGTGTTGGGGCACGTCGCGTCAGGCGACGATGAACGGCTTGACGGCGGCGAGCACCGCGTCCATGTCGCTGGCCTTGTCGAACGCCGCCGGCGCCGGCGGCTTGTTGCGCACGAGGCGGATCATCGCCGCGTGGCGCGCCTCGACCTGCACGATGCCGCCGGCCGCGCCGAGCACCTCGGCCGAGGCGATCATCGGTGCCGCGCCGTTGTAGGCGCTGACGCCCGTGTCCTCGAGCGTGTTGGCGGTCTTCAGGTAGACCGCACGGCTGCCGAACGCGCCGCCGAAGTCGAACATCGGCTTGGCGACGGGCTTGCCGCCGAGCTTCTTGATCGTCGCGGCGAGCGCGTCGACGTGCTCCTGCTCGTTGTCGCGCAGCTCCTTGGTGAGATCCGACTCGTACTTCGACAGGCCCTTGACCTGCTTGGCGGCCTGTACGTAGAACTCGGTCTCGAGGTACTCGAGCGTGAGCGCGTAGTTGAGGATGTCGACGTCCCCGGCGCCCGACTCGGCGAGCGCGCGGGAGATCAGCCCGGTCGCCGACAGTGCGCCGTACGCCGCGCCGGCGGCGAGCGTCGAGCGCAGGAGAAACGACTCACGCGTTATTCCGTGAACCTTGATGGCGGCCAACTCGGGGGCCACCAGTGACTGAGAAGCCATGTGCTGTCTCGCTTTCATGATCGTGGTAGCGGTTAGGCCAGGAAGGGCTTGACGGCGGCCAGGACCGCGGCCATGTCCATCGGCTTGCCGAAGGCGCCGTCCGGGAGCGCGCCCTTCAGGCCGCCCTTGCCGTCGCCGAAGCCGCGGCCGACGAGGATGTTCAGCGCGGCGGCATGGCGTGCCTCGACGGTGTGGATCGCCAGCGCGGCCGCGAGGACTTCCTTGTTGGAGATGTTGCCGGCCTGACCGAGGTAGGCGGCGGCGCCGAGGTTCTCGACGTCGGCCGCAGCGTTCAGCGTGGCCATCAGGCCCTTGTCGAACGTCGGCTGGAAGTTGGACTTCGGCGCCGCGACGGGCTTGCCGCCGAGCTTCTTGATCGTGGCAATGAGCGCGTCGACGTGCTCCTGCTCGGTCGAGCCGAACTTCTTGGCGATCGAGGCCACCTTCGGGTCCTTGACGAGCCCGCTGGCGATGGTCTTCGCGTAGAAGTCGGCCTCGAGGTACTCGAGCGTCAGCGCGTAGTTGAGGATGTCCAGATCGGACTTGTTGCTGTCGTCGGCGGACTTGGCGGCGGGCGCGGCGCCGGCCGAGCTCTTGTCGTCGTCGTCACCACAGGCGGCGAGGGCGACGGAGAAGGCGCTGACCGCGCCCGCACCGCCGAGCATCTTGAAAAAGCGCTTGCGCGAAGACGGGTCGTCTGCGAGCTCACGCAGTGCTGAGTCGGTCACGGGAAATCGTGCCTCCGAACTCGGGGTTGATAGTGCTTGCGCATGCGCGGTCCGCGCACACACAGATCAAGCGCTGGCGCGCGACCGCTCAGAACGCACGACTTACAGGCGAAAAATGGGTACGAGCCGCTGCTCGTGCTCGCCCTCGATCCGCGCGACCACCTCGATGTGCTCCTCCAGCAGCGTGCCGCGCAGCTTCGTGCCCAGACCCTCGTCGACCTGGAAGATCCCCGCCGAGTTGGACATCTTGATCTCCACGCGCACGGCCTTCTCCTCGCCCGCGCCGATCTTGACCTCCTCGATCGCGTAGGCCGACAGGGAGTGGATGTTCGTGTGACCGGCCTCGAACGGCACGCGCGAGCGCCCGCGGGCCATGTCCAGCGCGTCGGCGACGCGCAGGATCGCGCCCTCGATCGTGAACGGCGCGCCCTTGGAGCGGTGCGAGATGATCGCGTGCATCGTCTCGGCGACGACGATCGAGCGCGTCGGCTCATCGTAGATGTCCTTCAGCAGCTCGGGCAGCTTGTCAGCGGTGAGAAACAGCGAGTACGCCTCGTGATCGGTGCGGTGGATCGACATCCCGACGCAGTGCAGCAGCGCGGCGCCGGCGATGACGACCTCCGCGTCGCGCCGCTCGAGGCCGTGGTCGGCGACGATGCTCGGCGTCACGCCGCGCCCGAACAGCAGCCGCGACAGGCGCAGCGCCATGTTCAGCACGATCTGGATGTGGACCCACGAGTGGTCGCTCATGTGCAGGCGCTCGGCGTTGACGCCGGCGGCATGCCACCAGGCCTTGACCTGCAGATCGCCGTCGACGGCGGCGAGCAGCTGCTCCAGGCGCCGGTTGCCGCGCGCGGGGGCGTGCACGCGCGCGGCCTGCGCGGTGGCCGGGGCCGGCGCCGGCGCCGGACGCTCGCCGTCGGTCATCGAAGCGTCACGCGTCTTCGGACTGCGTGCCCTCGCTGGCGCGCGCGGCGTGCAGCATCATCAGCTCGCGCTGTACCGAGCGCGGCGGGTCGCCCGGCTTGCGCTTGCGCCATGAGCCGTCGGACTGCAGATCCCACGCGTGGACGTCGGTCGCCAGCGAGCGGTCGAGCGTGTCGAGCAGGTCCGCGCGCACCGTGGGGTCGAGCACCGGCGTGATGAGCTCGACGCGCGTGTCGAGGTTGCGCGGCATGAGGTCGGCCGAGCCGATCAGCACGCGCTTCTCGTCGCCGCGCTCGAAGCTGTAGATGCGCGAGTGCTCGAGGAAGCGCCCCAGCACGCTCGTGACGGTGATGTTGTCGGAGATGCCCTCCACGCCGGGACGCAGGCAGCAGATCCCGCGCACGTTGAGCGCCACCGGGACGCCGGCCTGCGAGGCGCGATACAGCGCGCGGATGCAGCGCCGGTCCACGAGCGAGTTCATCTTCAGGCGGATCCGCGCCGGCTCGCCGCGCTCGTGGGCCGCGATCGTGAGGTCGATCTCCTCGAGGATCCCCTCGCGCATTCCGCGCGGCGCGATGAGCACCTTGCGGTACTCGTGCGGGCGGCCGAGGCCGGTGAGGAAGTTGAACATGTCGGCGACGTCGTTGCCGATGTCCTCGTCGCACGTGAACAGCCCGAAGTCGGTGTACAGGCGCGCCGTCTTGGCGTGGTAGTTGCCGGTTCCGATGTGGACGTAGTGGCGCACGCCGTCGCCCTCGCGGCGCACGACGAGGATGCACTTGGCGTGCGTCTTCAGCCCCGGGTAGCCGTAGACGACGTGCACCCCGGCCTGCTCCAGCGCGCGCGCCCACGTGATGTTCGCGCGCTCGTCGAAGCGCGCCTTGAGCTCGACCATGCAGACCGCCTGCTTGCCGCGCTCGGTCGCGCGGATGAGCGCGGGGACGAGCGGCGAGTCATCCGACGTGCGGTACACGGTCTGCTTGATCGCGAGCACGTCGGGGTCGGACACCGCCTGCTCGACGAAGCGCTCGACCGATGTCGCGAAGGAGTCGTACGGGTGGTGCACGAGGATGTCGCCGCGGCGCATCTCGGCCATGACGTTGACCTGCTCAGAGGAATCCTTGCCCTGCAGGCGCGGCTGGGTGACCGGCGTCCACGGCGGGTCGCGCAGCTCGGCGAACCCCTTCAGGCCATAGATCTGCCACAGGTCGGCGAGCCCGAGGATCCCGTCGACGTCGTAGACCTGGCGCTCCTCGAGGTCGAGCGCCTCGCGCAGCAGCTCGCGCACGCCGCCGCCGATGTTGACGTCGACCTCGAGGCGCACCGCCTCGCCGAAGCGCCGCCGGCGCAGCTCGGCCTCGACGGCCTGCAGGAGGTCGTCGGCCTCGTCGGAGATCTCGAAGTCGGCGTCGCGCGTGACGCGGAAGAAGCCGTGGCCGACGATCTCCATGCCCGGAAAAAGCGAATCGAGGTTGGCGGCGATGACCTCCTCGAGCGCGACAAACGTGTTCGGCGCGCCGTCGACCCCGACGAAGCGGTCGAGCATCTCGGTCGGCACCTTGATGCGGGCGAACGTCTCCTCGTCGTTGAGCGGATCGCGCACGAGCGCGGCGAGCGACAGCGACAGGCTGGAGATGTACGGAAACGGGCGGCCCTGGCCGACGGCGAGCGGGGTGAGGACCGGGAAGATCTGGCGCCGGTAGCGCTCGCCCATCGCCTTGCGCTGCTTCTTGGACAGGTCGTCGAGCCCGACGATGCAGATGCCGGCGTCGGCCATCGCGGGAAAGAGCTCGCCGAGCACCGTCTCCTCCAGGCGCTGCTGCTGCTTGCGCACGCGCGAGCGGATCTTGTCGATCGTCTCCGACGGCGTCAGGCCGTCGGGGCCGGGATCGGTCAGCCCCGCGTCGATCTGGTCGTGCACGCCGGCAACGCGGATCTGGAAGAACTCGTCGTTGTTCGAGCTCCAGATCGCGGCGAGCTTGACGCGCTCGAGCAGCGGCTGCGAGTCATCCTCGGCGAGCCGCAGCACCCGGTCGTTGAAGTCCAGCCACGACAGCTCGCGGCCGAAGTACAGGCCCTTGTCGTGCAGGTCGGCATCGGCGGGCGGCGGCGGAGCGGGCGCGGGCTCGATCGAGCCGATCGACTCCTGCAGCGCGTTCTCCGCCTCGGCGCTCGTCGGCTCGATCTGGGTCTCGGTCTCGGGATCGGTCACTGCGATCAGACTATCCCCGCCACGCGGCGGGGCCCGCAAGTCGTACACACCGCTTTCACATCTAGTGGGTCGCGCGGGAACGTTGTGCGTCGAAACGCCGGGATGCCGGCGCCGTCAGGCAAGGACGCAGGATCGAAGGTGGCCCTCTGGGCCATCGAGATCCGAGGACGCCGCCTGGCGGTGATCGGCGCCCGACGTTTCACGTGCAACGTTTGCGCGCGGCCCACTAGGTCAGGCATCGAGCGCCGCGAGCTGCTCGAAGACGACGCCCTCGCGCAGCCCGCCGCCGGCGAGCTGCAGCGGCGCGCGCAATGCGTGCGACGCCGCGTCGAGCAGCAGGATGCCGGCCGGCAGCAGCCGTGCGCGCTCGGGCGCCAGGCCGAGGCGGACGGCGACCTGCCCGGAGGGGCGCGTGACGAGCGCCGCCAGGCCGCGCATCAGCGCCTCGCGCCCGAGCGACACGCCGACGAGCCGCTGCAGCGACGTCGCGCTGCCGCCGACCGCGTAGGCGACAGCCGGCTGTGGCGCCTCGACCGGCGCGAAGAGGCGACGCAGCTTCTCGCGCGCGCGGGCGAGCTCGATCGGCGGCGGCGGATCGGAGGGCAGATCGTGGTGCGTGACGACGGCCGAGCCGACCGGCAGGGAGACCGACCAGCTGACCCCGCCGTGGGCCGTGCCGACGACGAGCTCGGTCGAGCCGCCGCCGACGTCGACGACGCCGAGCAGACCCGCGGGCGCCCGGAGCAGCATCCCGATCGCGCCGCCGAAGGCCAGCCGCGCCTCGTCGGACGCCGTGAGGATCTCCAGCCGTGCGCCGGACGCGGCCTCGATCGCCGCCGCCAGCGCGGTCCGATCGACCGCCTGGCGCACCGCGGCCGTGGCGACGACGCGCAACGACGCCGCGCCGAGCTCCTCGGCGAGGCGGACCTGGCGCGCGACGACGGCGGCGACCTCGTCGATCTTCTCCGGCCCGACCGCGCAGCCGTCCGCGGTGGCGACGCCGAGATGGGTGAACACGCGCTCGGAGAGCAGCTCCTGCAGGCGTGTGCCGTTGGCCTGCGCGACGAGCAGCCGCGTGGTGTTCGAGCCGATATCGATGCAGGCGCAGCAGGGCACGAGATGGCTGAGGCGATCTTGTCATGATTGCGCCGCGTGGATTCAGCGGCTCCGGCCATTCTCGTGCGCGACCTGCACAAGTCCTACGGCGTCGTGCGCGCCGTGCAGGGCGTCGATTTCGAAGTCGCCCGGGGCGAGGTCTTCGGCCTGCTCGGTCCCAACGGGGCCGGCAAGACGACGACCGTGGAGATCCTCGAGGGCTACCGCGAGCGCACGAGCGGCATCGTCTCGGTGCTCGGCCACGACCCCGCCAGCCGCCCCCGCGCGCTGCGCGAGCGCGTCGGCATCGTGCTGCAGTCCAGCGGGATCTACCGCCACGCGACGCCGCGCGAGCTCGTCGTGCACTGGGCCGGCTTCTATCCGGCGCCGCGCGACGTCGAGGAGGTCATCGACCTCGCGGGCCTGCGCGAGTGCGAGAACGTGCTCACCCGCAAGCTCTCGGGCGGCCAGTCGCGGCGGCTGGACTTCGCGCTGGCCCTCATCGGCGATCCCGAGCTGGTCTTCCTCGACGAGCCGACCACCGGCTTCGATCCGGCGGCCCGGCGCGCGGCCTGGGAGACGATCCGCGCGCTCGCCGACCTCGGCAAGACCGTCCTGCTCACGACGCACTACCTCGACGAGGCGCAGGCGCTCTGCGATCGCGTCGCCATCGTCAAGGACGGGCGGATCCTCGCCGTGGGTGCGCCGGCCCAGCTGGGCGTCGGCGCGTCCTCGCGCTACCGCGTGAGCTGGCGCGACGAGCACCGCGAGCTCATCACCCGCGAGACCGACGATCCGACGGCGCTGCTGCACCAGCTCACGAGCGCGGCGCTCGCCCGCGGGGTCGGGCTGGAGGATCTCAGCGTCAGCCGGCCGTCGCTCGAGGACGTCTACCTCGAGCTCACCGCCGAGGCCGTCGAGGGCGCGGAGGCGCCGCTGTGAGCGCCGCGCTCGCCCTCACCTGGCGCCAGTACCGCCTGGAACGCAAGATGTTCTGGCGCAACCCCAGCGCGGCGTTCTTCAACTTCGTCCTGCCGCTGCTCTTCCTCGCCCTGTTCGGCGCGATCTTCGCCGGCAGCCAGGAGGATCTCGACATCATCGTGCCCGGCATCGCGGGCATGAGCATCATGACCACGACCTTCGTGGCGCTGGCGATGAACCTCGTCTTCCTGCGCGAGCAGGGCGTGCTCAAGCGGCTGCGCGGCACGCCGCTGCCGAGCGGCAACTACCTCGCGAGCCTCGCGGCGCACGCGGTCACGAACACGGCGATCCAGCTGACGATCGTCATCGGCGCCGGCGCGCTGCTCTTCGGCGTCGGTCTGCCCAAGGACTGGTTCATGCTGCTCGTGTTCGTCGGCGCCGGCGTCGGCTGCCTGGCCTCGCTCGGCGTCGCCCTGTCGCACGCGATCCCGAACTTCGACTCCGCGCCCGCCTACGTCAACGCGATCTTCCTGCCGGTGATCGTCCTGAGCGGCGTCTTCTATGACGCCGAGAACGCGCCGACGTTCCTGCGCGACATCGCCCAGGCGCTGCCGCTGACGCACCTCATCGACGGCCTCTCGGCGGCGGTCGTGACCGGCGCCTCGTTCGCCGACCACCTCGACGACCTCGCCGTCGTCCTCATCTGGGCCGCCGTCGGCACGGTGCTCGCGGTGCGCGGCTTCAGCTGGGAGGCGCGCCGGGGGTAGGGATGGGCGTCCTCGGCGACCGCGAGCTCCGCGCTCCGGTTTCCGGTGCAAGCCGCCGCCCGCGAGCATGAAGCCCCGCGGGCGCCGCGAAGTAGGGCCCTGCCATGCGTGCGAGGACGACGACCGGCGGCGTGCTCACCATCGCCCTGCTCTGCACGGCCGTCGCGGCGCCGGCCGCCATCGCGTCGGTCCGCGGCGACGTCGCCGCCCTGCAGGTGGCCCTGCGCCGCGCGGGCACCTACGCGGGAACCGTCGACGGCGTGCTCGGGCCCGGCACCGCGGCGGCCGTGCGCCAGGCCCAGCGCCGCGCGGGCCTGGCTGCGGACGGCGTCGTCGGCCCGGCCACGCGGCGCGCGCTCGGGTCGCTCGGCCGCCACCCGTACGGCAGTCGCACGATCGCCGCGGGCGCCGTCGGCTGGGACGTCGCCGCGCTGCAGTTCAAGCTCGCCGCCCACGGCTTTCCCTCCGGTCCCCTCGACGGCGCGCTCGGGCCGCGCTCGGTGGCGGCGCTACAACGGTTCCAGGCGTGGGCCGGGCTGCACGCCGACGGCGTCGCGGGCCCCTCGACGCGCAGCGCGCTGGCCGCGCCGGTGCCGCGCTCGCCCGTGCAGCTGCGCCGGCCCGTGCAGGCGGCGGCCGGCGATCGCTTCGGCCCGCGCTGGAACGTCTTTCACGCGGGCGTCGACTTCCCCGCCCCGAGCGGCACGACCGTCACCGCGGCGGGTTTCGGCACGGTCGTCACGGCGGGCTACGACAGCTCGGGCTGGGGCAACACGATCGTCATCCGCCATCGCTTCGGGCTGCGCACGCTCTACGCGCACCTCGCGTCGTTTGCCGTCTCCGGCGGTCAGGCCGTCGGCGTGGGCCAGCGGATCGGGACGGTCGGCGCGACCGGCCGCGCGAGCGGACCGCACCTGCACTTCGAGCTGCTGCTGCGCGGCGCGAACATCGATCCGCTCAGCGCGCTCGGCTGAGCACCCTCAGACCTCGTCGTGACGCCCGATCGCCTTCTCGAGCTCGTCGGCCGCACCGTCGTCGGTGCCGCGCCGCACCTCGAGCAGGGCCAGGGCGATCGCGTCGAGCTTGTCCTGCACGGCCGCCTCGGCGCGCAACTCGGCGTTCTTCAGCAGTGCGACGAGCAGCAGCGTGATGGCGCCGATGAGGTCGCCGAGGAAGAAGCGGACGGGATCTGACCAGCCCAGCCAGTAGGAGAGCGTCCACGCGACGACGAGCAGCGCGCAGACGGCGAAGAAGGTCGGCGACGACGAGAGGTTCGACGCGCGCTCGGCGATGTGATCGAACGCGCTGCGGCCCTCGTCGCCGCGCTCGACGGGATGCTTGACGGACATGGCGGGTGCGTGTACCCGCTCGCCCGCGAGCGCAGCCACAGCGCGCGGCGTTCGACCCGGCTCAGCCCGCCGGCGCGACCCGGCTCAGGACGAACGCCGGCGGCGCCTGGCCGGTCACCGTCACCGAGACCGCGGGCAGCGCGCCCGCCGCCCACTCCTCGCGCAGCAGCCCGAAGACGACGACGTCGAGCAGGCTGTCGCCGTGGCGGTGATAGGCGCGCAGCACGCCCTCGCGGCGAAAGCCGATGCGCTCCAGCGCGCGCTGCGAGCGCGCGTGCTCGACGTTGGAGTACGCGCCCAGCCGCTCGAGGCCGAGCACCGCGAAGGCGAGATGGCACATGAGCGCCTTGGCCTCCTGGTTGGCGCCGGTGCCCCACCAGGCGCGGCCGAGCCAGGAGCCGATGACCGCGCGGCGGTCGCGCACGGCGAGCTCGCCGAGTCCGGTGATGCCGATCGGACCGGCCTCGCGGTGCTCGATGACGAGGTCGAGGTGCTCGCCTCGCGCGCGCTGGGGGGGCAGGCGCGAGAGGTAGGCCCGCGCCTCGGCCTCCGAGGTGTACGGCCCCCACGAGAACCAGCGCGTGACCTCGGGATCGGAGGCCTGCTCGTAGAGCGCGGCGGCGTCCCCGTCGCGGGGGATGCGCACGCAGAGCGTGGGACCGGTGACGGCGAGGTCGTCCACGGCGGGTAACACTACGCGGGCATGCTCGCCCTGATCTACGACGTCCACGGCAACCTGCCCGCGCTCGAGGCGGTCCTCGCCGACGCCGCCCGGCAGGGCGCCGGCGCGTACCTCATCGGCGGGGACGTCGCGCTGTTCGGTCCCTGGCCGGAGGCGACGGTGGCGCGGCTGCGAGAGCTCGCCCCCGCGACCTGGATCCGCGGCAACGGCGAGCGCTGGACGGCCGACCCC